>NZ_JAIY01000005.1:15918-24189 GCF_000710405.2 Kitasatospora sp. MBT66 | reverse complement strand
GGTCAGGGGGTGGGGTGGCGGGCGTCGTAGCGGAGGAAGGCGGGGCGGCGGGCGGCGAGGAGGAGGATGGCGGCGACGCAGGCGAGGCCGCCGCTGACGACGGAGACGGTCGGGCTGGTGAGGGAGGCGACGGCGCCGGACTCGAAGTCGCCGAGGCGGGGGCCGCCGGCGACGATCACGATGAAGACGCCCTGGAGGCGGCCGCGCATCTCGTCGGGGGCGGCGACCTGCATCATCGTGTTGCGGAAGATCATGCTGATGGTGTCGGCACAGCCGGCGGCGGCGAGCAGGAGGAGGCCGAGCCAGAGGTTGCGAGCCAGGCCGAAGGCGGCGATGGCGAGGCCCCAGGCGGCGACGGCGGTCATGACGGCGGCGCCCTGGCGGTGGATGCGGCCGACCCAGCCGGAGAAGAGGGCGCCGGCCAGGGCGCCGACGGCGGGGGCGGCGGCGAGCAGGCCGACGGTGCGGGCGTCGCCGCCGTAGAAGGTGATGGCGAGGGCCGGGAAGAGGGCGCGCGGCATGCCGAAGATCATCGCGGCGAGGTCGGCGAGGAAGCTGGTGCGCAGGTTGGGCTGCTCGCGCAGGAAGCGGAGGCCGTCGAGGACGGAGGCGCGGCCCTTGCGGTCGCCGAGCGGGCGCATGGCGGGCAGGCGCCACATCGCGTAGAGGGTGGCTCCGAAGGCGACGGTGTCGACCAGGTAGGCGGCCTGGACCCCGTAGGCGCCGATGAGGACGCCGCCGATCATGGGGCCGACGGTGAGGCCGAGGTTCATGCTGACGGTGTTCAGGGCGTTGGCGGCGGGGAGCCGCTCGGCGGGGACGAGGCGCGGGATCATCGCCGAGCGGGCCGGCGAGGCGAGCGCGAAGAAGGCTGCCTGGAGGGCCACCGCGGCGTAGAGGACGGCGACGAGGCCGAGGCCCGCGATCGCCTGGGCGGCGAGCACGGCGGAGACGACGGCGAGGCCGGCCGAGCCGATCAGGCCGAGGCGGCGGCGGTCGGCGGTGTCGGCGATGGCGCCGCCGTAGAGGCCGAAGGCGATCAGCGGGACCAGGGAGAAGAGGCCGACCAGGCCGGTGGCGAAGGTGGAGCCGGTCAGGTCGTAGACCTGCACGGAGACGGCGACGGCCGTCATCTGCTGGCCTATGGAGGAGATGGACTGGCCGAACCACACCCGCCGGTAGTCGGCGTGGTACCGGAGAGGGCTGAGGTCGGCGAAGGCCCCCCGGGCCAGCCGCCGGTAGCGGGACCGCGGCAGCGCGGAGAGCGGCGCAGAGGGCGGGGCGGGGGTCGGCGGCGAGTCCCCGTCGGCCGGCGAATTGGCAGGATGATTGGTCGACACAGTGCCCCATCGTCGTCCCGCCCGCACCGGCCCCGGACACCGGGGGGCGTTTGCGGCCGCTCGACGCAGGCGTCAGCGCGGCCCGACGTTCTCCAGGATCCGGTCCAGCAGTGTCGAGAGCTGCGCGATCTCACGGTCGCTGAGGCCCTTGAGCATGTCCTGCTGGCTGCTGATCGCGACGGAGGAGATCCGGTTGTAGATCTCCTCGCCGTCGGGCGCGATCTCCACGGTCGCCGCCCGGCGGTCGAGGTCGGTGCGCCTGCGGACGACCAGGCCGCGCCGCTCCATCGACTCCAGGTGACGGGAGAGCGTCGGGCCCTCGATGCCCAGGTACTGGGCGAGTGCGCGCTGGATCATCGGGCCCTCCAGCTTGAGGGCGGCGAGCACGGTCCAGGCCGCGAAGGTCGCACCGGCCTCGGCGAGGCGCTCCTCGAAGAACGCGCGACAGGACTTCGCAGTCAGGTGCAGCTTGGGCGCGACGCTGCTCCGCAGCCAGGTCGGACCGGCGTCCGCCTCGGCGGCCAACCGTTCTGCGCTCTGCCGGCCGGGCATCCGCGCCTCCCAATCGTCACGAGATCCTCCGTGCAGCGTAGCGCCGACCACTGCGCCGACCACTGCGCCGACCGGTCCGCGAACCAGTCCGCGAACCAGTGCGCCGGCCAGTGCGCCGAGAGGAGGACCCGCAGGCGGGAGTTCAGAGCGGGACGACCCGGAACAACGGGATCCCCCGGGCCGCCCGCTCGAAGCTCTCCGGCCGCTTGTCCGGCACCACGCCGTTCTTCACGAAGATGCTCGCGCCCATCGGGACCTGGGTCGGGAACTGCCGGGCGATCGGCCCGCGCTCGTCCGGCGGCACCTCCACCAGCCCGACCCGCCGTGCCTTGCGGCCGCGCACCAGCACGCCCTCGCCGGCCGCCCGGACGTTCTTCACCCAGTCCGACCCGGGGAACGCCTGCAGGATGTACATCGTGCCGCCGACCGTCACCGGCGCGACCGGATTGGTGTACTCGCGGCCGGACTTGCGGCCCTTCACCTTCAACAGCTGCATCGGGCCGACCGGCAGGCCGATCCGGTGGAAGACCTCCATCGTCTTGTTTCCGAACCTCTGGAACCCGGTGACCCGGGCGCGGGCGGTGGTGGACACGGCGGGTGCTCTCCTCTGCCGGAGTGTGCGATCAGGAGGGACGCCCCACCGGTGCAGGCGCCCAGCCGAGGCGGAACAGGCGAACAGGCCGAACTGGCCGAACAGGCCGAACACGATCCTGACCCGCGACACAGATAGGTAGCTTGCTATCTATCTAGCCAGAGTGGCACGCCTCCAGGAAGCTGTCAACGAGAACCCCCGACCTTCAACTCCCCGACCGGCCCCGGCAGATGAGCTTCGGAGCAAGAAACACAACACCCGCCGGACCCCGGAACGCACCGAGGCCCGGCGGGTGCACCGCGGAGCCGGCCCCTACCGGGTGAGGACCTGCTTCTCGCCCGCCTCCACCGCGAAGTCCAGGCGGTTGCCGGGCGGCGGGAAGGGGCAGATGAAGTGGTCCGCGAAGGCGCAGGGCGGCAGGTAGGCGCGGTTGAGGTCGAGCACCGTGCGGCCGTCCTGGTCCGGGGCGGGCAGGGTGACGAAGCGGAAGCGGTAGGTGTCCCGGCCGCTGGTCGCGTCGGCGATCACCCCGCTCAGCCGGCCGTCGCCCGAGCGGCTGACCGTCAGGGTGCGGTGCTCGCCGGCGACGGTGAACGCGATCTGTCCGGTCACCGCGAGCGGACGCTCCTTGCCGTCGGCGTTCGGGACGAGCACCGTCCGCCCGGCGCCGTGCACACCGCCGCCCTCACCACCGTCCTCGAAGGGGGTGAAGACCGCCGGAACGGCCCACTCCGGCGCGTAGGGGTAGGCCGAGATCCCGGCGAACGACGCCCGCCCGGGCGAGTTCGGGTCGAAGACCCGCAGGGCCGGCTCGCCCTCGCGCTCGATCGGCACCAGCAGCACCTCGCCGAGCGCGGCGGTGTCCGCCGCCGGGTCGGTGTCCGGGCGCAGCAGCACCTCGCCGTCGACGGGGGTGTCCGCTCCCGCGACAGTGACACCGTCGGCCGCCGCCGCCCGCAGCCGCACGCCCTCCGCGTCCGCCCACCAGACTCCGGGCAGTCCGGCGATCGCCGCCGGCTCCGGCTCCAGCCAGTGCGTACCGGTGAGCGCCAACTGGCCGTGCGGCGCGCTGACGGTCGCCGCCCGTCCGTCGCTCCAGTGCTGCCATTCCTCCGCGGCCGTCGCCGTCATCGGCTCGCCCTCCCAATCCGGTCCAGGGCCCGCAGGGCGGGCCGTCCGTTCTCCGTCACCCCATCGAACATCCGGTACCCGGGCCGGGCATTCCCAGTCCCGGACACCGTCGCACGGTCGTCGCACGCCCGTCACGCCCGCCACGTCGGTCACACCGCGGCCATGCCACCGTCATACCGGTCAACACGCCGTTCGCACCCGCGCCGACACCGCCACCACTCGCCCCTCAGGACTTGATCCGGCGGAACAGGCCCTCCTGCACCACCGACACCACCAGCTGGCCGCTCCGGTCGAAGATCTGCCCGCGCGCCAGGCCCCGGGCGCCGTGGGCGATCGGGGACTCCTGCTGGTAGAGCAGCCAGTCGTCGGTGCGGAACGGCCGGTGGAACCACATCGCGTGGTCCAGCGAGGCCATGTCGAAGTGCCGGGTGCCCCAGAGCGGCTCGACCGGGGCCCGGACGGCGTCCAGCAGCGTCATGTCCGACGCGTAGGTGAGCGCGCAGACGTGGATCAGCGGGTTGTCCGGCAGCGCCCCGTTGGTGCGCAGCCAGACGCCGCTGCGCGCCTCGACCCCGTCGAGCTCCTCGGTGGTCCAGCGCAGCCGGTCGACGTAGCGGATGTCGAAGGGCTGGCGCCGGCTGATGAACGGGGGCAGCTCGCCGAGCCGGGAGCCGACCTCGTCCAGCGCGCTCGGCAGCTTCTCCGGGCCGGGCACGTCGGGCATCGGGTACTGGTGCTCGATGCTGTCGGGCTCCGGGGCGTGGAAGTCGGCGGTCAGCGCGAAGATCGACCGACCGCCCTGGATCGCCAGCACCCGGCGGGTGGTGAACGAGCGGCCGTCCCGGAGCCGGTCCACCTGGTAGACGATCGGCACCCCGGGCACGCCGGGCCGCAGGAAGTACGCGTGCAGCGAGTGGACCGGGCGGTCGTCGTCCACGGTGCGCCCCGCCGCCACCAGCGCCTGGCCGGCCACCTGCCCGCCGAACGTGCGCTGGAGCGCCTCCTCGGGGCTTCGCCCGCGGAAGATGTTCAGCTCGATCTGCTCGAGGTCCAGCAGTGCGACGAGATCGTCGACGGGGGTAGCCATGGGACACGTCCTCTCCGGGCCGCCGCCCGGGCCGGAGGTCTTCCGCCCCGCCGCCGGCTGCCCGTTCTCTCGAATTCTCCAGCTCAATCGAATTCCTCAGCGAGCCGGGACATTCCCCGCACCCGGGCCGGCCGCACCAATTCACTCGAACGAGGTCGAACAGTAGCCCCTGCGCGGAACGTCGCCGCAGGTGGGAGCCGCAGCTGGGACCCGCAGCTGGGAGCGGGACGGCGCCGCTCACAGGCCCGACTGCCGGACGGTGATGTTCAGCCGCCCGGTCAGCCCCAGCGCCGGGTCCGCCGTCCCGGGCAGGGTCCGCACCACACCGTGGTACGCGAACCGGGCCGGGCCGCCGAACACCAGCAGGTCGCCGCCGCGCAGCTCCAGATCGGTCCACGGCCTGGTCCTGGTCTCCGTGTTGCCGAGCCGGAAGACGCAGGTGTCGCCGAGCGACAGCGAGACCACCGGGGCGTCGGCGCGCTCGTCGCGGTCCTGGTGCAGGCCCATCCGGGCGCCGTGCGGGTAGTGGTTGACGATCGCGACGTCCGGCTCGTAGTCGACGGCCCCGGCGATGCCACCGATGCCGCTGATACCGCCGCCGACCGTCGCCCCGTACGCCTCGGCCACCGCCCGCCGGGCGAGCGCGCCGAGCTCGGGCGGGAACGGTTTGACCGGGGTGCCGTCCTCGGCCACGCCCCGATAGCCGTACGGATACCAGTGCAGGCCCAGGCTGACCATCCGGACGGACATCGTCCCGCCGGTGGGCATCCGGACGGTGTGCATCCCCGCGGGCGGGCGCGCCCAGTCGCGGCAGGCGGCGACCAGCCGCAGCTGCGCCGCCGCGTCGAGCCAGCCGGGGAGCAGCACCGCCCCCGGAGCCGGCTCGGACCGCCCGCGCTCGGGGGAGGCGTCGAAGAGTCCGCCGAACAACTCGCCCTGGGTCACATCCCCATCCTCGCGCACCCCTCCGACAACGGCCGGACCGGCAACAGCCACCGGGCCCGACAGCCATCGGCCCCGGCAACCGCCGGAAACCCCCGACGGCCGCCCTCCCGTGGTGCGGGAGGGCGGCCGTGGAGGCGTGGATCAACCGCCGGATCACCCGGCGTCGGATCGACCAGCGCCGGATCGACCGGCGTCGGATCAGACGGTGAGGGTCTGGCCCGGGAGGATCAGGTCCGGGTTCGCACCGATGACCTTGGCGTTGTTGTCGTACAGGGCGTGCCAGTCGACGCCCTGGGCGGCGGCGATGCTGCTCAGGGTGTCGCCGGCCTTGACGGTGTAGGTGCCGTTGACCTGCTTGGCGTCGTTCGAGGTCCAGGACTTGCCGGACTTCGCGGCCTTGTCGGCCTTCGGCGCGGCGTCGGTCTTCGGCGCGGCCTTGGGGGCCTCGACAGCCTTCGGGGCGTCAACAGCCTTCGGCGCGGCCTTGGGGGCCTCGACAGCCTTGGGGGCCTCGACGGCCTTCGGCGCGGCGGCCTTCGGAGCCTCGGTCGCCTTGGGGGCGGCCGGCTTCGGGGCCTCGGTGGCCTTCGGGGCGGAGGTGTCGACCACGGGGGCGGCGCCGCCCTTGGTCAGACCGGCCTTGACGGAGCAGACGGGCCAGGCGCCCGGGCCCTGCGAGGCGAGGACCTTCTCGGCGACGGCGATCTGCTGCGCCTTGGTGGCCAGGTTGGCCTGCGAGGCGTAGGCGGTGCCGCCGAAGGCGGCCCAGGTGCTGGAGGTGAACTGCAGACCGCCGTAGAAACCGTTGCCGGTGTTGATGGCCCAGTTGCCACCGCTCTCGCACTGGGCGACAGCGTCCCAGGTGGAGACGGAGGCGGCCGAGGCCGAGGTGGCCGTGACGAGGCCGGCCACCGGCAGGGCCGCGACAGCGGCGCCCGCCACGACAGCCATCCGGACGCGGTTGCGCTTGGTGGCGGTGGTGGTGGCAGCGGCGGTCTCGTTACGGAAGGTCATGAGGTTCCTCTCGACAGCCCCGGGAGGGCATGCGGAACCAAGCCCTGGAGGGTCTGGAAATCGCGCGCCGCGTCCGTCGGGCGGCCGGAGACGTGTCGGACGTTCCGTGCCGCCCCGGCCACCTCCACACACCGGCGACCTGTTCGAGCGGTCGCTTCGGCGGGCACTGCCGGCGCCGGTGCGAAACCGGCGGGCTGTGCGTCGGGGGTGAACCCGGGTGGTGCTCGTTGCACCGCCAATGAAGCTACGAGGCGGGCGGCCGGGGTTCAAACAGCCGGAGGTCTCCCCAGCTCAGCACGGCGTTACCGGCGGTAACGACCATGTAAATGTGTCCAATTTGTCCGTTTTAACCGTCATTTCCTAGATCAAACATCGACGAGCCGTGACTCACCTCACCGCTTCATTCCGGCAGTCCCGCCATCGAGATCGACAGATTGCGACGCAGAGAACACCCTCCGCGATCGGATCAGAGGCAATTCCCGTCACCCCTACCCCCCACCCGTGACCCCTGCCACAAGGGCCCGTTGGTAAGGGCGGCCGGGCCGCCGCCGCCTCCCGGCTCGAACAGACCCGACCTTCCGGCTCCACCGCGTTCGACCCCGGGGGCCGGGCCCCGAGACCCCGGGCGCCCGCCCCAACAGCCCCCAACCGGTATTTCCGACCCCGCACCGAGGAGACCCAGTGCCGCGCATGCTCGACGTCAGCGACGAGGTCCGATCCGAGATCGGCGACGACGAGGCCGACCGCCTGCTCGGCGGCGCCCACGCACCCGACAACTACGAATGCACCTCCTGCCGCACCCCCGGCGACGCCCTTCTGGAGCCGACCAGCACCGTGCTGTTCGTCGGCGACGAGACGGCCGTGCTCGCCTTCGCCCACGCCCGCTGCATCCCGTCCCAGGTCGTCCCGGTCGCCGAGGAGCAGCTGGCCGGCGCCGTCCGCAGCATCAGCCAGGCCCGGAGCGACGTGTCCGCCGACGCCGCCCGGCTGCAGCCGTCCCTGCCCGCCCAGGCCCTTCCCACCCCTGCCGCTCCCGCCCCGACGTCCGACCCGGCCGGACGGACGGGCGCACCCGGCCAGGCGGCGATCCTCGGCATCACCTGCGGACTGGTGCTGCACGGCGACACCGGCCACGCCTCGCTGGTCGTCGAGCCGACCGGGCCGGTCGGCCGTCCCGGCAACACCACCGGCGAGGACGAGTTCCTCGACCTGCTCCAGGACGCGGGCTTCCAGCCGGTCACCGACCTCGACAAGACGCCGGACCAGCTGCCCGGCTGGTCGGTGCTGGTCGCGATGGGCAAGCTGCACGCGATCCTCCAGCCGGCCGCAGCCGGGGGCAGCACCGGCTGGTGGCAGGCCCACCAGCCGCTCCAGGTGACCGACGCCTGGCGGTTCGCCGCCAACCAGCTCGGCGAGGTGACCATGTACGCCGTCCCGGCCGGGACGGTCGGCCGGCAGCCGCGCGAGGACCTGCTGCGCCAGGCGCTGGAGCGCGCGGTGGCGCTGGGCCAGGTGGTGTCCGCCTCCCTCCCGCTCGCCGGGACCTGAGCCGCGCCCGGGACGCCGGCCGGAGCTCCCGCCGGTGGAGGTCGCTGCCCGAACGCGGCCTC
>NZ_JAIY01000005.1:9380-15317 GCF_000710405.2 Kitasatospora sp. MBT66 | reverse complement strand
AGCACGGCCAGCAGAGCCAGCACGGCCACAGCAACCTCCCCGCCCTCCCGGCCCAGATCCACGCGCACGACCAGGGCCACACCCACGGAGGCCACCCCGGCCACGCGCCGAGCCCGTACGCGACCGGCTTCCACCCCGTCGCTGCCCCGGCCCACCCCCAGGGCCCGGCCCAGGCCCAGTTCGGCACCGGCCAGGGCTGGGTGGCGGCGGGCTACCTCGGCGCCGTCCCGCACCCGATGGCCACGCACCTGCCCGCGCCCGCCCCGGTGACGGTCCCGGTCCCGGCCCCCGTGCCGACCGTGGGCACCTCCTACGGCCCCGGTGGCGGCCCCGGCACGACCAGCGGCGGCCGCCACCGCAGCCTGCTCTCCCTCCCCCCGGGCCGCAGCGGCGACCACCACTGAACCCGCGCCCCCACCGCAGCCCGCACCCCGCACCCCGCACTCCGCACTCCGCTCCCCGCACCCAAACCCGGCCGGACACGACGAAGGACCCCGCCACCCGGTCCGAAGACCGGCCGACAGGGCCCTTCCCCACAGCTCCCGCCCGGATCACCGCCTCAGCGGCTCCACCCGAGCGTCAGCCGTCACTTCTTCCGGTTGCGCTTCTCCCGCACCCGCACCGAGATCGAGATCGGCGTCCCGACGAAGCCGAACTCCTCGCGCAGCCGGCGCTCGATGAAGCGCCGGTAGCCCGCCTCCAGGAAGCCCGAGGCGAACAGCACGAACCGCGGCGGCCGGGTGCCCGCCTGGGTGCCGAACAGGACGCGCGGCTGCTTGCCACCGCGGATCGGGTGCGGGTGGGCCGCTACCAGCTCACCGAGGAAGGCGTTCAGCCGGGCGGTCGGGATCCGGGTCTCCCAGCCCTGCAGCGCGGTCTCGATCGCCGGGACGAGCTTCTCCATGTGCCGGCCGGTCTTCGCCGAGACGTTGACCCGCGGCGCCCACTGCACCTGGACGAGGTCGCGCTCGATCTCGCGCTCCAGGTAGTAGCGGCGCTCCTCGTCGAGCTGGTCCCACTTGTTGTAGGCGATGACGACGGCACGACCGGCCTCGACGGCCATCGTGATGATCCGGGTGTCCTGCTCGGCGAGGGTCTCGCTGCAGTCGATCAGGACGACGGCGACCTCGGCCTTCTCCAGCGCGGCGGAGGTGCGCAGCGAGGCGTAGAAGTCGGCGCCGGCGGTCATGTGGACCCGGCGGCGGATGCCGGCGGTGTCGACGAACTTCCAGGTCTTGCCGCCGAGCTCGATCATCTCGTCGACCGGGTCACGGGTGGTGCCGGCCATCTCGTTGACGACGACGCGGTCCTCACCGGCGACCCGGTTCAGCAGGCTGGACTTGCCGACGTTCGGGCGGCCGATCAGCGCGACCCGGCGCGGGCCGCCGGGGGCGGCGTCGCCGAAGGTCTGCGGCGGGGCCTCGGGCAGGGCGGCCATCACGGCGTCCAGCAGGTCGCCGGAGCCGCGGCCGTGCAGGGCGGAGACCGGGTAGGGCTCGCCCAGGCCGAGCGACCAGAGGTAGGCGGCCTCGGCCTCGGTGGACTGGCCGTCGACCTTGTTGGCGCAGAGCACGGTCGGCTTGCCGGCCCGGCGGATGATCTTGATCAGGGCCTCGTCGGTGTCGGTGGCACCGACGGTGGCGTCGACCACGAACAGCACCGCGTCGGCCTGCTCGATACCCAGCTCGGCCTGGGCGGCGACCATGGCGTCGATGCCGAGGACGTCGATCTCCCAGCCGCCGGTGTCGACGACCTTGAAGCGGCGGCCGTTCCAGGCGGCCTCGTAGCTGACGCGGTCGCGGGTGACGCCGGGCTTGTCCTCGACGACGGCCTCGCGACGGCCGATGATGCGGTTGACCAGGGTCGACTTGCCGACGTTCGGGCGGCCGACGATGGCCAGCACCGGAAGCGGGGCGTGGGCGCCGTCGCCGAAGCCGTCGACGTCGTCGAGGTCGAAGCCCTCCTCGGCGGCGAGCGCCATGAACTCGGCGTAGTCGGCGGCGTCCAGCTCGCCGGGGCCGGTGGAGGTGTGCTCTGCGGTCATGTTCGTACTGTCCGTTTCCCGGTACGGCCCTTCCCAGGGACGCACCGTGCGTACCTGCCCCGCCGGGGCAGCGCGAATGGGTTCGGGTGCCACCGTGGCACCCCGTTGTTGTCAGAAAGTTCTTGCCGGAAGTTCCGGTCGATCATTCGAGAAGCCGAAGAGTCGAGAAGTCGACGAGTCGGAGGAGCCGGACCGAGCGGTCCGGCCGGTCTCAGACCGTCGACAGCGCGGCTCCGGCCCGCTGCTCGACCAGCGTGGTGATCCGGTCGATCACCTGCTCCAGGGTGAGCTCGCTGGTGTCCACCAGCACGGCGTCCGCGGCCTGGGTCAGCGGCGCGGTCGCCCGGGAGGAGTCGGCCGCGTCCCGGCGGGCCAGGTCGGCGGCCATCGCGGTGATGGTCGCCTCGTCCAGGCCCTTGGCCCGCAGCTCGGTCGCCCGACGCTCGGCCCGGGCCGCCTCCGACGCGGTCAGGAAGACCTTGACGGTGGCGGTCGGGAAGACCACGCTCCCCATGTCCCGGCCCTCGGCAACGATGCCGCGCTCGGCGACGCCGGCGCAGCCGCGCTGCAGCTCGACCAGCCGGGCCCGCACCGCCGGCACCGCGGAGACGGCGCTGACCTGCGCGGTCACCTCGGGGCCGCGGATCGGGCCGGAGACGTCGCGGCCGTCGACCGTGATGGTCGGGCCGTCCGCGTCCGTGCCGGACACGATCACCGGCTTGCCGCAGGCGACCGCCACCGCCTCCGGGTCGGCCACGTCGATGTCGTTGGCCAGCATCCACCAGGTCATCGCCCGGTACATGGCACCGGTGTCCAGGAAGCTCAGGCCCAGCCGGGCGGCGACCGCCCGGGAGACGGTCGACTTGCCGGAGCCGGAGGGTCCGTCGATGGCGACGACGACCGGGGCGTGCGCTCGGTCGGCAGTGTCCACGGCGCGAACCTCTCTCTGGAGCTCGGATCTCTGATCCCTGAGCATGGCGACCCGGATCTACGGGGCAGCCGGGGGATTGTCTCCCTCAAGGTTAATGGACCGGCGCCCGACCCGGCCCCGCCGGTGCCGAGCCTCCCGCCCCACCCCGTCCGGCCCCCGCCGCACCCACCCCTGCCGGGCCCGGCAACCGGCCCGGCAGGGACCGAGAACAAGGACAAGAGAAGAAAGACCAGAGCCAAGGACCAAGCGCAAGGAACTCAGTCCCGGACGCTCCACCCGCTCGCCCGCAGCGCCGCCGTCAGCGCCCGGACCGCCCCCGGCGCCACCGCGAGCTGGACGAAGCCCACCTGCTGGCCGGTCGAGTGCTCGATCACGACGTCCTCGATGTTGACGCCGGCCGCGCCGACCTCGCCGAACAGCCGGCCCAGCTCACCGGGCTGGTCACCGAGCACGACGGCGACGGTCTCGTACCGGGTGGGCGGTGCGCCGTGCTTGCCCGGGATCCGGGCCTGGCCGGTGTTGCCGCGCCGCATGACCGCCTCGATGCCCGCCGTGCCGCCCCGCCGCTCGGCCTCCTCGGCGGCCTGCAGGGCACGCAGCGCGGTGACGGTCTCCTCGAGGTCGGTGGCGAACTCCGCCAGCACGTCCGCCACCGCGCCCGCGTTGGCGGACAGGATGTCCACCCACATCGCGGGGTTGGAGGCGGCGATCCGGGTGACGTCCCGGACGCCCTGGCCGGAGAGCCTTATGGCCGTCTCGTCGGCGTGCTCCAGCCGGGCGGCGACCAGCGAGGAGAGCAGCTGGGGGGCGTGCGAGACCAGGGCGACCGCGCGGTCGTGGGCCGCGGCGTCCATGACGATCGGCATGGCCCCGCAGAGCGCGACCAGTTCGAGGACGGCGTTCAGCGTCCCGGTGTCGGTGTCGGGGGTCGGGGTGAGCACCCACGGCCGTCCCTCGAACAGGTCGGCCCGGGCGGCCAGCGGGCCGGACCGCTCCCGCCCGGCCATCGGGTGGCTGCCGAGGTAGTGGACGGTGTCGCAGCCGAGCGCGGCGATCTCGGCCCGCGGACCGTCCTTCACGCTGGCGACGTCGGTGTAGTACTCCGCCAGGCCGCGGCGCTGGCAGTCGGCGAGCACCTTGCCGACCAGCGCGGGCGGGACGGCGATGATCGCCAGGTCCACCGGACCGTCGGCCGGCTCGGTGGTGCCGGCGCCCAGCGAGGCGGCGGTGCGGGCGGCGTCCGGGTCGGCGTCCTCCAGATGGACGGTCAGACCCCGTCCGGTGAGGGCGAGCGCGGCGGAGGTGCCGATGAGTCCGGTACCGACGACGACAGCTGTGCGCATGGCGGGGTGGCTCTCCTCACAGAACGGAACGGAACGGAACAGCACGGGGCATCAAGGACCGGCACGGAGCGGCGCGGAACGGACTGCGGACCGGGTCCGCCTTATCCTCCCCCATCGCCACCGCCCACGCGGCCGCCACCCGCAACCGCACCGGGCCCCGCGGCCGTCCCCACTCACACGGACCCGCACCACCCGCCCCCGGCACCGCCCCCACACAGCCGGCCGAACGACACGGGCCGGACGCCACCGCTCGAGCGCGGCCGACCGCACGCCACGCACGACGTAAAACCGGGGACGCGGGAACGGGCACACGGCAGGATGGGCCGCCCGGGAGAAGGCTCGGCGCGCGCTCGGCGCCGAAGGTACGCGACGAAGGGGTTGGCCGGGTGAACGATCAGCACAGCAGCGACCAGCATCAACCGCAGGACCACAGCACCACCACCGGTTCCGACATCGGTTCGGACATCGGGAACACCGCAGGAGGAACCGGCGGGGGAACCGGCGGAGGAACCGCAGGAGGAAGCACCGTCCCGACCGTCCCCTCGGTCCTGGACTCCGTCGTCGTCCACGCCTCCGGCGCGGTCTGCCGCCGTCGGGCCCGGGTGGCCCTGCCCCCGGACGGCCGGGTCCGGCTGACCGGCCTGCCCGGAAGACTCGACGAACGCTCGCTGCGCGCCCGGGTCCTCTCCGGCCCGGCCGGCACCGCCGTCACCGGGGCCCGGCTGGAGGCGGTCGCCGAACTCCGCGACCCCTCCGAGCTGCCCGAACTGCGCCTGCGGCTGGACGCGGCCAGGGAGCACGAGAGCACGCTGCGGGAACGCCTCCGGCTGGTGCTCGCCGCCGTCGCCGAGACCACCGCGCTGCGCGCCGTCCCGCCGGCCCGGCGCCGCGACGAGCCGCTGCGCCGTACGCCGGCCGACGCCTGGCTCGAACTGGCCGACTTCGTCGACGAACGCCTCGAACGGCTCCACGGGCGCGCCGAGCTGCTCACCCGGGACATCGAACTCGCCGAGCACGAGACCGAGTTGCTCGCCGACCGGATCGCCCGGGCGACCACCGCCGACCCGCAGGAGGCGATCACGACCGCCACCACCGCCCTGCTCACCCTCACCACCAGCGCCCCCACCGACGCCACCGACACCACCGACACCATCACCCCCGAGCTGGACATCGAGCTGGAGTACACCGTCCAGGCCGCCCGCTGGGTGCCCTCCTACCGGCTGTCCTACCGCCAGGGCGACGACAGCGGCCGCCTGCTCCTGCGCGCCTCCGTCGCCCAGCAGACCGACGAGGACTGGACCGGCGTCTGCCTCGCGCTCTCCACCGCCGACCTGGAACGCCGCACCGACCTGCCCAAGCTGCGCTCGCTGCGGATCGGCCGCAGCCAGCCGGCCCCGCCGCCCTCCGGCTGGCGCGAGCCCCCGGCCGGACTGTCCGACCTGTTCTCGGCGTACGACGCGGTCGGCCCGCGCCCGGTCCCGGACCGTCCGCTGCTCTCCCCCGGGGCGCCGCTCGCGGTGTCGGCCCCGGCCGGCCCCACCGTCGCCGTGCCGCCCCCGCCCCCGGCCCCCGTGGCGGCCTCGTTCCCCGCCCCCGGCTCCTTCCCGCCCCCGGCCCCC
>NZ_JAIY01000005.1:1088-9258 GCF_000710405.2 Kitasatospora sp. MBT66 | reverse complement strand
TGCCGCCCGAGGCCCGCCGCGTCCGCGCCGCCTTCACCTCAGAAGCCGTCGGAGCCGCCGGAGCGGCTGGAGCGGCCGGAGCGGCCGGCCCCGCCGGATTCGCCGAGGAGGCCGACTTCCTCCTCGCCGGCGCGCCCGCCCCGTCCGGTCCCCCGCCCGGTCCGCCGGTCCCGGACGAACGGCTGCTCGACTACCCCGTGCTCGAACTGCTCGGCCCGGACGGGGACACCGACCGGCGCGGCACCCTGCAGCGGGCGTTCCGTCCGGGCGCCGGGATCCGGACGGCGGTCGGCCCGTACGGCGCCCGGCTGCAGCGCCTCCCGATGCCGCAGCACGCGGTGCCGCCGAGAGTCTCGGCCGGCTCCTTCGACCACCGCTTCGACGCCGCCGCGCCCGCCGACATCCCGTCCGACGGCACCTGGCACACCGTCACGATCGACGACATCGCGGTGAGCGTCCGGCCCGAGTACGTCGCCGTGCCCGCGGTCGAGGAGCGGGTCTACGCGACCCTGGTGCTCACCAACGGCACCGCCCGCGCCGTGCTCGCCGGCCCGGTCGAGGTGACCGTCGACGACGAGTTCCTGCTCACCGGGGCCCTGCCCACCCTCGCCCCCGGCGGTGTGCGCCGACTGGGCATCGGTGTCGCCGAGTCGGTCGAGGTGACGCGCCGTACCGAGCTGCACGAGTCCACCGCGGGCATGCTGAACAGCAGCACCGTGCTCGACCACCGGGTGCGCGTCGAACTGGCCAACCGGCTCGGCCGCCCGGTCACCGTCGAGGTCCGCGAACGGGTACCGGTCAGCTCCGACGCCGATGTCCGGATCGAGGAACGGCCCGGCTGGCACGCACCGGACGAACCGTCCCCCGAGTGCCCGCCCGGCACCCGGCTCCGGCGGGTCGACCTGCCGCCGGGCGGCCGGGCCGAGCTGGACGGCGGCTACCAGATCAGAATCCCGGCCGGAAAGGCCATCGTCGGCGGAAACCGGAGGAACTGAACGATGACCGTCACCCCCCTCCCCGGCGCCGCGAGCGCGGGCGCCCCGGGGCCGGACACCCCAGGCACCGCAGGAACCCCGGGAACCACCGCCCCCACGAGCCCGCAGCACCCCGTCACGACCCTTCCCGTCACCACCGTCACCTGCCTGGAGGACCGCGCCCGGATCGGCCGCACCGCCACCCCGGACCTCGCCGCCGGCGTCCAGCGGCTGCGGCTCGGCCCGCTCACCGCCCTCGCCGTCGACCGCACCCTGCGCGCCGAGTCGGACACCCCGGGCGTCCGCGTCCTGGACGCCCGGATCACCCGCGCCTGGACGCCCCGCGCACCCCTGCCGCCCGGCCCGGAGGACTCCGAGCTGCGCCACCGGCTGCACGCGCTGGAGGTCCGGATCCGCGAGGAGGAGCGGCTGGCCGACCGGCTGGAGGCCCGGCTGGCCCTGCTCGCCCAGCTCAGCGCCGACCTGCTGCGGGAGGTCGGCGAGGGCGCCGGCGCCGGCGAGGTCGAACGCACCCGCTGGCACCGCGAGCTGGACCGGGTCGACACCGGCCGCGAGCAGCACGGCGAGGAGCTGCGCGCCGCCCGGGTCCGGCTGCGCCGGCTGGAGGTGGACCGCGCCGCGGCGCTCGGCGCCCTGGAGGAGTCCGAGGAGCGGCCCGCCGAACTCGTCGCCCACCTCGAACTCACCGTCGAGGCCGCCGCGGCCGGCCCGGCCCGGCTCACCGTGCACCACCTGGTGCCGTGCGCCCTGTGGCGGCCGTCCTACCGCGCCACCCTGGCCGACGGCGTGCTGCGGCTGGAGTCCGAGGCGGTGGTCTGGCAGCGCACCGGCGAGTCCTGGGACGGGGCCCGGCTGACCTTCTCCACCGCCCGGTCGGCACTGGCCACCGAACCGCCGGCGCTCGCCGAGGACGTACTGGTCCTGCGCGAGCGCACCACCGAGGAGAAGCGCGCCGTCGAGGTCGAGCTGCGCGAGGAGGCGATCTCCGAACTGGGCCCGGACGGCGTGGTGCCGGGCGTGGACGACGGCGGCGAGGTGCGGGTGCTGCACGCCCCGGCCCCGGCCACCGTGCCGTCCGACGGCAAGGCGCACCGGGTGCCGCTGGCCTCCTTCGACGGTCCGGCGCACAGCGAGTTCACCTGCGCGCCGGAGCTGTCGCCGCTGGTGACCCAGGTGGTCCGGTTCCGCAACACGGCCGGGCACCCGCTGCTCGCCGGGCCGGTCGAGCTGGTCCGCGGCAGCGGGTTCACCGGGCGCGGGCAGCTGCCGTTCACCGCGGCGGGCGCCGACACCGAGCTGTCCTTCGGCAGCTCGGACGGCTACCGGGTGGTGCGGGAGACCGAGGAGCGCCGGTCCACCGCGGGCCTGAGCCAGCGTTCGGTGACCACCCGCACGGTGCGGCTGCACCTGTCCCGGTTCTCCGGCCCGGAGGAGCGGGACGAGCAGCTGGTCGCGGTGCGCGAACGGGTGCCGGTCTCCGAGGTGGCGGCGGTGGAGGTGCGGCTGCGCAAGGAGGAGTGCTCACCCGTGCCGGACGCCTTCGACGCCGAGGGCATCGTGCGCTGGGACGTCCCGCTCGGCCCGGGCGCCCGCCGCACGCTGACCCTGGTGTACGAGATCTCCGCCTCCTCGAAGGTGGCGGGCCTGTGAGCGGCGGCGGCCCGGGCGCCCGCCCGGGTCCGGCCGGAACAGGTACAACAGGAGCATGATCCTGCACCTCACTCCCCTGGACGACTGGCTGGCCGACCCCGGGCGGCCGTACGCGACCGCCTCGCTGCTCACCGACGGGTTCATCCACTGCTCGGCGGACGAGCCGACCGCGCTGGCCGTGGCCAACGCCTTCTTCGCCGACACCCGCGGACCCCTGATGGCGCTGCTGATCGAGGAGTCGCTGGTGGAACCGATGGTCAAGTGGGAGGCCCCGAACGGCGCACCGCCGCCCGGGGCCACTCCCGGGGTGCTGTTCCCGCACATCTACGGGCGGCTGAACCGCACGGCCGTGGTCGGCCTGGAGAAGGTCGAGCGGGGCCCGGACGGCCGCTGGGTGTCCCTCTCCCCCTGGAGCTGACGCCCCGCCCGGCGGGCTCCGACGGTCACGCCCTACAGCCAGCCCCGCTCCCGGGCCGCCATCCCGGCCTGGAAACGGGTGGTGGCGCCCAGCTCGCGCATCAGCGACTGGAGCCGGCGCTGGGTGGTCCGGGCGCTCCAGCCCAGCGAGCGGGCGATCGACTCGTCGGTGAGGCCGGCCGCCAGCAGGCCGAGCAGCTTGCGGTGGTCGGCCTCCGGCTCCAGCGCCCCGTCCCCGGAGCCGATCGCGGCCTGCAGCTGGACGGCCCGCTCCCACTCTGCCTCGAAGAGCGTGTCCAGGGCCTGGAGCAGGGCCGAGGGGTGGATCACGTAGGCGGCGTCGAGGACGCTGTCGCCGACGCTGATCGGGATGATCGCCATCCGGTCGTCCGACATGACCATCTTCATCGGGAGCACCGGCCTGACCCTGGCCTCCTCCCCGTCGGCGACACCGGCCAGGATGTTCTTCTCCAGCCGGCCCGGCCAGGCCACCGCCTCCCGGTCGTAGATGGTCCGGAACCGCACGCCCTCGCCCAGCCGCTGCCGCTGCAGCGGGATGTTGGCGACGGGGTCCTGGATGTAGGGCGGGCAGTCGAAGCCGCGGATCTGGTACTGGCTGGTCCCGGTGATGTGCTCCAGGCGCTGGGCTATCGCCTCGCCGCCGGTCAGCACCTCGACCGAGTGCGCCGGGTCGGTGTACCGGGACGCCTCCCGGAAGGCGTCCATCAGCCGGTGCATCTCGGCCCGGGCGTGCCGCAGTTCGGACTCCCGGTGGCCGATCAGGGTGCCGATCGCCACGTCCGGGGCGACCGGCAGGAAGCGCTGGCGGTCGACCGGGGCCCGGGTGGCCATGCCCTGCTGGGCGAGCCGGTCCAGGGCCCGCAGGCTCTGCTGGGGCGTCAGTTCGCAGAGCCCGGCGAGGTCCTCGGCCGTGGACTGCGGGTTGGCCACCAGCGCCGCGTAGACCCGCCCGTCGGGCCCGGCCAGTCCCAGAGCGCTGAGTGGTGCATCGGACACGGCGTCGCTCCCCCGTTCGCCTCTCGCCCCCCGCCCCGGGTGGCGCACTCCCGCCACCCGGCGGGTCGCGGTCAGGTGGCAATCCTCGGCCACGGATCACCGGGCTGACAAGGTGATCACCCCACGATGCGGCCCGCTTCACAGCAGATCC
Organism: Kitasatospora sp. MBT66; assembly: GCF_000710405.2. Classification (NCBI taxonomy): domain Bacteria; kingdom Bacillati; phylum Actinomycetota; class Actinomycetes; order Kitasatosporales; family Streptomycetaceae; genus Kitasatospora; species Kitasatospora sp. MBT66. Next base: position 5,028 of record NZ_JAIY01000005.1, on the reverse strand, counting down.
GCCGAACGACGGAGGGCCTCCCCGCCGAGTGGCGGGGAGGCCCTCCGGGGACCCGGGGGTCGGGGTGCTACAGCCCGACCTCGCGCATCAGCTGACCGACCTCGGGGTTGGTCAGCCGGCGCAGCCAGCCGGACTTCTGGTCACCGAGCGCGATCGGCCCGAAGTGGGTGCGGACCAGCTTCTCGACCGGGAAGCCCGCCTCGGACAGCATCCGGCGGACGATGTGCTTGCGACCCTCGTGCAGGGTCACCTCGACCAGGTAGTTCTTGCCGACGTTCGAGACCACCTTGAAGCTGTCGGCGCGGGCGTAGCCGTCCTCCAGCTCGATGCCCTTGGCGAGCTGCTTGCCCAGGTCGCGCGGGATCGGACCCTGGATGGCGGCCAGGTAGGTCTTGGTCACGCCGTACCGGGGGTGGGTGAGGCGGTGGGCCAGCTCGCCGTGGTTGGTGAGCAGGATGATGCCCTCGGTCTCGGTGTCCAGGCGGCCGACGTGGAACAGCCGGGTCTCCCGGTTGGTCACGTAGTCGCCGAGGCACTGGCGGCCGTCCGGGTCCTCCATGGTGGAGACCACGCCGGCCGGCTTGTTCAGCGCGAAGAACAGGTACGACTGGGTGGCGACGGTCAGGCCGTCGACCTTGATCTCGTCGTTCTGCGGGTCGACCCGCTTGCCCTGCTCGGTGACGCGCTTGCCGTTGACCTCGACCCGGCCCTGGTCGATCAGCTCCTCGCAGGCGCGGCGGCTGCCGATGCCGGCCCGGGCCAGCACCTTCTGCAGTCGCTCGCCCTCGGGCTCGCCGAAGGTCTTCGGCAGCTTCACGGCCGGCTTGTCGTGGCGGGCCAGGACGGCGTCCTCGATCCGGGCCTGGAGCTCGCGCGAGCGCTGCGGCTGGCGGCGCGGGTCGCCCGGGGCGGGCGCGCCCTCGCGGCGCGGCCGGGGGGCCGGGCCGGGCCGGCGCCCGGTGTAGCTGCCGCGGGCCGGGGTGGCGTTGGGGCCGCCGCCGAACTCGGGACGGTCGTACCTGCGCTCCTCGGGCCGCAGCGGGCGGTCCGGGAAGCGACGGTCGTCACGGCGGTCGTCCCGGCGGTCGTCGCGCCGGTCGTCACGGCGATCGTCGCGCCGGTCGTCGCGGCGACCGTACGAGCCGGAGCCGGCGCCCGGACGACCCGCACCGGAACCGGGACGGCCCGAGCCGGTGCCCGGACGGCCCGCACCGGAGCCACCGCGGGGCGCGCCGGAGCCGCCGCGGCCGGAGCCACCGCCGTACGAACCCCCGCGCTCTCCCGAGCCGCCACGGCTCGAACCGGAGCCACCGCCGTACGAACCCCCGCGCTCTCCCGAGCCGCCGCGGCCCGAGCCGCCCCCGTAGGAGCCGCCCCGGTCCCCGCCCTGTCCGCCGCGACCGCTGCCGCCGCCGCTGCTGTTCCTGCCGTTGCCACTGCTACGCATCAAAGTGTCCGTACGTCGTTACCGTCTTGGGCTGTGCGGTCGTTTCGGCCGACCTCACCGCCCCCTACCGATCAGGCGCAGCCCGACCGGCCTCGCCACTGCCGTCCGCAGCCTTCGCGGCAGCGGCGGCGACCGCCTCCGCGATCATCGTGCCCTCCAGGGACTCCGCTTCCACGTCGTCGACCTCGGGCAGGAACGGGGCGAGCTCCGGCAGCTCGTCCAGGCCGCGGAGCCCCATCCGTTCCAGGAAGTAGTTCGTCGTCCGATACAGGATCGCACCTGTTTCGGGCTCGGATCCGGCCTCTTCCACCAGTCCTCGCTGTACCAGGGTACGCATCACACCGTCACAGTTCACACCGCGGACGGCGGAGACCCGCGATCTGGACACCGGTTGCCGGTAGGCGACCACCGCCAGGGTCTCCAGCGCCGCCTGGGTCAGACGGGCCTGCTGGCCGTCCAGGACGAAGCGGTCGACGGCAGGAGCGCAGGTGGCGCGGCTGTGGAAACGCCAGCCCCCGGCCACCTGCCGCAGGTCGAAGCCGCGGCCCTGGGCGGTGTACTCGGCGGACAGCCCGCGCAGGGCCGAGGCCACCTCCGCGCACGGGCGCTCCAGCACGGCGGCCAGGTGGGCCTCGGTGGCCGGCTCGTCGACGATCATCAGGATCGCCTCCAGCTCCGCCCGCAGCCCAGGCCCGTCCGCCGCCGGGAGGCCGGGAAGATCCACGGAAAGGTCTTCGGGAAGCCGCTCCGGAGAAGTCGACGGAGCCGACTTCTGGTGCACCACCTCCACCGGCACCGCCGCGGCCACCTCCACCGCCGCCACTACCTCCACCGCCTCGGCCGTGACGGCCGCCACGGCGGCCATGACCGCGGGGACGGCCCCGGGAGCCGCCACCGGACCGTCCTCCAGGACGCTCGGAGCCGGTTCCTGCCACTCCTCGGCCCTCGGCTGCCCCGGTACCCCCAGCGCCCGCCTGGCCGGCCGTCCACCGCCCGCCTCGCCGTTCCCGACCGTCATCGCCCGTCCTCCTCGCCCTTCACCGCCGCCTCGCCCGCCGGCCGGTCGAACTCGTCGGTCACCTCGATCGCGCCCCGGTCCGCCTCGGCCACCCAGCGCACCACCAGCTCGCCGAGCGCGTCCGGCTGCTCGAAGGCGAGCACCCGCTCCCGGTACAGCTCCAGCAGGGCCAGGAAGCGGGCGACCACCACCATGGTGTCCGGGGCGTCCGCCACCAGCCGCTGGAAGGTGGCCTCGCCCAGCTCGGCCAGCAGGTCGACCACCAGGCCGGCCTGCTCGCGCACGCTCACCGGCGGGCTGTGGATGTGGTCGACGTAGACGGTCGGCGGGGGCTTGGGCGTCATCGCCCGGGCGGCGAGCTGCGCGAAGCGCTCGGTGCCGATGCTGATCACGACCTCGGGCAGCAGCGCGGCGTGCCGGGGCTCCAGGCCGACGCTGCGAGGGCGCCGGAGCAGCTCGGCGGCCCAGCGCTCGCCGAACAGGGCCGCCGCGCGCTTGTAGGCCCGGTACTGGAGCAGCCGGGCGAAGAGCAGGTCGCGCGCCTCCAGCAGGGCGAGGTCCTCCTCGTCCTCGACCTCGGCGGCGGGCAGCAGCCGGGCCGCCTTGAGGTCGAGGAGGGTGGCGGCGACCACCAGGAACTCGGTCGCCGCGTCCAGGTCCCAGTCCGGCCCCATGGCGCGGATGTGGGCGAGGAACTCGTCGGTGACCGTCGCCAGCGCCACCTCGGTGACGTCCATCCGGTGCTTGGCGATCAGGCTCAGCAGCAGGTCGAACGGGCCTTCGAAGTTGTCCAGCCGGACCCGGAAGCCGCCCTGCGGCCCGTCGGTACCCGCTCCGCCCGCCCCGCCCCCGGCGCCCACGGCGGCCGACGCGCCGGGCTCCGCCGCAGCGACGACGGCGGCCTGGGCGACGACGGGGCTCTCGGACGTGCTCGGCATGACGGTCCATCTTCGCCCGGCGGCACCGGCCGCCCGGCACCGGGGCCGCCGACACGCCGGTCCTCTCCGGCCCCGCAGCCGCCCGCGCGGCCACGCAAGGCCCTGGGACCCGCCCGAACCCCCCGCGGCCCCGGGACAGGCGCCCAGCGCCCGCACAGCCGCCGTTCCGGGCCCCACCGGCCCCCGCGCGAACCCTCGACCCGCCCCGGACCCCCCGCGGCCCCGAGGCACGGGCTCAGCGCCCGCGCAGCCGCCGCACCAGGATGCTGGCCTCGCCGCGCTGCTCCAGGTCCGCCAGGACGACCGCGATGGCCTCCCGCACGATCCGGCCCCGGTCCACCGCCAGGCCGTGCTCACCGCGGAGCACCAGCCGGGTGTGCTCGAGGTCCATCAGCTCCTCGGCGGACACGTACACGGTGATCTTCTCGTCGTGCCGCTCGCGCCCGCTGGGGCGGCGGGGGGCACGGCCACGCGGACGGGGCCGTCCGGCGGCACCCGTCTGGTCCTCGACCGCACCGGCGTGCTGGCGCGGCGCCG
>NZ_JAIY01000005.1:0-538 GCF_000710405.2 Kitasatospora sp. MBT66 | reverse complement strand
GCACGGTGCGCGAGTCGTACATGGTGGCGAGGATGCCGTCCAGCCGCAGCTCCGGGTTGAGCCGCTCGCAGACCTTCTCGATGGTCTCGGTGAGCAGCGCGACGCCGCGCAGCGCGAAGAACTCGCACTCCAGCGGCACGATCACGCTGTGAGCGGCCGTCAGCGCATTGACCGTCAGCAGACCCAGCGAGGGCTGGCAGTCGATGATGACGTAGTCGTAGTCGGGCAGCAGCGGCCGCAGGGCGCGCGCCAGCGCGGACTCCCGGGCCACCTCGCTGACCAGCTGCACCTCGGCGGCGGAGAGGTCGATGTTGGACGGCAGCAGGTCCATGCCCGGCACGGCCGTCTTCAGCAGCACCTCATCGGCCGTCAGTCCGCGCTCCATGAGCAGGTTGTAGACGGTGACGTCGAGTTCCATCGGGTTGACGCCGAGTCCGACGGAGAGGGCGCCCTGCGGGTCGAAGTCGACGAGCAGTACCCGGCGGCCGTACTCGGCGAGCGCGGCACCGAGGTTGATGGTCGACGTGGTCTTGCCGAC
>NZ_JAIY01000004.1:969024-975324 GCF_000710405.2 Kitasatospora sp. MBT66 | reverse complement strand
AATAACGACACGCCTCGGCCCGTAATGGGATGAGGTGGTGTTTCAGAGGATTGGCTGCCCCGGGACCGTCCGCGCCGATGCGTGTCCGGTGCTCCCAGCCAGGCAGCTCGAAGAACACTAGACCTCTTGGGAGACCACGTCAAGCGCAGGTGTCCGTTCGGGGGACTCCTCCTCGGCCGGCAGCTGGAAGGCGAGGACCGCGACGTCGTCGTCGTGGTCGGAGGTGACGCCCATGGCGCGGAGCAACCGGGCGCAGACCACGTCGGGGGCGCCGACCGCGCCGGTGAGGGTGCGGGCGAGCAGGTCGAGGCCCTGGTCGATGTCCTCGTCCCGGCGTTCGACCAGGCCGTCCGTATAGAGGACGCCGGTGGTGCCGGGCAGCAGGCGCAGGGTGTGCGAGAGGTGGACGCCGCCGCCGGTGCCCAGGGGCGGGCCGTTCTGCTCCTCGCTGCGCAGGACGGTGCCGTCGGGGCAGCGCAGCAGCATCGGGAGGTGGCCGGCGGAGGCGTAGCCGAGGGTCCGGCGCTGCGGGTCCCAGACGGCGTAGGTGCAGGTGGCGATCTGGTTGGCGTCGATCTCCATGGCGAGCCCGTCGAGCAGGCTCATCACCTTGTGCGGCGGGAGGTCGAGGCGGGCGTAGGCGCGGACGGCGGTGCGCAGCTGTCCCATGACGGCGGCGGCCCGCAGGCCGCGGCCCATGACGTCGCCGATCACGAGTGCGGTGCGGCCGCCGTCGATGGCGATGACGTCGTACCAGTCGCCGCCGACGGCGGCCTCGGCGCCGCCCGGTTGGTAGGTGGCGGCGACCCGGAGGTCCGCGGGCTGGTCGAGCTTCTGCGGGAGGAGGCTGCGCTGGAGGGTGACGGCGGCCTCGCGCTGGCGGCGTTCGGACTCGCGCAGCCGGGCGGCGGCGAGGACCTGGTCGGTGACCTCGGCGGCGAAGATGAGGACGCCGGAGGTGGGGTCGTCACCCGTGGGAGTGGTGTCGGCGGCGGTGGGGGCCTGGCCGGGGACACTCGTGGGGGTGGATCCGGGCGAAGCCTGCGGAGCGGCGGGGGCCGGGTCGCCGGGGTCGCGGGTGAGCGGTACGCAGGACACGTTGTAGTAGCGGTTGCCGGTGAGGCCGAGGATGCAGCGGGCCTTGACGCTGCGCGGGCTGCCGCCCCGGATCACCTGGTCCATGAGGGGCAGCACGCCGAGGGTGCCGAGTTCCGGGAGCGCGTCGCAGGCGGGCAGGCCGGTGGGGCGTTCGCCGAAGAGTTCGCGGTAGGCGCGGTTGGCGTAGCCGAGCTGGTGCAGCGGCCCGTAGGTGACGGCGACGGGGGCGGGGATGCGGTTGAGGACCTCGCGCAGGTCCTGGGGCCGGTGGGGGTCCAGCACGCCGGTGGGGTCGAGGGCGTCCGGGATGTCGACCGGGCCGGTGGGGCTGGTGGGGTCGCGGGGGCCGGGCACCACGACGGCGTCGCCGGACGGCGTGCCGCGGTCGGTGCCGGCCCCGGACGGCGGGGTGGCACGCCACGGGACTCCGGTGAGCCGGGCGCTCCAGCGCATGAGGTTCAAACGACGGCCGCTTCCTCGGGTTCCAGGCATATCATCACTTTTTGTGCACTCGTCAGCACACGGGGTAATGACTCGGTCGGGCAGATCCTGTCAGGCGGAGGCCCGATTCCGGAAGTCGTCCGCGCCCGGCGCGGTCGTCGGGTCGGCCTCGGGGCCGTGCCAGTACTCCGAGCGGGCGGCGGCGACGGGGCCGCCGGACCGGCTCACAGCGGCCGCCCGTCGGCCGGCTCCGGCCGGTCCGGCTGCTCGGGGCGGCCGATCGGGACGACCTCGCGGGAGAACAGCCCGGTCAGTGCCCAGTCCATCAGGATCCGGACCCGGCGCTCCCCGCTCGGCAGCCGGCGCAGATGGCGGGCCCGGTGCAGCCACCAGGCCCGGCGGCCGGTGAGCCGCCCGCCGCCCCGGGTGTGGGCGACCGCGCGGCCCAGGCCCAGCGAGGTGGAGCAGGCCGGCGGGCCCGGCAGGTACTCGGCGATGCCGGACGCGTGCGGGCCGCCGTCCAGCGCGACCAGCACGTTGGCGGCCAGCAGCTCGGCCTGGGCGAAGGCGTGCTGGGCGTTCGGCGCGCACGGCGCCCCGTCCGCGTGCGGGTCGGGCACGGCCGCGCCGTCCCCGGCGGCCCAGGCCCCGGGCAGCGCGCGGCCGTCCGGGCCGAGCACCTGGAGGGTGGGCAGGCAGCGGACCCGGCCGGCGGTGTCCAGCGGGAGGTCGGTGTCGCGCAGCAGCGGGTTGGGGCGGACCCCGGCCGTCCAGACCAGGGTGCGGGCCGCGAACCGGCTGCCGTCGGAGAGCGCCATCACCCCGCCGGCGGCCGACTCCAGGGTGGTGCGCAGCCGGACGTCCACATTGCGCTCGCGCAGCTGGTCCAGGGTGTGCGCGGCGAGTTCGGGGGACTCCTCGGTGAGGATCCGGTCGGTGGCCTCGACCAGGACCCAGCGCAGGTCGTCGGGGGTGGTGTGCTGGTGGCCCCGGACCGCGTACCTGGCCATGTCCTCCAGTTCGGCCAGCGCGCCGACGCCCGCGTAGCCGGCGCCGACGAAGACGAAGGTGAGCGCGGCCTGGCGGAGCGCCGGGTCGCGGGTGGTGGCGGCGAGGTCGAGCTGTTCCAGGACGTGGTTGCGCAGGCCGACGGCCTCGCCGACGGTGGCGAAGCCCCGGCCGTGCTCGGCCAGTCCGGGCACCGGGGCGGTGCGGGAGACCGATCCGGGGGCGAGCACCAGGACGTCGTAGTGGAGCTCGACCGGCGCGGGCGGTTCGCCCCGGCCGGCCGCGTCGGCCCAGGCCCGGCGGGAGGCGTGCTCGATCCGGGTGATCCGGGCGGTGAGCACCTTGCACTCGGTGAGTTCGCGGCGGAGCGGGACGACCACGTGCCGGGGGTCGATGGTGCCGGCCGCGACCTCGGCGAGCAGGGGGTGGTAGGTGAGGTAGGCCTGCGGCTCGACCAGGGTGAGGTGGACCTCGCCGCGGCGGAGCCGCTCGCGCAGGCCGCGCTGGAGGTGCAGCGCGGTCGACATGCCCGCGCACCCGCCGCCGACGATCAGGATCCTGATGGCGCACCTCCTGTCGATGGGCTCCGTGGCCCGCCTTCGACCGGGCATGCCCCCATCACGCCCACCAATAAAGGACCGCCGGAGCCCTCTTGTCCACCGTCCGTGCTGTGGCGGACGGGGCGGTTGGGGCCGGAAGGGGACAGAAGTACTGCCGGGGTGAGTTTCTGACGCACTTTCGGCCTCGAACGGCGGTGAACTATGGTCGGATTGTGTGGCGGCGCGGCCACTGCCATGTCAACTGGTGGCGACGCACCGTGGATCGGTCATTACGGCCAGTTCTAGTGTTGGCGGGAGAACCCGACTGCGGGACCGTGATCCGGGGAAGGGTAGTTCCCGGACAGGGCCCCGAACGGGCGCCGACGCGCCGGCCCGATCGCAGCGATCGGCCCGGCGGCGCCCTCCGGAGCGGGGTCCGGGTGGACCTTCGCGCGGCCGCATCCGCGGCCGGGCGGCACCCGGGCGGCACCAACGGCACGAGCGATGGGTCATCGGTCATTTCTTTCAGGCGTAGCTGCACCGGGGGGTGCAGGGGCGGGCGACGACAGGGTCCGGAACCGGACGCCTGCGGGGGAGAGTTGGGATGATGGAACAGGAGCGACTGTTGGGGCGATCGGGTGCGGCACACCCCGGCCAGGGCGTGGTGCCGGAGCAACGCGGCCCGGCCGAGGCCGCCGGTCCACCGGGGGCGGCGTACGCGGCCGTCCCGTACCGGGGCGGCGAGGCGGCGCAGGGCGGCGGGCAGTCCCCGGGCACCCGGCTGCGGGTCGACGCGCGGCGGAACCTCGAGAGCGTGCTGCGCGCCGCCCGTGAGGTGTTCGGCGAGTTCGGCTACGGCGCACCGATGGAGGAGGTGGCGCGGCGGGCCGGGGTCGGCGTGGGCACGGTGTACCGGCGCTTCCCGAGCAAGGAGGTGCTGGTCCAGCGGATCGCGGCCGAGGAGGTCGCCTGGCTGACCGCCCAGGCCCGCGACTCGCTGTACGGCGGCGCGGGTGCCTGGGAGGCGCTGGCCGGCTACCTGGCGCGCGCGGTGTCCACCGGGGCCGGGCGGCTGCTGCCGCCGGAGGCGTTCCGGTACGCCGAGGAGCTGGGGCGGGTGCCCGAGCAGCGTTCGCCGGACCCGGTCGGGTCGGGCAGCGCGTTCGGCTCCGCGCGGTTCGAGCCGACGGTGGCCGGCCTGTCCGGTGCGGCGTACGGTTCGGCGCCCGGTCCGCTCGGCGGTGCGCTGCCGGGTCAGGTGTCCGGCGAGGCGGCCGGAGGGCCCCTCGGGGCCGCCGGTGTCGGCGTCGGCGCGGCGACCGAGGGCGAGACGGCGGTGCTGGTGGCGGACGCGGACCCGCGGCTGCTGCTGCAACTGCTCGCGGCCCTGGTGGCCCGCGCGGGTGCGGCTGGCGAGCTGCGGCCCGGGGTGACCGTCGCGGACGTGGTGCTGGTGCTGACGGCGTCGGTACCGGTGCACGCCTGGCGCGGCGGGCCGCCGGTCGGCCCGGTCGTGGTGGGTGCGGCGGCGGGCGCGGTGCCCGGTGCGGTGCCCGCGGGCTCCGGGGACGCCCCGCAGCCGACGAGTGGTCCGCAGACGGACGGTCAATCCGCCGAAGGACCCTCCGACCGGCTGCTCCAGATCCTGCTCGACGGCCTGCGGGCCCGCTGAGCCGGACCGCACCGGGACCCAGTGTCCGGCGCGGGCAAGGAGGTTGGTGAGCGGGGCGGACGGCCGCGGGCCGTTCGCCCGGGGCGGGCGGCGCCGCCCCGGGGCGCCGGGCGCGGGGCGAACACATCCGCGACGGCCCCACGGAAGAGTGGGTCACGGCCGGTCCGGCTACCGCCCAACTCTGCGCTATGCCATCCTTTGCCCGTGGTTGGAGCCAATGTCCCGATGCGCGCCGTTCGCGCGCCCTCGGCGCCGTGCGGCGGAGAATCGTGCGCCCACGCACTCCCGCGCGCCCTGCCACACTACGGGGGCTGTCGTGGAGTCTGGGGTCCGTTGTGAGCGCCGAGGAACAGAACGACTACGGCTACGGCCTCGACTTCGGGCGTTCCGCCGGGGGCGGGCCCGACCGGGGTCCTGACGGTCCGGCCGCCGGCCCGGGGGCACCCGGCGGCGGGTCGGGGGCTGCCCCCGGGCCGGTGCCGACCGGCCAGGTGCCGGACCAGGCCGGGATGCCGGGCCGCGAGACCCTCTCCGCCTCCGCCGCGGCGCTCCCCCAGGGCCGGGTCCCCGGGCAGGCCGCCGCCGGGCGCGGCGGCGTCATCCCGGAGGCCTTCGTCGGCACCGGGGCCCCGGTGCGCCCCACCGTGCCCGCGCCGGCCGATCCCGTCGACGGCGAACGACCTCCCTCGGACGCGGAGTTGACCGCGCTCGTGCGGGCCGGCGACGACACCGCGTACGAGGAGATCTACCGTCGGCACGTGGACTCGGTGCGCCGCTACGCCCGGACCTGCTGCCGGGACAGCTTCACCGCCGAGGACCTGGCGGGCGAGGTGTTCGCCCGCACCCTGCAGGCGCTGCGGGCGGGCAAGGGGCCCGAGTTCGCCGTCCGCGCCTATCTGCTGACCGCGGTCCGGAACGTCGCGGCGGCCTGGACCCGCAGCGAGCGGCGCGAGCAACTCGTGGACGACTTCAGCGTGTTCGCGCAGACCTCGGCCGCCGTGGTGGACCTCGATCTGGCCGATCCGGGCGCCGACGCCTGGGCGATGGCGCTGGCCGACCAGCGCATGGTGATGCAGGCCTACGCCGAACTCCCCGAGGACGACCGGGTAGTGCTCTGGCACACCGAGGTCGAGCGGGAGTCCCCCAAGACCGTCGCGGTGATGCTCGGCAAGACCGCCAACGCGACCGCCGTCCAGGCCCACCGGGCCCGCGACCGGCTCGCCGCCGGCTTCCTGCAGGCGCATGTCTCGGGCAGCCAGGACCGGGACTGCGAGGCGTACGCCAACCGGCTCGGCGCGTACGCGCGCGGCTCGCTGCGCAAGCGCGCCTCGGCGGAGGTCGGCCGGCACCTCAAGGAGTGCGACCGGTGCACGGCCGCGTGCCTGGAGCTGTCCGAGATCAACCACGGACTGCGCGCGCTGCTGCCCGGCGGGGTGCTGGTCTGGATCGGCGCGGGCGGCTTCGGCGCCGCCGCGGCCGCCGTCGGCGGAGTGGCGGCGGTGGGCGGCGCGGCCGCCGGGACCGCGGCCGCCACCGCGGGCG
>NZ_JAIY01000004.1:967006-968635 GCF_000710405.2 Kitasatospora sp. MBT66 | reverse complement strand
CCGCCGCCGCGCCCAGGCCGGTGCCGTCGGCGCCGAGCAGCCCTCCGGCGACCACGGCGGCCCCTTCGCCGACCCCCTCGCCCCCGAAGCCCACACCGACCCCGACGCCCACCCCGACCCCGGTCGCGACCGTCCCGGCCGTGCCGCTGCCGACCCCGCCGCCGGTGCCGACGCCCGAGGTGCCGCCGCCGCCCGTGCCCGAGGTGGTGCTGCCGACGCCCACCGTGACGCCGAGCCTGCCGACCCCGCCGCCCACGACCGTCCCGACCCCGCCGGCGCCGACCGACTTCTGGGCCGACGACCTCCCGGTGGTCAGGTCCTCGCACAACCGGGTGCCGCCGCCGCGGCCGAGCATCCGGGAGAACGGCAGCGACTGGTTCTGGCAGCGGGAGAGCGTCTCGGTGGCCGGCGCCGAGCACCGGCACGGCATCAGCGTGCACGCGCCCGCGGCCACCGTGGTCGACCTCAACCGGAGCTGCACGTCCTTCGACGCGGTGGCCGGGATGGACGACCTGACCCTCGCCGTCGGCGGGGTGGTCTTCTCGGTGCAGGGCGGCGACGGCCGGACGCTGTGGAGCTCGCGCACGCTGCGGGCGGGCGACCCGGCGGTGCCGGTGCATGTGCCGCTCGCCGGGCAGACCTCGATCCGGCTGGTGGTGGTGCCGGCGAACGGCATCTGGTCGGCGCTGAACGTCGCCGACTGGGCCGAGGCCCGCTTCAGGTGCGTCTGAAGCGGGCCCCGGTGCGGGCGGAACCGCGGGGTCAGACCGCGCAGGAGCCGTCCGCGCACGCCTCGCCGGCCGGGGCGACCTGCACCGGGGCCGGGCGGCGCTCGCCGATCTCGGTGGCGACCTGCTCCAGCACCTGGCGGAAGGTCTCGGCCTCCTGGCCGCCCTGGACGGCCCACTTGCCCTCGAAGACGAAGGTCGGCACGGCGGTGATGCCGATCTCGCGGGCCTCGGCCAGCTGGGCGCGCACCTCGGCGGCACCCTCCTCGCCGGCCAGGTAGGCCGTCACCCGGTCGCGGTCCAGGCCCGCGCCGACGGCGACCTCGGTGAGCGCGGTGCGGTCGCCGACGTCCACGCCGTCGCTGAAGTGCGCCTTGAGCAGGGCCTCCTTCAGCCGGCCCTGGGCGGCCGCGCCGTACTCGGTCTCCGCGAGGTGCAGCAGCCGGTGGCCGAGGAAGGTGTTGGCGTGCAGGGCGGCGTCGAAGTCGTAGCCGATGCCCTCGGCCCGGCCCAGCTCGGCGACCCGGGCGTCCATCGCGACGGACTGCGGCCCGTAGCGCTCGGCCAGCCACTCCCGGTGCGGGCTCGCCGTGGCCGGGGCGTCCGGCACCAGCTGGTACGGCCGGTAGACCACCTCGACGTTCTCCTTGCCCGCGAAGCCCTCGAGCGCCTGCTCGAAGCGGCGCTTGCCGATGTAGCACCAGGGGCAGGCGATGTCGGAGTAGATCTCGACCTTCATGACGGGGGCTCCAGAGGGGGGTGGGGACGGGTCCGAGATGGATGAACGATGAACCATCTCGGGACATTCCCGGCGTGTCCCCGCCGCTCCGGACGGGCTCAGACCTCCGAAGGGGCTCAGACCTCCGAAGGGGCTCAGGCCTCCGGAGGGGCGGGGACGACC
>NZ_JAIY01000004.1:966248-966851 GCF_000710405.2 Kitasatospora sp. MBT66 | reverse complement strand
CCGAGCACCACGTGCAGGGACATCTCGGCGGTGCAGGGCCGGGCCCGGGCCCGCTGCACGGCGACCACCGCACGGCGCAGGCCGTCAGCCATCGACTCGACCAGGGTCTCCACGCTCTCCTGGACCAGCTCGGCCATCCCCGGCGGGTAGCCGGTGGGTGCCGGGTTGACGACGGCGAGCACGTACAGCGGCAGGTCGTGGGCCTCGGCCTCGGTCATCGCCCGATCCAGTGCCCAGAGCGAGCCGTCCGACCCGTCGCAGGCCGCGAGCACCCCGGGCGGACGGTTGGTCGGGAGCCGCCCGAGCACCGAGAGCACGACGGGGACGGACGGGTCGGGACCGGCACTGGTCACCACGGCCTCCGGGCGGGGGAAGGGGAAGGGGGCAGGGACGGGACGCTCGCCATGATCGCCGCCCGGCGCCGCCCCGTGCCCGAGCCGCGCCGGGAGCCGATGGGAGCGCCGGGAGCGGGGCCGGGCGGGCACGCGGTCGGGCGCGCGGGCGGGGCGGGCCGGGGTCAGGAGAGCCGGGGCGGGGACAGCGCGGGGTGGACGGGGTGCGGGAGGCCGGTCCAGCAGGCGCCGTGGCGGCGGGCGCGGACGC
>NZ_JAIY01000004.1:965377-965772 GCF_000710405.2 Kitasatospora sp. MBT66 | reverse complement strand
GCCGCAGCGCGACCGCGGAGAGCGCCTCGTCGGACAGCCAGCGGGCGGCGGGGCCGGGGACCACCCAGGCGAGGTCGTCCGCCGAGCGCGCTCCGGCCGTGCCGGCGCCGTCGGGCGTCCGGCGGAGGGTCAGCCGCACGGCCGCGTCGTCGAGCGCGTCCGGGTAGCGGATCCGGGCCAGCCGGTGGGCGGCGCGCAGCACGGTGAGCGGGGTCCGCAGCGCGCCGGTCAGGACGCCGGCGGCCGCCCGGTCGACGCCCGCCAGCGCGGCCACCGGGGAGAGGAGCTCGCGGGAGCGGCCGGCCCGGACCAGGTCGGCCAGCCGGGCCGGGTGCCCGTCCAGGACCTGCCGGGCGCCGTGGCCGGTCAGGTGGTCGGTGCCGCCCGCCCCGAAC
>NZ_JAIY01000004.1:958790-964265 GCF_000710405.2 Kitasatospora sp. MBT66 | reverse complement strand
GCCAGGCCGGCGGCGAGTTCGGCGTCGGTGGCGCCGCAGTGGCCGAGCACGGCGAGCCGCAGGGTGGCGGGGTTCGCCTCGAAAGGGTCGGGCGCGGTGGGTCCGGTGGTGACCACGGCGGCGGCCCCGGGCCGCAGGGTGGCCAGCCGGATCTCCTCGGGCCGCCAGTCGCCGACCGCCCAGAGCGGGTCGGGACCGGTCCACAGGGTGCGCGCGGCGATCGGGGCCACGGCGCCGGGCGGCTCGTGCGCCGGTGCGCCCGGCCGGGGCACGCCCGTGCACCAGCCCGTCAGCCACCGCATCGCGCCTCCACCGGACGAGGACCTGCACCGCTCGGCGGGTCCGGATCCGCGGCCCGCGTCCGGCGCGCCGTCAGAGGACATCGTGCCACCGGTTGTGCTTCCGGTGACCGGAGTTGTCGTTTCCGGTACGCGCGGGGGGCTGTTGCCGTAGGGCCGGTCCCCCCGGGACCGCGCCGGGCGGACGGCGGTGACGGCGCGGGGTTTCGAACACCCGGACGAGGTGTTCCACCGGAGCGGCCCGGGCCTTCCCCTCCCCGGCCCGGACCGCCCCGTGGGTCGCCCTGTCATGGCCATCGCGAGATGGCCGAAAGGCGTCGCTCGGCCCGGGAGGGCATCCGCATGCCCTCCCGGACGTCGCCGCCGCCCGCGGGGATGAAGGCGGCGGCTTCCCCCGGCCCGCCGGGTCCTCGACGGCGGGCCGACCCACGACCACCAGCGAATCGCCGACCAGCCGGTCGGGCCAGGGGGCACGGCCGGGCGCACATCGACACGGGACCGGAGCACGGGACTCCGGCGCACCGCCGGGAGACCGCCGGGCGGCCGGATCCCGGCGGTCCTGACCAACTTCGCGACCCGCCCGCCGCCCGCCGCCGGGCGCGCGATCCCGCCATCCGGAATGCGGCCTCTTAACCCTCGGAACGCGTCCGACTACTCTAGGTACAGCAGCTTCGGCCCGGTGCCGCCCGGGCCCCGCGCACAAGGCCGCAGGAGGTGCCGCCGCCACCATGACCGTCAGCCCACGAGGACCGAACGAACGGCTCGGCACGCTCCTGACCCTGGCGCAGATCAGCAACGCGGGTCTGGCCCGCCGGGTCAACGACCTCGGCGCCCAGCGCGGGTTGACGCTCCGCTACGACAAGACCTCGGTGGCGCGCTGGGTCAGCAAGGGCATGGTGCCGCAGGGCCCCGTGCCGCACCTGATCGCCACCGCGATCGGCGGCAAGCTCGGCCGGCCCGTGCCGCTGGAGGAGATCGGCCTCGGCGACACCGACCCGGCGCCCGAACTCGGCCTGGCCTTCCCGCGCGAGGTCCCCGACGCGGTCCGGTCCGCCACCGACCTCTGGCGGGTCGACCTCGACCTGCGCCGCGGCCCCGGCGGCGGCCGCTGGAGCGACAGCCTGGCCGGCACCTTCTCGGTCGCCGCCTACGCGACCCCGGTCTCGCGCTGGCTGATCAACCCCGCCGACGGCTCGGTGGCGCGTGAACTGCCCCGCGCCCCGGCCGAGTCGGGCTCGTACCGGGTCGGCCACTCGGACGCCGCCAAACTCCGCGAGGCCGCCCAGGAGGCCCGCCGCTGGGACTCCAAGTACGGCGGCGGGGACTGGCGTTCGTCGATGGTGCCGGAATGCCTGCGGGTCGAGGCGGCGCCGCTGCTGCTGGCCTCGTACAGCGACGCGGTGGGCCGGGCGCTGTTCGGCGCGACGGCCGAACTCACCCGGCTGGCCGGGTGGATGGCCTTCGACACCGGCCAGCACGAGGCCGCCCAGCGCTACTACATCCAGGCCCTGCGGCTCGCCCGGGCCGCCGCCGACGTCCCGCTCGGGGGCTACGTGCTGGCCTCGATGAGCCTGCAGGCCGGCTACCGGGGCTTCGCCGAGGAGGCCGTGGACCTCGCCCAGGCCGCGCTGGAGCGCAACCGGGGCCTGGCCACCGCCCGGACGATGAGCTTCTTCCACCTGGTCGAGGCCCGGGCCCAGGCCAAGGCCCGGAACGCGGCGGCGTGCGCGACGGCGCTCGGGGCAGCGGAGAGCGCGCTCGAACGGGCGCGCGCCGGGGATCCCGATCCGGCGTGGATCGACTTCTACGCCTACGACCGGCTCGCCGCCGACGCCGCCGAGTGCTTCCGCGACCTCGGAGTTCCGTCCAAGGTCCGGCAGTTCACCCGGGAGGCGCTGGCCCGCCCCACCGAGGGGTTCGTGCGCTCGCACGGCCTGCGGCTGGTGGTCTCCGCGATGGCCGAGGCCGAGGCGGGCAACCTGGACGCGGCGGTCGCGGCCGGCGAGCGCGCCGTCGACGTGGCCGGGCGGATCTCCTCCCAGCGCAGCCGCGAGTACGTGGTGGAGATGCTGCGCCGGCTGGAGCCCTTCCAGGGCGAGCGCCGGGTCCGCGACCTGACCGAACGCGCCCGCGCGGTGATCGTCGCCCCGGCCTGACCGACTGCGGCGCCGCCGGAGCCCGCACGGGTGCCGCGCGGGCCCGGCCGAAACGCCCCCGGGCCCCCTCGACCGGCCCCCGCCGTCGTGGCAGCATCGCGGACGGACGGGGGCGGTCGGACAAGGCGAGGAGCGGGCCGTGCGGTACGACGTCGACGTGCTGGTGGTGGGGGGCGGGATCGTCGGGCTGGCCACGGCCCACGCGCTGGTCGGGGCCCGCCCCGGACTCCGGCTCACCGTGCTGGAGAAGGAACCCGGCCTGGCCGCCCACCAGACCGGCCGCAACAGCGGGGTGATCCACAGCGGCGTCTACTACCGGCCGGGCTCGCTCAAGGCCCGGTACGCGGTGGCCGGCGCCGCCGAGATGGTGGAGTTCTGCCGCGCCCACGGCATCCCGCACGAGGTCACCGGCAAGCTGATCGTCGCCACCGGGCCCGCCGAACTCGACCGGCTGCGCGCGCTGGCCGAACGCGGCCGGGCCAACGGCATCCCGGTCACCGAACTCGACCGCCGGGGCATCGCCGAGTACGAGCCGCAGGTCACCGGCGTCGCCGGCCTGCACATCGGCAGCACCGGCATCTGCGACTTCCCCGCCGTCGCCGCCGCCTACGCTCGCCTCGCCCGCGAGGCCGGGGCCGAGATCCGCACCGGCACCGAGCTGCGCGCGATCGCCCGCCGGGCCGACGGCGTCACCGTGCAGACCTCGGCCGGGGAGCTCCGCTGCCAGGTCCTGGTGAACTGCGCGGGCCTGCACAGCGACCGGATCGCCCGGCTGGCGGGCGACGACCCCGGCCTGCGGATCGTCCCCTTCCGCGGCGAGTACTACGAACTCGTCAAGGAGCGCCGGGAGCTGGTCCGCGGACTGGTCTACCCCGTGCCCGACCCGGCGTTCCCGTTCCTGGGCGTCCACCTGACCCGGGGCGTGCACGGCGACGTGCACGTCGGCCCGAACGCGGTGCCCGCGCTGGCCCGCGAGGGCTACGACTGGCGCACCGTCCGACCCCGCGACCTGGCCGGCACCGCGGCCTTCCCCGGCACCTGGCGGATCGCCCGCCGGCACTGGCGCTACGAGGTGGGCGAACTGCACCGCTCGCTGTCCAAGCGGGCCTTCACCTCGGCCGTCCAGCGGCTGCTGCCCGCCGTCGTCCCGGCCGACCTGGTCCGGGCCACCGCCGGGGTCCGCGCCCAGGCGGTCGCCAGGGACGGCTCGCTGCTGGACGACTTCGCCTTCGCCGGCTTCGACCCCGACGACCCGCGCTCCGCCCGCCGCCTGGTGCACGTGCTGAACGCGCCCTCCCCGGCGGCCACGGCCTCGCTGCCGATCGGCCGGGAGGTGGCCCGCCGGGCGCTCGCCGCACTGGACGCGGGCGGCAGGTGAGGGCGGACCGCGAGGACCGGCCCGGGCCGGCCGCGGCGACGGACATGGCGGCGGACGCGGGGGCGGACATGGGGGCGGACATGGGGGCGGACGTGGGGCCCGTCACAGCCCCCTCGGCCCCCGCCCGACGGCCCCGTAGACTCGGTTGATTGTGACTGCCACCGCCCCGATCCCCCAGCCCTCGCCCTCCGCCCGGCTCTCCGCGGCCCCCGCCGCCTACCCGGCGCCGATGTACCCGCACAAGGCCACCGAGGCCCAGCACAGCGAGCGGCGCATCCGCAGCTTCCAGCCGCGCCGGGGCCGGATGACCAACGCCCAGGCGGGCGCGCTGGACCGGAGCTGGGAGACCTACGGCATCGCGATCGACGGCACCCCGCTCGACCTGCCCGCGCTCTTCGACGGCCTGCCGGTCACCCTGGAGATCGGCTTCGGCATGGGCGAGACCACCGCCGCGATGGCCGCCGCCGACCCGGCCATGGGCATCCTGGCCGCCGACGTCCACACCCCCGGCCACGGCAACCTGCTCGGCATGCTGGAGCGCGACGGCAGCACCAACGTCCGCCCCGCCGCCGGGGACGCCGTGATCCTGCTGCGCGACATGCTCCAGGACGCCTCGCTGGCCGGTCTGCGGGTCTACTTCGCCGACCCGTGGCCCAAGCCCAAGCACCACAAGCGGCGGCTGGTCCAGCCGTCCTTCCTGGAGCTGGTCCTCCCCCGGCTGGCGCCCGGCGCGCTGGTGCACTGCGCCACCGACTGGGAGCCCTATGCCGAGCAGATGCTCGCCGTGCTGTCCGCCTCCCCGGAGCTGGAGAACCTCCACCCCGAGGGTGACGGCACCGGCTGGACCGAACCGGCGGACCACCCGGACGGCTCCGTCCCCGGTTACGCGCCGCGACCGGACTGGCGCCCGGTGACCAAGTTCGAACGGGCCGGCATCGCCAAGGGCCACGTGGTGCACGACCTGCTGTTCCGCCGCCGCTGACCCCGCGCCGGGCGTTCGACCCGGCGCGCCGGCACGGCCCCCGGCCCCGTCGACGGGCGCGTCCGGGGCGGACGGTTCCCCCCGACTCCGCCCGGCCGCCCGGCGGCTTGGCCTACCCTGTGCCGGGTGAGCACCCCGTCCGGCGATGGGTACCACATCACCGTGCGGGCCGCCGACGACCGAGAGATGCCCACGCCCACCGCCGACACCCGGACCATCCCGGGGCCGCGGAGGCGCCGGGCCCAGCGGTTCGTGCCCCGGCCGGGCCGCGCCGACCCCCAGGACCCCGGCACGCACCGGGACGGCCCCACCGCGCCCGGCCCGGCCCCCGGCGGCCGCCGCGCGCTGCGCCCGGCCGCCTTCTCCGCGGTGACCGCGACGGCCGTACTGACCCTGGCCGGCTGCGGGGTGCTGATCCTCCACCTGGTCCGCCGCCAGACCGGCACCGCCGGACTGCTGGTCGGCCTCGGGCTGGCGATGGTCCCGCTGCCCTTCGTGCTCGGCGGGCTCGCCTGGCTCAACCAGACCGCCCGGGTGCCGCTGCGGCACACCGTGTTCTGCCTCGGCTGGGGCGCCTGCGCCGCCACCACCGTGGCCATCCTCGCCAACGGCTGGACCAGCACCTATCTGAGCACCCACCAGGGCAGCCTCGGCGAGGCG
>NZ_JAIY01000004.1:957819-958264 GCF_000710405.2 Kitasatospora sp. MBT66 | reverse complement strand
TCGTGCTGCGCGGCCTGCTCTCGCCGTTCGCCCATCCGCTGTTCACCGCGCTGACCGGGCTCGGCCTGGCGGTCAGCCTCACCACCGGGCGCCGCCGGCTGGCCCGGCTGGCGGCGCCGACCGGGCTGGTCCTGTCGATGGCCCTGCACGGGACCTGGAACGCCGCCGCCGACCTCGGCACCCACGGCTTCCTGCTGGTCTACGCGGTGCTGATGGTGCCCTGCTTCGCGGCGCTGGTCTGCTTCTCCGCCTGGGCCCGGTCACGGGCCGCCCGGCACCCGGGACGGGACGGGCCTGCGGCGCCGCGGGCCCGGACCGGCGTGCGGACCGCCACCCGCCTCGGACTGCGGTTCGCCGCGCGGCTCGCAGGGTGGCTCGGGGGGCCGGCCGGAGGCCCGTGAGGAACGGATTTCCCATCCGGGCGATCTCCCCGTATTGTTGTGTT
>NZ_JAIY01000004.1:936579-957718 GCF_000710405.2 Kitasatospora sp. MBT66 | reverse complement strand
AGGCCCGGAGGACTCGTCCTCCGGGCCTTCGTCGTTCCCCGGGGCACGTGCGCTCCGGAGCGCGGGCGTCCGGTCCGGACGGCGGGCGTCCGCTCCGGGCCACGGTCCTGCCACGGGGCGGTAACAGCACCCCGGGACAAGATCGACCTGTTGGGGCCGACGATCATACTGAGTGCAAAGACAACTCCTTTGGATGCGGACCGTCGCACCGAGTTAGGACACACTCATGCTGTCGAAGCGCCTTGCCAGCACCACCGCGATCGGCCTGCTGCTCGTGGCCGGGGCGACCGCCTGCGGCGACAACGACAAGCCCGTCGCCACCGACAAGGCCGCTGCCGGAAAGACCGCCGCCGCGCCGGGGCTGGACACCGAGAAGCTCACCGCCGAGGAGATCCAGAAGCAGGCCAAGGACGCCCTGGCCGGCGCCACCTCGGTCAAGGTCGTGGGCACCGTCAACAAGGACGCCGACCAGGTCTCCGTCGACCTCGCGGTGGACACCAAGGGCCAGTGCAAGGGCACCCTGAGCCTGCCGGGGACGGGCAAGTTCGAGCTCCTCGGCGACGGCAAGCAGGTCTACCTGAAGCCCGACGCCGCGTTCCTGAACAGCGCCACCGAGGGGAAGAACCCCCAGGCCGTCGAGCTCCTCAAGGGCCGCTGGATCGGCGGCGCGCAGGACGACCCGGACATGAAGGAGCTCACCACCGCCTGCAACCTGAAGGAGCTCACCAAGACCTTCGGCGCCGGCGACGACAGCAAGGCCACCAACATCACCAAGGGCTCGGCCGGCACCGTCAACGGCGCGAAGACCTTCAGCGTCAAGTCGCAGAACAGCTCCGGCGGCGAGGTCACCCTGCACGTCGCCACCGAGGGCAAGCCGTACCCGCTGCGGATCGAGAAGAGCGGCAAGGGCGGCGGCCAGATGGACTTCACCGACATCGACAAGGCGCTGACCGTCCAGGCCCCGCCGGCCGACCAGGTGATCGACTACGCGCTGTTCAAGGACAAGGTGCAGGCGGCCTGATCCGGCCGCGATAAATCCGTTGCCCTCCCTCCGGGGCGCTGCCTAGAGTGGCGGCACACTGAAAGGAGGTGATCCTGAGTTGAGTAACTACGCAACTGCGCACGTGAGCGCGTCTGACTCGCTCGGGCGCGCCTCCGCTGAGGTTACGGCCTAGTCGTAGCCCAGCGGACGGGAACGCGCAGAAGTTGTCGTGCCCCCGGGACCCCCTCAAATCGAGGCCCCGGGGGTTCGGCATGTCGGGGCCCGCCCGCCCGTGGGGGACGTGGTGACGGCCGGGCCGGTCTGGGTCAGCCTCGGACGGGAACCGGGTTCTTCGAATGGTCCAGCCACACCGTGTGGCCGTTCGGGGTCACGGTGAGTCCGAAGCGGTCGAAGTCGGGACGGCCCTGGTCGTCCCACCAGCGCCAGGCGGCCTCCACCTCGTCCCAGAGGTTGCGGGGGCCGGACTGGTACACCTCGTACTCCGTGCGGTCCCGCTCGTAGTCGGCGGAGGCCCACGACCGGGTGTCCCGGCTGTAGAGCCACAGCGTGTACGCGCCGTTGTCGTAGCGCTCCGCCCGCCAGAACGTCCCGGGCACGGCCGCCCCGATGACGAACTGCTCGAACCACCCACCTGTGTCCGGAGGGGCTAGCGTGGTGGTGCTTCTCGCGGCGTCGGCAGGCCATTCCCGGCCACGTAGGTAGTCCTCGAAGGGCGGCCGGTCGGTGCGCTGCTGGCGCAGCCGCATGAACGCCGAGCTTCGGGTGAACGTGCCGTGCGCGCTGGTCCCGTCGTCGTTCACGGTCAGCCGGACGATCTGCTCTCCGCCGTACTCGGTGCCGAACGGGGCGACGATGATCCCGCTGGGGGCCGTCTGCTCCAGCCAAGCCGCAGGGATCTCCAGCAGGGAGCACGTGGCGATGATCCGGCTGTAGGGAGCGCCCTTGGCCCACCCCGACCGCCCGTCTCCCTCGATCACGGTCGGCTCAAGTCCGGCCCGGTCCAGGTTCGACCGAGCGCCACGGGAAACGTTCGGGTCGTACTCGACGGTCACCACGTTGGCGTCGCCCTGGCGGTGAGCCAGCAGGCCGGCGTTCCAACCCGTCCCGGTCCCGACCTCCAGCACCGTGTCACCGGGGCGCACGTCGAGGTCTCGGAGCATCGAAAACACCATCGTGGGCATGGAGTTGGATGAACTCGGGGTCGTGCCCAGCCCGTCGCCCTCATGTTCTCCGTCGTCCCACTGCGTGGTCAGCGGGATGTCCGAGTAGACCGCCCTTCGCCACGCCTCGGGATCCTGCGACCGGTACACGACGGGGTTCTGTTTCGTGCCGTCCGCGATGCCCGGCCAGATGCGATCCGGGACGAACAGCTCGCGGGGCACGGCCTTGAAAGACGGGAGCCAGTCCGAGGAAAGCGCGCCGCTGGCCACCAGCACGGAGGCGAGCCCCTGGGGACCCGCCTCCTTGAGCGTCTCGCCGGTCACTTGCCGCCCGCCGGGCTCTGGCCGTCCGAGGTGTTGCCGCCCTCGTCGGACCCGCCGCCGCCGTGCCCGGAGCCCTTGTTGCTGTCGTCCTGCTGCTTGCCGCCGTCACCGGCGCCCGTGCCGCCGCCGCGCTTACCCATCTCAGTACCTCCGTGCCGTTTGACCCAACTGGCTTTTGCCTGCCGGGTTTTGCGACCCGTCCCGGCCATTCCTTCCCCAGGTGGCCGGGACGGGAGTTCTGTTGGGCGCGTCAGCGCCTCGGGTGGTTCGCCTCACGCACCCGGGCCAGCAGCACCGCCCGGCGCTGCCGGTCCTCCGGCGACAGGGTCACCTCGGTGTGCTCCTCCGGGCTGAGAACGGGCCGGGGCCCGGCGGGCCGCCTACGGGGCCACGGGTGGGTCCTCAGCCACTCGAAGGGGTCCACGGGTTCAACGTCCCCGGAGGGGGGCTGTACGGCCGCCTGGCGGTCGTCCTGGCGGTCACTCATCCGGGTCCGCCTCCGGGTTCGTGCACTCGCCGTCGTCGGCGTGCCGCTGCCGCCACCTGACCAGGTGCCGCGCAATGGTGGGGTTCGTGTCGGCCGGGTACTGCGCTTCGACCCCGTCGAAGTAGGCGCATTCAAGACAGGGGTTCTCCGGCGCACTGACAGCCGGGGCGGAAGCCGTGGGCAGCGTCATGCGGCCCCCTTGTCGGGGCACACATCGGCACCGCAGGTGCAGAACGGCCAGTCCTTGGGGATGCCTCGCCCCATGGCCTTGGCGGCGTACGCCGGGTCGTAGTCGGCCAGCGCATCGCCGACGGGAGCGCGCTGGCGCTGCTCGGCCCGGTACTCGGCGCGGGTCTTGGTCTTGCGAGTGTTGGTGCTCACCGCCATGGGGCCACTCCCTCGGACTGCTCAGAACCGATGAGCAACACGCTAGGGACCTAGGCGAGTTGGACTCTACAAAGTTGCATGAGATTGCACGGATTCACCCCAGTGCCTCAATCGCCGACGTGATCAACGCCCTTGCCTGGGACCCGTGGACTGCCAGCTCTGCCAGCCTCTCGAACGCGCGCCCGTACTCTGCAATCTCGCTGGGAGTCTTGACATTGACTCCTGCCGTGAGCAGTTCCACGGCGACGTGCTGATCATCGAAAATGTAGAACGCTTCCAGCGGCCAAATTCGGCGCGGTGCCGTAAACGGAATAATCCCGAGACTGACCCGAGGAAGCGCCATCACTGCGAGGAGATATCCCAGCTGGGCCGCCATAGCCTCGGAATCACCAATTCGATAGCGCAGGACGGTTTCTTCCATCAACAATGCGAATCGGTGATTTCCTTCGCGGATCACATGAGCCCTAGCCATGCGGGCCTCCACGGCCTCCGCCACATCATCCGGCGTGCCCTGAAATTCAGTGATGGAGGCCATCAGGGCAGTGGCGTATCCCGGCGTTTGAAGCATTCCCGGCACAACATTGGAAGCGTAAACGCGGAATTGGCGCGTGCGCTCCCAAAGGGGAACGACCTCTTCTTGCGCGCGGCGCATTCCATTGCGCTGCAACTTTTTCCACTGAACGTACATAGAGTCCGCAGTGCGATTTGCCGCAATAAGGTCATCCGCCTGCCCGGCAGCTCCGCACGCTTCACACCAGGAACGTATGTCAGCATCGGAGGGTGGGGTCTTCCCGTTCATAATCCGAGAGGACTTCGAGGGATGCCACCCACAGCGGATAGCCAGCTCCCGCCCCGTCAACCCTGCATCTAGGAGCAGTTCCCGCAGTCGGGCCGCCACGGCTTCACGGGCGTCTTGAGCACTAGATGATGGAGATGAAGGCATGAGCTAGCTATCCGATATGTTTGATGGGTCAGACTTTGTACTCGTCGTGCGGGATTCCCAAATCCCATACCGCCGTAAAGGCAGACGCGCACAGCTGGGCAACGTCCGGGACAGCGCTCAGCTCCTGTCCCGCCCAATCACCGTTTCCAGTGAAGTGGTTGAACAGAACGATTTTCTCGTCAAAGAGCCAGAAGTCGTTTCCGGGGAGCGCGATCCCGGACGCCAGCCGACGGGGAAGCCATCGAATCTCCTCGCCCGCCGCAATGTTCACGACCGTGCCGGCGTGCTCCCACCGGATGTAATCCGTAACCGGCTCCGAAACAATACGAGCGCGGCGAACCTTGACGCCCCGGGCTACCGTCTCAGAAATGACGGATACCCAGGGAGCCCAGTACGGCGACGTGGGATCAGAATCCCGCTTTCCGGAGGTCACCCAGCGGTCGAAGTCCTCGGACTCGTCGCCGACGCCGTATGCATCACGCATTTCTAGATGAACTGCGGAGTGCCTGGCCTCTTTCAGAAGCTCAAAGAAGTCCGGCTCGCTCTGCGGCATCGCACGCCTCCCTCAGAACAGGAATCATTCGCGCGGGGAACCTGATCACGTCCTCGTTCTCAGGGATTTCGGTAGCGTGCCCGGGTGCCGTATTCTGTTCACACTGTTCCTTCAAGGCCGGAGACGCCTTCCAGCCCAGGAACACGAGTTCCTTCTGCTCTGCGTCCACCCAGACAGTCGGTGATCCCTGCTGCTGCGTCTCGGGGTCGATCCCGATGAACTCTAGTGCCATCGTGCCCTCCGTGCTGTGCCGGTTGCATGGATGTGCACGACCATCACTCAAAGCGGCGATGTCGTCAAGGCAGCATGCAAGTTGATCATGCGTCAGGCACGGAGGCGCACGCCCGAAACAACGAAGGGCCCCCGTCCTGCCCAGCGAGGGGCGGAACGGGGGCACGGGCGCGCTCAGAGATCCGGGTAGGGCTTCCGGTGCCAGAGGCCCCGGGCGTCCTGCCAGAGTCCGGCCGTGGCCGGTGGGAGGCACCTCCGGGCGTTGTGCGGGCCGGTTCGGTGGGCGTCGCCTGCTCAGGTGCTGGCGAAGGTCTCGTGACAGGCCGGGCAGTGCTCGGCGCGCTGGCCGGTCCACTGCCGACCGCATGGCGGATGGACGAAGGGTGTTCGGATGGGCATCTCCAGTCTTCTTGCCACGGTAGGTACTTGGCGGGCCGTGGCGGGTTGGGTGGACCCGTTGGGCCCCGGCCGGCTGTCGGGTCGACCAGGGCCCCGGGTGGCGGCTCTGTAGGGGTTCTGGGCCTGGCGGGCCCCACGCGTGCGCGGGCGGGCGCGCAGGTGCACCCGCGCTGTGCATGCGCGGGTGGGCCGGACGGCGAATCAGGCGCCGGGCCAGGTCACAGCGGGTGACAGGCGGGCCCGGCCGGAACTCCCAGACCCGTAGAGAGGCCGATCCCTGCTATCGGCACCGATCCCTGAGAGAGACCAAGGGAGCCCTCCCCCACCCCTCCCCTGCTACGCAACGTAACCAGGGTGCTCGGGTGGCTTGCGCAGCCGTGAGTACCGGCCACCGGGCTTCCGGCCAGCAGCAGCGGCCAGGCCACCGTCACGGCCCGACTTCACCCCGTGGTGGTAGCCGCACAGCGCTTGCAGGTTGCTCGGGCTGTGGTCGTCGCCGGGGACCACGTGGTCACAGTCGGACGCCACCTCGGGGCAGCGCTGGCCCGTGTCCGCCCGCATCCACTCGCACTGCCAGCCAGCGCGCTGCATGACGCTGCGCCGCAGCGTGGCCCAGTTGCGCGGCAGGCGTGCCCGCCGGTCGCTGCCCTCCCATGCCTGGCCCACGGTCACCAGCCTCGGGAGCCGAACGGGGCCGACGGGATGGCCATCGGGTTGTGTTCCTCCGCCGGGTCGGCGTCGGGGCTCAGGCGGCCGGGCAGGCCGCCGGGATAGGTGGTCGAGTACTCCAGCCGGTCAGAGGCGATCCGGTCCAGCGCTCGCCGGTCGGTGTCCCACGTGATCCCGCCACGCGGGGCCATGATCCGCCACTGCCGCTCATTCGCTCCCCACGGCTGGGCAAGGTCGCCGTCCATGTCCTCAACTGCCGTTGCGTAGATGCTGAGTTGATCCATGAGGGCCGTAAGCCGGGCGGTCGTGGTCAGCGCTTCGGTGCGGGTCTTCTCGACTTCCTCGCAGATGGCCTGTCGCCAGTCAGCGCGAGTGGCGATGGCTGCGGCCTTCACCGCGTGAGCTGCTTCGACGGCCAGTTCGTACAGCGGTATCTGCTGCCGCTCGGCCTCGGCAAGCTTGTTCTCCAGGGGCCCCCGGTTCGTGGCCTTGGGGATCGGCTTGCCGTCGCGGATGGCGTCCTTGGCGGCCCTGGCGTCCTTCTCGTCCAGGCCCGCCAGCTCTGCGCGGAGCGCGCCCACCAGGTCGTTCACGGCGTCCCGGCGCTCCCGAGCGCTCTCCAGCTCGGCGAGGGCGGCCCGGACGGAATCCGGGGTCATCAGGTCAACGTAATGCGGGATGGCCATTTCGGCCTGGGTGCGGAGCATTTCAAGGCGCTTTGCACGCTGCTGCTCAGGCGTCAGGTTTTCAGGCAAGGGTGTGCTCCTCAGGCGTGATGACGGAATGCGTTGCGATGAATTCGCGATTTTCGGCAATGAGTGCGTCGGCACCGCTGATTACGTCGGCTCGCTGTGCAACCTTTGCGGCGGCCATGTCGGCGGCATGCTTAGCGGCTTCACGCTCGGCGCGTGCCGCATTTTCGGCGGCCTCTCGGGCCTCGGCCTCGGCGGCTTCCTGCTGCTCGGCGACATCCACCAAAAGGCGCTCGATTGCATCCGGGACGGCGCCGTACACCTGCTGGGCCTCGGCCCGGCTGGGCGAGACACCCAACAGGAAGTCTTCGGCCGGCACGCGGATTCCGTCCCCGGTTTCCTTTGGGGAAGCTTCCGCAGGGGACATTCCGTGCACCACACCGCTAGCGGTGAGAACAAGCGGAATGGCGTACGGGATCGAGTGCCCGCCGGTCTTCTCGGCGTACGTGAGCACGGGGTCTGACAGCCAGCCGATCACCGGCCGGAAAGCCAGCAAGGGACGGCCCTCGGCCGAGAAGGTGAGGACGCTCGCCATTGCCTCCATGGTGGGCAGGAAGTTGGCGTTTCGGTACTCGGTCATTCACAGTCCTTCGCCGTGTCGTCGGTGTCGTCCGGGTCGCACCAGAAGTGCCAGCCGAATTGGCCGTTTCCCTTTGAGCCCTCCGGGTTGAGCACTCGAATGGACGGGTCCGAGTTTTCGGGGATTCCACTGGTTCCGGTCATTGGTATTCAGCTTCCCAGTCGGCGAGCCATGATGTTGGCGGCGAGCTTTATCGGATCAATGTCCAGGTGCGAGGGCGGCTGATCGACTGCGCCGCCGGTCGGAACGAGTGACTTCGGGTGAGTGCGCAGATTGGCGGGCATGGACCGAATTGCCTCCATGAGGCGATCGGCGTCCGCCTTAATCTCGGCCTCGGTAGTCCCGCTCAGTCGGCCAGCCAGCGCCAGAGAAAGGCCGGACGACTTCGCCACCTTCTCGCGCATTGCGGTAAACTCCGGCAAGTTCACGTCCGGAAAGTCGGCCTTGGCGGAGCGACCTCCCTCCGATTCGACTTCCTCCACAGCATTGGCAATGGCCGAGTTCACGAGTTCCCTGCGATCCATCAGATATTCCTTTCGAGTTTCTGCATGCAAAAGCCCCGTCACGCTGGATGGCGGCGCAACAGGGCGGAATCAGTAGCTATTCAGATAGCGCGGCAGCGGCGGCCTTGCGCTGCCGGTACGCCTTCTGACTGTGGGCGTTCGAGCAGTACTTGCGGGCCCGGCCCGTGCCGTCCCATCCGGCGTTGTCCTCGCAGCCTTCCAAGGCGCACACGGCGTCCCAGCGCGCCGCCTCGGCATCCTCGTGCCGGGCCCTGGCCGTGTGTGCCTCACACCATGCTCCGAGGCCGTTGGCAGAGGCGGCAGCGTCCCCGCAGACATCACAAGGGCGTCCCAAGAGATCGGCGGTGGTTCGCCTCTCGGCCCGCTTGAGTGCCTGGCGACAGGCGTTCGAGCAGACGGCGCGCTGGCGGCCTCGCAGGGGCTTCCTGCACCGGCCACAGGCGATTCCGATAGTCAGCAGGAACGTCCTCCCGCGATGGTGTTGGGAAAGTGGCATGGTGGTGATACAGGTTTCCCCAGTACCCCTACAGAGCTATATGTGAGTACTGCTATAGATAGATACAGAAGTAGGTACAACACTTACTCTCTTTCCTAACGGGACCACTCTGCGGCCTGCCTCCGCTGTCACAGGTATTTATGCGGAGTGGTAAACGGATTCTGCCGCTCGCGCCGTCGGCCGACGTATGGCACCTGTAGGACCCCCACAGCGCGTACCAGCCAGCAGCCAAGCGAGAACAGGGCCCGCGCTGCTCGCCGGCCTGGCGGGGTCCTACAAAACGCACTGTGTCGGGCCTCACAGCAGCCCGTCCGACGCCACGGGCAGCGAGGAGGCACAGCCGCCCTGACAGGGGGTTGCGACGGGGAGCCCCTCCGGCGGGCGCTGCATGGTCCCGTGTAACGCTCTGCGGGCATGCGAAAGCCCCGTCCGGCCAGTGGGGGCCGAACGGGGCTCTCAGGAAGCTACGGGGTCAGTTGGAGATCAGTCTCAGCGTTCTCAGCTTCGGGTGCTGCTTCCTCGGGTTCCGGAGTCGGCAGCTTGGCCCACTCTGCGGTCACCCGCTCCGCCGGATTCGCGCCGCGCCCTCGCTTCTTTGACTTGGCGACCTTGAAGGAGGTGACGAAGAAGCTCAGGAACTCGCGCTTCTCCACCACTCCCCACTTGGCCCAGAGGCTCTTTTCACCGATCGGGTCGGCGTCGCCGTCCAAACCGGTCCAGGACGACGGGATGGTGATTGCCTTGGTGGTCTCGGCGTCGATTTCAGCCAGCCTCTTCTTACAACCCGCCTCATGTGCCTGGTACTTGGTGAGGGTGTCCTTGAACGCCTGCCGACCGATAGCCCCGTTGTACAAGCCCTCGGAGCGGTCGGTGTAGAGCTGAGTCATGGACTCCTGAACGTGTTCGAGCTGTGCGGCAGTCTCTGCGCGTTCCTCTTCGAGGCCGGTCACGTCCCGCTGGCGTGCGAAGCGGATCGCAGCGGCGGTTAGCCACTGCCGGTCCTCCTCATCCTCAAGGTCCGCGTTCTGGAGTCGGGCCCAGACCGAACGGGCCACGGCGTCGTCAGCCGCCTCTGCCCGGATGGTGAGGCCGTGGGAATTCAGACGGTTCGTCGGCCGGGGGCATGTGTATCGCGCCTGGCCATCTTCGTAGATCATGTTCGCGTTGCAGATGCCGCACCGAAGAACACCCCAGCCGCCCAGCAGCGTCCGGTCGTTCTCCGGGTTGCGGGGCCGGATACTCGCTCGGGAACGGCCCTTGAGAACGTCCTGGAGCTGGTACCACCTGATCGGCTCCATGAGCCCCTTGTGGGCTGCCATCGGAGCCCCGGTCTTGTCCCGCATGATCTCCCTGCGGCGGCGCTTCCCGTCCGGGTCCGTGACCCACTCAGCGGCGAAGCCACCAAGGGCGGGGTGGCGCAGCAAGGTGTTCAAGGTGCCCACATCCCAGAGCGGCGGGCAGTCAGGGTCAGCCGGTGTGATGTTGCTGCGTGACCGGCCGGACCGCTTCCGCCCGGCGGCCAGCGACAACGCTCCGGGGGACGGCTCACCCTTCTCGTTGAGGCTCTGCACGATGCCTGACACCGTCTCACCGTCCATGACGCGATCAACGATCTTGAGCACGGTCGGGGCCGTCTCGGGGTCCGGCACGAGCTGGGAGCGGACCAGCTTCCCTTCCTTGACCCGCTCGGTCTTCATGCCGAACGGCGGGCGGCCAGACACGTGGCCACCGATGGCCTTCAGCTCAGCCTTGGCCTCGGATATGTGCGCAGACTTCAACTCCGACTCCTGCTGAGCCAGCGCAGCGATGAGGGCGAACACCGCCACCCCGATGGGGTGCGTGGTGTCAAGGAACGGCTCCTCGACAGAGACCAGGCGCACGCCGTGCTGCATGAACACGTCGTTGATGCGCATGGCCTCCATGGCGCCCTGGCGGGTCAGCCGGGCCAGCGAGAAGACGACCACCACGTCTACTTCGCCCGCACGCACCGCCGCCATCATGGCGTCGAACCCGGCCCGTTCGGTGTCGGGATCCCATCCGGACTTACCGATGTCCTGGAAGACCCGACCGGTCTTCCAGCCCTTGCCATCAGCCAGGGCAGTGCCCCGGGCGATCTGGGATTCGGTGGAGGTCTCCGACTCGTCAACGCGCCGCTTCGACTGGCGGGCGTAGATCACTGCGCGAACGGACTCTAGTTCTGTCTGCCGGATGTTCCGGCTCACGTACGGGGTCATAGTGCGCAGCATCCTATGAACATGAGTTCCATCAGGATGTGTGAGGTGGCTGCTCGCTAGAGCCGCCCTTGCCTGCGCAAGGTGGGGCCAATGGTCCCCGGCCAGGCGAAATTCCCAGCAGTCACCCGGCCCGCGGGCTCACCGGTACATCCACGGTGCCTCGGCGGCCAGGCCCCTCGTGGGTCCGGCACCGAGGAGCAGCCCGCGGGCCGTCTGCGTTCCCGGACGGGTTTCCGGGACGGCCCGGAGGGCATCCCGACCAGTGGCTGGCCCCGGTGACGAGACAGCGCCTAGAGTCGGCGCGCGCTCCGCAGGGGCGGGGTGCGGGCACTGGGGGTGTGGGCGATGGCGACACGGCGGACCGGCGGTACGGCGGCGGTGCGGACGGCTCGGCGGGCCGCGGCGGGAGCGCTGCCGGGGGTGGGCCTGCTGGGGCTGGCGCTGTTCTCGCTGGGGCGGCCGCACCCGTGGCAGGCCCTGGGCGGCGGACTGGTGGTGGCCTGCGCGGCGGCCCTGGTCGGCGGGGCGCTGGGGTTCCTGTTCGGCGTGCCCCGGGTGCGCACCGGTGCGGCGGGCGCCGAACCGCACGGCTCCTACGTGCCCAACACCAACCTCGAACAGGTCTCGGACTGGCTCACCAAGGTGCTGCTGGGCGTCGGCCTGACCCAGCTCGGCTCGATCGGCGAGCGGCTCGACCAGCTCGGCTCGACCCTCTCCCCGGTGCTGGGCGGGGGCGCGGACGCCTCGCCGTTCGCCGCCGCGCTCGTCCTCTACTTCGTGCTGCTCGGTTTCCTGGCCGGCTGGCTGCTGACCCGGCTGGCGCTTCCCCGGGTGCTCTCGGACGCGGACCGGGCGCTGGACCTCTTCCTGGCCGGGCAGGACCGGGACCGCAAGGGCGACCGGGTCGGCGCGGACGACCTGCGGATGCGGGCGATGCAGCACCTGGGCCTGGTCGGCACCAGCACCGGCAAGCCCGACGACCTGCCCGGGTCGATGCTGCCGGCCGACCCCGCGGGCGGGTCGGAGGGACTGGTGGCGGAGGTCCGGTCGACGGCCCGGCGTTCGGCGCTGACGGCCGCCCAGGTGCGGGACCTGTTCGCGGACGGCTCGGAGGGTCGGCGGGTCCAGGCGCTGGCGCTGATGCAGGGCGATCCGGCGCTGGGCGACCTGCCGAGCGTGCTGGAGGCGATCGAGCACCCGCGTTCCGGGTTCGAGCAGTACCACGCGCTGCTGGCGGCCCGCGGGCTGCTGTCCCGGCTGCCGGCCGAGGAGACCGAGCGGCTGCGGGAGGCGGTGGCGGGCCGGCTGATGGCGCCGGACGGGATCCCCTACGGCTCGGACCGCAGCTGGCTGGCGGAGAAGATCCTCTCCCGGCTGGAGCCGGCGGTGTTCCTGCCGCAGCAGCAGGGCGGGCCGACGGCGGGCGGGGCGGACGCCCCTGCCGCGGGCGCCTCGGAGCCCCGGGGCTGACGGGGCCCGGGGCCGACGGGGTCGGG
Organism: Kitasatospora sp. MBT66; assembly: GCF_000710405.2. Lineage (NCBI taxonomy): Bacteria > Bacillati > Actinomycetota > Actinomycetes > Kitasatosporales > Streptomycetaceae > Kitasatospora > Kitasatospora sp. MBT66. The sequence continues at coordinate 945,480 of NZ_JAIY01000004.1, read as the reverse complement.
CCTCAGAGCGCGAAGCGGAGTTCGGGCCGGTCCCATCCGATCGGGGGCCGGGCCGGGAAGGTACCGACCCGCTCGGCACCCATCCGCAGGTAGAAGGCCTCGGCGGGCGGGTGCGAGACGACCTTGACGCCGCCGGTGAGACCGAGGGCGCGGGCCCGGTCGAGCATGTGGGTGATCAGCAGGCGACCTGTGCCGAGGCCCTGCGCCTCGTCGGCGACGAACATCAGGTCGAGGTCGGCCGGCTCGGTGACCAGCGCGTAGAAGCCGAGCAGGTGGTCGTCGGCGGCGCGCACGGCGAGGTGGACCTCGTGCCGGGCGAGGTACTCGGGTGTCACCCGGTACCCGGCGATCATCGGCGCGTACACCCCGCGGTAGGCGGAGCAGTGCTGGATCAGGGCGGTGAGCCGGTCGGCGTCCGTGGCCGCGGCCGGCATGATCAGGATCTCGGTCACAGGCCCTGAGTATAGGGGCGAAATGCCTTTTCAACCATTACCTGATGGCTGAGCCGACCGGCCGACCCGGCGCAGCACGAGCATCCGGCGCGGGCGGGCGCCCTCGGTGACCGGCGGGAGGATCCGGATCTCACTGGCGATCCGGCGTTCGCCGAGCAGGTGCCGGACGGTGTCGAGGTGGCCGGCCCGGCGGCCCGCGCCGTCGAACAGCGGATGGACCCGGACCTCGCCGGCGGGCGCGGTGACCCGGACCAGCTCGGTCAGCGCGGCCAGCTGCCGCTCGGGCCCGAAGAGCGCGGGATAGGCGAAGACCAGGTAGCCGCTCAGGGTGAGGGCGAAGGTGCCGTCCGCGAACGGGAGCCGGGGCAGCGCGGCGGCGACGTACTGCCCGGGGTGGGCCGCGCGGTCGGCCGCGAACAGCCGGCGGGCCCGGTCCCAGCTGCGCAGGTAGCGCTCGGGCGGGCGGTGGCGGCGGGGCGGGTAGAGCTCGGGACTGGCGTCCATCGCGGCGGCCATGGCCGCCCGGGCGGCCAGCGCGCGGGCGGCGATCTCGTCGGCGGGCCGGGCGTACACCGGGTCGGTGGCGATGACCCGGCAGCCGAGCGTGCGGGCCTCGGCGGCCAGGGCGGCGGCGCCGCCGGGGCAGTCGAGCAGCGGGCCCCGGAGGTCGGCGAGCGCGGCCCGGGTGAGGCCGAAGAGGCCGCAGTACTCGTCCAGCGGACGGGAGGTCACCAGGGCGGCGGCCGGGGCGGGGGAGGTTCGGTCGGCCATCGCGGCCATCCGAACACGGCCCGCCGGGGGCCGCATCCGCAGACGGCCGGCCGAAGGATCGGCCGGCCGGGGACGGAACGGGGAGCAGACGGGGGCGACGGGGGCGGGGCGGAACGGGGAGCAGACGGGGACGGGCGGTGCGAGCGGCTCGGCGGTTCAGCGGCCGAGCAGGCCCCGGGCCGCGAGCCGGCTGACGTTGGTCAGACCGCGCACCAGCTGCGGGGTGACGAAGAGGAACAGCAGGCCGACCAGGCAGACGCCCGCGATCTGCAGCGGCGACTCGATGTAGTAGACGTGGTGGCCGGAGCCGTTGGTGAAGTCGAAGAGCCGGTAGCCGGGCCAGTCCGTCCAGCGCGCGAACACCCAGTGGTAGGCGGGGTAGAGCGCGAGCGTCCAGCCGACGCAGAGGAAGACCAGCGACAGCGTCATGCTGAGGATCGCCCACGGGAACATCACCACCTGGTACAGCACGGCCTTCCAGCCGGCCGCGTCCGCCAGCCGGGCGGTGATGGCGCCCCAGAAGCCGGGGCGGGGCCGGACCGGGGCCGGACCGGGGACGTCCAGGGCCAGCAGGCCGCGGACCCGGGCCCGCTCCAGGCGGCCGAAGCCCCGGGCCGCGGTGGTCAGCGCGGCCAGGACCGGCAGGCCGAGCACCGTCACGAAGGTGCCGAGGCCCAGGGAGAACAGCGTGACGGCGGTGACGAAGCCGAGGATCGCCACCGGCAGACCGGTCAGCGTGTAGCCGACCTCCCGGTAGAAGTAGGAGCTGAACGGGGCCCGCCAGGCGTACGGCGGCTCCTCGGTGCGGCGGACGGCGCGGGGCCGGCGGTCGTCGGCGTCGTCCTCGGCGTACCCGGTGCGGCCGTCGTACGCGTCGTACTCGCTGCGCTGCGTGGTGTGGGTGCTCATGGCCGGGTCACGGTCCCTCGGGTCGGTCGCGGTTGGGGGCTCGTCGGGCGTCTCCCGCCGACCTCTGAAGCCTGTCAAAACGCGGGCCCGCCGGACATCCGGTTCCCCGGCGAACCGGGGGTGGGGTTATCCCCCCTGCACGGCGCTTCCGGCCGCCGGGTCGTCGGCGAGCAGGGCGTACTGCCGGGCGTCCCGCCAGCCGTCCGGGCCCCGGTAGTCGTGCCGGACCCGCCCCTCCAGCCGGAAGCCCGCCCGCTCCAGGACCCGGATCGAGGCGGCGTTGTCGACGTCCACCCGGGCCTCCAGCCGGTGCACGCCGAGCGGGCCGAAGGCGAAGTCGCGCAGCAGGGCGAGCAGCTCGCCCGCGTAGCCGGCGCCCCAGACGTCGCGGCGCAGCGCGTAGCCGATGGTGGCGGCGCGGTACGGCACGAGGCCGAGCGCGGCGTTGCCGATCGGGACGGCGCGGGCCGGGTCGTCGGTGTCGGCGCGGAGGGTGACCGCGAGCCGGTAGACGTCCCGGGGCTCCTTCTCGGCCTCCTCGACGAACTGGGCGACCTGGTCGGCGCAGGTCTCCAGGTCGCGCGGGGCGAACGGGAGGTAGCGGGTGGCCTCCGGGTCGCCGAACACGGCGTGCAGCGCGGCCACGTCCTCGGGGGTGTGGTGGAACTCGCGAACGGCAAGCCGGGGGCCGGTGAGTCGAACGGGGACCATGGCTCCCGACCCTACCCGCGACCAGCGGTTACGGTTCGTGGTTATGGAAGACGAAGACCTGCGGCTCGCCCCGCGCACCAAGGCCGCCGAGCTGCTCGCGTGGGCGGAGGCGGAGGGCCGCGAGCCGGTCGCCGAGAGCCCGCTGCGAACGGTGCTGGCGCTGTTGGAGCTGGGCGAGGGCAGGATGCACGACGGCTGGCCCGAACTCACCTCCGCCGCGGTGGAGCACCTGCTGTACGAGCGCCTGTACCTGTACGTCCAGCCGGAGCCGGGGCAGGACCCGCTGGCGTACGGCGCGGCGGTGCGGCTGCTGATCGACCACCGGCGGGCGGCGAAGCGGCTGAACGCCAAGCGGCAGGAGCGGCTGCACGCGGAGGCCGAGTGGCAGGGCGAGGTGGCGGCCGGACTGCTGCGCCGGGCGGACCTGGTGACCTGGCCCCGGCTGTACACGCTGCTGCTGCGCGCGGCCGGGGTGGACACCGCCGACGGAGAGGCGGTGCGGGCCTGGCTGGAGGGGTTCCGGGAGCTGCCGGAGGAGGAGCGGCTGGCGGCGTTCGCGGCGCTGGAGGCGGACGGTGTGCTGGACCCGGTGGACGACGGGGGCTGGGAGGCCGGCGGCCGGACGCTGGCGGTCGGGATGGCCACGGACGGCGCGCGGCGGCTGCTGGAGCAGGGGCTGATGCGGCGCAGCTACCGGAACCTGGCCGAGCTGACGGCGCTGGGCCGGCCGATGCCGGAGGAGCTGGCCGGGGACTTCGGGGCGTTCGAGGAGGCGGCGGCGATGGCGGCGCTGGAGCTGGCCGGGACCTGGACGGTGCCGGGGCTGCCGGAGCTGCTGGTGGCGGAGTTCCCGGAGCTGGCGCCGGAGCCGGGGCCGGCCGAGATCGACGCCTATCTGGCCGGGCTGGACGCGGCCTGGGCCGAGGAGGAGGCGGCCTGGGCCCAGGAGGAGGAGCCGGCGGACGGGGAGTGGCCGGCGGAGGCCGAGGAGCCGGCGGACGGCGACGAGCGGGCGCCGGAGCAGGCGTAGAACACGGCGAGGGGCCCCGGCCGGTGCGGCCGGGGCCCCTCGTCCTGCTCGGGGGAGGCGGGGTCAGGGGGTGACGCCGCGCTGCTCGAACCAGGTCTCCGGGTCGACCGGGGCGCCGCCGCCGGGGCGGACCTCGACGTGCAGGTGGGCGCCGGTGACGTTGCCGGTCGCGCCGACCTTGCCGATCTGCTGGCCGGGGAGGACCTTGCCGGAGCCCTTGATGATCGAGGAGAGGTGGCAGTACCAGATCTCGGTGCCGTCGGGCAGGGTCTCGACGATCCGGTAGCCGTAGGCGCCGGCCCAGCCGGCCGAGGTGATGGTGCCCTGGCCGACCGCGTAGACGGGTTCGCCCTGGTCGGCGGCGAAGTCGAGGCCGGTGTGCAGGTGCGCCCAGTAGCGCGCGCTCTGGCCGTAGTGGGCGGAGAGCCGGTAGTCGCGCACCGGCAGCTTGATGGCCGCGAGCTTGGCCTTCTCGGCCTCCTCGGCGGTACGCCTGGCCTGCTCCTGCTGGGCGACCTGGGCGGCGCGCTTGGCCTCGGCCTCCTGGGCGGCCTGGACCCGGGCGGTCTCCTCGGCGGCGGTGCGCTGGCTGTCGGCCTGCTGCTGGATCCGGGCCGCGAGCGCGAGGCCGGGGTCGGCGGAGAGCGCGACCGGGGTCTCGTCGGGGGTCTCCACGGCGGGCGCGGCGGCCGGGGTGGCGGAGGCGAAGCCGGTCGCGCCCAGGGTGGCGGCGACGGCGGTGACGCCGAGCAGCGGCGCGGTGCCGCGGGTCTGACGGGGCATCCGGTGCCGGCTGGTGTCGGCGGCCGGCGGGGCGCTCTCGTCGGCGGGGCCGCCGAAGGGGCCGTGGCCGGCGAACGGGCCCGGATGGTCGAGCAGCTGGGTGCCGGTGGAGGACCCGGACGGGTGTGCCTGGGTGTGCGTCGACGCCACGGAGGCGCGCTCCTTTCCTTCCTTCGCGCCTACCGGGTTAGCTGACGGGTTCGGAGCAGGAAGGTCTCCTACGGCTGAGCCTGGGCGGTGCCCTGACCCGGCCGATTCACCCCAAGGAACATGGTTCCCCGGCTCCCATGGCCTGCCCGGAGGGCCGGCCGGCGGGATTAGGCGACGGCGCACGGTGCCGTCTGGGTACGGCGTTGCGGACCGCGCTGCGTTATCAAACGTTAATCCGAGAGTCCCCCGATTCCAAGCCATCCGTTGGTGACGACCGGACATGGATCGGACGCTACGCGGCCCGATGGGCGATTTGTGACGTTTGATGACACCTGACACTACCGAACGTGAGAGGACGTCAACGAACGGGGTCCCATCTGAGTACGACTACTCATGTGCGGCCGGAGCCGCGCGGCCATTCTGGGCGCCATGAGCGCACCGATGCAGTCACGCACCACGGCCGCCTACTACATCCAGGCCGTCCTGTCCTTCGCCCTCTCCGGCGCCGCCCTCGGCTTCGGGATCGCCTTCCTCCCGGTCGAACCGTGGACCAGGGCCTTCCTCGCCGTCGGCCTGCTCTGGACGGTCACCTCGGCGTTCACCCTGGCCAAGGTGGTCCGGGACCGGCAGGAGACCACCGATCTCGTCACCAGGGTCGACCAGGCCCGGCTGGACAAGCTGCTGACCGAGCACGACCCGTTCAAGGTGGAGGGGGTCTGACCGGGCCGGGTACGGACCGCCGCTCGGGAGGGCTTGACGGCTAAGGCTATTAGCCTTAGCTTTATGGCTATCGGCACTCGCCGATGCCCCGCCCCGAGGAGGCTCCCATGAACGGCACCATCGCCCCCGCCACCCGCTACCTCGACCTCCCCGGTGGCCGGATCGCCTTCGACGACACCGGGCGCGGCGACGGCGCCCCGGTCGTCCTGCTCCCCGGGATGCTCGACAGCCGGGCCGCGTACCGGCACCTGCGCCCGCTGCTGACCGCCGCCGGCCGCCGGGTGATCACCATGGACCTGCGCGGCTTCGGCGAGTCCTCGATCCTCTGGGAGGACTACTCCCCCTCCGCCATCGCCGGCGACGTGCTCGCCCTGCTGGACCACCTGGGCGTCGAGCGGGCCGTGCTGGCGGGCAACTCCTACACCGGCGCCAGCGTGGTCAGAGCCGCCGGTGACGCCCCCGGGCGGGTCGCCGGGATCGTCCTGCTGGACGCCTTCGTCGAGAACGTGCCGCCCACCGCCCTGCAGCGGGCGATGGTCCGGGCGATGGGCGCGCTGCTGGTCCGCTCGCCCGCGTTCTGGGGGCTCTACCTGCGCAAGGCCGCCTTCCCCGGCCCCAAGCCCGCCGACCACGAGGAGTACGTGGCCGGACTGGTCTCCGCACTGCGCACCCCGGGCCGGCGGACCGCCACCCGCGGCTACGTGCACGGCGACGCCTCGCCCGTCGGCTGGACCTCGGCCGTGCGCTGCCCGGCGCTGGTGGTGATGGGCTCCAAGGACCCCGACTTCGGCGACCCGGAGCTGGTCGCCGACCGGCAGGCCGCCGCGCTCGGGGCGCGCAAGGTGATGGTCGAGGGCGCCGGGCACTACCCGATGGCCGACCACCCGGAGGCCACCGCCGAGGCCCTGCTGGGCTTCCTCGCCGAACTGGCCTGACGCCGCGCGCGCCGTCCACCCGTCACGCCCCGGCCGGCCGCCGCCGCCCCCGTCCGCCGACCCACCACGCCCCCCAGGAGAACCGCGATGCCCCGAGTCGGACTCACCCCCGAGCAGGTCGTCGACCACGCCCTCGCCGTCATCGACGAGCAGGGCCCCGAGTCCCTCACCCTGGCCGCCGTCGCCGCCCGCGCCAAGGTCGCCACCCCCTCGCTCTACAAGCACGTCAGCGGCGGACTGGCCGAACTGCGCCGGCTGATCGCCGTCCGGGTCACCGAGGAGCTGGCCGACCGCCTCGCCGAGGCGGCGCTCGGCCGGAGCGGGGACGAGGCGGTCGCCGCCGTCCTGCGGGCCTACCACGCGTACGCCACCGAGCGCCCGCACCGCTACGCCGCGCTGCCGCAGGCCCCGCGGCCGGACGAGGACCTGACGACCGCGGCCGCCCGGCTGGTCGGGGTGATCGTCGCGGTGCTCCGCGGGTACGGGCTGGAGGGCTCCGAGGCGATCCACGCGGCCCGCACCTTCCGCTCGCTGGCCCACGGCTTCGCCGCGCTGTCGTCGGCCGGCGCCTTCCAGCTCGCCGAGGACCTCGGGGAGACCCAGGAGCGGATGATCACCGTCATGACCGCCGGGCTGCGCGGCTGGCCCCGCTGAGCCCGGCCCGGCGCGGTGAAGGCGGGGGAAGGAACGCCGAAGGGCCCGGAGCGTGCTGCTCCGGGCCCTTCGGACTGGTGTGGGGCTAACAGGACTTGAACCTGTGGCCTCTTCCTTATCAGGGAAGCGCTCTAACCGTCTGAGCTATAGCCCCGCGCCGTTACGACCCGCCACCCCTGGGGCGGCACGTCGTACGGAGAAGGGTACCGGACCCGGCGGGGCCCCACGCACACCAGGCGGCCCGGCCACCCCGGAGCACGTCGTTCGACTCTCCCCTCACCCGATTAAGAAATAAGGTATTAAGAATTAACTGCCCCATAAGGCACCCGAGAGGCCGGCCATCCCCGTGGACCCGCGCAGCAGCCCCACCGCGCGCAGTGCCATGCGCTGCGTCCGCTTATTGCTGGGCTGCTCCGGCGCCGCCGACCTGCTCGGCACCGTCCTCGCCGAGGGGCCCAGCTGGATCACCGGCGAGGGCTCGGCCCTCTACCTGCTGGACTCCACCGGGATGCTCCGGCTCACGGCCTCCCACGGACTGCCCGACTGGGCCCACGAGCGCTACAGCGTGGTCGATCCGGCCGGGGACCTGCCCGCCGCGATGGCCCTGCGGCTGGGCCGCCCCTATCTGCTGAGCCCCGAACGCACCAGTACCGACTATCCGAACCGGAACGCCGGGATGGGCACCGGGATGGTCGCCGTCGCCACCCTGCCGATGGTCGTCGACACCCGGCCGCTCGGCGTCCTCGCGCTCGCGCTCGCGCACCGGGGAACCGTCCCCCGGCGCGACCTGGACGTGCTGGAGACCCTCGCGGACGCCTGCGGGCACCGGCTCGGGTACCTGCTGGAGCACGCCAGGGCCGGCACCGGAGCACTCGGCGGAGCGGACGGAGCCGCGGGCCGTCCGGGACACGAGGGGCGCTCGGACCGGGGTGCGGCGGACGGGGTGCGCCCCGGCCTGTGCACCGGCGCCGACGGTCCGGCCGCAGCGACGGCCCACTCGATGCTCTCGCTGGCCGTCCGGGCCTCCGGGCACGGGGCCTTCGAGCGCGACCTGGTCACCGGCGAGACCCTCTGGGACGCCCAGGCGCTGCGACTGGTCGGCCGGCCCGCGCCGGAGGGCGGCGGCACCTCCTCCGCGCCCGCCCTGGACCTCGTGGTCCATCCCGAGGACCTCCCGGACGTCCAGGCCGCGATGGCCGAGGCGCTCGCCACCGGCGGCCCGTACCGGATCCGCTACCGGGTACCGCGCCGGGGCGGCGGGGTGATCCGGATCGAGGAGACCGGCGAGGTGATGCTGGACGTGCACCGCCGCCCGGTGCGGATCGCCGGCCTGATCGCCGACCTCGACCACGGCCGGGCCCCGGGCGAACGCCCGCCCGGGGAGGGGCTGCCCGGCGGGCGGGCCCCCGGCCCCTCCGCCCCGGGCGCCCGGTCCGCCCCGTCCGGCTCGGGCGAGGAGCCCGCCGGCACCGCCGAGGGCGCCTCCTCCGCCGCCGGGGCCCGCTCGGCGCTGCTGCTGGCGCTCACCCGGGCGCTGTCCCGGGCAGTCACCGTCCGGGACGTCACCACGGCCGTCACCGACATCTGCCGGCCGGCCTTCGGAGCCGCCGGAATCGTGCTGGACCTGGTCGACGAGGGCCGGCTGCTCCCCGTCTCGCACACCGTCTACGGGGGCGAGCGGCGCACCGAGCTGACCCGGCTGGCCGACCTCTCGGAGGGCGTGATGCAGCGCGCCCTGGCCCGGTCGGCCCCGCTGTTCAGCGAGCCGGCCCGGCGCGGGCGCGGC
>NZ_JAIY01000004.1:934270-936190 GCF_000710405.2 Kitasatospora sp. MBT66 | reverse complement strand
CGACTGGTACGACCTGCTGCGGCTGCCGGACGGCCGGATCGGGCTGGTGATCGGGGACGTCCAGGGCCACAACGCCGAGGCCACGGCGGTGATGGGGCAGCTGCGCAGCGGACTGCGGGCGTACGCGACCGACGGGCACGACCCGGCCGCGACGCTCGCCCGGACCAGCCGGCTGCTGACCGAGCTGGACACCGAGCTCTTCGCCACCTGCCTCTACCTGACCCTCGACCCGGCCGACGGCACCCTGCGGGCGGCCCGCGCCGGGCACCCGGCACCGGTCCGGGTCACCGCGGACGCCCGGGCGGTGGAACTGGACCTGCCCGGCGGCCCGCCGCTGGGCGTGGCCCCCGAGCGGCCGTACCCGCTGGCGGTCGAGTACCTGCCGCCCGGCGAGACGCTGCTCGCCTACACCGACGGCCTGGTGGAGGACCGCGAGGAGGACTACGACGAGTCGGTGCACCGGATGCTCGGCGGGCTGGAGCTGTGGGCGCGCAACGCCGGGCCGGTCCGGGACGAGCCGGGACCGGACCTGGAAAAGCTGGCCGATCTGCTCACGCTGAACGTGACCGAGCGGCGTTCGCGCCCGGACGACGTCGCGTTGCTGCTGTTGCACCGCTTGTCGACTGTGCACCAGCGGGGCTGACGGGACACCGGTCGACTGCCCACGGACAGTCCGATCGCGTCCGAACCAGTGCGGACCGACGCGGTATTGACGGGATATCGATGAGATCCGGTCACCTGGCGAGATCCGGTCGCACCTTCGTAGGATCATCGCCCTAGAATTCGCCGCGTGACGATGACTCAGTGGTGCGCAACGGCAACAGGCGTGCTCGCCGCTCTCGCCCTGGTGGCCGCCGCCCGCTACCGGGCGGTCTCCACCACCCAGCGCCGTCGGGTCACCCAGCAGCAGCACGAGATCACCCGCCTCCGGGAACAGCTCGCGGCCGAACTCTCCCGCCGCGGCACCGAACTGGCCGCCGCCCAGCAGGACCAGGAACTCAACGCCTCCACCCAGCGGGCCTTCCTCAGCGTGGCCCGCCGGATCCTCGTCATGGCGCACGACCAGCAGGCCCTGCTGGACGAGATGGAGCGCACCCACGACGACCCGACCCTGCTGGAGGGCCTGCTCAAGGCCGACCACGCCGCCGCCCAACAGGCCCGGCTCGCCCAGACGCTGGCCGTGCTCTGCGGAGCCCGGGCCGGCCGCCACTGGCCCGAGCCGGTCTCGCTGGAGGACGTCGTGCGCGGCGCCCAGTCCCGCATCCTGCCGTTCCAGCGGGTGATGATCCGCAGCCGGATCGAGACCGCCGTGGTCGGCGCGGCCGCCGAGGCGCTGATCCACGCCGTGGCCGAGCTGCTGGACAACGCCACCCGCTACTCCCCGCCCAGCACCCAGGTGTACGTCACCCTGATGCCGGTGCACAACGGGGCCGTGATCGAGATCGACGACGGCGGCGTCGGGATGCCCGAACCCGCCGTCGAGAAGGCCTCCGACGCCCTGGCCGGCGGGTCCACGCTGGAGGTCTCCCGCCTCGGCGAGGTGCCCCAGCTCGGCCTGGCGGCGGTCGGCCGGCTCGCCGAGCAGTACGGGTTCCGGGTCACCATCGGCTCCGCGCCCTCGCCGTACGGCGGGGTGCGGGTCGTGGTGCTGCTGCCGAACGCGCTGCTCACCGAACCGCTGCCGCCGACCGTGCCGGGCCTGGGCCGGGGCGACGCGGTGTTCGGGGGATCGGCCGCGCCCGCGCGGTCCGGGCCCCGGGGGCGGGCCGTCCCCCCGGCCCGACCCGATCCGGCCGAGCCGGGCGCGTACCCGGACGCCGCGGCGGCGTACCCGGACGTCCCGGTGGACCGCCCGCACGCGCCCTACGAGCCGCACGCACCGCAGTCACCGCAGTCGCCGCAGGCACCGCAGGCACCGCA
>NZ_JAIY01000004.1:927531-934112 GCF_000710405.2 Kitasatospora sp. MBT66 | reverse complement strand
CCGTGTACCCGCCGGTCACCGGCTACCCGTCGACCGACGCCGCACCCGTCGCCGCACCGGACGACGCACCGCCGCCGCTGCCCCGCCGCAGCCACCGCCGCGGCCGCGCCGCGACCCGGCACGCCGCCAACGCCGCCCCCACCCCGCCGCCGGCCCCGCCGTACCGCTCGGCGCAGCAGGCCCAGGCGTTCATGTCGATGTTCCAGGCCGGCACCGCCGGCGGCCGCTCGGCCGCCCGGACCGGCTCCCAGGACCCGCACGACCCTTCCCTTCCCCCTTCCCCCCAGCTTCCCCAGCGCTCCGGAGAGTTCCATGACCACCACCCCTGACCTCGGCTGGCTGCTCGCCGACATCGTCAACGTCCCGCAGGTCCAGCACGCCGTCGTGGTGTCCAACGACGGCCTGGAGATCGGGCGGAGCGAGGGCATCGTGCGCGAGGACGCGGAGCGGCTCCCCGCGGCCTGCTCCGGCCTCCAGTCGCTGGCCCGCGGTGTCGCCCAGGGCTTCGGCGGCCGCGGCAGCGCGACCCGGCAGATCGTGATCGAGTACGGCGGCGGCTACCTCTTCATCGTCGCCGCCGGGGCCGGGGCCCACCTGGCGGTGGTGACCGGCGACGACGTCGACGCCGGCCTGGTGGCCTACCAGATGCAGGTCCTGGTCGAGCGGATCGGCACCCACCTCACGAGCCCGCCGCGCGCCGATCTCGCGGCGGGGGGCCAGCGGTGAGCGGCGGCGGTCCGGTCCGCCCCTACGTCATCACCGGCGGCCGCAGCCGGCCCACCCGCACCGAGCTGGCGTTCGAGAGCCTGGTCGTCGCGTTAGCGGACCGGCCCGAACTCCCCGAGCACGCCCTGCTCAACCGTGAGCACCGGCGGATCCTCGACCTCTGCCACAGCCTGCTGTCGATCGCCGAGGTGGCCGCCCACCTGGGGCTGCCGCTCGGGGTCGTCAAGGTCCTGGTCGGCGATCTCTGGGACCTCGGCGCCGTCCAGGTACTCCCGCCCGTTCCGCAGGCCGAACGCCTGCCCACCACTCTTCTGGAAGAGGTACTCGTTGGCCTCCGCCAACTCCGCTGACCCGGTCGCCGGCCCGCCCGCCGCACCGCAGTACCTGCCGCCGTCCGTCCAGGGCGCGGTGAAGATCCTCGTCACCGGCCCGTTCGGGGTCGGCAAGACCACCCTGGTCGGCTCACTGAGCGAGATCTCCCCGCTGCGCACCGAGGAGACCATGACAGCCGCCAGCAGCGGCGTGGACGACCTCACCGGGCGCGGCGGCAAGACCACCACCACGGTGGCGCTGGACTTCGGCCGGATCACCCTCAACCCCCGGCTCGCGCTGTACCTGTTCGGCACGCCCGGACAGCAGCGGTTCTGGCCGCTCTGGGACGACCTGTCGCGCGGCGCGCTGGGCGCGATCGCCATGGTCGACCTGCGGCGTCCGGACGAGAGCTTCGACGTGCTCGGACGGCTGGAGGAGCAGCAGATCCCGTTCGCGGTCGCCGTCAACACCTTCCCGGACACCCCGAGTTACCCGGAGGAGGAGCTGCGGTCGGCGCTGGACCTGCTGCCCGGGGCGCCGATCCTGTACTGCGACGCCCGGGACCGGCGGGCCGCGTACGACCTGCTGATCGACTTCGTCGACCACCTGTACCGCACCTCCGTCCTGGAGCCGCAGCGATGACCGTTCCCGAGCCCGGTACGACGGCCGTCCCGCCGCCCGGGTGCCCCGCGCACGCGGCCGGCGGCGGCGTGCCCCCCGCCACGGGCCACGGCGGCGTCCCACCGACCGCGGCCCACGGCGGCACCCTGCCCGGCGGACTGCCGGTCGGAGTGCCGCTCACCCCGCTCTACGGCTCCGCCGTCGCCGACGACCCGCACGGCCTGTACGCCCGGCTGCGCGCCCAGTACGGCCCGGTGGCACCGATCGAGCTGGAACCCGGGGTCGAGTCCTGGCTCGTGCTCGGCTACCCCGAACTGCTCGAACTCACCCGCAACGAGGCGCTGTTCTCCAAGGACTCGCGCCGCTGGCGGGTCCCCGCCGAGGGCCGGCTGGCCGCCGACTCCCGGCTCCAGCCGATGACCTCCTGGCGCCCCACCCTGCTCAACCTGGACGGCGCCGAGCACCAGCGGCTGCGCGCCGCCGTCGCCGACACCCTCGCCCGGGTCGACCACCGGCAGCTGCGCGAGACCACCGAGGCCGCCGCCGACGCGCTGATCGACAGCTGGGGACCCGACGGCACCGCCGACCTGGTCGCCCAGTACGCGCGCCGGCTACCGCTGCTGGTCTTCACCCAACTGCTCGGCCTGCCCGACGAGGCGGGCGCGCACCTGATCCGGCTGATCAGCCACATCGCCGACAGCGGCCCCGAATCGGTGCGCGCCAACCAGGAGTTCCAGGCCCTCCTGGTCGACCTGGTGCGACAGCGCCGCACCACACCCGGCGCCGACCTCACCTCCTGGCTGCTCGCCCACCCGGCCGGGCTGACCGACGAGGAAGCGGTGCACCACCTGGTGGTGCTGATGATCGCCGGGAACGAGACCACCATCTGCTGGACCGGCAACACCCTGCGGCTGCTGCTCACCGACCGGCGCTTCCGGGCCACCCTCACCGGCGGCCGGCTGACCGTCGCCGACGCGCTGGAGGAGGTGCTCTGGCGCGACCCGCCGACGCAGAACTTCCCCGGCCGGTGGGCCACTTCGGACACCGTGCTCGGCGGCCAGTTCATCGCCCGCGGCGACATGCTCGTGCTCGGCCTGGCCGCGGCCAACGCCGACCCGGCCGCCCAGGGCCCCGGCGCCCACGGCCACGCGTCGATCGGGCACGCGTCGATCGGCGGCAACCGGGCCCACCTGGCCTGGGGCGCGGGCAAGCACGTCTGCCCGGCCCAGCACCCGGCCCGGATCATCGTCGAGACCGCCGTCGAGACCCTGCTGCACCGCCTGCCGGACCTCCAACTCGCCGTCCCCCCGCACGAGCTGGCCTGGCGCCCGTCCCCCTGGTCGCGCGCCCTGATCAGCCTGCCGGTGCTCTACAGCGCCTTCACCCCGCCCCGCCCGCCAGCTCCCGAGAGGCCCTCCGCATGGACACCGCCGCAGATACCGCAGACTCCGCAGACGCCGGGGACGGCGTCGGGGGGAGCCTTGAGAACGACCTCGGCGACGGCCTCGGGGACGGCCTCGGCAACGGAAGACCCGAGCCCGTCCTCCTCGACGCCTTCGGACGCGACCAGCACGGGGAGAACGCCCGGCTCCGAGGAGCCGGCCCGGCGGTCCTGGTGGAACTCCCTGGCGGGGTGGTGGTCTGGGCGATAACCCACCACGACACCCTCCAGGAGCTCCTCGCCGACCCCCGCGTCGGCAAGAACCCGCAGCTGTGGACCCAGTTCCGGGAGGGCCGGCTGCCCGAGGGCTGGCCGCTGATCAACTTCGTCACCGTCCCCGGCATGATCACCGTCGACGGCGAGGACCACCGGCGGCTGCGCGGACTCGTCACCCAGGCCTTCACCCCGCGCCGGGTGGCCGCCCTGCAGCCCGCCGTCGAGACCAGGACCACCGCCCTGCTCGACCGGATCGGCGAGCTGGACGGCGCGTTCGACCTGCGCGAGCACTTCGCCTACCCGCTGCCGATGCAGGTGATCGGCGAACTGCTCGGCCTGCCGCCCAAGCAGCAGGACGAACTGCACGAACTGTCCGACATCCTGGTCTCCAGCTCCGCCACCCCCGGGGCCGCCGCCGCCGCGCAGCAGTCGCTGTTCGCGCTGCTCGCCTCGGTGGTCGCCGCCAAGCGGGCCGAACCCGGTGACGACCTCACCACCGACCTCATCGCCGCCCGCGCGGAGGACGACCGGCTCGGCGAGCCGGAACTCGTCGGCACCCTGCTGCTGATGCTGGTCGCCGGACACGAGACCACGCTCAACCTGATCACCAACGCGGTGCGCGCCCTGCTCGCCCACCCCGAGCAGCTGCGGACGGTGCTGGACGGCACGGTGCCGTGGTCGGCCGTGGTCGAGGAGACGCTGCGGTACGACTCGCCGGTCGGACAGTTCCCGCTCCGCTACGCCGCCGAGGACATCCAGGTCGGCGACGTGGTGATCCGGCGCGGCGAGGCGCTGCTCGCCTCGTACGCGGCCGCCGGGCGGGACGAGGCCCACTACCCCGACGCCGACCGCTTCGACCTCGGCCGGCAGCCGAACCGGCACCTGTCCTTCGGGCACGGCCCGCACTTCTGCCTGGGCTCGGGGCTGGCCCGGCTGGAGGCGGAGACGGCGCTGCGGTTCCTGTTCGAGCGCTACCCCCGGCTCGCGCTCGCGGACGGGCCGGAGCCGGAGCCGATCGCCTCGTTCGTCAGCAACAGCGTGCGCACGCTGCGGGTCACGGTCTGACCCGCCGGTCGCCGCGCGGGCCGCGGTGACCTCGGGGCGGCCGGGTCGTTGGGGGGTTCATGAAGAAACTCGCCACCCTGGCCGCCCTCACCGTGGCCGGTCTCGCCGCCGCCGTGCCGTCCGCGTCCGCCGCCACCTCCACCGCGGCCTCCCCGGACGCGCTCGGCGGCCTGTCCAACGGGATGACCCTCTCGCCCGCCGACCTGCTGCTGCACGAGGCGAAGGACCTGCCGGTGGTCGGCGGTACGGCGAGCGAGATCGAGGCCATCGGCACCAACCAGATGACCCACCCGGGCCTCAGCGGCGA
Organism: Kitasatospora sp. MBT66; assembly: GCF_000710405.2. Taxonomy (NCBI): domain Bacteria; kingdom Bacillati; phylum Actinomycetota; class Actinomycetes; order Kitasatosporales; family Streptomycetaceae; genus Kitasatospora; species Kitasatospora sp. MBT66. The sequence continues at coordinate 929,424 of NZ_JAIY01000004.1, read as the reverse complement.
GATCGGGCACGGCCTGTGAGCGGCGTGCGGCGACCCGGCGCGCTCCTGCTGGCCGCGCTGGCGCTGGCCGCCGCACCGACCGCCGCGTTCGCCGCGGACTCGGGCCCGGACTCCGGCTCGGGCTCGGGCTCCGGTGGTGGCGCGGCGACCGGGCCGGACTTCGCGGCCGCCGCGGCCTGTCTGCAGGAGTTCGCGGCCGTCCCCGCCCTCGGCAGCCACGGCGCCGGGCCCACCACCTGCTCCAACGGCAACATCGTCAACCACGCCGTGGGCACGCTCGGCACCCTCGGCGCGCTCACCGGCTGACGAACAGCCCCTGCAACTCCCCGTAGTCGAGCCCGCCGTCGAGCGCGGAGTACGTTCCGTCCCCGTACACCTCCTCGGCGGCGCGGCGCACCGCCGCGTACGCCGCCTTCGCCAGACCGGGCCCCAGACTGATCCGGGCCACGCCCAGCGCCGCCAGCTCCGGCACCGACGGCGAGCCCGGCCCGGCCAGCACATTGAGCGGCGCCGGGACGGCCCCGACCAGTGCGGCGATCACCGCCGGATCGGACACCCCCGGGGCGAACACGCCGTCCGCACCCGCCTCGACGTAGGCCCGCAGCCTGGCCACCGCCTCGTCCAGCAGCTCCGCCGGGTCCGCGGCGCCCCCGGCGTGCAGGAAGACATCGGTGCGGCCGTTGACGAACAGCGGCACCCCGGCCGCGTCCGCCGCCGCCCGGGCCGCCGCGATCCGCTCGGCCGCCTCGGCCAGCGGCCGGCCCCCGTCCTCCAGATTGACGCCGACCGCGCCGGTGGCGAGCAGTGCTCCGACCGTCCCGCCGACGCCCGCGGCGGTCTCCGCGAACCCGCGCTCCAGGTCCGCCGTGACCGGCAGCGGGCCGGCCGCGCGCACGATCAGCTCCGTCTGCGCCAGCACTCGAGAGCGGTCGGCGCCCTCGCCGTCGGCGCGGCCGAGCGCCCAGCTGACGCTCGCGCTGGCGGAGGCGAGGGCCCGCGCCCCGGCCACCGCGACCAGCCGGGCACTCGTCGCGTCCCAGACGTTGGCGAGCACCAGCGGCTCGCCCGGGCGGTGGAGTTCGCGCAGGACGCGGGCCTTCTCCCGCTGCTCGACCGTCATCGTCCGCCGCCCCGCTACTTCGCGGCCGGGCTGAGCCGGGTGCCGACGCCGATCCGGTTCCAGGCGTTGATGGTGATGATCAGCGCGATCAGCTGCGCCAGCTCGGCCTCCTCGAAGTGCGCGGCCGCCTCGTTGTAGACGGCGTCCGGCACATGGCCCTGGGTGAGCAGGGTGAAGGACTCGGTCAGCGCCAGGGCGGCGCGCTCCTTGGCGGTGAACCACGGGGTCTCGCGCCAGGCCGGGAGGGAGAGCAGGCGGTGGTTCTGCTCGCCGTGGCCGAGGGCGTCGGTGCTGTGCATGTCGATGCAGAAGGCGCAGCCGTTGATCATCGAGGCGTGCACCTTGACCAGCTCGGCGAGGACCGGGTCCACGCCCTGGCGGGCCCGGCGGTCCAGGCCGATCATCGCCTTGTAGAAGTCGGGGGCGAGGTCGGGCAGCGAGATGCGCTGGGCGGGCGCGGGGACCGGGGTGTCGGCGGGGGTGACGGGGGTGTTGTTCGTGGTCGTCATAGCGCTCAGCCTAGGGGCGTGGTGGCCTGACGCTTCGGTACGTTCGGGCGCGGAAATCGTGGGCCACTCCGGTGGCGGGCATTCGCTGCGGCAGCCGCTGCCGCCCGCCCTCCCCTGGTCACTCCCACTCTCTCCCCTCGTCCCTGCTTTGCACTCCGCACTTTGCAAAGTGTGACTTTGCAAAGTGCGGAGGAGGGCGGGGAAGGGCGGGGAAGGCCCGAATCGGGGCGGAGCAAGGGGGAGGGCTCGGGTCTCCGCACACTT
>NZ_JAIY01000004.1:857974-927510 GCF_000710405.2 Kitasatospora sp. MBT66 | reverse complement strand
AGTGTGCGGAGTATACGGAGTGCGGTGGAACGGGGGGTCGGGCCAAGAGCCCGGGAGCATCTTGGGCGCCAAAGCGTCCGGGGCGCCCGGGGTTTCCCGGACGCCCTGAACACCCCGGACGCCCGCATGACCTGCCCCTCCCGATCGGCGAACAGGCGTGCGAGGATCGCGGGGAGGGCGAGGTCAGGGGGACAGGACGTGTGTACGGCGTTCGTGAGCATCGAGCCGTCCGCGGCGGTGCCGGTACTGCTGCTGTCGGTGCGGGACGAGTACATGGGACGGCGCTGGTCGCCGCCCGGCCACCACTGGCCGGCGCAGCCCTCGGCGGTCGGCGGACTCGACCTGGTCGCCGGCGGGACGTGGCTCGCGGTGGAGCCGGGCGGAACGGGCTCCGGCGGCGCCGGACCGGTCGCGGCCTGCCTGCTGAACGGCTTCGGCACCTCGGCGCCGGAAGCCGCCCGGCTCTCGCGCGGTGAACTTCCGCTGCTCGCCGCCCGGGGCGGCCGGATCGACACCCTGGACCTCGACCGGTACGACCCGTTCCACCTGGTCGTCGTCCGCCCCGACGGCGCCCGGGTGCTGAGCTGGGGCGGCGGGACCGGCGGCCGGCTCGTCGAAGTGCACCTGCCGACCGGGCTGAGCGTGGTCCTCAACGACGGGCCGGAGGGCCTGGCCGAGAACCGCACCGCCTCCGAGCGGATCCGCACACTGATGGCCGCCCGCGCCGACCACTTCCGGGCCCGGTTCGAGGCCGAGCCCCGCCCGCTGCCGTCGCTCGACGACCCGAGCACCGAGCGGGCCTGGGGCGCCTGGCTGCCGATCGTCACCGGGGACGGGCTGCCCCTCGACGCGCCCGCCGCCCTGGTCCAGCGGCGAGACTTCGGGAACGGCCGGATCTGGGGCTCCTCCTCGATCTCCCTGCTCGCCCTCGGCCCGCAGGGCGTCCGCTACGACTTCTCCCCCGCCCCGGCGGGAGCGGGCGGCGACGGCTGGCGGCAGGTGGAGCTGTGAGCGGCGCCCAGTGACGGCCGGACGGCGGGTGCCGAGTGGCGTTGACCGCCACTCGGCACCTTTCACCGCCGCTCAGGCCTCGGCGCGGGCCTCGCGCCAGCGCCTCGCGACGACGTCGCTGACGTAATACACGAACTCGCTCCCCCGGCCTTCGCCCGCCGGCACCTCGGTCCACCACATGGGCCAGAACTCCCGCTCGTAGTGGGCCTTCAGGACGCGGGTGAAGCCGGACAGCGCGCCACGGAGCCGGGTGCGGTCGAGCTTCAGCGCCCCGGCCAGGTCGCCGTAGCCCACCCGGGTGCCGGGCCGCTCGGCGAGGATGTCGAGAATGGCCACGACCACCTGGACGGAGTCACGGCGGTCACTGATCAGCGTGCGGAGGTCCTCGACGGTCCACTCGTCGCGGCGGCGCTGCTGCTCGCCCTGCGGGGACCTGATCGCGAGGTCCGCGGCGGTGGACGCGGCGGCGCCCGCGCCGACACCGCTGCGCTCGGCGATGAAGGCGTACACGGCCGGGACGAGGTGGGCCGGCACCGGCACCGACACGTACTCCGGGTTCTCCTGGGACATGACTGGGTCCTCCCCTCCTGCGGCCGCCCCCTGCGGTCGGCCGCAGGACGATCCTGGCACATCGTCAGCGCCGACGTCCAGCCCTTAACGGCTACTAGTAGCCATTAGCGCCCGCTAGGGGATTCGGAACTCCTGGGACTTGTTGCCGGGGGTGCAGGCGGTCATGGTGAGCTGGGCACCGGCGCCGTTGTCGGTCAGGCAGTTCTGGCCCATGTAGTCCTTCAGGTAGAAGGCCCCGGGGGTGGTCGCGGCCGTGACCGTCCAGTTGGTGAGGAAGCTGAAGCCGCTGGACAGGGCCACCCGGCCGTCCATCTCCTGCACCAGGACGGGGGCGCTCAGCTTGCAGGGGTTGAACTGGTGCCAGCTGCTGGGGACGGTGTGGACCCAGCCGTAGGCGGTCGCGCCGCCCATGACCACGGCCTGGCCGCCGGCGAGGCTGTCCTGGGAGAGGCCCATCCGGAGGCCGTCGGCGACATTGGTGATGTAGCCCCAGTTGGTCCCGCCGCAGCCGCTCGCCGGGGCGCCGCCGGGGGCGGTGGTCGCCGGGGGGACAGCGGCCGGGGGCGCGGTGGTCGCGTTGGCGGACGGGGCCGCCGGGGTGGACTGTTGGGCCTGGGCGGGTGACTGCTGGGGCGGCTGCGGGGCGCTCGGCGCGGCCGACGGGGACCCGCCCGGCCGGGACGCGGAGGCCGGCGGCGGAGTCGTGGGCGGGGTCGTGGGCGGGGTCGTGGGCGGGGTGGTCGACTTCGCGGCAGGCGCGGCCGGGGAGGACGAACCGGTCGGTGCGCCCGGCACGGTCGGGACGGCGGACGGGGTCGGGGCCAGCGCCTGGCCGCCGGTCGGCGACGCGCCCGCCGGCCAGGCGGTCATGGTCACCGTGACCGCGGGCGGCGAACTCGGCTCCTGTGCCTGCGAGGTGAACGGCCCGCGATCGACGAGCAGCACGGTGGCCGTCCCGACCGAGATCACGATCGGCAGGACCACCGGCACCAGGAAACCCCGCCTGCGCGTCCGTCCGGCCGGTTCCGTGCTCGCGACGGGAGCGGCGGCGGCAACGGAGGCGACGGCGGCAACAGGTTCCGCGGGGGCAGCCTCTACGGCCGCAGGCTTCGCGACGGCAGGCTTCGCGACGGCAGGCGCCGGGAGCGCCGACGGCCCTTCGCCGTCCGCCGCCGCCCGGGCCGCCGCCGCCATCGCGGCCGCGTCGGCGAAGCGCTCGCCCGGGTCCTTCGCCAGCGCCGTCGCGACGAACGCGCGCACCGCCGGCGGGATGTCCCCCGGCAGCTCCGGCGCGGGCTCGCGCAGGTGCTTGAGCGCCACTTCCAGCATGCCCCCGCCCGTGAACGGCGGCCTGCCGACGAGCAGTTCGTAGCAGACCACGCCGATCGCGTAGAGATCGACGGCCGGGGTGACCGCCTTGCCCTCGGCCTGTTCCGGAGCCATGTAGAGCGCGGTGCCGATCACCGCGTGCGAGGCCGTGAGCCTGGTCCCGGCCATGGAGCGGGCGATGCCGAAGTCCGTGACCGTCACCCGGCCGTCGGCCCGGAGCATGAGGTTGGACGGCTTGACGTCACGGTGCACGATGCCGCGCCGGTGGGCGGCGTGCAGGGCGTCCAGCGCCTCGGCGAGCAGTCCGAGCGCCCGGGCGGGCGGGAAGGCGCCGTCCGCGGCGAGGACCCGGTCCAGCGGCCGGCCGTCGACCAGCTCCATCACCAGGTACGCGAGGCGGTCACCGTCCGCGTCCGGCGGCTCCTCCTCGCCGTAGTCGTGCACGTCGACGATGCCCGGGTGGTCCAGCAGGGCGAGCATGCGTGCCTCGCGGCGGAAGCGTTCGGCGAACATCACGTCCGCCAGCAGCGCCGGGTGGAGGATCTTCACCGCCACCGGCCGCCCGAGCACCGAGTCCTCGGCCCGCCAGACGGCGCCCATCCCGCCGCCGCCGATGCGCTCGGTCAGCGTGTAGCGCCCTCCGAGCACGGTCCCCCGACCGCTCATGCCCGCCCCCGTGTCCTACTCGAACGAACTGTCCGTCTGCCGCTCAGTCTGTCACGCGCCTCCAGGCGGGCGGCACCCCCATCGGCCTGCGATGCCAACGTCGTTGACCAGGCGTCGGACGAACCCCCGGATACGATCCTCCGGTGAACGACACCGTGGTCCTGCACGTCGACGCCACCCCGTCCGCCCCTGCTCTACTGCTCCGGCCCTGGCGGAGCGAGGACGCGCCCGCACTCGTCGAGGTGTACCGGGACCCGGTGCTGCGCCGCTGGACGACCTCGGTCGTCGACGACGAGGCGGACGCGCTCCGTTGGGTCGGCGCCCAACAGGAGGCCTGGGCTGCGGGGCACCGGTTCTCCTTCGCCGTCCTGGAGGCACGGCCGGGCGCGGAGCCGGAACCGCCGCTGGGCAACCTCGTGCTCAAACGGGTCTCGCCCGGCGGGCCCACCGCCGAGGTCGGCTACTGGACGGCCGCCCCCGCCCGCGGCCGGGGCGTCGCGCCGCGAGCGCTGGAGGCACTCACCGGCTGGGCCTTCGACACCCTGGGCCCGGGCGGGCTCCAGCGGCTCGAACTGCTGCACCAGGTGGACAACACCGCCTCCTGCCGGGTCGCGGAGAAGAGCCGGTACGCGTTCGAGCGCGTCCTCACCGCGACCCCGCCCGCCTACCCCCTCGACGGCCACCTGCACACCCGGCTACGACCGGCCACCGAACAGCTCCGGTAGCGGCAGCGGTTGCGCGGGAAGTCGGCGGCATCGACTTCCCACACGGAGGATCGGCACCGCACCCCCGGGAACCCAGGCTTTGCGCCCGCGCAGGAAGTCGGCAGCGTCGACTTCCCGCGCTGCCCAATGGCACCGCACCCGCACGCACCACCTCCACACCGCACATCGGCCGCCCGAAGCTCGACGGCGGGGAGCCGCGCAGGAAGTCGGAGGAGCCGACTTTCCACGCCGCCCCACCGACAGCACGCCAAGAGGAAACCTTTCTGCACGACGCAGCGGCGGCTCAGGGACACAGCGAGCGGGCGACGGCTGCGCAGGAAGTCGGCCGCATCGACTTCCCACCCCGCCCAACGGCACCGCACCGCACGCACCATCTCCGCACCACAGGCGTGACGGCGGCCAGGCGGACGCACAGGAAGTCGGCGAGGCCGACTTTCCACGCCGGCTCGCCGACACCACTTTCCGAACACCTCGAAGAAACCTTTCTGCACGCCTCAAAGCCCCGAGGACGCAGTGAGCGGGCGGCGGCTGCGCAGGAAGTCGGCCGCATCGACTTCCCACGCCGCCCAACGGCACCGCACCGCACGCACCATCTCCGCACCACAGGCGTGACGGCGGCCAGGCGGACGCACAGGAAGTCGGCGAGGCCGACTTTCCACGCCACCGCACCAACACCACACCTCAAGGAAGACCCTTCTGCACGGCTCGGGGGCCCGAGTATGCAGCGGCGGCACAGGAAGTCGGCAGCGTCGACTTCCGATGCGGAGAATCGGCGCCGCACCCCCGCCGGCCCGGGCTCAGCGGCCGCGCAGGAAGTCGGCGGGGCCGACTTTCCACTCCACCGCACCAGCACCACACCCAGAAGAAACCTTTCTGCACGCCTCAAAGCCCCGAGGACGCAGCGCGCCGGGCGGCGGCTGCGCAGGAAGTCGGCGGCGTCGACTTCCCGCGCGGCGTATCGGTGCCGCACCCCCGAGGGCCCGGGCTCAATGCCTGCGCGGGAAGTCTGCGGGTCCGACTTCCCGCGCCGCGCGCGCGGGGAGGAACCGGACGGCGTGCGGCCAGCGTCGGGCTAGCGGGAGCCGGCTCCGGTGGCGCAGAAGGCTTCGAGCAACTCCACCAGGGCCTCGGGGCGTTCGAGGTGGAGGTCGTGGGTGGTGCCGGGGATGCTGGTCAGGACGCTGTCGGGGCGGTCGTGGTGCATGCGGGCGAGTTGCTCGGCGTCGATGATGGTGGACTGCGCGAGGAGGACCAGGGTGGGGCAGGCGATCCGGCTCCACTCGGGCCACCAGGAGCGGTGGGTGTTGTCGGTGAGGGCCGCCACCATGACGTCGGGGTCGAAGCGCGGGTACTGGCCGTCGGCGCGTTCTTCGAGCCCGGCCGCCCAGGCCTCGCCGACGGGGCCGCCGCCCAGGAACTCGACGGCGGCCGAGGCCGTGGCGAACGGGGTGGGCCAGGAGGCGAACCAGGCGCCGATGTCGGCGACGGTCCGGGCCGAGCCGGCGGCCGGTCCGGCCTCGACCATCACCAGGCGCTCGACGAGCTCCGGGTGCGCGGCCGCGGTCAGCATCGCGGCGTGCCCGCCGTAGGACTGGCCGAGCAGGGTCACCGGACCGAGGTCCAGTTGCTCGATCACGGCGACCACATCGGCGACGTGGGCCGCCCGGGAGACGTCCGCCGGGCGGCGGGTGCTCGCGCCGTGGCCGCGCTGGTCGACGGTGACCACCCGGAACCGCGGCCCGAGCTGCCGGGCGAACGTGTCCCACTCGCCCCCGTACCCGGCCAGGCCGTGCAGCAGGAGCAGCGGCGGGCCGTCGCCGCCCCGGTCGTGGCAGACGAGGGTGACGTCGTCGCGGATCACGGTGCGTTCGGTCATGGCTGCGAGGTCTCCAGTCGGCGGGCCCGCTCGGTGAGGTGGCGGCGTTCGGGGGCGCTGGTGGCGCGGCGGGCGGCCTCGCGGTAGGCGGTGGCGGCCGTCGGGTCGCCGAGCAGTTCCAGCAGGTGGGCGCGGGTGGCGAGGAGGCGGTGGTGGTGGGCGAGGCGCCGGTCCTGCTCCAGTGCGGCGAGCGCGGCCAGGCCGGCCGCCGGGCCGTCGACCAGGGCGAGGGCGACGGCCCGGTTGAGGGTGACGAAGGGGTTGGCGCCGAAGCCCTCGAGCACGTCGTAGAGGGCGAGGATCTGCGGCCAGTCCGTGGACTCCGCGTCCGGCGCCTCGTCGTGGACGGCGGCGATCGCGGCCTGGACCTGGTAGGGACCGACCGGGCCGCGCGGCAGGGTCCGGCCGATCAGGGCCACGCCCTCCTCCACCAGGGGCCGGTTCCACCGGGAACGGTCCTGCTCCGCCAGCGGCACCAGGACCCCGCCCGGGCCGGTGCGGGCGGGGCGGCGGGCGTCGGTGAGCAGCATGAGGGCGAGCAGTCCGGCGGTCTCGGGGTCGTCCGGGGCCAGCCGGAGCAGGAGCCTGGCCAGCCGGATCGCCTCGGTGGACAGTTCGGGGGCGGTCAGGTCCTCGCCGCCGCTGGTGGTGTAGCCCTCGTTGAAGATCAGGTAGAGGACCTGGCGGACCTCGGCGAGGCGCTCGGCCTGCTGCCGGGCGGGCAGGCCGGAGGAGCGGACGGTCTGCTTCGCCCGGCTGATCCGCTGGGCCATCGTCGACTCGGGCACCAGGAACGCGGCCGCGATCTGGGCCGTCGTCAGACCGCCGACGGCGCGGAGGGTGAGGGCGATCCGGCTGGGCGCGGACAGTTCGGGGTGGCAGCAGAGGAACAGCAGGTGCAGGGAGTCGTCCCGGTCGGCGTCGGCCGCCGCGTCGGGGGCGGGGCCGAGCAGGGCCGACTGCGGGGTGGCGAGGGCGAGGGCGTCCTCGCGGCGGCGCCGGGCCGCCTCGCTGCGGACGGCGTCGACCAGCCGCCGGGAGGCGACCGTCACCAGCCAGCCGCGCGGGTTCTCCGGCAGGCCGTCGGCCGGCCACTGGGTGGCGGCGGCCAGCAGGGCCTCCTGCACGGCGTCCTCGCAGGCGTCGAACAGGCCCCGGCCGTGGCGGCGCACCAGCGCCCCGAGGGCCTGCGGCGCGAGTTCGCGCAGCAGACCCTCGAGGCAGCCCGGTTCGCGCAGCAGGCCGTCGGAGCGGCCCGGTTCGCCCATCAGGCCGTCGGAGCCGCCCAAGGCGGGGAGTGGACCGCCGCTCACACGTCCGCCGCGTCGGGGGACGGGGACTCGTGCAGGATCGGCCACAGCTCCACCGGGTCGACGTCCGCGTACGGCATGTCGGCGGCGATCCGCTGGGCGCGCTCCAGGCTCTCGCAGTCGAGCACGTAGAAGCTGGCCAGGTACTCCTTGGTCTCCAGGTACGGGCCGTCGGTGACGACCGGCAGGCCCTCGGCGCGGCGGACCAGTTGGGCGGCGGCCGCGTCGGCGAGGCCGTAGGCGCCGAGGAGTTCGCCGGTCTCGCGGTACTTGGTGTTGAAGGCCTCCTGCTTGGCGATCGCCGCCGGCCACTCCTCGGCCGGGAACGCGTCCCACTTCGCCTGGTTGCCGTAGATCATGGCGATGTACTTCATCTCGGGTGTCCTCCCGGTCCGTGCGCCCCGTTCGGCGCGCTCTCACCCTTCGGTCGGAGCGGGCCGCGGGGCCTCGACATCCCTGGACAAGATCTTTTCGACATCCTGCCGCACGGGGACGACGGGGGGTAGGGGTGTGCCGCCGGCCGGGCCGCGGGGGTGTCCCACGGCCCGGCCGACGGCGTCGGACGGCCGCGTCAGGCGGCCGACAGGCCGAGCCGCTCCAGCCGCTCCGGGTCGGTGAAGATGTCGAGTTCGACGACCTTGCCGCCGCGCACGGTGAACACCGCGAGCGAGAGCGGGCGGCCGTCGAGGAAGCTGGCCACCGCCGGCTCCCCGTTGACCAGCACCATCCGGGACTCGCCGGTGAACTGCGACCCGAACAGGCTCGCCCCGCTCGCCACCTCGGTCGCGCCGCGCCGGAGCGTGGCGGGGCGCAGGGTGCCGCCGTCGGAGCGGGCCACCACGTCGGGGTCGAGGACGGCGAGCAGCGCCTCGAAGTCCCCGCCTCGGGCGGCGGTCAGGAACGCCCGCACCACCTCGCGGCGCAGCGCCAGGTCGGCGTCCGGCGCGGGTGCGGCGCCCTGGACCCGGCGCCGGGCGCGGCTGGCGAGCTGGCGGGTGGAGGCGGCGGTGCGGCCGAGGATCGGGGCGATCTCGTCGAACGGCACCGAGAACATGTCGTGCAGGACGAAGGAGAGCCGCTCCGCCGGTGCCAGCGTCTCCAGGACGATCATCAGCGCGATGCCGACCGAGTCGGCCGTGAGTATCTCCTGCTCGGGGTCGAGAGCCCGGATTCCGCCGATGATCGGATCGGGCAGCCTGACCTCCTGGCCGTCCTGGTGCTCCAGCGGGTCCTCGCGCCGGGCCGCCCGCGAGCGCAGCAGGTCCAGGCAGACCCGTCCGACCACGGTGGTCAGCCAGCCCGCCAGGTTGGCCACCTCGCTCACGTCCGAGCGGCTCAGCTTGAACCAGGCCTCCTGCACCGCGTCCTCGGCCTCGCTCAGCGAGCCGAGCATCCGGTAGGCCACCGCCCGGAGATGGGGCCGGTGCTCCTCGAAGCGGGCCGCCAGAAAGTCTTCCCCGTCCACCTGTCACATCCTCGCGTCGGGATCCGTCAGTTCTTTGACGGACGTTAACCGCTCCGCGTGACGAGGACGCGGACGGCCCGGACCCAGAACCAGACCCGGAGGATCCACCGATGACCACCCACACCGCCCGCATGAAGAACCCCGCCATGGTCCTGCCGGACGCCATGAAGGGCATCCAGAGCATCTACAAGGCGATGTACCAGGGCGGGGTCCCGCACCGGATCCTGGAGCTGGTGCACCTGCGGGCCAGCCAGATCAACGGGTGCAGCGCCTGCGTGTTCGCCGGCGTCACCGGGGCCAAGAAGGCCGGGGAGACGGACGAGCGGCTGCACGCCGTCGCCGCCTGGCGGGAGGCGCCGTTCTTCGACGAGGAGGAGCGGGCCGCGCTCGAACTCACCGAGGCGGCGACCCGGATCGCCGACCGTTCCGGCCAGGCGGTGCCGGACGCGGTCTGGGACGCGGCGGCGGACCACTTCAACGAGGAGCAGCTCTCGGCGATCATCCTGATGATCGGGCTGACGAACTTCTTCAACCGGATCAACGCGACCGTCCAGGAGCCGGCCGGCGCGACCTGGAGCTGAACCGGGTCCGGGCCGGGATCAGGATCAGGGCTGGCGGCCGCGGGCGGAGGTCGGGGGGCGGCGCGGGCCGCGGGCGGACGGGGCCGGACCGCCGACCGGGCGCGGACGCGGGGCCGGGGACGGGGTCCGGGCGGCGCCGAGGGCGGACTGGCGGCGCTGGATCTCCCGCCAGATCCGCGGCGGGCACGGGCCCTGCGGGTGGTCGGAGAGGAAGCTCTCGTAGGGCACCCGGCGCGGGGCCATCCCGATCTCGACCCAGGAGGCCTTGCCGGTGCGGTCCCAGCCCTCGTTCTCCATCCGGATGTAGTCGTCCCGGTGGTCCTTGTCCTTGCTGGTGATCTGCAGCACCTCGGCGTAGCCGGACCGGGTGCCGACCACGACGCAGTAGTGCCGGGCGGCCTCCGCCCGGTCCCGGAACGGCACCATCGCCACCCACACCTCCCCCGCCGAGGGCCGGGAGACGGTGGTGGTGCGGGTGGTGGAACGCCCGGTACCGGCGCGGGCCGGGCGGACCGGCGGCCGCACCAGCAGGTCGCCGGACCAGGCGCGGACCGAGGTCCGCCACCCCCAGGCGAAGGCCCCGACGGCGAGGCACTGCAGCGCGTAGCCGTTCGCCGCGGCCGGGTCCTGGGTGCCGAGGAGCTTCGGCACCGCGTACACGCCGACCAGGTGGGCGAGCAGCGAGCAGGCGCCGGCCAGTACGGCCGCCCGGGCGGGCACCACCCAGGGCGCGACCCGGCGGCGGCCCCGGGCCGCCTGCCAGTCCAGCAGCAGGGCGACCGCGCAGGAGACGGCGACCAGGATCGCGACCTGCCCCGGGGTGACGTGCTGGGGCGGGGTCTGGGCGCCCATCAGGGCCGGCAGCAGGACCGGCAGGGCCAGCGGGTAGCCCAGCGCCGCGCAGCAGAGCAGCACCAGGAAGGCGCCGAGGCAGCCCCCGCCGCCGGGGCGCCTTCTTCGCCGCGGAACCGCTGAACTCCCGTACTGGTAAGCCATGTTCGCCACCCCCACCGCGGTCGTGCGTCCGGCGCAATGTATCGGAGATCCGCGGGCCGCGGGGGGCGCGGGGATAATCCCGCCATGAGCCGCCCCCGAACGACCCCCGGCCCCGTGCCGAGCGCCCCCCGGAACGCTCCCGACACCCCCCGGAGCGCCGCCCGGGACACCTCCGCCGCCGCTCCCGACGCCGCCCCCGCAGCCACTCCCGACGTCTCCCCCGAGGTCTCCCCCGATGCGCCGCGCGAGGCCCGCGGCGCCCGGGCCCGCGCCAACGCGCCGTGGACGGCGTTCGGCGGCGACCTGCACCTCGACCTCACCGAACGCCGGGCCGCCGGGGTCGGGCTGCGCGCCGCCCTGGAGGACGCGCTGCGCGAGGCCGTCCAGGACGGTCGGCTCGCCCCGGGCACCCGGCTGCCGTCCTCCCGGGCGCTCGGCGAGGACCTCGGCATCGCCCGCAACACCGTCGTGGAGGCGTACGGGCAGCTGACCGCCGAGGGCTGGCTCGGCTCGCGGCCGGGCTCCGGCACCACGGTCGCCGAACGCGCCGCGCCCCGGCCCGCCGGGCGCCCCGCCACCGTCCGCGCCGACCGCCGCCCCACCGGGCGGCACGACCTGCTCGCCGGGCGGCCCGACCTCTCGCTGTTCCCGCGCAGCGCCTGGTTGGCCAGCGCCCGCCGGGCCCTGGCCGTCGCCCCGCACGACGCCTTCGACTACGGCTCCCCGCTCGGCCGGATCGAGCTGCGGCAGGCGCTCAGCGACTACCTGGCCCGGGTCCGGGGCGTGCGCACCGACCCGGACCGGCTGCTGGTGTGCGCCGGCTTCGGCCAGGGCCTCGGCCTGCTGGCCGCCGCGCTGCGCGGGCGAGGGGCTGGCCGGATCGCGGTCGAGGGCTACGGCCTGCCGCCGCAGCGCGAGGTGCTGCGGGCGGCCGGGCTCGGCCTCGCCCCGCTGCCGCTGGACTGCAACGGGGCCCGGACCGACCTGCTGGACGACCTGGGCGGGGCGGGCGGGACGGCGGAGCGCCTGGGGGCGGTACTGCTCACCCCGGCCCACCAGTTCCCGAGCGGCGCCGCGCTGGCCGCCGACCGCCGGGCGGCGGCCGTCCGCTGGGCCCGCGAGCGGGACGGGTACGTGATCGAGGACGACTACGACGGCGAGTTCCGCTACGACCGGCAGCCGCTGGGCGCGATGCAGGCGCTCGACCCGGACCGCGTGGTGTACGGCGGCACCGCCGCCAAGAGCCTGGCCCCCGGACTGCGGCTGGCCTGGCTGGCCCTCCCGGACGAGCTGGTCGAACCGGTCGCCCGGCTCAAGGCCCTGGCGGACACCATGAGCCCGGTGACCGACCAGCTGACCTTCGCCGAGCTGATCACCTCGGGCCGCTACGACCGGCATGTGCGGCGCTGCCGGCTGCACTACCGGCGCCGCCGGGACCTGCTGGTCGCGGCGCTCGCCGAGCGGGCGCCGCAGGTCCGGGTCACCGGGATCGCCGCCGGGCTGCACGCCGTCCTGCAGCTGCCGCCGGGCTCCCGTCCGGAGGCGGAGCTGCTGGAGCGGGCCCGCGCGGCCGGCCTGGTGCTCACCGGGCTCGACTGGTACCGGGCCCGGCCGGACGCCGAACGGGCCCTGGACCTGTCCGCCGCACCGGACGCCCGGCCGGACGCCGCACCGCACAACGCATCCGACACCTCGCCGAACGACACACCGGGCGACGCACCGGACGCCCCGCCGGCCCTGGTCGTCGGCTACGCGACCCCGTCCGACCACGCCTTCCCGGCCGCCCTGGACGCCCTCTGCGGGATCCTCCGCGAGAGCTGAACCACCCTCGGCGGCGGGCTACTTGTTGCGGTTGCCCAGCTCGAAGAGGAGCAGGATGAAGCCGGCGAAGGCATGGGTGGCGACGGTGTAGATCACCAGGCGGACGCCGATGCGGCGGTTGGCCTGCTTGCCCGCGTCGATGGTCTTGGCCGGCTTCGCGCGCACGGCCGCGGGTGCGGGCACCGCGGCGGCGGCGGGGGCGGGGGCGGGGGCAACGGCGGCGGGGGCGGACACGGCCCCGGTCTCGGTGGTGGTGGGATCGGCCATGGGGATCTCCTCCGGATGTCCTGACGTCGGGTCAGTGGTGCGGGGCGGCGGGGCCGCCGCCGAGGCAGAGTTCGCCGCCGGGGCTCTGCAGCAGGGTGTGCATGAAGAGCAGCTCGACCCCGGACGAGGAGTCGGCGGCGATGCAGTGCGGGGTGAGCGAGTCGAAGTGCGCCGAGTCGCCCTCGTCGAGCAGGTGGACCCGCTCGCCGAGGGTCAGCCGGAGCCGGCCGCGGAGCACGTACAGCCACTCCTCGCCCGGGTGGACCCGGACCACCGCGTCCTGCACGCCCGGGGGGACGTGCACGCGCAGCGCCTGCATCGCCCGGCCGGGCGCGCCGGCCCGCCGGTAGCCCCAGCCGCCGGCCCGGCCCGGTTCGATCGCGCCGCCGCGCACCACCGGGTCGGGCTCGGTGAACGCCTCGCCGAGCAGACCGGAGACGGAGGTGCCGTACGCGCGGGCGAGGCCGAGCAGGACGGGCAGGGAGGGCTGTCGGCGCCCGGTCTCCAGTCGGGACAAGTAGGCTGGGGAGAGACCGACCCGGGCGGCGGCGACCTCCAGCGTGAGGCGGCTGCCGAGCCGGTGCTCACGCAGCCTCAGGGCGAGGCCGGCCACCTCCGGCGTCTCGTGGTCGTCCGCGGGGGCGACCGGGACGGCGGCGGCGGGACTACCGGGTTCGGCGGGAGCGCCGGGGTCGGCGGGCGGACCGGCTGGGCTGGTGGTCATGTGCCCAGTGGACACCTCTTGTGCCGCCCGGGCAAACTTTTTGCCCAAGAGGCAAAAGGCCCCGGAGTCGAGGGCTACGGCCGGGGGATGTTCCGCAGATTGGACCGGGCCAGGTCGATCATCCGCCCGACCCCGCCCGCCAGCACCGTACGGCCTGCGGCCAGCGCGAAGCCCTTCAGCTGGGCCGCGGTGATGTGCGGCGGCACGGACAGCGCGTTCGGGTCGGTGACCACGTCCACCAGGGCCGGGCCGGGTCGTTCCAGCGCCTCCGCCAGGACCTCCCGCACCCGCGCCGGCTCGGTGACCCGCTTGGCCGGGATGCCCATCGCCCGGGCGATCCCGGCGTAGTCGACGTCCCCGTTGTCGACCTCCGACTCCGGGTAGCCGGAGACCAGCATCTCCAGCTTGATCATGCCGAGCGCGCCGTTGTTGAAGACCACGGTCTTCACCGGCAGCCGGTGCCTGGCCACCGTGAGCAGCTCGCCGAGCAGCATCGACAGCCCGCCGTCGCCCGACATCGCCACCACCTGCCGCCCGGGGAAGGCGAGTTGGGCGCCGATCGCGTGCGGGAGGGCGTTGGCCATCGACCCGTGCAGGAAGGAGCCGATCACCCGGCGGCGCCCGTTGGGCTGCAGGTAGCGGGCGGCCCAGACGTTGTTCATGCCGGTGTCGACGGTGAAGACCGCGTCCTCGGCGGCCACCTCGTCCAGCACCGAGGCCACGTACTCCGGGTGGATCGGCAGGTGCTTCCCGATGTCCCGGGTGTAGGCGCCGACCACGTCCTCCAGCGCCCGGTAGTGGCGGCCCAGCATGTCGTCGAGGAAGGTCCGGTCGGTCTTCCGCTCCAGCAGCGGCAGGACCGCCCGCAGGGTGGCCGGGACGTCGCCGTGCACCGCGAGGTCCAGCGCCGTCCGGCGGCCGAGCCGGGTGGCGTCGTGGTCCACCTGGACGGTGCGGGCCTGGGGCAGGAAGGAGTCGTAGGGGAAGTCGGTGCCGAGCAGCAGGACGAGGTCGGCGGAGTGCAGGGCCTCGTGGCAGGCGCCGTAGCCGAGCAGGCCGCTCATCCCGACGTCGTACGGGTTGTCGTACTGGATCCACTCCTTGCCGCGCAGGGAGTGCCCGACCGGCGCGCACAGGGTGGCCGCGAGCTCCATCACCTCGGTGTGCGCCTCGCGGACGCCCGCGCCGCAGAACAGCGCCACCCTGGGCGCGGCGTTGAGCACCCGGGCCAGCTCCTGCACCTGGGACCAGGGCGGGGCGGCGACGGCCCGTTCGGTGAGGAATTGGCTGCTGCCGGTCGGGGCGGCGGCGGACAGCGCCGCCACGTCGCCGGGGAAGGCCAGCACCGAGACCTCCCGGGCGCCGAGGGCGTGCTGGATCGCGATCCGCAGCAGCCGGGGCATCTGGGCGGCGGTGGAGAGCATCTCGCACCAGCCGCTGCAGTCGGTGAACACCCGCTCGGGGTGGGTCTCCTGGAAGAAGCCGGTGCCGATCTGGCCGGACGGGATGTGCGAGGCCAGGGCGAGCACGGGCACGCCGCTGCGCTGCGCGTCGTAGAGGCCCTGGACAAGGTGGGTGTTGCCGGGGCCGCAGGAGCCGGCGCAGACCGCGAGGCGGCCGGTCAGCTCGGCCTCGGCGGCGGCCGCGAAGGCACCGGCCTCCTCGTTGCGGACGTGCACCCAGGCGATGCCGTCCGTCCGGCGGATGGCGTCCACCACCGGGTTCAGGCTGTCGCCGACCACGCCGTAGACCCGCTCCACACCGGCCTGCCGGAGCACCGCCACCATCTGCTCGGCCACACTCACCACGGGGATCTCCTGCCGTCGGGGACTGCCGGGGACGCACGACACCAGCACCCTCCGCCGCCCCGCCGTCCCCCGCACCCGGGAGTGGCCCGTTCGGGTGAGGGGGGCGGGGGGAAACGCCAGAACGCCGGGCCTACTCGGCGGCGAGGTGGTCCGGGCCGGAGGAGATGCGACCGCCGGGCACGCCCGCCTGGGGCTGGCGGCGGGCCGGTTCGCGGCCGGGCGGCTGGGCGCAGCGCTCCTGCGCGGGCGGCGCGGTGGTCGGCAGCGAGACCGGCTCGCCGGCCTTCACCTGCACCGGCTCCCCGTCGTGCCGCAGGTGGATCACGTCGCCCCGGCGCAGCGTGTACGTGGTCTCGTCGTGGTCGATCCGCACCTGCAGCAGCTTGCCCCGGATCAGCAGCGAGAAGCCGATCCGGGTCAGCCCGGAGGGCAGCCTGGGCCGGAACCACAGCGCCTCGCCGTGGTCCCGCAGTCCGCCGAAGCCCGCCACCAGCGCGATGCAGGCCCCGGCGAGCGAGGCCATGTGCAGGCCGTCCCGGGTGTTGCCGCCGAGGTCGTGGAGGTCCATCAGGGCGGCCTCGGCGGTGTAGTCGTACGCGAGGTCGAGCTGCCCGACCTCGGCGGCGATCACCGCCTGGGTGCACGCGGAGAGCGAGGAGTCGCGGACGGTCAGCCGCTCGTAGTAGGCGAAGTTGCGGGCCTTCTGCTCGTCGGTGAACGCGTCGCCGCGGACCTGCATGGCGAGCACCAGGTCGGCCTGCTTGACCACCTGCTTCCGGTACAGGTCGAAGTACGGGTAGTGCAGCAGCAGCGGGTAGTTCTCCGCCGGGGTGTTCTCGAAGTCCCAGACCTGGTGGTCGGTGAAGCCGTCGGCCTGCGGGTGGACGCCGAGGTTGGCGTCGTACGGGACGAACATCGCCGAGGCGGCGTCCCGCCAGGCCGCCGTCTCCTCGGTGTCGACGCCGAGCGCCGCGGCCTCGCGCGGGTGCCGGGCGGCGGACTCGGCGGCGGCCAGCAGGTTCGTCTGCGCCATCAGGTTGGTGTAGACGTTGTTGTCGGCGACGGCGCTGTACTCGTCGGGGCCGGTCACGCCCTCGATCCGGAACCGGCCGGCGGCGTCGTGGTGGCCGAGCGAGCGCCACATCCGGGCCGTCTCGACCAGGAGTTCGAGCCCGTACTCGCGCTCGAACTCGACGTCCCCGCTGGTCCGGACGTAGCGGGCGACGGCGACCGCGATGTCCGCGCCGATGTGGAACGCGGCGGTGCCGGCCGGCCAGTACCCGGAGCACTCCTCGCCGCGGATCGTCCGCCAGGGGAACACCGCCCCGGCCAGGCCGAGCTGGACGGCGCGCTCGCGGGCCATCGGCAGGGTGGTGTGCCGCCAGCGCAGGGCCTGGGTGACGGCGGAGGGCAGGCAGTAGGTGAGCACCGGCAGGACGAAGGCCTCGGTGTCCCAGAAGCTGTGCCCGTCGTAGCCGGGGCCGGTCAGCCCCTTGGCCGGGATGGCGCGCTCCTCGCTCCGGGCGCCGGCCTGGAGGACGTGGAAGAGGGCGAACCTGACGGCCTGCTGGAGTTCGACGTCGCCGTCGATCTCGACATCGCTGGTCTCCCAGAACTCCCTGAGGTATTCGGCCTGTTCGGCGACCAGGTCGTCCCAGCCGGTGTACCGGGCGGCGGTGAGCGCGGCCTCCACCTGGTCCCGGACGGCGGGCAGCGAGCGGGTCGCGGACCAGCCGTAGGCCATGAACTTCACCAGCCGCAGCCGCTCGCCGGGGCGGAGCACGGTGGTGACGCTGATCCGGCAGTGGTCGTCCTCCGCCTCGGCGACGGTGTCCAGCCGGTCCGGCCCCTCGATCACATGGTCCATGCCGGCGGCGACCCGGATGCCGCTGTAGCGGGTGCGGTGCACCAGCACCGCCTTCGTCCCGCCGGCGTGGTTGGCCTCGGCGATCAGCGGGGCCTCCAGGACGGCGGCGGCCCGCGGGTCGCCGTCGGCGCCGCCGGGCAGCTGCTCATTGGCCACGAGTTCGCTCTGCAGCACGATCCGGACCGGGGCGTCCACCGCCTCCACGGTGTACTCGATCGCGGCGACCGCCCGCTGGGTGAGCGAGACCAGCCGGGTGGAGTCGACCCGGACGGTCCGCCCGGCCGGGGAGGTCCACTCGGCGGACCGCCGCAGCAGGCCGTCGCGGAAGTCCAACCAGCGGCGGTGGCTGACCAGTTCGCCGTACCGGAGGTCGAAGGGCTCGTCGTCCACCAGCAGTCGGACGATCTTGCCGTTGGTCACGTTGATGACGCTCTGGCTGGACTCCGGGTAGCCGTAGCCGCCCTCGCCGTACGGCATCGGGCGCAGCTCGAAGACACCGTTCAGGTAGGTGCCGGGCAGGCCGTGCGGCTCGCCCTCGTCGAGGTTGGCGCGCAGCCCGATGTGGCCGTTGGAGAGCGCGAACACGGATTCGGCGCGGGCCATCGAGGTGAGGTCGAGGCCCGGTTCGACGACCTGCCACGGGTCGACGACGAAGGGCTGCTCCTGGCCGCTCATGCCGGTGTCTCCTCGGGCTTGCCGGGGGCCTGCGGCCCGGGGTCGGGGATCAGTTCGGCGAGGTCCTGGACCACCACGGTGGCGCCGTCGCGGCGCAGTTCGGCGGCCTGGCCGACCCGGTCCACCCCGACCACCGCGCCGAAGCCGCCGGCCCGGCCGGAGGCGACCCCGGCCAGCGCGTCCTCGAACACGGCGGCGTGCGCGGGCTCGACGCCCAGGGCCCGGGCGGCGGCCAGGTAGGTGTCCGGCGCGGGCTTGCCCGGCAGTCCGTCCCGGGTGGCGACGAGGCCGTCCACGATCACGTCGAAGTAGCCCTCGATGCCCGCGGCGCGCAGCACGTCCCGGCAGTTGGCGCTGGACGAGACCACGGCGGTGGGCAGGCCGAGCGCGCGCAGCCGGCGCACGTAGTCGACCGAGCCCCGGTACGGGGCGACGCCCTGCTCGCGGATCATCCGCAGCACGGTGTCGTTCTTGGCCCGGCTGATGCCCTGCACGGTGCGGGTGCCCGGCGGGTCGGTGTCGGTGCCCTCGGGCAGCTCGATCCCCCGGCTGTCGAGGAAGGCGCGGGTGCCGTCGAGTCTGGGCCGCCCGTCCACGTACGCGTCGTAGTCGGCGACGGCGTCGAAGGGGGTGAACGGCCCGCCGGTGCGCGCGGCTTCGGCGCGCAGGAAGTTGTCGAAGGTGTCCTTCCAGGCCGCGGCGTGCACCGTGGCGGTCTGGGTGAGCACCCCGTCGAGGTCGAACAGGAAAGCGCGGATGTCGTCCGGTAGCCCCAGCATGGGTGCAGTCTTACCCCGCAGAGCGCGTTCGACCGCCCATTCCCGGCGGCGCGTCGCGGGAACGGGCGGCCGGGGCGGCACGGGCGGGACGCCCGTCGCCCGGGAGGCGTCCGGGGCCCAGGAGATGTCCGGGCCCCGGGGGGAGCGTGGGGCTCAGGGTGAGTCCGGGGTGGAGGTGAGCGCGAAGACCGCGCCCTGCGGGTCCCGCACCACCGCCATCCGCCCGGCCTGCATGTCGAACGGCGGCTGGACCACCGAGCCGCCGGCCTTCACCAGGGCGTCCACCGTGGAGTCGGTGTCGTCCACCGAGAAGTAGGTCATCCAGTGCGAGGGGGTGCCCGGCGGCAGGTACTCGGCGACCGGCTGCATGCCGCCCACCGTGTGGTCGCCGACGTTGAGCGAGTAGAAGCCGTCCATGCCCTGGACCGTGGCGGGGCGCAGGCCGAGCGCCTGCTGGTAGAACCGGCCGGCCGCCCCGGTGTCGGTGGTGTTGAGCTCGTTCCAGACCAGCGCTCCGGGCTCGTTGACGACGCCCGCGCCGATGAACTCCAGCTTCTGCCAGACGCCGAAGACCGCACCGGTCGGGTCCGCCGCGACCAGCATCCGGCCGGTGTCGCCCACGTCCATCACCGGGTAGAGGATGGTGCCGCCGGCGCCGGAGATGGCCTGCCCGGCCGCGTCGGCGTCGTCGGCGGCGAGGTAGGTGGTCCAGGAGACCGGGGGCAGCGGCTGCCCCTCCGGGCCGGAGCGGGCCATGATCCCGGCGACCGGCCTGCCGTTGAGCGAGCACACGGCGTAGCCGCCGAACTCGGGCGGGCCGACTTCGCCCTGCCAGCCGAACAGGTCGCGGTAGAAGTCGAGCGCGGCCTGCTGGTCGCTCGCCATCAGGTCCACCCAGCACGGGGTGCCGGGCTTGTACGGTGCGGTGACTACGGGCATTCCTGGGCCTCCAAGCGATGGTCCTCCGCCGGACGGGCCACCGGGCGCAGGCCCGCTCGGGCCGCGCGGCCGGACGGCCGTACACCGCCCACGATCGCCGTGCCTCCGCGATCCCGCCACCGGACGGCGTCCCACCGCCTCCCGCCGCCGCCTCCGGCCCCGCCGCGGGGCCGGGGCCGGGGCGGGTCAGCCGCCGGAGCCGTAGGTGGTGTTGTCGCAGATGTTGTCGTCCGCCGAGCGGGCGTCGGCGACGATGCTGCTGGGCAGCGGCTGCGGCACGGCGGGGGCGGACGGGCCCGTCGCCGGGGCGCTGCCGGAGGCACCCGGGGTGGTGGCGCCGTTGGCCGCCGCGAAGTCCTGGCCGACGATCACGGTGATCCCGGCCGAGGTGCTGGGCTCGACCACCGCGCCGGGGAACACCGCGGCGACCTTCTCCGCGTTCGCCTTCTGCCCGGAGCCGTACTGGACCATCGTGGTCGTGTACTTGAGGTTGTCGGCCCGGCCGACGGCGGTGGCGGTGAACTTGGCCGCCTTCAGCTGCTCGGCCGCCTTGCCGGCCATGCCGGTGGCGCTGGTGCCGGTGTAGACCGACACCTTGATGCTCTTGGTGTCGGCGAGCGGGGAGCCGGCCGCGGCGGCGTGGGCCGCGGCCGCCGGGGTGGTCGCGGTGGTCGCCGCCACGGCCGGCGGGGCGGTCGGGGACGGGGCCTCCGCCGGCTGCTCGCCGGTGGCGTTCTGGCCGTCGATGGTCTGGTCGGCCTTGAGGGTGGCCCAGAGCTTCTTGGCGTCCGCGTCGACGATGTCGATGTTCTTGTCCACGGTGCGGTAGCGCCAGGGCAGGGTGACGAACTTCAGGTCGTGCAGGTCGATGTTGCGCAGCGAGAGGCCGAAGGACATCAGCTTGTCGGCGCTGTCGAGCCCCGGGTCCACGGTGAGCGAGCTGGTGGCGGCGTTGGCGAGCGGCAGCAGGGTGGTCGGGTTGAGCCCCTGCTTCTTGATCTTGCTCGCCAGCGAGCTGATGAAGGCCTGCTGGCGCTTCATCCGGCCGATGTCGGAGCCGTCGCCGATGCCGTGCCGCAGCCGCACGTAGTCGAGCGCCTGCTGACCCTCCACCTTCTGCGGACCCTTCTTCAGGACCACGGCGCCCTTGGCGGGCAGCTTGTCGTTGAGGTCCTTCTCGTGGATGTCCTCGGGCAGGCAGACGTCCACGCCGTCGACCGCCTTGGTCATCGCCGCGAAGCCCTGGAAGTCCACCACCATGGTGTGGTCGACCCGGATCCCGGTGAGCTTCTCCACGGTGTTCTGGGTGCAGGCGGGGTTGCCCTCGTCGGTGCCGCCGACGGAGAAGGCCGCGTTGAACAGGTCGCTGTTCGAACCCTTGGTCCACTTGCCGTTGGGCAGCTTGCAGGACGGTATCGCCACCATCGCGTTGCGCGGTATCGAGATGCCCACGGCGTGCTTGTGGTCGGCGTAGACGTGCAGCAGGATCGTGGTGTCCGAGCGGGCGCCACCGTCCTCGCCGCCGCCGAGGTCGGAGTTGTTCTTGCCCCGGCTGTCGGAGCCGATCAGCAGCAGGTTGACAGGCTTGTTGCCGTCCGCGTCGGCCTGCGCCTCCGGCGGGCGGTCCTTCGCTATCGCGTCCGCGTCGAAGGACTTGATGTTGCCGTTGAGTTGGTAGTAGATCAGCCCGCCGGCACCCGCCAGCAGCACCAGCACGCCGGCGGCGGACCAGGCGACGATCTTCTTGACGTCCCGCTTCGGCTTGCGGGCTGCGGCCCTGGCCGCGGCCCGTCCGCCGCCACCGGCCGCGGCCGCACCGGCCTGGGCCGGACCCGCCTTGGCCGGACCCGGCTTGCCCTGGGCGGCCCGCCGGGCCTCGGCGCGGCCGCCGGGCCTGGGCCCGGGCACCGGGGCACCGGGTGCCCCGGACGCACCGCCGCCGGCACCGTCGGCCGTGAGCGCACCGGGCGCGTCGTCACCGCGAGCCGGACCCTCGCCCCACTGACCTGACATGCCTGAACCTTTCACCGGCGGACGCTGCGCCCTCTACGGCCGGACGCACTGCACACAGAGAGACGGTCGAGACCGCTCCCGGGTTGCATGTACGACGGTCGCAATAACCGACGAACACCCCCGGCTGCGCCGTCCGCGGCCCTCCGTGCGGGTCCGATGTCCCCCAACGGACCCGGCTTGGATCATACAAACCGATCGTCAGAACGCATCGTTCGCATGCTCTGCGTCACCGGCCGCGCCCCGTTCGCCGCCGGTGGAACGACGAAGGCCCGGGTCGGAGGTCTCCGGCCCGGGCCTTTCGCGTCGGTGGGGCGCCAGGGGCTCGAACCCTGAACCTACGGATTAAAAGTCCGCTGCTCTACCCATTGAGCTAGCACCCCGACACCGGGGACATCATGCCAGACCGGGCCGTCCCGTGCCGCCGAATACCACCCCGCGTCCGGGGCCCCGGGGCCGGGCGGGGGGAGCGTGACCCAGGTCACTTTCCGGGGGCCTTGGCCGGCGGGCGGGGCGCGTGTCACTATTTCTGCACGCCCACCCTGCCCAAAACCCGTTCCGGGGGCGGGTGTTGAGTGCCAGAACCGCCGGTCCGCGCAGGTCGGACCAGGTCTTCGGTCGGCACGGCAGTGATTCCCCTCGGTTCGTCCGTCACCCGCGTGTGCCTCGGCGTACGCACCCGCCCGGTGTCCGGTGCGGGTGTCCGGCCCGCGGCTGACGGCTGTGCGACGTCGCGGCGTGCACGACCCCCGCGACGAACCCCCCAGATCCACGCAGACGCCACGATTGGACAGGTGGAAGAAGAATGTCGGAAAGCGCCTTCCTGGAGAACTTCTACGCGGCCGTCGAGGGAACCGCCCGTGTGGTGGACGTGCCCTTCGAGCGCGAGACGGTGTGGCCGATCCTGACCGCCTACCAGGACGTGCTGCCGGAGTCGGTGATCTCCTTCCGGGTGCAGAACAGCCCACTCGGTGCCGATGACCTCGACTGCCGGTTCACCATGCTCCCCCGGGGCCTCGACCCCTACGCCGTCGCGCTGGCGAACGGCCTGGCCGAGAAGACCGACCACCCGGTCGGCAAGCTGCTGGCCGAGGTCCACGGCGAGCTCCCGATCGACAGCTGCGGCGTCGACTTCGGTGTCCGGGCCGGGTTCACCAAGACCTGGTCCTTCCCGACCATCGAGCGGCTGCTGACGGTCCGCGAGGTCGCCGCGCTGCCGTCGGCACCGGAGGGCATCACCGCCAACCTGGAGCTGTTCGACCGCTACGGCCTGTCGGACATCGTCAGCACCGTCGGCATCGACTACGGCAGCCGGACCGTCAACCTCTACTTCGGCGGCGGGGCCTCCGGCCGGGTGCCGCGGGAGACCTTCGCGCCCGAGGGCGTCCGCTCGCTGCTCGCCGAACTGGGCCTGCCGGCCCCGAGCGAGGAGCTGCTGACCTTCAACGAGAAGGCGTTCGTCATGTACGCCACGCTGAGCTGGGACTCCCCGAAGATCTCGCGGATCACCTACTCGGTCATGACGCCCGAGCCGCTGGCACTGCCGGTGACCGTCGCCCCGCAGATCGTCCGGCTGGTCCAGGACGCCCCGTACAGCACCGAGGGCCGCAACTTCGTCTACGGCGTGACGGTCACGCCCAAGGGCGAGTACCACAAGATCCAGTCGTACTACCAGTGGCGCCGGCCGGTCGAGAAGATGCTCGTCGCCGAGTCGTAACCCGTCGCGGAGTCGCAACCCGCGACACCCGCGGCACCCGCACCACCTGCGGCACCAGCACCACCCCGGGCCTGCCGGGGACCCGAACAGGGTCCCCGGCAGGCCCTTTTCCGTCCCGCCACCGGATTCCTTCCTTCCGAGAACTCTGGATGAGCGATCTCCATGCAGAAACGAAACGGGGAGCTGAGTTCGTTGTCCCTACCCGCCGCACCCGAGGGGTTGTCGGAGAACCGCGGCGCCCGGCCGGTCGGCACCGGCCGGGCCCGGGCCAAGGCGATCGTGCTGGGTGAGCACGCGGTCGTCTACGGAGCCCCGGCGCTCGCCCTCCCGCTCCCGCAGCTGGGCGTCACCGCCACCGCCGGGTACTCCGCGCAGTCCCCGGCCGACCCGGACGACTTCTCCCTCACCATGACCGGCTCCGAGTCCCGGCCCAAGCCCGCCCAGGCCTCCGACGGACTGCACCGGCTGACCGCCGAGTTCCGGGCCGCCATGGGCGTGCCCGACAGCCTGCACCTCGATGTGATCATCGACTGCGCGATCCCGGTCGGCCGCGGCCTCGGCTCCAGCGCCGCCTGCGCGCGGGCCGTGGTGCACGCGCTGGCCGACCTGTTCGAGCGCGAGGTCACCCCGCAGCTGGCGTTCGACCTGGTGCAGACCGCCGAGAACGTGGCGCACGGCCGGGCCAGCGGCGTCGACGCGATGGCCGTCGGTGCGACCGCGCCGCTGCTGTTCCGGGCCGGTCGGGCGGAGGAGCTGCCGATCGGCTGCGACGGCCTGTTCATCGTCGCCGACAGCGGCGTGGCGGGCCGGACCAAGGACGCCGTCGAGCTGCTCCGCGAGGGCTTCCGGCAGCGGCCGGGCACCCAGGAGGCCTTCCTGCGCCGGGCCTCCGAGCTGACCGGGACCGCCCGGACGGCACTCGCCGAGGGCCGGCCCGAGCAGCTCGGCGCCCAGCTCACCGACTACCACGAGCTGCTCCGCGCGGGCGGCCTGAGCACCGACCGGATCGACGGGATGGTCTCGGCCGCGCTGGCCGCCGGCGGCCTCGGGGCCAAGATCACCGGCGGCGGCATGGGCGGCTGCGTGATCGCCCTGGCCGCCGAGGAGTCGGCCGCGGAGGTCACCCGCGCGCTGCTCGCCGCCGGCGCCGTCCAGACCTGGTCCGTACCGCTGAGGGAGTACCCCGGCCATGGCCGCTGAGCAGCCGACCGCCACCACCCGCCCGCGTCCCGCCCCCGGCAGCGCCGCCGGGGACGCCACCGCGGTCGCCCATCCGAACATCGCGCTGGTCAAGTACTGGGGCAAGCGGGACGAGCAGCTCGTCCTGCCCTGGACCGACAGCCTCTCGATGACCCTGGACGTGTTCCCGACCACCACCCGGGTCCGGCTCGACCCCGGGGCCGGTGAGGACACCGTGACGCTGGACGGCGCGCCCCTGGAGGGCGAGCCGCGCCGCCGGGTGACCGCCTTCCTCGACCTGGTCAGGGAACGCGCCGGAAGCCCGCTGCGGGCCGTCGTGGACACCCGCAACACCGTCCCCACCGGCGCCGGACTGGCCTCCTCCGCGAGCGGCTTCGCCGCGCTGGCGACCGCCGCCGACGCCGCGTACGGACTCGGCCTGGACGCCACCGGACTGTCCCGGCTGGCCCGGCGCGGCTCCGGCTCGGCCTCGCGCTCCGTCTTCGGCGGCTTCGCGATCTGGCACGCCGGGCAGCCGGACCGCGGCGGCGACCCCGACCTCGGCTCCTACGCCGAGCCCGTCCCGGTGCCGGTGGCCGCGCTGGACCCGGCGCTGGTGGTCGCGGTGGTCGACGCCGGGCCGAAGGCGGTGTCCAGCCGCGAGGCCATGCGGCGCACCGTCGCCACCTCGCCGCTGTACCGGCCGTGGGCCGCCTCCAGCCAGGCCGACCTGGCCGAGATGCGGGAGGCGCTGCGGCGGGCCGACCTGGACGCGGTGGGCGAGGTCGCCGAGCGGAACGCGCTCGGGATGCACGCCACCATGCTGGCGGCCCGTCCGGCGGTGCGCTACCTCTCCGCGGCCACCCTGACCGTGCTGGACGCGGTGCTGGAGCTGCGCCGCGCCGGGGTGTCGGCCTGGGCGACCATGGACGCCGGACCCAACGTCAAGGTGCTCTGCCGGCGGTCCGAGGCGGACCGGGTGGCCGGGGTGGTCCGCGAGGCCGTCCGCGGCGGTTCGGTGCACATCGCCGGCCCCGGACCTGCCGCCCGGCTGCGGGACGCGGACGCGTGACCACCGGCCGCCCGCCGGTGGTCCGGCGCGCGCCGGGCAAGCTGTTCGTCGCGGGCGAGTACGCGGTGGTGGAGCCGGGCAACCCGGCGATCCTGGTGGCGGTCGACCGCCGGGTCACCGCGACCGTCACCGAGCCCTCCGGGGACGGGACGCTGGTCTCCTCCGACCTGCTCGCGGCGCCGGTGCGCTGGCTCCGCCGGGGCGACCGGCTCGACCCGGTCGGAGTCGAGGACGCCGACCGGGCCCGCCGGGAGCTGGCCCATGTGCTCGCCGCGCTCCGGACCGTCACCCGGCTGCTGGCCGAACACGGCCGTCCGGCACCGGAGCTGGACATCGCCGTCAGCAGCGAACTGCACCGGGACGGGGTCAAGTTCGGCCTCGGGTCCAGCGGTGCGGTGACCGTGGCGACCGTCGCGGCCGTGGCCGCCCACTGCGGTCTGGCGCTGTCGGCCGAGGAGCGGTACCGGCTGGCGCTGCTGGCCTCGGCCGAACTCGACCCCAAGGGCTCCGGCGGCGACCTGGCCGCCAGCACCTGGGGCGGCTGGATCGCCTACCGGTCGCCCGACCGGGCCGCCGTGCTCGACCTGGTCCGCCGGCGTGGCGTGGCCGGGGCGCTGGCGGAGCCCTGGCCGGGCTTCGAGGTGCGCCGGCTGCCGCCGCCCGCGGGGGTGGCGCTGGAGGTCGGCTGGACCGGCACCCCCGCCTCCACCACGGAGCTGGTGTCCGGGCTGCACCGCCGGTTCGTGGCCGCCAGCGCCGACCTGGTGCGGGCCGCCGCCGACGCGATCGAACACGGCGACCGGGCCGCGCTGCTGGACGGCGTCCGGCGCGCCCGCCGGGAGCTGGCCCGGCTCGACGAGGAGGCCGGGCTCGGCGTCTTCACGCCCGCCCTGACGGCGCTGTGCGACGCCGCCGAGGCCGTCGGCGGCGCGGCCAAGCCCTCCGGCGCGGGGGGCGGTGACTGCGGCATCGCCCTGCTGGAGCTGCCGGACACCCGCGCCCGCCCCGACACCCCGGGCGTCGCCGACGCCGCCGACGCCCCCGACGCCGCGGACACCCGGACCGCCCCGGGCACCGCGCCGTCCAGCAACTCCCGGGCCGGGGCCACCGCCGCCCCGCCGGACATCGACCACCTACGCGAACGGTGGACCGCGGCCGGGGTGCGACCCCTGGACCTGCGACCCGCCACGGAAGGGAACGAGGAATGATCTCTCAACGCAAGGACGACCACGTCCGGCTCGCGGTCGAGCAGCAGCACGGCCACGTCGGACGCAACCAGTTCGACGAGGTGACGTTCGTCCACCACGCCCTGGCCGGGATCGACCGTCCGGACGTGTCGCTGGCCACGGAGTTCGCCGGCTTCTCCTGGCCGGTCCCGCTGTACATCAACGCCATGACCGGCGGCAGCGAGATGACCGGCAGAATCAACCGCGACCTCGCGATCGCCGCCCGGGAGACCGGGGTGCCGATCGCCTCCGGCTCGATGAGCGCCTACTTCAAGGACGAGTCCTGCGCCGGCACCTTCAGCGTGCTGCGCGAGGAGAACCCGGACGGCTTCGTCCTGGCCAACGTCAACGCCACCGCCTCGGTCGACAAGGCGCGCCGCGCCGTCGACCTGCTGAAGGCCGACGCGCTGCAGATCCACATCAACACCGTCCAGGAGACGGTGATGCCGGAGGGCGACCGCTCCTTCTCCGCCTGGGTGCCGCAGATCGGCCGGATCGTGGAGGGCGTGGGTGTCCCGGTCATCGTCAAGGAGGTCGGTTTCGGCCTCAGCGGGGACACCGTCCGGGTCCTGCGCGACCTGGGCGTCCGGGTGGCCGACCTCGGCGGCCGGGGCGGCACCGACTTCGCCCGGATCGAGAACGGCCGGCGCGACCTGCGCGACTACACCTTCCTGGAGGGCTGGGGCCTCTCCACGGCCGCCTGTCTGCTGGACAGCCGGGACGTGGGCCTGCCGGTGCTGGCCTCCGGCGGTGTGCGCCACCCGCTGGACGTGGCCCGCGCCCTGGCGCTCGGCGCCCACGGCGTCGGGGCATCCGGCACCTTCCTGCGCACCCTGATGGACGAGGGCGTGGAGGCGCTGGTCACCCAGCTGTCCAGCTGGCTGGACCAGTTGGCGGCGCTGATGACCATGCTCGGCGCGGCCACCCCGGCCGCGCTGACCGGCCGGGACCTGCTGATCCAGGGCACCCTGCGCGAGTTCTGCGCCGACCGCGGCATCGACACCGCGCAGTTCGCCCGGCGCTCCGCCGCCGCGCCCACCACCACCGGAGGCATCCGATGACCGAGGACCACGCCATCGCCGGCGTCCCGATGCGCTGGGTGGGTCCGGTGCGCATCTCGGGCAACGTCACCACCACCGAGACCCATGTCCCGCTGGCCACCTACGAGTCGCCGCTGTGGCCCTCGGTGGGCCGGGGCGCCAAGGTCTCGATGCTCGCCGAGCAGGGCATCGTCGCCACCCTGGTGGACGAGCGGATGACCCGCTCGGTGCTGGTCGAGGCGACCGACGCGGGGACGGCGCTGGCCGCCGCCCGGAGCATCCGGGACCGCTTCGCGGAGCTGCAGGAGGTGGTGCGCGGCTGCAGCCGGTTCGCCGAACTCGTCGGCGTCCGGCACGAGATCAACGCCAACCTGCTGTTCGTCCGGTTCGAGTTCACCACCGGCGACGCCTCCGGGCACAACATGGCCACCCTCGCCTCCGACGTGCTGCTGCAGCACCTGCTGCAGACCGTCCCCGGCATCTCCTACGGGTCGATCTCGGGCAACTACTGCACCGACAAGAAGGCCACCGCGGTCAACGGCATCCTCGGCCGGGGCAAGAACGTGGTGACCGAGCTGCTGGTGCCGCGCGAGGTCGTCACCGGGGTGCTGCACACCACCGCGGCGAAGATCGTCCAGCTGAACATCCGCAAGAACATGCTCGGCACCCTGCTCGCCGGCGGCATCCGCTCGGCGAACGCCCACTTCGCGAACATGCTGCTCGGCTTCTACCTGGCCACCGGCCAGGACGCGGCCAACATCGTCGAGGGCTCGCAGGGCGTCGTGATGGCCGAGGACCGCGACGGCGACCTGTACTTCGCCTGCACCCTGCCGAACCTGATCGTCGGCACGGTCGGCAACGGCAAGGGGCTCGCCTTCGTGGAGACCAACTTGGCCCGGCTGGGCTGCCGGGCCGACCGCGAGCCCGGCGAGAACGCCCGCCGGCTCGCCGTGATCGCGGCGGCGACCGTGCTCTGCGGCGAGCTGTCGCTGCTCGCGGCGCAGACCAACCCGGGCGAGCTGATGCGCGCCCACGTCCACCTGGAACGCGGCAACACGGAGAAGGTCGGAGTATAGGTATGTCCAACGGGGCCACTGTCGGAATCCACGATCTGTCGTTCGCGACCACCGAGTTCGTGCTGCCGCACACCGCGCTCGCGGAGTACAACGGCACCCCGGTCGGCAAGTACCACACGGGCATCGGCCAGCGGTCGATGAGCGTGCCGGCCGCCGACGAGGACATCGTCACCCTGGGCGCGACGGCCGCCGCGCCGATCGTCGCCCGGCACGGCACGGACGGGATCCGGACCCTGGTGTTCGCCACCGAGTCCTCGATCGACCAGGCGAAGGCCGCCGGCGTGTACGTGCACTCGCTGCTCGGCCTGCCGTCGGCGACCCGGGTGGTCGAGCTCAAGCAGGCCTGCTACGGGGCCACCGCCGCCCTGCAGTTCGCCCTCGGCCTGATCCACCGCGACCCCACCCAGAAGGTCCTGGTGGTGGCGAGCGACGTCTCCAAGTACGAGCTGGACAGCCCCGGCGAGGCGACCCAGGGCGCGGCCGCCGTGGCGATGCTGGTCACCGCCGACCCGGCGCTGGTGCGGATCGAGGACCCCTCGGGCCTGTTCACCGCGGACGTGATGGACTTCTGGCGGCCGAACTACCGCGACGCGGCGCTGGTCGACGGCCAGGAGTCCATCGGCGCCTACCTCCAGGCGGTGCAGGGCACCTGGAAGGACTACTCCGAGCAGGGCGGCCGGCCGCTGGAGGACTTCGGCGCCTTCTGCTACCACCAGCCGTTCACGAAGATGGCCTACAAGGCGCACCGGCACCTGCTGAACTCCGCCGGGCGCGACACCGACGAGGCCGCCGTCGAGCGGGCCCTCGGGCGCACCACCGGGTACAACGCGGTGATCGGCAACAGCTACACCGCGTCGGTGTACCTGGGCCTGGCCGCGCTGCTCGACGGGGCGGAGGACCTCGACGGGCAGGCGGTGGGCTTCCTCAGCTACGGCTCGGGCAGCGTCGCGGAGTTCTTCGCCGGGACGGTGGTGCCCGGCTACCGGGAGCACCTGCGGACGGAGGCGCACCGGGAGGCGGTCGAGCGGCGGCAGCCGATCGGCTACGACCGCTACCGCGAGCTGCACGAGTGGGGCTTCCCGACCGACGGCGGCGACCACCCGACCCCGGCCGGGACCACCGGGCCGTTCCGGCTGGCGGGCATCGGCGGGCACAAGCGGATCTACGAGAAGCGCTGACAAGCGAAGGGGCTGGGGCTCTCCGAGCAGGAGAGCCCCGGCCCCTTCGCCGGCGCACCGGCCGCCGTGGCGGCCGGTACCGGAGCTCCCGCGGATCCGTTGACGGGCGGTGTTCCCGCCCGCCCGGCAATGGATCCGCGGGGTTGTCGCACCGGGTCGGCACCGGCTACCGGCTACCGGTCGGAACCGGGTCAGGACCGGCGGCGCAGGGCGATCTCGGTGAGTTCCTGGATGTCGAACTCCGAGCGGCCCGGTGTGCCGTAGCGGGTGATCTTGCCGCGGCTGACCCACTTGCGGATGGTCGCCTCCGAGACGCCCGCGGCGAGCGCGGCCACGTTCGTCGGCACGAGCCGGTGTCTGGGCGGCCGGCTCAGACGGCCGCCGTTCGCGGTTGGTCCAAGAGGTGCCGTAGCGTGAGCCATTCGCGTATCCCCCATGAATGTCCGGACGAGCAGCCGACGCTGGTCCGTCCCCCGTTGTGGTGCTGCGGTGAGGCGTCGATCGTCCCGGGGCAGCCGTCCACCACGCAGGCCCGGGTGGGCACCGCGCGGTCGCCGGCCTCGGGGTCGATCGCGTTGAGCAGTTCGAGCCGCAGGTCCTCGATCTCGTCGGCGAAGTCGGCGGCCGGCGGCTGTGCGGTGAGCCAGTCCAGGTGGCGGTCGAGGAACCGGGTCAGGTGCGGCACCGAGCGGATCACCGCGGTGGTGCCGAGCCGCTCGGCGGCGAACCGCGACCAGGACTCCAGGATCGCCACGATGTTGTTGCGGGCGTCGATCGCGGACAGGTTCAGCCGGTCCCGGCGACGGCTCCCGGAGACCCGGGTCGGGTTGCGCCGCCGGGGCTCGGTCTGGATGTGGTGCAGGCACTCCTGGTGCAGCTCCGGGAGGGCCCGCAGGGTGTGTTCCAACTGCCTGATGCACGGGCCGCAGAGGACGGACCCCGCGGCCGCGGGGACCTCCCGTCCGTGGTTCCTGGGACACGAGTGGAACTCCATCGAATCTCCTTCGCGCGCGCGTCCGGCACCCGGACTCCCTGCCCGACGGGTCAGTCGGTGGGAATCCAGTCCCGCCTGATGTGCGGGGTCTCGATGCCGAGCGACTTCATGTGCTCGATCGGGTTGGTGTACTCGCGGCTGGCGGCGATGAGGCCGTCCCGGAGCGTGAATCCGTGGATGAAGTGGTTGCGGTAGTGGCCCTCCGGATAGCCGGGGAAGCGGATGGTGCCCTCGCCGTCGCACTCGACCATGACCTGGCCCGGGTCCTGGGTCTCGTACACGTGGACGTCGAACCACCGCCAGTCGGGCAGGACTTCGAGCGAGAGCTCGTTGTGCCGCTTGAGCTTCTCCCGGCCGGTGACGACGATCGGGCGGCCGATGTCGGTGTAGAAGAGCGCGGCGGTGCCGTCCTCGGTGTAGAGGGTGTAGCGGCGCAGCCGGGCCTCCGGGCCGGTCTCCAGGTACTGCTCGACGGCCCGGCGGTTGCGGGCGCGCAGGTCGTGGTGGTCGGTGAAGATCTGTGGCGAGGTCATGACATCTCCTCGGGGGGTAGGGCCGGTCGGGGTGCGCGGCGGGCCGTGCGGGGGGTCAGGGCTGGAGCCGGCTGATCCCCCAGCCGTCGGCGGTGCGGTCGTAGCGCAGCCGCTCGTGCAGCCGGTCGGTGCCGTCGGCCCAGAACTCCAGGGCGTCGGGGACGAGTTCGAAGGCCACGTAGGACGCGGGGCGGGGCAGCGGCTGCCGCGGCCGGCCCAGCTCCAGCGCCTTCGCCCGCAGCTCCTCGAAGTGCTCGAGGTCCTCCACCGGCCGGCTCTGCCGGGACACCGTGGTCATCGGGTGGGTGAACACCGCCCTGGCCGCCCACAGCTCCTCCGCCGTGGCGTCGGGCAGCTGGCGCACCGGCCCGGCCAGCACGATCTGCTGGCTGGTCTCGCGCCAGTACAGGACGCCGGACGCCCACGGGTTCTCCGCCAGCTCCCGGCCCTTCTGGCTGTCGGCGTGGGTGGCGAAGACGATCCCGGTCTCGGTGATCCGGTTGATCACCAGGATCCGGGACGAGCTGCGGCCCCGGGCGTCGGCGGTGGCCAGCGCGAGCGCGCGGGGCTCCCGCACGCCGTGCTCGGCCGCGGCCGCCAGCCAGGAGTTCAGCAGGCCCATCGGCTCGGCCGGCGGGGTGCGGAACTCCGGGAAGTCGAGCGCGACGGTGCCGGTCAGCGACTCGGACCGCTTCCGCTCGGCCGGTACGGGCCGTACGGGCTCGGCGGCCCGGACGGGCTGGTCGGACTGGTCGGGCTGGTCAGACATGCAGCACTCCTTCGATGGTGACGACACCGTGGCCCGAGACCTCGACGCTGTCGACGCGGTCGCCCTCGCCGTGCACCAGCGCGCCCATCGGCGAGGGGCGGCCGATCTCGACGCCCTGGGTGATCTCGATGCGGCGCCCGTAGGCGCCCAGGCCGTGCCGGGCCAGGTGGATGGCGATGGGACCGGCGGCGGAGCCGGTCGCGGCGTCCTCCACGACCCCGTACGCGGGCGAGAACATGCGGTTGCGCCAGGTGGTCCCGGAGCCGGCGATGCAGTTGGTCGCCATGTCCGGGAAGCGGGCCAGCGCGCGGTGGTCCGGGTCCACCTTGGACAGCGCCTCGACGCTCTCGAAGCCGACCAGGACGTGCCGGGGGCCGTTGCGGTAGATCTCGACCGGCAGCGTCGAGGAGGTGACGCCGAGCGCCCACAGCAGCTCCTCGGCCCGCTCGAACGGCTCCCAGACCGGCACCGGCTGGCGCATGCTGGTGGCGACGGTCCGGCCGTCCACCCGCTCCAGGTCGAACGGGATGACGCCCATCGCGGTCTCGATCCGCAGCGTGTCGGCCTCGGTGTGCCCGCCCAGCGCGATCGCCGTACCGAGCAACGGGTGCCCCGCGAAGGGGAGTTCGTTCACCGGGGTGAAGATCCGGACATGGTGGTCCGCGCCCTGCTTGGGGGTGAGGACGAAGGTGGTCTCGGAGAGGTTCATCTCCCGGGCGATGCGCTGCATCTGCTCACCGGACAGGTCGTCGGCCCCGAAGAAGACCGCCACCGGATTGCCGGTGAGGGGCCGGCGCGCGAACGCGTCGACGACGACGTACTTGTGCATGGGTCCTCCCGCTCTCGTTCTCGTCATGGGGACTGCGGGCCGCGGCTCGGCGGCGGGGGTGTGCCGCACCCCGGCGCCGGGCGCGCGGGTGCGGTCCGGCCGGAGCACGCGGGTGCGCCTCGTTCGGACGGCGCGGGTGTGCCTCGTTCGGACAGCGCGGTGCGCCGGGCCGCGCGCCGGATCGCGACGCGGCCGCGGGCGGGCAGGGGGAGCCGGACCGGCACTCACGGGGGAGAGCGCCGGTCCGGCGGTCCCGGGGCGGCCCGGCCGCCCGACGTCGGTGCCGGGCGGCGGGCGGCTCAGGCGGGGTCGGGGACCCGCGCCGGACCGAGCAGTCCGGACAGGGTGGTGGCCACGATCCGCGGCCCCTCCCTGGTGAGGACGGACTCGGGGTGGAACTGGAGCGAGGCGAAGCCGGGACCGCGCAGCGCGTGGACCTCTCCGCTCTCCGGGTCCCGGCTCACCAGGACCCGGCCCACGCCCTCGGCGGCGAACTCCTCCGCCTCGGCGACCAGGGCGAAGGTGTTGTAGAACCCGACCCGCTCGGCGCCGCCGAACAGGTCGATCTCCTTCTGCACACCCTGGTTGGGCACCGCGCGGCGGCGGATCGGCAGCCCGAGCCGCAGCCCGAGCAGCTGGTGGCTGAGGCACACCGCGAGGAACGGCCGGCGCTCGGCCAGCAGGGTGTCGAGCGCCGCCCGCAGATGGCGCATCTTGGGATGCGCGGCCTCCTGCGGATCACCCGGCCCCGGCCCCATCACGACCAGGTCGTGACCCTCGAAGGCGTACTCCTCGTCGAACCGGCGGACCGTGACCCGCAGGCCCAGGGAGCGCAGCTCCTGGTCGATCATCGAGGTGAAGGTGTCCTCCGCGTCGATCACCAGCACGCTGCGCCCGGCCAGTTCGGGCCGGGCGGAGGCCCGGGACGCGGTCTCGGCGAGCCAGAAGTCGGCGATGGAGTCGTTGCGCGACTCCAGCGCCCTGAGCACGCTCGGGTGGCCGGCGAAACGCTGCTGCTGCCCGCCGTCGAGCGCGGCGACCAGCCCGGCCGCCTTGGCCCGCGTCTCGGCCGCCTCCGACGCCGGGTCGGAGTGCCGCACGATGGTGGAGCCGACGGCGATGCCGATCCGCCCCTGTGCGGAGATGTCCGCGGTGCGGATCAGGATCGCGGTGTCCATGACCCGCTCCCCCGCCGAGTCCCGGCCGATCAGCGCGGCCACCCCGCTGTAGTAGCCGCGGCCGCCCGGCTCGTACCGGTGGATGATCCGACAGGCGCTCTCCACCGGGCTGCCCGTCACGGTGGGCGCGAACATCGTCTCGCGCAGGATGTCGCGCACATCGCGATCGGTCCGGCCCTCGATCAGGTACTCGGTGTGCGCGAGCCGGGCCATCTCCTTGAGGTAGGGACCCACCGCCCGGCCGCCGTCCGGACAGATCCGGGCCATCATCTTGAGTTCCTCGTCGAGCACCATGTAGAGCTCGTCGGTTTCCTTGCGGTCCGCCAGGAACTCCAGCACGCCGGCGAGGGTCGGCCCGGACGGCGGGTAGCGGTAGGTGCCGCTGATCGGGTTCATCACCGCGGTGCCGTCGCGGAGGCTGACGTGCCGCTCCGGCGAGGCGCCGACCAGGGTCCGTTCCCCGGTGTGCACCAGGAAGGTCCAGTAGGCGCCGCTCTCGTGCTCCAGCAGCCGGCGGAACAGCGCAGGCGCGCTCAGCGGCCCGAAGTCGGTGATGTCGGCGACGAAGGTGCGCTTGATGACGAAGTTCGCGCCCTCGCCGGTGCCGATCATCTCCTTGACGATGCGGCCCACGACCTCGCCGTAGGCCTCGTCGTCGACGTCGAAGGCACCGCCGGCCAGCGGGGTCGCCACGTCCGGGATCCGGGCCAGCGCCCGCTCCAGCGGCAGCCGCTGCTGGCCGGTGACGGTCATCGCCACCAGCGGGGTCCCGTCGTCGGCGGCCTCGAAGCCGCGCTCGGCGAGCTGCCGGTAGGGGACCACCACGAGCACCTCGTGCCGGTCCCCGACCACGGGTGCCGCGGCGGCGGCCTCCTCGGCGCCGGGCAGCGGGATGCCGGCCAGCGTGGCGGGCAGCGCGACCGAGCCGGTCAGCACCTCCACCACCGGACCGGTGTCCCCGGCCGCACCGGGCCGGTGCAGCAGCGCGAAGGCCTCCGGCCGGCCCGCCAGCACCTCGGCGAGCAGGTCGGGCCCCAGGTCGGGGCGGTTGTCGGGGCGGTTGTCGGGGCCGAGGTCGGAACCGCTGTCGGGCCCGGGGGTCCCGGGCAGGTCGCGGGTCATCCGAACAGCCCCTTGACGGTGGTGACCAGGGCGCACCGCTCGGCGGCGTACTTCAGCGCGGACCGGTGGTACTCGGCGGAGAAGTCCGCCGTGGCGTCGGCGACGAAGAACACCTGGATGTCGTTGGTGAAGGCCTCGATCGCGGTGGCCAGCACGCCGACATGGGCGTAGACGCCGCACAGCACCAGCTGGTCGCGGCGGGTGTCGCGCATCCGCTCCAGCAGGTCGGTCCGGAAGAAGGCGCTGTAGCGCCACTTGGTGAGCAGCCAGTCCTGCGGGGCCGGCGCCAGCGCGTCGACCACCTGGCGGTCCTCCGGGGCGGGGCGCATGCCGGGCCCCCAGAAGTCCTTGAGGAGGCCGCGCTGCTCGTCGGTCATGCCGCCCGGCTGGGCGGTGTAGGCGACCGGGACGCCCAGGGCGGCACAGCGGTCGCGCAAGAGCGCCGTGTTGCCGACGAGTTCGTTCCTGGTGCGCTCGGGGATGGACTCCAGGAAGTACCGCTGCATGTCGTGGACCAGGAGGACCGCGCGGTCCGCCTCGGCGGTCCAGGACACGGTGGCCGGCGGGAGCTCGCCCTCGGCCGGTAAGGGGTACGACTGAATGGGGGGTATGCCGGTCATGGCTCCGGTTCTTTGCTTGATGCGCGGGCGGGTGTGGGGCGCGCAGAGCGGTGCGGAGGATGTGGCGCGGTGACGGCCGACCGATCGGACGATCAGACGGTCCAGGCCGACACCACGGCGACGGCCTGGGCCGGGTTGAGCCGGGGGTCGCAGCACGAGGTGTACCGGTCGCCGACGGAGCCGAGGTCGGCCTCGGTCGAGGCGCACTCGGTCACGTCGTCCGGGGTGGTCTCCAGGTGCAGCCCGCCGGCCACGCCGCCCGCGCCGCGCACGGCCTCGACGAACCGCGACACCTCCAGCGACACCGTCTCCACCAGGCGCGTCTTGTACCCGCCGGGCGCCGTGACGGTGTTGCCGTGCACCGGGTCGCTGAGCCAGACCACGGGGTGGCCCGCGCCGCGGACCGCGTCGACGAGCTTCGGCAGCCGGTCGGCCACGTTCTCGGCGCCCATCCGCGCGATGAGCGTGAGCCGGCCCGGATCGCGCCACGGGTCGAGCTTCTCGCACAGCGCGAGCAGTTCGTCGGGCTCCATCCCGGGGCCGACCTTGCACGCGACCGGATTGGCCACCTGCGACAGCAGCGCGACGTGGGCGCCCTCGACCTGCCGGGTGCGCTCGCCGATCCACGGCCAGTGGGTGGAGCCGAGGAACAGCCGGCCCTTGTCGTCGACGCGCAGCATCGGCGTCTCGTAGTCGAGCAGCAGCGCCTCGTGGCTGGTCCACACGAGGGGTTCGACCACGTCGCGGCCGGCCGCGCGGTCGCGCCAGCCGAGGTGCTCGACGATGTCACCGGCCGCCATGTAGCCGGTGAGGATGCGCAGCGGATCGGGCCGGCGGATCTCCGGGTCCGGCTCCGGTCCATTCACCATGTGCCCGCGGAAAACCGGAAGTTCGACCCCGTCGATGACTTCGGTGGGCTTGGAACGGGGCTTGGCGAACTGCCCCGCGATACGGCCCGCGCGCAGGACCGGCTTTCCGGTCCGCAGACCGAGGGTCCCCGCGAGCAGATCGAGCAGCGCGGACTTCCGCGCCACATGTTGACGTGTGCACTCCTGCGGATCTTCGGCGCAGTCCCCGGACTGCAGCACGAGCGCTTCTCCGAGCGCGACTTTTCCCAGCAGGGTTCGCAAGGTCGCAAGGTCGTCCGGCTGGACCAGGGCGGGGCGAGAGGCCAGTGCCTCGCCCACCCGATTGACCTGGGGTAGGTCGCTCCATTCGGGTTGTTGCAACGCCCCGCGGATACGAATCTCCCGTATAACGTCTTCCACGACGTACTCCGATCCGGCGGTCTATTTATTGATTTCTCAGGTGGGTATACCGGTCCGCTTGATCTCGGGGACCGGAATGCCCAGGGCACGCAGCTGCTGGAACGGATTCATGAACTCCCGCTGCAGCGTTATCCGCCCGTTCTCCAGTTCGAACGAGTGGATGAAGTGGTTCTCGTACCAGCCTTCGGGATAGTCACCGAAGACGATCTTCCCGCGGCCGTCGCACTCGACCCAGAAGCGGTTCGGGTCCTGGGTCTCGAAGATCTCGACGTTGTACCACTCCCAGTCCGGGAAGCACTTGAGCGACCAGACGGCGTGCTCGCCGAGGCGGTCCCGGCCGTGCGTGGCCACCGGGGAACCGGTGTCGGTGGTCCACAGGCCGCCCACGCCGTCCTCGGTGAAGAGCTCGTGCCGGCTCAGCCGGTCCTGGCCGAGGGTCTTCATGTACCGCTCGACGACGGCCCGGTTGAGGCGGCGCAGCTCGGCCTCGTCGGTGAATCCCTGCGGGCTGACGGATTCAGGCACGGTGGTATCCCCTGTTTGTTATTCGGACGAGTGAATGAGCAAGCAAGCGATCTTGTTTGAATCCTGCCTCACCGGCAGATGTTTCCGCAACAGCGGCTTATGAACTAACTGTGAAGGTTCGGACCCGGCGGGCCCGCCCCGGGCATGGCCGAAAACCGTCCGGGGATAAAAAAACGGTTGTTCTTCGGCCGCACTTTTGAAAGCAGTGGGGCCAATGTTTTCGGAATCCTTTGTTCCGTTGCCGGGCGCCCGCGCCGCGGTGCGGCGGCGCGGGCGCGACAGAGGCGCAGGCCGGGCCCGGCCCGGCGAGTATCGGCCAACCGGACGTCCGGTCAGCCCACGGGCACGGCGGGCTCCCCCCGGTGGCTCGCGAGGTGCTCCCGGAGCGTGAAGCCGGGGGCGGCGGCCTCGGCCGGGTTCAGCGGAATCCCCCGGTCCAGCAGCTGCCGGGACGCCAGGTGGTCGGTGGGCCGGTTGACCGACTCCACCGCCTGCAGCTCGCCACCGCGGAACAGCAGCACCGAGAACGCGTCCGGGTCCTCGCCGAGCACCACCTCGGTGTCGTGGCCCTCGTCCAGGCCGGCGATCTGCACGGTCGTCGCGAACTGGTCGCTCCAGAACCACGGCAGCTCGCGGTAGCCCCGGCTCTCGCCGGTCAGCCGCGCGGCGACCAGCTCGGCGTGCCCCACCGCGTTCTGCACGGACTCCAGCCGCAGCCGGTTGCCCGAGCGCACCTGCGGGAACGCCGCGCAGTCGCCGATCGCCGAGATGTGCGGATCGCTGGTCAGCAGACGGGCGTCGACGACGATGCCGCCGCTCACCCGCAGCCCGGCCGCGGCCGCGAGACCGGTGCGCGGGATCACCCCGATCCCCGCCAGCACCAGGTCGGCCGGCAGCCGGGCGCCGTCGGCCAGCTCCACCGCCGCGACCGCGCCCCGCTCGTCGCCGTGCAGGGCGGCGACCCCCTGGCCGAAGACCAGCCGGGAGCCCTCCCGCCGGTGCAGCCGGGTGAAGTGCTCGGCCGTGCGGGCCGAGACCACCCTGGCCAGCGGGCGGTCGAGCGCCTCGACCACCGTCACCTCGCAGCCCGCCCGGCGGGCCGCCGCGGCGAACTCCAGGCCGATGAACCCGGCCCCGACCACCACCGCGTGCCGGGCCGCACCGAGCGAGGTACGCAGGGCGGCGGCGTCCTGCGCGGTGCGCAGGGTGTGCACGCCGCGCAGCCCGGCCCCCGGCACGCCGAGCGTGCGCGGGGTGGCCCCGGTGGCCAGCACCAGGTGGCCGTACTCGTACTCCGAGCCGTCGGCCAGCCGGACCGTGCGGGCGGCCGGGTCGACCGCCGTCACCGACCCGGCGACCAGTTCGATCGACTGCCGCGCGTAGTAGCCGACCGGCCGCAGCCAGAGCTGTGCCTCGTCCGCCTCCCCCTTGAGGTAGGCCTTGGACAGGGGCGGTTTTTCGTAGGGGAGTTCGTCCTCGGCGTCGATGAGGACGAGCCGTCCGCGGTAGCCGTGCTCACGCAGCGAGGCCGCCGTCTGGTAGCCGCCCTGGCCGGCGCCGACGATGACGACCGAGTCGGGGTGGGCTCCCTCGGCCATCACTTCTGCCGCTCGGGCAGGTGCACGATCAGGCCGTCCAGCGCCTCGGTCACCGTGAGCTGGCAGCTGAGACGGCTGTTGGGACGGCGCGGGCAGGCGGTGAAGTCCAGCATCTCGTTCTCGTTCGGCTGGATCGGCTCCGGCTTGTCGAGCGTCGACTCGTCGACGTAGACGTGGCAGGTGGCGCACTGCAGATTCCCGCCGCACTGGGCGACGATGCCGTCGATGTCATTGAAGACGGCCCCGCGCATGACGCTGGTGCCGGCCTGGACGTCGATCGTGCGCTCGGCCGCGTCCACGGCGACATACGTGATCTTGGGCATGACGGAACTCCTCGATGGCGCCCGGGCGCGCGCACAGGGGCACGCCGACACATGGCACCGGTCAAGTGGGTGAATGGAGGAAGGACGGCGCCGCCGGTGGTTGCCGCAGGAACGTCGATCCTGCCAACCCGCCATCTCATACCGGCCATTCGGACACGCGAAGCCCTCGGCCAGGACACGGCAGCGCTTTTGAGCGTAGCAAAGGAGTCCGGGGCACGCCAGGATCGATCTTCGGGGCGCCGGCGCGGCTCAGACCGACTCCCGGCCGAGCCTCGGATCCGGCCGACGGTGCGTCATGAGCGGCCTGCTGACCGTGAATTCGCGGAACCGGCGGGCCGCCTCGGACTGGTAGGCGTCCCGGTTCCAGACCAGGGTGAGCACCCGGTAGCAGTTCGGCGCGGCCACGTGCACCCAGGCCACCGGGACGTGCGAGTCGGTGCCCGCCAGCCGGGACATCGCCGGGATCAGGCCGATGCCCAGCCCGGTGCTGATCATGTCCTGGCTGGCCCCCGGCTCGTCGCCCTCGCAGGACAGCTTCGGGGTGAGCCCCTCGGTGGCGAACAGCCGCTCCAGCAGGGCGCGTTGCCAGTTGCCCCGCCGGGTGGTGACGAACGGCTCGTCGGCGATCTCGGCGATCGTCACGCTCTCCCGGCCGTCCAGCCAGTGCCCGCGCGGGACGGCCAGCAGCACCTCCTCCCGCAGCAGTTCGACCGAGTCCAGGTTGGCGGCGGTCAGCGGCTGCGAGGCGACGCAGAAGTCCACCTCGCCGGCCCGCAGTTGCCGGTCCATCTCCTCCACGTTCGACTGGAAGAGCCGCACCTCGGCGCCCGGGAAGGCGGCCCGGAAGCTGCCCATCAGATGGGCGACGGTCAGCAGGGTCTCGGAGGCGACACCGACCCGGCCGAGCCCGGTCTCCCTGGCCTCGCGCAGCGCCCGGCGCCCGTCGTCCAGCTCGCTCAGCGCCCGGTCGACGTGGCGCAGGAACACCACGCCGTACTGGTTGAGCCGGATCCGCCGGCCCTGCCGGTCGAAGAGCGGCGAACCCAGCTCGGCCTCCAGCCGGGCGATGGTGCGGCTGAGCGAGGGCTGGGCCACGTTCAGCTCCTCGGCGGCCCGGCTGATGTGCTCGAAACGGGCGACGGCCTGGAAGTAGCGGAGTTGCAGCAAATCCACGGTTCACCTCTGCTCATGTCCGGCGGGTTATGCACACATAGCAAAACCGGTCTTGGAAGGCATAAGCAATCCTCGCCTACCGTCAGCGGCGGGGTTCGTCGCGCAGGTGGCGGGCAGCGATGCCCGCCACCTGCACACGCGAGCGAGGAACCCTCCCCTTCCCAGCGTCCGCTCCCCGCGTCCGCTTCCCCGACTCCCTCATCCGTCCGCCGACCCGGAGGCCAACCGCCCCCCAGGAAGGTCGCATCATGAGCGCTGCGGATCTGGCCCGACTCCAGTTCGCGGCCACCACCAGCGTGCACTGGCTGTTCGTCATCCTCACCATGGGGCTGGTCCCCATCGTGGCGATCATGCACACCCGGGCCGCGTACACCCGCGACCTCGCCAAACGCGCGGTCCGGGAGCGCATGACTCGCTTCTGGGGCCAGCTCTACGTCATCAACTACGCGGTCGGCATCGTGACCGGCCTCGTCATGGAGTTCCAGTTCGGACTCAGCTGGAGCGGACTGAGCAAGTTCGCGGGCAATGTCTTCGGCGCGCCGCTGGCCCTGGAGACCCTGATCGCCTTCTTCGCCGAGTCCACCTTCCTCGGCATGTGGATCTTCGGCTGGGGCCGGATGCGGCGCGGCATCCATGTCGCGCTGATCTGGCTGGTCGCGCTGACCGCCTACCTCTCGGCGTTCTGGATCCTGGTCGCCAACGGCTTCCTCCAGCACCCGGTGGGCTACGAGGTGCGCGACGGCGTCGCCTACCTGACCGACTTCTGGGCCCTGGTCACCAACGCCAACGCCCAGGTGGCCCTCGCCCACATCGCGCTCGCCGCGCTCACCACCGGCGGCATCTTCGTGGCCGGCATCAGTGCCTGGCACTTCGCCAAGGGCACCAAGGAGACCGAGCTCTTCCGGAGTTCGCTGCGCCTGGGCGTCTGGGTGAGCATGCTCTCCTCCTTCTTCGTCATCATCGTGGGCAACCTCCAGGTCCCGGTCATCGAGAAGACCCAGCCGATCAAGGCCGCGATCCTGAACGGCACCGACCTCGCCGCGGCGCAGGCCCAGGAGGTCGCCGCGCACGGTCCCGGGGACTACCTGCCCTGGACGTCCTGGGTGAAGAACTCGATGGACCTGATGACCATCCTCGGCAACACGGTCTCGACCATCACCTTCATCGCCGTCTTCCTGCTGCTGAAGGACCTGCTGGTGCGCAAGCGCTGGCTCGCCTACCTGATGACCGCGATCATTCCGCTGCCCTTCATC
Source organism: Kitasatospora sp. MBT66 (assembly GCF_000710405.2). NCBI lineage: Bacteria > Bacillati > Actinomycetota > Actinomycetes > Kitasatosporales > Streptomycetaceae > Kitasatospora > Kitasatospora sp. MBT66. The sequence continues at coordinate 885,418 of NZ_JAIY01000004.1, read as the reverse complement.
GCCTCCGTCGGCGGCTGGGTGGTGCGCGAGATCGGCCGCCAACCGTGGCTCGTCTACGGCCAGTTGACCGTCGACGACGCCGTCTCGAACGTGAGCAGGGGCTCCCTGGTGGTGTCCTGCGCGGTGTTCATCGCCATCTTCCTCGCCCTCGCGGTGACCAACTGGACGCTGATCACCCGCTTCGCCCGCCGCGGCCCGGACGGCGCCCAGCTCGGCGCCGGCGACCCGCTCCCGGACGACCTGCCCGGTGCGGGCGGCGCCGACGAGAAGCAGCCGGTCCCGGCCTTCTGAGCGGGCCGAGCGCTCCCGCACCGCGATGAACTCCTCTGACGTGACGGAAGGTTGGGCTAAATGAGCCTGGAGACCCTCTGGCTGGCCCTCCTCGGCCTGCTGCTCGCCGGCTACTTCGTACTGGGCGGCTACGACTACGGCGCCCAGATGCTGTCCCCGTTCCTCGGCTCCGCCGACGCGGGTCCCCGGCCCGACGCCGGTCCGGCCGCCCGAGCGGGGGCCGGATCCGGCATCGGCACCGGCACCGGACCGGACGGGCGGAACGCCGCGCTCGACGCGATCGCGCCGTTCTTCCTCGGCAACGAGGTCTGGCTGGTCGCCTTCGCCGGCGTGATGTTCGGCGCCTTCCCGCACCTGGAGGGCAGCCTGCTGTCCGGCCTCTACCCGCTGATCGTGGCGATCCTGGCCGGCCTGGTGCTCGGCAACGCCGCGATCCAGCTGCGCGGCCGCTCCCGCGGAGCGCGGGCGGCCAAGGTGTGGAACGCCCTGGTGGTGCTCGGCGGCGCGCTGCCCGCCGTGTGCTGGGGCATCGTGGTCGGCCTGCTGCTGCACGGCGTGCCCCGCCGGGCCGACGGGTCCTTCCACGTCGGCGCCGGCGACGTGTTCGGGCCGTTCGCGCTGACCTGCGGGGTGGCCACCGCCCTGCTCTTCGCCGGACACGGCGCGGCCTTCGTCGCGCTCCGCTCGGAGCCCGGCACCGCCACCGCCGCCCGGCGCCTGGGCGCCACCCTGCTCGCCGCGGCGGGCGCCGCCGGAGCCCTGGCGCTGCTGCTCTCGGTGTTCGGGGCCGGCGCCTCGATGACCAGGACGGGGACCTCGGTGGTCCTGTTCGCCCTGGTCGTGGCGGCCCTCGCGGCCGGCTGGTGGTTCCTCGGCCGGGGCCGCGACACCCTCGCCTTCACCGCCACCTGCCTGGCGACCGCGCTGCCGGTGCTGCTGATCGGGGCCGGCCAGTACCCCTACCTGCTGTCGGCCTCCGCCGGCGGCGGGATCACCGTCGACGACGCCGTCGCCGACGGGGCCACGCTGAAGGTGCTGATCGGGTTCGGCGTGGTGGTCGTCCCGCTGATCCTGCTCTACCAGGGCTGGAGCTGGTGGGCGTTCCGCGGCCGCACCGGCCGGCGCCACCCCAGCTACTTCTGACCGACCGCCGTCGGCCGGCAGCCCACCGCGGCTGCCGGCCGGCGGCGTCCGACCGCCTGGCGGACCACGGAGGGACCACGGGATGAAGCCGGCCGAACGCCGCCTGCGGCGCGAGATCCCGGCGCTCCGGCGCCACTTGACCATGTCCACCGCACTCGCCCTGCTGGGCGCCGGGCTGGTGCTCGGCCAGGCCGAACTGCTGGCCGACCTGCTCGCCGACGGCTTCGCCGGGCGCGGCCGGTGGACCGGCCCGCTGGTCGCGCTCGGCACCGTCCTCGCCCTGCGCGCCCTGCTGGCCTGGGCCCGGGGAGCCCTCGCCCAGCGCGCCGCCGCCGCGACCAAGCGGGACCTGCGCGACCGCCTCACCGCCCACCTGCGGGACACCGGCCCCCGGCGGCTGGCCGCCGGCCGGCACGGCGAGACCGCCACCCTGCTCACCCGCGGCCTCGACGCCCTGGACCCCTATCTGACGGGCTACCTGCCCACCATGGCCGCCACCGCCGTCGTCCCGCTGGTGGTGGTCGTCCGGCTCGGCCTCGCCGACTGGACCTCCGCGCTGATCGTGGTGATCACCCTGCCGCTGATCCCGGTGTTCGGCGCGCTCGTCGGCCTGCACACCGCGCAGCGCACCGCCCGGCAGTGGCGGCTGCTGGCCCGGCTGGGCGGCCACTTCCTGGACGTCGTCGCCGGGCTGCCCACCCTGCGCGCGTTCGGCCGCGAGCGGCACCAGACCCGGGTGGTGCGGGAGATGGCCGACGCGCACCGGCGGGCCACCATGCGCACCCTGCGGGTCGCCTTCCTCTCCTCCCTCGTCCTGGAGACGGTCGCCACCCTGTCGGTGGCGCTGGTCGCCGTCCCGGTCGGCCTGCGGCTGCTGGACGGCGCGCTCGACCTGCGCACCGCCCTGGTCGTGCTCTTCCTCGCGCCGGAGGCCTACCTGCCGCTGCGGGCGGCGGGCGCGGCCTTCCACGACAGCGCCGAGGGCATCGCGGTGACCGAGCGGGTCTTCGCGCTCCTGGACGACGCGGACGACACCGGCGGCGCGAACGGCGCGGGCGACCCGGACCGCGCGAACGGCGCGGGCGACCCGGACGACGCCGTCACCGCCCCGACCGCCCGGCTCCTGGTCAAGGACCCGGTCCCGGCCCCGGCCCCCGTCCCCGAGGCCCGCACCGCACGGCTGCGCCTCGAAGGCGTCACCGTCCACCACCCCGACCGCGCCGCACCCGCCCTCGCCGACGTCTCGCTCACCGTCCACCCCGGCGAGCACCTGGCCCTGGTCGGCCCGAGCGGCGCCGGCAAGTCCACCCTGCTCGCCCTCCTCCTCGGCTTCGTCACCCCCGGTGCGGGCCGGGTCCTGGTCGACGGCACCGACCTCGCCGCGCTCGACCCCGACGCCTGGCTCGCCCAGGTGGCGTGGGTCCCGCAGCGCCCGCACCTGTTCGCCACCTCGGTCGCCGACAACATCCGCCTCGGCCGCCCGGACGCCACCGACGCCGAGGTCCGGGCCGCCGCCCGGGCGGCCTGCGCCGACGGCTTCATAGCGGCACTGCCGCAGGGGTACGACACCGTCCTCGGCGAGCACGGCGCCGGGCTCTCCGCCGGCCAGCGCCAGCGCACCGCCCTGGCCCGGGCCTTCCTCAAGGACGCGCCCGTCCTGCTGCTCGACGAGCCCACCGCCCACCTCGACCCGGAGAGCGAGGCCGCCGTCACCGGGGCCACCGCCGAGCTGATGCGCGGACGCACCGCGATCGTGGTCGCCCACCGGACCGGCCTGCTGCCGCACGCCGACCGGATCCTCACCGTGCGGGACGGGACCGTCGGACCCGCCCCGTCCCGCCCGGCCGCCGCCGGCCTCACCGGGCTGGTCCGCTCATGACCCGCCCGGCCGCCGCGGACGCCGTCCCCCCGGCCGCCGTCCCCCCGGGCGCCGCCCCCGCGCCCCGACCGCTCGCCCCCGGAGCTCCGATGCCCGACCGCACCGCCCCCGGCTCCCACCCCACCCTCCGACTGCTGCGGCAACTGCTGCCGCACTGGCGCCGGCTGCTGCCCGCCGTGCTCGCCGCCGCCGGCAGCGAACTCAGCGGCGCCGCGCTGATGGCCACCGCCGCCTGGCTGATCACCCGCGCCGCCGAACAGCCGCCGATCGCCGCCGTCGCCGTCGCGATCGTCGCCGTCCGCGCCCTGGCCCTCGGCCGCGGCACCCTGCGCTACGCCGACCGCCTGCTCGGGCACGACGGCGTGCTGCGCGCCGTGGCCGACTTCCGCGCCCGGGTGTACGAGGCGCTCGTCCCGCTCGCCCCGGCCGGCACCCCCGCCTTCCGCGGCGGCGACCTGCTGACCCGGCTGGTCGACGACGTCGACGCCGCGCAGGACCTGCTGCTGCGGGTGCTGATCCCGGTCACCGCCGCCGTCCTGGTCGCCGCGGCCGCCGCCGGCACCGCGCTGGTGCTGCTCCCGCCGGCCGGACTGCTGCTCGCGCTGCTGCTGGCCCTCGCCGGGCTCGTGGTGCCCGCCCTGGTACTCACGCTGTCCCGCCGGGACGGCCGCGCCGAGAAGTCCGCGCGCGCCGAACTCGCCGCGCTCACCGTCGACCTGACCCGGGGTGCGGCCGACCTCGCCGCGTACGGCGCCCGGGGCCGCGCCCACGCCCGGACCTCGGCGGCCACCGCCCGGATCGCCGCCCTGGAGGAGCGCCGGGCGCTCACCACCTCGCTGGCCTCCGCCGTGGTCCTGCTGCTCCAGGCCGCCGCCACGGTCGGGGTCACCTGGCTCGGCCTGCGCGCGCACGCCGACGGTGGGCTGCCCGCCGTCCAGCTCACCGTGCTCGCGGTGCTCGCCCTGGTCTCCTTCGACGCCCTCGCCGGGCTGCCCACCGCCGCCCGCCGACTGGCCGACGTCTGGGCCTCGGCCCGCCGGCTCGCCGACCTGATGGACACCCCGGCCCCGGTCACCGACCCGGCCGACCCGGCCCCGCTCCCCCTCGACGGACCGCTCGGCGTGGAGATCAGCGGCCTGCGGGTGCGTCACCGCCCCGACGGCCCGGCCGTGCTGGACGGTGTGAGCCTGCGGCTGCCGCCCGGCCGCCGGGTGGCGCTGGTCGGCGCCAGCGGCTCCGGCAAGTCCACCCTGATCGCGGCGATGATGCGGTTCCTCCCCTACGAGGGCGGCAGCATCCGCGTCGGCGGGCGGGAACTGCGGGACTGCGCGGGCGCCGACGTCCGCCGGGCGATCACCGGCATGACCCAGGACGCCCATGTCTTCCACACCACCATCCGCGCCAATCTGCGGCTGGCCCGCCCCGACGCCACCGACGAGGAGCTCCGCGACGCGGCCCGCCGGGCCCGGCTGCTCGACTGGATCGACTCCCTGCCCGAGGGCTGGGAGACCATGCTCGGCGGGGACGGCGCCACCGTCTCCGGCGGTCAGCGACGGCGGCTGCTGCTCGCCCGCGCGCTGCTCGCGGACCCGCCGGTGCTGGTCCTGGACGAGCCGACCGAGGGCCTCGACCCGGACACCGCCGCCGCCGTCCTCGCCGACGTGCTCGACGCGACCCGCGGCCGCACCACGCTGCTGGTCACCCACGACCACGCCGCCCTGGACGCCGTCGACGAGGTGCTGACCCTGTGCGCCGGCCGGCTGGTGCCGGGCGCCGCACCGGCCGCGGCCGCGTCCTGACCCGCCCCGCCCGCCGGGGGGCGGGTGGGGTGCCGCGGGCGGCACCCGGCTCCCGCGCGCACCCGGGCCGGTCGCGTCCTCCCCGGTCGCACCCGCGCCGGTCACAGGCTCCGGGCGGCGATGTCGCCGTAGGAGGTGGTGGCGCGGATGTCGAGGGCCGTGGCGCCGTCGTTGCGCAGGCTGTTGCTGATCCGGCCGTGGCCGGTGCCGGCGTCCAGGGCGGCGGAGACCCCGGCCGCGGCGGCCACCTCGATGTCGCCGGACTCGGTGCGGAGCACCACCGCGCCGCGCACCGCCTCGGCGATCCGGATGGCGCCCCGGGAGGTGCTGATCTCGGCCGGGCCGTTGAGCCGGCCGACCTCGACGTCGCCGTCGACCGCGGTCAGCCGCACGCTGTCGGCCTCGTCGATCTTGATCCGGCGGTAGGCGCCCTGGACGACGACGTCACCGAGGCGGCCGACGGCCCGGAGCTCGGTGCTCTCGGAGGTCACCTCGATCCGGGACCCGGCCGGCACCTGGAGGGTGACCTCGACGGCGCCGGCGCCGACCAGTCGGCCGCCGGGCACGGTGTCGATCCGCAGGACACCGTCCTGGAAGCCGACGGCGGTCTGCTCGGCGGTGCGGACGTCGCGGCCGCGGCCGGCCTCGGCCGGCCGCACCTCCACGGTGGCGTCGGCGCGGTCGGCGGCGATCACCTGGACCCGGCCGGCCGGCAGGTCGACGACGGCGGTGATCGGGGCGGTGGTGGCGAACTTCTCCATGATGCTGCTCTCCTGCGTGGTCGCTGTGTCCGTGCTGCTTTCTGACATCACGAACGCTACGTTGCGTTCGCACATACATCAATAGCCTTGTTGCGTAAAACTGCCATTGCCGCAGGCCAGAGAGTGAATATCGTTGCAACGAATCCCATTTCAACGCAACGTCAGCACGATGGATCGTTGCATTGACGGTGCATGAACGCTATGCTGCGGAGGCCGGGGACCACACGAAGGGAGACCGCGGTGCCGGGAGGCAGACTCACCCAGCAGGAACGCCAGCAGATCGCACTCGGCGTGGCCGACGGCCTCGCCTACGCGGAGATCGCCAGGCGCCTCGACCGCCCCACCTCGACGGTCACCCGCGAGGTGATGCGCAACGGCGGCCCCACCGCCTACCGCGCCGACGTGGCCCACCGCGCCACCGAGCGCCGCGCCCACCGGAGCCGGCAGGCCGCCCCCCGCGGGCCGCAGCCGCCCGAGCCGGCCGCGCACGGGCGCGACCCGGAGGCCGTGCGCGCGTACGAGGAGGTGTTCACCACCCTGGTGATGCAGCAGGGCCTGCCCAGGATGATGGCCCGCGTCCTGACCTGCGTGTTCACCACCGACGAGGGCAGCGTCACCGCGGCCGAACTCGTCCGGCGCCTCCAGGTGAGCCCGGCGTCCGTCTCCAAGGCGATCGCGTTCCTGGAGGCCCACGGCCTCGTCCGCCGCGAACGCGACGAGCGCCGCCGCGAGCGCTACGTCGTCGACGGCGACGTCTGGTACCAGTCGATGGTCGCCGCCGCCCAGGCCCACGCCCGGTTCGCCGAGACCGCCCGGGAGGGCGTCGGCGTCCTCGGCACCGGCACCCCGGCGGCCGTGCGCCTGGAGAACATCGCGCGCTTCATGGACTTCGTCGGCGAGAGCATCAGCCGCTCCGCCGAACAGGCCCGCGACGTCCTCCACACGGGTGCGAACCCGGCCCCGGCCGCCGCCGCCCCGCTCCCGGCCCCGGTCGCCGCCTCGGCCCCGGCCTCGAAAGCGCCCGACACGGACGATGGGATTTGACGCTCGTCTGACAAGGTGAAACGCCGTCACCCGCCCTCGCGTCGCCCGGCCGTGTGACGAACGGTCGGATCAACTGTCCGGTATGCGTATTCCCTTCCGGACCGGGCGGATCGTCTCGGTTCTCGCCCTCCTAGGAGGAACCCTCCTGGGCAGCGGCCTGATCGCCCCACCGGCGCAGGCCGCCATCTCCTTCACCAAGAGCGTGGACAAGGCGACCGTCTCCCCGGGGGAGAACGTCACCTACACCCTCCGGTACACCTGCTCGATCAACGAGTGCACCGGCGGTCAGATCCTCGACACCCTGCCGTCGAACATGCAGTTCGTCGGCTGGACCCCCGACCCCTCCTCGGTCGACCAGGCCGCCTCCACCGTGCCCGCGACGGGCGCGATGGGCGGCACGATGGACATCAAGCTGCAGAACCTCAGCCCCGGCACCACCGCCACCATCACGGTGGTCATGAAGTACCCCAACTTCTCCACCGCCAACGGCACCACCTCCACCAACTCGGCCACCATGAGCGCCACCGGTGAGACCTCGCAGAACGCGAGCGCCAACACCAAGGCCGAGGTCCAGCCGCAGTACACGGTGACCAAGGGCATCCAGACCAGCAGCCAGGACGGGCGCACCGTCACCTACCAGTTCAGCCCGTGCGCCACCGACAACGTGCCCAACGTCGACCTGGACACCAGCCGCCTGCTCGACACCCTGCCGCCCGGCGCGGTGGTCGACACCGGCCGCTCGCCCGGCTGGACCCAGGTCGCCCCCGGCCCCAACACCTGGGGCTACGACATCGGCCCGTTCGTCTCCGGCAACGGCCGCGGCGGCTGCCGCAACCCCGGCGCGCTGGTGGTGTACTACCCGGAGGCCGACTTCCCCAGCGGCACCACCTCCACCAACAACGTGGACCTGCTGGGCGACCCGCTCGGCGCCGACCCCGAGACCACGCTGGACTCCGCCTCCGCCACCACCGGCCAGTTCCAGCCCCCGGCCACCGGTGTCGCGGTGACCGCCAGCAAGGTGTGGCGCGACACCGTCGTCTCCGGCGACCTCAACAGCTTCAGCCTGTCGGCCACCAACACCTCGGGCCCGGCCACCAGCCTGACCATCACCGACCCGGGCGCCGGCACCACCGAGGGCCTCTACAACTGGATCTTCCCCCAGTCGCTCCAGCTGGAGCCGTGGAACCCCACCAGCATCCAGCTGACCTTCCAGTACCGGCTCAACGGTGACCCGACCTGGCTGACCTTCAGCCCCGGCACCCCGTTCAACGGCGCCGCCAACCGCCGGATCACCTTCGCGGAGGGCGCCGGCGACCCCGCCAACGACGTCCTCGGCATCCCCGCCGGCCGCTGGCTCGACGGCCTCCAGTTCGTCTGGAACGGCCCCATCCCCACCGGCTGGAGCCCGGGCAACGCGGTGCAGCTGGTCACCCAGGTCGCCACCCCCGGCCACGACGGGCGCGCCGCCCCCGTCCCGCTGACCAACTGCGTCGACACCTCCGCGACCGACGGCACCAACAACGCCAACGCCAACTCCTGCGCCAGCACCACCATCACGCAGGCCACCAACCTCGGCGCGGCCAAGACCACCGTCTCCGGCGAGCTGTCCGCCCCCGGCGGCACGGCCACCTTCCAGGTCATCCCCTACAACCGCAGCGCCCGCGACCTGGACCGCCCGCTCGTCCTGCTCGACCTGCTGCCGCCCGGCGTCGTCTACATCGACGGCTCCGCCCGCCCGGACCCGAACTACCCGGACGCCAAGGCCCCCGAGTCGATCACCGTCACCCCCGGCCCCGACGGCCGCCAGCTGCTGAGGATGCAGTGGCCGGCCGGCGCGCCCGACTCCACCTACCTGCACGACCCGCTGGCCTACCGGATGCTCTTCGACGTCCAGGTCGCCAGCAGCATCCGCTCCGGTGAGCTGACCAACGACGTCTACGTCACTGTTGATCAGCCGACCAACCCGGTCTCCTGCATGTTCTCCGGCTCCGACAGCGGCAGCACCCCGGACGTGCTCGACCTCAACGGCAACGGCAACACCACCGAGCTGCTCTGCCACGCCTCCTCCAAGATCCAGGTGGACGTGCCGAGCGTGCTGCGCTCGTTCAAGGAGGTGAAGGGCGACCTCGACTCCGACTACCTGAGCATCGGCACCGCCACCCCCGGCGGTCACATCTCCTACCGGATGACCGTGCGCAACGACTCGCCGGACCCGGTCACCGACTTCATCGCCTACGACAAGCTGCCCGCCCCCGGCGACAACTACGTCCTCACCCAGGACGCCCAGCGCGGCAGCACCTGGATGCCGTCGCTGAGCGAGCCGATCGTCAGCAGCGACCCGACCGTGGTGATCGAGTACACCACCGACCCCAACCCCTGCGTCGAGAGCGTGCTCGTCGACAGGACCGGCTGCAACACGAACGCGGTCTGGAGCGCCACCTTCCCCGCCCCGGGAACGGCGACCTGGTTCCGCGTCCACCGCGCCGGCGCCATGGCCTCGGGCGAGTCGTTCACCCTGACCTGGCCGATGGTCGCCCCGTTCGACGCGCCGGAGACCGAGTACGCGTGGAACAGCTTCGCCTTCACCGCCACCGACAACGAGGGCCGGCAGCTGCTGCCCGCCGAGCCGGCCAAGGTCGGCGTCGCGGTCAAGCGGGTCACCGAGCCGAACAACGCGATCGGCGACTTCGTCTGGGTCGACAAGGACGGCTCCGGCATCCAGAAGCCCGGCGACACCGGCGTCCCCGGCATCAAGGTCAACCTCCTGGACGAGAACGGCCAGCCGGTGCGCGACAAGGCCGGCCAGCCGGTCACCACCACGACCGACGCCAACGGGCTCTACCTCTTCGACAACCTGCCCGACGGCACCTACCAGGTGCAGTTCGACCTCACCACCCTCCCGCAGGGCGCCAAGGTCACCGTCCGGGGCGCCGGTACCGACCCGACCAAGGACTCGGACGCCGACCCCACCACCGGTCTGACCCAGTCCGTCACCCTCTCCGGTGGTCAGCGCTACCTCGACCTCGACATGGGCATCGTCCTGCCCCCGCCGCCGGCCAACAACGCGCTCGGTGACTTCGTCTGGGTCGACAAGGACGGCTCCGGCATCCAGAAGCCCGGCGACACCGGCGTCCCCGGTGTGAAGGTCAACCTGCTGGACGGCAACGGCCGGCCCGTCGTCGACGCCAACGGCCGCCCCATCACCACGACCACCGACGCCAACGGCCTCTACCTCTTCGACAACCTGCCCGACGGCACCTACCAGGTGCAGTTCGACCTCACCACCCTCCCGCAGGGCGCCAAGGTCACCGTCCGGGGCGCCGGTACCGACCCGACCAAGGACTCGGACGCCGACCCGACGACGGGTCTGACCCAGTCGGTCACCCTCTCCGGTGGTCAGCGCTACCTCGACCTCGACATGGGCGTCGTCCTCCAGACCTCGTCCCCGTCGCCGTCGCCGTCGCCGTCCCCGACGTCCTCGCCGTCGCCGACCTCGTCGCCGTCCCCGACTGCCTCGCCGTCGCCCACCTCGTCGCCGAGCCCGACCGCCTCGCCGTCGCCGACCGCGTCCCCGACGTCCTCGTCCCCCTCCGCCACGACCACGACCACCGCGTCCACGGTCCCGACCCCGACCCACCGGCCGACCCACAGGCCGACCGGCGAGCCGCTGCCGAACACCGGCAGCTCCGCCGCCGACGGCCTGATCGCGGCACTCGGAGGGCTCGCCGTCCTCGGCGGACTGCTCCTGTGCCTGGTCGCCTACCGCCGCCCGGGACGGCACAGCTGATCCACCGGTGAACAACTGAAGAGCAGGACCACCACCAGTGGCGTCGCCCCCTCGGGCGGCGCCACTGGCGCGTCCGCCCGGGCCCGGAACGGTGGCGGGGCACCGGTCGGAAGCGGGCCGGAAGCGGCGGTGTCTTTCGCCGGAAGCGACCGGACTGGTGTGCTGTCACCCGGAGGCGGGGCGGACCGCGGCGCACGGGGGACGGCAAGGTCCGCTCCCGCCCACCACCACGGCGGGAGGAGCAGCATGCGAAGGCGCGGGCCGCGGAACGCCGCCGTACCGGCCCGGTCGTCACCCCCGCCCGTACGGGTCCCGCAGGAAGCGCTCCAGCTCCAGCAGGTCCGTGCGGCGCAGATCGTCCGGGTGCACGACGAGCCGCAGCTCGGGCGCGACCGGGGTGCCGTCCGCACAGGCCCGGACGAAGGACTCCACGATCATCCTGGCGAGCCGGCCGCGGTCGAGGTCCACGATCCGCGCGAGGCCGGAGCCGAGCATCGGCACCGCGACCGGGCGGTACCGCCCGTGCAGGGCGACCGCCTCCCAGAGCCGCTCCAGGGCCGACGCGAGGTGCTCCGGACGCGACCGGGCCACCATGTCGTTGCCCAGCCGCGAGTACGCGGTCGCGAAGACCTGCCGACGGCCGTGCGGCACCGCCACCGTCGTCCCGATCGGATAGCGCAGCCGGCGCCCGCGGGGCTTGTCCCGGCTCCGCTCCCGCTCGACCACCGACACCGGCCGCAGCGCCCGTTCCAGCTCGGCGTCCAGTTGCTCGTTGCGGCCGTCGAACAGCCGTTCCACGAGCTGCCCCTGGATGCTCGAGCGGCTGATCACGACATCCTGGTCGATCTCGGTGTCGAAGGTGTCGGTGAAGCCCGCGACCAGGTTCGCGTCCTCCTGGTCGAAGAGGTCGCCGCAGACCACCACCACCTCGACCGCCCGGTCGGGCAGTGCGGCGCGCAGCAGTTCGTCGTCCCAGCGGCCGCGCAGCCTGGTGCGCAGCCGGCCGAGCTCGGAAGCCCAGGACGGGTCGTCCGGACGTTCCCGGACCGCCGCCTCGGCGACCGGGAGCGCGAGCTCCGGTCGACCGAGTCTGACCCGGCAGGAGATCAGCTCCCGGCGGGCGGTGTCCTGGAGGCCGGTCAGTCGGCGGATCAGCGGTTCGGCGAACTCCTCGCCGGCGGCCTCCGCCAGCGGTCTGCCCCGGACCAGGCCCAGTGCCTCCTCCAGGCGCCAGGCCGCCATCGCCGGTCCGACCCGGAAGGACTCGTTGACCAGTTCGGTGAAGCGGGTGCAGTCGAGCTCCGCCGACGCGAGGCTGAGCCGGTAGGCGGTCTCCGAACCGCGTGCGGTCGACAGCTGCTCGGTGTGCAGGAGCCGCGCGCCGGAGACCGGGTCGCCCCCGCCGAACGCGCGCCGCAGTTCGACCACCCTCTTGTGCACCTCGTTGCGCCCCCGGGCGCCCTGCCCCGGGAGGTCCGCCTGCCGGCCCCACACGTCCCGGCGCAGCCGGTGGACCGGCACCGCCTCGCCGTCCGCCGCCACCAGCCGGACCAGCAACCGCCTGGTCAGCGGGGTGAGCCGGACCGGCACCCCGTCGGACTCCACCCGCACCGGTCCCAGCACGCTCACCCGGACACCCGTCATCGGAACCCCCAGCTGCCTCGGCCCCGGCCGGAAGCCGCCTCCCCCGGAGCACCGAGCAGGATAGCAACTGCCTTGTTGAGCAGGCCGGTTGATGATCGGCGTGTCGTATGATCCGACGGCTTCCGGGTGCTGCGAGAGTGCCCCGGCGCACCACGGGCGCATTCCTGCGCCACACCGCGACCGCCTTCGGCGGGGTGGCGGTGGCGGGCCAGCTCGCCGGACCGCTCTTCCCCCACGGTCTGCCCGCGCCGGGCTGGGTGACCGCGGGTTCGGCCGGGGTCTGCGTGCTCTGGGGCGCGTACCGGGCGCGTCCGGTCCCGGTGGTGCGCCAGGAGTTCCGGCGTCCCGACACCACCGTGGTGGTGGAGGCCGGTGACCTCTTCGCCGCTCCGGGGCACCTCGTGGTCGGCTTCTGCGACACCTTCGACACCGCTCCGGCGGACGGGCGGCTGATCCACGAGGACAGTGTGCAGGCCCAGTTGCTTCGGCGGCGCTACGGCGGGGACCTCGACCGGCTGGACGCCGAACTCGCCGCCGCCCTGGCCCCGGTCGCCCCGCAGTCCCGCGAGCTCAGGACGGACAAGCCGCTCGGCAAGCTCGACCGCTACCCGCTCGGCACCGTGGCCGTCCTCGGCGCCCCGCCCCGGCTGGTCTTCGCCACCGCCTACAGCAGGCTCGGCCGCGACCTGGTGGCGTCCTCCGGCGTGGAGGACCTCTGGTTCGGCCTCAACCGGCTCTGGGACGCCGTCGACCGGCGGGCCCGGACCGACTCGGTGGCGATGCCGCTGGTGGGGTCCGGGCTGGCGAGGATGGACTACCTGGACCAGGACAGCCTGCTGCGGCTGATCCTGATGTCGTTCGTCGCACGGTCCCGGGAGGGCGCGGTCTGCCGGGAGCTGCGGATCGTCCTGCGCCCGGCGGACCTGGCGAACGTCTCCGTGCCGGAGGTCCGGGCGTTCCTGCGGAGCATGGCCGAGGGCCTGGCCGGGCGCTGACAGCACCGGTGCCGGTGCCGGTGGGGCACGGCACCGGCCCGTACCGCGGTGCTGCACCGCGGTACGGGCCGGTCCCTCCCCCGCCGGGTCAGCCCCGGCGGCGGTAGGCCCCGAGGTCCCGGAACGGCTCGGTGTCCAGCCAGTCGTTGCCCCGGTCGTCCACCGGGCAGCCGGCCACCTCCAACCGCTGCGCCACCTTCCGCAGTGCGAAGACGGGGTTCCCCTCCGCGGTGAACCGGATCACGTTGCGGCCCGCCAGGTCGGAGGCCGGCCGGACGTCCCCGAACTCGACGATCACGGTCCGCTCCGGATAGGCCATCAGCACCATGCCCAGCTCGATCAGCACGTTCTGGCGCGGCTGGCCGGAGGGGGTCCGCTCGTGCGGCGGCTCGGCGGGCCCCTTCAGGTCGTCGTGGAGCACGGCGACGTCGTCCGGGGTGAGCAGCACGAGCGCGGCCCCGGCCACCGAGGGCGCGTGGGCCACCACCTCGCCGATGAACGGGGAGGCCAGGCCGGTCGCCCCGACCAGGTGCTCCCACTCCAGGGGGTTCAGCCCCAGTCTGCGCAGCAGACCGAACATCTCGCGCCGGACCTGTTCGTCGCGGCCGTGGACCACGAACACGTTGCGGCTCGGTTCGGGCCCGACCGTCGCCCGCGCGCCCGTCGCCCCCTCGGTGGCCTGCCGGGCACCGCCCCGGTTGACGGTCTTGCCGGTGGAGAGGTCGATGTTCCCGTTGCCGAAGTGGTTGCCGTAGAGGGCCGCGTCGCGGCCTGTTCCCTGGTCCGTCATGGGGTCGGATGTCCTTGTCCTCGGTGTTCGTGCGGGGGCCGTCGTCGCGGCCGGCCAGGCGGCGGCGCGGGGATCAGTTGTGGTTGACCTGCTTGTTGCGCGAGAGGTCGATGTCACCGGTACCGAAGTGGTTGCCGGTCAGGACGTTGGTCTGGTTGCGCCGGTGGTCCGCCAGGTCCACCTGGTGCTCGCGCAGGAAGCGCTCGACGAGGTGCAGCAGCCGACGTTCCACGATCCGGGTGTACTTGTCGGCGTCCGACTCCTGGAAGTAGTGGTGGTACTCGTTGCTGCAGGCCAGTTCGCGGATGCTGGTGCGCGCGCCGCGGTTCACCGCGAGCGTCGCGTACCGGCCGAGGCGGAACTCGCTGCTGTCCGCGACCCCGACGAGCTCGACCTCGAAGCGCCGGCCCTCCCGGTAGTGCCGCCGCAGCCGGGCGAACGCCGCGACCAGCGGGCCCAGGGGCAGCAGGACCTGCCAGGACCGGCCCAGCACATGGCGCAGGGAGTCCCGGGCCGCCCGCAGCAGCAGCCGCCCGTCCAGCCGCTCCGGCAGCCGGTCGACCAGGTGGAACTCGGAGATCACCGGGGTCAGCACATGGCTGTGGAACTCGGTGTGCAGGGTGTTCCCGCGGATGTCGAACCCCACGAACAGCGAGGTGACCAACTCCTCGTCCCAGGAGCCGATCCGGGCGCACAGGTACTCGCGGGACGCGCCGTAGCCCTCCGCCCAGTGCTCGCCCCCGGCCGCGCCGATCGCGGGCAGCGCGGTCCAGCCCTCCCCCGCGGACCGGTCGTGCACGGTGACCGCCCGGGCGTAGCTGCGGCGTTCCACGGTGAGCGTCGCGATCCGCTCGGACTCCCTCGCCTCGTCCCGCAGTTCGGCGGCGATGTGGTGCTGGACGAAGGCGGCCAGATCCGCGACGTCGAACGGTACGACGGGCCGGCGCCTGGTGACGACCGGAACGAGGGGCTCCTTGGGTCCGACCGGGTCCGTCCGGCCGGCGAGCCTGGAGACCAGTTCCGCCAGGTCGTCCCCGTCCTCCGGGGCGCCGAGCAGCAACTGCGCGTTCGACCACCGGCGCAGCCGCGCACCCGCCCCGACGAACGGCCGGTAGCCACCGAAGTAGGCGAGGCCGTCCCGGGCCGACTGCTCGCGGTCGATCTTCCCGACGAGTTCGTCGTCGAGGAGGGCAACCGACGGACGGCCGCCCTCGAACCCGCCCGGCCCGCCACCCGGCCCGCGCTCCTTGAGCCGGGTGATCAGGGTGTGCAGCGTGGCCACCCGCCGCAGGTAGTCGGCCGACCACCACAGCCAGAGGACGAGCAGGAGGAAGGAGGCGAAGTCGATCACGCCGGTGCCGGCGAGGACGAACAGAAGGGCGGCCCCGGCCCCGGTGTACACCCAGGCGTTGCGCTGCAGCGCGCGGGCCGCCAGCGCGTGCGCGAGCACCGGAACGGCGTCGTAGCCGAACGAGGGGGCCACTGCCCTGGCCCGGTTGGTCAGCAGCTCCCTGATCACCGCGCGGCGGTAGTCCGGGGAGAGGTAGGTGCCCGCCGCGAGCAGCCGGGTGGCCCGGCTGCGGGCGTCCACCCCCGGAGGTCCGGCGGGCCCGTCCTGGCCCGGGGACGGGGGTGGCGGCGGTGCGGCGAGGGAGGCGCCGTGGATGGTCATCCGTCGTTCAGAGCTCCTGTCGTGGAGGGTCCGGTCCTGCCCCGGCCGTCGGGCGGCCGGGGCGTCTTCGCGCCCGTGCCGACCCACCGTCATCCCGTCCGGGTGACGGTCGCCCTGGTGATGGCACCGTCGGTGACGGTGTAGACGCCGCGGAAGTGCCGGACCGTGCCGTCCGTCTGCCGGGCCTCCAGCGTCGCGGTGACCGCGGCACCGTCGACCGAGAGCACGGTCACGATGGTGGAGATGGTCTCGTCGAAGCCGGCGACGAAGGTGTCGTAGTCGCCGGCGAGGTTGCGCCCGCCGAGCTGCCAGGCCGTGCGGAAGGCACCGGTGTTGACCGCCGTGAAGTAGGCGCTCAGCACCGCGTCGGGGCGGGTGGGCCCGGTGGTCGTGGGTGTGGCCGTGGGCGTAGCTGTCGCCGTCGTTGTCGCCGTCGCGGATCCGGACCGCGAAGGTGACGGTGACGGTTCCCCGTCGAACCAGGACGACGACGGCGAGACCGAGGACGAGACCGAGGGCGTCCGGGTGATCGTGGCCGTGGGCGTGGCCGAGGGCGTGCGGGTGCGGGTGGCTGTGGGAACCGTGCGCGAGGGCGTCGGCGGCTCGTCCCACCACCCGGACCCCCCGGCCGGAGCACCGGTGAGCCGGCTCCCGTCGATGCCGCCCCCGTCGTCCGTCCCGAACGAGATGCCGCCGCCCAGCCCGATCAGCAGGACGAGCACCGCCAGCGAACCTCCCGCGACGGCCAGCACCCCCGTGCGGATGTTCCCGGGCGGGGGCAGCAGCGACGGCGGCGGGTGAACGGGCCGGGCCGCCCCCGGGACCCGGATCCGTGCGTCCGCCGGGAGAGGCGGCTCCGGGATCTTGTCGTTCAACGCGGACCTCCTGTGCGGTCACCGACGGATCGGGGTACGGGACCCGGCACGTCCTGCCGTGCGCCCCGGCCGTCCTGCCCTCGACCCGGGCCCGCGGACCCACCGGTCACCGCCCCCGGGTCGATCCGACCAGGCACCCTGCTTCCGCGGCCACAACCGGAGCTCTTCCGATCCGCTTCCGATGCGCTGGTGGACCCGGTGACGGGTGCGGCGGCGGATGCGGCGCCGCACTCCCCCGACGACGCCCGCGCACGACGAAGGGGCCCGCGCCGGCGTGTGCCGACGAGGACCCCCAGGGTGTGGCGCGGTGCTACTCGGTGGAGTCCGGTGCGGGTGTCCAGTGGGTGGCGCGGACGCGGTGCAGCCAGGCTTCGGCGGGGCGCTCGTCGGGGTGGTCGGGGAGGACGCCGGGGAGGTCGAGGCGGTCGGTGGCGGCGGCGAGCAGGCGTTCGGCGTGGGCGGGGTCGTCGGCGATCCGCTCGCCGAGGGCGCGGACGCGCTCCGGATCGGGCAGCCGGACCAGGTTGTGGCCGGACTCGTGCAGGTGGACGGCCTGTTCGAGCAGCCGGACCAGGTGCCGGGCGTGCTTGGCGGCCCGGGCCCGGGTGACCGGGTCGGAGGTGTCGCGGGTCAGCAGCTTGCGGAACTGCTGGGTGGCGTAGCCGAGATAGGCGTTGCGGACGCCCCGGGCGCTCAGGAAGGAGCGGCGGATCGCTATCAGCTCCTCGCCGAGCGGGCCGCGCACCTCGTAGAGCTCGTCGGGCAGCCAGACCAGCTCGGTGGCGGTGGGATTGCAGCTGAGCGCGAGGCGGCACCACTTGGCGGCCTCGTGCAGGGTGCGGTCCGGCTTGGTGGAGACGTGCGACTCCGCGGGGCGGTGCAGGCCGTGGAAGCCCTCGGTCGGGGCGGCGAACAGACCGAGCCGGTCGATGTCGGAACCGGCGTGCGCCAGTCCGTAGGCGGTCGAGCCGACGATGCCGGACAGCAGCACGGTGCCGGGCAGCTGGACCGTGCCGGGCGGGGAGTCGGGCCGGGTGGTCATCGGGGCTCCTCTCGTCGGCCGGTCCGCAGGAGTCTGCCGGGTCGGGCCGCGCCGGGCCAGCGAATTCCGGGGCCGAGCGGGCCCACGGGCCGATACTGGGCCGCATGGCGAGGGCGAACGGCGGTCCGGCGGCGGGGCCGGGCATCGACACGGCGAAGCTGCGGGCCTGGTGGTCGCACCGGCAGTGGCTGGACGGCACGCACCCGGAGGCGTCGGCCGGGGAGGTGCTGGCGGCCACCGGGTGGGCCAGGTCGGTGGGCGGGGCGGCGCCCTACCTGGGCCTGTTCGCCCGGGCCGGGCTGGGCCGGGCGGCCGTGGACGCGGCGGTGGCCCGGCTGGAGGTGCACGAGCTGCCCGCCGCGCGCGGCTGCACCTACATCGTCCCGGCCGAGGACTTCGCGCTCGCCCTGGCGGCCGGGGCGGCGGTGCCCGAGGGCGAGGTGGCGGCGGCCGCGAAGCACCTGGGGGTGACCGCGGGCGAGGTCGAGCGGCTCTGCCTGGCGGTGGACCGCGCGCTCGCGGAGGCGCCGGGGCCGCTGGACCCGGCGGCGATCCGGGTGGCGGTCGGCGAGGCGGTCCGGTCGCTGGGCGAGCCGGGGCGCAAGCGCGGGCTGTCCACCACCCTGCCGCTGGCCCTCGGGCTGATGCAGTCGCGCGGGCAGCTGCGCCGGGTCCCGGCCAACGGCCGCCTGGACCAGCAACGGTACGGCTACGCGCGGTGGGACCAGCCGGTCGGCGGCGGTACGGCGGACCTGGCCCGGCGCTACCTGTCCTGGGCCGGCCCGGCCTCGCTGAAGCACTTCCGGTGGTTCTCCGGTTTCGGCGCCGCCACCGCCCGGCAGGCGTTCGCGGAGGCGGGCGCGGTGCCGGTGGCGCCCGGTGCGGAGCTGCTGATGCTGCCCGAACTCGTGGACGCCTTCGCCGCGTTCACGGTGCCGGCCGAGCCGCACTACACGCTGCTGGCCGGGATCGACGGCATCCACCTGCTGCACCGCGAGCTGACCCGGCTGGTCGACCCGGCCGACGCGGCCCGTCCGCTGCCGGCCGGCCGGGCCGGGCGCAGCTTCGGCACCGAGGCCGACCCGCAGACGCACATCGTGCTGGACCGGGGGCGGATCGTCGGCTTCTGGGAGTACGACACCGAGCGCGCCGAGATCGTCCACCTGTCCTTCGTGCCGTCGAACGCCGAGCTGCGGTCGGCGGTGGCCCGGACGGAGGAGTTCGTCCGGGCGGAGCTGGGGGACGCGCGCGGCTTCAGCCTCGACTCGCCGAGGAGCCGGGTGCCCAAGATCGAGGCATTGCGGGCGAGTTCGGGCGAACAGACGTCCCGGCCGGACCGCCGGGGGTCGGCATAGAGTACGAACCATGTCGACTTCGAACGAGTTCGCCCAGCCGCACGGGTCCGACCCGGCCGGTGTACTGCTGATCACCGGCGCCGGTCGCGGCATCGGCGCCGCGACCGCCCTGCTGGCCGGACGGCGGGGGTACCGGGTCTGCGTCAACTACCGCTCCGACGAGGCCGCCGCCGCCTCGGTGGTGGACGCCGTCCGGGCCGAGGGCGGGGTCGCACTCGCCGTCCGCGCCGATGTCACCCGCAGTGCCGAGGTGGCCCGGCTGTTCACCACCGTCGACGCCGAACTGGGGCCGCTGACCGGGCTGGTGAACAACGCCGGGACGCTGGAGCGGCAGGGCCGGCTGGAGGACATCGACGAGGAGCGGCTCAACCGGATCTGGGCCGCCAACATCACCGGACCGTTCCTGTGCGCCGCGCAGGCCGTCCGCCGGATGTCCACCCGGCACGGCGGGCGGGGCGGCGCGATCGTCAACGTCTCCTCCGCCGCCTCCCGGCTGGGCTCGCCCAACGAGTACGTGGACTACGCGGCGGCGAAGGGGGCCGTCGACTCGATGACCCGGGGGCTCGCCCTGGAGGTCGCCGACGAGGGCATCCGGGTCAACGCCGTCCGACCCGGCCTGATCCACACCGGCATCCACGCCCTGGGCGGGGAGCCCGGGCGGGTCGACCGGGTCGCGCCGAACCTGCCGATGAAGCGCGGCGGGCAGCCGGAGGAGGTCGCGGAGGCGATCCTCTTCCTGCTGTCGCCGGCCTCCTCGTACACCACGGGCGCCTTCCTGGACGTCGCCGGCGGGCGCTGACCCGGGCGGGCGCCGGTCCGGCGGTCGCCGGTCGGGCGGGTCGGTGGCGCCGGCGGTCGCGGGTCGGTGGCGTCGGCGGTCGCGGGTCGGGCGGAATGCGGGATTCCTTCCCCTGGCCCGGTCCGCGACCTTACGGTGGGGCCATGACCGACGACCTGCCGGACCGTGAAGCCGACCTGCCGTCCTCTTTCATCGACATCCCCGGAGTGCGCAACTTCCGCGACGCCGGCGGCGTCGGTGCGCTCCGCCGGGGCGTGCTGTTCCGCTCCGGCTCCTTCCACACCCTCGCCCCGGAGGGCGCCCAGCGGCTGAAGGCCCTGGGCCTGCGCACCGTGATCGACCTGCGCAGCCCGGTCGAGATCGAGGTCTGGCCGGACCTGCGGCACGGCCTGGACCACGAGGCGCTCAGCCTCCCCACCCTGCCCGCCGACCGGGAGGACACCGACCGGCCGTGGCCCGCGGGCCAGGAGGAGCTGTACCCGTTCATGGCCTCCACGGCCGGCCCGTCACTGGTCGCCGCGATCCGCCGGCTCGGCACCCCGGGCGCCCTGCCGGCGGTCGTCCACTGCGCCGTCGGCAAGGACCGCACCGGTCTCACCATCGCGGTCGTGCAGACCCTGCTGGGCGCCTCCGAGGACGACATCACCGCCGACTACCTGCTCTCCAACGCCGGCCTCGGCCTGCTGGACGGCCCGGCCCCGTACATCGACGAGACCGGTGCCGAGCGGATCTCCCGCCCGATCTCGGAGGAACTGCTCGCCTCCTCCTTCGCCTGGATCCGGGACCACCACGGCACCGTCCCCGCCTACCTGCGCGCCCACGGCAGCACCGACGAGGACCTCGCCGCCCTCCGGGCCAACCTCTCCGCGTAGGGCGAGCCCCTCGGCCCCCTCGGCCCCGGACGGCACGCGGGGACGCGGTCGGCCGGGGCCTACTGGCGTTCCAGGTGCCACCACTGGGTCGGGGAGTCGGTGTCCTCCCACTGGTGGACGGGGTCCGGCGGGGCGGCCGGGTCGGACGGGGGCGGCGGGGCGGTGAGGGCCTTGCCGCTGACGAAGCTGGTGAGGGTGCAGGTGCCCGGGGCGTCGAGATGGTGCTCGACCAGCCACTCCTGCGCGCCGAATGCGTTGGCGGACCACTGCTGCACGGGCACGCCGTTGTCGGTCGCGGCGCCGGTGACGTCCAGCCGCTTGCCGCCGGCGACGTTCTCGAGGTGGAACAGCGCACCGCCCGGATGGACGGCGGTCAGGCTCCAGAGCTGGGCGTCCGAGCCGTCCTCGGGGGCGAGCAGGACTTTGACGCCGCTGCGGCGGCTGCCGCCGGGGACCTCCAGCAGCAGGCCGGTCGCGACGTTCCGGATCCGGTAGCGGCCGTCGGTGATCTTGTGCTCGGTCACCCGTGGAGTGTCCCACCGGGCACCGACAGTCCCGCCCGCCGCGCCGAGGTCCGCTGCTCCCAGCCGAAGGCCGCGCCCAGGGCCAGCACCACCGCCGCCACCTCCGCCAGGGCCGAGACCGTGGTGCCGAGCAGGGTGCCGGCCGCGACCGCGGCGGCGGCGAGCAGCCGCGGCAGGTTGGGCCCGAGGGAGAAGGTGCGGCGGACGGCGGTGTTGACGGCCAGGAAGACCGCCACGCCCCCGGCCAGGGCGGCCGCCTGGGCGGCGGTGATCGGCGACCCCGGATGCGCGACCGCCGACTTCACCCCGGCGGCGAACAGCAGCACCCCGAGCAGCAGCCCGTAGTGGCCCAGGTTGTAGACGCTGACGGCGAGCCGGTTGCGCCGGTCGGAGGGCAGCGAGGCCATGTGGTGCTCGGCGCGGGCGTCGTCGTCGTGCCCGAAGTACGCCCACCAGAGCCCCACGCAGACGGCCAGGCTCAGCAGGGCGACACCGATCAGGGGGGCACTCGGCTCGGCGGTGCCCGCGCCGACGCCGATCGCGATCACCGACTCGCCGAACGCGATGATCACCACCAGCCCGTGCCGCTCGACGAAGTGGTCCGCGCGCAGCTGGAAGCTGGGCAGGTCGACCAGCCGGGGTATCGCGAACTGCAGGGCGAAGGCGGCCGCCCAGAAGGTCAGCTGGACCGAGCCCGTGAGGTAGCCGCCGGCCACCACCAGCCCGGTGTTGAGCAGATTGAGCCCGCCCATCCGGAGCACCGACCGCAGCGGCACCCCCGACATCGCGAACATGCCCGTGTGCACGGCCACCACCAGCAGGTACGCCCAGCCGAAGGCGACACCGCTGCCCTCGAAGGCGTGCGGCACGGAGAGCGAGATCACCAGGAAGCCGGCCATCGCGAGCATCAGCAGGAAGCGTCGGCCGTGGGTGCTCGGCGGCATGGCGTTGGTCAGCCAGATGAAGGCGTCGTACATCCACCAGATCACCGCCAGCATCACCAGCACCTGGGTGAGGCCGCCAGGGGTGAGGTGGTGGGCCAGGCTGCCGGTCAGCTGGGTGACGGTGAAGACGAACACGAGATCGAGGAAGAGCTCCAACGGCGCCGCCCGGAGCGAGGGCTCGGCGGTCGCGTCGAGGAGAACGGGCGCGGGAGTGGGGGCGGTGGCTCCGCCGGCGGCGGAGGTACTGGTCGCGATCACCCGCGCGAGTATGGGGGACGACGGCCCGTTCCCGCCGGGGTTTCCGCCGGCCGGGCGGCGATCCGACGCCCGGCCGACACCGGCCGGACGCCGCCCGGCCACCGGTGCGCGCGGGAGGCGGTGCGCGCGGGAGGCGGTGGTGGGCAGCGGCGGGTGTCGGTGGGCGCCGACCCGGGCGGGGCCGGGGGACGGCGGGCGCCTATGCTGCCGCGAATGGTGTTCGACCCTCATTCCGCGCAGGACGGCCGCCCCACCGGGCCGTCGGACCGTCAGCAGTCCGCCCTCCTCGGGGCGGTGGCCGCCCTGGAGGCCGCCGTGGCCGGACTGACCGAGAATCCGGACGGCGGTGGTGAGCGCTTCGACACGGCGCTGCGCCGGCTGGGCGGACTGCTCGGGCCCGCCGGGGAGGCGGAGTCGGCGGCCGTAGGCCCCCGGCTGGCCGCGCTGCTGCTGGACACCCCGCTGTTCCCCCGGGCGCACCTGGCGATGATGGTCGGCGCCTGTGTGGAGCGCGGGGCCGACCCGGTGGCCTGCGCCGACGGCGTCCTCGCCGGGTTGCGCGAGGCCCTGAGCGGCGCCCTGCTGCTGATCGAGCGGTGGGCGGAGACCGGGGCGGACGCGGACCGGAGCGCCGTGCGGGACGGCGGTGACGTGCGGGACGGCGGTGACGAGGACCAGGACCAGGACGCCCTGCCGGATCCGGACCGGGAGGACCCCGGCCGCGCCCGGGCGCGGATCACCGAACCGGGGCGGACGGACGGATGGCACGCCCACCGGGCCGTGGCCGGCTGGTGGACGCTCCAGCTGTGGCAGCAGGCCGCGTTCGCGCTCTGCACGCACGCCACCGTACGCCGGGCCGCCCGCGACTCCGGCGTGGGCGGCGTGCTCACCGAGCTGATCGACCGGTACCGCGAGCGGTCCGACCGGCACGACCTCAAGGGCCTGCGGTACCTGGCCGCCGCCCTCGACGACGAGCCGCTGCTCGTCCTGCACCGCGCGAGCGGCACCGGCTATCTGCTCCGGATGGACGGTCTGACCGACAACTTCCAGTTGCACACGCTGCTGATCGAGGTCCTGGTCGGCGGCGGCCACCTGCCGGGCACCCGGCCGGACCCCGAGGTGGTCGCGCTCAGCCGGACCCGGTGGCTGGACGGTCGCCGGTTCATCGCGACGGGCGCGTTCAACCTGGTGGCGCCGGACGGCGGATGGATCTGGAACGAGGGCATGCCGGAGGACATCCCGGTGGTGGACGGCGTGCGGACGCTCGTCCTGGACCCGCAGCCGTACGAACGGAGCTGGGCCGCCGGGCGGTTCGTCGAGCAGGTGCCCGGTGACCTGCGGCTGGAGCGGGTGCTGGAGCCGGCCGAGGCGGCGGCCCGGCTGGCGGCGGCCGCGCCCGCGCTCCCCTTCGAGCAGGCGGTGCGGTAGCAGGCGGTGCGGTAGCGGGCGGTGCGGCAGCCGCCGGTGGGCCACCGGGGCGCCGGGTTATGGTCGGAGCTCCGGGGAATCCGGGGCCGGGCGCCCCGCGGTCCCGAGGAATCCGCCGCGGGTCCGCACCGGATCCGCCTGGAGTCGAGGAGTGGAACCGACGATGGCGAGGATCCCGAACACGCTCACGGCCACCGCACCCGCCGCACTGACGGCGGCGGGTGGTCTGGTCGGCGGCTACGGCGTCGCCCGGTGGAGCGGCAAGCGGCAGCTCGGCGGTGCCGTGCTGGCCGTGGCCGGCGCGGGCGCCGCCGCACAGTGGCACCGCCGCTCGGGCGCGCCCGCCGCGGCCGCCCTGACCGGGCTCTATGTGGCGGCCTTCGGCGGCTCGCACCCGCTGGCGAAGCGGATCGGCGCCTGGCCCGCCGTCCTCGCCGTCACCGGGGTGGTCGCCGCCGCCTCGGCCGCCACCACGGTGCTCGTCACCCGGAAGAGCTGAGCGGCACCACCTCACCCCGCTCCCCTCACCCCTCACCGCACTGCCCTCACCCCTCTTCCCCGCCGCCGAACCGGGCCTCGAACGCGGCCCGGTTCGGCGAGACCGGCGTCCGGTCCCAGACCGCGAAGACCACCCGGTCGAAGGCCGCCCCGTACCGGGCCAGCGCCAGCTCGAAGGCCTCCGCGACCTCGGCCGGGTCGTTGCGGAACACCCCGCAGCCCCACGCCCCCAGCACCAGCGCGCGGATCCCGTGCCGCGCCGCCGCCGCGAGCACGCGCTCGGCCCGCTCCGCGAGCACACCCCGGACGTCCACCCGGCCGCCCTCGGCCCGCAGCGCGAGCTGGCCGGCGTTCGGCGCGGGCGAGGTCAGGAACGTCACCGGGTACGGCCGTGCCAGCAGCCCGCCGTCCTCGCCCCGGATCACCGGCACCCCGGGGGAGACGATCACCCGGTGGCTGTACCGGAGGTCGCCGGAGGCGCGGTGCGCCTCGTAGTAGTCCGGTGCCTCCACCAGGGAGGTGTAGAGGAGCGCGCTGCGGCAGAGGTCCTCCTCCTGGGCCCGGGCTCCGCGCAGATAGCCGCCGCCGGGGTTCCGCGCGGAGGCGAAGTTCAGCACCCCGACCGGCCCCGCCCCCGCCTCGAACAGCCGACGGGCCGCCTGGACGCTGCCCTCGGCCGTGACCTCGACCGTGCCGGACGCCGCTGTCGGCCCCGGGCCGCCCGCCGCGACCAGCGCGTCGAGACCGGCCGGGTCGTACGACACCGTCCCGGCCCTGGCCGCCGCCAGGCGCTCGGCCAGATCCACGGGCTCGCCCCCGGACGCGCGGTAGCTCCCCCGCTCGGCGATGCCCTCGTTCACCGCCGCCACATCACGCAGTCTGCTGCTCATGCGGCCGACCGTAGGCGACGGGGCACGCACCGCGCCACTGGTTATTCTCAGCAGTAGAACAACGGTCGCGGGGACTCCGGCGCACGGGAACGCCGAACGGCCACGGGCCCGCTCCGATGCTGCGGAGCGGGCCCGTGGCCGTGGTGCGATGCGCGAGTACTAGCCGGCGTCAGTTCTTCCAGCGCGGCTTGCGGTCGTCGCGGTTGAAGCCGGCGTTGTAGCCACCGGAGGAACGGCCACCGCGCTCGTCGCCGCGGTCGCGGTTGAAGCCGCCACCGGCCTGCGGGCGGCCACCGGAGCGGTGGTCGTCACGGCGGGCGAACGGACGGTTGTTGCTGCCGCCGCGCTCGTCGCGGTCACGGCCACCGAAGGCCGGACGGTCGCCGAAGGAACGGGCCGGACGGTCACCGAAGGAACGGCCGCCACGGTCGTCGCGGTCACGGTTGAAGCCGCCACCCTGGCCACGGTCACGGTCACCGAAGGAACGGCCGCCACGGTCGTCACGGTCACGGTTGAAGCCGCCACCCTGGCCACGGTCACGGTCGCCGAAGGAACGGGCCGGACGGTCGTCGCGGTTGAAGCCGCCGCCGCGGTTGAAGCCGCCACCCTGGCCGCGGTCACGGTCACCGAAGGAACGGCCGCCGCGGTCGTCGCGGTCACGGTTGAAGCCGCCACCCTGGCCGCGGTCACGGTCACCGAAGGAACGGCCACCGCGGTCGTCGCGGTCACGGTTGAAGCCACCGCGCTCGCCGCGGTCACGGTCACCGAAGGAACGGCCACCGCGGTCGTCACGGTCACGGCCGGAACCGCCGCGCTCGCCGCGGTCACGGTCGCGGTTGAACGCCGGACGCTCGGTGCGCGCCTCGCGGTACGACGGCGTGCGCTCCTCGGTCGGCTCGGCGGCGGCCGCCGGCTCGGTCACGGTCGCGGCGGCGGTCTCCTCGCCCTCGGCGGCCGGGGCCTCGTCCACGATGCCCAGCTCGGCCCGCTCGCGCGCGGCCCGCGAGGCCAGCCGGTCGGCCTCCTCGCGCAGCTCGGTGGCGCGGCGCTGCGCGCGCTCCAGCTGACGGGTCATGTCGGCGATCTCGCGCTCGGCGGCGCCGGCGATGTTCGCCGCGCTCTCGGCCTGGACCTCGACCAGCGAGCGGGCACCGGTGATCCGGGCCACCTCGGCGTCGAAGGCGTGGTCGAGGATGTGGCGGCCGGCGTCGACGCCCGCGTCCTCCATCAGGCGGAAGACGCTGCGGCGCTGGTGCGGCAGCACCAGGGTGACGACGGTGCCGGAACGGCCGGCCCGGGCGGTGCGGCCGGAGCGGTGCAGGTAGTCCTTGTGGTCGCCGGCCGGGTCGACGTTCAGCACCAGGTCGATGCCGTCGACGTGGATGCCGCGGGCGGCGACGTCGGTCGCGACGACGACGTTGACGTAGCCGTCCTTGAAGTCGCCGAGCACCCGGGTACGGGCGCCCTGGGTCATGCCGCCGTGCAGCGCGTCGGCCTTCACACCGGCCTCGAGCAGCTGCTCGGCGACGCGGTCGGCACCCATCTGGGTGCGGACGAAGATGATCGTGCGGCCCTTGCGGGCGGCGATCGCGTTGGTGATCGGCGCCTTGTCCTTGGGCTTCACCACGAGGATGTGGTGGGTCATGGTGGTCACGGCGCCGGCCGACGGGTCGACCTCGTGGGTGACCGGGTTGTTCAGGTAGCGCTTGACCAGGGTGTCGATCTCGTTCTCCAGGGTGGCGGAGAACAGCAGGCGCTGGCCGCCGGCCGGGACCTGGTCGAGGATCTCGGTGACCTCGGGCAGGAAGCCCATGTCGGCCATCTGGTCGGCCTCGTCGAGGACGGCGACCTGGACGTCGTCGAGCTTGGCGGAACCGCGGTTGATCAGGTCGCGCAGACGGCCGGGGGTGGCCACCAGGACGTCGACGCCGCGCTCCAGCGCGTAGATCTGGTTCGACATCGAGGTACCGCCGCAGACGACCTTGAGGCGCAGGCCGAGCACCGAGCCGAAGGGCTCCAGGGCGTCGGCGACCTGCATCGCCAGCTCGCGGGTCGGGACCAGGATCAGACCGCGCGGGGACTTGGCGCGGGTGCGCTCGCCGGCGGCGAGGCGGGTCAGCAGCGGCAGGCCGAAGCTGAGGGTCTTGCCGGAGC
>NZ_JAIY01000004.1:857118-857741 GCF_000710405.2 Kitasatospora sp. MBT66 | reverse complement strand
GGCGTCGTCCGCGACGGCCTCGGTGGTGGCGTCCTCGACGGCGTCGACGGCGGCGATCAGCTCGGCGTCGGCCTCGGGGGCGGTGGTGGTGACATCGGCGGCGGACTCGCTCGCGGGCATGGCGAAGCGGGCGTCGTCAACGAGAGACATGCAAAACCTTCCGGAAGTGGCACGCGCCAAAGTCCGGGGTTCTGTTTCACAACCGCCTCTATGCGGTCAGCCACGGATCGCCGGAACGCGCCAAGGGCGCCAGATGGATGTAGGGCGCCAGACAAATGAATCAAACGAACGATCTACCACCATAGACGAGCCTGGGGATCGGAGGCAAATGCCGAGGCCAGGCTGTGATTCAAGTCCCTTCAGTGTGCGCCCGGTCCGGCGCTGGGGGCCGCCGTGGCACTGGGGGCGACCGTCGGCTCCGGGGCCGGGGTGGCGGTCGGGGCGGGTGTGGTGTGGCCGGGCTCCGGCGTGCTCGGGTGGCCGGAGGGGCTGGCGGCCGGGGCGGAGGCCGTGGCCCCGCCGGAGCGGCCGTCGCCGGTGCCGGTGCCGGTGGTGGCCCCCGTGCCGCCCGTGGGGTGCCCGGTGCCGCCGGCGGCGGCGCCCGGGCCCGCCGTGCCCCCGGC
>NZ_JAIY01000004.1:782600-856942 GCF_000710405.2 Kitasatospora sp. MBT66 | reverse complement strand
CGCGCCGACGGCCGGCTCCCCGGGGGCCGCGTTCATGCCGCCGGCCGAGGCGCTCTGGGCCTGCGCGCCCCCCGCCCGCTCCGAGCGCCCGACCGCGCCGCCCTGGTGTCCGCCACCGCTGGGCGAGGCCGAGACGGTCGGCCCCGGCCTGGTCGGCGTCCCGGCCTGGCCGACCGGCGCCGTGCGGTGCTTCTCGTCCGCGCCCGGCCCGACCGACATGCACCCCGTCAGCCCCAGCCCGGCCACCGCCAGGACCGCCACCGCCCGGGCCGCCCCGGACCGGACCACCCGCGTCCGCTCCGCTCCGGCCCGCTCGGGTCCGCCTCGGTCCACCGCCGTCTCCCGCTCCGCCACCGCACGCATCGCCGCCACCGAGCTCCCTCTCCCGCCCCGCCCGGGCCGCCCACCACGCGCGCACGGCCACCCTTGCGGGTGCCCAACGCGCGCCCCCGGCGCACGGACACGGGTGGACGCACCGGGAGCACTCGAACGAGCGCCTGGCGGGCCCCCTTCGCTCGGGGGTTCGACGGAGGACCGGGAGGCAGGCGGCCCCGGGTCAGCCCCAGAGGGCCCCGGCCAGCCCGGCGCCCGCGTACACCGCCGCCAGGCCCGCCACGACGCTGCCCAGGACGTTCACCAGGGCGTACCGCCCGGCCCCGCCCTCGACCAGCCGCAGCGTCTCGTACGAGAACGTCGAGTACGTGGTCAGCGCGCCGCACAGCCCCGTCCCCAGCAGCAGCTGGACCTGCGAGGACGCGGCACCAGCCGCCACCGCCCCGGTCACCAGCCCGAGGACCAGGCAGCCGACCACGTTCACGGTGAAGGTCCCCCAGGGGAAGACCGAGTCATGCCGGGACTGCACGGCCCGGTCGGTCAGGTACCGCAGCGGCGCGCCGACCGCCGCCCCGAGCACCACCAGCAGCCAGTTCACGCCCCGCCCTGCCCTTCGGTGCCGGTCCCGTCGGAGCCGTCGGGCGGCCCCGCGTACCGGAGCACCTCGCACCGCTCCAGGGTCACCAGCCCCGCCGGCCGCAGCCCGTCCAGCTCGGGCAGGAAGGCCCGCACCCGCTCCTCGGTGTCCACGATCACCACCGCCACCGGCAGGTCCTCGCTCAGCGACAGCAGCCGCGCCGTGTGCACCAGCGAGGACGCTCCGAAGCCCTCGATCCCCCGGAACACGCTCGCCCCGGCCAGCCCGGCGGCCCGCGCCCGGTGCACGATCTCGCTGTACAGCGGGCGGTGGTGCCAGCGGTCGTTCTCGCCGACCAGCACGGTCAGCCGCAGCGCGGGCCCGCCCAGCCGGGGCGCCCCGGACTCCCCGGACTCCCCGGACTCCCCGGACGTTGCAGGCGCTCCGGCCGTCATGCCCGCACCCCGGTCCGCCGCAGCAGCCCGCGCGTCACCGCGGCCGCCGCCCAGACCGCCGCCAGCGCCGCCAGCAGCGTCAACGCCAGGTACCCCGCCGCCGGGCCGGGCCGCCCCTCCGCCACCAGCCGGCGGAAGTCCGCCGCGTACGTCGAGAAGGTCGTGAACCCGCCCAGCACACCGGTCCCGAAGAACGGCCGCACCAGCGGACGGACCGGACGCCCCTCGGTGATCACCACCAGGAAGACCCCGATCACGGCGCACCCCGCCACGTTCACCAGCAGGGTCGTCCACGGGAAGGCCGACGGGCCGGTCGGCCACAGCCGCCCCGCCCCGTACCTGGCCACCGCCCCCAGGGCCCCGCCGACCGCGACCACCGCCACCGCCGGCCCCTGCCCGCGCAGCACCGGCGGGCGTCGCCGCGCCCCCGGGCCGGGCACGGCACCGTCCGCCACCAAGTCCTCCGAAGTCGCCACAGCCCCATCAAACACCGGCGAACGACAGCGCCGACCGCCTGGCACACCGTCACCGCAGACCCGACAATGATCCGGTGGAGATGACCCCGGAAGACTTCGAGGTACTGGTCGCGGACGCGCTCGACCTGATCCCGCCGCAGCTCGCCGCGATGATGGACAACGTCGCCGTCTTCGTCGAGGACGAGCCCGACCCGGCCGACCCGGAACTCCTCGGCCTCTACGAGGGCACCCCGCTCACCGAGCGCGGCGAGTGGTACGCGGGCGTCCTCCCCGACCGGATCACCGTCTACCGGGGCCCGACCCTGCGCCTGTGCGAGGACCGCGAGCAGGTCGTCGAGGAGGTCCGCACCACGGTGATCCACGAGGTCGCCCACCACTTCGGCTTCGACGACCACGAGCTCGACGAGCTCGGCTGGTCCTGAAGCCCCGCCCCGGACCCCCGTCCCGAACCCCCCGGACGACCCGCCCGCCCACCTGGCCGAAACCCGTTTTGGCGATCGGCCCGACATCCCATATGCTTCTCGACGTCCCCGAACGCCGGAAACGGCGGGACAGGCCGCAAGCCCTCATCGTCTAGTGGCCCAGGACGCCGCCCTTTCAAGGCGGTAGCACGGGTTCGAATCCCGTTGGGGGCACGCAGTACCGTAGTACAGTGCAGTGAAGCAAGACCCAGTAAGACCTGGGTGGTTCGCCACCTTTAGGTCCCGTGGAGCAGTTGGTTAGCTCGCCACCCTGTCAAGGTGGAGGTCGCGGGTTCAAGTCCCGTCGGGATCGCTCGTCTCGCAAGAGGCGGTGCAGTACGGCCAGGTAGCTCAGTTGGTACGAGCGTCCGCCTGAAAAGCGGAAGGTCGCCGGTTCGACCCCGGCCCTGGCCACAACCAGGAGGCCCCCGCAGCGAATTCGCTGCGGGGGCCTTTTCGTGTCGTCAGTTGCCAATGGGCACAGCGGACGCGGTCGGTCCCTCACGCCGCCACCGACGGGTCCTCCAAGCACCGAGCCCCGGAGCACCGGAGCACCGGCCGATCGCCGCGGGAAAACCGAAAGGCCCGCACCGCGCGTGCGCGGTGCGGGCCCGGGGCCGACCGGCAGGGCCGGTCAGCGGGAAGTACTAGAGCGGACGAATGTTCTCCGCCTGCGGGCCCTTCTGGCCCTGCGTGACGTCGAACTCGACCTTCTGGCCCTCGAGCAGCTCGCGGAAGCCGTTGGCGTTGATGTTCGAGTAGTGGGCGAACACGTCCGGACCGCCACCCTCCTGCTCGATGAAGCCGAAGCCCTTTTCCGCGTTGAACCACTTCACAGTGCCGTTAGCCATTTAAAAATCCTTCGAATGGGACGTCCGAAACTCACAGGTCGCGAGTTTCGCGTCGCCGCGATGATGACCCACCCGGGAAAAAATGGCCGGGTAACAAAATACGCCTGCGGTCAGAACCAGCAGGCGCACACAAAGTTCATGGGAACCACAACTGCAACTATCACGACTGTAGCAGGGTCCGCACCCCAACGGGGGAGTTCTCCTCGGCGAGTTCGCCGGCGTGGCTCCGGCCTGCGGCGCCGCCGGGCAGTGGCGCCCGCCGGCGGGCCCCCGTGCGCCCGGGGTGCGCACCGCGGGCCGCCTCCGGCGGCCAAGATCCAAAATATCCGGCGGATCAAGCCACCCGCTCCGCCGAAATCAAGCGCATACTGGCCAGGATGACGAATTCAGCCGCGCCCCGGCGCCACCTCCCCACCAGCCCCTTCCGTCGGGCTCCGGCCCCGCCGCCGCCCAAGGTATTCGCTGTCGGAGACCGGGTGACGCACGACGAGTACGGCCTCGGCCGCGCCATCGGTGTCGAGGGCGAACTCGCCGTTCTGGTCGACTTCGGCTCACGAACGGAGCGGATCACTGCACCCTTCGCCAAGCTCTTCCGGCTG
This sequence comes from Kitasatospora sp. MBT66, assembly GCF_000710405.2. NCBI lineage: Bacteria > Bacillati > Actinomycetota > Actinomycetes > Kitasatosporales > Streptomycetaceae > Kitasatospora > Kitasatospora sp. MBT66. The sequence goes on along the minus strand of NZ_JAIY01000004.1, from coordinate 853,190 downwards.
TGACCCCTGGCGCCCGGTCGACTCGCACGCCGACCGGCGCGAGGGCGGACAGCCCTCGACCCCGCCCATCAGAAGCATGAGGACGTGCGGCGCCGGTTGACGCCGGTGCCGACGCCGCCCCGCCCCGGAGAGCCCGCTCTCCGGGCCTTCCGCATGTCCGGGACCGGTGGCGGACTGCGCTGAGGAGCACTGCCCGGCAGACCCAGGAGACCGCGCGCATGAACCCGGAGCACTTCGCCCTCCTCGACGAAGCCCGCCGGAGCCGGCCCGACGGCACGAAGTACCACCGCCGCGAGGACATCGGGTTCGGCGAGACCCTGCACATCCCCGAGCCGTTCGGCTTCGACCTGGTCACGGGTGACCTGCTGCCGTACTGACCCGAAAACGGGTGGGCCGGGGAGGCGGGGGCCGCGATCATGGCGGGCATGGACTCCAGTTTTCTCGCGATCGACGAGGTGGCCGAGGTTCCGGCGGTCGCGGTCGTGGTCGATGTCATGCGTGCGTTCACCGTGGCCGCCTGGGCGTTCGAGCGGGGGGCCGAGAAGATCGTTCTGGCCGGGTCGCTGGACGAGGCGTTGGCGCTCAAGGCCCGGCGGCCGGGGTGGGTGGCGCTCAAGGACGGGGCGGCGGCGCCCGGGTTCGACGCCGTCAACTCGCCGGGACTGCTGCGGAACGTGGACCTCGGTGGGCGGACGGTGGTGCAGAAGACCACGGCCGGGACGGTCGGCGCGCTCGCGGTGAAGGACGCCCCGCTGGTGCTCTGCGCCGGCTTCGTGGTGGCGGGGGCGACGGCGCGGCTGTTGCGGGACCGGGGGTGCGGGAGCGTCACCTATGTGGTCACCGGCGAGGACGGGCGGGCCGAGGAGGACCTGGCGTGCGCCCAGTACATCGCCGGGAGGGCCGCCGGGGACGGGACGGACGCGGACGCGTACCTCCGCCGGGCTGCCGGGTCGCGGGCCGCCGCCGAGCTGGCGCAGGGGGTGCGTGAGGGGGCGCATCCCGACGACGTCGCGCTCTGCCTGGAACTCGACCGGTTCTCCTTCGCCATGGTGGCGTCCCAGGAGGGCTCGCTGACGGTGCTGCGGCCGGTCTCCGTGCCCGCCGCGCCCGCCGCGCCCTGACCACCACGCCGGCGGGCCCCGGGGAGCGAACTCCCCGGGGCCCGCCGGTCGGACCGGGGGAGCGGGCGGTCAGTTCTCCGCCCAGCCCTTCTTGCCGCCGATCAGGGAGCCGTCGGCCGCGTAGAGGCGGAGTTCGGCGGCGACGCCGCGCTTGGCGGCGCCGATCCAGCGGGCCTCGGAGTCGCCGAGGGACAGGATGGCGGGCTCGGCGGTGACGCCGTCGGCCCACTCGATCACGGCCCGGGCGACGCCCGGGGGCACCAGGCCGATGTCCACCTTGGGGACGGTGTACAGCGGGTCCTCGGTGCCGTTCTTGGCCTGGGCGCCGAGCCAGAAGTGGCCGAAGTCCTCCACCGGCGCGTGGTCCACGCGGTAGAAGCCCACCGGGCTCCCGGGCGGCGCGACGAAGGTCTCGTTGGAGCGCGCGAGCCGCTTGCCGTCCTGGATGTAGTAGAAGACCACGTGGTCCGCGTCCGGCGTCCCGTACTCGTTGAGGTAGCCGTCGGTGGGCGCGGGCCAGGGGGAGCCGGCGTCGGCGTCCTCCTGCCAGATCAGCCGGGCCTGCTCGCGGATCCGCTCCTTGCCGGGGGCCGGCCACAGGGCCGCCCAGACGCTCCAGGGCTTGCCGTCCTTGGTCCCGGCGAGCACCTGGATCCGGGTCGGGACGAGCGGGTCGCGGGGGGCGCCCGGGGTCGCGGCGGGCCCTCCGGCGGCCGGGGACAGCACCGTCGACACATTCGCGCTCGACGCCACGACCGCGGTGCCGCCGGCCCGTCCGCCGAGCCCGCCGACTCCCCCGTTCACCGCCGCCACGCCGCCGAGGGCGGCGACCAGGGCCAGCGCCATCGCCCCGCCCAGGGACGTCCGCCGCCGGACCACCCGCCGCCGGCCGCCGGCCAGCACCGCCCCGTAGGGCGCCGGGCCGGTCTCCATCGTCTCCACCAGCCCGGCCAGGGCCCGGGCCACCTCCTCGCTGCCCGCCACCCCGGTCGCCTGCGCCTCGTCGCGGTTCATGCCGCACCTCCGATGCTCGTCATGGTGATGAGTGAGGAGAGCTCGCGAAGCTTGGCGATGCCCTTCGACGCCTGGCTCTTGACCGTGCCCACCGAACAGCCCATGGCGGCGGCGGCCTGGGACTCGCTCAGGTCCTCCCAGTAGCGCAGCACCACCGCCTGCCGCTGGCCCGGCGGCAGGGTGCCGAGCGCCTCCAGCAGGGCGGCCCGCTCGTCCAGGCGGGCGAAGCCGTCCGGGCCGGTGCGGTCCGGCACGGCGTTGACCAGCTGCTCCGGGACCCTGCGCCGGAAGCGGCGGGCGTGCTCGTTGATGACGATCCGGCGCACGTAGGCGTACGGCTCGTCGGCCTTGGTGACCCTCCCCCAGGCGGCGTAGGTCCGCTCCAGTGCGGTCTGCACCACGTCCTCCGCGAGGTAGCGCTCCCCGGTCAGCAGGAACGCCGTTCGCATCAGACGTGGCCAGGCACCGGTCACGAACGCGTTGAACTCGGCGTCCCGCTCGGCCTTCTTGGCTCCCATGAGTACCTCCTCGTCCACCCAGAGCCCGTACCGGCCGCGAACCGTTGCCGGGGCGGTCCGCGAGGGCAGTCCGAACGGGCAGACGAGGAGGTCAGGAGCTTGGAGGCGAGAAGGCTACAGGGACCGGGCGGGTCAGCCGGCGGGCGGGATGTTGAAGTTGAGCCGGAAGAGGTTCCCCGGGTCGTACACCGCCTTGAGCTCGGTGAGCCGCCGGTGAACGGGCTCCGGGTAGGCGGTGCGCACGACGGCCGGGTCGGCGTCGTCCAGGCCGAAGAAGTTGGCGAGCGCGCCGCCGGTGGACCACGGGCGCAGCCGCTCGTGCAGGGCGGCGTGCGCGGTGCGCAGCCCCTCCAGCGGGACCGGGCCGATCATGCTGGTGGAGAAGGCCAGGTAGCCGGCGTCCCGGCCGCCGACGGCGTTCGGCACCGCGGGCTCGCGCGAGTAGGCGCCGCCCTGGAGCCGGAACTCCACGATCAGCGGGCTGTCGGCGTCCGGTCCGGCGAGTTCCAGGACGGCGTCCGCCGTCGCGGCGGTGAACTCGCGCAGGGCGGTGTTCCGGTCGTACGCGGGGTGCGCGAACGGCGGCTCGTGGTGGATCGTGCCGGCCTCGGTGAAGGGCAGCTCGCGGACGGTGTCGAGGAGCGGGGTGCCGAAGGCGCGCAGCGGCCGGACCCATTCCTCGCCCTGCTCGGCCGGGCCGCTCCAGGCGACCCGCAGCACGACGGCGTAGCGGCCGCGGATCGGCTCCGGTACGGCGTCGATGTCGGGGTAGCCGATCAGTTGGGCGGAGGTGGCGAGCTCCTCGGGGACGGTCCGGCTCCACTCGGCCCAGCCGTGCAGCGCGGCGGCGGCGGATTCGGCGGGGTAGTAGAGGCCGCCGCCGTAGAGGCCGGTGCAGGGGACGAGGTCGATCTCCATCGCGGTGACGATCCCGAAGTTGTCCTTGCCCCCGCGCAGGGCCCAGAACAGGTCGGGTTCGGTCGCGGGGCCGGTCTCGACCAGGCGGCCGTCGGCGGTGACGACCTCCAGTCGGCGGACGTGGTCGGCGGCGAAGCCGTGGCGGCGGCCGAGCAGGCCGATGCCGCCGCCGAGGGTGTAGCCGACGGCGCCGACGTCGGGGTTGGAGCCGCTCAGCGGGGCGAGGCCGTGCGGTGCGGCGGCGTCGAGCACCTGGCGCCAGCGGACGCCGGCGCCGACGGTGGCGGTCCGGGCGACCGGGTCGACGGTGACCTCGTCGAGGGCGGCGGTGTCGATCACCAGCTGGCCGTCGGTGGGGACGGAGATGCCGTGGCCGGTGGCGCGGACGGCGACGGCGAGGCCGTGCTCGGCGGCGTACCGGACGGCGGCGATCACATCGGCGGTGTCGGCGGCGGACACCACCAGCGCCGGGCGGTGGTCCAGCGCGAGGTTGTAGCCGGTCCGTCGGGCGTCGTACTCGTCGTCTCCCGGCCGGTGCACCGGCCCCTTGGTCTCGATCATGCGGGGAGGCTAACCCGCGCGGGGGCGGAGCAATCCCGTCCGTATCCGATCTCTGTCAGGTCGTCGGCGAACGGGTCCTGACGGACGGTCACGGATGCGGAACCCGGCCGCGACCTCCCCCCGGGGCCGCGGCCGGGCAGTCGTGGGCGCCGCGCCCGTGGGCGCTAGCGGCTGTCGCCGGAGGCGCGGGTCATGATCTCCAGGTTGTGGCCGTTCGGGTCCTCGAAGTAGGCGCCGCGGCCGCCGAACCAGTCGTTGACGCGACCGGCGTGGCGGTGGAACGGGTCGGCCCAGTAGGTGATCCCGCGGTCCTGGACCCGGCCGAGGATCTCGTCGAACTCCTCGTCGCCGACCAGGAAGGCGTAGTGCCCGGTGGGGACCGGCCCGTCGATCCGCATGACGTCCATCGCGACGTCGTTGGCGAGCCGGACGACGAGGAAGGGCTCGCTGCGCACGGGAGCGGCCAGACCGAGGATCTCGGTCAGGAAGCGCGCGGTCTCCTCGTCGTCCCGTGCCGGGACGATCGTGTGGTTCAGCTGAACGGCCATGGAACGCTTCCCTCCTGGGACTTCCGGACGTACCGACGAGCGTAGGACTTGAAGTCCGCTTCACGTCAAGCATGTCGTAAACTACACGATGTAGTGCACTGCAAGGAGGATTTCCCCGTGACCGAACAGCCCGCCCCGGCCGCGAGACCCGCCGCCCCGGACGGCACCCCGGACGCCGCCCCGGCCACCGGGCGCCGCGGCATGCCGGAGAAGCGGGTGGCGATCGCCCGCGCGGCCCGCACCGTGTTCGGCCGCGAGGGCTTCACCCGCACCAGCGTGGACGCCATCGCCGCCGAGGCCGGCGTCTCCAAGCGGACCATCTACAACCACTTCGCCGACAAGGAGCAGCTGTTCCGGTCGGTGATCCTGGAGGGCGCCTCCACGGTGGCCGCCACCCAGGCGAAGATCGCCGACCGCCATCTGCGGAAGATCGTCGACCTGCGCACCGACCTCATCGACTTCGGCCTGGAGCGGGTCGACTCGCTCACCACCTTCGCCGAGCACTGGGCGCTGGTCCGCACCATCGAGGCCGAGGCGCTGCACATCCGCCCGGCCGTGCTGGAGGCCTGGCAGGAGGCCGGCCCCCGGGAGACCCACCGGGTGCTGACGCACTGGATGGCCGAGTTCGCCGAGCGCGGGCTGCTGGTGGTGCCGGACCCGGCCGAGGCCGCCCGGATGCTCAACCTGCTGACCTTCCTCGCCGTCGCCCAGCCCACCTTCTACGGCGCACTGCCGATGCCGGCCGAGCGGATCGCCGAGGTCGTGGAGCACGGCGTGGCGGCGTTCCTCGCGGTGTACGGCGCACCGGCCTAGCCCGACCACCAGGGACAGCAGGACCAGCAGAACCACCAAGGCCGGCAGGACCACCACGACCGTCGGGGGGCACGGGAGATGGAACTCAGCTTCGTGGACGTCGGGCCGGACGGGCCCGCGCTGCTGCGGGACGTCGCACCGCTGCTGCTGGCGCTGCGCCCAGCGCTCGGGACGGACGGCTTCGCCGCGTTCGCGGCCGAGGCGCACGCCCAGGGGCTGGTGTTCACCGCCGCGTACGACGGGCGGCGGCGCTGCCTGGCGGTGGCCACCCACCGGGTGCTGGCCACCAGCCGGGGGCGGCTGTTCTTCGTCGACGACCTGGTGACCGCGCCGTCGGCCCGCTCGGCCGGGGTCGGCGGGCGGCTGTTCGCGGTGCTCCGGGAGCGGGCCGCGGCGGCCGGCTGCGTCCGGATCGAGCTGGACTCGGGGACGGCCAACCACGGCGCGCACCGCTTCTACCACGCGCACCGGATGGCGGTCACCGCGCTGCACTTCGGCCTCGAGCTCTAGGGACGGCGGGCCACCTCCTTAGCATCCGGCCGGTGGCCCCCGAACCGGTTCCGGGCGCGATGTGTCAGGTCCACGGCCGGACTTGACGGACCCGTCGGCACGCCTTTGACCCTCCCGCGGGCCGCCGCCCAGGATTCCGGCCATGGGAGAAAACACCGCAGAAAACGCCCCGCTTTTCCGTTCCCGGGCCGAGATCCGGATTTCCGCCACCCCCGACGAGATCTATTCGGTGATCAGCGACCTCCCGCGCTGCGGCGAGTGGAGCCCGGAATGCCAGGGCGGCAGCTGGATCTCCGGCGCGCCCGCCGAGGTCGGTTCGGTGTTCCGCGGCGAGAACCTGCGCAGCCCGGACGTGGTCGCCTGGGCGCCGGTGGTCCGCGGCACCTGGTACACCCACGCCGAGGTGGTCGCGGCCGAGCCCGGCCGGACCTTCCGCTGGGCCATGCGGGACACCGGCGGCCGCGCCCAGGACAGCGTCTGGGCCTTCGACGTGGCCCCCTCCGCGGAGCCGGACGCGGACCACAGCGTGCTGGTGCACCACTTCCGGATGGGCGCCGCCACCGAGGGCATCCGCGGCATCACCGCCGGGATGGACGAGGACGAGAAGCGCCGCTTCTTCGCCGAGTGGGGCGAGAAGGTCGCGGCCGACCTCGGGGTGACCCTGGAGCGGATCAAGCAGGTCGTCGAGAAGGACCGCTGAACCGGATCCCCCCCCCTGGAACTGAATCCGAAAAAGGCTCCTGGCACGAAGTCCCGGCGGCACATCCCCCGGGACGAAACCCCTGAAAGCACAGCGACCCTAATCCCACGAGAGGGCGGAACGGTGCTCCTTCAGCGCATTGCCAACCGGGGAATCCGACTGGGCACGCTCTTCGAGCGGGCCGCCGTCCGGAACGGCGCGAACGTGGTGATCCTCGACCACGACCTCGACATCGCCCCCGAGCTGGGCCGGCGGTCCACCGTCGCCGAGCTCGCCGACCTGGTCAACGACCACGCCTCCCGGCTGTGGGCCGCCGGGGTCCGGCCGGGCCGCCGGGTGGTGGTCCACAAGTCGAACAGTTTCGACATCACCCTGCTCGCCTGCGCCACGGCCCGGATCGGCGCCGTCCCGGTGCTGCTCTCGCCCTATCTGGACGGCGCGACCGTCGCCGAGCTGGTCCGCCGCACCGACGAGCCGTTCCTGGTCACCGACGCGGTCAAGCTCGCCAAGGACCTGCCGGCCGAGGTCTTCGAGCTGGCCGCCACCGTCCTGCTGGCCTCCGGCAGCCACCCCGGCGCGGTCGAGCTGGCCGCCCTGGCCGGCTCGCCCCGGGTCGCGCCGGTCACCGCGCCGCCGGACCACCCGACCCTGATCACCCACACCTCCGGCACCACCGGCACGCCCAAGCTGGCCGTGCACACCGGCCGCACCCTGGAGGCCCGCTACCGGCCGCAGGCGCTCGTCCTGCGCCCGGTGGTCCCGGGCCGGGAGACCATCGCCATCCATGTCTCCTTCGTCCACTCCCGGCTGATCACCGCGCTGGCGATCTCGCTGTTCCGCGGCTTCCCGATCCTGGTGCTGGCCCACTCGGAGCCCGGGCACGTGGCCGAGCTGTTCGCCCGGCTGCGCCCCGGGATCCTGGAGGCCCACCCCAACTCCTTCATGGAGTGGGAGGAACTCGCCGAGGACCCGCGCCGCCCGCTGGCCAACGTCAAGCTGTTCTCCTCGACCTTCGACGCGATCCACCCCCGCACCGTGCGGACCATGCTCGCCGCCTCCGCCCGCACCGCGCCGGTCTTCGGCCAGCTGTACGGGCAGAGCGAGGTCGGCCCGGCCGTGGTGCGCTCGTTCTCCCGGCGGCGCGGCGCGGACGCGGACGGCCGCTGCGTGGGCATGCCCTTCCCCGGCTTCACCGACGTCCGGGTGGTGAGCCGCAACGGCCGGCCGCCGTCGGCGGAGAACCCCGGGTACATCGAGGTCCGCAGCGACGGCCGGATCGTCACCTACCTCGGCGAGCAGGCCCGGTACGACCAGCAGGTCGAGGACGGCTGGTGGCGGATGGGCGACGTCGGCTACCGCACCCGCTGGGGCTGTGTGCACCTGCTGGACCGCGAGGTCGACCTGATCGAGGGCTTCGGCTCCACCCTGGCCGCCGAGGACGCGCTGTTCGCCCGCCTCCCCCAGCTCGCCGAGGTGGTGATCGTCCCCGGCGCGGACGGCCGGGCGGTGCCGGTGATCTGCACCAAGGACGACCTGCCGGTGGAACCGGCCGCCTGGCGGGCGGCCACGGCGGGCCTGCCGCCGATGGCCGATCCGGTGCAGTGGCGGCTGGGCGAGCTCCCGGCCACCGCCACCACCAAGATCAAGCGGCTGGAGCTGGCCCGCCGGCTGGCGGCCGCCGAGGACGACGGGCCGGTCCGGTGACGGCGCGCCACGACGCCCCGGCCACCGTCCTGGTGGCCGGCGGCGGGATCGGCGGGCTGGCCGCCGCGCTGGCCCTCGCCCGGGCCGGCCACCGGGCGGTGGTCCTGGAGCGGGCGCCGGAGTTCGCCGAGATCGGGGCGGGCATCCAGATCGCCCCGAACGGCATCCTCGCGCTGGAGCGGCTGGGCCTCGGCGACGCCGTCCGGGCGGCCGGGGTGCACATGGCCGAACTGCGCTTCATGGACGGCGTCACCGGCGAGCACGTCACCAGCCTGACCCTCACCGAGCGCTACCAGCAGCGGTTCGGCAACCCGTACGTGGTGGTGCACCGGGCCGAGCTGCACGGGCTGCTGCTGCGCGCCTGCCGGAACGAGCCGCGGATCGAGCTGCGCGCCGCGACCGCCGTCACCGGCTACCGGCAGGACGCCGGGGGCGCCACCGCGCTGCTGGCGGACGGCGGCTCGGTGCGCGGCGACGTGCTGCTCGGGGCGGACGGCATCCATTCGGCGGTCCGCGCCCAGTTGGTCGGCGACGGCGAGCCGCGGATCTCCGGGATCACCGTCTACCGGGCGGTGGTCCCGATGGAGCTGGTCCCCGAGGAGCTGCGGCTGCCCACCTCGGTGACCTGGTGGACCGGCCCGCACTGCCACTTCGTCCACTACCCGATCGCCGGCGGGGCGTTCCTCAACCTGGCCGCCTCCCGGGACAACGGCGCCACCGAGGCGCTCGCCGGGGTGGCGGTGGACGAGGAGCTGGTCGGGGAGCAGCTGGCCGGTCTGACCGCGCCGAACGCCCGGCGGCTGCTGGCGCTCGGCGAGGGCTGGCGCTCCTGGGTACTGGTGGACCGGGACCCGGTGCGGCGGTGGACGGACGGCCGGGTGGCGCTGCTGGGCGACGCCGCGCACCCGATGCTGCACTACGCGGCGCAGGGGGCCTGTCAGGCGCTGGAGGATGCCGTTCTGCTGGGCGAGTTGATGGTCGAGACCACTGAACTCACCGGCACCCTTGCCAGGTTCGCCTCCGAACGGCAGGCTCGTACGGCGGCGGTGCAGCGTGCCGCGCGGGAATCGATCCGGCTCTGGCACCCCGCGGGCGAGGCCGCGCGGACCAGGAACCGGCTGCTCGGAGCGCTCTCCGAGGGCGACTTGCACGAGCGGGTGGCCTGGATGCACGGCGTCAAGACCTTTTCATCATCGGATGATCACAACTACGATTTCGAGCCGTGGGCATGATCGACAGTCACCTCCAGATCTGCGTCATCGGCGCGGGTCCTCGCGGTCTATCGGTGCTGGAACGACTCTGCGCGAACGAACGGTCCAGCCCCTCCGGGGCCACCGTCACCGTGCACGTGGTGGACCCGGCACCCCCCGGAGCGGGCCGGGTCTGGCGCACCGACCAGTCCCGGCACCTCCTGATGAACACGGTGGCCTCGCAGATCACCGTGTACACCGACGACAGCGTCCGGATCGACGGGCCCGTCGAACCCGGTCCCAGCCTGTACGAATGGGCGAAGTCGCTTGCCCCCGAGGGCAGTCCCGACCGGGACCCGGACCCGGCCCGGAACGGACCGGGCGGCAACGAACCGGGCGGCAACGAACCAGGCGTCCACGAACCGGCCGGCCGGGGACCGGACGGGCACGGACCGGGCGCCCCCGGCCGGCAGCCGGACGGCCCCGACGGGGCGGCCCTGGCCGAGGCCGCCGCCCTCGGGCCGAACACCTACCCGACCCGCGCCTTCTACGGCCACTACCTGCACGCCGCCTTCCGCGCCGTGGTCGCCGCCGCCCCGCCGACCGTGACCGTCCGGGTGCACCGCTCCCGGGCGGTCGCGATGGCCGACGCGCACGGCTTCCCCGGCGGCCCGCAGGGCGTCCGGCTGGAGGACGGCACCCGGCTGAACCGGCTGGACGCCATCGTGCTCGCCCAGGGCCACCTCCCCGCCCGGCCCACCCCGCGCGAGGCCCGCACCGCCAGCCTGGCCAGGATCCACCACCTCGACTACATCACCCCCGCCAACCCCGCCGACGTCCACGTCACCGCCCGCCCGGGCCAGAGCGTCCTGCTGCGCGGCCTCGGCCTCAACTTCTTCGACCACATGGCCCTGTTCACGCTCGGCCGGGGCGGCCGGTTCGAGCAGACGGACGGCGGCCTGGTGTACCGGCCCTCCGGCGCCGAGCCCCGGCTGTACGCCACCTCGCGGCGCGGCATCCCGTACCACGCGCGCGGCGAGAACGAGAAGGGCGCGTACGGCCGCCACCTGCCCCGGCTGCTCACCACCGAGGTGGTCGCCGAGCTGCGGGAGCGCACCCGCCGGGGCGGTCCGGTGCGGTTCGCCACCGACCTCTGGCCGCTGGTCTCCCGCGAGGTGGAGGCCGTCTACTACGGCGCGCTGCTCACCGCCCGGGCCCGCGGCGCCGAGCGCGAGGCGTTCACCGACCGCTTCCTGACCGCCGAGGACCCGGCCGCCGTGCTCGACGAGCACGGCATCCCCGAGGCCGACCGCTGGAGCTGGGACCGGCTCTCCCGCCCCTACGCCGGGCGGGAGTTCACCGACCGCGCGGACTTCCGCGACTGGCTGCTCGAGCATCTGCGCCAGGACGTCGCCGAAGCCAGGGCCGGGAACCTCAGCGGCCCGCTCAAGGCCGCCCTGGACGTGCTGCGCGACCTGCGCAACGAGATCCGGATGGCGGTCGACCACAGCGGCATCGCGGGCGACTCCTACCGGGACGACCTCGACGGCTGGTACACCCCGCTGAACGCCTTCCTCTCCATCGGACCGCCGGTGGAGCGGATCGAGCAGCTGATCGCGTTGATCGAGGCCGGGGTGGTGGAACTCCTCGGCCCCGGCACCGAGATCCGGATCGACCCGGTCGACCCGGCCTTCGCCGCGCACTCCACCGCCGTGCCGGGCCCGACGGTCCGGGCCACCGTCCTGGTCGAGGCCCGGCTGCCGGAACCCGACCTGCGGCGCACCGACGACCCGCTGCTGCGGCACCTGCTGGACACCGAGCAGTGCGCCACCTACCGGATCCCCGGCCCCGCCGGGACGGGCTACCCCACCGGCGGCCTCGCCGTCACCGAGCGGCCCTACCGACTGCTGGACGGCCGCGGCCGGGCGCACCCGCGCCGCTTCGCGTACGGGGTGCCGACCGAGTCCGTGCACTGGGTCACCGCGGCGGGCATCCGGCCCGGCGTCGACTCGGTGACCCTCGGGGACTCCGACGCCATCGCCCGGGCGGTGCTGGCGCTCTCCCCCGCGCCCGAGTGGCCGACCGCCGCGGCCGGGTCCGCCGGCTCGGCGGAGTCCACCGGGGCGGCCGGGCCCGCCGGGCCCGTGGTGACGGCCGAGCCCAGCGGACCGGCGGTGTCCGCCGGGTCCACCGGGTCGGGGCGGTCCAACGGCTCCGTAGAGTCCGCCGGGTCAGCCGAGTCCGAACCGAGAGGCGTCGTCGTATGACCGCACACCCCAGCCCGCCGGCCCCGGCGGAGCCCGACACCGGCCTGCTCTCCCCCGTCCGGGCCGGCACCCCGGTCGAGGCGGCCGTGACCGACCGCGCCTGGCTCCAGGCCATGCTGGACGCCGAAGCGGCCCTGGCCCGTGCCCAGGCCGGCCTGGGCACGGTGCCGCCCGCCGCGGCCGCCGCGATCACCCGGGCCGCCCGGGCCGAGCGGTTCGACGTCCGCGAGCTGGCCCTGGCCTGCCGGGAGACCGCCAACCCGGTGGTCGGCCTGGTCCAGGCGCTGACCCGGGCGGTGGCCGCCGAGGACCCGGCCGCCGCCGAGTACGTGCACCGCGGCTCGACCAGCCAGGACATCCTGGACACCGGCGCCATGCTGGTCGCCGCCCGGGCCCTCACCCTGATCCGCGCCGACCTCGGCCGCACCGCCGACGCGCTCGCCGGCCTCGCCGCCGAGCACCGGGACACCGTGCTCGCCGGGCGCACCCTCGCCCTGCACGCGGTGCCCACCACCTTCGGCCTCAAGGCGGCCGGCTGGCGCCGACTGGTGCTGGACGCCGACCGCCGGCTCGCCGCCGTCCTCGCGGACGGGCTGCCGGTCTCGCTGGGCGGCGCCGCCGGCACCCTGGCCGGCTACCTCGAGTACGCCCGGCTGGACGGCCCCGACCCGGAGGTGGACGCCGGCGCCTACCTGGACCGGCTGCTGGACGCCTTCGCCGCCGAGACCGGGCTCGCCCGGCCGGACCTGCCCTGGCACGCGCTGCGCACCCCGATGGCCGACCTGGCCGCCGCGCTGGCCTTCACCGCCGGCGCGCTCGGCAAGATCGCGGTGGACGTGCAGTCACTGACCCGCACCGAGGTCGGCGAGGTGGTCGAACCGGCGGTGGCCGGACGCGGCGCCTCCTCCGCGATGCCGCACAAGCGCAACCCGGTGCTGGCCACACTGCTGCGCAGCGCCGCCCTCCAGGTCCCGGTGCTCGCCGCCGGACTGACCCAGTGCCTGGTGACCGAGGACGAGCGCTCGGGCGGCGCCTGGCACGCCGAGTGGCTGCTGCTGCGCGAGTGCCTGCGGCTGGCCGGCGGCGCCGCGCACACCTCGGTCGAGCTGGCCGAGGGGCTGGTGGTCCGGCCGGAGCGGATGCGGGCCAACCTGGAGCTCACCGGCGGCCAGCTGGTCTCCGAGCGGATCGCCGCCCGACTGGCGCCGAAGCTCGGCAAGGCGGTGGCCCGGCAGCTGCTCACCGAGGCCTCGCTGACCGCCGACCGGGAGGGCCGGCCGCTGGCCGAGGTGCTCGCCGAACAGAACGGGCTGGAGGGGCACTTCACCGCCGCGGAGATCGCGGAGCTGTGCGACCCGGCCGGGTACACCGGCATGGCCGGCGCCCTGGTGGACCGGGCGCTGCGGCACTGAGCGAGCCCGGGAGAACGGAGCGGGGACCTCGCGGGCACAGGCCCGCGAGGTCCCCGTCCGGGCCGGCCCCGGATCAGCGCCGGTCCGGCCGCTGCTTCAGTCCCGGATGACGGTCTTGGTCCGCATCAGGAACTCCCCCAGGTAGCCGTCGTGCGGCACCCCGGGCCGGATCCAGTACGTCGGGTGGTCGCCCCGGTAGACGTTGCTGATGCTCGGCTCCCGGAGCAGCCGGTCGAACAGCGCGTCGTCCCCGGTGAGCGCGGTCAGCACCAGCGAGTTCCGCAGCGGCGCCACCCCCGCCTCCGGCGTCCACGGCGCCACCCAGACGCAGGGGAAGGCGAGTTCGACGCCGGTCTGGTCGGCGTCCGGCCGGTCCAGCTGGTGCACGGCCGGGCGCAGCACCGCGCTGCCGTCGCCGAGTTCGGCCACCACGCCGTCCCCGCCGAGCCAGGCCCTGGTGCCGGCCGCCCGGCGCAGCAGGTACGCCTCGATCGCCCGGGCCTCGGCCACCGGCTGGACCGAGAGCACCGCCTTCTCGTCCTCCGGCGGCAGGCTCGGGATCCCGGCCAGCCGCTCCGCGATCGCCCGGGCCAGCGGCGCCGGGTCGCCCTCGACCAGCACGGCGGTGGCGTTGATGCAGGCCACGCCGCCCTGGTGGGCGATCGAGTCGACGATGGTGTCCAGGTGCTCGCGCCAGTCGGTGTCCCGGGTGACCAGGATCTTGGACCGGCCGGGGCCCTGCGGCAGCACGGTGCTGCCCGCGTACTTGCGGACCACCTCGTCGCCGCCGTAGACCATGCCCAGGTCGGCGCCGGCCAGGATCTCGTCCGCGGCCTCGTGGTCGGTGGGCAGCAGCATCACCTGGTCGGCGGCGAAGCCCGCCAGCCGCAGCGCGGTGACCAGCCGGTGCGGGGTGAGCGGCTCACGGCGGGAGGGGCGGACGGCGACCCGGTAGCCGAGTGCCAGCGCCTCCAGCCAGAGCCCGTGCGGGCCGGGGTGGTTGCCGGCCGCGTGGACGGCGAAGACCTCGCCGCGACGGGTCCAGACGGCGCTGCCGTCGAGGGTGGCGCCGTCCCGCCAGTCGCTCACCGCGCCGGCCGGGCGGGCCCGGTAGGCGGACCAGCCGGCCTTCTCGGCCGAGTCGGCGATGGCCCGGGTGGCGTCCCGGACGACCGTGATCGGCACCCCGGAGACCCGGGCCACGGCGCGCTCGTAGGACGGGAAGTCCAGGCCGTCGATGGTCTCCGAGGTGAAGATCCGGCCGGCCCGGGCCAGCGCGGCGAAGCGCTCCTCGGCCGGCAGCGACTCGGCCGCGTGCAGGGCGCGCATCGCCCGGGTGACGAACAGCTTCGGGACGAGGCTGAGTTCGGCGAACGGCGCGCCGGTGACGTCGGTCACCTCGGTGCGGCGCCGGGCCCGGAACGGCTCGCCGGGGCCGAGCGCGTCCAGTTGGAGCAGCGGCTGCTGCGCGGGCGGCTCGGAATGTGCGGGCGGCTGCGCGGGCTGCGTCATCAGTACACCCCCTCGATCACGGTCTCGTTGTCGAACTCCTGGACCGGGGCGATGTCCGCCACCGCGTCGCCGAGGTGCCCGGGCAGCGCGGCGATCCGGGTGCCGTGGTCGCGCTCCAGGTTGTTGGGCATCAGCAGGCTCTTGGACACGTGGTGCATGACCACCTGCCCGCGCTCGCCGTACTCCACCGTCCGCCCGGTCTCCGGGTCGATCACGCCGAAGCTCATGTACGGCGAGTACGGGTCGTAGACGCAGGGGTCGTCGTCGGTCAGCCCGTGCCGCTCGCTGGCGTTGCCGAGGATCATGGTCGAGCCGTAGCCGCTGTAGAGCACGGCGTTCGGGAAGACCTCGGTGCGGTAGAGGTGGCGGGTGTCCGGGTCCATCTGGGTGCCGACCCAGTTGATCGCCCGGATCTTCTCGCCGACCAGCTTGGCGAGGCCGTCGCGGCGGGCGATCCGCTCCAGCACCGGCGGGGTGCACATCAACACGCCGATGTCCTGGGTCTCCAGCAGGTACGCGACCTGGTCGACGATGTGCTCGGCGTACGCGCCGGCCTCGGCGCCCTTGCCGTCGGCGATCAGCCGCTTCACCCAGCGCGGGTCGAGGTCGACGGTGAAGGACAGGCCGCCGCGGTAGGCGGTCTGGGCCTTGATCACGTCGCCGACCATGTGCGGGCCGGTGGGGGCGACCACCAGCCAGTTGACGCCCTGCGGCACGCCGTGGCCGTCCAGTTGGGCGCTGGACCAACCGAGCAGCCGGTCCAGCCAGTCGCGCAGCAGCACGATCCGCTTGGGCGCGCCGGTGGTGCCGCCGCTCTCGTAGACGCCGACCACCTCGGGGCGGTCGCCGTAGCCGCGCGGGATCAGGTCCTCGACCCGGGCGGTGCGCAGTTCGCCGGCGAGGTTGGGGAACTTGGCGAGGTCGGCGTGGGTGCGGACCTCGGTGAGCGGGTCGAAGCCGAGGCCCGCGGCCCGGGCCAGCCAGAACGGCGAGCCGGTCTCCGGCGAGAAGTGCCAGCGCATCGCGGCGCGCAGGTACTCGTCGGGGTCCGGCACGGCGTCGAACGGCAGGTCGAGCAGCGGGTCGGCGGCGGGGTTGGCTGCAGCAGGCACAGCGGTCCTTCCTCGGGTCAGCGGGCGGTGCCGGGCGGGTTGTCGATCGCGTAGCGCCAGCGGCCGTCGGCGCCGCGCCGGGCGACGTCGGTGGCCGTGCCCTCGTCGCGGAGCGGACCGTCCGGGCCCTCGCCCTCGATCAGGTAGTCCCCGATCAGCAGCGCGAGGTCGCCGGCCACGTAGCACTGCCGGACCTCGATCCGGATCGGCAGGCCGAAGGCGAGGAAGCGGCCGGTGGCGGCGCGCCGCTCGTCGCCGGTCACCACCTCGCCGGGCGCGTTGACGAAGACGGCGCCGGGCTCGAAGAGCCGCTCCACGGCCTGCGCGTCACCGGCGTTGAAGGCCGCGGCGAAGACCAGCGGCAGTTGGGCCGGGTCGGTGGGCGGCAGGCCGGCGTCCGGACCGGTTCCGGTCGTGGTAGTGGTCATGGCGGAGCTCATCCCGTCTGGACGGCGGCGGTGACCCCGCCGGACGGCTGGTCGGGCAGCCGGTCGAGGCTGAACCCGAAGTGGGTCTTGTACGCCTCCAGGACGGCGTCGTCGGTGCCGAACTCCTGGGTGCCGCGCTCGCCGCCGGCCACCGTGGAGAGCTGGTTGCCCTTGAGGGTGATCCGGCCGTCCTCGGTCCGCAGCGAGCAGAACACGTCCTGCAGGAAGGGGGATTCGGGCGCGGTGCGGTACCACCAGAGGGTCGGGCGGAAGTCCTCGATCCGCACCGGGCGGTCCTCCAGCCGGTACAGCGGCTTGCCGTTGAGGAACACGTCGAAGCCGCCGCCCTCGACGTCGGCCAGCCGGTACTCGCCGTCCGGGTCCTGCTGGACCTCGCGCGAGGCCAGCCGCAGCGGGTGCCGGCTGTTGCGACCGAAGCCGGTGTCGACCAGCCACTGCTCGCCGTCGACGGTGACCCGCAGGGCGAGGTGGCACAGGGCCGCGCCGAGGGTGCCGCCGGGGCGGTGGACCCGGCCGGGGAGGATCTCCACCTGGTAGCCGAGGGCGGTGAGCAGGAACGAGAGGGCCGGGTTGACCTCGTAGCAGCCGCCGCCGCGGCGCTGCCGGACGATCTTGTCGAGGACCTGCTCGTCCATGTGGATGGGCTCGTCGAGGTGGTAGCCGAGGTTCTCGAACGGCACGGACAGCACTTGCCGTTCCTGGAGGTGGGTGAGCGCGGCGAGGTCGGCCCGCTCGGGCCGTTCGGCGCCGATCCGGGCGAGGTACGCGTCCACCATGGCGTCGTCCAGCACGGTGATCTCCTCTTGTCGGGTTCCGGTGGTCCGGTGCTGCGGTGGTTCGGTGGTCCGGTGCTGCGGTACTGCCGTGGTCAGGTGTTGCGGTGTTGCGGTGGTCCGGTGCTGCCGCCGGGTTTTCCGGCTCCGGTAATCCTTTTCCGGATGGAACGGTTGTGGGACGTGTACAACCCGTCAGGGGAATTCGGGAGCCCCGGGCGCTATTCGAACGGAGTCCGGCAATCCGAGCGCGTGAGCGATCAGATCACCGGTGATCCGGACTCCGCCGAGGGTGAGCACCGACTCGGCGTGGAACTGCACCGAGGCGAAGCCCGGCCCGCGCAGCGCGTGCACCTCGCCGGTCGCGGCGTCCCCGGCGACCCGGACCGCGCCGCCGCCGGGCGCCTCGAACTCCGCCGGCCCGCCCGGGCAGGCGTCCCACACCGCGGCGAAGGTGTTGTAGAAGCCGACCCGCTCGGCGGCACCGAACAGGTCGACCGAGCGCTGCACCCCCTGGTTGGGCACCGCGCGGCGGACCAGCGGCAGCCCCAGCTCGGCGGAGAGCACCTGGTGGCTCAGGCAGACCGCCAGGAACGGCCGCCGCGCGTCCAGCAACTCCCTTGCCGCCGTGCGCAGATGGGCGATCTTCGGATGGGAGGTGTCGCGCGGGTCGCCCGGACCGGGCCCGAGCACCACCAGGTCGGCCCCCTCGCGCGAGTACGGCTCGTCGAACCGCCGCACCACGACCTCCGGGCCGAGCGCCCGCAGTTGGTGGCCGATCATCGCGGTGAAGGTGTCCTCGGCGTCCACCACCAGCACCCGCAGGCCCGCCAGTTCGGGGCGCGGACGGGCCCGTCCGGACACCTCGGCGAGCCAGAAGCCGGACAGGTCCCGGTTGCGCCCGGCCAGGGCCGCCCGCACCTCGGGGTGCGCGGCGAACCCGCCCCGGCGGCCGTCCACCGGGGTGGACGACCCGGCCGCCCCGGCCCCGCTCGCGGCGAGCAGCCCGGCCGCCTTGGCGCCGGTCTCGGCCACCTCGGAGCGCGGGTCCGAGTGCCGCACCAGGGTCGCCCCCACCCCGATCCCCAGCCGGCCGGTGGCCGGGTCGATGTCGGCGGTGCGGATCAGGATCCCGGAGTCCAGGGAGCGCCCGCCGGCCGTGTCCCGGCCGATCAGCGCGGCCACCCCGCTGTAGTAACCCCGGCCCCCGGGCTCGTACTTGGCGATCACCCGGGCGGCGGACTCCAGCGGGCTGCCGGTGACGGTGGGCGCGAACAGGGTCTCGCGCAGCACCTCGCGCGGGTCCCGGGTGGTCCGGCCCTCGATGAAGTACTCGGTGTGCGCGAGCCGGGCCATCTCCTTGAGGTACGGGCCGACCACCCGGCCGCCGCCCGGGCAGATCCGGGCCATCATCTTGAGTTCCTCGTCGAGCACCATGCAGAGCTCGTCGGTCTCCTTGCGGTCCGCCAGGAACTCCAGCAGCCCGTCCAGCTCCGGCCCCTGCTCCGGGTAGCGGTAGGTGCCGCTGATCGGGTTCATCACCGCCCGCCCGCCGTGCACGCTGATGTGCCGCTCGGGCGTGGCGCCGACCAGGGTCCGCTCCCCGGTGTGCACCAGGAAGGTCCAGTAGGCGCCGGTCTCCCGCTGGAGCAGCCGGCGGAACAGGGTGAGCGCGGCGGCGGTGGTGTCCCCGCCGACGGCGGCGACGAAGGAGCGTTTGAGCACGAAGTTGGCGCCGGTGCCCTCCCCGATCTCCTCGGCGAGCACCCGGCGCACGGTCTGCGCGTACTCCTCGTCGCCGATGTCGAAGGCGCCGCCGGTCAGGTCGACCGGGCCGTCGGGGAGGCGGTCGAGCAGCTCGGCGAGCGGGAGCTCGGACTGCTCGGTGACGGTCAGCGCGAGCAGCGGGGTGCCGTCGTCCGGCGCCTCGAAGCCGCGCTCGGCGATCTGCCGGTAGGGGACCAGGACGAGCAGCTCGTGCCGCTCGCCGCCGGGCCGTTCGCCACCGGAGGGCGGGGCCGCCGCCGGCAGGTCGGCCAGTGGCAGATCGGCCAGCGTGGCAGGCGCCGACACCTCGCCGAGCAGCAGCTCGACGACCCCCGGGCCGGTGGCCTCGGGCCGGTGCAGCAGCGCGAACGCGGGCGGCCGGGCGGCCAGCACCCGGCCCAGCGGGTCCAGCGGGTCCAGCGGGTCCAGCGGGTCCAGCGGGGAAGGGGTCGCGTCACGCACCGAGCCCGGCACCCCCGTCCACCGTGAGGTCGTGCAGGGTGATGTGACCCGCCTCGTCGGACAGCAGGAAGGCGACGGCGTACGCGACGTCCTCGGGCCGGGCCAGCTTGCCGAGCGGGATGCCGACCTTGAAGGCGGAGGGCACCCCGGCGACGGTGGCGGCCCGGCCGTCGACGCCGTCGGCCCACATCCCGCTGAGCATCGGGGTGTCGGTGGAGCCGGGCGCGACCACGTTGCAGCGGATCCCGTAGCGGGCGACCTCCAGGCCGAGGCTCTTGGTGAAGTGGGTGGCCGCCGCCTTGGAGGCCGCGTAGGCGGCCATCTCGGCGCGTGGGGTGAGGCCCGCGTTGGAGGCGACCGTGACGATCGCGCCCCGCCGGCGCGGGATCATCCGGTGGACCACCGCCCGGGAGACCCGGAAGACGCCCTCCGCGTTGATCGCGAAGGTGGTCCGCCAGTCCTCGTCGGTGAGGTCGCGGACCTCGCCGAGCCGCAGCACACCGGCGTTGTTGACCAGGTGGTCGATCGGGCCGAGCTCCCGCTCGGCGGTGTCGACGGCGGCCTCGACCGAGGCGCTGTCGGTGACGTCGGCGGGGACGGCCGCGACCGTGAGGCCCTCGGCGGCCAGCTTGCCGGTGAGTTCGGCGAGGCGGTCGGCGTCCCGGTCCACGGCCGCGACCAGCGCGCCGCGAACGGCCAGCAGCCGGACCACGGCGGCGCCGATGCCGCCCGCCGCGCCGGTGACCAGTGTCACCTTGTTTCTCATGTGCGGACCTCCCTGGGGGACGCGGACCAACAGCTCGGGCCGCGGGTGGGTTGGGGGTGGTGCACGGGTCGGAACGGGATGGTGCGAGCGGTGCAGGGAGTACGGGACGTGCAGGCGGTGCAGGGCATGAGGGGCGTACGCGACCCGGGCGGCCGCGACCCGGGCGGCCGCGCGCCCGGCGCTCAGGCGCGCCAGGCGGACACCACCGCGAGCGCCTGGCCCGGGTTGAGCCGCGGGTCGCACAGGCTCGTGTACTTGTCGCCGACCCGGGCCAGCCCGGCCGCGTCGTCGGCGCACTCGGTCACGTCGTCGGGGGTGGTCTCCAGGTGCAGGCCCCCGGCGGCGGCACCCTCCGCCCGGACCGCCCGCTGGAACGCCTCGACCTCCCGGACCAGGTCCGGCACCAGCCGGGTCTTGAGCCCGTCCGGCCCGGCGACGGTGTTGCCGTGCATCGGGTCGCACAGCCAGACCACCGGGTGGCCGGCCGCGTGCACCGCCCTGACCAGGCCCGGGAGGACCTCGGCGACGCGGTCGGCGCCGAGCCGGGCGATCAGGGTGAGCCGGCCGGGTTCCCGGCCGGGGTCGAGCAGGGCGCACAGCCGCAGCAGCTCCGCCGGGGTGGTGGTCGGACCGACCTTGCAGCCGACCGGGTTGACCACCGAGGCCAGCAGGGCGACGTGCGCGCCGTCCGGGTCCCGGGTCCGCTCGCCGATCCACGGGAAGTGCGTGGAGGCCAGCAGCGGGCGGCCCCGCGCGTCCCGGCGCAGCAGCGGCAGCTCGTAGTCCAGCAGCAGTGCCTCGTGGCTGGCCCACACCGGCGGACAGGCGACGGACGGGTCGCCCGGGGCGAGCCGGGACAGGTGGTCCAGCACCCGGCGGGACGCCTCGTAGCCCACCGCCAGCCGGCGCGGATCGGGGGTGCGGCGGACCGGGTCGGGTTCCGGGCCGTTGACCAGGTGCCCCCGGTAGACCGGGAGTTCGACGCCGTCGCAGAGCTCGGTGGGGCTGGAGCGGGGCTTGGCGAACTGGCCGGCGATCCGGCCGATCCGGAGCACCGGGCGGTGGGTGGTGAGCTTCAGCCGCCCGGCCAGCAGGTCGAGCAGCGCGGCCTTGCGGGCGGTGTCGCCGGCGGTGCACTCCTGCGGGTCCTCGGCGCAGTCGCCCGCCTGGAGGACATGCGCCTCCCCCCGCGCGACCCGGCCGAGCAGGGCCCGCAGCCGGTGCACGTCGGCGGCCGCGACCAGCGCCGGACGGTCGGCCAACTCCTTCTTCGCGGCGGCGAGTTCGTACGGATCGGGCCAGTCCGGCTGCTGCCCGGCGGGGCGGTCGGCGAGCTGTCCCAGGAGCAGGTGGTCCACTGACGTCTCCCTCCCGGACCGGCGGGGCCCCTACTGGTCGGCGAGGCCGCCGAGCAGTCCGGCCACCCGGACCACCCGGCGGGCCTGGAACTCCACGGCGGCGATGTTCTCCTCGTGCACCTGGCCCGGCACGTTCCGGGACACCGCGCTGGCCCCGTACGGATTGCCGTTCTGCGGGCGGAACAGCACCGGGTCGGTGGAGCCGGTGGCCAGGATCAGCGAACCCCAGTGGCAGAAGGCGTTGTGCAGCGCGAGGATCGCCGTCTCGTGGCCGCCGTGCGGCGCGGAACCCGAGGTGAACGCGGACACCGCCTTGTCGGCCAGCCCGCCCGGGATCGACAGCGGCGCCGTCGCGTCGACGAACCGCAGCACCGGCGCGGCCGGCAGGCCGAACCGCACCGGGGTGCCGATCAGGATGCCGTCCGCCCAGGCCAGGTCGTCGATCGTGGCCACCGGGACGTCCGCGGTGCGGTCCCGCAGCTCCCGCGCGGCCTCCTCGGTGCCCGGTACATAGGTGTCGTCCGGCAGGTCGGCGATCCGGCGCAGCCGCACCTCGGCGCCCGCCTTCCCGGCGGCGTCGGCCGCCGCCCCGGCCAGCCTGGCGACATTTCCGGTGGAGGACCAATAGATGACGGCAATGGTGGTCACAGCGGTGAACTCCTCGGTGACGTGGGCGCGTTCCACTGATCGTTGACCGTGGACGGCCGACCGGCCAACGGAGTTCCCGGCACTACGTCAGGTGGGGCCGCACTCCATCAAATACTCGGCGGCCAGTTCTCCGGGCACCCCGCAATGACCATGCCCGGCATTGACCCCCGCCCGGCCGGGCATTGACCCGGAGCCGACCTGACATTGACCGGGGCACTCACTTTTCCGGGCACGAATTGCTGCCTATCCTCGGCCACGGCACCGTTTTCGGTCCGTCACAGAGCCGAGGAGCAGTGATCCCGCAGTGAAGAAACCGCCGGCCGCCGACCCCAGAACCGGAGACCTGCGGCCGCTGATCGCCGAGGGTGTCTCGCCCTGGCTGGACGGGATCAACCGCGGCCTGGTCACCTCGGGCCTGCTCGGCCGGCTGATCGACCGCACCGGTCTGCGCGGCGCCACCACCAATCCCGCCCTGCTGACCGGTCCGATGCGCCACGACCCCGTCTACGACGAGCAGTTGGCCCGGCTGGCGGAGCACCACGTCTCCCCGGAGGGCTCGGTCTGGGCCGCCACCGTGCACGACCTGCGGCTGGTCTGCGAGGAGTTCCTCGGCGTGCACCGCGCCACCCACGGCCACGACGGCCTGGTCTCGGCCGACCTGGACCCCCGGCTGGCGCACGACGCCGCCGCGACCGTCACCGAGGCCGTCGAACTGGCCCGCGCCGTGGACCGGCCCAACCTGCTGGTCAAGATCCCGGCCACCGCCGCCGGCCTCACCGCGATCCGCGACTGCGTCGGCCGCGGGCTCGGCGTGCACGCCACCGGGCTGTACTCGGTGCGGCGCTACGGGCAGGTGGTGGACGCCTACTTCGACGGCCTGGAGCAGGCGCTCGCGGCCGGCCTCCCACTGGCCGCGATCGCCTCGGTGGCCTCGCTCCCGGTCGGCCGGGTGGACCGGGAGATCGACCGGCGGCTCGCCGCGACCGCCGGCCCGGACGCCGCCGCGCTGCGCGGCCTCACCGCCCAGGCGGCAGCCCGGCTGATGTACCGGGCCTACGAGGAGCGGCTCGGCGACGGCCGCTGGCGCACCCTGCGCGCCTCCGGGGCCCGCCCGCAGCGGCTGCTGTGGACCGACTCGGCGCTGGGCGGGGCCGCCGCCCAGGCCCGGTACGTGGCCGGGCTGGTCTCCTGGGGCACCGCGCACGCGATGACCAGGCCGGTACTGGACGAGGCGGTCCGCAAGCTCCGGCTGGAGGGCGACACCCTGCTCGGCCAGTACGAGGCGGCCCGGGCGGTGCTGGACCGGTTGGGCCGGCTCGGCATCGACTACGGCGCGGTCGCCCGGCGGCTGGAGGAGCAGAGCGTCCCGCTGCTGGTCGACCACTGGCTGCGCCTGCACGCCGCCGTCGAGGGGCGCCCGGCCGCCCGGCCCGGCGATCAGGAACCGGCCCGACTCCCCCTCCGCTGAACCCGACTTCCCTGCTGTCGAATCATCCTGATGATCCGTCACTGGGGCACCAAGGGCCCCGCCCGGACGGCCCGGACCTGTTCTTGACGGGAACAACCGCCCCCGCATACCTTCCGGATTGCAGGCCGTCACGCACTCCTTCCGTTCACGGGGTCCGGGCGCGTCTCGTGGATCCAGCCCGGACGAGGCCGCGGCGTCGGGGTGCGTGCACCGCAAGGCGGAGGTAGCGGCACCTCCCGGCCACCGGGCTGGGGGCGGAGCCGCTGCGATGGGGGCACCTCCCGGCCGCAGGGCCGGGGCGCGCGTGCCCTGGGGGTACCTCCCGGCCGACGGCCGGGGGAGCGTCGCGGACCAGGGCCGATCCACACGACACGCCCCAGGGGGAGGGAAGGTCATGACGCGACGGTCCGCCGACTCAATCGCGTTCAACGTCCTGGAACTGCTGGCCAGCGAGGCTCCGGCCGCCCAACTGGCGGAGCTGGTCGAGCAGGCCCGGCGGAGCTGCGAGTCCGCCCCGGAGCGGGAGGCGATCTGCCGGATCGAGCAGCTCGGCCTGTCCATCCGCTCCCGGTCCCAGCAGCGGCGCCGCCGCGAGGCCGGGCTGGCCGCGCTCGCCGACACCGCCCGCGACCTGGCCCTGCCCTACGAACTCGACAGCCTGCTGCGGGTGATCACCCGCCGGGCCCGGCTGCTGCTGGGCGCCGACCTCTCCTGCCTCACCACCGCCGAACCGGCCGGCGGCGACAGCGCCCCCGGACCGGTCCGGATCCGCACCACCGACGGCCCGAGCGCCTCGCTGCGGGTCGGCCTGGCCGTCCCCGACGGCTTCGGCCTGGGCGGCGGCGTACCGGCCGACCCGGGACCGTTCTGGACTCCGGACTTCCTCGTGGACGAGCGGATCCGGCGCAGCCCGGTGGTCGACGGGGCGATCCGCGCCGAGGGGCTGCGCGCCGTGATGGCCGTCCCGCTAGGCCACCGCGCCCGCCCGTTCGGCACCCTGTACGTCGCCGAACGCGCGGTGCGCTACTTCACCACCGACGAGATCTCGCTGATGGCCGCGCTCGGCGACCTCGCCGGGGTGGCGATCGAGAAGGCCCGGCTGCTGGAGCGCGCCGCCCGGACCGCCCCCGCCGCGGCGACCCCGGCCCGCAACGACGACCCGGCCGCCCCGGCCGGCGCCGCCGACCCGGCCGCCGAACTCGCCGAGGCCCACCGCGCCCTGGTCGACCTGGCGCTCTCCGGCCGCGACCCGCACGCCCTGGTCCGCGACGCCGGCCGCCGGCTCGACCTCGGCCTGCGGGTGTACGCGAGCGACGGCACCGTGCTGGCCTCGACCGGCGAACTGCCCGAACTCGACGGGCCGACCGTGGTCGCCACCGCCGTCGACACCCATGCGGCCGGCCGGCCGGTCCGGCTGGCCGGGCCGCTGTGGGCGGCCCCGGTCCGGGCCGGCTCCACCGATCTGGGCACCCTGCTCGCCCGGCCGACCGGCCGGCGGGCGGACCTGGCCGCGGAGTTCTGCCAGAGCATCGCCCAGGCGGTCGCGGTCGCCCTGCTGCTGGAGGGCCAGCGCTCGGCCGCCCCGGTCCGCCACGTCGGCGACGAACTGCTCGACGAACTGCTGAGCAGTCCGCAGCGCCCGCCCCGCCAGCTCGACGTCCGGGCCCGCCGGCTCGGCATCGACCTGTCCGCGGCGCACGTCCTGGTGGTCGCCCGGCCCGAGGGCGAGGCCCAGGGCAGGACCGCGACCTGGGCCGGGCTGTACGCCCACCGGATGAGCGGCCTCAAACGCGTCCACAACGGCCGGGCGGTGCTGCTGCTGCCCGGCAGCGACCCGGGCCGGGCCGCCCGCGCGGTCGCCGAGGAGCTCACCCCGCTGCTCGGCCTGCCGGTAACGGTCGGCGCGGCCGGTCCGGTCAGCGATCCGACCTCGGTCTTCCACGGCTACCAGGAGGCGCTGCGCTGCCTGGACGCGATGACCTCGCTGGGCGCGGTCGGCCGCGCCGCCTCGGCCCGCGAACTCGGCTTCGTGGGCGTCCTGCTGGCCGACAACCACGATGTCGAGGGGTTCATCGAGTCGGCGGTCGGCCCGGTGCTCGACTACGACCGGCAGCGGCTGACCGAGCTGACCCGCACCCTCCAGGCCTGGTTCGACACCGGCAACAGCCCGACCCACGCCGCCCAGCGGCTGCACGTCCACCCCAACACGGTGGCCCGCCGGCTGGAGCGGATCGGCGAACTGCTCGGCCCGGACTGGCTGAAGCCCGAGCGGTCCTTCGAGATCCAGCTCGCGCTCCGGCTCAGCCGGGTGCGCCGCACCCTGCTCGACCGGGTCGCCCGTGCCGACCCCGGCCGTCCCGGGGACGCGGCGGGCGACCCGACCGGCGACCCGACCGGCGATCCGACGCGCGACCCGACGCGCGACCGGTGGGGCGGTCCGACCGGCAGCCCGACCGACCGCCCGGACCGGACCGACCGGACCGGCCCCGCCGGCTGACCCCGCCGCGCCGCTACAGCTGGACAGTGCCCCGGTACAGCCGGTCGGCATCCCGGTACAGCCGCTCGCCACCTCAGTACAGCCGGTCGTCGCCGCGGGCCAGCACCGCGACCGCGTGCGCCGCCGAGGCCAGGGTGATGTGCCGGTGCCAGCCGCCGAACGAGCGGCCCGCGAAGTCCCGCACCCCGACCCGGTCGGCGGTCCTGGTGAAGTCCAGGTCCACCCGGTCGGACAGCCGGGCCAGCCGCACCAGCGCCGCCACCGGCAGATCCACCAGGTCGGTCAGCCACAGCTCGGCCGGCCAGCGCCCGCCGGCCGAGCCCATCCCGAGCAGCAGCAGCTCCCCGCCGCCGCCCCGGCCCCGGCCCTGGCGGGCGGCCCCGGGCCCGGCCGGACGCACCCGGACGGCGGCGACCAGTCCGCCGCGCAGCTCGCCGGACGGGTCGGACCAGACCACCGGCCGGCGCAGTTCCCGGGCCGCGGTGAGCAGTTGGCAGGCGGGCCCCGGTCCGGCCGGGTGGCCGGGCAGCGGCGCGACCGGCCGCAGCGGGAACGAGCCGGAGATCCGGGCCAGCATCGGCAGCCGCTCGCCCCGCATCCGGCGCACCAGCCGCAGCCCGTCGGCGTCCCTGGCGTCCGCGACCACCGGGCGCACCGGCAGCCCCCAGCGGGCCGGCAGGCCGAGCACCGCCTCCAAGGCGCAGTCGCCGAGGCTCTCCGCGTCGACCTCGTCGGGTATCAGCGCCTGGCTGCGCCTCGGCGCGTCCTCCAGCCAGGTCCGCGGCAGGTGCAGCCGCCAGTTGACCGGGCCGCTGAAGCTCTCCGACGCGGCCCAGACGCCCACCGCCTGCTGGGCGTTGAGCACCTGGCCGAGGGCCGGGATGAAGCGGCGGTCCACCCCCACCGAGTGGTCGCCGGCCTTGGGGACGACCATCGGCCGCAGCACGTAGGCCTGCGGCGGGGCGATCCGGGCGAGGTGCTGGGCCAGTGCCTGGCGGACCGGGCCCCAGTCCCAGGTGGAGCTGGTGATGAAGTGGTGCAGGCTCTGCTCGGCGGCCGGGCCGCCGACCACCGTGGCGATGTTGCGGATCGACTTGCGTCCGCGTGCGCCCAGCAGCCCGCGCAGGTACTGGGCGCCCTTGCGCCGCTGGTCGCTGCGCGGCAGCGAGGCGAACAGCACGCCGCACAGCTCCTTGAGCAGCACCTCGTGCGAGGCGTCGAGCAACTGCGCGTCCTCCGGCGGAGCCTGGGGGTCCGTCGGCAGGGTTCGGGTCATGGCCGGGCCGCTCATCGGTCCCCCTCGAATGGCGGATGACTGCGCCGTGCTCACGCTAGGGCGCGCGCCCCGCTCCGCTAAGGTGCGCGGCCCACCCGTCCGGCGCGGACGGTGGTGGCCCGGCCACCGGGGTCCCGACCGCCGGTGCGGCGGGTCCGGATTCCGGTGTGCCGGGCCGGTGCCCGGTCAGGCGGTGAAGTCGGCCACGTGGTCGCGGGCCCACTCGGCGAAGGTCCGGGCGGGGCGGCCGGTGAGCTGCTCCACCGTGTCGGACACCTCGGTCGGGACGCCGTCGGAGTTGGCCCAGTAGCCGACCACCGCGTCCATCACCCAGATCGGGACGATCGGGGCGAGGGCCTCGCGCGCCTCGGCGTCGGTCAGCTCCTCGAACTCCAGCGGCCGCCCGAGCGCCTCGGCCAGGTCGGCGAGCTGCTCGCGCTGGGTGATCGACCGGGGGCCGCTGATGAAGTACGCCCGGTTCTCGTGGCCCTCGCCGGTGAGCGCCGCCACCGCGACCGCGGCGATGTCCTTCTCGTGGATCGCGTCGCTGTGCGACTCGGGGTACGGGAAGCGGATCCGCCCCTCGGCCCGGATCGACTCCGGCCAGCCCCACATCAGGATGTTGGTGGCGAAGTTGTGCGGCCGCAGGAAGGTGTACGCGATCCCGGAGGCGAGGACGGCGTCCTCGACCGCGCGGTGCATCTCCACGATCGGCTTCTGCACCGGGAAGGCGTCCACGACGGTCTGCGAGGAGAGCACCACGACGTGCCGCACGCCGGCCTCCCGCGCCGCGGCGAGGAAGCCCGCCGTGCCCTGCGGCACCGCGTAGAGGAACACCTTGTCGACGCCGGCCAGCGCCGGGCCGTAGGTGTCCGGGTCGGTGAGGTCGAGCGCCGCGGCGTCGACCGGGGCGGGCGGTGCCAGCTTCTCCGGGGTCCGGGCTCCGGCCCGGACGTCGGCGCCGGCCGCCAGCAGCTGCGCCAGCACCTCGGCGCCGACCTGGCCGGTCGCCCCGGTGACGAGGATCTTGCCCATGGGTACGGCTCGCTTTCGAAGGTGGGAGGTGGGAGTCAGGAGGTGGGAGCGGGGCCGGCCGGCTTGCGGCGCGGTGAGGAGAACCGCTTGGTGATCGGTGCCTCGACCAGCCGGTAGAGGATCCAGGAGAGCAGCACGGTGACGCCGATCGCGAGCAGCAGCAGGCCGATGCCCTCGGGCGTCGAGTACAGCTTGGTGCCGAGCAGGTCGCGCATCTCGGTCAGCACGATGAAGTGCAGCAGGTAGAAGGCGAAGGAGATCTCCCCGAGCCAGGTCATCGCCCGGTTGCGGAAGGGCGTGAACCGGCCGTCCCGGTCGGCTATCGCGGCGGAGGCGACCAGCAGCGCGATCGGCACCACGGTGGTGACCCGCTGCGCGTACAGGTAGGGCACCCAGCGGGTGGCGACGTAGCCGGCCACCAGGAGCAGGCCCGACCACACCATGCCGATGTCGCGCCAGCGGCCGGAGCGCACCGCGAGGGCGACCAGGATGCCGAGCGCGAAGTCCAGCAGCCGCACCGGCGGGAGCACGTAGGAGAACCAGTACTGCACCACCGAGGAGTCGTAGCCGCCGGGGACGCCAGGGGTGTCGGGCAGCACCAGGTAGGCCAGCGCCGGGGTGGCGACGATGGCGGCGACGGTGCCGCCGATCCAGAGGAACAGCCGCTCCGGCCGGATCCGCCGCAGCGCCCGGTGCAGCAGCGGGAAGGAGAGGTAGAAGACCAGCTCGGCGCCGAGCGACCAGCTCGGCGGGTCGACGCTGAAGTAGGTGTTGAAGTCGGGTATCCAGACCTGCAGCATCAGCAGGTTCAGGACGGCCGTGCGGACCGGGGTGTAGGAGCCCGCGAAGAAGATCATGGCCAGCGCCCAGGCGACCACGTAGTTCGGGACGATCTTGACCATCCGGCGCCGCCAGAAGCCGGTGGCGGTGTCGCCCGGGCGGGCCGACCAGGTGAGCACGAAGCCGCTGAGCACGAAGAAGAACGCCACCCCGAGGCCGCCGGCCTGGTCGGCGAGGTCGACGAAGCGGAACTCGGTGCTGTCGTCGGCGAAGAACCGCAGGGTCGGGATCGGCAGGGCGGCGTGGTACGCGAAGACCGCAAGGGCGGCGGGGAAGCGCAGGCCGGTCAGGGACGGCAGACGACTGGCGGAGGGCTGCGTCGTCCGCGCTCCGCTCCCGCCGGCGGGTCTCGGTCCCGGCTGGGCGAGGAGTCGGTCGGTGGCCATGTGGTTCCGTCCTTGGGTGTCGAGCGGTGGGTCGGACCAGTAGCAGGCCGTCCCGACCCGGAGGCCAAGTAAACTACTCCGTGCAGATGAGAGATTGCACCGATCGGTGTAGCATCTATGTCAGGTCGGGGGACACCCCGTCCCCGTCCGGCTTTCCGCCCGAGACCAGGGAGTTGACGAACGATGCCGCGATCCGCCGCCGCCCGTCCGCGCCTCCCGCAGGATCGGCCCCATGCGTGCAGCGTTCATCCCGAGGCTCGGACCGGCGTCGGACATCCGCTACGGCGAGGTGCCCGAGCCGGTCCCCGGGCCCACCGATGTCCTGGTCGACGTGGCCGCCGTCTCGGTCAACCCGGTCGACACCTTCGTCCGCTCGGGGCTCTTCCGGACCCCCCTGCCCTTCCCGTTCGTGATCGGCCGGGACCTCGTGGGCACCGTGGCCGGGGCCGGCCCCGGCGCCCCCCGCTTCGCCCCCGGTGACCGCGTCTGGACCAACAGCCTCGGCCACGACGGCCGCCAGGGCGCGGCAGCCGAACGGGCCGCCGTCCCCGCCGACCGGCTCTACCACCTGCCCCCCGGCGTGGACCCGACGACGGCCGTCGCCGTGGTCCACCCCGCCGCCACCGCCCACCTCGCCCTGTTCACCCACGGCGGGCTGCGCACCGGCGAGACCGTGCTGGTCGGGGGCGGCGGCGGCAACGTCGGCGGCGCCCTGATCGTGCTCGCCGCCGAGGCCGGCGCCCGGGTGGTCACCACCGCGCGGCCCGCCGACGCGGAGCACTGCCGGGCCCTCGGCGCCACCGAGGTCCTCGACTACCGCGCCCCCGACCTGCCCGACCTGGTCCGCGCCGCCTGCCCCGGCGGCATCGACCTCCACCTCGACACCTCCGGCACCAACGACCTCACCACCGCCGTCGACCTGCTCGCCCCGCGCGGCCGGATCGTGCTGCTCGCCGGCGCCCGCTCCCGCCCCGAACTGCCCGCCGGACAGCTCTACATGAAGGACGGCTCGATCCGCGGGTTCGTCATCTCGCACGCCTCCGGCGCCGAACTCGCGGACGCGGCGGTCACCGTCAACCGGCTGCTCGCGGCCGGCCGGCTGCGGCCCCGGGCCCTGGAGGTCCGGCCGCTGAGCGCCGCCGCCGAGACCCACCAGCGGCTGGAGAAGGGCGAGTTGAACGGCCGCCGGGTGGTCCTGACGACGCCCGGCCGGTAGCCGCCGAACGCCACAGCTACGCCGCCCCGTCCCCCGTCCGCTCCCCGACGCCCCCGACGCCCCCGACGCCCCCGAAAGGCTCCCCATGTCCCCGTCCGCCGACGCCGAGCAGACCGCCGGGCCACGCCGTTCGGGCCTCCTGCTGGCCCTGCTGGCGTTCGCCCAGTTGATCGTCTCGATCGACTACAACATCGTCTACGTGGCGCTCCCGGAGATCGGCAGCGGCCTCGACTTCTCCGCCCAGAACCTGCAGTGGGTGGTCAGCGCCTACGCCGTCGCCTTCGGCGGCTTCCTGCTCTTCGGCGGCCGCGCCTCCGACCTGTTCGGCCGCCGCCGGATGTTCGTGCTCGGCCTGCTGCTCTACGCCGGCTCCTCGCTGCTCGGCGGCCTCGCCAACACGCCCGGCCTGCTGATCGCGGCCCGCGCCCTCCAGGGCCTCGGCGGCGCCTTCCTGTTCCCCGCCACCCTCGCCCTGGTGGTGCTCAGCTTCACCGAGGGCCGCGAACGCAACCGGGCGCTCTCGGTCTGGGCCGCCGCCGGCGCCAGCGGCATGATCATCGGCTCGCTGGCCGGCGGGGTGCTCACCCAGGCCTTCGGCTGGGAGGCGGTGTTCTACGTCAACGTGCCGCTGGCCGGCGGCGCCGCGCTGCTCGCCCCCCGGCTGATCGGAGCCGACGGACCGCGCGACGGATCCCGCTCGTTCGACCTGCCCGGCGCGCTGACCGCCACCGCCGGGGCCACCCTGGTGGTCTTCACCCTGGTCCAGGGCCCCGCCTCCGGCTGGACCTCGCCGACCGTGCTCACCACCGCCGTGCTCGGCCTCGGACTGCTCGCCGCCTTCGTCGCGATCGAGTCCCGGACCGCCGACCCGCTGATGCCGCTGCGGCTGTTCCGCAACCGCAACCTGTCCACCGGCGTGCTGACCACCTTCCTGTTCATGGCCAGCTTCGGCACCCTGCTGTACTTCCTGACCGTCTACTTCCAGACCGTGCACGAGTACAGCGCGCTGCGCACCGGCGTCGCCTTCCTGATCCCGATGGTCTGCGGCTTCGTCGGCTCCATGCTGGGCGGCCGGCTCGCCACCCGGTTCGGCGCCCGCAACACCCTGATCGCCTCCTACCTGCTCGGCGCGCTCGGCACCGCCGCGACCGCGCTGACCATGGCGCCGGACGGCAGCTACGTCGCGCTGCTGCCCGGCCTGGTCGTCCTGAGCCTGTGCCAGGGCGTCATCTTCACCACGATGTTCTCCGCCTCCGCCACCGGCGTGCACCCCTACGAGCAGGGCATCGCCTCCGGCATCGTCTCCACCGGCCAGCAGGTCGGCAGCGCGGTGGGCCTCGGCATCCTGGTGGCGATCGCCAACGCCGGCACCGACGGCCTCACCGGCGAGGCCCTCCGCTCCGCCACCACCGACGGCCTGCGCACCGCCGTCCTGGTCGCCACCGGTGGCATCGTCGCACTCGTCCTGGTCGCGCTCGGCTTCGAGCGCGCCCCCCACCGGGCCGCGGCCGCCGCCGAGAACGCCTCCGCCAAGAGCCTCGCCTGACCCCGACGTTCCCCCGCACCTCCCCCCGCCCCTTCCCCACTCCCGAGGAGAACCACGTCATGCCCTTCGTCGCCAGCCCCAGCGCCCGCGTCTCCTACACCGTGGAGGGCTCCGGCCACCCGCCGCTGGTCTTCGTGCACGGCACCGGCTTCGGCGCCGGGGGCACCTTCGGCCACCTCACCGGCGACTTCACCGACAGCCGCACCGTCCTGCTGCCGGACTTCGCCGGCTGCGGCGACACCGAGGACGACGGCCGCGAGCTGACCCCCGAGCTGCTGGCCGAGCAGATCGCCGCCGTGATCGAGGCGGCCGGCGACGGCCCGGCCGACGTGGTCGGCTTCTCGCTCGGCTCGGTGGTCGCCGCGACCCTCGCCGCGCTCCGCCCGGAGCTGGTGCGCAGCCTGGTCCTCACCGCCGGCTGGAGCCGCCCGGACGACGCCTACCTGCGCAACCACATGACCACCTGGCGGGCCATCAGCGGCGACGCCGAGGCCTTCGGCCGGTTCGGCACCCTGACCGCGTTCAGCCGCGACCACCTGAACTCGCTGGAGCCCGACGCGCTCGAGGGCATCATCAAGGGCAACGAGCCCACCGAGGGCGCGCTGCGCCACATCGACCTCAACCTGAGCGCCGACATCCGCCCGCTGCTGCCCCGGATCACCGCCCGCACCCTGGTGATCGGCTGCACCCAGGACGCCACCGTCCCGGTCGGGCTCTCCCGCGAGCTGGCCGACGCCATCGCCGGCAGCACCTACGCGGAGATCGACAGCGGCCACGTGGTCGTCTACGAGCAGGGCGCCGAGTGGTCCCGGCTGGTCCGCGAGTTCGTCCTCCAGGAGGGCTAGAGCTTTGCCGAGGCGACTTTGCAAAGAGTGACTTTGCAAAGTCCTGGCGCACTTTGCAAAGTCACCTCGGGACTTTGCAAAGTGCGCGCGGGCTCCTCCCCGGTCCCGCCCCGGCACCGCCCCGGCACCGCCCGGTCCCGCCCCCGGTCCCGCCCGCCCCGGGTGCCGACGCCTCGTCACCCGGGGCGTAGGGTGCCCGCCGTGGACGAACTGATATTCCGGGGGCGGGACCGCTACCGCCCGTCCTGGTCGCAGCTGGCGATCGTGCTCGTACTGCTGGTCGCCCAGGGGTTCGCGGCCCTGCACGGGCTCGGCACGGTGGGCTTCCTCTGGCTCGCCGGCTGCACGCTGGCGCTCTCCGCCCTGGGCCTGTGGGTCACGGTCCGCAGCTGGAGCCGGGTCGGCCCCGAGGGCATCACCATCTGCTGGGGCTTCGGGCGCGGCCGCACCTACCCCTGGGACCGGATCCGCTGGATCGACGTCCGCACGGTCGACGCCCAGGGCGGCACCACCTCCCAGGTGCGGATGTTCATCGCCAACGGGCGGCGCCGGACCCTGCCCGGGCTGCTGCACAGCGACCTGTACCCGTCCCCGGACTTCGACGAGCAGTTCCACCGGGTCCGCAACTGGTGGGAGCTGAACACCGAGGCCTCGGCCCGGGTCGAGCCCGGGCGGCGGTTCCGGGACCGGATCACCGTGACCGTGGCCGCCGTCCTCGCCACCCTGGTCATCGCCGCCGTCGGCGCCGCCGTGATCTTCCTCCGGTAGCCGCGCCGACCGGGCCCTCACCCACCGCGACCGCCCCGATCCGGACGGTTCCCACGGCGTGCCGGACCGCCGTTGGCAGCGGACGGGCGTCCCCTGTGACACTGGAGGCGCTCGAAAACCGAGGTGCGCTCCGCCGCCCCTCCTTGCGAACCTAGAGGGATGCCCGCCGTGAGTTCTCCCGCAGTCCAGTCCGCCGCCGAGCCCGCCCGGAGCGAGGCGCCCGGCATCGGCGAGCTGGCCGCGCGCCTGCCCGAGCTGACCCTGCGCGACCAGGTCCGGATCGGCCGCCGACTGGACGGCGCCCGCCGGGTCCGCAAGGACGAGGCCCGCGCGCAGATCGCCGCCGAGATCGCCTCCGACATCGACAAGGCCGAGCTGCTGGTCGAGCGGCGGCGCGGCGCGGTGCCGGAGATCCGGTACCCCGCCGAGCTCCCGGTCAGCCAGAAGAAGGACGAGATCCTCGCCGCCGTCCGCGACCACCAGGTGGTGATCGTGGCCGGTGAGACCGGCTCCGGCAAGACCACCCAGATCCCCAAGATCTGCCTGGAGCTGGGCCGCGGCGTGCGCGGTCTGATCGGCCACACCCAGCCCCGCCGGATCGCCGCCCGCACGGTGGCCGAGCGGGTCGCCGAGGAGCTGGACAGCCCGCTCGGCGAGGCGGTCGGCTGGAAGGTCAGGTTCACCGACCAGGTCGGCCCGGACACCCTGGTCAAGCTGATGACCGACGGCATCCTGCTCGCCGAGGTCCAGACCGACCGCGAGCTGCGCCAGTACGACACCCTGATCATCGACGAGGCGCACGAGCGCAGCCTCAACATCGACTTCCTGCTCGGCTACCTCAAGCAGCTGCTGCCCCGCCGTCCCGACCTCAAGGTGATCATCACCTCGGCGACCATCGACCCCGAGCGGTTCGCCCGGCACTTCGGGGACGCCCCGATCGTCGAGGTCTCCGGCCGCACCTATCCGGTCGAGGTCCGCTACCGCCCGATCGTGGACGAGGACGAGGACGGCGACACCGACGAGGTCGACCGCGACCGCGACCAGATCCAGGCGATCTGCGACGCCGCCGTGGAGCTCCAGGCCGAGGGGCCGGGCGACATCCTGGTCTTCCTCTCCGGCGAGCGCGAGATCCGGGACACCGCGGACGCCCTCGACAAGCTCAGGCTGAAGCACACCGAGGTCCTGCCGCTCTACGCCCGGCTGAGCTCGGCCGAGCAGCACAAGGTGTTCCAGCGCTCCTCCTCCCGCCGGATCGTGCTGGCCACCAACGTCGCCGAGACCAGCCTCACCGTCCCCGGCATCAAGTACGTGATCGACCCGGGCAGCGCCCGGATCTCCCGGTACAGCCACCGCACCAAGGTCCAGCGGCTGCCGATCGAGGCGATCAGCCAGGCCAGCGCCAACCAGCGCAAGGGCCGCTGCGGCCGCACCTCGGACGGCATCTGCATCCGGCTCTACTCGGAGGAGGACTTCCTCTCCCGCCCGGAGTTCACGGACGCCGAGATCCTGCGCACCAACCTGGCCTCGGTCATCCTCCAGATGACCGCCGCCGGCCTCGGCGACATCGCCGCCTTCCCGTTCCTGGACCCGCCGGACTCGCGCAACATCAAGGACGGCATCAGCCTGCTGCACGAGCTGGGCGCGCTCGACCCGGCCGAGAAGGACCTCCGCAAGCGGCTCACCCCGCTCGGCCGCAAACTGGCCCAGCTCCCGGTGGACCCGCGGATGGCCCGGATGGTGCTGGAGGCGGACCGCAACGGCTGTGTCCGGGACGTCATGGTGATCGCCGCCGCGCTCTCCATCCAGGACCCGCGCGAGCGCCCCGCCGAGAAGCGCCAGGCCGCCGACGAGCGGCACCGCCGGTTCAGCTCCGAGAGCTCCGACTTCCTCGCCTTCCTCGCCATGTGGCGCTACGTGCGCGAGCAGCAGCGCGAGCTCTCCTCCTCCGCGTTCCGCCGGATGTGCAAGGCCGAGTTCCTCAACTACCTGCGGATACGGGAGTGGCAGGACATCTACTCCCAGCTGCGCACGGTCGCCAAGCAGCTCGGCGTCACCATCGAGGAGGCCCACGAGGACGCCGAGCCGGACGCGGACCGGATCCACCAGTCCCTGCTGGCCGGCCTGCTCTCGCACATCGGCCTGTTCGACGTGGAGAAGCGGGAGTACGGCGGCGCCCGGGGCGCCCGGTTCGCGGTGTTCCCCGGCTCCGGCCTGTTCAAGAAGCCGCCGCGCTGGGTGATGTCGGCCGAGCTGGTGGAGACCTCCCGGCTCTGGGCCCGGATCAACGCGAAGATCGAACCCGAGTGGGTCGAGCCGCTGGCCGCGCACCTGGTGAAGCGCAGCTACAGCGAGCCGCACTGGGAGAAGAAGTCCGGGGCCGTCCTGGCGTTCGAGAAGGTCACCCTCTACGGGGTGCCGGTGGTCGCCGCGCGGAAGGTCAACTACGGCCGGATCGACCCGGAGCTCTGCCGCGAGCTGTTCATCCGCAACGCCCTGGTCGAGGGCGACTGGGAGACCCACCACCGCTTCTTCGCGGAGAACCGCAAGCTGCTCGGCGAGGTCGAGGAGCTGGAGAACCGGGCCCGCCGCCGCGACATCATGGTCGACGACCAGACCCTGTTCGAGTTCTACGACGGCCGGCTGCCCGAGGACATCGTCTCCACCCGGCACTTCGACGCCTGGTGGAAGAAGACCCGGCACGAGCAGCCCGACCTGCTCAACTTCGAGAAGTCGATGCTGATCAACGACGCCGCGGGCGGCGTCACCGAGGCCGACTACCCGGACCACTGGGTGCAGGGCAAGCTGCGGTTCGTCCTGACCTACCAGTTCGAGCCGGGCAGCGACGCGGACGGCGTGACCGTCCACATCCCGCTGCCGGTGCTCAACCAGGTCACCGCGGAGGGCTTCGACTGGCAGATCCCGGGCCTGCGCGAGGAGCTGGTGACGGCCTGGATCAAGTCGCTGCCGAAGGCGGTGCGGCGCAACTTCGTCCCCGCCCCGGACTTCGCCCGCGCGGCGCTGCGCGAGCTGAGGAACCACCAGGAGCGCCAGGAGCCGCTGCTGCCGGCCCTGGAGCACATCCTGAAGCGCCTGACGGCGGTCACCGTGCCTCCGGAGGCCTGGGACGAGGAGCGGGTCCCGGAGCACCTCAAGGTGACCTTCCGGGTGGTGGACGGGCGCAAGAAGCTCGCCGAGTCCAAGGACCTGGAGGAGCTGCGGCTGCGGATGAAGCCCAAGCTGAAGGAGACGCTCTCCTCGGCGGCCTCCGGCCGGGGCATCGAGCAGTCCGGGCTGATCGCCTGGCCGACCGGGCTGCCGGTGCTCCAGCGGACCTTCGAGCAGCGTTCCCGGGGCCATTCGCTGCGCGCCTACCCGGCGCTGGTGGACGAGGGCGAGTCGGTGGGCGTGAGGCTGTTCGACACCCCGGAGGCGCAGCAGCGGGCGATGTGGGACGGCACGCGGCGGCTGCTGATGCTGTCGACGACCTCGCCCGCGAAGTCGATCCAGGGCCGGCTGGGCAACCAGGCCAAGCTGGCGCTGTCGTACAACCCGCACGGCTCGGTCCCGGCGCTGTTCGAGGACGTGGTGGCCTGTGCGGCGGACCGGCTGATGGCCCGGGCGGGCGGGCCGGCCTGGGACGAGGCGGCGTTCGCGGCGCTGCGGGACAAGGTGCGGGCGGACCTGTACGACCTCTCGGCGGACACCACGCTGAAGACGGCGACGGCGCTGATCGCCTTCCACAAGGCGACGACCCGGCTGAAGTCGGTGAGCAGCCCGGTGCTGCTGAACGCGGTGAACGACATCCGGCTGCACCTGGCCTCGCTGGTGCACCCGGGCTTCGTGACGGCGACCGGCTGGCAGCGGCTGCCGGACCTCAAGCGCTATCTGCTGGCGGTGGACCGCCGGCTGGAGGCGCTGCCCAACCATCCGCAGCGGGACGCCCAGCAGCTGCTGAAGGTGCAGCAGGTCCAGCAGGCCTACGGGGAGCTGCTGGCGGCGGTGCCGGCCGGGCAGCAGCCCTCGGCGGAGGTGCTGGCGATCCGCTGGATGATCGAGGAGCTGCGGGTCAGCTTCTTCGCCCAGTCGCTGGGCACCCCGTCGCCGGTGTCCGAGAAGCGGATCCTGAAGGCCATGGAGGCGGCCAGGGCCGCGCTCTGACCCCTCGGCCTCCCTCCGGCCCGCCTGAGCTGCGGACGGGCCGGAGGGGGCGCCCGGGAGCCGGTTCGACCTGGGGGCCCCGCATGGGCTACAGTCTGTCTTGTTCGCAGCGCGGCAAGCGAAGCGGACAGATCAGGAAACACTCTGGTCCTGTGGAGCAGTTGGTTAGCTCGCCACCCTGTCAAGGTGGAGGTCGCGGGTTCAAGTCCCGTCAGGATCGCCGTAGCCGAGAGGCCCGGAACCGTTTGGTTCCGGGCCTCTCGCGTTTCACCGGCCCCTCCTCTATCCCGGAGTGGGCCCGGATCACAAGTGAACGCCCGCGTGACGGTCGTCACGTACCCCTTTCGGGAACCGACCGTTCGGGCACCCTTCCCCCAGCCCGCTAATTTAATATGTAAAATTGTACTGTTATTCA
The DNA here is from genome assembly GCF_000710405.2 of Kitasatospora sp. MBT66. Taxonomy (NCBI): domain Bacteria; kingdom Bacillati; phylum Actinomycetota; class Actinomycetes; order Kitasatosporales; family Streptomycetaceae; genus Kitasatospora; species Kitasatospora sp. MBT66. Next base: position 814,617 of record NZ_JAIY01000004.1, on the reverse strand, counting down.
CAGTAAATCCCCCCCACCTCCCCACCATCGAATCGTTATCCGGAGTTCAACATTCCGGTGGATCGCGCGAGTACGACAGTCGATCCGGCGACCGGTGCGGCCGGTTCGACAGAGCTGTAGAAGAAGTGCGCGGGCACAGAAAAAGGGGCTGCTTACCGGACCCGGCGGAGTCCGGTAAGCAGCCCCTTTCGAAGAGCCTTGAGCGAGGCTCTGTCAGGCCTCGGTTCGCTGGGCCGGAATACCGGCCAGCAGGGCGCGCACCTCCGCCTCACGGTATCGGCGGTGCCCGCCCAGCGTGCGGATGGACGTGAGCTTGCCGGCCTTGGCCCAGCGCGTCACGGTCTTGGGATCCACACGGAACATGGTGGCGACCTCTGCCGGCGTCAGCAGAGGTTCGGCATCGGGGGTACGAGCGGTCATGAGCGGCCTCCTCGGGAGAACCGAACCAGGGCGGTTCTATCCTTCAAATTCTGCACCTTGGCCCGCGATGCCCGAAATGGCATAGACGGGCCGAGTCGGTTATAGGACGAACGGCTTGTCCTGGTGTCTACAACTACACCATCCGTCCAGCCCTATCGACCAAACCGCCAAAATTGACCCCTCACGGGTTCAAGGCCGACGGATGGCGATGGACCACCCCATAACGGGCAGTCACCTTATAGTGACATTCGGTTACGAGAGGACCAGACCCGCCGTTTTCCCGCAAAGCGCACATCGACTCCAGAACCACCCAAAAGTGGGCACGCTCGCGTGAAGTTGGGCTGGTTGTCCCATTTTTGCACATAGGGGTAAGTTCGCGTCAACGGTGAGTAGTGTCACGTTCGGTAGGTATTGACCCGAACCAGGACCTTGGTCATGCGGCTCGGGCCGTAGGACTCTTACAGTCTTACAAGTACCACCGACACCCCCACCGGCCAGCGATGACGCCGCCTCGGCCCGGCCCTCCCACCGGCCCCGGCCGCTCAGTTGGCGTGGCGCAGCGCCAGCACCCGCCGCCAGCGCACGGTCAGCGCCTCGTACGCGCGCAGCGCCTCCGCCGTGTCACCCGCCCGCAGCGCCCGCAGCCCGTCCTCGAGCTCCCCCGCCGAACGGTCCGCCAACAGCCGCTCCGGCCCCAGCAGATGCACCAGCCCCCCGTAGTCCAGTTCCACCAGCGACCGCGGATGGAACTCCTCCAGCCATCGCCCGACCTGCTCCGCCCCCCGCACCAGCTCCCCTTCCGGCACCGCCTCGCGCAGCGCCCGGTACGCCCGGGCCACTCGACGGCGCGCCTGCGCCATGGGCGTCAGATAGAACAGTGACGCCCCGTCCCCCCGTTCCCCTTCCTCACCCTTCTCCCCCCTCTCTGCGGGAACGAAGCATCGATCCTCGTCCCCGAACGGGAGGAACCAGCGCACCGGCACCTCCCAGCGGTTGGTGAGGATCCACGGCCGGGCGTCCGGGTGCTCGGCCCGCCAGCGCTCCCGGTCCGCCTCCGCCACCTCCCGGGTGGCCGGCGGCAGCGCGGTGTCCAGCAGCGCCACCGGCGCCCCCGCCCGCAGCTCCTCCAGCGCCTGCCAGGTGCGCAGCCTGGTCGCCCAGGGGCAGACGTACAGCACCCCGTCCACCAGCCGGACGTAGGCCCGCTCGGCCTCCCGGTCCGGCAGCGCCCGCGGGGTCCGGCCGATCAGCTCGGCCAGTGCCGAGCGCTGCTCCGCGAGGGCCGCCGCGGCCACCGAGCGGCCCGCCTCGGGCGCGTCGGGACCGTGCTCCGCCGCGTAGGCCTGCCAGCGCGCCCGCTCGGGCTCCGGGTAGGCGGCCAGCGGCTCGTAGACCCGCAGGTGCGCGGCGTAGGGCGGCAGCACGGAGGTACGGACGACGGTCACGTCCTGCATCGTCCCACGCACCCCCCGCCGCCCGGGAGCAGTCGGTCGGACCGGTCCGGTGACGGCCCGTTCGCGGACGCACCCGAAGTGCGCGAACGGGCTGATGGCGGCCCTGCCGTCCCAGCATCCGGACAGTGGTACCGAGCTTCGCCAAGGGGGCGGACCGGCGGGGCCCGCGCGACTACGCTTCGCCTTAGGCGCCCGCACCACCGCAGCGGGCCTCGAATACTGGAGTCACCACAGTGACCGACGTACAGACCGCCGCCACCACGCACTCCGCACCCGGCGTGCTCGGCAGGATCTTCGGCAACTCCCAGGACGGCGCCACCGGCGACGGCCACGAGCAGGTCGTGCTCTGCCACGACCGCTCCTCCGGACTGAAGGCGATCATCGCCATCCACTCCACCGCCCTCGGCCCGGCCCTCGGCGGGACCCGGTTCTTCCCGTACGCCTCCGAGGAGGCGGCGCTGGAGGACGCGCTCAACCTGTCCCGCGGCATGTCCTACAAGAACGCGCTCGCCGGCCTCGACCTCGGCGGCGGCAAGGCCGTCATCATCGGCGACCCGAACAAGGTCAAGAACGAGGCGATGCTCCGCGCCTACGGCCGCTTCGTCGAGTCGCTGCGCGGCCGCTACATCACCGCCTGCGACGTGGGCACCTACGTCCAGGACATGGACGTCGTGGCGCGCGAGACCGAGTTCGTGACCGGCCGCTCGCCCGAGAACGGCGGCGCCGGGGACTCCTCCATCCTGACCGCCTTCGGCGTCTTCCAGGGCATGCGCGCCTCCGCCCAGGCCCGCTGGGGCCAGCCGACCCTGCGCGGCAAGCGCGTGGGCGTCGCCGGCGTCGGCAAGGTCGGCCACTACCTCGTCGGCCACCTGGTCGCGGACGGCGCCGTCGTGGTCGTCACCGACCCCTTCGAGGCCGCCGTCAACCGAGTGCGGGCGGCCCACCCGGAGGTGGAGGTCGTCGCCGACACCGCCGCGCTGCTCCAGGCCAAGCTGGACGTCTACGCCCCCTGCGCGCTCGGTGGCGCCCTGACCGACGACACCGTGGCCGCGCTGGGCGAGTTCGGCACCTCGGTCGTCTGCGGCGCCGCGAACAACCAGCTGGCCCACCCGGGCGTCGAGAAGGACCTCGCCGACCGCGGCCTGCTCTACGCCCCGGACTACCTGGTGAACTCCGGCGGTGTCATCCAGGTCGCCGACGAGATCGACGGCTTCAACTTCGAGCGCGCCAAGAACAAGGCGACGAAGATCTTCGACACCACCCTGGAGATCTTCACCCGGGCCGCCGCCGACGGCGTGCCGCCGGCCGTCGCGGCCGACCGTCTCGCGGAGAAGCGGATGCGCGAGATCAGCGCGCTGCGCTCGGTGCTGCTGCCGGCCGCCCGCCGGGGCTGATCCGGATCGGTGTGCGCGGGGGACGGCCGGGTGCCGTCCCCCGCGCATCACAATGTGGAACCGGATTCTCGATTCTGCCTCCGATCGGGTGATCCGAAGCCCCCCTAGGGGGGATAATCGATCCGGGAACAACGGACCCGAGACACCTCCGGACAGCGTGCAGAAAGCCGCAAAACCTCCCCTGACCTGGGACGACCTGGTCGCGGGTGCGGCCGGTGCGCGCCACGTCACACTGACGACGTACCGTCCAGCGGCAGAAACAGGTACCGTTAATGCTCCAAGGGACGGTCCTCCCCATTCGGGCAGGCCGCTCTTGATCATGAACACGTGTCAGACTCGGGGCCGTGAGCCCCATCGTTGAGGGGGTCGACCCATGGGGCGCGGCCGGGCCAAGGCCAAGCAGACGAAGGTCGCCCGCGAGCTGAAGTACAACAGCGGCGGGTTCGACGCCAATCGTCTCTCCAGCGAGCTGGGCGTATCGCCCTCCACCTCCCCGATCGAGCCGGAGCCGATCGAGGAGGACGAGGAGGACGACGATCCCTACGCGGAGTACGCGGCTCGTTACGCCGATGACGACGAGGACGACGACGCCGAGTCGGGTACCGGGCCCTCCCAGGCCCGCCGTCGCGCGTAGTCTCCCAGTCTGACCGGACCGGCCAGGTGCCCAGTGCGCCAGGCCGGTCTTTCGGCGTTCCCGCACCCTCCCGGGCGGCCCCGCGGCCGCCTTCGGGGCGACCTGCCCGGAGCCGGTGGTCCGGCCCGGCAGCCCGCGCGGAGGCCCCTCCCGAGGACACTGCCCCAAGCCCCGCCCGAGGACCCTGCGCGAAGGCCCCGCCGGCCGACTGCCGACGGGGCCTCCCCGCGTTCACGTGCCCCGTGCTCAGCCGGCCACGAAGCCCTCGTAGGCGTTGTAGAGGGCCGCGCCGTCCGTGTGCTCGGCGGTGCGGTCGACGATGTCGCCCAGCACCCAGGACTCCACGCCGCGGTCCTCCAGGACCGACAGCACGGTGTCCACCGAGTGCGCCGGGACGACCGCGACCATGCCGACGCCCATGTTGAGCGTCTTCTCGATCTCCAGGGTGGCCACCTTGCCGACCTCGGCGACGGTCCGGAAGACCGGCAGCGGGGTCCAGGTGCCGCGGTCCAGGCGGGCGTGCAGCCCGGCCGGGATCACCCGGGCCAGGTTGGCCGCCAGGCCGCCACCGGTGACGTGCGAGAAGGCGTGCACCTCGGCAGCCCGGATCAGCGCCAGGCAGTCCAGCGAGTAGATCCGGGTCGGCTCCAGCAGCTCCTCGCCGAGGGTGCGGCCGAACTCCTCGACCTTGCGGTCGAGCTTCCAGCCGGCCTGGTTCAGCAGCACGTGGCGGACCAGCGAGTAGCCGTTGGAGTGCAGGCCGGAGGCGGCCATCGCGATGACCACGTCACCGGCCCGGACGCGCTCGGCGCCCAGCAGCGCGTCCGCCTCGACCACACCGGTGCCGGCGCCCGCGACGTCGTACTCGTCCGGCCCGAGCAGGCCCGGGTGCTCGGCGGTCTCGCCGCCGACCAGGGCGCAGCCGGCCAGGGCGCAGCCCTCGGCGATGCCCTTGACGATCGCGGCGACCCGCTCCGGGACGACCTTGCCGACGCAGATGTAGTCGGTCATGAACAGCGGCTCGGCGCCGCAGACCACGATGTCGTCGACGACCATGCCGACCAGGTCGTGGCCGATCGTGTCGTGCTTGTCCATGGCGGCCGCGATGGCCACCTTGGTCCCCACCCCGTCGGTCGCCGAGGCCAGCAGCGGCCGCTCGTAGTTCTTGAAGGCGGAGACGTCGAAGAGGCCGGCGAAGCCGCCGAGACCGCCGACGACCTCGGGGCGGTTGGCCTTCTTCACCCACTGCTTCATGAGCTCGACGGCGCGGTCGCCCGCCTCGATGTCGACGCCGGCGGCGGCGTAGGTGGCACCGTTCTGGTCGGTAGTCACTGCTGTGCGGCCCTTTCGGGTCTGTGGTGGGGGACGGAACAGCGGTGGGGTCCCGGATCGCGGGACCCCACCGAGGGTTCTTACGGGCGGCGCAGCGCGTCGGCCGCGCCCGCCCCGCCGAGCAGCGACTGGACGCCGTCCAGGTCGCTGCCGCTGGTCGGCTTGCCGCGGACCGCGGGGGCCTGCTGGCCGCCCTTGATCTCGGCCTCCAGCAGGAGCTTGCCGAGCAGCGCCGGGTCGGGCAGCTCCATCGGGTACTCGCCGTCGAAGCAGGCCCGGCAGAGCCGGTCCTTCGGCTGCTTGGTGGCCTCGATCATGCCGTCGATCGAGATGTACGAGAGCGAGTCCGCGCCGAGGGTGCGGCCGATCTCCTCGATGGTCATGCCGTTGGCGATCAGCTCCGCGCGGGTCGCGAAGTCGATGCCGAAGAAGCACGGCCACTTGACCGGCGGGGAGGAGATCCGGATGTGGACCTCGGCCGCGCCCGCCTCGCGGAGCATCTTCACCAGCGCGCGCTGGGTGTTGCCGCGGACGATCGAGTCGTCCACGACGACCAGGCGCTTGCCCTGGATGACCTCGCGCAGCGGGTTCAGCTTGAGCCGGATGCCGAGCTGGCGGATGGTCTGGCTGGGCTGGATGAAGGTGCGGCCGACATAGGCGTTCTTCACCAGGCCGGAGCCGTAGGGGATCCCGCTGGCCTCGGCGTAGCCGATCGCGGCCGGGGTGCCGGACTCGGGCGTCGCTATCACCAGGTCGGCCTCGACCGGGGCCTCCTTGGCCAGGCGACGGCCCATCTCCACGCGGGAGAGGTGCACGTTGCGGCCGGCGATGGAGGTGTCGGGGCGGGCGAGGTAGACGTACTCGAAGACGCAGCCCTTGGGCTTGGCCTCGGCGAACCGGGAGGTCCGCATGCCGTTCTCGTCGATGGCGATGAGCTCGCCGGGCTCGACCTCGCGGATGAAGGAGGCGCCGCAGATGTCCAGCGCCGCCGTCTCGGAGGCGACGACCCAGCCGCGCTCCAGCCGGCCCAGGACCAGCGGGCGGATGCCCTGCGGGTCGCGGGCGGCGTAGAGCGTGTTCTCGTCCATGAAGACGAGCGAGAACGCGCCCTTGACCTTGGGCAGGACGACCTTGGCCGTCTCCTCGATGGAGAGGTCCGGGTGGCCGGCGAGCAGCGCGGTCACCAGGTCGGTGTCGTTGGTCGCGGCCGAGCGCCCGGAGCGGGAGACGTGCTCCTCGCCGGGGAGTTCGGCGACCATGGCCGCCAGTTCGGCGGTGTTCACCAGGTTTCCGTTGTGCCCGAGGGCCAGCGAACCGTGGACGGTCGCCCGGAAGGTCGGCTGGGCGTTCTCCCAGACCGAGGAACCGGTGGTCGAGTAGCGGGCGTGTCCGACGGCGATATGCCCGTGCAACGACCCCAGGGAGGCCTCGTCGAAGACCTGGGAGACAAGTCCCATGTCCTTGAAGACGAGAATCTGGGAGCCATTGCTCACTGCGATGCCCGCGGATTCCTGACCGCGGTGCTGCAGGGCGTAAAGGCCGAAGAACGTGAGCTTGGCGACCTCCTCGCCGGGAGCCCAGACACCGAAGACGCCGCAAGCGTCCTGGGGGCCTTTCTCACCGGGAAGAAGATCGTGGTTGAGTCTTCCGTCACCACGTGGCACGCCTTCGAGTCTAGGACAGTCGGCCCGGCCTTCCGGACCCCGGGCGGCCGCTGTCGCGCGGGCCGCTCCGGGTAACGCGCGTAGACAAAACCCCTTACCGGGCCCGGATTTCGGCGCACCCGAATTCGGCGGCGTCGCGCTTGCCCTTGCGGTTCGCGCCCGTTGGCGTGTTCCGCGGGCGGCGGGCGCTTCGCCCGGCGTTGGTCCGCCGTTCGCCCAACGTGAGCCTGCTCACCCGGCGCCGCGCGCCGCACGGACGGCCCAGGGGCGGGGCGGGGGTGACTCAGGGCCAGCTACGGGGTGTCCTGGGTGACGGGCAGCAGCAGGCCCCAGCACCCGGCGTGGACCGTCCAGGTGCGGGCCCGCACCGGGCCGACCGCGCGGCCGTCCGCCTCGTAGCCGAAGCCCCGGCCCGCCACCGAGATGCTGGCCGCCCGGGCGCGCAGCAGGGCACCCGGCGCGCGGACCACGATCTCCATCACGCCCTCGCCCGCGGCCGCGCCGGAGGGCAGGGTCACCTGGACCACCCGGACCGGCCGGTGGACGTCGGCGAGCAGCCGGCCGTCGGCCTCGACCCGCAGCCGGGCGCTGTGCTCGCCGCGGGCCGGCTCGATCCGCTCCGCCCGGCCGGAGGGCCCGCCCCGGCCCGTCCGGGTGCTCCCGCCGGCCCCACCCGTGTCCTCCGGCCCCGTGCGCACCCCGGTCGGCTCCGGGGTGAGTGCGGTCGCCTGCTCGGCCGCAGCCAGTTTCGCCCATAGCGAACGCCACCCGCCCGGACGGCCCACCGCACGCCGCGTCCCGCCGCCCGAGATCCGCACCCCGCCGAGCGCCACCCCGCCGCCGTCGTCGACCAGCAGGTCCAGCTTCCGGGCCGTCCCGGTCAGCACCGCGCGCGCCGCCGCGACCGGCGCGACCGGCACCCCGAGCGCCCGGGCCGCCGCCAGCTCCTCCGGCCGGCCGACCGGGACCAGGCCCACCGGGTCGGCGCCCAGCTCGCGTTGGCGGTACAGCGCCTGGAGCACCCGCTGCAGCGCGAGGTCGGAACCGATCACCACCGGTCGCCTCCGACCCCGGTGCGAAAGCACCCGATCGAGCTCGGAAGGCGTCTCCGGACAGGCCACCTTGACGTCCGTCCCACCGGAGAGAACGTCCTTCGCGATCCGCACCGACTCCCCGTCGGACTGCCGGGCCGCCGGGTCGAGGAGCAGGAGAAGCGGCTCCGGGCCGCCGGTTGCGGGCGTGGACAGGGACGACACAACCGGTCCTTCCTCAGGTAATCTCTCGGTGCAAGAGCCCCTTGCGCTATTGCGCCAGGGGCTTCGTCTATCTCGGGGCAGACTGCGGCCTACGCAGGATGCCCCAACCGGAAGGGGTGTACGCCTGTGCCGGCACTCGTGCTCGTTGGCGCTCAGTGGGGAGACGAGGGCAAGGGGAAGGCGACCGACCTCCTCGGCGGCTCCGTCGACTACGTCGTTCGCTACCAGGGCGGCAACAACGCCGGTCACACGGTGGTCATCGGCGACCAGAAGTACGCGCTGCACCTCCTGCCTTCCGGCATCCTCAGCCCGAACGTCACGCCGGTCATCGGCAACGGCGTCGTGATCGACCCGGGCGTGCTGCTCTCCGAGCTCAGCGGGCTCGACGAGCGCGGCATCGACACCTCCAAGCTGCTGATCTCGGGCAACGCCCACCTGATCACGCCGTACCACCGCACCCTGGACAAGGTCACCGAGCGCTTCCTCGGCAAGCGCCGGATCGGCACCACCGGCCGCGGCATCGGCCCGACCTACGCGGACAAGATCAACCGCGTCGGCATCCGGGTGCAGGACCTCTTCGACGAGTCGATCCTGATCCAGAAGGTCGAAGCGGCGCTGCACGACAAGAACCAGCTGCTGGTCAAGCTCTACAACCGCCGCGCCATCCCGGCCGACCTGGTGGTCCAGGAGTACCTCGGCTACGCCGAGAAGCTCCGCCCGTTCCTGGCCGACACCACGCTCGTCCTGGACGAGGCGCTGAAGGCGAACAAGGTCGTCCTGCTGGAGGGCGGCCAGGGCACCCTGCTGGACGTCGACCACGGCACGTACCCGTTCGTCACCTCGTCGAACCCGACCGCCGGCGGTGCCTGCACCGGTGCCGGCATCGGCCCGACGAAGATCGACCGGGTCATCGGCATCCTGAAGGCGTACACCACCCGCGTCGGCTCGGGCCCGTTCCCGACCGAGCTGCTCGACGCGGACGGCGAGGCGCTGCGCCGGATCGGCGGCGAGCGCGGTGTCACCACCGGCCGTGACCGCCGCTGCGGCTGGTTCGACGCGGTGATCGCCCGCTACGCGACCCGGGTCAACGGCCTCACCGACTTCTTCCTCACCAAGCTGGACGTGCTGACCGGCTGGGAGCAGATCCCGGTCTGCGTCGCGTACGAGATCGACGGCAAGCGCGTCGAGGAGCTGCCGTACAACCAGTCGGACTTCCACCACGCGAAGCCGATCTACGAGAACCTCCCCGGCTGGACCGAGGACATCAGCGGGGCGAAGACCTTCGCCGAGCTGCCGAAGAACGCCCAGGCGTACGTGAAGGCGCTGGAGGAGATGTCGGGCGCCCCGATCTCCGCCATCGGCGTCGGCCCGGGCCGGTACGAGACGATCCAGATCAACTCGTTCGTCTAGGCCTCACGGCTTTCGCGACAGGGCCCCGCAGGTTCTCCTGCGGGGCCCTGCCCTTGATCTCGGATGTTTGCACTAAGGCAATACTTCATTGCATCTAGTGCAGTCACGCGTTACCTTTCGATCATGACCGCGAAGCTTCCCTCCCCCACCACCCTCACCGGCCGCCACGTCCGACTGGAGCCGCTGGACCGCCGCCACCTGTCCGACCTGTGGGCCGCCGTCGGCCCCGACCCCGAGGTGTGGCGCTGGGTCCCGTTCAGCGCGCCCACGTCGGAGGAGGAGCTGGGCGCGATGCTGGACGTCCGCCTCGGCGAGGTGGCGGCCGGGGAGGCCGTGAAGTTCGCCGTGATCGAGCTCGCGAGCGGGCGGGCCGTCGGCGTGACCGGCTACTACGCGTTCCACGCGGAGGACGAGCTCGTCGAGATCGGCGGCACCTGGTACGCGCGGTCCGTGTGGCGCACCGCCGTCAATACCGAGTCGAAGCTGCTGCTGCTCACCCACGCCTTCGACGACCTGGGCATGGGCCGGGTGTTCTGGAAGACCGACGCACTCAACGACCGCTCGCGCAACGCGATCCAGCGGCTGGGCGCGCAGTTCGAGGGCGTCCACCGGCGCGAGAAGCGGCGCGCCACCGGCGTGTGGCGGGACACCGCGTACTTCTCGATGCTGCGCGAGGAGTGGCCGGCCGCGAAGGGCCGGCTGGAGCAGCGGCTCACCGCGGGCTGAGCGCTAGGGTGCGTCCTCCCGCGGCGCCAAGTCCCCGCCGCCGGTGCGTCGTTCCCTCGGCTGACGGGTCGCGATGATCTGCGCCACCACCCCGACGAAGACCACCGACACCAACAGTCCCGTCAGCAACACCACGGCCATCAGCGATCGACCGCCGCCACGGCCCAGACCGCCTTGCCGCACACCCCGATGAGTTCCACACCCCAGTCATCGGCCAAAGCGGCGACGAGGTCAAGCCCCCGCCCACACGTTCGAGCCACATCCGGCTCGGGTCTTGCGGGCGCGGTGGTCGATCCGTCGGCGACGGCGATGTAGAGCTGCCCGCACCGGAGTTCGAGCGCGACGCTGGGTGCCCCGTCGCCGTGGAGCAGGGCGTTCGCGAGGAGTTCGGAGAGGATCAGGCACGGCCCGTCCGGATCGGCGCCGGTGGCCGTCAGCATGTCCCGCAACAGCCGCCGCACCACCCCCACCGTTTCGAGGCTTGCGGGCGGGAAGAGATCGACCCGAAATTCACGGTCGGGGTCGGCGTCGAGAGGGCGCAGGAGTGGAAGCAACATCGACTGTCTCCAGTCCAGTTGAGGGATGAGGTCGGCTACCCGCGCAGACCCACCACCCATGGCTTCGAGCCTCCTGGCGGGGCGTCAGGCTGCCCTGTGCCGCTGACACTAGGGTTAATGGGGCAATTGTTGCTACTACTCCTGGAGCACATCACCCGATCGAGCTACTCTGTGGACCCGCTGTCCACGGCGCGGCAAACTGCACCGAAAGCACCCACCGAGGAGGGGCACGCATGCCACCACGCCTGTCGCCCAGCGTGCGCCAGCAGCGCCTCGGCTCGGAACTGCGCCGGCTGCGCGAACACGCGGGCCTGACCACCAAGGCCATGGCGGCGGAGCTGGGCACCGACGTCCCCAAGATCTCCCAGATGGAGAACGGGAAATCGGGCATCAGCGCCGACCGCCTCCGCTCCTGGGCGTCGGCCTGCAAGTGCGCCAACCCCTCCCTCATCGAGGCCCTGACCCTGATGACACAGGACCGCGGAAAGCACTGGTGGCACCACTTCCGCGGCCGGCTCCCCGCCGGAATGCTCGACATCGCCGAGCTCGAGCACCACGCCGAATCACTGCTCGTCCTGAACACGACCTCGGTCCCGGGCCTGCTCCAGACCAGTCGCTACGCCGCCGCGATGTTCGCCCGCCTGCGCCCGCCACTGCCGCGCCACGACGCCGACGTACGGACCGCCTTCCGCACCGAACGCCAACAAGTCCTTTCAGCGGGGCGGCCGTTCACGGCGTTCATACACGAAGCCGCGCTACGGATGCAGTTCGGCGGCCCCGCGGTCCTCCGGGAACAGCTCGCCAGCCTGCTCGACGATGCCGAGCGCCCCGGCGTCACCATCCGCGCGATCCCCTTCAGCGTCGACACCTATCCCGGCTCTGGCGAGGACCTCTTCCTCGCCCGGGGACCGGTTCCCGAGCTGGACACCGTTCAGATCGACCTGACCCAGGGGCCGCAGTTCATCGACTCCGAAGCGGACCTGGCGGCCTACCGTGCCATGGTCGCCGAGTCCGACTCCCTCGCCCTCGACCCCGAGGAGTCCAGCGACTTCATCCGGCGCATCATGACGGACCTGAAAGGCTAGTTACCCCGATGACCGACTGGCAGAAGTCCTCGATAAGCGGCAACAGCAACCAGTGCGTCGAAGTACGCACCGCCGGCGGCCACATCGAGATCCGCGAGTCCGACGCCCCCGAATCGATCGTCACCACCACCCCCACCAAGTTCGCGCTCTGGCTCGAAGGCGTCAAGCGCGGCGAGTTCGACCACTTCACCCACGCCTGACCCCACCGGCCGACCCCGAAGGGACCCACCCCCATGGACACCACCTGGCAGAAGGCCGCCCCCGGCGGCGAGGGCGAGGACGCCCTCGAAATCCGCACCGTCAACGGCATGGTCGAACTCCGCGACCCCAAGAACGACGCCATCATCGTCCGCACCACCCCCCGCAAATGGGCCGCCTTCGTCCTCGGCGTGAAGGCCGGCGAGTTCGACCACTTCGTCGCCTAGCAACCCCCTCCTCCCGTTGCCCCCTCGCGCCGCGCGAGGGGGCAACGGCCGCGCAGGAAGTCGGCCCGTCCGACTTCCCCGTGCGGGCGGGGGTGCTTGGGCCCCGAAGAAAATGGGAGCGAAGGGGTGGGGGCGGCTTGGATAGGATTGCGCAGCCCACAGTGGAACGTCGCTCTGGCCGGCCGACCGGGAGTCGGCGACTGTGCCCGGATCCCGCCGCCTGCCCAGAGCCTGCGCCTGTCACGGCACTCCGGGACAGGGGTGCGTGCGGGAGAAATCGGAGCATCCGAGGATGGCTCGGCACCTGATCACCAGCGCCCTTCCGTACATCAACGGGATCAAGCACCTGGGCAACATGGTCGGGTCCATGCTGCCTGCGGACGTCTACTCGCGGTACCTGCGGCAGCGCGGCCACGACGTTCTCTACATCTGCGCGACCGACGAGCACGGCACGCCGGCCGAGCTGGCCGCGCAGGAGACCGGGCTGCCGGTGGCCGAGTTCTGCGCGCGGGCGCACGAGCAGCAGAAGGCGGTGTACGACGGCTTCCGGCTGTCGTTCGACCACTTCGGCCGCAGCTCCTCGCCGCAGAACCGGGAGATCACCCAGGAGATCGCGCGCGAGCTGCACGCCAACGGCTTCATCGAGGAGCGGGCGATCCGCCAGGTGTACTCCAACACCGACGGCCGCTTCCTGCCGGACCGCTACATCGTCGGCACCTGCCCGCACTGCGGCTACGACAAGGCGCGCGGCGACCAGTGCGAGAACTGCACCCGGGTGCTCGACCCCACCGACCTGCTGGAGCCGCGTTCGGCGATCAGCGGCAGCGCCGACCTGGAGGTGCGGGAGACCACGCACCTGTTCCTGCTCCAGTCGAAGCTGACCGGGCAGGTGGAGGACTGGGTCGCCGCGCACGCCGACGAGTGGCCGGTGCTCGCCTCCTCGATCGCCCGCAAGTGGCTGACCGAGGGCCTCCAGGACCGGGCGATCACCCGCGACCTGGAGTGGGGCGTGCCGGTGCCGGCCGATGTGTGGCCGGAGCTGGCGGCCTCGGGCAAGGTCTTCTACGTCTGGTTCGATGCCCCGATCGAGTACATCGGCGCGACCAAGGAGTGGTCGGACGCGGCTCCGGCCGGCGAGCTGCGGGACTGGAAGTCCTGGTGGTACGAGGCCGACGAGACCGTCCGCTACACCGAGTTCATGGCCAAGGACAACGTCCCGTTCCACACCGTGATGTTCCCGGCGACGATCCTCGGCTCGCGCCGCCCCTGGAAGAAGGTCGACTACGTCAAGGCCTTCAACTGGCTGACGTACTACGGCGGGAAGTTCTCCACCAGCCAGAAGCAGGGCATCTTCACGGACGTCGCGCTGGAGCTGCTGCCCGCCGACTACTGGCGCTACTTCCTGATGGCACACGCGCCCGAGTCGGACGACTCCAGCTTCACCTGGGACCTCTTCGCCTCCGTGGTCAACAAGGACCTCGCCGACACTCTCGGCAACTTCGTCAACCGGGTGCTGACGTTCAGCCGCAAGCGGTTCGGCGACGAGGTGCCCGCCGGGCACGCGGCGGGCGAGGCCGAGGAGCGGCTGGGCGCGCAGATCGCGGAGCTGCTGGCCGACTACGAGACCCAGCTTGAGGCGCTCAACTTCCGTAAGGCGACGCAGAGTCTGCGCACGCTGTGGAGCGCGGGCAACGCCTACCTGGACGAGAAGGCGCCCTGGCTCCAGGTGAAGACCGACCCGGAGGCGGCGGCGCTGACGCTGCGCACGGCGATGAACCTGATCCACCTGTACGCGGTGGTCTCCGAGCCGTTCGTCCCGACGGCGGCACAGGCGATGCGCGAGGCGTTCGCACTGCCGGCCGACGCTCCGGCGCGCACTCTCGACTGGGTGGACGCGGCCGGGGCCCGGGCGCTGGACGCGGTGCCGGCGGGGACGCCGTTCACGGTGCCGCCGGTGCTGTTCGCGAAGATCACGGACGAGGACCTGGCCGCCTGGTCCGCCCGCTTCGGCGGCGGGGAGTAAGCACGGAACAGTAGCGCAGGGCACGACCGCTCGGCCGTCCCTCCCGTTCGCGGGGGAGGCGGCCGAGCCGCGTTTCCGGGACGGCGGAGCGGCGGCGGAGCGGCGGCGGGGGCCGGCCTCGGCCCGGGCTCAGCCCAGCGCGCCGCGCGCCGCACCGAGCAGCGGAGCCAGTTCGGGGGCACCGACGGCGGCCTCGTCGAGGGCGCCGGTGAGGGCCTCCTCGTAGGTGGCGCGGGCCTCCCGGTGGCGGGTCCGGCCGGCGTCGGTGAGCACGGTGTAGACGCCGCGCTTGTCGTCCGGGCAGAGGTCCCGGTAGGTGAAGTCGGCGGCACCGAGGCGGGCGACCAGCCGGGTCACGGAGCTCTGGTTGAGGCCGAGGCCGGTGGCGAGCTCCTGCATCCGCAGCTCGGACTTGGGCGCCTCGGCGAGCAGGCCGAGGGCCCGGTACTCGGAGAGCCCGAGGCCGTGCCGCCGCTGCAGGACGGTGGCGAGCCGGCCCTCGACCTGGGCGTGCAGCGCGGTGAGCCGGTTCCACATCCGGGCGTCGGCCGCGCCGTCGGGAGCCTCGGACGGGGTGACCTCGGGGCCGGGGCCGGGGTCGGACGGGGTGGTGGGCACGGGGGTCCTCCCTTGCCGGGCTGGGTGGTTGACACAAGCTTACTTGTACATGCATGCTCTTGCCCAGCAGAAAGTGCTTGCACATACATGCAACAACTACTCGGGGGGCTCGTCCCATGGCCTGGATCCACCTGCTCGTCGCCGCCGTCTTCGAGGTCGTCTTCGCCCTCGCCACCAACGCCACCCACGGCTTCACCGAACTGGGCCCGTCCCTGCTGACGGCCGCCGCGGCCGCCGGCGGGATCTTCTTCCTCAGCCTCGCGCTGCGCACCCTCGACGTCGGCGTCGGCTACACCGTGTGGACCGGCATCGGCTCGGTCGGCACCGTCGTCCTCGGCACGCTGATCTTCGACGAGGAGATGAACGCCGGGAAGGCCCTCGCCTTCGTCCTCATCATCGGCGGGGTGCTCGGCCTCAAGCTCGCCGACCGGCTGAGCAGCCGCGGCGCCTCCGCAACGGCCACCGCACCCGCACCCGTGACCGCGTCCGCGTCCGCGTCCGCCTGAATCGCCCTCGACCCTCCGCACCGGCATCCCCACCAAGGAGTTGAACCGTCATGGCCTGGGCCTACCTGGCAGTCGCCGTCGTCTTCGAGATCGTCTTCGCACTCGGCACCAACGCCACCAAGGGCTTCACCCGCCTCTGGCCCTCCGTACTCACCCTGACCGCCGCCGCGGGCGGCATCTACACCCTGAGCCTCGCCCTGCGCACCCTGGACGTGGGCGTCGGCTACACGATCTGGACGGGGCTCGGCTCGATCGGCACGGTGGTGTTCGGCGCGCTGATCTTCAAGGAGCGGATCACCCTGCCCAAGCTGGTCTCCTTCGCCGCGATCATCGCCGGCGCGGTCACCCTGAAGCTCTCCTCCGGACTCTGATTCCCCTCCACCGGAGGCGTTTTCACCCGATCGTGGAATCGCCCGGCCGGGGACGGATCCGCAAGACTGGCCGTCCCCGACCGACACCCGAGGGAGGCGCGGACGATGGACGCCGAGGAGGGGTCACCGGCCGAGCAGCCGCTGGCCGAGTGGTACGCCGAGCGGGCGCGCCGCCGCCGGGCGCCGGGGACCAGGGACGCGATCACCCTCACCCCCGGCCCCCGGCGCGCGGCGCACCTCTTCCAGGACGTGCCGCGCCTCGTGGTCGAGTGGGACGGCCACGCCTGGCAGCCGGTCGCGGTGGCCGAGAACTACGCCGAGGCCTACCCGTTGATCGTCCGCCCCGGGGCGGACGCCGTACCGGGACCGGTGTTCCCGCAGGCGGACACTCCGGTGCCGCTGCTGCGGAAGGGCACCGGACGGCACCGCAAGCCCGACCGGTGAGGCACCGCCCGAAGATCCCGCCGAGGAATCGCTAGCGGTCGGCGGCCGCCCGGGCGGTGTGGACGGTGATCGCGGTCAGGTAGAAGGCGTCCGGCCGGGCCAGGATGCCGGTGGGCGCCTCCCGGTCCAGCAGGGCGTCCAGGACCGCCCGGTCCTCCGCGTCCAGCTGGGTGTCCAACTGCTCGCGCCGGCGGGAGAGCTGGACGTGCAGGAACTCGCGGGCCGCGGTGTCCAGCGGGGCCGGACGGTCGACCAGGAAGGTCCGGGTGCCGCTCGGCACGAGTCCGGCCTCGGCCAGCATGGCCGGCCAGTCCTCCACCACCGCGACCGCGCCGGGCGTGGCCTCGCGCATCTGCGCGAACACCTCCTCGTGCGCCGCGTCCAGCCGGGCCTGGAGACCGGGACGGCCGAGGCCGAGGTCGCGCGGGAGGTACCGGGCGGGCAGGCCGCGCTCGGCGACGGCCAGCAGGCCGCCGGGGCGCAGCGTCCCGGCCAGGGCGGTCAACGCGGCCTGCTGGTCGCCGAGATGGTGGATCGCGTTGCCGGACCAGATCAGTTCGGCGCTGCCCAGGGTGCCGAAGTCCTCGGGAAGTTCGGCCTGCCGGGTGCCGACGCGACCGACCGAACGGACCCGGGCCCGCTCCAGCAGGGCGGCCGACTGGTCGACCGCCACCACCTCGGCGGACGGGAAGGCGTCAGCGAGCAGTCCGGCGATCACCCCGGGTCCGCTGCCGACGTCGAGCACCCGCTGGACGGGGGTGCCGTCGAGCAGTCCGCGCAGCCAGTGCGCGGCCTCGGTGACGGCCGGGGACTGGAGGTCGGCCTCGCGCTCCAGGTGGACGGCGAGGGCGTCCCAGTCGAAGTCGCCGTCGTGGCCGTGGTCGTGGTCGTGCTGGTGACCGTGGTCGTGGCCGTGCTGCTGGGTGTTCTGGTGCCCGTGCTGGTGGCCGTGCTGGTGGGTGTGCCCGGTCATCGGGTACTCCGTTCCTTCGAGGTGGGTGGTCACCGCGCCGGTGCGGCGACGGCGGCGGTGCTGCTGGTGCTGTCGGCGGTGACAGCGGCGAGCGCGCGCTCGGTGTCCTCGTCGACCAGGTCGTGGTTGAGCGCGATGGCGGCCGCGGACCCCGCCCCGGCGGCGGTGATCACCTGGGCGCGCGGGTCGGCGAGGTTGCCCACCGCCCACACCCCGGGTACGCCGGTGCGGCCCGTCCGGTCGGTGACGACCCAGCCCTGCGCGTCCCGGTCGCAGTCCAGGCCGAACAGCGGGGCGTCCCGGGCCACCAGGTGCGGAGCGAGGAACAGCGCCTCGCACGGAACGGCCGAGCCGTCCGCCAGTTCGACGCCGTTCAGCCGGTCGTCGACGACGGCCACCCGCGCGACCTCGCCCCCGACCACCCGGACGCCCCGGGCGCCGAGCCTGGCCCGGTCGTCCGCGGAGATGTCCAGGGTGTGCGCGAGCAGGACCACGTCCGCCGACCACTGCCGCAGCAGCAGCGCCTGCCCGACCGAGCCCGGGTCGGTGCCGAGCACGCCGAGCGGCCGGTCGCGCACCTCGTAGCCGTGGCAGTAGGGGCAGTGCAGCACGTCGCGGCCCCAGCGTTCGGCCAGGCCCGGCAGCTCGGGGAGCCCGTCGCGCAGACCGGTGGCGACCACCACCCGACGAGCCCGCAGAGCTCGGCCGTCGGCCGGGTGGACGTCGAAGGCGGGGCCACCGGCGTTCGGCACCGGCACGATCCGGTCCACCAGGCCGTCGAGCAGATCCACTCCGTAGCCCCTCAGCTCGGCCCGGCCCGCCGCCAGCAGCTCCCCCGGCGGCACGCCGTCGCGGGTGAGGAAGCCCCGCAGGTGCGCGGCCGGGGCGTTGCGCGGCTGCCCCGCGTCCACCACGGCCACCCGGCGGCAGGCCCGGGCCAGGACCAGGGCCGCGCTCAGCCCGGCGGCGCCACCGCCGACCACCACCACGTCGTAGCCGCCCTCGGCGGCCCGGACGCGCACGTCGCTGTGTGTGTCGCTCATCGCGATCACCTCCACCGCCAGGCTGCGCCGACCACCGCCCGGGAGGCAACTTTCGTTGCTGTTTCAGCAACACCCCTCGCCCTGCGGAGTGAAGTGCCCCTTGCGTTCGAGCGCACTCCAACTCCTAAGGTCGGCACGGCCGACTCGGCACGTCGGACCTCGGCGCGGACCCCCCGCGCCCGCGACGGCTGCACCAGGAGGAACCACCATGCGCTACCGCGTCCTCGGCGGCACCGGCATCGAGGTCAGTACCTACTGCCTCGGCACCATGATGTTCGGCGCCATCGGCAACCCCGACCACGACGACTGCGCCCGGATCGTGCACGCCGCGCTCGACGCCGGCATCAACTTCGTCGACACCGCCGACATGTACTCGAAGGGCGAGTCCGAGGAGATCGTCGGCAAGGCCCTGGAGGCCCGCGGCGACCGCGACGACGTCGTGCTCGCCACCAAGGTGCACTTCCCGATGGGCGAGGGCCGCAACCGGAGCGGCAACTCCCGCCGGTGGATCGTCCGCGAGGTCGAGGAGAGCCTGCGGCGGCTGCGCACCGACCGGATCGACCTCTACCAGGTGCACCGGCCCGACCCCGGCACGGACATCGAGGAGACCCTCGCCGTGCTCGGCGACCTGGTGCGGGCCGGCAAGATCCTCGCCTTCGGCTGCTCGACCTTCCCCGCCGAGGAGCTCGTCGAGGCCCACCACGTCGCGGAGCGGCGCGGTCTGCCGCGATTCCGGACCGAGCAGCCGCCGTACTCGCTGCTCGCGCGCGGCATCGAGCGGGACGTCCTGCCGACCGTGCGGCGGCTCGGCATGGGCGCGCTGACCTGGTCGCCGCTCGCCTCCGGCTTCCTCACCGGCCGCTACCGCAAGAACCGGCCGATCGACATAAGCACCGGTCGCGCCGCCCTGATGCCGGCCAGGTTCGACCCGGCGCTGCCGGTGAACCAGGCCAAGCTGGACGCCGTCGAGGAGCTGACCGCCGTCGCCGAGGGCCTCGGCCGCACCCTGCCCGAACTCGCCCTGGCCTTCCCGCTCGCGCACCCGGCGGTGACCTCGGTGATCATCGGCCCGCGCACCCTGCCCCAGTTGGAGGCGGCCCTCAAGGGCGCCGACCTCGTCCTCGACGACGCGGCCCTGGACCGGATCGACGCGATCGTCCCGCCCGGCACCAACGTCTACCACCCGGACGGGGTCTGGCAGCCCCGCGCGCTCACCGAACCGGCCCTCCGCCGGCGGCCGGAGGCCGACCGCCGGGCGGCCGACTGAGCACCGGAGGGAGCGTCCGGGGGCCAGCCCCCGGTCACCCGCGCAGCAGGTCGACCACTCCGGTGAGGTCCTCGGCGCCGTGGCGGGCGTCGGCCGCCAGGCGGCGCTTCATCAGGTCGAAATAGGGCGTGAGTAGTTCGGCGCTCACGCCCTGCTCCTCGGCGGTGCGCAGGAAGGTCGGCACGCCCGCGACCTGCATGGCCAGATCGGAGACGACCCCTTCGGTGTAGTCCCCCGCCGCCAGCTGCCGCGCCGTGGTGGCGACCGAGCCGGTCATCGCGGTGAGCCAGGAGGAGAGCAGCGGCGCGAACGCGACCGGGTCGACCGACTCCTCCCGTACCAGCGCGAAGGCGTGCGCGACTCCCGCGAACATCCCGTACATCGCGCTCAGCAGGGCCACGTCGTGCAGCGCGGCGAAGCCGGCGTCCTCGCCGACATAGCGGGTGCCGGCCGGGACGGCGAGAACCTCCCGGTGCTCCTCGAACAGCTCCCGCGAGCCGCTGTAGAACACGTACGGACCGGCCTGCGGGACGCCGATCATCGGCGGGACGGCCATGATGCCGCCGTCCAGGTAGCGGGCACCGCGGTCGGCCGCCCAGGCGGCCCGGGCGCGGGCCGTGCCGGGGGTGCCGGTCACCAGGTCGACGATGTCCTTGCCGGTCAGGTCGACGCCGGCCAGGGCCTCCCCGACCGACTCGTCGTCCAGCAAGCAGACCACCACCAGCCGGTTGGCGGCGACCGCCGCGGCCGGGGTGGCGGCGGTGATGGCGCCCTTCGCGGCGAATGGTTCGGCGCGGGCGGCGGTGCGGTTCCAGATCGTGAGCGGGTGCCCGGCGGACAGCCAGGCGTCGGCCAGCGCGGCGCCCATCGCGCCGAGGCCGAGCAGGGTGAGCGGGGCGGGAGCAGTGGTTGCGGAAGGGGTGGATCCGGGACGGGTTGCGGTGTCGTTCGTCGTCATGCCGACCAGGCTCGTCGCACACCCCGGAGGTGCTCAAGTACGCACTTGGGAGTGGGTGGTTACCCTGAGGTGAGCGAGCAGGTCGGCGGAGGGGCGGGGGCAGGACGTGGCGACCAGACCGAGGCCCGGCGCGTACGTGTGCGGGATCGATGCCGCGATGGACGTGATCGGCGGCAAGTGGAAGGTGCTGATCCTCTGGGCCCTGGGCGAGCGGCCGAGCCTGCGCTTCGGCGAGCTGCGCCGGCACGTCCCCGGGATCACCGAGAAGGTGCTCGCCGCCCATCTGCGCGAGCTGGAGGCGGACGGCATCGTGCACCGCGTCTCCTACGACGAGGTGCCGCCGCGGGTCGAGTACTCCCTCACGGCGGCCGGGCGGCGGCTCAACGAGGCGCTGGCCCCGCTGGGCGCCTGGGGCCGGGAGTACGTGCTGGACGGCGCCGCGGAGGCATCCAGCTCCGCGGAAGGCGCCGCGGAAGGCGCTGCGGACCCGTCCGCCCCCGCGGAAGCTCAGGCGATCGAGGCCGACACGATCGCCGCCACCGCGAGGTTGCAGCTGGCGGTCACCCAGACTGCCGGGTGCGGCTCCGGGTCGACCAGGATCGCGCCCAGCTTGCCCGGCGTCAGCACGTCCACCACCCAGAACGCGACGGCCATCAGCACCAGGCCGAGCACCCCGAAGCAGCCCGTGGAGACCAGGCCCTTCCCGAAGTCCTCGTAGGTGTAGAGGATCGCGGTGAAGACGATGCCGCCGATGCCCAGCAGCGCCGAGCTGAGCAGCACGGCGGCGTTGCGGTTGCGCTCCACCCAGATCTGGTGGCCCAGCCGCCCCGGCGTGAGGGCGTCCACCAGCAGGATGCCGAGCAGCAGCAGGACGACGCCGACGCCGCCGAAGGCCGCCGCCGCGCCGAGTCCGTGCAGGATGTCGTTCATGGGTTGTCCAGCCCCCCGGGTCCGTGTCTCAGGTCGCTCCTCGTGGACCGGGCCGCCCGCGTGGGGGCCGGTCCCGCGGTCAAGGATCGGCAAAAGATAACGCATCGGGGCCGGACCGGGCCGGGGAACCGGGGTCCCTCCCGTACCGTCGCGGCCCACGCGTACCATCGGTCGCCATGACGCAGCCGCCCGACAGCCCCGCCCCGAGACCGGACACCGCAGGCTCCGCCGGGCCCGGCACCCCGGCCGGCCCCGGCACCCGCCGCCGCTCCGGCTTCGTCGCCCTGGGCATGGTCGGCACCCTCGCGCTCGCGCTCTCCGGCTGCTCGTCCTCCTCCGGCGGCAACCCGCCGAGCCGCTGCGTCGACCCGACCACCCTCAAGGTCCTCGACAGCCACTCCTGCTCCGGCGGCAAGGCCGCCGGAGCCACCGCCGGCCGCTGGTACTACTGCGGTTCCGGTGCCACCAATGCCGTCGGCGGCACCTTCGACAAGGCCGCCACCAAGCGCGGCGGCTTCGGCTGCCCGGCCGGCTCCAGCGGCTCCGGCGGGGGCTGATCCGCCGTGCGCCGCCGTACCGTCGACCCCCGCCCGGACTGGCTGACCACCGTCGAGGGCCAGGGCCTGATCTACGCGAT
Organism: Kitasatospora sp. MBT66; assembly: GCF_000710405.2. Classification (NCBI taxonomy): domain Bacteria; kingdom Bacillati; phylum Actinomycetota; class Actinomycetes; order Kitasatosporales; family Streptomycetaceae; genus Kitasatospora; species Kitasatospora sp. MBT66. Next base: position 792,490 of record NZ_JAIY01000004.1, on the reverse strand, counting down.
GTGCTCGGACCCCTGCAACCAGGGCGGCCCGCACGCCTACTGGGACGAGTCCGCGTACTACGAGTTCTCGCTGCCCGAGGTGGAGGCGCTGGAGGAGGTGGTCGAGGAGCTGCACACGATGTCGCTGGCCGCCGCCGCCCACGTGGTGCGCACCGGCCGGTTCGCCGAGTACGGCATCACCGACCCCCGGCTCGCCGCCGCCGTCACCGAGTCCTGGCACCGCCGCGACGAGCAGCCCTCCCTCTACGGGCGGTTCGACCTCGCGTACGACGGCACCGGCCCGGCGAAGCTGTTCGAGTACAACGCCGACACCCCGACCTCGCTGATCGAGGCGGCCGGCCCGCAGTGGTTCTGGATGGAGGAGCGGTTCCCGCACGCCGACCAGTGGAACTCGCTGCACGAGCGGCTGGTGGCCGCCTGGGCCCGGCAGAAGCACCTGCTGCCGTCCGGTCCGGTGCACTTCGCGCACTCGCGCGGCGACACCGAGGGCGAGGACTGGATGACCACCCTCTACCTCCAGGAGTGCGCCGAGCAGGCGGGCCTCGAAACGGTCGGCATCGCCATCGAGGACATCGGCTGGGACGGCCTGTCCGGCCGCTTCGTCGACCTGGAGCACCGCTTCGTCCGCTCCGCGTTCAAGCTCTACCCGTGGGAGTGGCTGGTCTCCGACGAGTTCGGCGAGCAGCTGCTGGACGTCGTCGACCTCGGCGGCTCCACCGGCTCCACGCTGTGGATCGAGCCGGCCTGGAAGATGCTGCTCTCCAACAAGGCGCTGCTGGCCGTCCTCTGGGAGCTGTACCCGGGGCACCCCAACCTGCTGCCCGCCTACCTGGACGGCCCCCGCGAGCTCGCGGACCCGGACGGCCCCGGCTACGCCGCCAAGCCGCTGCTCGGCCGGGAGGGCGCGGGCGTGCGGATCGTCGAACCGGGCGGCCGGGAGACCCGGCTCGCCGACTGGGCCGGCGACCCGGACCGCTACGGCGCCGAGGGCCACTGCTACCAGCAGCTGCACCCGCTGCCCGACTTCGACGGCAACCGCCCGGTGCTCGGCACCTGGGTCGTCGACGGCGAGGCCGCCGGCCTCGGCATCCGCGAGACCGACGACAGCCCGATCACCCACCAGGGCGCCCGCTTCCTCCCGCACCTCATCGTCTGAATCCTCGGACGCACCGGAATGCGGACGGCGGCGGTGCTGTTTGATTGGCTCATGGCATCCCGTGCACGTGTACGCGCCCCCGAGCTGGTCGGGGCAGGCGGTTGGCTCAACACCGGTGGCAAGGAGCTCACGCTCGCCGACTTCCGGGGCAAGATCACCGTCCTGGACTTCTGGACCTTCTGCTGCATCAACTGTCTGCACGTCCTCGACGAGTTGCGGGAGCTGGAGGAGAAGCACCGCGACACCGTGGTGATCGTCGGCGTGCACTCCCCCAAGTTCGTGCACGAGGCCGACCACCAGGCCGTGGTGGACGCGGTCGAGCGGTACGAGGTGCACCACCCGGTGCTGGACGACCCGGAGCTGGTCACCTGGAAGCAGTACGCGGTGCGGGCCTGGCCGACGCTGGTGGTGATCGACCCCGAGGGGTACGTGGTCGCCCAGCACGCCGGCGAGGGACACGCGCACGCGATCGCCCGGCTGGTCGAGGAGCTGGAGACGGAGCACGCGGCGAAGGGGACGCTGCGGCGCGGCGACGGCCCGTACGTGGCGCCCGAGCCGACCGCCGGGGACCTCAAGTTCCCGGGCAAGGCGCTCCGGCTGCCGAACGGCAACTTCCTGGTGGCCGACTCCGGGCACCACTCGCTGGTCGAGCTGGAGGCGGACGGCGAGACCGTGGTCCGCCGGATCGGCGACGGTGTGCGCGGCCTGGTGGACGGCACCGCCCCACGGTTCAGCGAGCCGCAGGGGCTCGCGCTGCTCCCGGCCGGCTCCGCGTACGACGTGATCGTCGCCGACACCGTCAACCACGCGCTGCGCGGCGTCCGGCTCGCCGACGGCGAGGTGACCACCCTGGCCGGCACCGGCCGGCAGTGGTGGCAGGGCTCGGCGACCGAGGGCGCGGCCCGCGAGGTCGACCTCTCCTCGCCGTGGGACGTCGCCTGGTTCGACGGCCGGGTCTGGATCGCGATGGCCGGCGTGCACCAGCTGTGGGCGTACGACCCGGCCGCCGGCACGGTCGGCGTCGCGGCCGGCACCACCAACGAGGGCCTGGTCGACGGCCCCGCCGCCGAGGCCTGGTTCGCCCAGCCCTCCGGCCTGGCGGTGTCGGCGGACGGCGAGCGGCTCTGGGTCGCGGACTCCGAGACCTCCTCGCTGCGCTGGGTTTCACGTGAAACCAAGGAGGTGCACAGCGCCGTCGGCACCGGCCTGTTCGACTTCGGGCACCGGGACGGCGCGGCCGAGCAGGCGCTGCTCCAGCACCCGCTGGGCGTCACCGTGCTGCCGGACGGCTCGGTGGCCGTCAGCGACACCTACAACCACGCGCTGCGCCGCTACGACCCGGCGAGCGGCGAGGTCAGCACGCTGGCCACCGATCTGCGCGAGCCCTCCGGCGGGGTGCTGGTGGACCAGGACATCGTGGTGGTCGAGTCCGCCCGGCACCGGCTGACCAGGCTGCGGCTGCCCGAGGAGGCGGTCCGGGTGGAGGCGGTGGCGCACCGCACCCGGCGGGCCGCGACCGAGGTGGCGCCCGGCGTCCTCCAGCTGGACGTGGTGTTCCGGGCGCCGACCGGCCAGAAGCTGGACGAGCGCTACGGCCCGTCCACCCGGCTGCTGGTCAGCGCCACCCCGCCCGAGCTGCTGGTCTCCGGGGCGGGCGCGGACTCCGCGCTCTCCCGTGAGCTGGTGCTCTCCGCCGAGGTGACCGAGGGCGTGCTGCACGTCTCGGCGATGGCCGCCTCCTGCGACGACGATCCCGCGATCGAGTACCCGGCCTGCCACGTCCACCAGCAGGACTGGGGCGTGCCGGTACGGCTCACCGCCGACGGCGCGCGCCGGCTGCCGCTGGTGCTGGCGGGCATGGAGTGACGCACACCTAGGGCCCGCGCCACGACCCGCGCGGACGCGGAAGGGCCCGGCGAGCACGGGCGGGTTCTAGCGATCCCCGCAACACCCTGACCCCAGGGAGTTGCGGGGATCGTGGATTTTGAGGACTTGAAGGCGAGGTTCTTCGAAGCGCTGGACCGGGAGGACGGCAGTGTCACGGGGGCGGCCCGGGCGGTCGGGGCGAACCGTCACACGGCGGCCGGGTGGGCACGCAAGGCCGGTGTCCGTGGCCGTGGGAAGCCGGGAAGGAACAGGCACTCGGGCCGGGCGGAGTACGAGCGGCTTCGCGCGGCCGGGGTGCGACGGCAGGACGCCGCCGCGCGGGTCGGGGTCCACAAGCGCACCGCCCAGGACTGGGACCACGGGATCCGCAAGAGCGGCAACGCGCGCCTCCACCCCGATGGACACAAGATCGACTACACAACGGGCATGACCAGCACCGTTCCCCGCACGCCGGCGCCCTCGACAGCGGCGGTCGAGGCCAGGCTGCACCCACGGTTCCTGACGGTGACCGAACGGGAGCTGATAGCCGACATGCGCCGCGAGGGCCGGTCGCTGCGGGCAATCGGGCGGGCCCTGGGCCGGCCGGCCTCCACCGTCAAGCGCGAGATCGACACCCGTGCGGTCGACGGCGTCTACCGGCCGCACCGGGCCCAGCGGGCATGGGCGGCAAGCCGATCACGCCCCAAGGAGTCCAAGCTCGCCCGGCCGGGCGCACTGCGCGAGTTCGTCGCGGACGGGCTGCGGGAGCGGTGGTCGCCCGAGCAGATCTGTCACGCTCTGGTCAGCGAGTTCCCCGACGACGAGAGCATGCGGGTGAGTCCGGAGACGATCTACCAGGCGGTCTACGTCCAGGCCCGCGGCGGGCTGCGACGCGAGGTCGCGCTCGCACTGCGCACCGGGCGCACTCGCCGCAAGCCGCACCGCAGCCCCGAGCAGCGCACCCGCCGGTTCGTCGACGAGATGGTGATGATCTCCGAGCGGCCCGCCGAGGTCGAGGACCGGGCGGTGCCCGGCCATTGGGAGGGGGACTTGATCGTCGGCCCCCGCAGTGAGAGCGCGATCGTGACCCTGGTCGAGCGCTCCACCCGCTACGTCATGCTCGGGCACCTGCCCGGCGGGCACACCGCAGCGGAGGTCCGCGACGTGCTGGTGCCCTTGATCCAGAGCCTGCCCGAGCACCTGCGCGGCTCGCTGACTTGGGACCAGGGCTGCGAGATGGCCGCGCACAAGCAGTTCACCGTCGCCACGGGAGTGCCGGTCTACTTCTGCGATCCGCACTCGCCCTGGCAGCGCGGATCGAACGAGAACACGAACGGTCTGCTGCGGCAGTACTTCCCCAAGAGCACCGACCTGTCCGTGCACAGTCCCGAAGACCTCGAACACGTCGCCCAGCAACTCAACCGCCGGCCACGCAAAACGCTCGGCTGGAAGACCCCAGCCGAGCGCCTGCGTGATCTACTGACAGCCGCATAGGCCATCAGGTGTTGCGAGGACCCCTAGAAACCGCCACGTGCTCGCCGGGCCCTTCCGTGTGCCGGGGGAGGGACTCAGCCCTCCAGGAACGCCTTGATCGCGCTCGCCAGCAGGTACGGGTCCTCCGCGCCGCACAGCTCGCGCGCCGAGTGCATGGACAGCGCGGCGATGCCGCAGTCCACGGTCTGGATGCCGAGGCGGGCCGCGGTGATCGGGCCGATCGTCGTCCCGCAGGGCATGGCGTTGTTGGAGACGAAGGTCTGCCACGGCACGCCGGCCTTCTCGCAGGCCGCGGTGAACACCGCCCGGCCGACGCCGTCGGTGGCGTACCGGTTGTTGACGTTGACCTTGAGGATCGGACCGCCGTTCGGCATCGGGTGGTGGCCCGGCTCGTGCCGCTCGCTGTAGTTCGGGTGGACGGCGTGGCCCATGTCGGAGGACAGGCAGACGGTGCCGGCCAGCGCCCGGGCCCGGTCCTCCAGGCCGCCGCCGCGCGCGTACACGCTGCGCTCCAGGACGTTGCCGAGCAGCGGGCTCTGCGCGCCGGTGTCCGACTCGCTGCCGGTCTCCTCGTGGTCGAAGGCGGCCAGCACCGGGATGTACGGCAGGGCCGCGCCCTCGGTCTCGGCCGCGGTGGCCACGGCGGCGAGCGCGGCGGTGGCGGCGTGCACGGAGAGCAGGTTGTCCAGGCGCGGACCGGCCAGCAGCTCGCGGTCCCGGCCCAGGTACGAGGCGGGCTGGACGTCGTGGGTCATGAGGTCCCAGCCGCTCACCTCGGCCGGGTCGACCCCGGCGCGCTCGGCGACGTACTCGATCAGCGCGCCCTCGTCGACCGGCCCGAGGCCCCAGATGGGCGTCAGGTGGCGCTGCTTGTCGAGCTTCATGCCCTCGTTGACCTGGCGGTCCAGGTGGATCGCCAGCTGCGGCACGCGCAGCAGCGGCTCGTCCAGCTGGACCAGCCGCCGGCTGCCGTCGCGCAGGGTGATCCGCCCGGAGAGGCCGAGGTCCCGGTCGAGCCAGGTGTTGAGCGGGACACCGCCGTAGATCTCCACCGCGACCTGCCGCCAGCCGGCCGTCCCGGTGTCGGGGATCGGCTTGACCCTCAGGTTGGGCGAGTCGGTATGGGTGCCCACCACGCGGAACGGTGTCTCCGGGCCCGCGCCGGCCGGCACGTACCAGGCGATCAGCGCGCCGCCACGGACGACGTACCGGCCGCCGGCCACACCGTCCCAGGCGTCCGTTTCCAGTACCTGCCGGAAACCGGCTTTCTCCAGCCGCTCGGCGGCGCTCGCGACCGCGTGGTAGGGCGATGGCGAGGTGCCGAGGAAGGCGATCAGGTCATCGGTGTGCGTCCGGTCGAAGAAGGCCTGGCGGGCGGCGGTCGACATGCTGCTCCTGGGTCGAGGGAGGGCCGAGGCCGAATGGGAATCGGCTTCGCACCTTGAGCATATGCCCGTACACGGACATGACACTCGGAGCATCCCAACGGATGCAGAACGCAGACAGAAACGTGAACTGACGGGATCTGACGGCCCGCCGGGCCCTTCTCGGGCGCCGGCCGGGCCCCTCGGAGCGCCCTGCCGGACCACCCCCGGGACCGCCGGAGGACCCGGTCGCGGGTACACCGAAGGGCCCGGTCGAGGACCGGGCCCTTCGGTGCGAGGGTGGGTCAGGCAGTCGGTGCGGGCGGCGTCAGAACGCCCCCTCCGCCAGGTCCATGATCTCGTTGTCGATGCCCTCGGCGATCAGGCGCTGCGAGGCGACCGTCGGCAGGATGTTCTTGGCGAAGAAGCGGGCGGCCGCGACCTTGCCCTGGTAGAACGGCACGTCCTTCTCGGAGGCGCCGGACTCCAGCTTGGCCAGGGCCACCGCGGCCTGGCGCAGCAGCAGCCAGCCGACCACGACGTCGCCGGAGATCATCAGCAGGCGGGTGGTGTTGAGGCCCACCTTGTACATGTTCTTGACGTCCTGCTCGACCGAGGAGAGGTCGGCGAGCAGCTTGCCGACGACGGCCTCCAGGTCGCCGGCGGCCTTGGCGAGCAGCTCGCGCTCGGCGGCCAGGGCGTCGCCGCCCTCGGCGGAGCCGAGGAACTTCTGGATCTGCTCGGACAGTGCGGTGAGCGCCTGGCCGCCGTCCTTGACGATCTTGCGGAAGAAGAAGTCCTGGCCCTGGATGGCCGTGGTGCCCTCGTAGAGGGTGTCGATCTTGGCGTCCCGGATGTACTGCTCGATCGGGTACTCCTGCAGGTAGCCGGAGCCACCGAAGGTCTGCAGGGACTGGGCGAGCTGCTCGTAGGACTTCTCCGAGCCGTAGCCCTTGACGATCGGCAGGAGCAGGTCGTTGAGGCGTTCGGCGGCGGCGTCGTGCTCGCCGCGCAGCTTGGCGGCCATCATGTCGTCCTGGACGGACGCGGTGTAGAGCACCAGGGCGCGCATGCCCTCGGCGTACGCCTTCTGGGTCAGCAGCGAGCGGCGGACGTCCGGGTGGTGGGTGATGGTGACGCGCGGGGCGGTCTTGTCCAGGAACTGCGAGATGTCGGCGCCCTGCACGCGCTCCTTGGCGTACTCCAGCGCGTTCAGGTAGCCGGTGGAGAGGGTGGCGATGGCCTTCGTGCCGACCATCATCCGGGCGAACTCGATGATCTTGAACATCTGGCGGATGCCGTCGACCTTCTCGCCCAGCAGCCAGCCCTTGGCCGGGTGCTTGGCGCCGAAGGTCATCTCGCAGGTGTTCGAGGCCTTGAGGCCCATCTTGTGCTCGACGTTGGTGGCGTAGGCGCCGTTGCGCTCGCCCAGCTCGCCGGTCTCCCAGTCGAAGTCGAACTTGGGGACGATGAACAGGCCCAGGCCCTTGGTGCCCGGCTTGCCGCCCTCGGGGCGGGCCAGCACCAGGTGGATGATGTTCTCGGACATGTCGTGCTCGCCCGAGGTGATGAAGCGCTTCACACCCTCGATGTGCCAGGAGCCGTCCTCCTGCTTGATCGCCTTGGTGCGGCCGGCGCCCACGTCCGAGCCGGCGTCCGGCTCGGTCAGGACCATGGTGGAGCCCCACAGGCGGTCGGTCATCCGCTGGGCGACCTTGAGCTGCTCCTCGGTGCCCTCCTCGGCGACGACGCCGGCGAAGGCCGGGCCGGAGGAGTACATCCAGACGGCCGGGTTGGAGCCGAGGATCTGCTCCGCGAAGGCCCAGATCAGCGAGCTCGGGGTGACCTGGCCGCCGATCGACTCCGGGATGCCCAGGCGCCACCACTCGGCGTCCATGTACGCCTGGTAGCTCTTCCTGAACGCGGCCGGGACGGGCGCGGTGTTGGTCTCGGGGTCGAACACCGGCGGGTTGCGGTCGGTGTCGATGAAGGACGCGGCGAGGTCGTTCTCGGCCAGGCGCGCGATCTCGCTCAGGATGTTCTTCGCGGTCTCGACGTCCATGTCCGCGAACGGTCCGGTGCCGTACACCTGCTCGCGGCCGAACACCTCGAAGAGGTTGAACTCCACGTCCCGCAGGTTGGACTTGTAGTGACCCATGGCCGTTTTCTCCGGTTCGTCGCTTCCGGGAGACCGCCGCGTTCGGGCGCCCCGTACCCACCAGTAGGCCTCATGATGCTACCCAGCGGTAACTTGTTTCAAGCCCCAGCCGGTGAATCCCTCGTGGATTCCGCTATGAACGTGGTCACGTCCCACAAGCCGGGACGGCCACTCCTTGTCAGGATCGACGCCCGCACGGGTGGCCGCGCTCCCGATAGCCTGTCCGTGTGTACGGCTATGACCAGAACGCATACCCGGGCGACCCCTACCAGCAGGCGGGGCCGCAGCCGGGCATGAACGGCATGCCCGGCCCCGGCCCCGGCCCGTACGGCGAGCAGCCACCGGGGGCGCAGCAGTCCCTCTACCCGGAGCCCTCGCCGCCGTCCCTGGCGGACGCCGTCCGGGCCTTCACCACCGGCTCGATGGCGGTGGAGGACTTCCAGGCCATCTTCATCACTTCCAAGGTGCACTGCCCGCGCGGTGACCGGCCGGGCTTCCTGGCGCTGCACAACACGCCGACGCCGGTGATCCCGATGTTCAGCTCGCTCAAGGAGCTGCGGCGGTACGCGGGCAAGGAGTCCAAGTACTTCACCGTGAGCGGCGCCGAGGTCCTCGACCTGCTGCCGACCGGCTACGGCTTCGCGCTGGACATGGAGGGCGAGCACCGGATGGTGTTCGACGCCAAGGCGGTCGAGCAGATGGTCGACTTCACGATGCGCCGGATGTACGGCTGACCGACGATGGGCCGGGGGCCGCCCGGCCCCGTCGTCCGGCCACCCGTACTCACTTGGTTCAAAATTCAACTTGCTTCTAGTTGAGGATTGAACTAATCTCGTGGACGTAGGCCAGAGGAACATCCCCCGAAGGAGGCCGACATGCCCGCCGTGACCGTCGACAACCCGCTGACCCTCCCGCGCGTCACCACCCCGGACCCCGCCGTCACGAGCGCCCGGCCGGTCCTCACGGTGGCCACCGCTCCCGAGGGCTTCGAGGGCGAGGGCTTCCCGGTCCGCCGCGCCTTCGCCAAGATCAACACCAAGTACCTCGACCCGTTCATCATGATGGACCAGATGGGCGAGGTGGACTACGCGGCCGGCGAGCCCAAGGGGACCCCCTGGCACCCGCACCGCGGCTTCGAGACGGTCACCTACATCATCGACGGGACCTTCATCCACCGGGACTCGCACGGCGGCGGCGGCACCATCACCGACGGCGACACCCAGTGGATGACGGCCGGCTCCGGCCTGCTGCACATCGAGACCCCGCCCGAGTCGCTGGTGCGCTCCGGCGGCCTGTTCCACGGCCTCCAGCTGTGGGTGAACCTGCCCGCCGCGGACAAGATGATCGCCCCCAAGTACCAGGACATCCGCGGCGGCAGCGTCAAGCTCCTCAGCACCGAGGACGGCGGCGCCCTGCTCCGCGTCATCGCCGGCGACCTGGACGGCCACCAGGGCCCCGGCAGCACCCACACCCCGATCACCATGATCCACGCCTCGATCAGCCCCGGCGCCCAGCTCACCCTGCCCTGGCGCCCCGACTTCAACGCCCTCGCCTACGGCCTGGCCGGCAGCGGCACGGCCGGCACCGAGCACCGCCCCTTCCACCGGGGCCAGGCCGTGGTCTTCGGCGACGGCGGCTCGATCACCCTGCGCGCCGACGGCAAGCAGGACTCCCGCGACAGCAACTTCGAGGTCGTCCTCCTCGGCGGCCTCCCCATCCGGGAGCCCGTCGCCCACTACGGCCCGTTCGTCATGAACAGCCACCGCGAGCTCCAGCAGGCCATGGAGGACTTCCAGGCCGGCCGCCTGGGAACCATCCCCGCCGACGGCCACTGAGCACGCGTACAAGGGGA
>NZ_JAIY01000004.1:781380-782563 GCF_000710405.2 Kitasatospora sp. MBT66 | reverse complement strand
TCCCCTTGTACGTTGCCCGCGGACGGGCCCTACAGCAGCGCGTAGAGGGCCGAGGCGTCGTCGTGGGCCTTGCCGCGGGGCCAGCGTTCGCAGGTGGCGTCGGTGCGTTCGACGGCGCGGACCTGGGCGATCAGTTCGGCCGGGCCGGACTCGCCGAGCAGGCGCAGGGCGTCGCCCCAGCTGCCGAGGCCGAAGCGGTCGGTGAAGCGGGCCGCGCCGTCGGAGAGGGCGGCCACCGCGCGCAGTCCGGCCAGCGGGACGAAGCCGGTCTCGGCGTGGGCGGCGGCCTTGGGGCTGGCGGCGGCGATCCAGGGGCCGGTGCCGGAGTTCCGGACGGCACGGACGGCCAGCGTGTACTCCAGGTGCAGGGCGGCCCGTTCGGCGGAGCCGGGCACCGTCGACCAGACCTGCCGGCGCAGCTCCTCCCCGCCGGGGAAGCGCTGGTTGTCGCCGATCACCCGGGGCGGGCCGTCCGCCGGTTCCAGCACCAGCAGCGAGTCCCCGAGCACCAGGTACTCCAGCGAGGCGCCGTGCCGACGGGCGGCGACCACCATCGCGGCGGGCGTGTTGGGGTGGGCTAGGTCGCAGCGGCCACCGTGCAGGGCGGCCGTCTCCGCGATGGCGTCGGCCAGGCACTCGGCGATCGAGCGGTCCGGGCGGTCGGTGAGCCGGGCCAGCAGGTGGACCCCGAGTCTGCGGACGTACCAGGCGGTGCCGTGGCGGCACCCGGACTCCAGGCCGGTCGGCGAACTCGAACCGTCGAGGAGGACGAGTGCCTCGGAGGTGGCCGCCGCGAAGTCCTCGCTCTCGCGGTCGGGCCGCCGTGCTTCCCCTGCGAGCTGTACCTGCATCCCGACAGTGTGCGCGCCGGGTGCGGCGCGCGCCCAGACCCGTGCACACGCCGCGCCGTACGCTCCCGGTGGCAGCGCGGGTGATCCGGCCATACCGTCGGAGCACGAGTGGACATTTCGGCCGATCGGGGCCGTCCGGGTTTGGGATCACCTTCGGGGGATCCTCGCCCCCGGCGCTGACGAGGGCGAGGAGCGAGAGATGTTCTGGCAGTTCATCGTGCTGTTGGTCGCGACGATCGGCTTTCCGACCGCCACCCTGCTGTTCCTGATCGGCGGACCGCGCTTCCCGGACGAGAAGCGCGGCGACTGACAGCCGCTCTTTGCAAAGTGGC
>NZ_JAIY01000004.1:771084-780941 GCF_000710405.2 Kitasatospora sp. MBT66 | reverse complement strand
CGCGCCGGCGGTGGCGAACGCGGCGGTCAGCTGCTCCGCCGACCGCCGGAACGCGCCCGCCGGGTCGCCGTGGACCGGGACGTCGCGCCAGCGCGCGAGGTCCGCCCCGGCGCCGAGGGCGGCCGCGGCGAAGCCCCGGTGCTGGCCCACCGCGTGCTCCAGCAGCCGCCGCAGCGGCCAGCCCGCGCACGGTGTCGCCAGCACCAGCTGCTCCGGCTGCACGGTGTCCACCACGGCGGCGGCCAACTCCAGGGAACGGGTGTGCAGTTCGAGGAGTTTCATACCGCGCCCACCGTCGTCCCCGGTCCGTCCGCGCCCCGGCGGCCGGGGCCCGCCCCGGAGTCGGCCCCGGCGGCCAGGAAGCCCGTCACCTGGTCCAGCACGGTCGGCTCGCCGAGGATCCGGCGGTGGCCGAGGCCCCGGGTGGCCAGCAGTTCCAGCCGCTCCCCGTACGCCGCCCGGAGCCGGTGGGCGTGCGAGAACGGGACCACGTCGTCCTCCTCGTCGTGCGCGACCAGGATCGGGAGGTCGATCTCCCCGGGCTCGCGGGCGGCGTCGAAGTGGGTGCGGATGTCCGCCACCCCGGGGAACATCGCGCCGCTCGCCTCCCGGCGGCGCAGCTCCCGCTCCACGGTGGCGTTCAGGCCCAGCCGCTCGCAGAACGCGGTCGGCAGCCAGGAGAGCTCGGAGGCGCCGGAGAAGGCGACCAGCCGCTCCGCCCGCAGGCCCTCGCGCAGTGCCAGGAAGGCCGCGTTGACGCCCAGCGAGTGGGCGACCACCGCCTCGAAGCCGCCGTACTGCTCCTGGAGCCGCAGGGCGACGGTCCGGTGGTCCAGCACGGTGGCCCTGCGCCCGCCGGAGTCGCCGTGCCCGGGGGCGTCGTAGCCGACCGCGGTCAGGCCGAGCTCGCGCAGCCGGGGCACCAGGTGCGCGAAGCGGGAGGCACGGGAGCGCCAGCCGTGCATCAGCAGGACGGGCCGGGCGCCGTCGCCCCAGCGGTGGACGACCACCCGCACGTCCCCGTGCCGGAGCGTCCCGGTGACGGCCCGGTCGTGGACCTCGCGCTCGCCGGGGCGGAGCCGGCTGCGGCGCAGGGGGTGGCGGTAGAGCTCGAAGGCGGCGCGACCGGCGAGCCGGGGGGCGGCCAGCGAGGCGGTGTTCAGGGTGGTGCGGATCAGTGCGACGGCGGGGTCCATGCGGAACTCCTGTGGGTGCCGAGGGGCAAGAGAGCCGAACTGGGCGAGATATTAGCACGACCGTTCGTGCTATTTTCAGATCGGAGGACGCTCCCCGCTACCCTGGCCCCACGGACGGAAAGGCCGGGGAACGGCCGGAGGACTGGGGTGAACGGTGGCCGCATCGACCACGGACGGACGGGTGCAACGCGGCGAGGAGACCCGGCGGACGGTCCTGGGCCGGGCCGTCGCGATCGCCTCGGTCGAAGGGCTGGACTCGCTGTCGATCGGCCGGCTCGCCACCGACCTCGGCCTGAGCAAGAGCGGGGTCTTCGCCGGCTTCGGCTCCAAGGAGGAGCTCCAGCTCGCCACCGTCCGGGCCGCCCGGCGGATCTTCGCCGACGCGGTGCTCGCACCGGTCCGCGACGAGCCCCCCGGCCTGCGCAAGGTCCGGCTGCTCTGCGAGTCCTGGCTGGCCTACTCGCGCGCCCGGGTCTTCCCCGGCGGCTGCTTCTTCTACGAGGTGAACGCCGAGTACGACGCCCGGCCCGGCCCGCTGCGCGACGCCCTGGCCGCCAACTGGCGGGAGTGGCACGCCACCGTGCTCGGCCTGGTCACCGAGGCCCTCGACACCGGCGAACTGCGGCCCGACGCCGACCCGGAGGACATCGCCTTCACCCTGATCGCCCTGCTGGAGAACGCCAACCCGCAGGCCCTGCTGTTCGACGACGACACCCCGTACGACCGGGCCCACCGCGCCGTGCTGCGCCGGCTGCGCTCGGACGCCACCGACCCGGACGGGCCCGCGTTCACCGCCTGAGGCCCGGCGCCCATCACCCCGGGGCGCACCCGGTCCCGCCTCAGGCGCCGTCCAGCACCCGCTCCAGGACGGCAGCCAGCGCCAGCAGCCGCTCGTCCGCCCCGGCCTCGCCGACCACCTGGAGGCCGAGCGGCAGCCCCGCCGCCGTCACCCCGGCCGGCAGGCTGAGCGCGGGCAGTCCGGCGAAGCTCCACGGCAGTGACATCACCGCGCTGCCGGTGCTGTCCAGCCCGAGCGGGGCCGGGCCGGTCGCCGAGGGCGCCAGCAGCAGGTCCACCCCGGCCCGCTGCCGACGTTCGGCGAGCCGCTCCCGGAAGGCCGTCCGGGCACGCAGCGCGGCCGCCCGGTCGGCCGGGTCGACGGTCCGCCCGTGCCGGATGCTCGCCGCCGTCTCCGGCCGGTAGAGGTCGCCGAAGCGGGCGAACCAGTCGGTGTGGCTCGCCGCCATCTCGAAGCGGTTGACCGTCTGCGCCTGCCGCTCCAACTCCTCGAAGTCGGGCAGCAGATCGAGCCTGCGGACCGTCAGCCCGCGGGCGGCCAGCAGCGCCAGCTGCCGGTCGAACGCCTGTCGCGCCTCCGGTCCGGCCCGGTCCAGGTACGGGCCCACCGGGACGCCGAGCACGGGTGCCCCGTCCGCCCACGCCCCTCCGCTCGTCCCGTCGTCCGGCCCGGCCGCGTGGTCCCAGTCGTCGCACAGCAGCGGGGCGGCCAGCGCGGCGCCCGCCAGATCGGCGGTGAACAGGCCCACGGTGTCGAAGCTCGGCGCGTTCGGGAGCACGCCCGCCGTCGGGATCCTCCCGAAGGTCGGCCGGAAGCCCACCACACCGCAGTAGGCGGCCGGGCGGACCACGGAGCCGATCGTCTGGGTGCCGATCGCCAGCGGCACCAGTCCGGCCGCGACCGCCGCCGCCGAACCGCTGCTGGAGCCGCCCGGGGTGTGTTCGGGGCGGTGCGGATTGCGGGTCCGGCCGGGCGCGCTGCCCGCGAACTCGGCGGTCACGGTCTTGCCGGCGACCAGCGCGCCGGCCGCCCGCAGCCGGTCCACCACGGTGGCCTGCGGCCCGGCCAGGACACCCGGGGGCAGCAGCGAACCCCCGTGCGTGGGAAGGCCGTCGACGTGCACGATGTCCTTGATCCCGACGGCCACCCCGTACAGCGGCGGCGCCTGCGCCGGGTCGGGATGGCGGGCGACCAGCGCCCGGGCCTCGGCCTGCAGCCGGTCGGCCCGGCCCGGTTCGGGGACGAAGGCGTGGATCAGGGGGTCCACCTGCTCGATCCGGGCGCAGAGCCGGTCGACGTGGACGGCCGGGGTCGGCACACCGGCCCGCAGCGAGGCGGCCTCACGGACGAGCGAGCGGGGCCGGACCAGGGACTTGTCCATGGCGCCCACGGTAGCCCCGGGCCCTCCGGGAGCGCGCCGCCGCCCCGGGTCAGCCCGTCGGCCAGCCGGCTTCCGGCTGCTCGCCGGGAGGTCCCGGCCGGTGCTCGTCCCCCAGGTAGGGGGACTCGCGCAGGACATAGGCGCCGCAGGTGTGGCAGCAGAGCTCGGGGGTGTGCCCCCAGTCCGTCGCCTCCCGGGCAGGCGCCGCCGCGTCGATCTCCCGGCCGCACATCGCCGCGTCCTCGCCGCCTCGGACCATGTGCCACAGCCGCACCCCGGCGGACGCGCCGCCGGCGCCGAACTCGGCCCGCATCTGGTGCATCATGCCCCCATCGTCCGGCGGGCCGCCAGACCCGGCAAACGGAGCGCGGCCCGCCGGGCGGCCCCGGGTCGGACCGGGGCCGCCGGACGGGACCGGGTCAGACCAGCCCGCCGTACAGCCGCAACCGGGCGATCCCGCCGTCCGGGAAGACGTCCAGCCGGACATGGGTGGCCGGGCGCGGGGTGTCGACCACCAGCCGGTGCACGGCGTCCGGCTGGAGCCGGGTGCGCGGCACCAGTTCGAACCAGGCCTCGGGGTCGGCGCCCTGCTCGTCCCGGCCCGACAGCGCCGCCCAGCCGGCCGCGTTGCCGACGTAGTAGCCGGTGTCGACCTCCACCGCCCGGACCGCGCCCCGCCCGGCCAGCCGCAGCCGGACCCAGTCGTGGCCGTCGTCGCGGCGCCGCCGGTTCTCCCAACCGTCACCCATCGCACCGGACTTGCCGGGCAGGGCGAGGTTGACCGGGGAGGAGAAGAAGCGGTCCGAGGCGTCCTCGACGGCGCCGCCGTTCTCGACCGCGGCCAGGTCGAAGGTGCCGAGCGCGGCCAGCCAGGCCGGTTCCGGACGGGCCTCGCCGTGCACCCGGAAGCGGGCTATGCCGCCGTCCGGGAACTGGCTGAGCCTCAAGTGCGTGAAGCGTCGGCCCCCTTCGACGGCAAAGCCGTTGGCGGCGTGGCCGCGCACCGGGGAGCGGGGGACCAGCGGATGCCACTCGGTCTCCGGGGACAGCAGCTCCTCCGGGCCCGGGGTGCCCGGGAGTTCGGCACCCTCGACGCCGATCTGCTGCGGGTAGTTGCCGCGGAAGTGCGCGGTGTCGACGACCACGCCGTGCACAACTCCCGGCACGCCCAGGCGGATCAGCGCCCAGTCGCGGTCCTCGGCGGTCGGGTGCGGGTGTCCGGCGCCGCTGCCGCGCCGCCGCCTGGTCTCCCAACCGTCCATGATCTGGCCCTTGTTGCCGAAGGTGTGCGGGCGGAACTCGGCCGCGCCCGGCAGCAGCAGGTTCTCCCGCTCGGCGAACAGCTCGTCGTTGGCGGCGACGACCGCGCCGCCCAGTCGGCGGTCGGCGAGGTCGACCAGGCCGGTGAAGGGGAACTCGGCGGAGCGGTAGTCGGCGTAGGGGTTGCCGCCCCCGTACGGCGGGGCGTCGGCGTCGGACAACTGGTCGGGACGGGGGCCTGGGTTCCGTTCGGTGGTCATGCCCCCACCCTCACGCTGCGCAACCGCTCAGGTCCATCACAAAGAACTGAGCGAACCGTTCAGTTCGGCTGAAGGGTCCCGGCGACGGCCGTCAGCTCCGCGAACACCCGGCGCAGCGGGGGCGTCCGCTCCGTGCCGGCCCGGACCGCCGCCACCACCCGGCGGGTCGGCAGGTCCGCCGGCAGCGCCCGGACGACCGCCGCGCCGCCCCGTCCGGCCGAGGCCAGCCGCGGCACCAGCGCCACCCCCAGTCCGGCCGCCACCATCGCCAGGATCGCGGTCCAGTCCGCGGCGGTGTGCGCGCGCTCCGGGGTGAAGCCGGCCTGGGCGCAGGCCGCCGTGGTGATCTCCCGCCAGGGCCCGGCCGCGCCGTAGATCCACGGCTCCGCCGCGAGGTCCGCCAGCCGCAGCCCCGGCGTCCCGGCCAGCGGGTGCCCCGGCGGCAGCGCGACGTCCAACGGGTCGCTGAGCAGCTCCGTCTCGACGAATCCGGGGCCCCGGCCGACCGGTCCGACGGCCAGCGACAGCGCCAGGTCGACGTCCCCCGCCGCCAGCAGCCGGACCGCCTCGTCCGCCTCGGCCTCCAGCACCCGCACGGTCAGCCTCGGCGCGGCCTCGCGCAGCCGGGCCACCGCCGGAACCAGCAGCCCGGTGATCGCGGTGGCGAAGGCCCCCACCCTGACCTCGCCCGCCTCGCCGTGCAGATAGCCGGCCAGCTCGGCCTCGGCCCGCTCCAGCTGTCCGAAGACCACCGCCGCGTGACGCAGCACCAGCCGGGCCGCCGGGGTCAGCCGCACCCGTCGGCCGTAGGGCTCCAGCATCGGCGCACCCACCTGCCGGGCCAGCGCCGAGATCTGCTGCGAGACCGCCGAGGGCGACAGATGGAGCCGCTCGGCCGCCGCCGTCACCGTCCCGCACTCGTCGACCGCCCGCAGCACCCGCAGCCGCCTCAGGTCCCACTCGCCCACCGCACCCATCGCGCCAGGGTAGGCCGTCGCCGACCGCATTCCGGGCCCCCGGGGCGGACACTTCGCCCACCCTCCGATATGGTGCCGCTCCTGCGACGCGCCGGTGATCACACCAAGGCGCCAAGTCGCCCATATTCGGACAGACTTCATCAAGCTGGAGCAAGACCGTGCGCACTTCCCGCCTTCTGGCCGCGTCCACGCTGATCGCGCTCTCCCTCGGCGCGACGGCCGGCACGGCCACCGCCGGCGCCGCCGCCGTCTCCCCGGCCCCGACCACGGCGGCCCCGACCAGCGCGGCTCCGACGACCGCGGCCCCGACCACGGCGGCCCCGAGCGGCTCCCCGAACGCCGGCGGCACGCCCACGGCGCCCACCTCGCCGAACCCCTCCACCTCGCCCAGCGCCTCCACCTCGCCGTCGGCCACCGCGACGAAGCCGACCACCCACCCCACGCCCCCGGCACCCACGTTCACCAACCGCTGCCAGGGCGGCGTCCACGGGGGTGACAACCTCAAGACCACCGGCACCGGCCTCTGGGGAACCACCCTGGTCAAGGGCGGACCGGCCCAGGAGGTCCAGGTGACCTTCGAGAACACCACCGGCGTGGACCTCGCCAAGTTCTCGTCCAGCATCTACATCACCGACAACGGGAACGAGCGTCCACTGGACTGGCGGACCGACTTCTTCACCGTCCAGCTCCGGCTGCCCGGCTCGGACTGGAAGCCGGCCGAACTGGTCGACCGCGCCATCAACACCGGGACCCACAAGATCGCCAAGGGCGAGAAGCTCACCATCCAGTTCCGGATCGCCGCCAACACCGCCCCCGTCGGCGACTACGGCGGCACCGTGGGCGGTGGCTCCGAGGCCTTCGACAACACGCCGGACCTCCCCAAGCCCGCTTCCACCCTGCCGAACAGCTGCACCCACTACGGCAACTACTACGAGGGCGACTTCAAGGTAGCCGACAAGTCCTCGTCCACCACCGCCGCCGCCACCCCCCTCAAGGCGACGGCCTCGCCGTCCGCGGTGAGCGGCCCCCACCTGGCCGACACCGGCTCCAGCTCCAACACCCTGCCGATCGCCCTCGGCGGTGCCGCCGTGCTCGCGGCCGGTGCCGGGACCCTGTTCGTGCTGCGCCGCCGCAAGGCCGGCGCGCACAGCTGACGCTCCACCGCCGGAACGTCCGAAGGGTCCGTACAACCGTGCGGACCCTTCGAACGTCCCCCATGCGCAAGCGGTTTCGCCCGACCTTCACCGGAGCTCCCCTGTGCGCACTTCCCGCCTGGCGGCCACCGCCACCCTGTTCGTCCTGACCGGCGGCGTGCTGGCCGGCGGAACCACCCTCGCGGCCGCCGTCGACGGCAGCCCGTCGCCCTCGGCGAGCGCGACGGCCGAGCCGACGGCGACCGCCACCACCACGGCGACGGCCACGGCCACCACCGGTGAGCCCACCCCGACCGCCTCCGGCACGGCGACACCGTCGGCCTCCGACACGCCCTCGGCCACGCCGACCTCCTCGGCCCCCGGCACCGCGACCGCCACCCCGTCGGCCACCTCGACCCTGCCCGCCGGCTGCGAGTCCGAGTACCAGGTCGCGATGCCGACCCACGCCGTGCCGACCGCGGCGACGCTGGTCAGGGGCGGCCCGCCGCAGAACCTCGCCTTCTCCTTCTACAACAGCAGCGACACCGTGCTGACGGACTTCCGGATCACCTACCGGATCGAGGGCCCGCAGGGCAGCGCCCCGTTCAAGCCCCTGGTGAGGATCCAGGGCGGCCCCTTCACCCCGGTCGAGCCGAACGACGGCACCGGGACGACCGCCATCGGCTCCTTCCAGGTCCCGGCGCACGAGATGATCACCGCCGAGCTGCAGTTCGCCGACGGTCCGGGCCCGAGCGCCGGGGACTACGGCGTCACCGTCGCCGGTTCCTCGGAGGTGCTCCCGTACGGGGTGGGCCCGGTCAATGTGAAGTACCGCTGCAACCGGCTGCTCGGCTCGCTGACCAGCAAGCTCACCCTCACCGAGCCGGACCCGGTCACCACCGCCCCGACCGTGGGCGGCTCCCCGACGGCGTCGGCGACGCCCACCACGAGCACCTCACCGACCGCGTCGCCCTCACCCTCCGCCACCGCCGCGGGCACAACCCCCGGCACCCCCGGCACCCCCGGCGGCGACCCGACCGGCCCCCGGCTGGCCGGCACCGGCGCGAGCTCCGGCAACGTGCCGCTCGCCGTCACCGGCGTTGTGGCGATCGCCCTCGGCCTCGGGGCCGTCGTCGTCGCCCGCCGCCGCAACCGGACCGCCACCGCCGCCACCCCCACCACCCGCGACTGACCCCGGCCCGCCCGCCCCGGCTACGAGGCCCGGCGCAGCAGCGCGCCGTCCTGCCACTTGAGGATCTTGTCGAAGCTGACGATCGCCCCCCGCAGCGGATGGTTGCGGAGCTGGACGTGGTCGGTGAGGGCGTGGATCAGGAAGAGGCCCCGGCCGGACTCCGCGGTGAGGTCGGGCAGGGCGTCCAGGTCCACCGGCCGGAAGGTGGGCACCGGGTCGGCGGCGGGCGGCAGGACGTGGGTGTCGTACGGGCGGCCGTCGCGGCGCGGGCGGTGGGCGGTGAGCAGCGAGGCCGGGACGGTGGCGCGGCCGCGCCGGGCCCGGCGGCGGGGCTGCGCCCGGCCCGCCGGTCGGGCGGGCGGTGCTGCGGGGACGGCGGCGGGGGCCGGACGGCGGGCCGGGCGGTCGGGACAGGGCAGGCCGGGACCGGAGTCGGTCACCTCGATCCGCAGCAGGTCGCCGCTGATCGAGGCGGTGACCTGGTAGCCGTCGTCGGGCCGCCCGCACGCGCCGTGCTCGACCGCGTTGGCGCACGCCTCGCTGAGGGCGACGCCGAGATCGTGGGCGATCTGCGGATCGACGCCCGCGGTCGCCATCGCGCCGAGCAGTATGCGGCGCGCGAGCGGCACGCTGGCCGGGTCGCGCTTGAGGTGCAGAGTCCACCAGATGTCCACGGGAGGTCCCTCCTGGCTGCGGCTCCACATATAACGAGGTATCTCCGGGTGGTGCGGAGGTGAACCGTGCCGAGGGCCCGCTACCGCCCGTTCGGCGGATGGACGGGGGGACAGGCATGTGCCGAGCAGCGCACACCGGGGGCCGTGCGCGGGGCCGAACGGGGCATTCGTAGGGATTTCCCACCCTGCCGATCCGGTGGGTGTGGGCGATGAGATGATGTCCCGGCCATGAATGCCCCAGCCGCCGCCCCGCACCCGGGCGCCCCCGCACCGGACGCGCCGGTGGGGGCCGCCGCCTGGGACCTGCGGCTTGCCCGGGCGGTTCCGTTCGCCCTGGTGTGCACGCTGATCGCGGCCGCGGGGCACGCGTTCGCGGCCGGCGGCGAGGTCGCCCTGCCCACGCTCGCGGCCGGGTTCGCGGCCGTACTGGTGCTCGCCACCGTGCTCGGCGGGCGGGAGCGCTCGCTCGGCGCGATCGCCGGGGCGCTGGGCGCGGGCCAGTTCGGGCTGCACCTGCTCTTCCACTCCTACGGCGGCCACGCGGCGGCCGGCGCGCACCACCACGGCGGCCCGCTGGGCTCCGGCCCGCTGACGCTGCCGCAGGTGGCCAGCCGGCTGGTCTGCAACGAGGCCCGCCCCGGCACCCTGCTCGGTCTGCCCGGGAGTCCGACCGCCGAGCAGGTGGTGGCCGGCGCGGGTCTGGACCCGCAGGCGTACGCGGCCGCGCCCTGGTGGCAGGGCGGCGTGCTCGGGATGACGCCGGCGATGCTGGCGGCCCACCTCGGCGCGGCGCTGCTGGCCGGCTGGTGGCTGCGGCGCGGCGAGGCGGCGCTCTGGCGGCTGGTGCGGATCACCGCCTCGGCCGCGCGGAACCGGGCGGCAGAGCCGCTGCGGACGGCGTGCGCGCTGGCCGCGGTGCTGCTGCGCGGTCTGCTCGGCCTGCCCGGCGGACCGGTCCGCCGGTCCCGCGGCCGCGGCGGGGGCG
>NZ_JAIY01000004.1:761545-771063 GCF_000710405.2 Kitasatospora sp. MBT66 | reverse complement strand
CGACCCGCTGCCGACCGGTGCCGTGCTGCGGCACAGCGTGGTGCGGCGCGGGCCGCCCCTCGGGGCCCTCGCGTACTGACCCGCCCCCGTGTCCCCGGTGTCCCCCCACCGGTACCGGTCCGGCGGCGGTCCGGAGTACGCGGCGCCGTGCCGCGACCGCCCGATCCGTGCGGTCCCGCGGCCTCCTCCCCCCACTTCTTCCCCCGCCGCGCGGCCCCGCCGAGGCACGGACCCCTCCGTGCCCGGGAGCGGGCCTGCCGAGCCTCCGAACGGAGACACGAACCCCATGCGTTCCCTTCCCGCCCGTCGTACCGCCGCCGTCGCCCTCGCCGCCGCCGCCTCGGTGGTGGCCCTGGCCGGTCCCGCCTTCGCCCACGTCACCGTGAACCCGGGCAGCGCCGAGCAGGGCGGCTACACCGCCGTCGACTTCCGGGTCCCGAACGAGAACGACGCCGCCGGCACCGTGAAGCTGGAGGTCAACCTCCCGCTGGACCACCCGCTGGCCTCGGTCCGCACCCAGCCGCTGCCGGGCTGGACCTCCACCGTCGAGAAGGCCAAGCTGGACAAGCCGATCAAGGTCCACGGCAACGACGTCAACGAGGCCGTCTCCAAGATCACCTGGACCGCCGACGCCGGCGTGAAGGTCGCCCCCGGCCAGTTCCAGGAGTTCCGGGTCTCGCTCGGCCCGCTGCCGACCGACGCCGACTCGCTGGTCTTCAAGGCCCTGCAGACCTACGACAACGGTGACGTCGTCCGCTGGATCGACGAGGCCAAGGACGGCCAGCCGGAGCCGGCCAAGCCCGCCCCGGTGCTGAAGCTGACCAAGGCCACCTCGGCCGACGGCCACGGCGTGACCGCCTCCGCCACCCCGTCGGCCGCCGCCGACGGCCACGGCACCGGGCACGGCGACGCGGCCAAGAGCGACGCCGCCTCCGACGACAAGGCGAGCGACTCCACCGCCCGGGTGCTCGGCGTGGTCGGCATCGTGGTCGGTGTGATCGGCACCGCCGTCGGTGTCCTCGGCCTGCGCCGCCGCAACGGCGGCTCGGCCTCCTGATCCCAGCACCGGCGGGGCCGCGTCCGGCACCCGTCGCGGCCGCGCCCGCGTCCCGGGCGCGGCCCCGCCGGTGATCCACCGCACACGATCGGACCCTCCCATGCCCCGCTCCGCCCGTACCCCCCGCGCCGCCCGCCTGGCCGGGGCCACCGCCGTCGCCCTCGCCGCCGCGCTCGCCCTGACGGCCTGCGGCTCCTCCGGTTCCGAGACCGCCGGCCCCGCCAAGGTCGTCCAGCAGAAGACCGACTCGCCCTACGAGGGCACCGTGCTCGGCAAGCACTTCGACAAGCCCGACCTCCAGCTGACCGACACCTCCGGCCAGCCCTACGACCTGCGGCAGAAGACCGGCGGCCGGACCACCCTGCTGTTCTTCGGCTACACCAGCTGCCCGGACGTCTGCCCGACCACCATGGGCGACATCGGCGTGGCGATGAAGAAGCTCACCCCGGAGGAGCGGCAGAAGGTCGACGTCGTGTTCGTCTCCACCGACCCGCAGCGCGACACCCCGCAGGTGCTGCGCGCCTGGCTGGACTCGATGGGCAGCGACTTCATAGGCCTGACCGGGGACCTGGCCAAGGTGAAGACGGCCGCCAAGGCGCTCGGCATCCTGATCGAGGACCCGGTGACCAACCCCGACGGCACCGTCACCTCCACCCACGGCGCCCAGGTGCTGGCCTTCCTGCCCTCGGACGACAAGGCGCACGTGCTCTACCTGAGCGGCACCGAGGTGAAGACCTTCGAGCACGACCTGCCGCTGCTCGCCAGGGGAGTCGCGGCATGAAGGGCACCCTCGGCTTCCGCCGGACGGCGCTGGCAGGGGCGGTGCTGGCGACGGCACTGGGCGGCGGCGCCTTCCTGGTCGCCTGCGGGGCCGGCGGCCAGGACGGCGGCGGAGCCTCCGCCGGCGGGGCGGCCCGACTCAGCGTCGCCGACTCCTACATCCCGATGCCGCCGGCCGGCGGCATGGCGGCCGGCTATCTGACGGTGCGCAACGAGGGCGGCGAGGACGACGAGCTGGTCAGGGTCTCCAGCCCCGGCGCCTCCTCGGTCACCATGCACCGCTCCACCGCCAGCACCATGGAGCAGGTCGAGAAACTCGACGTCCCCGCGCACGGCGCGCTGCAGCTCGCCCGGGGCGGCACCCATCTGATGATCATGGGGTGGCAGAAGGCCCCGGTCCTGGGTGACGAACTCGAACTCGACCTGACCTTCACCCGCACCGGCACCATCTCGGTCAAGGTGCCGGTCAAGGAGCTCACCTACCGGCCCGGCCAGCAGTAAGGGATCGCAGGATGCTGATGGGACGGACGCCGAAGGCACGGCCGGCAACGGCGCGGGCGGCGACGACGACAGTACGGACGACACGGACGACCGCGGCGCGGGCGACGACGGCTCGGACAGCGACGGCTCGTTCAGCGACGGCGCGGCTGCTGGGACGGCGGACCGCCGGGCTGCTCGGCGTGCTCGGCGCCGTCCTCGCCCTGCTGCTCGCCGGCGCCGGACCGGCCTCCGCGCACGCCGCCCTGCAGTCCACCGACCCGGCGCAGAACGCCGTCCTGCCCGTCGCGCCGCAGACCGTCACCCTGACCTTCAGCGAGGCCGTCTCGCTCTCCTCGGACTCGGTGCGGGTGCTCGACCCGGCCGGCCGGGCGGTCGACTCGGGCAGCCCCGCGCACGCCGACGGCAAGGACAACACCGCCCGGGTCGGGCTCGGCTCCGGACTCGCCAACGGCACCTACACCGTCGCCTGGCGGGCCGTCTCGGAGGACTCGCACCCGATCGGCGGGGCCTTCACCTTCTCGATCGGCGCGCCCTCGGCCACCACCGTCTCCACCACCGCCCTGCAGAGCGCCGAGGCCGACGGCCTGGTCGCCGCGCTCTACGGCACCGCCCGGACGGTCGCCTACGCGGCGTTCGCGCTGCTCGCCGGCGCGGCCGGCTTCGTGCTGCTCTGCTGGCCGGCCGGGGCGTCCCGGCGCCCGGTGCAGCGACTGCTGATGACCGGCTGGGTGGCGCTGCTGGTGTCCACCGTCGCGGTGCTGATGCTGCGCGGACCGTACGAGCGGGGCTCGGGGGTCGGCAAGGCCTTCGATCTGTCGCTGGTCCGGACCACGCTGGACGAGCGGATCGGCACGGCCCTGGCGGCCCGGCTGCTGCTGCTCGCCGCGAGCGGGGTGTTCCTCTCCCTGCTGGTCGGTCAGCTCGGGCTGCCGCAGGGCGCCGGTGCGAAGGCCGCCGCGAACGGCGGGGCCGGTAGGACCGGACCGGGGACCGCCGGGGCCGGGGCGGACGGCGATCCGGAGGAGGCCGAGCTGCGGGAGCTGGAGCGGCGCGCCGCCGAACGCCCGCAGCGCGAGGCCCGGCTGGGCCTCGGGGTGGCCGGACTGGTGCTGGCCGTCGCGCTCTCGGCGACCTGGGCCGGCGCGGACCACGCCTCGGTGGGCATCCAGGTCTGGCTGGCGCTGCCGCTCGGCATGCTCCACCTGGTCGCCATGGCGCTCTGGCTGGGCGGCCTGGCCGCGATGCTGGTCGGGCTGCGCGAGGGGATCGGCGCGGAGGTCGCGGACCGCTTCTCGAAGATCGCGTTCGGCGCCGTCCTGGTGCTGGCCGGCACCGGCGTCTACCAGTCCTGGCGCGGCCTCGGCAGCTGGGGCGCGCTGACCGGCACCGACTACGGGCGGCTGCTGCTGGTGAAGACCGGCTGTGTGATCGCCATGCTCGGCGTCGCCTGGATGTCCCGCACCTGGCTCGCCCGGCTGCGCGCCACCCCGGAGGAGGCGGCCGAGGTCGTGCCGGAGCCGGTCGCGGTCGCCGCGACTCCCGGCCCCGACACCGCGTCCGAGACCGTTTCCGGCGCTGCCTCCGATGCCGCTTCCGACAGCGGCGCGGACACCGAGGACCCGGTCCGCCGGGCCCAGCTGGTCCGTCAGCGGGCGGCCCGGGCGAACGCCGACCGGGACCGGGGGCTCACCCCGACCCGGGCCGGCCTGCGCCGCTCGGTGCTGGTCGAGGCGGCGGTCGCGGTGGCCGTCCTGGTGGTCACCACCCTGCTCACCAACTCCCCGCCCGGACGGGTGGCGGGCGAGGTCGCGGCCGCCGCGGCGAACGGCGCCGCCACGACGTCCGGCGGCACCTCCGGCGGGACCACCGGTGGGGCGCCCGCCCCGCAGACGGTGCCCGGCCGGACCGTGGAGCTCAAGCTCCCGTACGACACCAAGGGCCGGACGCCGAACGCCAAGGGCACCGCGACCGTCACCCTCAACCCGGCCGGCACCGGGTCGAACGAGGTGCACCTGAAGCTGGACGGCGCGGACGGCTCGCCCGTCGAGGTGCCCGAGGTCGAGCTCGCCTTCACCCTGCCGGACCGCGACCTCGGCCCGCTCACCGTCCCGCTCACCACCGAGGGCACCGGCCGCTGGACCGGGACGGCGCAGCTGCCGCTCGCCGGGAACTGGGTGGTGTCGGTGGTGATCAGATCCTCCGACATCGACCAGACCACGGAGATCAAGCAGCTGAAGATCGGATAGGGCGGACCATCCCCATGGAGAGCAGCACCAGCACCAACGCCGACAGCACCAGCACCGGCACCGACAGCGCCGCCGGGGACACCACCGATGGGGGCAGCACCGGGGGCCGTGCCCCCGGCCTGACCCGGCGGACGCTGCTGGGCACCGCCGGGGCCGGCCTGGTGGTCGGCGCCGGGGCCGGGGCCGCGACGGCCCTGACCGTGGAGCGGCGCGACCAGAGCCCGCCCAGGGCGGCGACCGGGGCGGGCCCCGGTCTGGGGCTCGCCGCGGTGGGATTCCACGGCGAGCACCAGGCCGGGATCCTCGAACCCCAGCAGGCCCGGGTCCAGCTGGCCGCCTTCGACCTGGCCGGCGGGGTCGGCCGGGACGGCGTGCGGGCGCTGCTCCGGCGCTGGTCGCGCACCGCCACCCGGATGGCGGTGGGCGAGCCGGCCGACGAGTTCGAGAACCAGATCGCCCTGGACGCCGGGCCCTGCTCGCTCACCGTCACCTTCGGCTTCGGCGCCACCCTGTTCGACCGGACCGGGCTGGCCGACCACCGCCCGGCCGGGCTGGAGCCGCTGCCCGCCTTCCCGGCCGACGCGCTGGACCCGGCCCGCGGCGACGGCGACCTGTTCGTGCAGATCGGCGCCGACGACGCCCTGGTCGCGGTGCACGCGCTGCGGGTGCTCCAGCGCCAGGCGGCCGGGACCGCGGCGCTGCGCTGGCAGATGTCCGGCTTCGCCCGGACGCCCGGCGCCACCCCGAACCCGATGACCGGGCGCAATCTGATGGGCCAGGTCGACGGCACCAACAACCCCCGGCCGGACGAGGACGGCTTCGCGGCCAAGGTGTTCGTCGCCGCCGGGGGCGAGCAGCCGGCCTGGCTGGCGGGCGGCTCGTTCCTGGTGTTCCGGCGGATCCGGATGCTGCTGGACAACTGGGAGGCGCTGCCGGTGGACCGCCAGGAGCGGGTGATCGGACGGCGCAAGTCGGACGGCGCACCGCTCGGCGCGGCCGCCGACGCGGGCGAGCGCACCCCGGTGGACCTCGCCGCGCAGGCGGCGGACGGGTCGCTGGCCGTGCCGGCGGACGCGCACATCCGGGTCGCGGCTCCGGCCGCCAACGGCGGGGCGGCCATGCTGCGGCGCGGGTTCTCGTACCACGACGGGCTGCTGGCCGACGGGTCGCCGGACGCCGGACTGCTCTTCCTGGCCTTCCAGTCCGACCCGCGCAAGGGGTTCACCCCGGTGCAGCGCAAGCTGGCCCGGGGCGACGGGCTGTCCCGCTTCCTGCGGCACGAGGCGAGCGGGCTGTACGCCGTCCCGCCGGGAGTGTCGCCGGACGGGTACGTCGGGCAGAGCCTGTTCGACTGATCCGCCCGTCCGGGCGGCCGGGCCGTCCGGGCCGTGCGACCTGCCCGGTGGGCCCGGTCCGCCCGGCGCGTGACCGCCCGCCGTCCACCGGTCGTCCGGTCTCCTCCCACGGAGCGGGACGCGACCACGGGCGGCGCCGGGAGTGGCTAAGGTGGCTTCTTTCGGCGGTCCGCCGAACTCCCGTCGGTCCCGTTCCCCTTGGAGGCGTCATGTCGGCCACCCGCTACACGTACCTCGGGCCGGCCGGGACCTTTACCGAGGCGGCCCTGCGCACCCTGCCGGAGGCGGCGACCCGGGAGCTGGTGCCGATGTCCTCGGTGCAGCTGGTGCTGGACGCGGTGCGGGGCCGCGAGGCCTCGGGCGCGTTCGTGCCGATCGAGAACTCGGTCGAGGGCGCCGTCACGGCCACCAACGACGAACTCGCCGCCGGCGTCCCGCTGATGATCTACCGCGAGGTGCTGCTGCCCATCACCTTCGCGCTGCTGGTGCGGCCGGGCACCGGGCTGGCGGACGTCAAGACCGTCACCAGCCACCCGGTGGCGCAGGCCCAGGTCCGCCGCTGGCTCGCCGCCAACCTCCCGGACGCGCACTGGGAGTCGGCCGCCTCGAACGCCGACGGCGCCCGGCTGGTCGCCGAGGGCCGGTACGACGGGGCGTTCGCGGGCGAGTTCGCGGCCCCGATCTACGGGCTGGACCCGCTGGTCAAGGACATCGTGGACGTGCAGAGCGCGACCACCCGGTTCGTCCTGGTGGGCCGCCCGGGCCGGGTGTCCTCGCCGACCGGGGCGGACAAGACCTCGATGGTGGTCTGGCTGCCGGACGACCACCCGGGCGCGCTGCTGGAGCTGCTCCAGGAGTTCGCGGTGCGCGGGGTCAACCTGATGCGGATCGAGTCCCGCCCGACCGGGGAGGGGCTCGGCAACTACTGCTTCCTGATCGACTGCGAGGGGCACCTCAGCGACCGCCGGGTCGGCGAGGCGCTGATGGGCCTCAAGCGGATCTGCCCGCAGGTGCGGTTCCTCGGCTCCTATCCGCGTGCCGACCGGCAGGTGTCCGGGCACCAGCGGCCCGGCACCTCGGACGCGGATTTCGGTGCGGCCGCGGACTGGCTCTCCCGTTGCCTCGACGGGCGCGGGGACATCTGACAGGCGCGAGAACGGCTCCGGACAGCCGAGGACCGTTGACGACGGCCGAGGACATCCGGGGGACATTCGCCGTCCACTTGTCCTTTTGAAACCGTTTTCTGCACCGCCGGGCGGTCGTCCACAGGGCGGCCGCCCCGGCCCCCGGCTTGTCCACAGGGGCTTCCACTGTCCACAGGCTCGAGTTATCCACAGGCTTGGGGACGAGTCGACAAACCGGTATAGCCACTGCGCACATCGGTCGGATCATCGGTTTGCGTCGCAGAGATGACTAATCGGACCAGAGTCACCCGGGTGTCGGCAAATCACCCGTCCGAGTGCTTCAATTCCCTCACCCGGGAAGGTCAAATAAGGTTTCAAACCCGAATTCCATGGTTCGTTCCGCAGTCCACCGACGCCGCCCCACGATCCACAGCCCCGGCCGGGAGCCTGTGGATAACCCGGGCCGGGATCGTTTCCCACAAGAGTTATCCACAGGCTGGGGCGAGTTATCCCCAGGGGAAAACCGGTACCGGTGGACGGGCCCCCGCCCGGTAGGCTTGGCCCCGTGATTGACCTTCGCCTGCTCCGTGAGGACCCTGACCGAGTGCGCGCCTCGCAGCGCGTCCGTGGCGAGGACGTCGACCTGGTCGACGCCCTCCTCTCCGCCGACGAACGCCGCCGGTCCTCGGGCACGCGCTTCGACGAACTCCGCGCCGAGCAGAAGTCGCTCGGCAAGCTCGTCGCCAAGGCCCAGGGCGACGAGAAGGCCGCCCTGCTCCAGCGCACCAAGGAGCTGGCCGCCGAGGTCAAGGCCGCCGACGCCGAACAGGGCGAGGCCAAGGACGAGGCCGAGCGCCTGCTCCGCTCGCTGGCGAACCTCATCGACCCGGCCGCCCCGGTCGGCGGCGAGGAGGACTTCGTCACGCTGGAGGAGATCGGCACCCCGCGCGACTTCGCCGCCGAGGGCTTCGAGCCCCGCGACCACGTCGAGCTGGGCCAGCTGCTCGGCGCGATCGACACCGAGCGCGGTGCCAAGGTCGCCGGTGCCCGGTCCTACTACCTGACCGGTGTCGGCGCGCTGCTGGAGCTCGCCCTGGTCAACATGGCGATCGCCCAGGCCACGGCCGCCGGCTTCGTGCCGATGATCACCCCGGCCCTGGTCCGCGCCGCCGCCATGGACGGCACCGGCTTCCTCGGCCAGGCCGCGGAGAACGTGTACTACCTGGAGGACGACGAGCGCTACCTCGTCGGCACCAGCGAGGTCCCGCTCGCGGCGTACCACATGGACGAGATCCTCGACGCCGACAAGCTGCCGCTGCGCTACGCCGGCTACTCGTCCTGCTTCCGCCGCGAGGCCGGCACCTACGGCAAGGACACCCGCGGCATCATCCGCGTCCACCAGTTCGAGAAGGTGGAGATGTTCGTCTTCACCACCCCCGAGGACGCCGAGAACGAGCACCGCCGCCTGCTCCAGTGGGAGAAGGACTTCCTCAACGCGCTCGAACTGCCCTACCGGGTCATCGACGTCGCCTCCGGCGACCTCGGCGCCTCGGCCGCGCGCAAGTTCGACATCGAGGCCTGGGTCCCCACCCAGGGCAAGTACCGCGAGGTCACCTCGACCTCGAACACCACCGAGTACCAGGCCCGCCGCCTCTCCATCCGGATGCGCGAGGACGGCAAGGTCCGCCCGCTGGCCACGCTGAACGGCACCCTGGTCGCCGTTCCGCGCACCATCGTGGCGATCCTGGAGAACCACCAGCAGCCCGACGGCTCGGTCGTGGTCCCCGAGGCGCTCCGCCCCTACCTCGGCGGCCGCACCGTGCTGGAGCCGGTCAAGTAGCACCGGCCCCGCCGGTCCGCAGTGAAGAAGCAACTCCCGGGAGACGCACGGCCCATGAGCACCACCAGCCCCAGCCCCGTCTCCCCCTCGGACGGTGGCGGCCTGCCCTTCAAGCTGGTCGCCACCGACCTCGACGGCACGCTGCTGAGCAGCTCCGAGACCGTCACCGCGCGCACCCGCGCCGCGCTGGCCACCGCCACCGCGGCCGGGGCGCTGCACATCATCGTCACCGGCCGCTCGGCCACCTGGGCCCGCCCGGTCTTCGACGAGATCGGCTACCGGGGCATAGCGGTCTGCGGCCAGGGCGCCCAGGTCTACGACGCCGGCGCGCACAAGCTGCTCACCTCGCTCACCCTGGACCGCCGGGTGGCCGCGCTCGCGATCGAGAAGATCGAGGCCGAGGTCGGCCCGCTGGCGATCGCCGCCAACCAGGACGGCCTGGAGGGCGACGTCCTGGCCGGCCCCGGCTACCGGCTGCAGATCGGCTCCGAGCTGCCGGTCGTCGAGGTCCCGCCGTCCGAGCTGCTCGCCTCCCCGATCAGCAAGCTGTACATACAGCACCACGAACTCGGCGACGACGCCCTCGCCGAGGCCGCCCGCAACGCGGCCGGCGAC
>NZ_JAIY01000004.1:740069-760436 GCF_000710405.2 Kitasatospora sp. MBT66 | reverse complement strand
TGCTGATCGGCTCCGATTCACGCTCCGGGAAGAACAGCGACCTGGGCGGCGGCGACGAGACCGGCGCCCGCTCGGACACCACGATCCTGCTGCACGTGTACGCGGACCACCGGCACGCGGTCGGCATCTCGATCCCGCGCGACGCCCTGGTGACCGTGCCCCGGTGCAAGCTGCCGAACGGCAAGTGGACCCGGGAGCAGCCCGCACAGATGTTCAACTCGGCCTTCTCGGTGGGCAATTCCGAGACCGGAAACCCGGCCTGCACGCTGAACACGGTGGAGCGGCTCACCGGCATCCGGGTGGACCACACCATCGAGGTGAACTTCGAGGGCTTCGCCGCGATGACCGGCGCCGTCGGCGGGGTCGACGTCTGCCTGCCGAACGACATCCACGAGGGGAACATCAACCCCAATCTGGGCCGGAAGGGCAAGGTGGTGCTCGCCAAGGGCCGCCAGCGGGTCTCCGGGCAGCAGGCGCTGGACTACGTGCGGCTGCGGCACGGTATCGGGGACGACTCGGATGTCGGCCGGATGAAGCGTCAGCAGGCTTTCCTGGCCTCCCTGCTGGCGAAGATCAAGAGCAAGGGACTGAGCCCCGGCACCCTGCTGCCGCTGGCCGACGCCGCGACCCGTTCGATGACCGTCGACCCCGGCCTCGACTCGGCCGCCAAGCTGGTGGACTTCGCGCTGACGCTGAAGGGCATCGATCTGCACGAGGTCAAGTTCCTGACCACGCCCTGGCGTTACTCCGGCGCCCGGATCGATCTGGTGCACCCGGCGGTCGACACCCTGTGGCGGACCCTGCAGGCCGATCGGACCATCGACGGCCAGGACGCCACCGGCCAGCAGGAGGCCGCGGGCGAGCCGACGCCCACACCCACACCGACGCCGAGCGCCGAGCCCTCCCCGGCGGTCGGCGCCGACGGCGCGCCGATCCGGGTCACCGTGTACAACGCCACCAACGCCGCCGGCCTGGCCGCCCGGGCCGCCGAGACCCTGCGGGCGGCCCGGGTCACCGTCGCCGGGACCTCCAGCCGCGGCACCGCGCGGGCGACCACCACGGTCGAGTACGGCACCGGGCAGCGGGCCGCCGCGGAGAAGGTCGCCGCGCTGTTCCCGGGCTCCGCGGTGGCTCCGGGGCAGGCGGCCGGGATCAGTCTGCGGCTCGGCCGGGACTACGCGGCGGGCGGCTCCGCCCCGCCGACCGCCACCGGCCCGGCCGGCAGCCCGGCCCCGCTGCCCACCGAGGTGGTCAGCGAGGCCAGGTCGGGTGACGACGACATCTGCAGCAACGTCTCCTACGGCTGACCCCGGCCCCGGACCGGCGCGGTCCCGGCCCCGCAAGCGGGACCGGGAGCGGGGCCGCGACCGGAACCGGTCCCGCGCGGCCTCAGAGCGCGGCGCGGATCCAGCCGTCCACCAGCGCCGTGAGGTCCTCGTCCGCCTGGCCGTGGCCGACCACATGGGTGCGGATCACGTCCCCGCCGCCGCCGAACAGGCCGCCCCGGCGGTCCGCCTCCAGCACCACCTCGACCTTGTCCGGGGTGGTCACGAAGCTGACCTCCAGCGAGTTGCAGGAGTGCGCGTACTGCGGCGCCGCCGAGTACTCGATCTCCTGGTAGAAGGGCAGGGTCTGCCCGGTGCCGCGGATGTGCCCGGCCTCCAGGTCCGCCGCGCGGAACCGGAAGCCCAGCTGGAGCAGGGTCTCCAGGATCCGGTGCTGCACCGGCAGCGGCTCGACCTCCAGCGGGTCCGAGTCGCCCTTGTCGAGCGCGCCCGCGATGTCGACCTCGGTGCGCACACCGAGCTGCATGCCGTGCAGGCGCTGCCCGGCGACGGCGGTGACCGGGGTCTCCCACGGCACCTGGACGGAGAACGGGATCGAGCGGTTCTCGCCCGGCGCCAGCTTCAGCGGGGCGGTGACCGAGAACCGCGCGAACGGGTACAGGCCGGTGCTCTCGCCGTCCTCGTGCTCGATCTCCACCCGGGCGACCAGGGTCAGCGTGATCCCCCGGATGTCCGCCTCCACCGTCCCGCCGGTCAGCTCGACCGTGCCGGCCATCGTCCCGCCGGGCCGCACGACCGGCGTGCTCAGGACGGTGTCGACACCGGGACCGCCGACGCCCAGGGCACCGAGCAGCTTCTTGAACACCATGCGGACGTTCTCCTCGCATCAGGGGGTGTGGACCGGGCCCGTCCTCCCGGATCCTTCCGGGGCGGTCCGGAGCGCCGGTCGTCCGGAGGAACGCCAGGCCGCCGCGGACGGTTCCCGGGCCGTTCATCCCCAGTTGTAGGATGACCGGGCAAGCGGTTGTAGGATGACCGACGACCGAGCCTCGACACACCGGGCGCTCGACCGCCACGCCCCGACGCACCACACCTCGACCACCGAGCCCGACAGACCGGGAGGAGCCCGCCATGAGCAGCGCGCACAGCGGCAACGACACGCTGCAGACCGCCGGGCGGCGCTCCCTGGTGGACACCGCGATCGACCAGCTGCGGGAGCAGCTGAGCGGCGGCGTCTGGCCGGTCGGCTCGCGGATCCCGACCGAGCACGAGCTCGCCGAACGCCTCGGCATCGGACGGAACACCGTCCGCGAGGCGATCCGGGTGCTGGTGCACGCGGGCATGCTGGTCTCCCGGCAGGGCGAGGGCACCTTCGTCCGCTCCACCAGCGACCCGGCCGCCGTACTGCGCGGGGTGCAGCGCTCCGGCGTGCGGGACGTCCTGGAGGTCCGGGCCGCCCTGGAGGCCGAGGCCGCCCGGCTGGCGGCGCTGCGGCACACCCCCGAGGACATCGTCCGGATGCGGGCCGCGCTGGCCCGCGAGGCCGAGGTGATCGCCTCGCACCCCGAGCGGGCCGGCCGCGAGGCCACCGTCGAGCACGACCTGGAGTTCCACACCGCCGTCGTCGAGGCCGCGCACAACCCGGCGCTGACCGAGGTGTACCGCTACTTCGGCGCCTCGGTGCGCGAGTCGATGCGGACGGCGTTCGGCGACCACGACATGCCCGAGGTGGTCGTGGCGACCCACGCGGCACTGGTCGACGCGATCGAGAGCGGCGACCCGGACCGGGCCGAACGGGCCTGTCGCGAGCTGCTCGCCGAACCCACCGCGGCCGTCGAGCAGCTCCTCGCCGCCATCGCCGCCCGGAAGTGAGCGGGCCGAGGCCCCCCTTCCGTTCCGTCCGCCTGCCCGGACGCACTCCGAATCCCACGAAAGAGCACCACCCATGGCCGTCACCCGTGCCCAGCAGCCGGTTGTCACCACCGCCGTCCCGCTCCCCGTCCGCTCCCGGCTCGCCCACCCCGCGCTGCTGCTGACCGGCATCCTGCTGGTCGCCCTGAACATGCGCGCCTGCCTGGCGGCGGTGTCGCCGATGGTGGGCGAGATCCAGCGCTCCTTCGGTCTCTCCGCCACCGCGAGCGGACTGATCACCACCGTGCCGGTGCTCTTCCAGGGCGTCGGCGCGCCGCTCACCCCCCGGCTGACCCGGCGGTTCGGCACCGAGCGGGTGGTGCTGGGCGCGGTGCTGGTGCTCGGCGCCGGGGTGCTGCTGCGGGTGCTGCCCTCGGTGGCGGCGCTGTACGCCGGGTGCGTGGTGATCGGGGTCGCGATCGCCGTACTGAACGTCTCGATGCCCGGACTGGTCAAGCGCGAGTTCCCGGACCGGGCCGCCGCGATGACCGGCGTCTACTCGACCACCATGCTGGTCGGCGCGACCATGGCGGCCGGTCTGTCGGTGCCGCTGGAGCACGCGCTCGGCGGTGGCTGGGAGGCCTCGCTCGGCGCCTGGTCGCTGCTCGCGCTGGTCGCGGCGGTGGCCTGGCTGCCGCAGGTGCTGCGGGCCCGGGCGGCCCGGGCGGCCCGGGACGGCGCGGGTGCCGTCGGTGCCGTCGGTGCCGTCGGTGTGACCAACCCGCCGGTCGCCCCGGTCCGGCCGATCCAGGGGATCTGGCGCTCGCCGCTGGCCTGGCAGATCAGCCTGTTCATGGGCATCTCGTCGCTGCTGGTCTACACCCTGGTCGCGTGGATGCCGACGATCCTGGCCGACCACGGGATGGACCGCGGCGAGGCCGGTCTGGTCTTCGCCTTCTCCAACCTGGTCCAGGTGGCCGGCGCCTTCCTGGTGCCGCTGTTCGCCGGGCGGATGACCAACCAGCGGGCGCTCGCCGTCGCGATGGCCCTGCTCAACGCGGTCGGCATCGCCGTCCTGCTGATCGCCCCGGTGCCCGGCGCCTGGGTGGCGGCCGTCATCCTCGGCGTCGCCCAGGGCGGTTCGCTCGGCCTCGGCCTGGCGTTCATCGTGCTGCGGACCGACAGCGCCGCCGGCGCCGCCCAGCTGGGCGGGATGTCGCAGGCGGTCGGCTACCTGGTCGCGGCGGCCGGACCGGTCGGGGCGGGCGCGCTGCGCCAGGCGACCGGCGGCTGGACCACGGTGCTGGCGCTGATGCTGGTCCTGACCGGCGTGGTCGCCGTCGCCGGCTGGGGCGCCGGGCGGGACCGCACCCTCTGACGCGGACGGAACGGCCCGCAGGGCTCGGTGAGCCGTGCGGGCCGTTCGTACGTGTGCTCCGGGAGGTGTCCTACTCCTCCGAGGCCAGGGTGAGCCCGGCCAGCTTCACCGAGGCGAGCACGGTCGCCGCCACCGCGACCACCAGCAGCAGCACGACGGCCGCGCCGAGCGAGACCACCGAGGTGAGCGAGCCCTCGGCGGCCACCGACTCGGCCACCGCCATCCCCCACTGCTGGATGCTCAGCTTGCGGGCGCCCTCGACGAAGTTGCCGATCACCGACTCCCACACCAGCGCGTACGCCAGCCCGGCCACCACCGCGTGCCGGGTCACCACGCCGAGCAGCAGGAACAGCGCGCTGTACGCGGCCCCGGCGACCAGCGCGGCGGCCGTGTAGGCGAGCGCCAGGCCCTCCTTGGTGCCGTACATCAGCAACCCGGACAGCAGCATCGGCACCGCCGAGAAGGCCCAGGTGATGCCGATCGCCACCGTCAGCTTGGTGGTGATGATCTTCCAGCGCGGCAGCGGCTTGGCGAGCAGGTAGACGATCGAGCCGTCGTCGATCTCGGTGGCGATGGCGCCGGTGCCGACGACCAGTCCGAGGATCGGCAGCAGGGTCCCCAGACCGAGCTTGCCGAGGATGTCGACGACCAGGTCGTGGTGGTTCCCGCTGGACGCGGCGGCGAACGCCGAGACGAGCAGCAGCAGGACGGGGACCACCAGCAGCAGCAAGCCGCGGCGGCGGCCGAGCAGGCCGCGCAGCGTCAGCCTGGCGACGGTCGGGTTCATGGTGGGTCGGCCTTCCTGGGGTTCCTGGTCCTGGTGAGGGGTGCCGGTCGGCGGGCGGCGGCATCGGCGGCCCGGGGGCCGGGTGCCGGGTGCCGGGGTTACGCGGAGACGAGGTAGGAGAACACGCTCTCCAGCGACTCGTCCGCCGGGGCCACGGTGTACAGCCGGATACCGGCCCGCTGGGCGACCTGCGGCAGCAGGGTGGTGAAGCCCTGGAAGTTCACCGCCTGGATCCGCAGTGCCTTCTCCTGCCAGTCCAGCTCGATGCCGGCCGTCGAGGGGTCGGCGATCAGCGCCGACGCGAGCTTGCGGTCGTCGCTGGAGCGGACCAGGTAGCGGTGCGGGCGGTCGGTCATCAGCCGGCGGATCTTGCGGAAGTCCCCGGACGCCGCGTGCCGGCCGGCCACCACCACCTCGATGTGCCGGGCCAGCTGCTCGACCTCCTCCAGGATGTGCGAGGAGAACAGCACCGTCCGGCCGTCCGCGCCGAACCGCCGCAGCAGGTCCATCAGCTGGAGCCGCTGGCGCGGGTCCATGCCGTTGAACGGCTCGTCGAGCAGCAGCACCGCCGGGTCGTGGACCAGCGCCGAGGCCATCTTGACCCGCTGCTTCATGCCCTTGGAGTAGGTGCCGGTGCGCCGCTCCTGGGCGTACTCCATCTCGACCAGGGCGAGCGCCTTGCGGGCGGCGGCGCCCGGGTGGGGCAGGCCGTGCAGCTCGGCGTTGGCGAGCACGAACTCCCAGCCGGTCAGGTAGTCGTACATCGACTCCCGCTCGGGGACCAGGCCGATCTGCCGGTACACCTCCTGGTTGCGCCAGATCGGCGCGCCGTCCAGGGTGACCGTGCCGGTGGACGGTGCCAGGAAGCCGCTCATCATGTGGATGAGGGTCGACTTGCCGGCGCCGTTCGGGCCGAGCAGGCCCGTGATGCCGGGGCCGATCGACATGCTGACGTCGTTGACGGCGACCACGTTCCCGAACCAGCGGGAGACCTTGTCGATGGTGATGGTGGCCATGACGCCCTCTCAAACGCTCGAAAGATTCAAATGCTTCGGTAGCGGCGCAGCAGCAGCCGGTACGAGCCGGCCACCATCGCGACGGCGACCAGGGTGAACACCAGCAGGCCGAGCCCGCCCGGAGCGTGCATCCGCTCCGGGCCGGTGCCGAGGTCGAACAGCTCGTTGGTCAGGCTCTCCACCAGCCCGCCCGGCGACAGCAGCACCGCCCACTGCGGGTAGGTCGGCAGCGGCTCGTCGAAGCCGACCGTGGTGGTGGCCAGCCCCACCACGACCCCGACCACCGCGGTGGTCACCGCCAGGTAGCCCATGATCGCGGCCACCCCGAAGCCCCGCCGCGGCGTGGTGGCGGCGATCACCACCGCGACCGAGGTCGGCACCAGGGCGTACAGCACGGCGGCCGTCAGACCGTAGAAGAAGTGCGCGGTCTGGTCCCCGAACTTCAGCCCGACCAGCAGCGAGCCGATGTAGAGCACCAGCAGCGGCGCGAGCATCAGCAGCAGTTGGGCGCAGGCCATCGCCCCGAACTTGGCCCGGACGTAGTCGGTGCGGGTGATCGGCCGGGAGAAGTACAGCGGCACGGTGTGGTGGCGCAGGTCCCGGGAGAACAGCACCGGCGCCTGCGAGGCCAGGAAGATCGAGACGACCAGCCCGATCGCGCTCAGGTACTGGGCGTAGTCCACCGGCAGCTTGTCGACCCCGGTGACCACGGCGACCGCGACGATGATCAGGGCGGGCACGGTGGCCACGCCCAGCACCAGCATCGGCAGCACCTTGGACTTGCCGGACCGCCCGAGGCCGTACGCGGCGCGCAGGCTCTGGGTGAACAGCGAGCGGGCGGCGTAGCCCCGGCCGAGCCGGGGCCCGGTGTAGCCGCGGTAGCCGATGTCGTGGATGACGCCGGTGTCGGCCGGGCGGAACTCAGGAGGCAGCGACATCTGCGGTACTCCCCTCGTTCTCCGTGGTCCGGGTGCTGTCGGTGCTGGCACTGCTCTCGGCGCCGTCCGCGTTCGCGGTGAACAGCTCCGCGACCCGGTGCCGCCGCTGCTCCAGCCGGACCAGGCCGAGACCGAGCCCCGCGACCGCGTCCCGGATGGCGTCGTAGGTCTCGTCGCCCGCCAGCCGGACCAGCAGGATCCGCGGCCCCTCCGTCTCCACCGACAGGCCCGCCGCCACCAGCCGCGTGCGCACCGCGGCGCTCGCGTCCAGGCCGTGGTCCTCCGGGTGGTCCGTCACCTCGACCGCCAGGGTGGCCGTCGCGCCGGTGAAGGAGGCGGTCGACGAGGAGCGCAGCAGCTTGCCGCCGTCGATGACCACCAGGTGGTCGCAGGTGCGCTCCAGCTCGCCCAGCAGGTGGGTGGTGACCAGCACCGAGATGCCGAAGTCGCTGTACACGCGGCGGATCAGCGCCAGCATGTCGTCCCGGCCGACCGGGTCCAGCCCGTTGGTCGGCTCGTCGAGCAGCACCAGCTTCGGGTCGTGCACCAGCGCCTGCGCCAGCTTCACCCGCTGCTTCATACCGGTCGAGTAGCCGCCCATCGGGCGGTACCGCTCCTCGTACAGGCCGACGTGCCGCAGCGTGTCCGCCGTCCGCTCCCTGGCGGCGGCGGCCGGCAGCCCGGCCATCCGCGCCATGTGGACCACGAACTCGGTGGCCGAGACGTCCGGCGGCAGGCAGTCGTGCTCCGGCATGTAGCCGACCTGCTCACGGATCGCCGACCCCTGGGTGGCGATGTCCAGCCCGAGCACCCGCCCGGTCCCGGAGGTCGCCGGGGAGAGCCCCAGCAGGATCTTGATGAGTGTGGACTTGCCGGCGCCATTGGCTCCCACCAGACCGACCACCCCGGGCTCGACCTCAACGGTCAGCTGATCGAGGGCAGTCACCCGGGGGAACCTCTTGGTGAGGCCGTCCGTCTTGATGACAGTGGACACAGGCTCAACGTAGTGCGCGTGTGCCCTTGTGAACATGGGCTGCGATGACGAGCCCGCCTGCAACTCCGGGATGACACCGCCCCGCCCGTCCCCTAGGGGCCGGCTCCTCGGGACCACGGCCGCGGGCGGCCCGGCACCGCCCGCGCGCCGCACCCCTCAGCCCAGCTGGGCGAGGCCCTCGGTGGCGATCCGCTCGAACACCGCCAGGTCGTTGGCGAAGATCGAGTCCGGCACCGGCCAGTGCACCACCAGCTCGGTGATCCCCAACTCCCGGCCCGGTCCACGAAGGCGTCCAGCCGAATGAACGGAGAGGGCTCGGAAGGCGCGTTCCGGGGCCGGCCGGTTCTCGCTCGGGCGGATCAACCGGCGCGGCCGAGGTGCGCTGTTGGTGTCGTCTGCGATCTGTCCGTCCGGCCGGTGATCAGGCCGCGCACGCCGGCAATCAGTGTCCAGAGCAGGAGGGGGAATGCGGCGGCCCGTTCCGTGCCTCCCATGCCGAGGCCGGCGTACTGGTGGGAGAAGAACAGTCCCAGGGCCGCAAGGGCGGTGGCTCCCAGTGCGGTGGAGCCCCATCGCAGAGCGGACGGTATGCGTTGCGACAGGCCGAAGCCTGTGAGAACGAGGCCGATGTTGCCTGTTGCCATGATGAGGAGGGCGCCCAGGACGTGCTGGTTCTCGTTGGTGTCCGCGGGAGCCAGGCCGACCAGCGCGAATCCCGCGCCCGCGCCGGCGAGCAGGACGCGGGCCGTAGCGGCGGTCCGGTTCCTGCGCCACAGGACACCGGCGGTCAGGATGACGCCGAGGACGAGCAGCACTCCCAGGGTGACGAATGAACCATTCATCAGAGCGTGCTGGGGGGAACAGATGTAGCGCGGCTCAGGCTCCGGCTGCAAGGCGCACAGGGCGTTCCCCAGGTCGCTGATGTTGTTGTGTGCCCAGCTGTAGGGCCTGGCCCATGCCAATTCGGCGATCTTGTGAACGGCGAAGAACTGCGCCACGCCCACGATCCATGCCGCGTACCCGATCCTGGCTCTCATCTGTTCACCTTCCGCCGTGCGAGCTGTGCGTGTACGGCCGATCATGCGGCGCGGGACCAGGGCACTCCGACGGCCCCCGGCGCGGCACTGTGCCGTTTCGGGCCGGCCCCGGGAAAGCGGGGCACCCTTCACCTGTACGGGCATCCGGGCGGCCGGGGGCGGGCCGACGGGGTGTCAGCCGGCGAGGGTGCCGAAGAAGGTGCGGACATCCGCGACGAAGGCCTGGGGCTGTTCGAGCGCCAGGAAGTTTCCGCCGCGCTCCAGTTCGGTCCAGTGGGTGATGTTGTGGTCCCGCTCGGCGAAGCGGCGGATGGCGACATCGGTGTGCAGGGCGACAGCGACACCGGTGGGCACGGTGCCGCGCGGCTTGGGAGCCCAGGCACTCGCGTCGTGGCCGGCCTCGTAGTAGAGATTCGCCGAGGAGCCAGCCGTGCCGCTGAACCAGTAGACGCTGACGTTGGTCAGCAGGCGGTCGCGGCCCACCGCGTCCTCGGGCAGTTCGGCGGCCGGGTCGGTCCACTCCTTGAACTTCTCGATGATCCAGGCGAGTTGGCCGACCGGCGAATCGTGCAGGCCATAGGAAAGGGTCTGCGGGCGGGTGGACTGGATGGCATTGAAGCCCATCTTGTCCTGCTGGAAGTCCTCCAGCCGGGCCAGGCGCTCCTGCTCGGCGGCGGTGAGGCCCTCGAACTCGGCCGGGTCCCCGGAGGGGAAGGTGATCAGGCCATTGACGTGGATGCCGACAACCCGCTCGGGTGCCTGGCGCCCCATCTCTGCGGCGATCCAGGCGCCACCGCCCGTCCCCTGGACGCCGTAGGAGGCGTAGCCGAGCCGGCTCATCAGCTCGGTGAACGCGCCCGCGATGCGGCCGGTGTTCCACCCGGCCTCGCCGAGCGGACCGGAGAAGCCGGTGCCGGGGGTCGAGGTCACGATGACGTGGAAATCCTCCGTCAGCGGCCGGATCACCTCGACGAACTGCACGAACGAGCAGGGCCAGTCGTGCAGCAGGAGCAGCGGCCGGGCCGCCGGGTTCTGCGAGCGCACGTGCAGGAAGTGCACGTTCTGGCCGTCGATCTCAGTGGTGAACTGGGGGAACTCGTTGAGTTCCGCCTCCGCCTCGCGCCAGTCGAAGCCCTCCGCCCAGTACCAGGCCAGGGCCTTGAGGTAGTCGGCAGGTACTCCCCGGCCCCAACCGGCGCCGGGGATCTCGCTGCCCCAGCGGGTGCGGGCCAGCCGCTGGCGCAGGTCGTCGAGCTCCTCCTGCGCGATGTCGATGCGGTACGGGCGGATCCGGGTGTCGGTGCTGCTGGTGATCTCCATGGGTGAAACAGTATTCTCAATACAGGCACGACAGCTTCCTAATGAGCAATCAGGCTGAGTCTCATGTTGGACACTTCCGCACGACTGCTGCGCCTGCTCGCCCTCCTGCAGACCCCGCGCACCTGGCCGGGCTCCGAACTGGCCGAGCGTCTGGGGGTGAGCGGGCGCACCGTCCGCAACGACATCGACCGGCTGCGCGAGCTCGGCTATCCCGTGGACGCCACGCGCGGATCCACCGGCGGGTACCGGCTGGGCGCCGGGGCGGTGCTGCCCCCGCTGCTCCTGGACGACGAGGAGGCCGTCGCGGTGACGGTCGCGCTGCGCACCGCCGCGCAGGGCGCCGTCCCGGGCACCGAGGAGGACGCGCTGCGAGCGCTGGCGAAGCTGGAGCAGGTGCTGCCCTCACGGCTGCGTCGACGGGTGCGGGCGCTCCAGGCGTACACCGTGACCGTGCCCGCCGACCGTCCCGCGCCGGCCGTCTCGGCGGAGGTGCTGACCACGCTGGTGTCCGCCTGCCGCGACCGGGAACGGCTGCACTTCGACTACCTGGACCACGGCGGCTCCTCCACCCTCCGGATCGTGGAGCCCTACCGGGCGGTGAACTGGGGACAGCGCTGGTACCTGGTGGCATGGGACGTCGAACGCGAGGACTGGCGAACGTTCAGGGTCGACCGGATCCGGCCCCGCACCCCGGCCGGGCCGCGCTTCGCCCCGCGCGAGCTGCCCGGCGGCGACGCGGCCT
Organism: Kitasatospora sp. MBT66; assembly: GCF_000710405.2. Taxonomy (NCBI): domain Bacteria; kingdom Bacillati; phylum Actinomycetota; class Actinomycetes; order Kitasatosporales; family Streptomycetaceae; genus Kitasatospora; species Kitasatospora sp. MBT66. The sequence goes on along the minus strand of NZ_JAIY01000004.1, from coordinate 749,087 downwards.
CGTACGTCGCCCGCCGGGTGTCGGGCGCCGCCTGGCGCTACCACGCGCGGGTGGAGGTCCACGCGCCGGCGGCGGCGGTGATCGAACGGATCAACCCCGCGGTCGGGTCGGTGGAGGCCGTCGACGCGAGCAGGTGCCTGTTGACCACCGGCGCCGACACGGTGCAGAGCCTCGCCGTCCACCTGGGCATGCTCGACTTCGACTTCGACGTCACCGATCCGCCGGAGCTGGTCGCACACCTGCGCCGACTCGCCTCGCGCTACACCCGCTCCACTCCCCCGGACCACTGACACCCGCCCGGACATCCTGGATATGGAGCCCTTTCCGACCTGAGGTCGGCACTGCGGGGTTGGGCTGCCGCACAACACGACGAAGCTCCGCCCCTGCGCGGGCCCCGCACCCCGACCCACCACGGGTCGCGGGGAAGCGGATGCAGCGACTGCAGGTGCCGCACGTGTCAGGGCCCTGCGCTCCACGACGGCTGGTGGACGGCGTACACACGCCACCGCCTGAGGCCCGGTACTCGGCGTCCGCAAGCACGTCCGACTAGGGTCGATGGCATGCGTCTGAGTACCGTGATCCTCCCCATCCACCGATGGGGCGAGGGACAGAAGATCTGGCGACGAGCCGAGGAGCTCGGCTTCCATGCCGCCTACACCTACGACCACCTCTCCTGGCGGTCGTTCCGGGACGAGCCGTGGTTCGGGTCGATCCCGACCCTGACGGCAGCGGCCACGGCCACCGAGGGGATCCGGCTGGGAACGCTCGTAACCTCGCCGAACTTTCGCCACCCGGTAACGCTGGCGAAGGAACTGATCACGCTGGACGACGTGTCCGGCGGGCGGGTCACGCTGGGCATCGGGGCCGGCGGGACGGGCTTCGACGCGACGGCGACGGGGCAGGAGGCGTGGTCGCCGAAGGAGCGGGCGGACCGGTTCGGGGAGTTCCTGCCGCTGCTGGACGAGCTGCTGACCAGCGACGCCACGACCCGCGAGGGCAGGTACTACTCGGCGGTGGAGGCGCGGAACGTCCCCGGGTGCGTGCAGACGCCGCGGGTGCCGTTCTACGTCGCGGCGACCGGTCCGCGCGGGCTGGGGCTGGCGGCGGAGTACGGGCAGGGCTGGGTGACGTACGGGGACCCGCGCGGGCCGGCGGACGTGCCGGTGGAGCAGGCGCCCGAGGTGATCGCCAAGCAGATCGAGAAACTGACGGCGGCCTGCGAGGCACGGGGACGGGACGTCGGCGAGCTGGAGAAGGTGCTGCTACAGGGCTCGACCGCGGAGAAGCCGCTGCTGTCGGTGGACGCGTTCGTGGACTGGGCGGGACGGTACCGGGAGCTGGGCATCACCGAGCTGGTGATCCACTGGCCGGTCCCGGACTCGATCTTCGAGAACGACCTGGTCGTCTTCGAGAAGATCGCCACCGAGGGCCTGGCCAAGCTGGGCTGAGCGATACAGCCGACGCGTCCTCGGTACCCGGTATGCCCTGAAGGCCGCTCGTGCGCGGTCCTTCCGGAGATCGGTCCCGGGGGCCTTCACGCGTTCGCGGCCGGATTCCGCTCCAGGACACGACCGCCGGTGCGGACCGCCCCCCGTCGGACTCAGCGCCGCAGCCAGCTCAGCAGGGTCGTCGCCGTGAACACCGCGCCGGACGCCAGCCAGACCGCGCGCGGGGTCAGCCGGACCGTGCGCGGGGTCGGCCACCCGCGGCCCTCCTCCGGGGGCCGGGGCTGCGGGGCCGGAGCCAGCAGCGCGTCCGCGAAGGCCCGGGCGGTCGGCGGCCGGTCCGCCGGCTCGACGGACATCGCGGCCCGCAGCAGCAGGGCGACGTGCGGGGGGAGCTCCGCCCCGGCCGGGAGCTCCGGCAGCGTCGAGGCGGTCGGCCGGTCGGTCATCATGGCCGTGGCGCGCCCGCCCGGGCCGAACGGCTTCTGACCGGTCAGCAGCTCGTACGCCACCACGGCCAGCGCGTACACGTCGGCCCTGCCGTCGAACCCGCCGGTCTGGAAGGCCTGTTCCGGCGCCATGTACGCGGGCGTGCCGGTGGTCACCGTCAGCCCGGACGCGTCGGCCAGCTGCTTCGCGCTGCCCAGGTCCGCCACCAGCACCGCGGCGGGCGCGGGGTCGGTGGCGAGCAGCAGGTTGGACGGCTTGACGTCGCGGTGCACCACACCCGCCTCGTGCAGGACCTGGACCGCGTGGGCCGCCTCCGCGGCCAGCCGCAGGGCCTCCCGCGGCTCGCACTGCCCGACCCGGTCCGCCAGGGTGCCGCCGCGTACGAGGTCCATGACGAAGTAGGGCCGGTCCTCCTGCACCCCGACGTCGTGCACCCGGACCACCCGCGGGCTGGCGATCCGGCGCAGCAGTCGCGCCTCCGCCAGGAACCGCTCGCGCACATCGGCGTTGGCGGCCCAGTTCTCGGCCAGCACCTTCACCGCGACCTCGGTGTCGAGCTCCGGGTCGTAGGCCTTCCAGACCGTGGCGAAGGAGCCGGCCCCGAGCCGCTCCAGCAGGAGGTAACGGCCGAGCTTGCGCATGTGGCAGCATTCTGCCGGAGTCGGGGGGAGTGCGGAACTCCTCTTCGGCGGACGCGATACCGGGCGGGACGGAACGGGGGATCCGGGTGTTCGAGGAAGGTGAGCCGGAACGGCTCGTGGCGGCCGCCCGGGCGGGCGACCCGGGGGCGATGGAGTACCTGCTGGCCAAGCTGCGGCCGGTGGTGCTGCGCCGCTGCTCGCGCTTCCTGCCCCACCACGCCGACGCGGAGGAGGCCGCGCAGGACGCGCTGCTGTCCATCAGCACGCACCTGGGCAAGTACGACGGCCGGGGCTCCTTCCAGGGCTGGGTGACCGTGATCGCCTCGAACGCCGCCCGGTCCACCTACCGCTCGATGCGCCGGCGCGCCGAGGACAGCCACGCCGACCTCCCCGAGCATGTCGACCCGCGCACCACCAGCGTCATCGCCGGGACCAGGCTCGACGTGATGGAGGCGCTGGCCGCGCTGGAGCAGCAGCACCCCGCGCTGGTGGAGTCCTTCGTGCTGCGCGACCTGGGCGACCTGACCTACGCCCAGGTGGCCGAGCAGTTGGACACCCCGATGGGCACGGTCAAGGACCGGATCCAGAAGGCCCGCCGCTTCATGCGCGAACGCCTGGTCACCGGTCCGTGAACGGCGGTCCCGCGGCGGGCGTCGGCGGCCACGCCGTGGTCCGGACCCGGTCCGCCGTCGCCGCCCTGGTGGCGGCCGCCGTGCTCGGGCTGGCGACCGGCCGGTTCGTCCTGCCGCCGCCCGGCGGGGGCACCGCGCACGCGGCCGGGCGGTCCGCTCCCGCGACGACGACGCCCGGCTCCGCTCCTGTCCCCGCTTCTGCCTCGCCGACCGATGCTCCCGGCACGCCCGGGCCCGTGACGACCGCGAACCTCCTGGAAGCCGTGGCGTTCCGCCCGGAGGTCGCCACCGCGCGGATCCACGTCACCGACCGGTACGGCGACGGGACCTACGCCAACCCGGCCTGCACCGGCGAGAAGACCCTCACCCAGACCCTCGGCGTGCCAGGTGCCCACTTCCGCGGACTGACGACCAGCCTCCGCACCGACCCGGACGACCCCACGTGGGCGACCGAGCTTGTCGACCAGGTCGCCCGCGAGGTCGCCGCCGAGGCCCCGAGCCCTTCCCTGGCGCAGGACTTCACCGAACGGCTGCTGCAGGAACAGGTGACCTGCCAGAAGCAGCCGCCGGGGCACTGGGTCTACGGAGACACCACGACGGTGCGGTTCGCCCCGGACGTCACCGCGAGCTGGATGGGCACCTACGAGGGACTCCTCAACACCACCGGCCGGGCGCCGCTGGGCGAGGAGCCCTGCGGCGGCGTCGCCGTACTGCGCAGCGGGACTCACTACGGGGTGCTGGAGGTCCACACCTGCCTGGGGACGGCCGCGATGGACCGCGTCGTCAGGACCGCTCTGTCACGGCTGTGAAACAGCCGGCCGGGGATCCGACTTTCCGTCCTCCGGCGGCATCTCCCCGGTTGTACGAGGACGCAGCAGGCGTCCCGACCAGCAGGGGGACCAGATGACCGAGAACCGGGCCGTCCAGCAGAAGTCCGTCCGCCGCAACCGGGTCGCCGCCGCGGCCTGCCTCGCCGCCGCACTGGCCGCGGTCGGCGTCGTCGGCGCCCGGTCGGCCACCGCCGACGGGGCCGCGCCCAGCACGGCGGTCGCCGCCCGGCCTGCCGCCGTCACGGCCACCGCGACCGGACTCGGCTCCGCCGCCCTCGTCCAGAGCGAGGACCAGGTCCAGCAGGGCCTGCACCCGGTCGGCGCGACCGTCGCGCTGACCGGTCGCCAGGGGCTGTCCGCGTGCTCCGGCGAGGAGACGATGCACGACCTGACCAAGGGCCGGGCCACCGCGTACGCCTCCGTGACCTGGACCTTCGCCACCGAGGGCCTGCTGATCGAGTCGGCCGCGAGCGCCCCCACCGGGCCCGTGGCCGCCGGCTGGGAGCAGCAGCTCGTCGCGCTCGTCCAGGACTGCCAGCACGAGCCCGCCGGCCACTGGTACTACGGCGCGGCCCACACCCTGACCGCCGCCGGCGGCACCGCCCACTGGTACCCGTCCTACAACGGCGACGGCGCCGCCAGTGGCGGGGTCGCCGTCCTGCGCAGCGGCACCCGGGTCGCCCTCGTCGAGCTCACCGGCCCCGCAGCCTCGGTCGAAGGCATCACCACCGCGGCGCTGAAGCGCCTCGCCCCCTGAACCGGTGGCCCCGCCCGCGCCGGCGGGCGGGGCCGCCTGCTGTCTCTCGCACCACCGGGACGTGCATACCGGCGGTATGCTTGCCCTATGGCAGCCACCACGCGGATCACCGTCACCCTGCCCACCGAGCAGGTGGCCGAGCTGAAAAAGCTCACGGACAACGTCTCCGGCTACGTCGCCGAGGCGGTCGCCCGACAGATCAGGCATCAACTGCTCGGTGACGAGCTGCGCCGGTACGAGGAGGAGCACGGCGCGTTCACGGAGGAGGAACTCACAGCCGCGCACGCAAGGATCTTCGGTTCGTCCGAATCCGGCAGCGGAGCGGCCGCCGCGTGAGCGAGCGCATCGAGACCGTCGTACTGGACTCCCAGGGGATGTCCGCCTGGATCTCGCAGGACCGTGCGGTGCTCGCGATGATCAGCGCGTTCCACTCGATGGCAGCCGGTCTCGTGATCGGCGCCAACACCATCGTGGAGATCTCGCACGCCAAAGCGAACACCGCCCGACTGAACTGGGTCCTCTCACAGGTCAGGATCGAGCCGGTGACCGAGCATGCCGCCAGGGCCTCCGCGGCACTGCTCAAGCAGGCCGGTCTGCACGGCCACAAGTACGCCATCGACGCTACCGTCGCCGAGATGGCCCTCCGCCAGCCGGGGCCGGTGGCCATGCTCACCTCGGACGTCGACGACATGGCCAGGCTCTGCGGCGACCGGGTCCGGCTCATCGCGATCTGAGCCGGACCTGGCCGAACGCGGTGACGCCGACCGCACCGGGCCCCTGCCTCAGGGGTGCGGCCGCTGGGCGGGGAGGCGGACGGGGTGGGTCGGGGTGGTGCGGCGGGCGAGCTCGGCGAGGGTGTCGAAGAGGATGTCGCCGATCAGGACCGGCTCGCGGGAGGGCGGCGGGGCGTCCTCGGGGGCGGTCGGGGGGCTCTCGTCTCGGACCTGGCGAGTTGGCATGGCTCTTCCTGCCGACGGGGTGGCCGAGGGGAGTCCTGCCCGGTCGGGGGCGGTGGGACACCCCGGGGGCGGGGTGATCGGCCGGAAACCGGTGCGGCCGGGGCCGAAACGTGCCGCAAAGATCGATCCGGGGCCGGGCCGACCGCCCCGGTGACCGGTCGGCGGTGCGTGGGCGAAGATGGGTCGGTGACCACACCGCGCACCGCTCCCCCGATCCGGCTGATCGCCACCGACCTGGACGGCACCCTGCTCTGCTCCGGCGGCACCGTCACCGGGCGCACCGCCGCCGCCCTGGCCGCCGCCGAGGCGGCCGGGATCCAGGTGGTGTTCGTGACCGGCCGTCCGCCGCGCTGGATGCAGCAGGTGAGCGCGCACATCGGCGGCCACGGGGTGGCGATCTGCTCGAACGGCGGCGCCGTGGTGGACGTGCACCGCGGCGAGCTGCTGGAGTCGTTCCCGCTGGGGGAGGCGGAGGCGCTCGCGGTGGTCGGGCGGCTGCGGGCCAAGCTGCCGGGCATCGCGTTCGCCTTCGAGTACCCGGCCGGGTTCGCCCGCGAGCCCGGGTACGAGGTCCGGATGTGGGGGCAGGACGAGAACCACCCGGTCGGTCCGGCGGAGCGGCTGCTGGGCGAGGGCGGGCCGGTGCGCGGGCTGTTCAAGCTGCTCGCCAAGCACCCGGACCTGGACCCGGACAAGCTGCTCGGCGAGGCCAGGGAGGCCGCCGGGGACCTCGCCGAGATCACCCGCTCGGCGCCGATCCCGCTGCTGGAGATCAGCGCGCCCGGCGTCACCAAGGCCAGCACGCTGGCCCGTTGGTGCGCCGGGCGGGGGATCGGCCGGGACGAGGTGGTGGCCTTCGGCGACATGCCGAACGACCTGGAGATGCTGGCCTGGGCGGGTACCGCGTACGCCGTCGCCAACGCCCATCCGCAGGTGCTGGCGGCGGTGGCGCTGCACACGGTGAGCAACGAGCAGGACGGCGTCGCCGCGGTGCTGGAGGAGATCCTCCGGCACCGCGGCGACGAGTAGCCGAGCGGGCGAGCGGGCGGGCGAGCGAGCGGGGCCGCCGGTTACCCGAAGCGGCCGTTGACGTAGTCCGAGGTCCGCTGGTCGCGCGGGTGGTGGAAGACCTGCTCGGTCGGCCCGTGCTCGACGATCCGGCCCGGGGTGTCGTGGGTGGCCAGGAAGAACGCGCAGCTCTGCGAGACGCGCTGGGCCTGCTGCATGTTGTGGGTGACGATCACGATGGTGAGCTGACCGCGCAGCTCCGCGATGGTCTCCTCGACCCGCCGGGTGGAGGTCGGGTCGAGCGCCGAGCACGGCTCGTCCATCAGCAGGATGTCCGGCGAGACGGCCAGCGACCGCGCGATGCACAGCCGCTGCTGCTGGCCGCCGGAGAGCGAGCCGCCCGGGGCCTCCAGCCGGCCGGCCACCTCGTCCCAGAGGCCGGCCTGGCGCAGGCTGGTCTCCACCAGGTGCTCGCGCTCGTCCCTGGTGACCTTGATGCCGGCGAGCTTGAGCCCGCTGGCGACGTTGTCCTTGATGGACATCGCCGGGAACGGGTTGGGCCGCTGGAACACCATGCCGATGCGGCGGCGCACCTCGGCCGGACGGCGGCCGGGGCGGTAGACGTCGTCGCCGTCCAGCAGCACCTCGCCGGAGAGCGCGGCGCCGCGGACCATCTCGTGCATCCGGTTGAGGATCCGCAGATAGGTCGACTTGCCGCAGCCGGACGGTCCGATCAGGGCCGTCACCTCGCCGGCCGGCATGGTCAGCGAGACCCGCTCCAGCACCTTGCGGGCGCCGAACCAGGCGGAGACCTCGCGGGTCTCCAGCCCGGCCAGCACGGACTCCTCGGGGTAGCCCTGGTAGTGCGCGTCCTGCGGGTAGAGCAGCTGCTGCCCGTCGTGTCCGACGTAGTCGGCGCCCGCGGGGACGGCGGGCAGGGTGATCGTGGTCTCGGCCGGGTCGCCCGGCCCGTGGCTGGGCGGTACGTCGGTCATCGGTGCATCCGTCATCGGTACGGTCCTCCGGGCGCGCGTCAGTAGAGATTGGGCAGCAGGGCGGCGGCGTTCTCGTAGACCGCCCAGAGCAGCGCGCCGACGACCGGCGCGAGGCTGAGGTAGGCGGCCGAGCGGTGCCAGTACCGGGCCAGCACGACGACGGCGACCACCGCGCCGAGCAGTCCCAGCGTCCACAGCTGCAGCGCGGCCAGCGCGCCCTTGTCGGCGGCCAGCGCCTTGTCGTACGGCACGGTGGCGGGGCGTCCGCCGGGGTTGACCACCGGGTCGCCGTCCAGCCGGGCCCCGATCATCACCGTCGACTCCGGGATCCAGTTGGAGTCGCTGGTCACCAGCACCAGCCGGTTGCGGACCGGGTCGACGATCGGGTGGTCCTGGTCGCCGTACACATTGACGGTGTAGGTGAACTTGCCCTGGCCGGTGGTGGCCTCGATCCGGTCGCCGACCCGCAGCTTGTTCAGCTCGCCGAACGGCGCCCCGAAGGTCGCCCCCCGGCCGAACAGCACCGCCACCCCGGTCTGCCCGGGCAGCGCGGTGTCCCGGCGGTGGCCGGGGCCGCGCATGAGGTCCCGGCCAGTGGTGCCCTCCACCACGACCACCTGGTGCAGCCCGATCGCCGGGATGTCCAGCAGCGCGACGGGGGAGCCGTCGGCGGCCTTGCCAGTCGGGGCGGTCGCCTTGCCGAGCTGGTCCCGGAAGGACTTGTAGGCGGTGGACTGGAAGTGCTTCTGCTGGACGTGCGACAGCGTGAACAGGTAACCGACGAAGCCCATGGTGAGCGCCGCGAGCAGGCTCACCGCCCAGGCCGCCTGCAGGAACCTGATCCGCTTGGCGGTCCGGCCGGAGCCGTCCGACCCGGCCGGAGCGGACTCCGGGGCCGGGGCGGCGGGCGGTGCCGCGTCCGCCGGGGACGGCGCGGGCTTCTCCAGGGCGGGCGCCGTCATGACCGGCCGCCCGTCTGCGAGCGCCGGCGCAGCAGCCGGCGGCCGAGCAGCGGCGGGACGATGACGACGGCGAGCAGTTCGAGCGCGGTCAGCGTGCTCAGGGTCCAGTCCTCCGGGCGGCCCGCGACCTCGACCACGTCGGCGGCCACCTCGGTGGCGGTGCCGCTGCCGCGGCCGCGTGCGACCACCTGGCCGGTCTGCGGGTCGACGACCTCCTCGACGCCCTGGCCGTCGGTCCCGTCGGCCGGCGCGTTCGGGTCGGTGCCGGCGGCCGGGGCGTTGGGGTCGGTCGCCACGGCGCCGCCGTCACCGCCGGTGCCGCCCGTGGTGCCGGCCCCG
>NZ_JAIY01000004.1:735927-739924 GCF_000710405.2 Kitasatospora sp. MBT66 | reverse complement strand
GCCGCCGGAACCGCCGGTCGCCGCGCCGCCCGAGGCCGCGCCGCCGGTGCCGCCGGAACCGCCGGTGGCCGCGCCGCCGGAGGTGGAGCCGCCGGTGCTGCCGGAGCCGCTGGTCGGCTTGCCGTTGACGATCTTGCAGTCCAGCGCGGTGCCCTTGGCGTCGCACTCACTGGGCAGCGGGGCGCTGTCCAGGATGGTGAGCTGGCCCGCCGCGTTGAGGGTCGGGTTGGCGCAGCCGGCCAGAGTGTCCGGGTTGACGGTGCTGGCGTTGCCGGGGATGTGCTGGGTCTGCAGCAGACCGCCGCGGACCAGACCGCGCGGGATGGGCGAGTAGCCGAGGTCGTCCGCCTCGCCCTGGCCCTGGCAGAGCACGTAGGACAGGAAGCGGCTGAGCGCCGAGCCCTTGTCGTTGCTGAACTTCGGCAGTGCCTGGAGCGAGTTGCTGCGCGGCACGATCAGGTAGCTGTAGCTGGACAGCGGGTACGAGCGCTTGTCGGTGTTGGTGTAGACGCCGTCGAGGTTCTGCTGGAGGTAGTTCGGGTCGTCCGGAGAGGTGCTGTCGTCGACGCCGCGGATCTTGGCCGCGGTCAGCGCGACGGCGACGTTGGAGGCGGTCGGCAGGGTGTAGTAGCCGGCCGGGTTGAGGACCTTCACCACCGGCCAGTCGCTGCGCTTCGCGAAGGCGTACTCGTCGTAGCCGATGGTGCCCTCGCCGGAGCTGGCCTTGATGTAGCCGGCGACGACGTCGGAGCCGCTCTGGGCGGTCATCCCGGGGGAGGCCGGGAAGAACTCGGTGTACTCGCCGCAGGTGACGCCGTTGACGGACTTGCAGTACTCGTCCCACTGGGCGGGGAAGGAGTGGCTCATCCACCGGGTGAACTGGGCGGTGGCGCCGGAGCCGTCGGAGCGGACCACCGGGGTGATCTTGAGGTTCGGCAGTGCCTTGCCGTAGTCCGCGGTGATCTTCGGGTCGTTCCAGTTGGTGACCTTGCCGGTGAAGATGTCCATCAGGGTCTGCGGGGAGAGCCGCAGGTCGCGGACCAGCTTCCCGCCGACCGTCAGGTGGTACATCATCGCGGTGCCGCCGGCCGTGATCGGCACGTAGGAGTAGCCGTAGACGACCCTCTCCACGCCTGCCTGGCCGGACCCCTGGGTCGCCTGGTTGGCACCGGTGTCGATCCGGGTGCGGAACGGCACGTCGGAGGCGCTGAAGTCGTTGCGCCCGGTGTTCCAGTCCTGGCGGCCGACGGCCGAGCCGACGGCGTTGAAGTCGATCTGGATGCCCTGGGGGCCGACGTCCTGGCGCCACTGGTCGATCGCCGGGAAGGCCCAGCTGGAGCCGCTCGCGGTGAGCGCGACGGCCGCGTGCGCCGGGGTGGCCTGGCCCAGGAGCATCGAGCCGGCCGCGAGCAGGGTGGACAGCAACACGCCGAACAGGCGCGTCAGGGGGCGGCGTGCGGCCTCCCGCGACATGGGAACTCCTCTGGTGCGGAGGGTGGTTGTTCGGAACATCAGTGCTCCCCGGTGGCGACGGCCGACCGGAACGGCGCGGCGGCGGACGGCCGGACGGCCGGATCGGCGGGTGCGGCCACGGACGCGGCGACGGGGGCCGCCCCGAAGGACGACGCGGCGGGCCTCCGGACGGCGGCCTGTCGCTCGGCCCGGGCCAGCCGACGCTTCTGCCGGCGGCTCATCTCTCCGGCGGCCCGGCCGCCGAGGATGCGGGCGGTGACGAACAGGATCAGCACCACCGCCATCAGGGTGAGTGCGGCGGCGAAGGCCCGCGCGACCATCTGGTCGACCGGCAGCTTGACGTAGCTCCAGATGTAGAGCGGCAGCGAGATCTGGTGGCCCTCGAAGGGGTTGGCGTTCATCCGGGAGGTGAAGCCCGCGGTCAGCAGGACGGGCGAGGTCTCGCCGACCGCTCGCGCCATGCCCAGCACCACGGCCGTCACCAGGCCGCGCTTGGCGGTCGGCAGGACGACGTTCCACACCGTCCGCCACTGGCTGCCGCCGAGCGCGTAGGACGCCTCCCGCAGGGTGCCGGGGACGAGCCGGATGACCACCTCGGCCGCCCGGGTGACGATGGGCATCATCATCACCGTCAGCGCCAGCGAGGCGGCGAACCCGCTCTTGTCGAAACCGAAGGTGAGGATGACGATGCCGAGGATGAAGAGGCCGGCGACGATCGAGGGCAGCGCGGTCATCGCCTCGACCAGGGTCCGCACCGGGCGGGCCATCCGGCCGCCCACCTCGGACATGAAGACCGCCGCGGCGATGCCCAGCGGAACGGCGAACAGCGTGGCCAGGCCGAGCTGTTCGAGCGAGCCGACCACCGCGTGGACCGCGCCGCCGGAGGTGATCGGCGACAGCGAGGCGGTCCGCTCCATCGTCTCGGTGAAGAAGTTCCCGTGCTGGGCGGCCTCGTAGCCGCGCGAGGCGACGTAGCCGATCTGGTCGGCGATCAGGCCGAGCACCAGCGCACCCGAGCTCCAGGCCACCACGGAGACCAGGCGCTCCCGCACCATCAGCCCGCCCCACTGGAGGCGCCCCAGGCCGTAGTAGCCGACCAGGAAGAGCAGGTACCAGCAGAGCAGGAAGCCGAGCGCGCCGCTGAACGGCAGGACCCGCTCGTACAGCACCCAGTCGAGCCCGAGGGATCCGACGAGCGCGCCGAGGACGGTGAACACGTCCTCGCGGGTGACTCCACCCAGTTTGAGCTTCCGTTCCGGGGCCGTGGCCACCGGTTCGGGGGCGGAGCCCGGCAACGGCGCGGCGGTCGGCGCGGACGCCTCGGCGGGCGCCTTGTCCAGGGTGGTCATCGGTGCGTCCCTTCACGGCGGCGGAGCGGTGGCAGCGGCCGGGGCCGGGGGTCCCGGCCGCGGGTTCTCGTAGCGGCCATGGATCAGTCCGCCGTCGCCGCGCCGGAGCGGGAGCGGTTGATCACGAAGCCCGCGCCCACGTTGACCAGCAGGGTGAGCGCGAACAGCACCAGACCGGCCGCCATCAGCGCGGACAGCGACAGCGAGTCGGACTCGCCGAACCGCAGCGCGATCAGGGCGGAGATCGAGTTCCCGCCGTTCTCCAGGATGTGTGTCATCGGCCTGAAGCTCGGCGAGATGATCAGCGCGACGGCGATGGTCTCGCCCATCGCGCGACCGAAGCCGAGCATCACCGCGCCGATCACACCGCCGCGCCCGAACGGCAGCACCACGGTGCGGACCATGCCCCAGCGGGTGGAGCCCAGCGCGAACGCGCCCTCCCGCTCGCCCTGCGGCGCCTGCGAGAACACCTCGCGGCTCAGTGAGGTGATGATCGGGATGATCATCAGGGAGACCACCACGCCCGCGATGAAGGTCGAGGAGGTGTACGAGGTGCCGATGTCGCCGGTGCGCACCTTGAGGAAGGGGATCGCGTCACCGACGTGGTTGCTCAGCCAGCGGGAGAGGCCGATGATCCGCGGCTGGAGGAAGAACAGGCCCCAGAGGCCGTAGACGATGCTGGGGATGGCCGCCATCAGGTCGACCAGCGAGATCAGCGCGGCCCGCAGCCGGACCGGCGCGTACTCGGAGATGAAGATCGCCGCCGCGAGCGCCACCGGAACGGCGATGACCAGGGCGATCAGCGCGATCAGAATGCCGTTCGGCAGCACTGCGGCGATACCGAAGTTGTGGGCCTGGGTCTGCCACTTCTGCTCGGTGAAGAAGTCGAGGCCCACCGCCTTCAGCGCCTCGGCGCCGCGCAGGATCAGGAAGAAGGCGATCAACCCCATGATCGCGAAGACCGAGAGGCCTGCCGTCCGCAGCAGGCCGCGGAACACCCGGTCGCCGTTGGTGGCGGGGGCGGTGATGGTGCGGGGTACATCGGGATCGGGCTGGCGTGGAGCCTCGGCGTAGGGTGCCGCGGGCTCGGCGGCGGCTGTCATGGTCTGCTCTCCGGCGCGCTCGGTGGAAAGTGCTCGGTCCAGGGATCGGTGGACGGGGGCCGCCGCCCCGGC
>NZ_JAIY01000004.1:724685-735863 GCF_000710405.2 Kitasatospora sp. MBT66 | reverse complement strand
CGAGTCCTCACCGTCGGGGCGGTGTCAGGGACGGCGACGGATGCGCGTCCACGCGGTGCGGGCCGCTCCAGCCGCCCGCGCACCCGCGGCGGTGCCGCCCAGCAGGAGCGCGGCCGGACCGCCGACCAGCAGCACCGCGCCGGCGATCAGGGCGATCGGCAGCAGCAGCCGCGCACCGCCGGACCGGTCCGGCGCCGGGGAACCCGCTGCCACCGGCGCCGCGGCCAGCGGCCCGGCGCTCTGGCCGGGCGTCGCGGTGGCGCCGGGGCCGGCACCCTGCTTGGCCGGCGTACCCGCCGTGGCCGCCGTACCGCCGGCGGTCGTGCCGGTGGTGCCCGTGGTACCGGTGGTGCCGGTGGTGCCCGAGGTACCACCGGTGGTGCCGAGGCCGCCGCTGCTGGAGCTGCTGCTCCCACCGGTGGTGCCCGAGGTGCCCGAGGTGCCGGAGGAGCTCGTGCCGCTGGTGTCGGTCACCGAGGAGGTCCCGGAGGTCGTCCCGGAGTTGTCCGTGCCACCGGTGCCACCGGTCGTACCGGTGCCGCCGGTCGTACCCGTGCTGCCCGAGGTGCCCGTGGCACCCGTGCTGCCCGAGCCGCCGGTGGTCTCACCGGTGGAACCGCCGGTCGTCCCGGCCGAAGTGCCACCGGTGCCGCCCGAGGTGCCGGAGCCGGGCTCCGACGGGTTCTCCCCGCCGCCCGGCTCGACCGGCGGCTTCTGGTTGCCCGGCCACTTGCCGTCCTGCGCCTGGACGTGCGCGATCGCCTCCTGGGCCTGCGTCCGCTGGTCCTTGGTCAGCGCCAGGAAACCGTCCGGCAGCCGGCCCGGCTCCACGCCGTAGAGCTGGCCGGTGGTGGTGACGGAGTTCAGGAACTTGGCGACCCCGGCCTTCTTCTCCGCGGAGAGCCCGCCGGTGGGCGTCATGGCGTACTGGACCACGGTCAGCGGGTAGGCCCGCTGCTCCTTGGAGTACGCGCTGCCCGACTCACCGTAGGGCAGCAGCTGGACACCGGTCGCGGGGTCCACCGGCATGGTGTTGACCGCCGCGAGGAGCGAGTCGCGGGACGGCGACACGAATGCGCCGGCCTCGTTCTGGAGCGCCGCCTCGGAGAGGCCGTAGGCCTTGGCCTGCCCACTGTCCACGATCGCGAACAGCGAGCGGGTCCCGAACGGCTGGGCCCCGTAGCCGGGGTGGGTGCCGTCGGCCATCGGCGCCGCCTGCTTCGCGGTCACCACACCGTCCTGCAGGTCGCGGAGCACCTTGTTGAGACTGGTCTGCAGCGGGTTCCACTCGTACTGCTTCCAGTGCTTCAGGTGGTCGGCGATCGGGGGCTGCCCCGCCGGCTGGACCGCGCCGGTGTCGTCCTCCCGGACGAACTGGTCGATCGGGTAACCCTGGAAGGTCGGCACCATGTAGTGGGGGTTGACCTTGGTGCCCCACGGGTCCGCCTCGCCCGCCATGAACCGCGCCGCCGCGGGATCGCTCGCGATCCACGAGGTCAGCCGGACCGTCAGGTCGGTGGCCGTGCCGAGCACGATCGGCAGCGTGTACTCCGGCCCCCGGCAGGGCGGCCACTTCAGGCCGCTCGACGCCGGAAGCTGGTTCAGCTGCTTGAACTCCTCGTCCTCGAAGATGCAGAACGGGTTGCCGTCCACCGACTCCAGCTTCAGACCCGGTGCCCGGTAGGTCTGCGTCAGCATCTTGGCCACCAGCCGGGCGTTCAGCCGCATGTCGCGGATCTGCCGGCCGGCCTCCTGGTCGTCCACCCAGAACACGACCGAGATGCCGGTGGTCGCCAGGGGTGTGTAGACGTACGGCCGCTTGGGCGCCCCCGGGTCGGGGAGCGCGGTCAGACCGAGGTCCACCCGGCTGCCGTTGAGGAAGGACTGGCGGGCCTGCGGCTCACCACCACCGGAGGAGTACTGGACCCCGAGCGGGGACTTGTCGAGGCAGAGCCCGGTGATCCACTGCTGCATGGCCCGGTTGGCCATCTCCAGACCGGCGGCGACGACATCGGCGGCCACCGTGCCGCACTCGTCCGGCGTGGGCGCGAAGTTGATCCCGACCACGGCCCGCTGCGCCCAGGCGCACATCTCGCCCGCATGCGCGCCGGTCGTCGGGTTGTCGGACCCGTCGATCACGAGGTCCGAGGCGGTGTTGAAGACGCCGTCGAAGTCCAGCATGTGCTCGTTGCAGTCCGGAACACCGCCGCGCATGCCGTAGAGGTCGTTCGCGTCCCCTCCGTAGTTGGGGACGACCGCGATGGAACACGGGTGGGTGGCGTCGCAGTTCAGGGACGGGCTGAGACGCTTCGAGCGCACCTCGAACGCCGCGGCGCCGGAGCCGTCCGTCCCGGTGACCGAGATCCGCATGTTCGACGGGAGGTCCGGCTCGTTCACACCGGCGGGCAGCACGGGCTGCTCGAACCCGAGCTCGGGGTTGCCGCCGTACAGCGAACTGCCGTAGCAGTCGGTGATCTTGGGGTCGAGACCGCGGCACTGGTAGATCCGGACGGGGTAGAGCACCGTGCTGGAATGCTGCTGCACGGACTTCGCCGGCGCGCCGCTCAGGTCCACGCTCGGGGTGAAGCCGCTCCAGGAGACCTGGATCACCTGGTCCGTGAGGCTCTCCGTCTGGGAGACGGTGACACTGCCCTCGTCCCCGTGGTCCGGAACCTGCCCCGGACGCCAGACCTTCGGCCCCTTCACCGTGACCGACGAGGCCGCGTGCGCCTCGGTCACACCACCCAGCCCGACCGGCACCGTCACCAGGGCACCCACCACGGCCAGGACAAGCGTCAGCGAGGGTAGTCGCCGACGCCACCGCCCTCGCTCTCTCGGTTCGGGTACGCGGAATCTCATGGCTGGCACCTCCGGGATTTGCGAACCGCCCCGGAGGGCGGCACGAGGGAATGGTCGCGCTCAGGCTGACGGCTCCGGTTGCCTACTATTCGGCCAGCCCTACATGGCCGGATCAGGTCGACCGGATGTACGAGACGACAACGCGACGACTCCGTACCGGAGTTGGGAACTCCGCATACGGGCGAGCCCGCGCCTGGGCGCGGGCTCGCCGTAATACGGGAACAGCCGGCTGACGAGGAATCAGCTGGCGGGGGTGAAGTTGATGGCGAGCGAGCCCACCGACTGGCCGCCCTTGAAGAAGGAGGTCTTGAGCTTGGTGTCCAGGTACTGCGCACCCGCCGGGTCCACCTGGAGGTCGGACGAGGTCAGGGTCTGCACGCCGTTGGCGCGGGAGACCTGGCTGTCGCCGGCCGGGTCCAGCAGCGCCACCGGGGAGGTGCCGCCGACCGGGACGCCGGTGATCTGCCAGTTGCCGACGCTGAAGTGCAGCTGCTTGAAGGTGGCGCTCTTGCCGGTGAACAGGTTGATGAAGAGCAGGCCGCCACCGAGGTCGATGTCGCCGTAGTAGGCGGGCAGGTCGCCGGAACCGCCGGTCACCGGGAAGGTGGTGGTGATGCCGGTGGTGCTGTCGTACGCGGGGTCGGCGGTCGGCAGCGGGATGACGACGATGCCGTTGAGCGCCTGGTCCTTCAGGAAGGTGGTGCTGGAGGTGACCACCGCGCTGCCGGAGGCCGCCGTGGCCGCCGGGGCCGCGTCGGCGACAGCCGCACCGCTCATCCCGGTAACGGCGAGAACGACGGCGGCACTGGTCGCGGCGAGGCGGGCGCGGGTACGGGACATGCTGTACTCCTTGGGAGAGGTGACAGTGGTGCTGGGTGGTGCAGACGGCAGCCGTGCGGTGCCGCCTCGACGGCCTGCCGGTCCACGCGATGCCCGGCGTGGACGACCGGCCGAAGTTCTCGGTTCTTCGGGATTCAGAGGTGCGTAACGCTCCCGCAGGCGTACTTGGGCAGCGGCAGAAAGCCGTAGTCCGCGATGGCGCCGGCGCCGCTGGCGCAGATCCAGCCCTGGATCCCGAAGATGCCCTTCAGTGCCGCGGCGTGTGCATCGGTCGCGTCCCAGTCGGAGCGGCGTACGGCGTTGCTCATCACCTTGCCGAACGCGGTTGCGACGAACGCACCGCTGATCGTGCCGGCCGAGGTGTCGACAGGGGCGATCCCGTTGACGCTCCGGACGGTCAGCGGTCCCGGGGAGTCAGTGGCGGACCCGTGCCCCTTGTACACCTGGCCGATGTAGTGGCCCACCGAGTAAGGGACGAGCGCGTCGTCATCG
This sequence comes from Kitasatospora sp. MBT66, assembly GCF_000710405.2. Lineage (NCBI taxonomy): Bacteria > Bacillati > Actinomycetota > Actinomycetes > Kitasatosporales > Streptomycetaceae > Kitasatospora > Kitasatospora sp. MBT66. The sequence continues at coordinate 731,672 of NZ_JAIY01000004.1, read as the reverse complement.
TCGAACTCGGCTCCGACGCCTTGGTCCTCGACCTGCGGGGACACCGTGACACAGGCTCCGGCCATCACTTCCGTGCCGCTGCCGATGGCCGTCATGAAGAAGCGCCGCGTGGCCGAGTCCGACGTGGGCAGCAGGGGCTTGATCCTGGCATCGGGCAGGGCCGGATCGATCTGCCGCCAGTTGACGATGGAGCACTCGTAGATGCCCTTGAGCTGGGCGGTGGTGAGGCTTGCCGGCGCGTGCCCGGTTCCCTTGGCCGCCCAGGACACCGCGTCCTTGGCGAGCGCCACGAAGTTGCTCCCCGGGTTGTCGCCCGCGTAGGCGAGCGGACGCCGCTCCACCCTGGCGAAGTCCACCGTCGCACTGGTGGTGTTCATCAGCGCCCGGAGCCCGGACTCGGCCCCCGTCGGCCGGGCGATCGCCGCCGCCCCGCTCTTGGGCACGATCGGTGACGACCCGACCGCGTCCCAGCTGTACAGCCGCGGCGAGGTGGTGTCGCCGTTCCCGGCGAGAAAAGCGTTGTAGTCCTGCGAGAGCCGGTTGAGCAGCGCCGCCGAGGAGTGCCCGCCGACCCCGACGATGTCCGTCGCGGCGGGACTCCACGGATCGGCGACGGCCGAACCGCCGCCGATCCCGACCGCCGACGAGAGGGCGAGAGCCGTGCTCGTCAGCAGCCTGACGAAAGCCTTGCGCATGTTCCAGGTCCTCCGGGAGTCGCCGGCCGCGGCCGGACGATGGGTCAGCTGTGGGTGTTGGAGCCGCAGGCGGCGACCGGCAGGGTCAGGAAGCCGTGGGTCTTGATGAGCACGGTGGCCACGGAGTTGCGGCAGATCCAGCCCAGGTTGCCGAAGACGTTGCGCAGGGCCTGGCCGTGGGCGTCGGTGGCGGTCCACTCGGCCTGGCGCACGACGTCGTACAGGACCCGTCCGAAGGCGGTCGCGGCGAGCGCCGCGTTGATCGTCTGAGCGGTCGTGTTGACCGGGGCGATGCCGTTGACGCTGCGGACCGTGAGCGGGCCGGGCGCGTCGGTGGTGGTCGCGCGGCCGTAGTAGACCTGGCCGATGTAGTGCCCGACCGAGTAGGGGAACACCACGTCGGGGTCGTTGAGGACCGGATCGGTGCCCTGGTTCTCCTGGGGGCCGGTGGTCACGCACGGCCCGGAGGTCGGGTTGCCGATCGCGGCCAGGAAGATCGAGCGCGTCCCGGAGCCCGCCGTCGGCAGGAAGGGCTTGATCGTCGCGTTCGCCAACGAGGGGTCGATCTGCCGCCAGTTGGTGATCGTGCAGCTGTAGATGTTCTTGAGCTGGGCCGCCGTCAGATTGGCCGGGGCGTGGCCGCCGCTCGTCGCGGTCCAGGACACGGCGTCCTTGGCCAGGGCGACGAACAGGTCCGTGGTCGGGTCCCCGCTCTGCGGGCCGCGGTCGGCCCGGACGAAGTCGATGCCGGCGGGGAACACCGAGTTGAAGGCGGAGAGACCGGTGCCGACGTCGTAGGGGCGGACGATCGCCGGGGCGCCCGCCTTGGTGGTGATCGGCGAGGGTCCGGTCGAGTCCCAGCTGTAGAGCCGGGGCGAGGTGGTGTCGCCGAGCCCGGTCAGGTACGAGTTGTATGCGGCCGAGAAGGCGTTGAACAACGGCCCGGTGGTGTGCGAGCCGACCCCGACGATGTCCTGGGGCTGCGGCAGTACGGGCGGGTCGGCGAGAGCCGGGCCGGCGGTGGCGGCTGCCAGCGAGCCGGCGAGTGCGACGACGGCGAGCAGCTTGCCCATGGTCCTGCGCATCGTTCCTCCTGCTGTGCTGGGGGAGCCGTCCGGTGGGCCGGCGGCCACGGGCGCGAGCCCGTGACCGCCGGTCGGTGCAGTTGGTGCGACGTGCGGTCGGTGCGAGGTGCGGGGTGGATCAGATGTGGATGGTGGAGCCGCAGGCGCCGTTCGGCAGGGCGAGGAAGCCGTAGTTCTTGACGATGGTGGAGCCGGCGCCACCGTTGGTGCAGATGAAGCCGCCGACACCGAAGATCGCCTTCAGCGCGGTGGCGTGGGCGTCGCCCGCGTTCCAGTCGGCGCTGCGGACGACGTTGTAGACCACGCGGCCGTAGGTGGTGCTGGCGAAGCCGGACGCGATGGTCTTGTTGACGGTGTCGACCGGCGCGATGGTGTTGACGCTGCGGACGGTCAGCGGGCCCTGGACGTCGCTGCCGGAACCCTGGCCGTAGTAGACCTGGCCGACGTAGTGCGCGACGGAGTAGGGAACGACGGCGTTGATGTCGTTCAGGGCCGGGTCGCTGCCCTGGTTCTCCTGGGTGCCGGAGGTGACGCAGGCACCCGGGACGACCGGGGTGCCGCTACCGATGGTCTTCAGGAAGAAGGTGCGGGTGCCCGAGCTGGTCTGCGGCAGGAAGGGCTTGATGGTGGCGTTGGCCAGCGAGGGGCTGATCTGCTGCCAGTTGGTGATGGTGCACTCGTAGATGCCCTTGAGCTGGGCGGTGGTCAGGTCGGCCGGGGCGTTGCCACCGTTCTTCGCGGCCCAGGACACCGCGTCCTTGGCCAGGGCGACGAACAGGTCGGTGGTCAGGTCGCCGGTCTGCGGGGCGCGCGAGGAGCGGGCGAAGTCGACCGTGGCGCTGGTGTTGGCGCCCAGGGCCGTGATGCCGGCGCCGGAGCCGTTCGGGCGGGCGATCGAGGTCGCACCGGTCTTGGTGGTGATCGGGGAGGAACCGGTCGCGTCCCAGCTGTACAGACGCGGGGAGGTGGTGTTGCCCGCAGCGGCCAGCGCGGCGTTGTAGCCGACCGACAGGCCGTTCAGGACCGACTGGGTGGTGTCCGAGCCGACACCCACGATGTCCTGCGCGGCCGGCAGGGTGGGCAGGGTCGACGGGTCGGCGACGGCGGTGCCGGCGGCGACGGTGGCGACCGAGGTGGCGATGGCGGCGATGGCGAGCAGCTTGGCAGCGGTCTTGCGCATGTTCCTCTTCCTCCGGTGGGAGAGCAGTACATCGCTGTGCCCGAGTACTGGTGGTCAGTTCCCGGGGCCGGTGGCCACGTCCGCGGTGGCCGCTCCGGCAGTGCCGATCCTGTCGGTCGGCCCGGTTCCGTCGGAAGGGCCGACCGGGGCCGCCGCCGATTGTCGATTTCTCGGTTCGGAGAGGTTTAGCGACAGGTCAGCCCGGCCGCGGAGGGTGGGAAAGTCGCAGGTGGGAGGCCGGTGACGTTCTTCTCCAGGTGGCGACTCGGGGGGTTGCCGGAAACCTGGGCTTCACCGGAAGAGGGGGAAGGGCGGTTCTGGTGCCGGGCCAGCACGAACAGCCGCCCGAAGGCGGCTGCTGGACGGCGGACGGGCCGTCAGAACGGCCAGCTGTCCTCCCGGCCGGGGCGGCGCGACTCCTGCCCCAGGCGCTGGAGCCCGGACAGGAATCCGGTCACGCCGGCCTGGCACTGGTCGCGCCGGAGGTAGCCCCGGGCGCTGCGGGCCACCGGCCCGGCCGCCTCGGCGGCGCCCGGACGGGTGGTGCGGAGCGGCAAATACGCCGTCCACACCCAGAGGCGGGCCTCGGACTGGCCGACGGAGCACCGCAGTGCGGTCCGCTCGATGATCAATTCACGGACCGCGTCGGCGAGTTCCTGCTCGTTGCGATAGGTGCGCACGCCGACGCCGAGCTGTCTGCCGTTCGCCGCGCGCAGCGCCCAGGACAGCGAACGGTCGCCGACCGGGACGGAGAGCAGGCGCGGCCCGCGTCGCTCAGCGGACATCGGTGGTTCTCAACGACGGCCCCCGCTCCATCGGTTCGGGACGTTCGAGGGCCGGCTGTTTCGCCAGCAGCACCACGAAGCGCCGAAAGGCGTTCTGACAGGTGGCATACCGCTCGTAGGCACGGCTGGACCGCACCTCCGGAAGGTTGCGGGTGCCCGGGACGACCCAGACCCACCCGATGCCGTCCCGGACGTGCGTGATCCGGGCGGTGAGCCCGTCCGCGACGACCCGTAAGCCGTCGAAGCCGCGCTCCGCCTCCGCCGCCGTCTCGTACGCGGCCGCGGTGACCGCGACAACACGCCCGTTCGGCGCCTTCAGTTGCCAGCGGTACCGTCCGTCCGGTGCCCGTTCGGCCCGGAATCCCCCTCGACCTGCCCCTGCTGCGGTGTGACCGCGGCCAGACGCGTCCACTGCTCCCCCACGGTCCGGTTTCTCTCCGAGACGGGAGTAAAGCTATGTGTGCACACGAGAGCGCCGGAAGGCCACGAAATGCACAACTTTCTCCGTTGGCCGCGAAGTTCTCTCTCGTTAAACTTTCACCGACTGCACACCTTCCGCGCGCCAAGCACTCCCGCTTCCGCTGCGCGTCGTTCACCAACCGTTCGAGAATGTCCCGAGTCGCCCCGACCATTCCGACGAGCGGTCAGCCACTTCCGACGGGCACTCAGAGCCGCGCCGTCCAGCGCACCCGGGTGCCCCGGCCGTGCGGCCCCGGCTCGTGCCAGGCGTCCCCGCCGAGCGCCTCGGCCCGCCGGGTCAGGTTGCGCAGGCCGCTGAGCCGCCCGCCCTCGGGGATGCCGACGCCGTCGTCGGTGACGGTCAGCAGGACACCGGGGCGCCCGCCCCGGTCCAGCGACTCCGGGTCGCCGCCCACGGGCCGGCCGTCGTCGTCCAGGTGCACGGTGGAGTCGACCTCCACGCCGACCCGGGAGGCCCGGGCGTGCCGGGCCGCGTTGGAGAGCATCTCCCGCAGGGCCGCGAGCAGTTGACGGCCGGTCTTCTCGCCGACCAGGCTCTCCACCGGACCGACGAAGGAGACCGAGGGCTTGAAGCCGAGCGCCGCCGCGGCCTGGCTGCACTCGCGCAGCACCCGGGTCCGCAGGGTGTCGGGCGCGTCGCCGTGGTCGTCGTGCTGGAGCGCGTAGATGGTGGTGCGGACCTCCTGGATGGTGGCGTCCAGTTCGTCGACGGCCTCGCCGACGCGGACCTTCACCTCGGGGACGACGGCCCGCCGGGCGGCCCCCTCCAGCATCATCCCGGTGGCGAAGAGCCGCTGGATGACCAGGTCGTGGAGATCGCGCGCGATCCGGTCGCGGTCCTGGAAGACCGCGAGCCGCTGCTGGTCGCGCTGGCCCTCGGCCAGCCTCAGCGCCAGCGCGGCCTGCGAGGCGAAGGTCTCGGCCAGCTGCTTCTCGCCGTCGGTGAACGGCAGCGCCCCGCGCGGACGCCAGACGCACAGCCCGCCGAGCACCCGGCTGGCCGCGACCATCGGCACGGCCAGCGAGGGGCCGAAGCTGCGGGCGAGCCGGATCACCACGGTCGGATCGGTGGACATGTCGTCCAGGTGGACGCTCTCGCCCGCCAGCAGTCGGGCGGCGAAGCTGTCCGGCGGCAGCAGTTCGCCGCGCACGAACTCGGCCGCCTCCCCGGAGGCGTGGGCGACCCGCATCTGGCCGTCCACGGTCGGCAGCAGGATCATGCCGAGCGCGGCGTCCGCCAGCTCCCGGACCTGCTCGGCGGCGATGGTCAGCGCCACCTCCGCCTGGTCGGTGGACAGCAGCGCCGTGGTGACGGCGGCCGCGCCGGCGATCCACCGCTCCCGGCGCAGGCCCTCCTCGTAGAGCCGGGAGTTCTCGATCGCGACCCCGGCCGCGGCGGCCAGGGCGTGCACCACCTGCTCGTCCTCGGGGGTGAAGGCGCCGCCCCCGCGCTTCTCGGTGAGGTAGAGGTTGCCGAACACCTCGTCGCGGATCCTGATCGGCTCGCCGAGGAAGGTCTTCATGCCCGGGTGGTGCGGCGGGAAGCCGAAGGACCGCGGATCCGCGCCGAGGTCGGTGAGCCGCAGCGGCTCGGGGCGGTCGATCAGCGCCCCGAGGATGCCCCGGCCCACCGGCAGCTCGCCGATCTCGGCGGCCACCGCGTCGTCGATCCCGACATGGATGAAGTCGGAGAGCCCGTGGCCGTTGGGGGCGATCACCCCGAGGGCGGCGTAGCGGGCGTCGACCAGCTCGGCGGCGCCGGTGGCGATCCGGTGCAGGGTCGCGTGCAGGTCCAGGCCCGCCCCGACCGAGACGACCGCCTCCAGCAGCCGCTGCATCCGGTCCGTGACGGCGGCGGCGGACTGCAGCCGTTCGGCCACCTCGGTGACCAGGGTGTCCAGCCCGAGCGACGAGATCTCGGGCACGCGGTGCGGAGCCTGGTCGGGCTCCGGCTCCGAGGCGGCGAAGGAGGGCAGGTCTGGCGTGGAGTCCATGTCGTTGAGCGTAGTTTGTACGGTTTTCGGCGGTAGGAGCGACGCGACGGACAGGGGCCCGGGCTACCCGACCGCCAGCGGCAGACCCTCCGCCTCCCGCAGCCCCTCCGCCTCCCGCAGCCCCTCCGCCTCGAGCTCGCGCTCGCGCATGGCGCGCAGCCGCCCTTCCGGCCGGGCCAGCAGCTCCGACCAGCCGCCCCGCTCGACCACCCGGCCGGCCTCCAGGACCAGCACCTCGTCCACCGTGCCGTCGTCCAGTCCGGCCAGCCGGTGGGTGATCAGTACGGTGCTGCGCCCGGCGGTGGCGGCGAGCAGGTCGGCCGTGAGGGCGTCGGCGGTGGGCAGGTCGAGGTGCTCGGCGGGCTCGTCCAGGACCAGCACCGGGAAGTCCGCGAGCAGGGCCCGGGCCAGCGCCAGCCGCTGCCGCTGGCCGCCGGAGAGCCGGGCGCCGTGCTCGCCGACCATGGTGTCCAGCCCGTCCGGCAGGCTCTCGGTGAAGTCCAGCAGCCGGGCGGCGGCGAGCGCGGCCCGCAGCTCGTCCTCGGCGGCGTCGGGCCGGGCGAGACGCAGGTTCTCCCGGAGCGAGCTGTCGAAGACATGGGCGTCCTGCGCACAGAGCCCGACCACCCGGCGGACGTCCTCCCCCGCCAGCGCCCGGCTGTCCACAGCCTGTGGACGACCGGCCGCGAGCACCACGCTGCCCGCGCGCTGGTCCAGGAAGCGCAGCAGCGTCTGCGCGAGCGTGGTCTTGCCGGAGCCGGACGGGCC
>NZ_JAIY01000004.1:693389-724220 GCF_000710405.2 Kitasatospora sp. MBT66 | reverse complement strand
GCCAGCCGGCCCGGCAGCGCGCCGGCCACGGTGAGCTCGGCGGTGCCGCTGAAGGCGTCCAGGACGGCGGTGGCGAGCCGCCCGCGCGCCGGGGCCTGCCGCCGCTCGGCGTCGGCCGACCAGCGGTCGGCCAGCGCCGGCACCACCAGTCCGGCGAGCAGCAGCCCCAGCCCGAGCACCAGCCCGGCGGCGGGCAGGAAGGCTCCCATGGCGAGCGCGGCGGCCGCGGACACCACCACCGCCACCGCGGCCGGGAGCCGCCAGCGCAGGTAGTGGTCCTGGACGGCGTCGACGTCGGCGACCAGCCGGGAGAGCAGGTCGCCCCGCCGGAACGCGGGCAGCGCGGCCGGGGCGAGCACGGCGAGCCGGCGGTAGACGGCGGCGCGCAGGGTGCCGAGGGTGCGCAGCACCGCGTCGTGCGAGACCAGCCGCTCGGCGTAGCGGAAGACGCTGCGGCCGATGCCGAAGGCGCGCACCGCGGTGACGGCCATCATCAGGTGCAGCACCGGCGGCATCTCGGAGGCCCGGGAGATCAGCCAGCCCGAGGTGGCCATCAGGGCCACGGCGCAGCCGAGCGCGAGCGCGCCGAGCAGCACCGAGAGCGCCAGCCGGGGGCGGACGGCGCCCGCGGCGGGGGCCGGCCCGTCCCGGTCCGGCGCCGGCGGTGTCGGACGCCCCCGGTGGGCGAGCACCGGGACGGCCGCCGGGGCGACGGGGGGAGCGGCCGGGCCGGCCAGCCGGACCCGCCGGTCGGCGGCGGCCAGCAGCGCGGGCCGGTGCGCGACCACCAGTACGGTGCGCGCCGGGTCGGCGGCCAGCGCCCGGACGGCGTCGACGACGGCCGCCTCGGAGGCGCTGTCCAGGTTGGCGGTGGGCTCGTCGAGCAGGACCAGCGGGCGGTCGTCGGCGAGCAGCACCCGGGCGAGCGCGAGCCGCTGGCGCTGACCTGCGGACAGTCCGGCGCCGTCCTCGCCGAGGCGGGTGCCCAGGCCCTGCGGCAGCCGGTCGACGAAGTCGAGGGCGTGCGCCAAGCGCAGGGCCGCGCGCTGCTGCTCCTCGGTGGCGCCGGGCCGGTGCAGGGTCAGGTTGTCGGCGACGGTCCCGGCGAACAGGTGCGGGTGCTGCGGCACCCAGGCGATCTGCCGCCGCCAGCTGTCGGGCTCCAGTTCGGCCAGGTCGTGGGTCCGCCCGTCGGCGGCGGTGATCCGGACCGTCCCGGCGGCGGGCGCGGTGAGGCCCAGCAGGACGCCGAGCAGGGTGGACTTGCCGGCTCCGGAGGGCCCGGTGAGGGCGACCGTCTCGCCGGGGCGCAGGGTGAGCGAGGCGCCGTCCAGGGCGGGCGCGCCCCGGCCGGGGAAGGCCACCACGAGGCCCTCGGCGGTGAGGGCGGCCCCGGCCAGGTCGGGCGCGGGGACGGTGCCGCGCGGCGGCAGCGGGGTCTCCAGCACCTCGAAGATCCGGTCGGCGGCGGTGAGGCCCTCGACGCTGGAGTGGTAGAGCGCGCCGACCTGGCGGATCGGGAAGTAGACCTCGGGGGCGAGGACCAGGATCAGCAGCCCGGTCTCCAGGTCGAGGGTGCCGTCGACCAGCCGGAAGCCGACGGTGACGGCGACCAGTGCGACCGAGAGGGTGGAGAGCAGTTCCAGCGCGAAGGACGAGACGAAGGCGATCCGCAGGGTGCGCAGGGTGGCCCGGCGGTAGTCGGCGGTGATCCGGGCGATGGTGGCGGCCTGGGCTCGGGCCCGGTTGAAGACCTTGAGCGTGGGCAGTCCGGCGACCACGTCCAGGAAGTGGTGCGAGAGCCGGGAGAGCCCCTCCCACTGACGGTCCATCCGGGCCTGGGTGGCCATCCCGATCAGCACCATGAACAGCGGGATCAGCGGCAGGGTACCGGCGATGATCGCGGCCGAGGTGACGTCGGCGCCGACGATCCGCAGCAGCACCGTGGCCGGGACGACCACGGCGAGCGCCAGCTGCGGCAGGTAGCGAGCGAAGTAGTCGTCGAGCGCGTCGACGCCCCGGGTGGCCAGGGTGGTGAGCTCGCCGGTGCGCCGGCCCGCCAGGTAGGCTGGGCCGAGCGCGGTGGCGTGGTCGAGCAGCCGACGCCGCAGGGTGGACTTCACCCGGGCGACGGACCGGTGCGCGACCAGTTCGGTGAGCCAGCCGACCAACCCCCGACCGACCGCGGTGAGCGCCAGCAGCGCCAACGGGGTGCCGAGTCCACCGAGCCCGGTCCGCTGCTGGAAGCCGCGGACCACGAGTTCGGCGATCAGGCCCGCCTGGGCCACCACCAGGACCGCGTTCGCCGTCCCCAGCAGGACGGATCCGGCGAGGAAGACCCGGGTGGCGCGGGCGTGGCGGAGGAGTCGGGGGTCGACCGGCTTCATGGCCTCAGCCCTGGTCGAGCGCGGCGGCCGGGTCGTGCCCGGGGATGTGCTGGACGCCGATCCGCTTGCGGAACACCCAGTACGTCCAGCTCTGGTAGAGCAGCACCAGCGGGGTGAACACGGCGGCCACGATCGTCATCAGCTTGAGCGTGTACGGCGAGGAGGCCGCGTTGGTCACGGTCAGGCTCCACTCCGGGTTCAGGGTGGAGGGCATGACGTCGGGGAAGAGCGCCAGGAAGAGCATCGCGACGGCGGCCACGATCGTCGCCCCGGAGAGGACGAAGGCCCAGCCCTCGCGGGCCGCCCGGTTGGCGAGGAGCGCGCCGACCAGGGCGAGCACCGCGATCACCAGGGCGGCCAGGCTCCAGCCGTTGCCGTTGTCGGCCTGGGTCCAGATCAGGAAGACCGCCGCCAGCGCCGCGGCCGCAAGTCCCGCCTTCAGGGCCGCGGCCCGGGCCCGGTCGCGGATGTCGCCGACCGTCTTGAGCGCGGCGAACACCGCGCCGTGGAAGGTGAACAGGCTGAGCGTCACCAGGCCGCCGAGCAGCGCGTACGGGTTGAGCAGGTCCCAGAAGCCGCCGACGTAGTTCTTCTCGGCGTCGATGTCGACGCCGCGGACGATGTTGGCGAAGGCGACGCCCCAGAGGAAGGCCGGGACCAGCGAGGTCCAGAAGATCGCCTCCTCCCAGTTCCGCTGCCAGCGCGGTTCGGGCCGCTTGGCCCGGTACTCGAAGGCGACGCCGCGCACGATCAGGCAGACCAGGATCAGCAGCAGCGGGATGTAGAAGCCGCTGAAGAGGGTCGCGTACCAGTCCGGGAAGGCCGCGAAGGTGGCGCCGCCGGCGGTCAGCAGCCAGACCTCGTTGCCGTCCCAGACCGGGCCGATGGTGTTGATCAGCACCCGGCGCTCGGCGGTGTTCCGGGCGAGCGGCTTGGTGAGGATGCCGATGCCGAAGTCGAAGCCCTCCAGGAAGAAGTAGCCGATCCAGAGAACGGCGATCAGGACGAACCAGACGTCGTGAAGTTCCATGGTGTGTCGTTCCCGTCGATCCTCGGTGGCCTCAGTAGGCGAAGGCGAGCGGCTTGTCGGCGTCGTCGCCGGAGGCGGGGCCGCGCAGGGTCGGGTCCTCGGTGGGCGGCCGCTCGTCGGTGACCGGTCCGGCCTTGGCGTACTTGACCAGCAGCCGGACCTCGACGACGGCGAGGACCGCGTACAGCGAGGTGAAGGTCGCCAGGGCGCCGATCTGGGTGCCGATGCCCACGTTGGGCGAGACGGCGCTGGCGGTGGTCATCAGTCCGAAGACCGCCCAGGGCTGCCGGCCCATCTCGGTGAAGATCCATCCGAAGCTGTTGGCGATCAGCGGGAAGCCCATGGTGAGGATGCCGATCCGCCAGCTCCACTTGGTGAGGAAGGGGCTCAGCTCCCGTTTCGGGGTGAGCATCAGCCTCGGCACCTCGGTGTCCCCGGTGCGGAACTCCGGGGCGAGGAAACGCTTCTTCCTGGTGGTCCAGAGCCCGATCACCCCGGCCACGAAGGAGGTCATCCCGAAGCCGATCATGAGGCGGAAGCCCCAGTAGGTGACGAAGATGCTCGGGATGTAGTCCTTGGGGTCGCCGCCGTACTTGGCGGCCTCGGCCTGGGCGGTGTCGTTGATGCCGGGGACGGAGGAGCTGAAGTCGCTGTTGGCGAGGAAGGACAGTATCCCGGGGATCTCCAGCTCCACCGAGTTGTGGCCCTTGCTGACGTCGCCGACCGCGAAGACCGAGAACGGCGCCGGCGCCTTGGTGTCCCAGAGCGCCTCGGCGGCGGCCATCTTCATCGGCTGCTGGCGGAACATCACCTTGGCGAGCGAGTCGCCGCTGAGCGCGGTGCCCAGGCCGAAGACCACCGCGAGCACCAGGCCGAGCCGCAGCGAGGTCCGCATCACGGCGACCTTCGCCGGGGCGGCGGCGGCGCTCTCCGGCTTGCGCTTGGCCTTCCAGAGGTGGAACGAGGCGATGCCGACCATGAACGCCGCGCCGGTGAGGAAGGCCGCGGTCAGGGTGTGCAGGACGACGGTGACGGTGGTGTCCTGGAACAGCACCTTGGCGATGTCGGTCAGCTGGGCCTTGCCGGTGGCCGGGTCGATCGTGTAGCCGACCGGGTGCTGCATCCAGGAGTTGGCCGCCAGGATGAAGTAGGCGGAGAGCACGGTGCCGAGCGCGACCATCCACATGCAGGCGCAGTGCAGCTTCCGGGGGAGCTTGTCCCAGCCGAAGATCCACAGGCCGATGAAGGTCGACTCGAAGAAGAAGGCGATCAGCGCCTCCATCGCGAGCGGGGCGCCGAAGACGTCGCCGACGAAGCGGGAGTAGTCGGACCAGTTCATGCCGAACTGGAACTCCTGCACGATGCCGGTGACCACGCCCATCGCGATGTTGATCAGGAAGAGCTTCCCCCAGAACTTCGTGGCGTGGAAGTACTTCTCCTTGTCCGTCCGCACCCATGCGGTCTCCAGCCCCGCCACGATCGCGGCGAGGCTGATGGTGAGCGGTACGAAGAGGAAGTGGTAGACGGTGGTGATGCCGAATTGCCATCGCGCGATGGTTTCGTGAGCGATTGCCAGTTCCACGTCGCCCTCTCTCCAACCGACCTCGTTCGAGGTCACATTTCGGACAAACTTCATCTATAGCCGGGGACCGCTGCCCAGGTGTGCATGCTTGCCCGCTTGTGAACGTGAACACGTTCACAAGCTCAGTATCCACCACCCTTACGCGGCGGGAGCGGGCGGGGTGGGGTTCTACCGGCGGCGATGCCGTGCGCACAGTCTGCGAAGCGGGTCACCGGGCCACAACGAGCAGCCGGGAAGGTGGGACAGGAAATGTGGACGGTACGTAGCATTGACACCTACTGCCCTGACAGAAAGGCATGTTCACCGTGCACGCGATCATCGAAGCCATGGCCGACCGGCTGGCAGGGGTGCCGGGCGTCGTCGGCGTCGTGCTCGGCGGCAGCCGGGCCCGGGGCGAGCACACCCCCGGCTCCGACTGGGACCTCGGCCTCTACTACCGGGCCGGCCTCGACCTCGACGCCCTGCGCGACCTCGCCGGCCCCGGCGTCGAGGTGGCCGGACCTGGCGGCTGGGGCCCCTGGGTCGACGGCGGCGCCTGGCTGGACGTCGAGGGGCTCGGCAAGGTCGACTGGATCCTGCGCGACCTCGACCGGGTCGACCGGGTCCGCGCCGACTGCCTCGCCGGGCGCTACGAGGTGGGCGTCCAGGCCGGCCACCCGCTCGGCTTCTGGGCGCCCTGCTACGTCGGGGAACTCGCCCTCGGCGTCGTCCTGGCCGACCCGACCGGGGCACTGACGGAGCGTCGGGCCGCGTACGCGCACTACCCGGAGCCGCTGCGGGCCGCGCTGACCGGCAGCACCTGGGAGGCCGGCTTCCTGCTCGACGGCGCCGCCAAGGGCGCGGCCCGCGGCGACACCCTGTACGTCGCGCTCTGCCTCGCCCGCGCCGTGGGCGTCCTGGTGCAGGCGCTGTACGCGGCCGACCGGCGCTGGTGCCTCAACGAGAAGGGCGCCCTGGCGGTGGCCGAGACCCTGCCGACCGCCCCGCCCGGCTTCGGCCCGCGCGCCCGCGCCCTGCTCGCCGCCCCCGGCGGCGACCCGGCGACCCTCACCGCCACCGTCGCCGCCGCTCGCGGCCTGGTCGAGGACACCGAGGCGGCCCTCCGCGAGGCCCGGTAGGGCCGGGCCTACGCTTTCGTCGGGCCCGGCAGCCGTCAGGCCCGGCCGAGCAGCTGGGTGCCCGGCGCGGAGGGGGCGCGGGCGGTGAAGTAGTCCACGAAGCCGCGCAGGAACTCCGCCGCGGTGATCACACCGTCCCCGTCGGTGTCCAGCTGCCGGAAGCCGTGCGAGAGTTCGGCCGGGTGCACCCGGCGGCCGTCGAACAGCACCCGGTACTCGGCGAAGTCCAGCAGGCCGTCCCCGTCCGCGTCGGCCGCCTCGAACACCGCCCGGAGCGCGGGCAGCAGCCCGCGCTCCAGGTACGCCGGGTCGCGGTCGCAGCCGGCCAGCGTGGCGGCGATGTACTCGGCCCGGGTCACCCGGCCGTCGCCGTCGGCGTCCATGCCCGCCCGCAGCTCCTCCCACCAGCGCTCGAAGGCGTCGTACACCCGGGCCTCCCCCTCCTCGGAGAGCTCCAGCTGCCAGCACACGTTGTGCGCCATCGCCCGGAGGTCGTGGGCGGTGAGATGGCCGTCCCCGGTCTGGTCGAGCACCTCCCGGAAGAACCGGTCCAGCCGGGGCGGCCGGGTGTCCTGCCTCGCCGGCCGCCGGGGCCGGGACGGGGAGCCCGCCCCGGGGGCGCGGTAGCGGTGCCGGTCCGGCAGCCGGGTGACCACCACCCGGGCCCCGCGGTGCAGCAGCAGCGAGAGCAGCCGCCCGCGCCGGGTGGGTACCAGGCCGAAGCGCTCGCGGAAGACCGCCGGGAGGTCCGCCACGGTCAGTTCGGCGGCCAGCCGGCCGGCCACCGCCCGCAGCGCCCGCCAGCCCACCGGGCCGAGGAAGCGCAGCCGGCGCGGGCAGGGCGTCCCGTTCAGCAGGTCGAACAGCAGATGGCGCGCCGTCTCCGTGAACTCCAGCTGCTCGACCACCGTCCGGTGCAGCCGGCCGCGCAGCTCGGCCGCGGTGGCGGGCAGCTCCCCCGGGGGCAGCCCGAACACCGCCGCGATCCCGGCGAACTCCCGGTACGAGGAGTCGAGTTCCTCCGCCGTGTACGGCTCGCCGCTCAGCTCCCGCATCGCGACCACGCTCTCGAAGAGGGTGAGCAGCACCCAGGCCCGGGCGGCCGGGTCCCGGGCGTCGTAGCCGCGCCCGTCCTCGGTGGTGCCGCCGATCCGCCGGTGCGCCCGGTCGAGCCGCTGGACCTCGCGCCAGAGCTGCTCCTCGTCGGCCTGGAACAGCCGCCGCCCGCTGGCCATGGTGTGCTCGATCCGGCGCCACGGGTGGCCCCGGTAGGTGGAGTGCTCGGCCATCCCGGCCGCGACCACCGGGTGGGCGGCCTGCAGTACCACCAGCCGCCAGGCGACCAGCACGATCCGCCACTCCGAGAGGTCCCGCCGGAAGGACGCCCCGGAACCCGCTGCTGACGCTGCCATCCGGACCGCTCCTGGGAGTTGGGGAACCTTCGGGTACGGGCGGGGCCCTTCCCGGCGGACCGGCGGGGAAACCAGGAGCGGAATTCATCGGACAGTCCTACTTGTCGGACACCGTCAGCTTCTCCAGCTCCGCGAGGTCCTCGGCGTCCAGCCGCAGCGCGGCGGCGGCGATGTTCTCCTCCAGGTGCGCCGGCGAGGAGGTGCCCGGGATCGCCAGCACCGACGGCGAGAGCGCCAGCAGCCAGGCCACCATCACCTGGGCCAGGGTGGCGTCGTGCCGCTCGGCGACCCGCAGCAGGGCCGGGTGCTCGGGCACCCCGGTACCGCCCAGCGGGTAGAACGGGACGAAGGCGATGCCCCGCGCCGTGCAGTGCGCCAGCAGCCGGTCCTGCTCCGCCGTGCGGTCCAGCACGCTGAACTTGTTCTGCACCGTCACGACCGGGGCGATCGCCTCGGCCTCGGCGAGCTGGGCCTCGTTCACATTGCTGACGCCCAGGTGCCGGATCAGGCCCTCCTCGCGCAGCTCGGCCAGCGCGGCGAAGGGCTCGGCGATCGAGGACTGACTGGGCATCCGGCGCAGGTGGACCACGTCCAGCCGGTCCACCCCCAGCTCGCGCAGATCGCGGTGGACGGCGGCGCGCAGGGCCTCCCGGTCGGCCGGTTCCAGCCAGCGGCCCTCCGGGTCGCGGCCCGGGCCGACCTTGGTGGCGATCACCAGGCCGTCCCGGTAGGGGTGCAGGGCCCGCCGGATCAGGCCGTGGGCGGAGACCTCCCGGAAGAAGTAGAACCAGGCGGTGTCGATGTGGTCGACGCCCAGCTCGACGGCCCGGTGCAGCACCCGGACGCTCTGCTCGGGGTCGCAGGCGGGCCCGTGCCAGTCGCGGGAGGGCAGCTTCATCGCGCCGAAGCCCATCCGGGACACCGGCAGGTCGCCGCCGAGGAGGAAGGTGCCGGCGGCGTTGGCGGGGAGTGCGTGAGTGCTCGTCATGGAAGAAAGCCTCGAACGGGCTCGCGGGAGGGACGACCGATCTGGCAGTTTGCTGCCATGAGCACCGATCGGATCATCACCCTGCACGGCGAGCAGGAACTCGTCCAGCGGGCCGGGCACCTCTTCGTCGCCTCCCGCGAGGAGTTCCTGGTCGCCGCCACCGATCTGATGACCTTCTCCGCGGGCGTCAACGCGGCCTTCCGGGAGGGGAAGCGACCGCACGTCGTCCCCGGCCTCACCATGCGCAAGCTCTACAGCCGCCGGGCCCTCGCCGACCCCGAGTCGCTCCGGCGGCTGCGGCGGATCGCCGCCTCCGGCATCGAGATCCGGATCTCCGACGGGCCGATAGCCCGGGAGGCGATCGTCATCGACCGGCGCACCGCGATCCTGGCCGGCGCCCCGGTGCGGGGAGTGCACACCTACACCGTGGTGCAGGCGCCCGAGGTGGTCGACGGCGTGCGCTCGCTGTTCCGCGCCACCTGGGAGACCGCCACCGCCCTCGCCGACTGCGCCGCCCCGCCGCCCCCGCTGACCGGGCAGGCCCGCGACACCCTGCGCGCCCTCTCCGCCGGCCACACCGACGAGACCGGCGCCCGCCTCCTCGGCGTCTCCCTGCGCACCTACCGCCGCCGGGTCGCCGACCTCATGGCCACCCTCGGCGCCTCCTCCCGCTTCCAGGCCGGCCTGCTCGCCCGGGACCTCCTCCGGGAGGAGGTCAGCCCCGCCGCTCCCCGGTGATGCCGGGCCCGATCGCGAACCCCTTTGCGGGGCCCTCGGGGACCACGGCGTCCTCGCCGTACGGCGTCCGCTCCGACCGGGCGTAGGCCCCGCGCTCGGGGTCCGGGCCGGAGAGGACGGTGACGGCGCCGCCGTCGTCGTAGTCGTCGATGATCACGTAGACGGGGATGCCGGCGGTGGCGTAGGCGCGGTGCTTGAGGACGAGGTCGCGACGGCGGTTCTCGCTGCCCGGCGACACCGTCTCGACCACCAGGACCACACCCGAGGCGAGCACTCCGAGACCTTCGGGGTGCTCGATCCCGTCGACGTCGTCGGGTACGACGAAGACGTCGGGAATCGCGACCTTGAGCCCATGGATGACATTGCCGTCATTGGCCGGCCCCCAACCGCTGCCACGCAGGTGGTCGTGAAGCGCGCGGAGAACTCCCCGGTTGACGCTGAAGTGCCGCGTCCCACCAGTCGGTGACATCTCGATGGCCCCCTCAATGAGCTCCGCACGGAAGCCCTCGGGGACTTCCATCGCCTTCCACACCTGCCACAGCGCCTGGTCCAGGTCCACGACGGTCTCCTCGGCTACGAGCGCGAACATTGAGACACCCCTCATTCCCGTCCAGTGTGATCAGCCCGCGCACACCGGCACAAGCCGCACCCGCACACTCGCACCCGGGTGCACTGGTACCGGGGTGAACGAAGCGGATTCACCCGATCGGTGGGTTTCAGCGCTGGTGGGGGAGTTCCAGGCGGAAGGTGGCGCCGGTGCCGGGGGCGGTGTGGAGGGTGAGGGCGCCGCCGTGGGCGTGGGTGAGGGCGGTGGCGATGGCGAGGCCGAGGCCGGCGCCGCCGCGCTGGTCGTTGCGGCTGCGGGAGGCGTCCACCCGGTAGAAGCGGTGGAACACCAGGGCGGCCTGGTCGGCGGTGAGGCCGGGGCCGGAGTCGGCGACCTCCAGCAGGCAGAGGCCGCCCTCGCGGCCGACCCCGATCCGGACCGGGGTGCCGGGCGGGGTGTGCTTGACGGCGTTGCCGACCAGGTTGGTGACCACCTGGCGGAGCCGGGCCTCGTCGCCGAGCACGGGCGCCGGGCCGGGCGGGCCGCCGCCGGCCGGGCCGGTGAGGGCGACCGGGCGGCTCGGGTCGAGGGCGGTGAGGTCGTGCAGGGCGTCCGCGGCGAGGGTGCGCAGGTCCATCGGCGCGAGGTCGAGCGGGCGCTCCTCGTCCAGCCGGGCGAGCACCAGCAGGTCCTCGACCAGGGTGCCCATCCGGATCGCCTCGTTCTCGATCCGGCCCATGGTGCGCCGGACGTCGGCCTCGGCGGGCAGGGCGCCCATCCGGTACAGCTCGGCGAAGCCGCGGATCCCGGCCAGCGGGGTGCGCAGCTCGTGCGAGGCGTCGGCGACGAACCGCCGCATCCGGCCCTCGGACTCCGCCCGGGCGGCGAAGGCGGCCTCGATCTGCGCCAGCATGCCGTTGAGGGCGATGGAGAGCCGGCCGACCTCGGTGTTCGCCGGGAGGGCCGGCATCCGGTGCGAGAGCTCGCCGGCGGCGATCAGCTGGGCGCCCTCCTCGATCCGGCGCAGCGGCCGCAGTCCGGTGCGGACGGCGAAGAAGCCGAGCGCCGCGATCACCAGCAGGACGACGCCGCCGATCGCCAGGAAGGCGGTGCGCAGCCGGTTGACGGTGGTGTCGATGTCCTCGCGGGAGACGGCGACCATCACGTAGGCGGCGCTGGGCGCGGGCGCGGCGAAGACGCTGGCCGGGGCGCTCGGCCGCTGGACCGGCAGGACGATCGCCCGCCAGCTGGCCCGTCCGCGCCGGTCGGGCAGGTCGACGGGGGTGTCGGCGCCGACCGCGGCCGGGTCGAAGCCGTCCAGTTGCGGCGCCGGGTCGTTCTCCGACATCGGCTGGCGCACCACGAACTGCACCTTGCCGTCGACACCCAGGTACTGGACCAGGTACTGGCTGGGCAGTGCGGCCAGTAAGGGGGTGGCCCGCTTGCCGCCGAGCGAGGGCTGCTGCTTGGGCTCCGCCCAGCTGTTGCGGGTCGGCGCGCGGCGGGCCAGCGGTTCGCCGAAGCGTTCCAGCTGCTCGTCGAGCCGCTGGACCAGCTGGTGGCGGACGGTGCCGAGCACCACGGTGTCGCTGACCACCAGGCCGGTGGTGACCAGGGCGAGCACCAGCACCAGCAGCCGGGCGCGCAGCGACAGCCGACGCAGGGAGAGCCTGCCGAGGCGGCGGCCGAGCGGTCGGGCGGAGGGGCGCGCGAAGGCGCGGCGGGGGAGCGGGAGGGGCATCGGGGCGGCGGGGTCCGGGGTCAGCCCTGCGGGGGGCGGCGCAGGGCGTAGCCGATGCCGCGCACGGTGTGGATCAGCTTGGGCCCGTGGCTGGGCCCGGAGTCGAGCTTGCGGCGCAGGTAGGAGATGTAGGACTCGACGATCGAGAGGTCGCCGCCGAAGTCGTAGGCCCAGACGTGGTCGAGGATCTGCGCCTTGGAGACCACCCGGCCGACGTTGGCCATCAGGTAGTGCAGCAGCTTGAACTCGGTCGGGGAGAGCGCGACCACGACGCCGCCTCGGGTGACCTCGTGGGCCACCGGGTCGAGCACGAGGTCGGCGACGATCAGCCGGCCGTCCTCGGCCGGTCCGCCGGAGCGGCGCAGGATGGCGCGGATCCGGGCGATCAGCTCCTCCAGGCTGAACGGCTTGGTGACGTAGTCGTCGGCGCCCGCGGCGAGCCCCTGGACCTTGTCCCCGACGCCGTCCTTGGCGGTGAGGAAGAGCACCGGCAGGTGGTCGCCGGGGTGGCCGGAGCCGGAGAGGAGGCCGCGGCTGGTCTGCTCCCGGAGCCGCTCGACGACGGTGAAGCCGTCGAGGTCGGGGAGCATCACGTCCAGGACGACCAGGTCGGGGCGGTCGACGGCGATCAGTTCCAGCGCCTCGGCGCCGCTGGCGGCGGAGGCGACCCGGAAGCCGGAGAAGCGGAGCGAGGCGGACAGCAGCTCGCGGATGTTCGGTTCGTCGTCGACGACGAGCAGGTAGGCCTCCCCCTGGCCGCCGTTGTTCACCGCCGAAGTTCCTGTCGACACAGTGCCTTGCACGGGGGTTCCGCCTCCCGGTCGGACGATGGCGTTCAGCTCGAGGCTAGCTCGGGGAGGCTAAGGGCCATCGATGAATGTTGGATTAACACCTTATCGGGCGGTTTTGTACGGACGGACCCCCAGGTCGGGCCTCGATGGTGTGCGTACCGCCCCGACAGTACTCCGGCGCAGGTCGGCGGGGGGATGCGCGGCCCGGCCCCCGGAGGAGGTCGGGCCGGGCCGCGCGCGTACGGCGGCCGGTCAGCCGCCGGACGGGTTCCGGGTGGCGCCTGCACCGGGGCCGCCGCCGAAGCCGCCCGCACCGCCGCCGAAGCCGCCTCCCCCGAAGCCGCCGGCGGCGGCGCCCTCGACCAGCTGGGTCGCGGCGTAGCCCCCGTCGGTCGGGGTGCCGACCACGGTGACGCTCTGGCCGGGCTGGAGGTCGCCGACCTTGCCCTCCTTGTTGAGCTGCACCTTGGTGGAGTCGCCGGTGGTCACCTTGACGGTGTTGCCGCCGGCGTCGGTCAGGTAGACGGTGGTGCCGTCCACGGCCTTGACCGTGCCCCGGGTGAAGCCGCCCTGCCCGCCGCCCTGGCCGCCGGTGCCCTGACCGCCCTGGCCGCCGCCGTTGCGGCGGTTGCCGTTCTGGCCGGCGCCGGTGCCGGTCGCCCCCGGCCGCGGCTGCTGCGCGCCGCCGCCCGCGGCGACGGTCCGGCCGGAGGTCCGCTCGGGGGCCTGGTCGCGCTGGTACCAGACGCCGCCGGCGAAGGCGGCCGTGGCGATCACCGCGGCGGACAGCACCAGCGGCACCCAGGGCAGCCGGCGCCGCGGCGGCGCGGCCAGCTCGGCGGTGACGTCCCTGCCGTCCGGCGCGGTGGAGAGCAGGACGACCTGCTCGGCGGGGGTGGACGGAGCGGACGGCTCGATCTCGTTGCTCATGGTCTGCGGTCCTTGGTCACTCGTGCCGGAGGGCGTCGATCGGGCGCAGCGAGGCGGCCCGGTTGGCGGGGTAGCTGCCGAAGAACAGGCCGATGGCGACGGCGATCCCGAAGGCGCCGAGCACCGATTCGGGGATCACCACCGGTTCGATGCCGACGATCCTGAAGTGCGAGCCGGCGATCCCGGCCAGCACGCCGAGTCCGGCGCCCACCACCGACAGCAGGGTGGCCTCGGTGAGGAACTGCCCGAGGATGACGCCCCGGGGGGCGCCGAGGGCCTTGCGGATGCCGATCTCCCTGGTCCGCTCGGTGACGGTGACCAGCATGATGTTGGTGATGCCGATCCCGCCGACCAGCAGCGAGATCGCGGCCACGGCGCCGAGCAGCACGGTGAAGGTCTTCGTGGTCGACTCCCGGGCGCTGAGCAGCGAGGTCTGGCTGCTGATCCGGAAGTCCGCCTTGCTCGGGTCGGCGATCGCGTGGGTGCCGAGCAGGATCCGGGTGATCTCGGACTGGGCCTGCGCGGTGCTGTCCGCCGAGGCCGCCTGCACCATGATCTGGTTCACCGAGCCGAAGCCGGTGAAGGCGTTCTGCACGGTCGGCAGCGGCGCGACCAGCACGTCGTCCGGGTCGGTGAAGCCGGTGCCGCCCTTGGCCTTGAGCACGCCGACCACGGTGAACGGGGTGCCGCCGACGACGATCTGCTTGCCCACCGGGTCCGCGGTGGCGAACAACTGCTTGGCGGTGGTCGCCCCGAGCACCGCCACCTTGCGGGAGGCCAGCACGTCGTCCTGGGTGAAGTACTCGCCGTGCTCGACCTTCTGGTTGGCGGTCTCGAAGTACGCCGGGTAGGTGCCGACGATCGAGCCGGGGCTGTACGAGATGTCCCCGTTCAGCGCGGTGCCGGCGGCGGTCACCACCGGCGCCACCGAGCGGACGGCGTGCGGGTCGGCCTCGGTGGCCAGCGCCTTGGCGTCGGCGACGGTCAGCTTCTTGGCGCTGCTCGCCGAGCGCGCGCCGCCGAAGGAGGAGCCGGACGTGACGGTGAGCGAGTTGGTGCCGAGCGAGGTGATGGACTCCTTGACCGCGACCGAGGAGCCGTTGCCGACCGCCAGCAGCAGGATCACCGAGGCGACGCCGATCAGCACCCCCAGCATGGTGAGCGCGGAGCGGACCTTGTTGGCGACCAGGCCGCCGGCCGCGAAACGGAGGGTCTGCCAGAGGATCACGCCGGCACCCCCGCCCGGTGCAGCGCGGGCGGCGGCCCGTCCACCGGAGCCTGCCGGAGGTCCGAGACGATCATGCCGTCCACCAGCCGCAGCACCCGCTTGGCGTGCCGGGCGACCTCGTCCTCGTGGGTGATCAGCACGACCGTGCGGCCGGTGGCGTTGAGGCCGTCGATCAGCCCGAGCACCTCCTCGGTGGAGCGGCTGTCCAGATTGCCGGTGGGCTCGTCGGCGAGCAGCATCGCGGGCGCCGTGACCAGCGCCCGGGCCACCGCGACGCGCTGCTGCTGGCCGCCGGAGAGCTCGTTGGGCCGGTGCCCGGACCGCTCGGCCAGGCCGACCAGGGAGAGCGCGGCGAGCGCCCGCCGGCGGCGTTCGGCGGCCCGCACGCCCGCGTAGGCGAGCGGCAGCTCGACCTGGGCGAGCGCGGTGGTGCGCGGGACGAGGTTGAAGGACTGGAAGACGAAGCCGATCTTGCGGTTGCGCACCAGGGCGAGCTGCCCCTCGTCCAGGTGGCCGACGTCGATGCCGTCCAGCAGGTAGCGGCCGCCGGTCGGGACGTCGAGGCAGCCGAGGATGTTCATCAGCGTGGACTTGCCGGAGCCGGAGCTGCCCATCACGGCGACGAAGTCGCCCTGCTCGATGTCCAGGTCCACGCCCAGCGGGCCCCCGGTGGCGGGGTCGTCCGGGCCGCGCAGCGCGTGCACGGTGGCGTCGCCGTGGCCGTAGGACTTGGTGAGGCGGCGGATCCGGATCACCGGGGGCGGTGTGTCCGGGCGGTCCGGCCGTACCGGGCCGGGGCCCGGCCGGGTGGGGAGGGCGCGGCGGGCCATCAGCGGCCACCGCCCCGGGCGGCGCCCGCACCGCCCGCGGCCGCACCGCCGCCGATCCCGGCCACTCCCGCACCCGCGCCCGCGCCGCCGCCGTTGCGGCCGCCCTGGCCGCCGTTGGCGCCCGGGAAGGAGCCGTTGGGGAAGCCGTTGGACCCGCTGGTGGAGGCCAGTTCGACCTTGTCGCCCTCGTTCAGCCCGGTCAGCACCTGGACCGTGGTGTCGCCCTCGACCCCGACCTCGACGGTCACCCGGTCGGTCGTGCCGTCCTGGTGGACCACGGTCGCGGTACGGCTGGAGCCGGTGCCGGACAGCGCCGAGGTGGGCAGCGAGAGCGCGTTGTCCGCCTCCCCGGTGACCACCGAGACGGTCGCGCTGAGGCCGGTCCGCAGCTTGCTGGTGTCACCGGAGATCTGGAGCGTCGCCGAGTACTGCACGGCCGCCGCACCGCCGCCGGAGCCGCTCACCGGCAGCGGGCTGACCGACAGCACCGAC
Source organism: Kitasatospora sp. MBT66 (assembly GCF_000710405.2). Classification (NCBI taxonomy): domain Bacteria; kingdom Bacillati; phylum Actinomycetota; class Actinomycetes; order Kitasatosporales; family Streptomycetaceae; genus Kitasatospora; species Kitasatospora sp. MBT66. The sequence continues at coordinate 708,406 of NZ_JAIY01000004.1, read as the reverse complement.
GCGTTGAACCTGCTGTCGGACTGCGCGTTCAGGGTGACGGTGGCCGCCTCGCCCTTCTTGAGCTTGAGCGAGTCCAGCTCGGAGAAGTTCGCGGTGACCTGCATGCCGGTCGGGTTGGTCAGCACGATGAAGCCGCTGGGGGCGGTGGCGGAGCTCCCGGTCGACTTGGTGCCGCCGGTGGAGGACCCGCCGCCGGTCGCGCCGACCGTGTCGCCCGCCTTGGCCGCCACCGAGGCGACCGTGCCGTCCACCGAGGCGGTGAGCGTGGTGCCGGCCAGCGCCGTCTGGGCGTTGGAGAGGTTGGTCTGCGCGGTGGCGAGCTGCTGCTCGGCCTGGGCGACCGCCGCCTCGTCCACCTTGGTGGTGGAGATGGTGGTGGTCTGCGGCTCTGGGACGGCGACCGGCGCCGCCTGGACGGTGGCCTGCGCGGACGGGGCGGTCTGCCCGGACGGGTCGGCCGCGGGGGCGGACGCGCTGCTCCCGCCCGCCCCCCGGCTTCCCGTGCCGCCGGTGCCGCCGGTCCCGCCGGTGCCGTTCGCGCCGGAGGTACCGCCGCCGGACGAACCCGAGGAGCCCGAGGAGCCCGACGAGCCGTTGGCCTTGGCCGGCAGCTGCTGGACGGTCGTCGTGGTGACGCCCGCCCTGGCCTTGGTCAGATTGACCGAGGCGGTGTTGAGCGCCGCCTGCGCGGCGTCCACCTGCTGCTGGGCGGCCGTGGTGTCGACGGTGGCGAGCACCTGGCCCTTGGTCACCTGGTCGCCGACGGCGACCTTGACCGCGGTGAGCCGCCCGCCGGTGGTGAAGTCCTGGGCGGCGTCGGTGGGCGAGGCCAGGGTGCCGGTTCCGGACACCGTGGCCAGGACCGTGCCCTTGGTCACGGTCGCCGTGCGGACGGGGGCCTTGGCGGCCGTGGTGCCGGAGCCGTCGTCCAGCACGGTGTACGCCAGGGCGGCGGCACCGAGCAGGGCCACACCGAGCGCGGAGTTGACGAGGACGGCACCTCGCCGTCGCGGGAACACCTTCATGGCGGACAGCTTCCCGGGGCGCTCTTGCACCGTCCTGGGCGCCGACTGGGAGAAGGCTGACCGGTCGAACCGGGCATTTGCCGCGCTCCGCCCGCCACCGGGACCGGCTTGGCCGGTTCCCGACGATCCGTTGACCGTTCTCCCAGCCGTCTCCCAGAAAACCCCAGGCACTCCTGATCGTCCGCGGGCCGTCCCGGGCCTTGGCAACGGCACGGGAACGGCCCCCGGAACGCGCCGCGGCGGAGCCGGACGGCCGGTACGGGCCGCCCCGCTCCGCCGCGGGGCCGGACAACGCGCGGGGGCTACAGCTCCTTGCGGAACGCCTCCGCCACGGCGAGGAAGATCGAGTTGCCCTCGACCTCGCCGATCGAGATCCGCACGCCCTCCGGGAACGGCCGGACGATCACCCCGGCGGCCGCGCACGCGGCCGCGAAGTCCTGCGAGCGCTCGCCCAGCTCCAGCCAGACGAAGTTGGCCTGCGAGTCCGGGATCTCCCAGCCCTGGGCCCGCAGCCCGGCCACCACCCGGGCCCGCTCCTCGACCAGCGCGTCCACCCGGACCATCAGCGCGGCCTCGGCCCGCAGCGAGGCGACGGCGGCGTCCTGGGCGATCTGGACGACGCCGAACGGCACCGCGGTCTTGCGCAGCGCGTTCGCGACCGGCTCGTGCGCGACCGCGAAGCCGACCCGCAGCCCGGCCAGGCCGTAGGCCTTGGAGAAGGTGCGCAGCACGCAGACGTTCGGGCGGTCCCGGTACAGGTCGAGGCCGTTGGGCACCTCGGGGTCGCGGATGAACTCGATGTACGCCTCGTCGACGACGACCAGCACCTCGGCCGGGACGGCGTCCAGGAAGCGCTCCAGCTCGGCGCGGTGGATCACGTTGCCGGTGGGGTTGTTGGGGTTGCAGACGAAGATCAGCCGGGTCCGCTCGGTGATCGCGGCCAGCATCGCGTCCAGGTCGTGGTCGCCGCCGGCGGTGAGCGGCACCGGGACCGGGGTCGCGCCGGCGACCTGGGTGATGATCGGGTAGGCCTCGAAGGAGCGCCAGGCGAACATCACCTCGTCGCCCGGGCCCGCCGTGGCGAGGATCAGCGACTGGGCGACGCCGACCGAGCCGGTGCCGGTGGCGATGTGCTCGACCGGCACGTCGAAGTGCTTCGCCAGTTCGGCGGTCAGCTCGGTGACGGCCATGTCCGGGTAGCGGTTGAGCTTGCCGGCCGCGGCGACCGCCGCCTCCAGCACCCCCGGGAGCGGCTCGTAGGGGTTCTCGTTGGACGACAGCTTGTAGGCGTCGGGGCCTGCCGGCTTGCCGGGCTTGTAGGTGGGAATGCCGTCCAGGCTCGGCCTGAGGCGGGGGCCCTGTGCTGCGGTCACGGTCGGTCTCCTTCTGTCTTTCCGCTGCGTTCGCCCGCCACGGTCGGGTTCGCCGCCGTGCCCGGGCAGCCGGAACGCGTGCGGTTCCACCCCGGTCGGGTGCCCTGAACGATACCGATCGCACTCACCCGTAGGGGTGAGATGCCCGGTCGGGTTACAGACGCGGATCAGCCATTCTGCTGGGTTCCTTTGGCACATGTCAGAGGTAAACCAGCTGGTTTCGTACGGGGATCGAAGGGGCGCACACGGGCTCACTCACGGAGAAACGTATCTCCACAGGCTCCCAATGCGCCGGTCACAGACCCTTGTCAGGAGCCATACGATCGGTCCGCCATGACAGCAGCAGCCAACCAGAGCGGTCGGCGGCCCACCACCTCACGGCGTCTGGAGCGGGCCGGCATCCGGGATGTGGCAGCAGCCGCCGGAGTGTCGATCACCACCGTCTCCGACGCGCTGAACGGGAAGGGCCGCCTGCCCGACGAGACCAGAAGCCGGGTGCGCGAAGTCGCCGAGCGCCTCGGATACCGCCCCTCGGCGGCGGCCCGCACCCTGCGCACCGGACGGTCCGGCCTGATCGGGCTGACCGTCACGACCTACGGCGAAGAGCCGTTCACCTTCACCGAGTTCGCCTACTTCGCCGAGATGGCCAGGGCCGCCACCAGTGCCGCCCTGGGCCGCGGCTACGCCCTGGTGGTACTGCCCGCCTCGTCCCGGCACGACGTCTGGGGCAACATCGCCCTGGACGGCACCGTGGTGATCGACCCGCCCGACCAGGACCCGCTGGTCAGCGAGCTGTACCGGTCCGGCGTGCCGGTGGTCAGCGACGGCAAGCCGGGGAACTGCCCGGTCACCGCCTGGGTCGACAACGACCACGAGGCCGCCGTGCTCGGCATCCTCGACCACCTCTCCGAGGCCGGCGCCCGCCGGATCGGCCTGCTCACCGGCACCAGCACCGACACCTACACCCGGCTCTCCACCGAGGCCTACCTCGGCTGGTGCGCCAAGGTCGGCCAGGAGCCGGTCTACGAGACCTACCCCGCGCACGACCCGGCCGCCGGCGCCGTCGCCGCCGACCGGCTGCTCGCCCGCCCGGACCGGCCGGACGCCGTCTACGGCCTGTTCGACCCCAACGGCACCGACCTGCTCGCCGCCGCCCGGCGCTACGGCCTGCGGGTGCCGGACGACCTGCTGCTGGTCTGCTGCAGCGAGAGCGACGTCTACGCGACCACCGAGCCGCCCATCACCACCCTGTCGCTCAAGCCCCGGCGGATCGGCACCACCGTGGTGAACCTGCTGATCGACGCCATCGAGGGCGTGGACTCCGGCACCGGCGTGGACATCGCCCGGCTCTTCCCGCCCCGCTTCCGCACCGCCGGCACCGGTCCGCCGCCCGGCACCCTGATGCCGACCGAGCTCATCGTGCGCGCCTCCTCGCAACGGCGGAGCCCGCGCACCACGGTCAGCCCGCCCCGCCCGCCGGGTGAGGTGTGACGCCCGCGACCGCACCCCAGCCGGCTGTGGTCTGGACCATGCCGAGTCGGGACAAAACGGACCTGACGGACCGCCCGGCTGACGCTCCGGAGGATTGGATACCCACCAGGTGACGACGCCGGGAGAGTGGTCTTCCTATGATGGGCGAATGACACCCGAGGACCGCTTCCCCGGGCCTGAACACCCGGACTCAGGCCCACGCCACCAGCCGGACCTCGACGTGCTGCCGTACGGCACCTATTACGAACCGGACCCCAACGGGGGGTACTCCGCGACCGGCTACGAGGCCGAGACCTACAGCGGCTACGGCGGCGCCCGGTACCTCGAACAGCACTGGCCGGCCACCGGGCCCGATCAGGGCCACACCGTGCACGCCCAGAACGGCCCCCACGAGCAGGCCGGTTACGAGCCCACCCTGCCGGACCACCCCTCCCCCGCCCACGGCGGCCACCCGGGCCCGCAGAGCGACGACCCGCCGACCATCGAGCTCGGCCCCCCGCTCGCCGAACCCGGCCAGCCGTACCACCCGTACCCGGCCCCCGGCCCCGGCGAGCCCCCCGGCCCGCTCTACGTCGTCGGCGACGTGCACGGCTACCTCGACGAGCTCCGCACCGAGCTCCGCCACCAGGGCCTGATCGACGCCGACGGCCACTGGTCCGCCGGCCGGTCCCGGATCTGGTTCCTCGGCGACTTCACCGACCGGGGCCCCGACGGCATCGGCGTCATCGACCTGGTCATGCAGCTCGCCGCCGAGTCCGCGGCCGCCGGCGGCTACTGCCGGGCCCTGATGGGCAATCACGAACTGCTCTTCCTGGGCGCCGCCCGCTACGGCGACGAGCCCGTCCAGTCCACCGCCGGCACCGCCTCCTTCCTCGCCGCCTGGCGGCTCAACGGCGGACAGCAGAGCGACCTGGAGCGCCTGGAGGCGCACCACATCAGCTGGCTCTCCCGGCTCCCCGCCATCGCCCTGGAGGACGGCCACCTGCTGCTGCACTCCGACACCACCGCGTACCTGGAGTACGGCGAGTCCATCCCCGAGGTCAACGACGCCGTCCACGACCTGCTCGCGGACGAGGGCGTCGACGAGTGGTGGGACTGCTTCCGCCGGTTCACCAAGCGCTTCGCCTTCCGCGGCGACTCCGGCCCGACCGCCGTCCGCGAACTGCTGGACACCTACGGCGGCACGCGCGTCGTGCATGGCCACAGCCCGATCCCGTACCTCACCGGCGCGGTGCACGCCGACGACGGCATGCCGCCGCACGTCCCGGGCCCGTACGTCTACGCGGAGGACCTCGCCGTCGCCATGGACGGCGGGGTGACCATGGAGGGCCGGCTGCTGGTCTCCCGCCTGCCGATCTGAACCACCGGCGCGGCGACCCCGGGGCCGGACCGCACGCGGTCCGGCCCCTCCGCCGTGCCGGAACACCCTCCGCGTCCCGGAACACCCTCCGCCGCCCGGAAACAGCCTCGCCGCCCCGGAACACCCTCCGCCCACGGCAGGTGACGGACCGTCGATCGAACGCGCGTTCCCGGCGCCCGCGCGGTCGCGCACGCGCATCCAGGGGCGCGAAATTCCGGAAAGCCACTGTCGACCCGGCCGCACCCACCCCTACCATCGGGGACACACCACACCCGGCCGCCCCACCGGCGGCCCGACTCCGCGCCCCGCCCCGTGCACGTCGGGACGGAGAGCGCGGGGGTCCGCATGAACGGGGTCCCCATGAACGACGCCCCGCACCTGCTCGCCGAGGACCGCCCGGACTTCGAGCGCCTCCTCGACGCGGCACTGCGCGACGACACCCTCCGCACCGTCCTGCGCGCCCCCGGCGCGCCACCCTCCGACGACCTGCGCGCCCACGCGCTCGCCTCGGCCGACCGCGTCGCCGCCCCGGCGGCCACCGAGTACCAGCACTACCTGCGACTGCGCGAGAACCTCCGCGCCACCCCGCCCGCACCCGGCGAACCCGCCGCGCCCGGACTGCTCACCCAGCTGCGCTCGGCGAACGGCGGCGCCGGACTGCTCCCGGTGCTCACCGTCCTCACCCCGATCCTCGCCTGGACGGCCGCCCTGGTCCTGCTGCTGCTCGGCTACGCGCTGCGGGCCGCCGACGCGGACAGCGCCCTGGCCCGCTCCCTGCTCACCGCGGGGTGGCTCGCCCTCGCCGCCGGGGTGGCCGCGATGGCGGTCGGCATCGTCGGGCTGATCCTCACCGCCCTGCGCGACGGCTCGGCCCCGCCCACCGTCCCCTTCCCGCCGGGCACCGACCCCGAGCTCGCGGCCGAGCTCGACGACGCCCGGCGGGACTGGCAGCGCGCCCTGCGCGAGCGGGCGCTCGTCCCCCACCTCACCGCCGCCGCCCGGGCCGGCAGCGCCCCGGCCCTCACCGGGCCCGACGACAGCTGACCGGGACACTCCGCACGGTCAGGGCGCGGCCGACGCCGGGGCCGCTGCCGCCGAGCCGGCCGCCGATTCCGCCACCGAGTCGGCCGCCGCCCGGACGAACTCGCGGACCCGCTCCGTGGTGTTCCCCTCCCGCCAGACCGGACCGCGCTCGATCAGCGGGGCGTCCTCGATCGGCACATAGGCGAGGTCCGGACGCGGGTGGTACCGCAGCGAGAGCTCGCCGACCGGCAGCACGCCCCGGCCCAGCGCGACCAGTGTCAGCATCTCGGAGAAGGTCGCGCCGACCGGTCCGGGCTGCACCGGCCGCCCCGCCGGGGTCCGGTCCGGGGTGCGGTCCCGCTTGAAGGCCGCCGAGGTCACGGCCGGGTACTGCACCACCGGGTGGTCGCCCAGCACCTCCAGCGACACCGAGACAGCCCCCGCCAGCGGGTGCCCGGCCGCCACCGCGAGCACCCGGCGCTCGGTCATCAGCACCGGGCCGTTCGCCATCCCGTCGAACGGGAAGGCGGCGATCAGCACGTCCACCGAGCCGTCCAGCAGGCTGGACCGGGTGTTCGCCAGCTGGGCCTCGCGGACGTCCACCCGGCAGTCCGGGTGCCGCTCGTTGAACAGCGCGACCGCCCTGAGCAGCACCGGCGCCGTCCCCTCCCCGAGGAACGCCACCCGCAGCTCACCGGCGACACCCCGGTTCGCCTCGGCCGCCCGGCGCACCGCCGCCGTGATGCCGGCCACCAGCGGCGCCAGCTCCTCCGCCAGCCGCAGGCCCACCGGGGTGATCCGCACCGACCGGCTGGTGCGCTCGAACAGCGCACCCCCGAGCCGCCGTTCGAGCTGCCGCACCACCTGGCTCACCCGGCCGGTGCTGAGCCGCAGGCGTTCGGCGGCGCGGCCGAAGTGCAGCTCCTCCGCGAGCGTCAGGAAGACCTCGATCTCCACCCGTTCCAGCACGTCCGCCCCCTCCACCGTTTACTCCGCCTCAATGATCGTTGACCGATGCCGTCTTGATGACACCGGCCGCCTGGCGGATCGTGGAACACGTCACCGGCAGCACCCCTCCCGACTGGAGCCACCATGACCGCCATCCGTGTGAAGGCCTTCGACCACCTCGTGCTCAACGTCCGCGACATCGAGCGCTCGCTGGCGTTCTACGGCGGCCTGCTCGGCCTGGAGCCGGTCCGGGTCGAGGAGTGGCGCGCCGGCAAGGTCTCCTTCCCGTCCCTCCGGGTGACCCCCGAGACGATCATCGACCTGATGTCCCGCCCCCGCGGCGAGTCCAACGTCGACCACATCTGCCTCACCGTCGACCCCCTCGACTGGCAGCAGGTCATCGACGCCGGGATCTTCAAGGTCCTGGAGGGCCCCGTCCCCCGCTACGGCGCCCGCGGCAGCGCCACCTCCATCTACGTCCAGGACCCGGACGGCAACACCGTCGAGCTCCGCTGGTACCCGGAGGACGCGGCCTGACCGGCACCGCCCCCGGCCGGACGGCGGGCGCGGCAGCGCCGCACGCGAGCACGGGTGCGCCGGGCCGGGAGGCCCCCTCCACCCCCCGGTCCGGCGCACCCGTGCGACGTGCTCAGTCCGCCAGCGGCAGGTAGACCCGGTTGCCCTGGGCGGCGAACTCCGCCGACTTCTCGGCCATCCCGGCGAGCGCGTCGGCCCCGTAGCCGGACTCGACGGCGCTCGAACCGTCGCCGTGCTCCTCGCGGATCTTCTGGGAGATCTTCATCGAGCAGAACTTCGGACCGCACATGGAACAGAAGTGGGCGGTCTTCGCGGGCTCGGCGGGGAGGGTCTCGTCGTGGAACTCGCGGGCCGTCTCCGGGTCCAGGGCCAGGTTGAACTGGTCCTCCCAGCGGAACTCGAAGCGCGCGTCGGAGAGCGCGTCGTCCCAGGCCTGGGCGCCGGGGTGGCCCTTGGCCAGGTCCGCGGCGTGGGCGGCGATCTTGTAGGTGATGACGCCGGTCTTCACGTCGTCCCGGTTCGGCAGGCCCAGGTGCTCCTTGGGCGTGACGTAGCAGAGCATCGCGGTGCCCCACCAGGCGATCATCGCGGCGCCGATGCCCGAGGTGATGTGGTCGTAGCCGGGCGCGACATCGGTGGTGAGCGGGCCCAGGGTGTAGAACGGGGCCTCGTCGCAGATCTCCTTCTGGAGATCCATGTTCTCCTTGATCTTGTGCATCGGGACGTGGCCCGGGCCCTCGATCATCACCTGGACGTCCTTGGCGCGGGCGATCCGGCCCAGCTCGCCCAGGGTCTGCAGCTCGGCGAACTGCGCCTCGTCGTTGGCGTCCGCGATCGAGCCGGGGCGCAGGCCGTCACCCAGCGAGAAGGTGACGTCGTAGCGCGCGAGGATGTCGCAGAGCTCCTCGAAGTTGGTGTAGAGGAAGTTCTCCCGGTGGTGCGCCAGGCACCAGGCGGCCATGATCGAACCGCCGCGCGAGACGATGCCGGTCTTGCGGCGGGCGGTCATCGGCACGTAGCGCAGCAGCACGCCCGCGTGCACGGTCATGTAGTCGACGCCCTGCTCGCACTGCTCGATGACCGTGTCCCGGTAGACCTCCCAGCTGAGGTCCTCGGCCCGGCCGTCGACCTTCTCCAGTGCCTGGTAGAGCGGCACGGTGCCGATCGGCACGGGGGAGTTGCGCAGGATCCACTCACGGGTGGTGTGGATGTTGCGGCCGGTGGAGAGGTCCATGACGGTGTCGGCGCCCCAACGGGTGGCCCAGGTCATCTTCTCCACCTCCTCCTCGATCGAGGAGGTGACCGCGGAGTTGCCGATGTTGGCGTTGATCTTCACCAGGAAGTTGGTGCCGATGATCGCCGGCTCGACCTCGGGGTGGTTCACGTTGACCGGGATGACGGCGCGGCCGAGGGCCACCTCGTCCCGCACGTACTCGGGCGCCAGGCCCTCGCGCAGGGCCACGAACTCCATCTCGGGGGTCACGATGCCGCGCTTGGCGTAACCGAGCTGGGTGACCGCGACGTCGCCGCGGCCGCGCAGCGGACGGCGCGGGCGGCCGGGGAAGACCGCGTCGAGGTTGCGGAGGTTCCCGCCGCGCGGCGAGGTGTGCTTGATGCCGTCGTCCTCGGGGCGCGCCTCGCGCCCGTCGTACTCCTCGACGTCGCCGCGCTGGCGGATCCAGGAGTCCCGCAGCGCGGGCAGCCCGCGCCGGACGTCGGGCTCGTAGGCCGGGTCGGTGTACGGCCCGGAGGTGTCGTACAGCGGGACGGTCTTCTCGTTGGTCAGCACGACCTCGCGGTACGGCACGCGCAGGTCGGGACGGGACCCCTCGCGGTAGGCCTTGCGCCAGGCGGGGGTGGGGTAGCCGGTGCCGGCGCTGGTCACGGCGGCGCCGTGCCCGGACGGGGACTGGGCAGACTGCGGCTGTGCCTCAAAGGTGGTCAACGGACCTTCAACTCCCTACGCCGGCATTACCCGGTCAGGTTCCTGCGGTCGACGCAGCCTCCGGTCCGTCGTCCGACGTCCCGTTCAGCGCCCTCTCAGCCCGGTGCTCCGAGCTCCCGCGTCCGCAGGCGGTGTTGCCCGCGCATGACGTCCAACACCGTAGCGAGCCGACCGCCGGAGGTCCAGAGGGGGTCGGCGCGGGAGAACGGCGAGGTCCGGCGGGTGAACGGTGGGGCGCGGAGGCCTCCCGGCGGGCAGACTGGCTTCGGAGCCGACGAGTCGAGGGAGGCCGACGTGATCGGGAGCACGGGGCGGGTCACCGGAGCGGTGGGTGCCGGGCTGGTCGGCGAGGTGATGGTGCACGTCCCGGAGCGGCGGGGCGCCGAGGCGTTCCTCGCCTACCTGGCCGTGCCCGGGGACCGGCTGGTGGTGGGGACGCCGGTGGTGGTGATCGAGTACCAGCCGCCGCGGACGGTCTACGTGGCGCCGATCGGGCCCTGACGCCCGGCCGGCCGTCGGGCGCTCCGCCGGCCGGCCGGGTCGTCCACCCGTCGACCGGGTCGTCCACCGGTCGACCGGACGGCCTGTGACGATCCGCGGACCCTCCCGTGACGACCTTGTGACGGTGCGTCATGTCACTTCCCTTTCCCCGCGACCCACCCGGGCGGACAATCCATTTCGGCGCATCTCCTGCGCCGGAAGGGGGAGTTGAACCATGGGACTCGTCATCGCCGGGGCGGTCGCCGCGGCCGTGGTGGTCATGATCACGCTCTTCAAGCTCATGTGGCGGGTGGCCGAACCGAACGAGGCACTGATCATCTCCGGTTCCCGCCACCGCACCGAGGGGGTCGGTGACGGGCTGGGCTTCCGGATCGTCACCGGCCGGGGGACCCTCGTCACGCCGGGCCTGCAGGGCGTCCGGCGGCTCTCGCTGGACCTCAACGAGGCCGAACTGAACGTCGAGTGCGTCACCACGCAGGGCATCCCGGTCCGGGTCAAGGGCGTGGTCATCTTCAAGGTCGGCGACGACGACGTCTCCATCGCCAACGCCGCCCGCCGCTTCCTGGACCAGCAGAAACTGATCAGCCAGCGCGTCCACAACGTCTTCGCCGGACACCTGCGGTCGATCGTCGGCGGACTCACCGTCGAGGACATGATCCGCGACCGCGAGCGGCTCACCGGCGAGACCAGGGCCGCCTCCGGACTGGAGATGGAGAAGCTCGGGCTGATCATCGACACCCTGCAGATCCAGGAGATCATCGACCCGACCGGCTACATCAAGAACCTCGCCATCCCGCACGCCGCCGCCGTCCAGCGGGACGCCAGGATCGCCCAGGCCGCGGCGGACCGGGTCGCCACCGAGGCCGAACAGGAGGCCGCCGCCCGCAAGGCCGAGGCCACCCGCAACAGCGAGATCCAACAGGCCTCCTACCAGGCCGAGATGGACACCGCGACGGCCCGCGCCCGGCAGGCCGGACCGCTCGCCGACGCCGCCTCCCGGCAGGAGGTGGTGGTCCAGGAGACCCGGGTCGCCGAACTGGAGGCACGGCGCAAGGAGCAGCAGCTCCAGATCGACGTGCGCAAGCCCGCCGACGCCCGCGCCTACGACACCCGCACCACCGCCGAGGCGGCCCGCGACGCCCGGATCTCCGCCGCCCAGGCGCAGGCCCAGGAGACCGAACTGGCGGCCGCCGCCGAGGCCGGCCGGGTGCGGATCGCCGCCGAGGCCGACGCCGATGCCACCCGGGTGCGCGGACTGGCGCAGGCCGAGGCGACCACGGCCACCGGGCGGGCCGAGGCCGCCTCGGTCGAGGCCCGCGGCCTGGCCGACGCCGCCTCCGCCCGGGCGGTCGCGCTGGCCAGGGCCGAGGGCATCAAGGCCCGGGCCGCCGCCCTCGCCGAGAACCAGGAGGCGGTGGTGGCCCAGGAGTTGGCCGAGCAGTGGCCGCAGATCGTGCGGGCCGCGGCCGAGTCCTTCGGCAATGTGGAGCACATGGTGCTGCTCAACGGCGCCGACGGGATGGGCGAGCTGTTCGCCAAGGCGCTCGCGATGGGCGGCACCGGGCTCGGGCTGGCCCGGCAGCTGCTGTCCACCGTCGGCCCGGACGGCGCTCCCGGCGCTGCCGCTCCCGCGGCGGGAGCTCCTGCGGCCGGTGCTCCCGCGGCCGCGGCAACGGTCTCCGTCCCGGTACCGGTGGACGCCGTGCCGGCCGGATTCCTCCCCCGCGACGGCGCGGACCGTCGCGGGGACGAGGAGCCCGAGCAGGACTGACCCGGTCCGAGTAGCCCGGCGGCGCCCGCCTGAGTACCCGTACTCAGGCGGGCGCCGCCCGTCCGCCGCACGATGGGGCCATGCACCCAGCAGCCACCGCGCGGATCGGCATCACCGCCGTCGGATCCCAGCTCCCCGCCCGCCGACTGACCTCCCGGCAGCTCCAGGACGAGATCACCGCCGGCGGCCGGCTGCGCCTGCCGGAGCGGACCTTCGAGAAGGCCACCGGCATCGTCACCCGGCACTTCGCGGCCGACGGCGAGTACGCCTCCACCCTCGCCCTCGGCGCCGCCCGGCGCGCCCTGGACAGCCGCGGCCTGGACCCGCTGGACATCGACCTGCTGCTGTTCGCCTCGGCCACCCGGGATGTCGCCGAACCGGCCACCGCGCATCTGGTGCAGTCCGAACTCGGCTCGCGGGCACACGCGTTGGACGTCAGCAACGCCTGCAACAGCTTCCTCAACGGGATCGACCTGGCCCGTTCGACGATCCTGGCCGGCCGGGCCCGGCGGGCCCTGGTGGTCACCGGCGAGACGCCCAGCCGGGCGATGCGGCGGGACCCCGGCGGGGCTGAGGAGTTCCGCGCGGGCTTCGCCGGCTACACCTTCGGCGACGCGGGCGCCGCCGTCGTGGTCGAGGCGGTGGAGCGCGGCGGCATCCTCGACGTGGAGACCGAGACCGCCTCCGAGCACTGGCGGACCGGCGGCATCCCGGGCGGCGGCTCGCGCCACCCGCGCGGCGACGAGTACAGCTACTTCCGCGGCGGCGGCACCGAGTTGCGCGGCGTCTTCGAGAAGATCGGCCTGGACATCCTGACCCGGGTGGCCGCCCGCACCGGCCTCGGCTGGGAGGACTACGCCCGGGTGCTGGTGCACCAGGTGACCGTCCCCTACCTGGAGCGCTTCGTGGAGGCCACCGGGGTGCCGGAGGAGAAGCTGGTGGTGACGGTGCCCGAGCTCGGCAATGTCGCCAGCGCCACGATCGGGATCCAACTCGACCGAATACACGAGGAGTTGGACCCTGGCGACAAGGTACTGATGCTGGGCCTCGGCGGCGGCGTGAGCCTGATGGCGATGGTCTGGGAGGCGTCGTGACCGCGCTCTGGGTGGTCGTCCCCGCCTACCGGGAGGAGGCCAGGATCACCGCCACCCTGAACGCCCTCGCCGCCCAGCGGGACCTGGAGTTCACCCTCCTGGTCGCCGACAACGGCTCCACCGACGGCACCGTCGGGGCCGTCCGCGCCTTCGCCGCCCGGGCACCCTTCCCGGTCGAGGTGCTGGTCGAGCCGGAGAAGGGCGTCGGCTCGGCGGTCGACACCGCGTTCCGGCACGCCATCGCGCGCGGCGCCACCCTGATCGCCCGCACCGACGCCGACTGCCTGCCCGCCCCCGGCTGGACCGCCGCCGCCCGGGCCGCGCTGGTCGACGGCGGCGGACTGGTCTGCGGCCGGGTCACCGCCCGCCGGGACGAGCACGGACCGGCCGGACGCGCCGTCTTCCTGGTCCTGGTCGCACTCGGCGCGTTCTTCGGCCGGATCCGGCCCGCGCACCACCGTCGGCACGGCTACCTCACGCCGTACCGGATGCACGCGGGCAACAACATGGCGATCACCGCCGAGCTGTACCTGGCGGTCGGCGGCATGCCGCGCCGCCCCTCGCCCACCGACCGGCTGTTCATCAACCGCGTCCGCCGGCACACCACCGCGATCACGCACCGCCGCGACATGGTGGTGCAGAACTCCACCCGCCGGATCCGCGCCTACGGGGTGCTCGGCACCGCCCGCTGGTACCTCGAACGCGGGCCCGGCACCCGCGCCGTCGACGTCCGCTGACCGCTGACCGCTGACCGCTGACCGCTGACCGCCCGAAGCTCACCACCCGCCGCAAACCCGAGGACACCCCGTGCTCGACCGGCTCGCCCACGACCTGCGCACCCGGCACCCCGACCGCCCCGCCGTCCTGACCCACACCCGGCTCGGCGGCACCCGCGTCCGGATCCATCGGGGCGAACTCGCCGCCCTCGCCGACACCTACGCCGTCGCCCTGAACGCCCGCGGCCTCGGCGAGGACACCACCCTCGGCCTCGCCCTGCGCCCCGGCCCGCGCGCGCTCGCCGTCATGCTCGCCGCGCACCGGCTCGGCCTGCGCATCGCCGTCCTCGACCCGACCGCGGGCCCCGACGTCCTGGCCGCCCGGCTCGCGCTGGCCCGCCCGGACCTGGTCCTCGCCGACGCCGCCGCCCAGGCGGTGGCCGGCTGGGCCCGGCCGCTGGCCCGCCGCGCCGACCTCGCCCTGCCCCCGCTGGAGGTGCTCGGCCCGGTCGCCACCCTCGGCCGCCGACTGCCCGGCTGCGCACCCCGGCTGCGGGTCGGACGCTTCGGCGCGTCGGTGCCGAGCATCCCCGGCTCCGACGCACCCGCGCGCGACACCGACGCCGTCATCGTCTTCACCTCCGGCACCACCGCCCGCCCGCGCGCCGTGGTGCACTCCCGGGGCGGTCTGGCCGCCGGTCTGCGCACCGTCGGCGAACTGGTCGACCCGCGCCCCGGCTCCGTCGTCCTGGGCGGCACCTTCTTCGTGCTCGTCCCCGCATTGAGCGCCGGGGCCGCGGTCGCCCTGCCGGCCCGCGAACCGGCCGCGCTGGCCCGCCAGCTCGCCCGGCTCACCCCCGCCCACACCTACCTCACCCCGCCCCAGCTGCGCGCCGCGCTCGGCGCCGGGGCCCGGTTCACCGGCCGGGTCTGGACCGGCTCGGCACCCGCCGACGCCACCCTGCTCCGCCGGGTCAAGCAGGCCGGGGCGGAACAGGCCTGGGGCGTCTACGCGCTCACCGAGCTGTTCCCGGCGGCCGCCGTCGAGGAGGCCGAGAAGAGCGCCTTCACCGGGCCCGGCGACCTGGTCGGCACACCGCTGCCGGGTGTGCGCACCTCGCTCGCGCCGGACGGCGAACTGCTGCTCGGCGGCCCGGGCGCCCGGCACCGCTACCTCGGCGAGGAGCCCGACCCCTGGGTGCGCACCGGCGACCTCGCCACGCTCGACCCGGA
>NZ_JAIY01000004.1:692709-693214 GCF_000710405.2 Kitasatospora sp. MBT66 | reverse complement strand
GACGGCCGGATCGTGCTCGGCGGGCGGCTCAAGGACATGGTGCTGCGCCGCGCCGAGAACATCTATCCCGGCCTCTACGAACCGTCCCTGCACCTGCCGGGCGTCGAACTCGCGGTGCTGGTCGGCGTCCCGGACGGGGACGGCGACGAACGGCTGGTCGCCCTCGTCCAGCCCTCGCCCGGCACCGACCCGGGACGGCTGCGCGCCGCGCTGGCCGGACCGCTGGCGCGGATGGGCTCGGCCCGCCCGGACGCGGTGCTGTTCGGCCGGGTGCCGCTGGCCGGGCGCTCCCGCAAGCCGGACCGCGCGGCGGCGGCCGCCCGGTGCGCCCGGGAGCTGGCCGGATGAGCGGGAACGCACGCGCGGCGGACCACTCGGCACCGGTACCGGCCGTGCACCGGGCCGCCCGCCGTAGGGACCGCCGGGTCTATCTGCGCAGCCACCCCCTGCTGTTCGCGCTGCTCGCGGCCACCCGCCGCCGCCCGGTCGCCCGGCTCGGCCGCAC
>NZ_JAIY01000004.1:661407-691417 GCF_000710405.2 Kitasatospora sp. MBT66 | reverse complement strand
GCTGCGGGCCGCCGGGGACCGGCCGCTGGTCTGGGTCTCCAGCGCCAGCGTCTACGACCCGAGGGCCGACCGCGGCTCCGTCGGCGAGGACCACCCCACCGAGGCCGGTCAGCTCAACGCGTACGGGCGCACCAAGGCCGCCGGCGAGCGGCTCGCCCTCGCCGCGGGCGCCGTGGTGCTGCGCCCGCGCGCGGTGTACGGGCCCGGCGACCCGCATCTGGTGCCGCGGCTGCTGGAGCGGGTCCGGCGGGGGCGGCTGCTGCTTCCCGGCGGCGACGTGCGGCTCAGTCTCACCGCGGTGCAGAACCTCGCCGACGCCTGTCTGTCCGCGGTCGGCGCGGGCCGTACCGGCGACCGGCCGTGGACGCCGGTCGCCTACAACATCGCCGACGCCCGCCCGTACCGGCGCGACGAGGCGGTCCGCGCGGTGCTGGCCGCGCACGGCGTGACCGCGCGGATCCACCATGTGCCGGCCCCGCTGGCCCGGCTGGCCGCCCGCAGCGGGCGGCTCCCCGGCCTGACCCCGTACGCGGTGGACCAGCTCTCCCGCGACGTCGTGCTGGACCTCACCCGCGCCCGCACCCAGGGCTGGCGGCCGCACCGGGACCTGGACGCCTTCCTCCGCGAGACCGGCGCAGGCGCCGCCCGTCCCGCGCCCCGCCCGTGAACGCCCGACGCCCGCGCCCCCGGGGAGGGGACGCGGGCGTCGGGGCAGGTCCGGGGCGCTAGTTCCTGGCGGCCTTCTTGACCAGGATCACCACGGCGGCGGCGATACCGACCACCACCAGCGCCTTGACGGCGAAGGCCAGCAGCGCGCCGACCACACCGAAGACGAACATCAGCAGGTTCCACACCAGGATCAGTACCAGTACCGGAACAACGATGTTCCGCACCCACGAGGGCAGCGACTTCCAGAGCTCAGCCATGTCCGTTCCTTCTCTCCCCTTGGGGTCGGCTGCCGTCCGGTGCCGCATCCCGCTCGCTTTCGTACTTCGATCGTACGGCGGCCGGAGGGACGGAACGAGGGCCAACGGCCCCGAGAGAACCCGGAGATCACCCCGACCCCGGACCCCGGGTGAACCCGGCCCCGACCTCGGGGAACGACCCCCGACCCCGGCCCGCCCCCACCTCGTGGACGCCCCGCCGCGGGCCTCAGACCGGCCAGGACTCCCGGCGCCAGGCGGCGTCCCAGAACATCCACTCGTACCGGGAGGTGGTGACGAAGTGCTCTACCACCCGGCGCCGCTCGGCGGGGGAGATCTCCTCGCCGAGCCGGTCGGTCAGCGCCAGCACCCGCCGCACCACCGACTGGAACGCCTCGTCGCCGTAGGTGGCGATCCACTTCGCGTAGAGCGGGTCGGGGGAGCCCTCGGCGAGCAGCCGCTCGCCGACCCGGGCGTAGATCCAGTAGCAGGGCAGCACGGCGCCGACCGCCTCCGCGAAGGAGCCGCCGTAGACCGTGGCGAGCAGGTAGCTGGTGTACGCGCGGGTGGTCGGCAGCACCGGTTCGGCGGCGGCCTGCTCCGCGGTGTCGCCGAAGGCGTCCAGGAACTCGGCGTGCATCCCCTGCTCGGCGGCAAGCGCGCCGATCGCGTCGTCGGCGAAGGCCCGCACCTCCTCCTCGCCCGGGGCCCTGGCCGCGCAGACGGCCAACGCGCGGGCGTAGTCGCGCAGGTAGTGCGAGTCCTGCACGACGAAGTGGCGGAACGCCTCCCTCGGCAGGGTGCCGTCGGTGAGGCCGGCGATGAAGGGGTGGTCGAGGATCTCGGCGTAGACCGGCTCGATCGCCGCCCAGAGTTCTTCGGTCAGGCTCAGGCTCATGCCCCGACCCTAACCGGCCGTCCACCGCACCCCAGGTTCAGTCCTCGGGCGGGGAGAACACCACCAGTACCCGCAGTTCCTCGGTGATGTGGTGGAAGCGGTGCGGGGTGCCGGCCGGCACGTAGACGACGGTGCCCCGGCCGACGGTGGCGGTCTCGTTCCCGACCGTCAGCTCGGCCCGGCCGCTGATCACCTGGTAGATCTCGTCCTGGGCGTGCGCGGTCTGGGTGTCGGTGTCGCCGGGGGCGAGCGCGTAGAGGCCCGCCGACATCCGCGGCTCCCGCAGGAAGCGTAGGTACGCGCCGTCGTTGGCGGCGCGCTCGGCGTCCAGGTGGTCCAGTCGGAACAGCTTCATCGGGGAGCACCCCTTCTCGTACGGACCTCGAACCACCGGCATTCAACACCACCGGGCCGCCCGGAGCGGCGTCACCCCTTGACCGACCTGGGACGCTGGCCCCATGAAGGGTTTCGTCATCAAGACACTGATCAACGCGGCGGCCATCTGGGTCGCCGCCTGGATCGTCCCCGCGATCACGCTCACCGGGGACGACTGGAAGCACAAGACGCTCACGGTGGTCGCCGTGGCGCTGGTCTTCGGCGTGGTCAACTGGCTGATCAAGCCGGTGGTGAAGTTGTTCTCCCTCCCCCTGTTCATCCTCACTCTCGGCCTGTTCACCTTCGTGGTGAACGCGTTGATGCTGTGGCTCACCTCGTGGGCCTCGGACAAACTCGACCTCGACTTCCACGTCGACGGCTTCTGGGCCGCGCTGTTCGGCGCGCTGATCGTCAGCCTGGTCTCCTGGGGCCTGAGCCTCGCCCTCGACGAGGACTGAGCGCGAGGGCCGAACGCGAACGCCCTCGCCCCGCCCCGCCCCGCCCCGGACGGACGCAACCGGGGCGGGGCGCGTTTCGGCCGGTCCGGGCTGCGGGAGACTCCCGCACAACGCTCCAGCCCCGGAGGTCGCCATGCGCACCCCACCCCGCCCCGTCGTCAAGCGCACCGCCCGGGCGATCGTGCTGGAGACGAATCCCGACGACCCTTACGGACCGGCCTCGCTGGTCCTGATCAGGCGCACCCGCCCCGGCTCCCCGCACCCGTACTGGATCACGCCCGGCGGGGGTGTAGAGCGGAGCGACCGCACCGTGGTCGAGGCCCTGCACCGCGAGGTGGACGAGGAACTCGGCGGGAAGGTGGTCGACGTGGTGCCCGCCTTCGTGGACACCATCAGCCACACCCACCACGACGACGGCAGTCTGCTCCACCCGCACGGGGTCAAGGTGCAGCACTTCTTCGTCTGCCGGCTCGCCTCGATGGACCTCGACCGTCGGCACGGCCCCGAGGTGGACGAGCCCAACGGCGACTACGAGGTGGTGCGGGTCCCGTTCACCCGCGAGGGCGTGACCTCGGTCAATGTGGTGCCGCCGGCCCTGCGGGCCTATCTGGCCGCCAACATCGAGGGCGTCCGCGCCCTGCTCGCCCCCGACCTCGGCTGACGGTCCTCGGTTGACGGTCCTCGGTTGACGGTCCTCGGCCGGCCGTCCTCGGTGCGACCGGGCGGCTCACGACGCCGTGGGGCGGCTCACGGCGCGGCCAGGTCGCCGACCAGGTCGTGCCGGATCCGCTCGGCCGGCAGCCCGGCCCGCAGCAGCACCCCGCTCGTCCGCCGGACCATCGCGGGCGGGCCGGACAGATAGGCCGTCCGTCCGGTCCACGGCCCGAACCGGGCCACCGCCTCCGGGAGTTCGCCCGCGAGCAGGCCCGCGGCGGCGGCCTCCGCCGTCCCGGCGCCGGGGCCGGACAGCACCGCGCGCACGGTCAGCCAGCGGTGCCGGTCCGCCAACTCCCGCAGCGCCGCCAGCTCGTACAGCTCGGCGGGGGTCCGCGCCCCGTGGAACACCTCCACCGAGCGGCCCCCGGCGCCGCGCCCCGCGGCCTCCTCGACGAGTGCCCGCAGCGGCGCGATCCCGGTGCCACCGCCCACCAGCAGCAGGTCGCCGCCGTCGGTGTCGTCCAGGGTCATCCCGCCGACCGCCGGGCCGAGCCGCAGCACGTCCCCGGGCGCGGCCCGGTGGACCAGCGCGTTGCTCACCCAGCCCGCCTGCACCGCCTTGACGTGGAAGGTCAGCAGACCGTCCGGCCGGGGCGCGGAGGCGAATGAGAAGTGCCGCCAGACCCGGGGCCACCAGGGCGTCTCCAGGCTGGTGTACTGCCCGGCGCGGTACGGGTAGGCCTGGTCCGGGCGGACGGTGAGCACCGCGACGTCCGGGGTCCGGCGCTCGTGCGCCACCACTTCGCCCCGCCACCAGGGCGGCGAGGTGCGGGCGGCCTCCTCGGCGGCCTCGATCATGATCGAGGAGACCAGCCGGTACACCCGGCGCCAGGCCAGCTCGGTCTCGGCGTTCCACCGGCTGCCGGCGTACTTGGCCAGCGCCGCCACCAGGCATTCGCCGACCGGACCGTAGTGGCCGGTCAGGGTGCCGTAGCGGCGGTGGCCCCGGCCCAGCGCGCCCAGGTGGGCGCGCAGCCCCTCCGGGTCGCCGGCGCTGCGGGCGGCCGTCAGCAGGGCGCGGAACAGCCGGTCGCGCTGGACGTCCATGGCGGCCGGGAAGAGCGCCCTGATCTCGGGGTGGCCGAGGAAGATCAGCGCGTAGAAGTGCGCGGTGGCCCGGTCCGCGACCGGCTCGACGACCGCCAGGCTGGTCCGGA
This sequence comes from Kitasatospora sp. MBT66, assembly GCF_000710405.2. Classification (NCBI taxonomy): domain Bacteria; kingdom Bacillati; phylum Actinomycetota; class Actinomycetes; order Kitasatosporales; family Streptomycetaceae; genus Kitasatospora; species Kitasatospora sp. MBT66. Next base: position 686,889 of record NZ_JAIY01000004.1, on the reverse strand, counting down.
TCAGCTCGATGTCCCGGGCGGTGGGCGGTAGTTCGGCGGCGTCGCGGGGCTCGGTCACCGCAGCCGGCGGCGGGGCCTGCGACGTGTCCGCGACCGGCGGAGCGACCGGTGCGGCGTCCGGTGAAGCGTCCGGCGACGCGGCGCCGTCGAGGGTGCGCAGCGCCCAGGCGCGGGACCACTGGTCGCCGGGTCCGGCCCAGTTGAGCCCGGGTGCGCTGGTGAACAGCGGTTCGATCACGGGGATGCCGGGCGCCGACGCCGCTGCGGGCGGGGCGGGGACGGCGGGCGGTTCGACGGGCCGAGGGGGGACGACGAACGGCGGGGCGACGGGCGGCACGGGCGGCGGCGCCGGGACCACCGGCCGGACGGACTGCACCGGCACCACGGGCTCCATCGGCACCACGGGCAGGACGGGCTCCATCGGCAGGACCGGCCCGGTCACGAGCGGCCCGGCCACGACCGGGGCGGCCACCACCGGCCAGGGCACCACCGGTGCCGGCTCGACCGGCCCGAACACCGGTGGAAGGTCCGGCGGAACCGGCGGCGCCGAAGGCTCCGCGGTCGGCGGGGCATCCACCACGGCATCCACCACGGTGTCCAGCACAGGGTCCGCCCCGGCATCCGGCGCGACGCCCGGCACGCCGTCCGGTACGACGCCCGGCACGGCCTCCGGCAGGCCGGGCACGGCCGAGGCCGCCGCCGAGCCGTGCCCGGTACGGACCAGGAGTGTCCTGCGGGACTTCACCGCAACGTTTCGAGTACCCAAGAGAATCGTTTCGCCTCCGGCCGGCCTACGCCACCACCTGGCTTGTCTCTGTTGACGCCCAGGAAGCGTGGCATGCCCGAAGTGCTCATCCGACAAATAGCGTGAAGCCCGGACACCCGCCCCCCGGACGCGCTACTCTCCCCGCCGCGCTCGCCCTGGGTGGCGGTTCCACCACCCAGGGCGAGCAATGCCGCCGATCGGAACGGGGATTCAGAGCCGCCGCAGCAGCACGCCCGGCTGCTCGACACAGTCCGCGACGAACCGCAGGAACCCGCCCGCGGTACCGCCGTCGCAGACCCGGTGGTCGAAGGTGAACGACAGCTGGGTCACCTCGCGCACCGCCAACGCGCCCTGATGGACCCAGGGTTTGGCGACGATCCGGCCCACCCCGAGCATCGCCGCCTCCGGGTGGTTGAGGATCGGGGTGGAGCCGTCCACCCCGAACACCCCGTAGTTGTTCAGGGTGAACGTGCCGCCGGTCAGCTCGGCCGGAGCGATCGCCCCGGTCCGCGCCGCCTCGGTCAACCGGGCCAGCTCCTCGCCGAGTTGCTCGGTGGTGAGGCGCTGCGCGTCCCGCACGACCGGCACGACGAGGCCGCGCTCGCCCTGGGCCGCGAAGCCCAGGTGCACCGCCGAGTGCCGCAGGATCCCCGAACCGTCCGGGGTCACACTGGAGTTGAGGTCGGGGAAGCGCTCGAGCCCGACCGCGCAGATCCGGGCGAGCAGCGCCAGCACGCTCACCTTCGGCCCCGGTACGGCGTTCAACTGCCTTCGCAGCACCATCAGTTCGGTGGCGTCGGCGTCCACCCAGCAGGTCGCGGCGGGGATCTCCCGGTGGCTGCGGCCGAGCTTCTCGGCCACCGCCTTGCGCAGCCCGCGCAGCGGGACCACGGACCCGGCGCCGGAGGGCACCGCCCCCGCCGGCGCGACAGCCGGGGCGGCGGGCGCGACAGCAGGCGCCACGGCGACCTTGGCCGCGACCGCCCGTTCGACGTCCGCCCGCATGATCAGGCCGTCCGGCCCGCTCCCGGCGACCGCCGCCAGCTCCACGCCCTGCTCCCGCGCCAGCCGCCGCACCAGCGGCGAGATCACCGCGGGCACACCGCCCGCGACGACCGGCACCACCGCGGTCACCGGCTCCGGCTCCGGGGCCGGAGCCGGAGCAGCCACCGGGGCCGCGGGAGCCACTACCACCGGAGCAGCCACCGGGGCCGAGACCCGGGTCACCGCAGCCGAAGCCCCGCCGACCCCGACCCGGCGCCGCCGTCCGCCCCGGTCCGGCTCGGCGACGCCGTAGCCGACCAGCGGCCGTTCGACCTCCGCCGCCCGCTCCACCACCGGCACCGCCGCGAGCGGCCGCTCGCCCTCGCCCGGCGACACCGCGACCGTCACCAGTGGCGCGCCGACCAGGACCTCCTCACCGACCGCGCCGAACAGCGCCGTCACCACCCCGCCGTAGGGACAGGGCACCTCGACCACCGCTTTGGCGGTCTCCACCTCCACCACCGGCTGGTCGATCGCGATCACCTCGCCGACCTCGACCAGCCAGCGCACGACCTCCGCCTCGGTGAGTCCCTCACCGAGGTCGGGCAGGGTGAACTCGCGCACGACGGGCATCATCCTCAGTCCTCCCACTGCAGCCGGGCGACCGCGTCCAGGATCCGGTCCACCCCGGGGAGGTGGTGGTGCTCGAGCATCGGCGGCGGGTACGGGATGTCGAAGCCGGTGACCCGCAGCACGGGCGCCGCCAGGTGGTGGAAGCAGCGCTCGGTGACCCGGGCGGCGATCTCCGCGCCGGTGCCGCCGAAGCCGCCCGCCTCGTGCACCACCACGGCCCGGCCCAACGAGCGCACCACCCGGCAGACCGTCTCGTCGTCGAACGGCACCAGGGTGCGCAGGTCCAGCACCGCGAGGTCCCAGCCCTCGGCCTTCGCCACCTCGGCCGCCTCCAGGCAGACCGGCAGCGAGGGGCCGTAGGTGATCAGCACCGCGGAGGTGCCGGTCCGGCGCAGCGCGGCCCGCCCGATCGGCTCGACCGGGGCGGCGGGGTCGAAGCCGTCCTTGCCCCAGTACATGCGCTTGGGCTCGAGGAAGACCACCGGGTCGTCCGAGGCGATCGAGGCCCGCAGCAGCCCGTAGGCGTCGGCCACGGTGGCGGGCGTGACCACGTGCAGGCCGGGGGTGGAGGCGTAGTAGGCCTCGGAGGCGTCGCTGTGGTGCTCGACGCCGCCGATGCCGCCGCCGTAGGGGATCCGGACGGTGATCGGCATCGGCAGCCGGCCGGCGGTGCGGTTGCGCATCTTGGCGACGTGCGAGAACAGCTGCTCCAGCGCCGGGTAGGCGAAGGCGTCGAACTGCATCTCGACCACCGGCCGCAGCCCGTACATGGCCATGCCGACGGCGGTGCCGAGGATGCCCGCCTCGGCCAGCGGGGTGTCCAGGCAGCGGTCGGGGCCGAACTCGGCGGTCAGTCCGTCGGTGATCCGGAAGACGCCGCCGAGCGCGCCGACGTCCTCGCCGAGCATGTGCACCGTCGGGTCCTCGCGCATGGCGTCGCGCAGCGCCGTGTTGAGCGCCTGCGCCATGCTGGCGGTGCGGGCCGGGGCGGCGGGGGAGACAGCGGTCGTCATCAGGGCTGCACCTCGGCCTCGGCGGCCAGTTCCTCGGCCAGCTGCGCCGCCTGCTCGCGCAGCTGCGGGGTCGGCTCGGCGTACACGTGGGCGAACAAAGACATCGGGTCGAGCTCGGGCTCGGCGTGGAACTCGGCGCGCATCCGGGCGGCGAGCGCCTCGGCCTCCTCGGCCGCGTCCCGGACCAGCTCGTCGTCCAGCACCCGGAGCTCGCGCAGTGCGCGCTCCATCAGCAGGATCGGGTCGTGCTCCCGCCAGGCCTCGACCTCGGCCCCGGTCCGGTAGCGGGTGGCGTCGTCGGCGTTGGTGTGCGCCTCGACCCGGTAGGTGAGCGCCTCGACCAGGGTCGGGCCGCCGCCGGTGCGGGCGCGCTCGACCGCCTCGGCCAGCACCGCGTGCACGGCGGGCGCGTCGTTGCCGTCGACCAGCCGGCCGGGCATGCCGTAGCCGACGGCCTTGTGGGCCAGGGTCGGGGCGGCGGACTGCGCGCTGAGCGGGACGGAGATCGCGTAGCCGTTGTTCTGGACCAGGAAGACCACCGGTGCCTGCAGCACGGCGGCGAAGTTCAGGGCCTCGTGGAAGTCGCCCTCGCTGGTGCCGCCGTCGCCGAGCATGGCCAGCGCGACGGCCGGCTCGCCGCTCAGCCGGGCGGCGTGCGCCAGCCCGACCGCGTGCGGGCCCTGGGTGGCGAGCGGGGTGCAGAGCGGGGCGGTCCTGGTGGCCCTGGGGTCGTATCCGGTGTGGGCGTTGCCGCGGAGCAGGGTGAGGGCCTCCAGGGGGTCCACGCCGCGGGAGACCACGGCGAGGGTGTCGCGGTAGCTGGGGAAGAGCCAGTCGCGCTCCTCCAGCACCAGGGCGGCGGCGACCTGGCAGGCCTCCTGCCCGGTCGAGGCGGGGTAGACGGCGAGCCGGCCCTGCTTGGTGAGGGTGGTGGCCTGCTGGTTGTAGCGGCGGCCGACGACCAGGCGGCGGTACAGCTCGCGGAGCAGCACGGGGTCGTACTTCTCCAGCGCGGGCGTACCGAGGACGCGGACCGGAGCGGGGTCCGGGAGCAGCGGGGCCGGGTCGGTGCGGGGGGCGGTGGCCCCGGGCAGCCAACCGGGCACGGCCGTGTGGTGTCTGTGGTCGAGAACGGTCATCTCGGGGCACCTCCAGGGGTGGCGGGGGCTCCCTACCGATTGTTCGGTCGTCTGTTCATCTTGACCAGAAGCGTGCGAAGGTGGTGGACAATCGGCCCGGGTGGCGGTCGACTGGTGGCATTGCGTCCAATCGTCAGGGGTGGGGGGTCATGTCGGCTGAACAGATGTCCAGACTCGACCGGGTCGACCGGGCGATCCTGCGGCTGCTGCAGCAGGACGGCCGCGCCTCCATCCGGTCGGTGGCCGAGCGGGTGCACGTGTCCCGGGCGAACGCGTACGCCCGGATCTCCAGGATGGTCGAGGACGGCGTGATTCGCGGCTTCACCGCCAGGGTGGACCACGAACGCGCAGGTCAGGGGGCTTCCGCCTACATCACCCTGAAGATCGTGCAGAACTCCTGGCGGACGGTTCGGGAGCAGTTGCTGGCTCTGCCGGGGGTCGCGCACATCGCCCTGGTCGGCGGTGACTTCGACGTCCTGCTGCTGGTGCACACGGCCGACAACCACGCCCTGCGGGAGCTCGTGCTCAACCGCATCCAGTCCATCCCGCAGGTGCTCGGCACCCGCACCATGCTGGTCTTCGAGGAGACCGACCAGGTCCCGCCGGACTGACGGCGGGGCCCGGAGAACCGCCCTGCCGCCCTGCCGCACCCGAAGACCCGGGGACCCGGGGCCGGGGACCGCCCTACCGCGCCCGGAGGCCGTCGAAGGCCAGGTGCACCACCGCGTCGGCGACGCCGTCGGCGCCCTTGAGGCCCGGCCGGTACCACTCCACGATCGAGTTGATCATGCCGAAGAGCAGCCGGGTGGCCAGCCGCGGTTCGACGTCCGCCCGCAGCGCCCCGTCCGCGACGGCGGCCCGCAGCAGCTCGGCCACCTGGTGGTCGAAGTCCCGGCGGCGCTCCAGCGCCCACTGCTCGGTGGCCGTGTTGCCGCGCACCCGCAGCAGCAGGGTGACGTAGGGCAGCTCGGCGAGCAGCACCTCGGCGGTCCGCCGCACCACGTGCTCCAGCCGCTCCACCGCCGGCCCCTCGACCGCGCCCGGTTCGGCCAGGATCCCGAACAGGCCGTCCAGCGCCCGCCCGACGGCCAGCCGGAGCAGCTCCTCCTTGCCGCGCACGTGGTGGTAGATCGAGGACTTGGAGATCCCGGCCGCGCGCGACAGGTCCTCCATCGAGGTGCCGTCGTACCCGCGCTCGTTGAACACGTCGACGGTCACCGCGAGCAGGGACTCCACGGTGTAGGCGGTGCGCGGGGTGTGATCGGCCATTCCCCGAGTATCCCCGCCCGCCCCGCCCCGACGGCGCCCGGGGTGACCTGGTCCACACCAAAGCCGGGAGCCAGACCCCTGGGCGTGTCGTCCGGATCGCGCCAGGCGGTCGCCGCCGGGGCACGCACCTCGACGGCTTCTCGTCGGTCGCCGATGCTCCGCATGGGCTCCCTCCTCGGCGCCGCCGATGCACGCACCCCAACGACGCCCACTTATCCGACGCGATCCGAACGACACGCCCTAGACTCGGCGGACGATCCGTCCATGGCCGAGCAGGTGGGGAAGTCGCATGAGCGCAATACCGGCAGTCGAATCCGATCTGCCCGAACAGCGCAGCGGCGTCACCACGACCGAGCCCGCCCTCGACTGGCGCGAGCGCGCCCGGGACCTCGTCCTGCGCTTCGGCCCGGCCGTGTGGTGCTACGCCGTCCTGAAGCTGGTCGGCTTCACCGTCTTCATGAAGCTGCTCTCCTTCTCCGGGGACTACCTCAAGAAGCATCCCCGCTTCGGCGGCGGCGCCAACCCCTGGGACGTACTGGCCAGCTGGGACGGCTGGTGGTACCAGCAGGTCGCCCAGTTCGGCTACCACCCGGCGCTGGTGAGCGTCCCCAACGGCGTCCCGGGCTTCACGATCGAGCAGAACTCGGCCGCCTTCTTCCCGCTCTACCCGGGCCTGATGCGGCTGGTCTCCGAGGTGAGCCCGTTCGGCCTGTACGGGGCCGGGATGATCGTCTCGGTGATCGCCTCGCTGTTCGCCGCGGCCGGCATCTACGCCGTGGTGGACCGGATGGCCGGCCCGCGCGCCGGTGTGATCGCGGCCGGCCTGTGGGCGATCGCCCCGGGTTCGGGCGCCGAGTGGGCGCTCTACTCGGACTCGCTGTTCATCGCGCTGGCCGCCTGGTCCTGCTACTGCGTGATGACCAAGCAGTGGGTGGCGGCCGGGGTGCTCACCCTGGTCGCGGGCCTCAACCGGCCCACCTCGGCGGCGCTGATCGGCGCGGTCGGCCTGGCCGCCCTGGTGGAGCTGTACCGGCGGGAGAGCGGGGTGGCGCGGCCGCTGACCGCGATGCTGCTGGCCCCGGTCGGCCTGCTCGGCTACGTCGGCTGGGTGGGCTGGCGGATGGGCGAGTGGGGCGGCTACTTCACCCTCCAGCACGACGCCTGGCTGCACTACTTCGACTGGGGCCAGGGCACCTGGGCCGCGCTCCGCGGCGTGCTGCTGGGCCGCAACGACTACCCGTTCGCCTGGCACACGGCCGACATGCTGGCGACGCTGATCGTGCTGAGCCTGCCGGCGCTGATCGTGCTGCTGTTCCGGCTCCGCCCGCCGCTGGTGCTGACCGCCTACACCCTGGCCACCATCGTCTCGGTGCTCGGCAGCCTGGGCATCTTCGGCAACACCTCGCGCTACCTGCTGCCGGCCTTCCCGCTGCTGATCGCGCTCGCGGTGGCGATGCGGAAGCTGAGCTGGCCGGTGCTGGCGGCGGTGCTCGGCTTCGGGGCGGTCGCCTCCGGCTGGTACGGCGGGTACGTGATCTTCGAGCTGGGCATCCCGTAACCCCTCCGGCCACCCGCCGTCCCCCGGGGGCGCGTCCGTTTCGGACGCGCCCCCGCCGTTTTCGCCCGCCCCCGTCGCGCTCCGGCACTCCGTTCCCGTTCGCCCTCTTGAGCCGACCGATCGTTCGGTTACTCTGTGACGTGTCCCGTCCTCCCCTCTGAGGAGCGCACACCATGTCCGCAGCGGTCACCCACCCCCTCGTCGCCGAACTCGTCGAACGCCACCGGGCCACCCTGGCGGCCGCGGTCGACGCCGCCGCCAAGCGCGACTACTGGTCGCCCTACCCCGAGTTCCCGAAGGCCTACGGCGAGAGCGCCGCCGCGGACGGCCGGGCCGCCTTCGAGGCCCTGCTGAACCAGCCGTTCGAGCTGCCCGGCCACCCCGCCGACGGCGACCGGGTGGGCGGCGAGGTCTCCCCGTACGGCCTCGAACTGGGCATCGGCTACCCGCACGCCGGACCGGACGCCCTGATCGCCGCGCTGAGCGCCGCCCGCCCGGCCTGGGCCGCCGCCGGCCCGCTCGCCCGCGCCGCGGTCTGCCTGGAGATCCTGGCCCGGATCAACGCCCGCTCGCACGAGTTCGCCAACGCGGTCATGCACACCACCGGCCAGGCCTACGCGATGGCCTTCCAGGCCGGCGGCCCGCACGCCCAGGACCGCGGCCTGGAGGCCGTCGCCTACGCGTACGCCGAGCAGACCCGGCTGCCCGAGAGCGCCGGCTGGACCAAGCCGCAGGGCAAGCGGGACCCGCTGGTGATGACCAAGGAGTTCACCGTCGTCCCGCGCGGCCTGGCGCTGCTGATCGGCTGCAACACCTTCCCGACCTGGAACGGCTTCCCCGGCCTGTTCGCCTCGCTGGCCACCGGCAACCCGGTGCTGGTCAAGCCGCACCCGCGGGCCGTGCTCCCGCTGGCGCTCACCGTCCGGATCGCCCGCGAGGTACTGGCCGAGGCCGGCTTCGCCGCCGACCTGGTCTGCCTCGCCGCCGAGCACGAGGGCGGCACGGTGGCCAGGACCCTGGCCGTCCGCGCCGAGATCAGGCTGATCGACTACACCGGCTCCACCGCCTTCGGCGACTGGCTGGAGGAGAACGCCGAGCAGGCCGAGGTCTACACCGAGAAGGCCGGCGTCAACACCGTCGTCGTCGACTCCACCGACGACTACAAGGGCATGCTGAACAACCTGGCCTTCTCGCTCTCGCTCTACAGCGGCCAGATGTGCACCACCCCGCAGAACCTGCTGGTCCCGCGCACCGGCATCGACACCGACCAGGGCGCCAAGTCCTACGACGAGGTGGTCCACGACCTCGCCGCCGCCATCGAGGGCCTGCTCTCCGACGACGCCCGCGCCGCGGCCGTCCTCGGCGCCGTGGTCAACCCCGGCGTGCTCCAGCGCTCCGCCGCCGCAGCCGGCGGCGAGTACGGCGAACTCGCCCTCGCCCCGAGGGCCGTGGAGCACCCGGAGTTCCCGGGCGCGACCGTCCGCACCCCGGCGCTGGTCAAGCTGGACGCCGACAAGCCGGACGACCGCGCCGTCCTGCGCGCCGAGTGCTTCGGCCCGGTCGCCTTCGCCGTCGCGGTCGAGAACACCGCCGCCGCCGTCGAACTGCTGCGCGACACCGTCCGCACCCAGGGCGCGATGACCGCCGCCGCCTACACCACCTCCGCCGAGGTCGAGTCCGCCCTGGTCGAGGCCGCCCTCGACGCCGGCGTCTCGCTCTCCCTCAACCTCACCGGCGGGGTGTACGCCAACCAGACCGCCGCCTTCTCCGACCTGCACGGCACCGGCGCCAACCCGGCCGCCAACTCCGCCTACTGCGACGGCGCCTTCGTCGCCAACCGGTTCCGCACCATCGAGATCCGCCGCCACGCCTGAGCCGTGGCGAACGGTCGGCGCCACCCTCCGGTGACGCCGTTCCTCCGGTCCCCGGCCACGCGCCGGGGACCGGAGATTCACAACGTCACTCCCGGGAAGCGATGATGGGGGCCGGGGAAACGCCACACACGGCGTCCAGCCGCTGTTCGAGCACCGGGAGCTGACACATGACCGAGAAGCAGACCGTCACCGACGTCATCGTGGTCGGCGCCGGGCCGACCGGCCTGCTGCTGGCCGGCGACCTCGCCGCCGCCGGCCTGGGCGTCACGGTGCTGGAGAAGCGCGCCACCGAGTCCAACCTCACCCGGGCGTTCGCCGTGCACGCCCGCACCCTCGAACTCCTCGACGCCCGCGGCCTCGCCGACGACCTCATCGCCACCGGCCGCCCGGTCGAGGCGCTGAAGGCCTTCAACCGGGTCCGGATCGACCTCGGCCACCTGCCGACCCGCTTCCCGTTCGTCCTGCTGACGCCGCAGTACCACACCGAACGACTGCTCCACGAGCGGGCGGTGAAGGCCGGCGCGACCGTCCTGCGCGGCGCCGAGGTCACCGCCCTGCGGCAGGACCCGGACGGCGTCACCGTCGAAACGGTGCGCGACGGCGCCACCACCACCCACCGGGCCCGCTACGCGGTCGGCGCCGACGGCGTCCACTCCACCGTCCGCGACCTGCTCGGACTGCCGTTCCCCGGCGAGTCGGTGGTCGACTCGGTGCTGCTCGCCGACGTCCGCCTGGAGCGCGAGCCCGAGGACGGCATCGCCGCCGGCGCCGACGAGAACTGCTTCGCGCTGCTGGTCCCGTTCGGCGACGGCTGGTACCGCGTACTCGCCCGGGACCGCGCCGAGCAGGTCCCGGACGGCACCGCGCCCGGGCCCGAACTGCTCGCCGACATCACCCGCCGCGCCCTCGGCGAGGACTACGGACTGCACGACGTCCGCTGGAGCTCCACCTTCCACAGCGACGAGCGGCAGGTCCCCGACTACCGCTCCGGCCGGGTGTTCCTGGCCGGCGACGCCGCCCACTGCCACTCCCCGGCCGGCGGCCTGGGCATGAACACCGGCCTCCAGGACGCCGCCAACCTGTCCTGGAAGCTCGCCGCCGTGCTGCGCGACCGGGCCGACGACACCCTGCTCGACAGCTACCAGGCCGAGCGGCACCCGGTCGGCCGGGCGGCCCTGCGCGCCTCCGGCGCGATGATCCGGGTCGCGCTCGCCCAGTCCGCCGCCACCCGGGCACTGCGCGGGGCGCTGGTCCAGGTGGCCGGGCGGGTCGACGCCGTGGCCGACCGGGGCGCCCGCACCGTCTCCGGCCTCGGCATCTCCTACGCCGCGCCCAAGGACGCCCACCCGCTGGTCGGCAAGCGGGTCCCGGACCTGCGGCTGACCGGCCTGGAGCCGCCCCGCGAGGACGGCCCGGCGTCCCCGGAGCGGCTCTACGAGGCGCTGCGGGCCGGGAAGTTCGTCCTGGTCAGCAATGACGAGGTGGCGGCCGCCGACCCGTGGCGGGAGCACCTGGTCACGGTCGCCCCGGCCGACCCGCACGGGAAGCTGCGCGACACCGTGCTGCTGATCCGCCCCGACGGCTACGCGGCCTGGGCCGCCGTCGACCCCGGGGCCGGAGAGCTGCGCGCCGCCCTCACCGAATGGCTCGGCGAGGCCTGAGCCGTCCGCACGGCCCGTCGGCACGGCCCGGGGGAGCGACGCTCTCCCGGGCCCGCCCACCGGGCACCGGACTGCCGGGCTGCGGTCGGGCGGTCGGGCTACGGCCGCGCCTTCTCGTAGTGCCGGGCCGCCTTGGCCCGGTTCCCGCACACGGCCATCCGGCACCAGCGGCGCCGGCCGTTCTGCGAGGTGTCGAAGAAGTGCAGGATGCACGCCTCGTGCGCGCACTTCTTGATCCGCCCCGGCCCCTGCGCCAGCAGCCCCAGGAAGTCGTCCACCACCAGCCAGGCGGCCAGCCACTGCGGCTCGTCCACCTCGACCCGGTCCACCGGCCCGGCCGCCGAGGCCTCCCGCCGGACCCGCCCGTGCCGCAGCACCGCGTCCAGCCCGGCCAGCGCACCGGCCCCGGGCAGTCCGCCCGCGTCCAGCTCCCGGACGGCCGTCCTGACCGCCTCCCGGGTCTCCAGCAGGGCGGCGAGCCCGGGCCCGTCCGCCGCGCAGCGTCCGGCCAGCCCGGCCGTGGAGAGCCAGATCGCGTGGCCGTCCGGCTCGGCGAGCAGATCGTTCACCGGCTCACCGGCCCACCGGGTGTTCAGCAGGTCGAGCGCGAGCGGCTCACCGAGCAGCGGGCGCGGGTCCCGCGGGTCTGCTGTCCACTCGGTCATCGGCGCTCCCTCGCTCTCGGCCGTCTCTCTCCCGGCCGTCTCTCTCCCGGCCGGTTCGCCCGCTCCGGGCCGGTCCCCGAGTCTACGTCGGGCCCTCGTCCCGGAGCCCCTGGCCGGAACCTGCCGCCAACGGTCCGGAACGCACCACCCGGCCGGGAAGAGGTCCGTGTGTTTCCGCACTGTTTCAAGATCGCTAACCCTGCGGTCCACCGCCCGTGACCACTGTCATACGCACGACTGATGACGTAGCCTCTCGACCGTGCATAGGGTTCCCCACAGCTCGGCGAGGCCGTTGACGGCGCGTTCCGGCGCCGTTCCGGGTCTGCCGCACCCGCTCGGTGGGGAAGGTAACCACATGGCCTCACAGCATCCCCAGGACGCCCGACTCAGACTGGTCGGGCCGCGCCCTGACGCGGCCGCGCCCGCACCCCGGCCGCCCGTGCCCCCGCTGTCGCCCGCGCCGACGCCGGGGCGTCCCAGCCCCACCGGCGGCTTCGCCGACACCCTGCACGTGGCGATCGAGGCCAGCGGCCTCAGCCTGGACCGGATCCGCGCCGCCCTGGCCCAACGCGGCGTCAGGGTCAGTGTCACCACGCTGAGTTACTGGCGCCGCGGCCGCAGCCAGCCCGAGCGGGCCAGCTCGCTGCGCGCCGTCCACCTGCTGGAGGAACTCCTCGGCCTGCCGCACTCCACGCTGTCCGCGCTGCTCGGCCCGCCGCGCCCGCGCGGCCGCTGGGCGGCCAGTGCCGGCGCCAGCCACCTGCGGCTGGAGGACGTCTGGCCGGGCGAGCAGCAGATCGCCGACGTGTTCGCCGAACTGGACGCGCCGCCGGCCGGCGAACTGGAGCGGCTCTCGGTCCACGACTCGTACTTCGTGGACGCCGACCGGCGCGGCAACCTGCTGAGGATGCGCCAGGTGGTCCGCGCCACGGTGTCCGGGGTGACCCGCTGCCTGGTGGTGCACAAGGCCGACGAGGAGGCGACCGGCTGTCCGGAGATCACCGGCGTCCGGCACGGCCGGCTCGGCCGGGTGCGCCGCCGCCCGGACACCGGCCTGATCGTCGGCGAGGTGATGCTGGACCGCCCGCTGGGCCTCGGCGACAGCACGGTCTTCGAGTACGAGGTCGAGATCCCCTCCGGCGGCGCCCAGACCACGGAGTACAGCCGCCGCTTCGCCACACCGGTGCGCGAGTACGTGCTCCAGGTCCACTTCGACCCGGCGACCGTGCCGGTGCACTGCGAGCGCTACGACCGCGACCCGGGCGCGGACGTCGACCGCCGCCGCGAGCAGCTCTGGATCGGTGCCTCGGCCAGCGCCCAGATCCTCGCCCCCGACCAGCAGCCGGGCCACATCGGCGCCCGGTGGGAGTGGGAGTAGCCGCACCCCGGCCCGGCGCCCCCGCGCCCGCTCCTCCGCACCCCGTCCTCCCATATTTGTCATGGCACAGCCATGCTCGGAACTTCTAACCATTGGAACCACCAGTACTGGTTGACCTTCCTCAAGACTAACCGCTAACGTCGTCAGTGACGGTTAGAAAGTGGCGCCGCGGGGCGCCCCGACCACGGGAGTGACCAGGCATGTCCGGCACCATCAGCAGCACCCTGCAGACCGGCCACGTGGGCCTGAACGTCACCGACCTCGCCCGCTCCACCGCCTTCTACCGGCGCGTCCTCGGACTGGAGCTGGTCGCGGAGGGCACCGACCCGGAGCGCCGCTACGCCTTCCTCGGCCGCGACGGCCGCCCGGTGCTCACCCTCTGGCAGCAGAGCGAGGGCACCTTCGCCACCGCCGCCCCCGGCCTGCACCACCTCTCCTTCCAGGTCGACTCGCTCGACGAGGTCCGCGCCGCCGAGGCCCTGCTGCGCGAGCTGGGCGCCTCCTTCGCCTACGACGGCGTCGTCCCGCACCGCGAGGGCGCCGCCTCCGGCGGGATCTTCTTCACCGACCCCGACGGCATCCGGCTGGAGATCTACACCCCGGCCGGCGTCGACGAGACCGGCGCCGAGGCCCCCACCGCCTCCGCCCCGACCTGCGGCTTCTTCTAACAACTCTTTGCAAAGTGGCACTTTGCAAAGAGTTTCCGGGACTTTGCAAAGTGCCACCGGCGCGGACGTCGCGCCGCCGCGACGTCCGCGCCCAGCGGCATCCACAAGCACCATCCACCAGCGATGTCCGCCGGCGACATCCGCGGGCGCCGGGACTGCACGGACGGGGCCGGCAGGTCGCCCGGCCCCGCGGTGGACGCCGTGGACCCCGCACTTTGCAAAGTCCCGCCGGGACTTTGCAAATACCTCCAGGACGTACCGCCCGACCCGAGGGAGGCACCCGTCATGACCGCCACCGGCACCCCCTATCACCCCGGCGAACGGGCCGTGCAGGCCCGGGCCGGCCGCATCGACCGGGCGGACCACTCCGGCCGCGCCGTCGGCAGTACCGTCCCCGCCGTGGCCGCCCGCTTCCTGACCGAGCGGCGGATGCTGGTGGTCGGGGCGGCCGACACCGACGGCCGGCTCTGGGCCACCCAGCTCAGCGGACCGGCCGGCTTCCTGCGGGCCCCCGACGAGCGGACGGTCACCGTCGCCGCCCACCCGGCCGAGGCCGACCCGCTGGCCGCCGCCCTGGCCCGCCCCGCCGAGGTCGGCACCGTGGCCCTGGACCCGGCCGCCCGGCGCCGGATGCGGGTCAACGGCCGCTCCGTGCCGGACGGCCGGGGCGGTCTGGTGATCGCCGCCGAGCAGGTCTACGCCAACTGCCCGAAGTACATCCAGCGCCGCCACCCGGTGGACCGCCCCGGGGCCGGCACCCCGCGCCGGGTGGCGGCCGGGCCGCTGCTGAGCACAGCCCAGCAGCTGCTGGTGAGCACCGCCGACACCTTCTTCGTCGCCACCGCCGGCCCGGACGGCCGGACGGACGCCTCCCACCGCGGCGGCAACCCCGGCTTCCTGCGGGTACTCGGCCCGGACCGGCTGCGCTGGCCCGACTACGCGGGCAACAACATGTTCATGACCCTGGGCAACCTGGAGTTCGACCCCCGGGCCGGACTGCTCGTCCCTGACTGGGAGACCGGCGGCGCGCTGCTGATCACCGGCGAGGCCAGGACCGACTGGTCCGACCCGGCCGCCGCCGGTCTGCCGGGAGCCGAACGGGTGGTCGACCTGACCGTCACCGGCGTCGTCGAACTGGCCGACGCCACCCCGCTGAGCTGGACCGAGCCCGAGTACTCGCCCGCCAACCCGCCCTCCTCCGCACGCTCCGTCAGCTGACGGCCGGACAGTCCGACGGACCGACAGCACGGCTCCGGCGAAGACCACTCGCCCCGCCCCCGCGCCACGCCCGGGATACCGAACGACCGTCACCCGCGCGGAGCATCCCACCGCGCCGACCAGGTGTCCGGTTTGGGACTTTGGTCCGGACGACACACGGTGTCGCCCTGGGAAGGAACGTGCTGTCGCGCCGTCAGCGGCCCGACGGACACCCTCCCCCACCAGGAGAAAGAGGCGGAGCATGACCAGAACCGGCCGACCGGCCCCGTTGCCGCGGTCCGACCTGCTGGAGTCCGACCTGCCGCGGTCCGACCTCCTGCGGTTCGACGAGGTCGAACCGCAGGACGACTGCATATGCGGGGGCTGCTCCGCCCGCCGCCGCGCCCGGCTGCACGCCGCACCGGTGCACGAGGGCGGCCACGCCGCGGCCCGCAGCCTCCGCCGCCGGGCCGCCGTCCTGATGGCCGCCGCCGGCACCGCCCTGGGCGGCGGCGCGGTCGGAGCGGCCACCGCGGCAGCCGCCCCGGCCCCGACCCCCGGCGGCCCGGCCGTCCCCCGCGCCGACACCCCGCAGGGCGAGGTCGGCGGCCTCTACGGCGAATCCGGCGCCGACGAACGGGCGGCCGCCGCGCAGCCCGTCACCCGGGCCTCGATCATCGAACGGGCGCAGCGCTGGGTCGACCAGAAGGTCCCGTACAGCATGAGCCGCTACTGGTCGGACGGGTACCGCCAGGACTGCTCCGGCTTCGTCTCGATGGCCTGGGGGCTCGGCAGCAGCCAGACCACCTGGACCCTGCCGGACTTCGCCGAGCGGATCACCAAGGCCGAGCTGCAGCCCGGTGACGTGCTGATCCACAACGACCCGGCCAGTCCCCGGAGCGGCTCGCACGTGACCGTGTTCGGCGGCTGGGCGGACTCCGCCCGCACCCGCTACGTGGCGTACGAGCAGACCTCGCCGGGTGCCACCAAGCGCGCGACCCCGTACGCCTACTGGTCCAACTCGGCCACCTACGTCCCGTACCGCTACAAGGCGCTGACCACCGGCGGGAGCAGCAGTGACAGCGCCGCGGCCGCGGCCTTCCCGGGGGCGGACAAGTTCGGTCCGGGTGCCGACAACGCCTTTGTCACCAGGCTGGGCGAGATGCTGGTGCGGCGCGGCGGCGGCCGGTTCTACACCGAGGGGCCGGGGCCGCGCTGGAGCGAGTCGGACCGGCGGGCCACCGAGGCGTTCCAGCTCGCGCAGGGCTGGCGCGGCGGCGAGGCGGACGGTGTTCCGGGCAAGGACACCTGGGACTACCTGGTGAACGGCAAGGGCCGGGACATCGACGGTGCCGCTCCGCTGCCCCCTCCGCCGCCCTCACCACCCTCCCCGCCCTCCCCGCCGTCCGCGTCACTGCCGGCCGAGGGCGCCGGCGTCCGGGAGACGGCCTTCCCCGGCCCCGGCGCCTTCGGCCCGGGCGCGGCGGGCGAGCAGGTCGAGCTGCTCGGCGGTCGGTTGGTCGGCAAGGGCTTCGGCGAGGCCTACACGGAGGGACCGGGCCCGCGCTGGACGGATGCCGACCGGAGCAATGTACGGGCGTTCCAGGAGTCCATGGGCTGGAGCGGCGCCGAGGCCGACGGCTACCCCGGGCCGGACACCTGGAAGCGGCTGTTCTCCTGACCCGACCGACCCGACCGACCCGACCCGACCTGACCGGCCCGACCCGCCGTGCCGACCGTCAGACCGCCCCGCCGGGCGGGCGCCCCGACATCCAGTGGAACAGCCCCATCGCCACACTGGTCGCCAGGTTGAAGCTGGAGACCCCGGGCCGCATCGGCACCGCGACCAGCCGGTCGGCCCGCGCCCGCAGCTCCGCCGAGACGCCGTGCCGCTCGGTGCCGAAGGCGAGTACCGCGTCGTCCGGGAAGGCCGTCTCCCGGATGTCGGTGCCCTCGGGGTCCAGGACGTGGAGCGGCCCGGCCGGCAGCTCCGGCAGGGTCAGCCGCTCGACGGCGGTGGCGAAGTGCAGGCCCGCGCTGCCGCGGAGCACGGCGGGGTGCCAGGGGTCCAGTTCGCCGGTGGTGACCACGCCGGCCGCGCCGAAGCCGGCCGCCAGCCGGATCACGGCGCCCACGTTGCCCAGGTTGCGCGGGTTCTCCAGCAGGACGACGGGCGCCGGACGGGGCCGGACGGCCAGCGCGGCGCGGTTGGCCTCGGTGGTGGGGCGCACGGCGAGGGCGACCACTCCGGTCGGGCTCAGTCGGGGTGCGAGCGTGCGCAGCGCGGCCTCCGGGAGTTCGACGGCCAGCGCGTCCAGCGCGGGGGCGACGTCCGGGGCCAGTTCGGCGGCCAGTGCCAGCAGCGCGGCCCGGTCGGCGGTCAGCACCTGCCGGACGGCGCCGCCGAACCGCAGTGCGTGCTTCAGCGGGTGGAAGCCGTCCAGCAGGACCGCGCCCGGCTCCTCGGCGCCGGTCCGCCAGGCGCGCAGCAGTTCCTCGTTCATCCGGCCCACTCTGCCACCACGGGTTCGCCCGGACGGCCGGCGGCGGCGATCACCTGGTCGAAGGTGAGCGGTTCGCCGGGCTGCTCGTCGGACGCTCCGGGCCGCAGCCCGGCCAGGGCGAGGTCCAGGTGCCGGTGGACGAGCGTGCCGTCGGCGTCGAGTGCGGCCAGCCCGCCCGGGAGGGGGCGGGAGACCCGGACGCAGAGCAGTACGAGGTCGCCCATTCCGACGTCCGGGCGCAGTCGGCCGGTGTCCTGGGCGGCGCGCAGCAGTTCCCCGACGGCCGTGACCGCGCCGGACCGGGCGGTGGCCAGTTCCTCGTCGACGACCAGTCGTTCCAGCAGGACGACGATCGCCGCTCCCATCCGCAGGTCGGCGGCGGCGTGCACGAAGCGGCGCAGCGCGCGGTAGGGGTCCGGTTCGTCCTCCCGGGCCCGGACGGCCGCGGCGGCGAGCCGGGTGAGGAGGTCGGTGACCAGGGCCCGGACGAGCGCCTCCCGGTCGGGGAAGCGCCGGTAGAGGGTGCCGGGGCCGACGCCGGCGCGGCGGACCACCGCGTCGAGGGGGGCGTCCGGGCCGCGTTCCAGGAACACCTCGCAGGCGGCGTCCAGGATCCTGCGCCGGCTGCGTTCCGCGTCCGCTCTCATCGCCCGCCCTTAACCGGAGGAATTTTCTCCTCCTATGCTACCGTCCAGCGAGACGGAGAAATTCTCTCCGTTTACGCGGGGCACCCTTCCGAGGAGCGACGCCATGACGACCACCGCACCGCCGGTCATCCGCACCGACATCGACGGCACCGGGCACGACCGCCCGGCCGTCCTCGCCTGGGAGCTGGACCGCTCCCGGGCCGCCCTGCGGCTGCTCAAGCAGCGCCTCGGCGACGACCGCGTCCGCGAGCTGCTCGCCCCCGACACCGCAGCGGCCGACGCCGCGATGGCCAGCTGGCTGCGTGCCTCCGACGGCCGCTGGCGCGCGGCCGTCACCGAACTGACCGCCACCGGCATCGACGCCGGGACCTTCCTCGGCTGGTGGCAGGGCCGGCTGCACGACGGCGACCGGGCCGCCCTGCTGGCCGCCAACCCCGAGCACTACCTGGCCGACTCCGGCGGCGGGACGGTCGAGATCATCGAGACGGTCGGCGCCGGGCCGCTCCGCTTCCACCTCCGCTTCCACCCCACCCCGGCGACCCCGGAGTACCCGGTCCGGATCGGCGGCACGGGCCACCTGGCGGACGGCTCCGAGGTGCTGCGGGTGATGCACGAGTTCGCCGACTCCCCCCGGGGACTGCGGATCCGGCTCACCGTGGAGTTCCCGGCCGCGGCCCCGGTCGAGCTGTCGACCGGTCACCAGTGGCACTTCGCGTGCGAGTTCGCCAACTGGCTGGAGGCGGCGGCAGCAGCCTCCTGACGACGGCCCGCACGGTACGGCACCGGCACAGGCAGGCACAAGCAGGCACAGCCGCAGGCACAGGCACCGCATCAGCCGCCCCTAACGCCCCGTCGGCTCCGCCTCCCGCCGCCCGGCGGAGCCCACCGTGCCGCCGCCCCGCAGCGCCCGCTCCAGGTCCTTCAGCGCCTGCAGCAGCAGCCTGGTCCCGGCCCGCACCACGTCCCGCTGCACCCCGGGCGGCGCGTCGGCGAGCTGCCGCTCCAGCCGTTCCTGGGCCTCCCGGACGGCGCCGAAGTCCACCGGCTGCCCGGTCAGCAGCGCGCCCGCCGCCAGTGCGGTGGCCAGCCGCAGTTCCTCGGCGAACTCGGCCGCCCCCGGTACCGGCTCGGCGTCGGGCCCGGGCAGGTGGGCCTCCAGCAGGACGGCGACCCGTCCGAGGTGGCCGACCGCCGCCCGGGCCCGGTCGAGCTGGCGGCGGCTGACCCCGGGCAGGCCGGAGGCGTGCCGGCCGGGTTCGGCGTCGGCCCGCTGCATCGCCTGGAGCAGTTCCGAGCGCGCCTCCCGGGAGTCCAGCAGCGCCCCGCGCACCTCCCGTCCGCGCGGTGCGGCCGGCCGCTCGTAGACGGCGATCACCTCGGCCGTGTACCGCCCGGCGGCGGCCAGCCACTCGGCCAGCCGCTCGCCGAGCCTGGCGGTCTGCCAGGTGGGGAAGAGCGCGTAGACGAGCAGGGCGAGCGAGCCGCCGAGCAGGGTGAGGCCGACCCGTTCGACGGCGGTGACCAGCGGGTTCCCCTCCTGGAGCCCGAGCAGGAAGACGGCGTAGGAGGAGATGCAGGCGGTGACCACGGCGTAGCCGGTGCGGAAGGCCAGGTAGGCGCCGCCGATCGAGAGCACGGCGAGTGCGGCCAGCACCCACTCACCGGGCCGCGCCAGCTGCACCACCAGGGTGGAGACCGCCACCCCGACCGAGGTCCCGGCCAGCCGGGCCACGCCCCGGCTGTAGGTCTGGGCGAAGTCCGGTCGCATCACCATGGCGGCGGTCATCGGCGCCCAGTAGCCGTGCTCGAAGCCGACCAGCCGGGCCAGCAGATACGCGGCGGTGACCACTCCGGCCAGCCGGACGGCGTGCTGGAAGACGGCCGAGTGCGGCCGGAACTGCCGCCGTACCGCGCGCAGCGCCGTCGGCAGCATCCGGATCAGCGGCGGTTTGCGCAGCGTCCCGCCGGGCTGGACGTCGGGGGTGTCGATGGTGTCCTCGGCGCCCCGGTCGAGCGCGTCGGCGGCGCCGCGGAGCAGCCCGGCCAGTCGGCGGGCGGCGCGGCGGGCGGCGCCGCGCAGTTCCGGGCCCTCGGTCCGGGCGACCAGGGTGAGGGCCGGGGCGGAGGAGGGCAGCCGGAGCGGGTCGCCGGTGCGGATCGCCCGGGCCAGGGCGTCCATCGCCTCGGCGGCGGCGGCCAGGACCTCGCGGGCCCGGTCGCGTTCGGGGCCTTCCTCGGGGGCGCCGACCTTGGGGTCGGCGATGGCCGCCAGGGTGGGCCTGATGCGTTCGGCGAGGCCGCGCAGGCCGCGCAGCCCGGGCGGGCGGTTGCGGTCCTGCCAGGGGGTGAGCGCGGCGGCGTGCCGGGCCGTCATGAACGGGGCCGGGTCGATGTGCGCGGTCGGGTCCTGGCGCAGCCGGCGGGCGTAGTCGGCGAGTTCGGCGTAGGTGTCGGCGAGCGCCTCGCGCTGGGCGGTCCAGCTGCCGATCGGCCAGACGGTGATGACCAGTGCCTGGACGATGCCGCCGAGTGCGCAGACCAGTCCGTGGCCGAGCGCGGTGAGCGGGCTGACGGGCAGCTGGACCACGATCAGCATCACCGAGAGGGTGTTGGCGGCGACGATGCCGGCGGTCGGTCCGATCGCCCAGGTGAGTCCGGCGCCGAAGGCCCAGACGGCGAGCAGCACCGGGAAGGCGCCGGGGATCCCGACGGCCAGGTAGCCGAGGAAGGTGCTGATGCCGAGTCCGGTCCCGGCGGCGACGGCGAGGGTGGCGCGGGGCCGGAAGCTGCGCTGGAAGGTCGCGGTGCCGGCGATGAACGCGCCCATCGCGGCGGAGGTGGCGAGCCGGGCGCCGCCGATGGCCAGGGTCGGGAACAGCACCAGGGCGACGGCGACCGCCCCGCGCACCGCCCGTTTGGGGTCGGTGAGCGCCCGGTCGACGGTCAGTCCGGTCCGCGCGGTGTCTCGAAGTGCGGCGAACCAGGACATAACGGTCAGCTTAGTGGTGCCCTCCGCAGCCGGATCCGCGCGACCCGCGCCCCGGCCCAGCACAGCGCCGCCGTCGGCAGGAAGACCGCGTCCGCCGCGATCATCGCCAGCGAGAACACCGGCAGCCCGAGCAGTACGGCGATCCCGACGTGCTCGGCCATCATCACCACCAGCAGCGCGTTCTTGACCCTCCGGTCGACCAGCGTGAACGGGAAGCCGACCTGGAGCAGCACCGTCCCGTAGGAGATCAGGAACACCGGCAGCAGCGCGCCGCCGACCAGCCCGGACAGTGCGGGCCAGGGCGTGAAGTAGTCCAGGTGCAGCGGGTAGTAGAGCGCGGTGCCGTCCTGCCAGCGCGAGCCCTGCACCTTGTACCAGCCGGCCGTGGCGTAGATCAGCACCACCTCGACGGCGATCACCAGCATCGCGCAGTTGTGCACCATGGTCGCGAGCGCGTCCAGCACCGCCCGGGTCTCGCCCTCGGGTGCCAGCCGCTCGGCCAGCCACCACAGCCCGGCCACCGCCCACAGCCCCCAGAACAGCGGCGCCCAGCCGACGTACGGGAACCCGGGGGTCGTCCAGTCCAGGCTGGCCCCGGAGAAGCCGCCCAGCTGACAGACCAGCAGCAGCGCTCCGAGCAGCGTCCAGAGCGGCACCCCGCTCCGCCCGGAGTCCCCCCGGCGGGCGTCCAGCGACCACACCTCGGCGCACCGGGTGAAGACCAGGTAGATCGCCATCAGGTGGACGATGTTGTCGCCGCCGTCGCCGAGGAAGACATTGCGGTTCTGCAGCGACAGCACCGTGACCAGGAACAGCACCGTGCTCGCCCTGGTCCGCCAGCCGAGCAGGACGGCCAGCGCGGCCAGCACCGCCAGGTGGTAGACCAGCTCGAACCAGAGCCGTCCGCCGAACCAGGGCAGCACGGTCAGCGCCCCGTTGTCGGCCAGCAGCCGCTGGGCCAGGTCGGCCGACCAGGGCGAGGTGTCGCCGTACAGCAGCCGCCGGTTGGGCCACTCCCGCAGCAGGTAGGCCAGCCAGACCAGCCCGAAGCCGATCCGCACCGTCGCCGCCTGGTACCGCCCCAGCACCCGGCCGGTGAACACCGCGACCGCCCGCCGGGCGAGCCCGGCCGGCCCGGGCCGCCGAACACCGGCGGGCGCGCCGGGCGCCTCCGGGCCGGGCTGCCGGGGGATCCCGGCCACCACCACCGCCGCCGCCAACGCCGCCCCGGCCGCATCCCCGGACGTCCCGGCCGTCCCGGCCGCGGCAGCCGCCTCGGTCACGTCAGTCACATCGGTCACATCGGTCACTTCGCCCGAGCCGCCGGGCACCGCCGCGCTCACCGCAGCCCCCGCAGGTCCCCGGCCTTCACCGGCCACCACGGCAGCTCCCGCACCTTCGGCGCGGCGGGCGCCGCCTCCTCGCTCCACGCCGGCGGCGCGACCGTCGTACTGGTCACCCGCAGCTCGACCGCCACCACCGGCCGCCCGTCCACGCTCGGGCCGATCCGCTGCACCGCGATCCGCTTCAGGTACTCCTCGGCGAGCATGCCGCGCGGATTGGTCGTCGACTCGTCCTGGGCGCTGTGCGAGCCGTCGTAGAAGTCCCACGCGCGCCGCAGCAGGTTCTGGTCCGCGTGGCTGGGCGCCGGATTGCCCCGGATCGCGGCGATGTCCTGCGCGGTCAGCCCGACCCACTCGTGGACCCGCGCCTCCCCGTCCGGTGTTTCGGTGCGCACCCGGGCGTCCACGGCGATGTTCTGCTGCAGCGGATTGGGCGCGAACAGCTTCCAGTTCTGTTCGAACTCCGGGTAGATCAGGCCGTCCACCTGCTCCCGGTACTCCCGGGACAGCGAATTGGCGGGCGCCACATGCAGGAAGACCGCGCCGAGGAACAGCCCGGTGGCGCCGGTCAGCAGGGCTCCCGCCACGCCCAGGACGACCCGCGCGGGCGCCGACCAGGGCCGGCGGACGGGCGGCGGGTCCGTACTCTCGGCCATGAACTCCCCCGGGGACGGGTGGGGCCGACACCGCGCCGGCCCGGTCGCGCGCCCATCCTGCCCTACTCCCCGGGGCGGACGGATCCCCCCGGCCTCAGCCGATCCGCTCCGGCGCCGGCCCCGGCTCCGACACCGGCTCCGGCACCGCCTCCTGCGCCGCGAGCAGCGCCCGCCGCCGCCGGCGCAGCACCGGCACCGCGATCAGCAGCAGCAGCCCGCCGACCGCGGCGGCCGCGATGGCCGCCACCGAGTGGCCGGCCGCCAGCAGCAGCTGGCCGGCCACCTCGACCACCAGCGCCGACCCCGACACCAGCAGCACCGAGCGCCGCAGTGCCGCGAGCGCCGCGGCGACCTCGGCCGGCACCTCCTCGGCCCCGGCCGACCGCGTCCCGCTCTCCCTGCTCATGCTTCCCCCCGTCGTTCGCTCCCCCGAGAAACGCCCTGCAGAAGGACGCCCTACAGGACGAAGGCGTCCTGCCCTCCGCTGCTCACCATCGGGCGGCCGGCGCCGTCCCAGGCGTACATGCCGCCGTCGACGTTGACCGCCTCCCGGCCGTTCTGCACCAGGTACTGGACGACCTGCGCGGAGCGCCCGCCGACCCGGCAGAGCACGTACAGCTTCTCGTCCGGCAGCTCGCCGAGCCGGGCGACGACCTCGCCGATCGGGATGTGCAGCGCGCCCGCCACGTGTCCGGCGTCCCACTCGTCCTGTTCCCGGACGTCCAGCAGGGCGGCGTCGGCGGGCACGGCGGCGGCGTCGATGGTGGGGATCTGCGCGAACATCGTCTGGTTCTCCTGGGCTTCGGGATCGGCGCCGTCATTGTCCCCCACCGGACGGCCGCCGAGCAGCCCCTCCAGCTCGGCCTGCTGGGCGGCGGCCCTGGCCAGCAGCTGCTCGGCCAGCTCGGCCAGCAGCCCGTCCGGGTCCTGCGGGGCCAGCGCGAGCAGCTCGCCCATCGCGCTGCGCTCCAGCCGGACCTGCTCGGCGGCCAGCTCGCCGATCCGCCCGGTCAGCCACTCCAGCCGGCGGCGCAGCCAGCCCAGCCGGTCGGGGGAGTCCGCCGAGGGCGCGGCCTCGGGTGCGGTGGACCACTCGGCGGACAGCACCTCCAGGGCGCCGGTGTCGCCGTACGCGTAGGCCTCGTTGACCCGGGCCAGGAACGCCGCCCGGCGCTCCTGCTCGGCCGGGTCGGTGGACAGGTCGGGGTGGGCCCGGCGCACCAGCTCGCGGTAGATCCGCTGGGCGTCCCGGCCGGGGCGCACCCGGACCGGTGCGGGCGGCGGCGGGGCGTCCTCCTGCGCCTGGACGCTGTCGAACAGCGCGTCCAGGTCCGGCATGTCGTCGACCCGCTGCCGGGCCTCGTGGGCCCGCCGGAGGTCCTCCGGGAGCCCGGTGCGGGCGGCCACGGCCTCGGCCAGCAGCGCGTCCAGCTCGTCCAGCCGGGCGTAGAGCGGACCGAGCAGCTGGTGGTGGATCAGCGCGAAGTTGTCGATCTCGACGCGCAGTGTCCGCACGTCGACGTCCATGGTCAGCCAGGCGAGTTCGGCGGCCTCGACCCGCTCCTCCAGCTCCCCCTGCTGCGGATCCGTCCAGCGGACGGGGATCTGCGCGGTCACCTCTGGCCTCCGTCTCCTGCGGTCCGGTGCGGGGCCGGCCGGGCCCGTGCTGCGACCCTACCGTCCGGGCCGGGCCCGGCCTGCGGGCCGGACGGGGAGTGCGGAGGGGCGCACGGCGTGTGACACGCAACTGATACCGAGGAATCTCCCCGTTTCGCTATCGAGTCCCGGCCCGTCCGTGCTTCGCTGGTATCCGCACAGCATGCCTTCCTCCGGAGAACCGGCCGTCTCCAGGCGTGGCGGCCAGGCGGGAGCAGACCGAATCCATGGTGGACGACCCAAACTCCACACCGCGTCCGACGGGCACCGCTCCGGAGCCCGGCACCGCACCGGGCGACCAGTCCTCGGGGGTGGTCGCCCTGGTCCGGCTCGCCGTCGTGCTGGTCGACCGCGAGGGGCGGATCGCCCAGTGGAGCCGGGCCGCCGAGGAGCTGTTCGGACACCGCGCCGAGGCCGTCCACGACCGGCCGGCCGTCGGCCTGCTGCCCGCCGCCGAGCCGCGCAGCGTGCCGGGACAGGCCGGGCCGGGTGCCACCGGCCGCCGCCGCGACGCCTTCACCACCCTCGCCGAGCTGACCTCGGACGGCGCCGCCTGGGCCGGGCAGCTGCCCGTGGTCGACCGCGAGGAGCACCTGCGGGACGTGCTCTGGTGGGCCTACCCGCTGGAGGGCCCGACCGGCCGGCTGCTGGCGCTGGCCGCCGACGCCCGCCCGCTGCGCTCCGCCGGACCCCGGCTGGCGCTCGGCGAGCGGCTGCTGCCGTTCGCCGCGGCTCCGGGCGCCCTGGGCGGCTTCCACCGGCTCTCCGCCGCGCTGGGCGCCGCCGGCCGCCCGGTCCCCGGGACGCTCGCCGCCGTACTGCCCGGCACCGCCGAACGCCGCGGACCGCTGCTGGCCGCGCTCACCCGGGCCGGACTGCCGG
>NZ_JAIY01000004.1:653147-661022 GCF_000710405.2 Kitasatospora sp. MBT66 | reverse complement strand
CGACCGCTCCGACCGCACCGACCGCCGTCCCCGTCCCAGTCCCCGTCCCCGCGGCCCCGCCCGGAGCGCCGACCGGCCGGTTCGGCCCGTTCCTGACCAACGGCCACGCCGGCGAGCAGCTGGCCCTGCTCAACGAGGTCGGCGGCAAGGTCGGCACCACCCTGGACCTCGGCTTCACCGCCCACGAGCTGTGCCGGGTGCTCGTCCCCCGGGTCGCCGACTTCGCCTGCGTCGACCTCGTGGACGGCCTGATCTCCGACTCCGAGCTGCCCGCGGCCCGCCCCGACGACGACACGATGCTGCGCCGGGTCGCCCTGGCCCGCAACGAGTCCGCCGGCCAGTGGGACCACGTGCTCGCCGAGGGCTCGCTGGTCGCCATGCCCCGCCGCACCCCGCCCGGCATGGCCCTCCAGCTGAACCAGCCGGTGCTGGTCCCGGTGGTCACCCGGGACGTCGCGGTCGACTACGCCGCCGCGCTCGGCGGCCCCGAGCTGGTCCCGGTGGTGTCCGGCCGCTCGATGCTGGTGGTGCCGCTCTCCGCCCGCGGCACCGTGCTCGGCATCCTCAAACTGCTCCGGCTCCCGGACCGGGACCCGTTCGACGAGGGTGACGCCGCGACCCTCAAGGAGCTGGCCGCCAGGGCCGCGCTGTCGCTCGACAACGCCCGGCTGCACCGGGCCGAGTCCCGGGTCGCCACCACCCTCCAGCGCTCGATGATCCCGACCCGCCCGCCGCAGATCCCCGGCGTCCAGATCGCCCACCGCTACCTGCCCGGCGACTCCCGGGCCGAGGTCGGCGGCGACTGGTTCGACGCGATCCAGCTGCCCGGCAGCCGGGTCGCGCTGGTGGTCGGCGACGTCATGGGCCACGGCATCCACTCGGCCGCCGCGATGGGCCGCTTCCGCACCGCGATGCAGACCCTGGCCGCGCTCGACCTGCCGCCCGGCCAGCTGCTGCGCCATCTGGACAACCTGGCCCACAAGCTCGGCGACGACCATCTCGCCACCTGCCTGTACGCGGTCTACGACCCGATCAACCGGACCTGCGAGCTGGCCAGCGCCGGCCATGTGCCACCGGTCCTGGTCCACCCGGACGGCACCGGCGAGCTGCTGGAGATCCCGGCCGGCGCCCCGATCGGCGTCGGCGGGGTGCCGTTCGTCGCCAAGACCATCGACGTCTCGGACGGCTCGATGCTGGTGCTCTGCACCGACGGACTGGTCGAGGTGCGGGGCGGTGACATAGGAGCGGGGCTGGCCGCGCTCTGCGGCAATCTGATCGACCCCCGGCAGAGCCCGGAGGAGGCCTGCGACGTGGTCCTGGACCGGTTGCACTCCGACGACCGCAAGGACGACGTCGCGCTGCTGGTGGCCCGCTTCGACGGGGTCGCGCCGAGCGAAGTCGCCACCTGGGACCTCACCGTCGACCAGCGCGAGGTCGGCCGGGCCCGCGCCCTGGTCCGCGAGCAGCTGGCCGCCTGGCACCTGGAGTCGATCGGCGACACCGTCGTGCTGCTGGTCAGCGAGCTGGTCACGAACGCGGTCCGGGTGGCCCGGGACCGGGTCCAGCTCCAGCTGATCCGGGTGGACAAGCTGCTGGTCGAGGTCAGCGACGACAACCACAACCTGCCGTCGCTGGAGCCCGCCGAACAGCTCGGCGAGACCGGCCGCGGCCTCACCCTGGTCACCAAGCTCGCCGAACGCTGGGGCACCGCCCGCAAGGCGGTCGGCAAGGTCGTCTGGTTCGAACTGCCGCTCTGAACGCCGTGCACACCGCACGCGCCGCACACCGCACGCAGCGAAGCCGTGCAGCCGTGCACGACAGGAGCCCGCGGACCGGACGGTCCGCGGGCTCCTCGTCCGTACTGTTCGGCCCCGCTACGGCACGGCCGCGCCGGCCGGGGTGCGGCGGCGGACGTCCGCGGCCGCCGCCTCCAGCGAGGCGGTGGCCGTCGACACCACGGCCGCCGCGCCGACCCCGGCCAGCACCCGCGGCCAGAAGTCCCCGAACACCTCCACCGAGACCGCGATCAGCAGCGCCGCTATCACCGCGACCACATGCTCCATCCCGGCCAGGTTCGGCAGCACGATCGCCTCGCCGACCATCGTCGCCACGACCAGCCCGGCCGTGAACCAGGCCCGGCAGCGGAACGCGATGCAGATCGCCAGCGCCACCACCGCGGCCGAGGGGCCGGTGTCCCGCACGTGCGCGACCCACTTCGGGAAGCCGAAGACGTGGTCCGGGCCGATCGCCACCCCGACCCGGGCGAACAGCGTCCCGGCGATGGTGCAGGTGTAGGCGACCACCAGGGTCAGCTTCCGGCCGAGCACGATCTCGGCGATGCCGAAGACCACGAAGACCTGCGCCAGCGCCCCCCACACCGGCAGGTCCAGGGCCGGCACGTACAACGAAAGCGGCGTGCGCAGCAGCGAGACGTCCAGCGGCAGCGCCGCCTTGACGACGCCGATCCTGGTGACGAAGTGCTCGCCACCGGGAAGGTGCTGGACGATGCTGAACAGCAGGATCAGGCAGGTCGCCGCGGTGGCCAGTGGAACGGCCGCGAACTTCTTCCGCGCGACCTGCTCCCGGACCGTCCCGAACAGCGCTCCCCACTCGGCGACAGCGGCCTCTTTGGCAATAGCCACCGGCCCCTTTCGCACGCCCCCCGCGTGGGTCCTCCGCATCACAACCGGTTCTCCGATTCCCCGTTGGCGCAAGCGCCCTCTCGACTACCTCCACATTAGAAGCCGGTTAACGAATCCACATCGGCAATTGTGCGGATCCGAGTCATCCTCCAGGGGGAGAAACAACCATGAGATCCCCCCGGACGGCGGCCCGGCTCCCTCCGCCCCCCGGCGGAGGGCTACCCCTTCCCGTCCTGTGCCGCCACCGGCACCCGGGGCTCCGCGCCGGACGGCCCCTGGTGCCGGCGACGGAACAGCGCGGGCAGGCTCGGCGCGGTGATGAAGCCCTCGGCCCGGGCACTGGCGATGCCGATCCGCGGAATCTCGCTGCTCTTCTCGAACAGCAGATAGCGCGGCTCCCAGATCGGCCGGTACTTGGCGTTGGCGCGGTAGAGCGATTCGATCTGCCACCAGCGAGAGAAGAAGCCGAGTACGGAGCGCCAGAGCCGCAGCACCGGTCCCGCCCCGAGCTTGGAGCCCCGCTCGAAAACGGAACGGAACATGGCGAAGTTCAGCGAGACCCTGGCCAGGTTCACCTCACGGGCGCGCTGCAGGAGTTCGATCACCATGAACTCCATCAGGCCGTTCTCGGTGTCCCTGGCCCGGCGCATGAGGTCCAGCGACAGCCCGTCCGCACCCCACGGCACGAAGCTGAGCAGGGCCTTCAGCTCGCCCTCGCCGTCGTGGCACTCCAGCATCACGCAGCGCCCGTCGCCCGGGTCGCCGAGCCGGCCCAGCGCCATCGAGAAGCCGCGCTCGGTCGCGCCGTCGCGCCACTGGTCGGCCTTGGCCACCAGCTCGGCCATCTCGTACTCGGGGATCTCCTCGTGCCGGCGGATCCGCACCGTGTAGCCGGCCCGCTTGACCCGGTTGTACGCCTGGCGCACCACCCGCATCGCCCGGCCGTCCAGCGAGAACTCGTCGAGTTCGACGATCGCCTCGTCACCCAGCTCCAGCGCGTCCAGCCCGTGCCGGGCGTAGATCACCCCGGCCTCCTCGGAGGCGCCCATCACGGCCGGCGCCCAGGCGTGCTCGCGGGCCTCGGTCAGCCAGGCGTCGATCGCTCCGGGCCAGGCCTCGGGGTCGCCGATCGGGTCGCCGGAGGCCAGCGAGACGCCGCCGACCACCCGGTAGGTGACCGCCGCCTTGCCGCTCGGCGAGAACATCACCGCCTTGTCCCGGCGCAGCGCGAAGTAGCCCAGCGAGTCCCGCTCGCCCTGCTTCTCCAGCAGCCCCCGGAGCCGCTCCTCGTCCTCGACGGTGAGCAGCTCCGTGTTCCGCGGGCTGCGGAAGGCCACGTACAGGACCAGCAGGAAGAGCACCGCGCCCATGGCGTTGATGACCGCGTTCACCCAGGTCGGCGCGTCGATGACGGAGCGCAGGTGCTCGGAGGGGGTGATGGTGATCATCCGGCCGACCGAGTAGCGGAACATGTCCCAGAAGTCGGCGGCGCCGTGCAGGTTGTTGGTGAGGGCGACCAGGGCCGCGCCGACCACGCCGCCGAAGCCCAGGCCGGCCACGAAGGTGGCGGCGGCGGTCTTCGGGTTGGAGCTGTCGCCCTTGGAGGTGAACTCCTTCCGGCCGACCAGCAGTGCCAGGACGAACCCGCAGGTCAGCACGGTGGAGACATAGTTCAGCGGGTGCTTGGTGAAGCCCCCGCCGGGCAGCGTCATGGCGAGCAGGTAGAGCACCGCGAACAGGCCGGCCAGCGCGGTGTTGAAGATCCACGCGGCCCGCTTGCGGCGCCGCATCGCGATCGCCAGGAAGACCGAGAGCACCGCGCTGCTCAGCCCGGCGGTCATCAGGTACGGCGTGAAGTACTCGCCCTCGTTGTGCGTCTCGACCTGGTCGCGGAACGGCGCCAGGAGCACGGTGACGAGGTTCAGCAGCGCGATCAGCCGCAGGTACCAGACGGTCGCCGTGGCGGCGCGCGGGCGCCAGCGCGCCATGAGGGCGCCGGACCCGGACCCGGATCCGGTGGGGGAGGTGGACGGCTCCGGCTTCACAGTGGACGACACAGCTCAATTCCAAACGATCAGATGGTGGGCCGCATCCGCACGCGACCCGGCCGGCCACCCACCCCGGCCGCGGACCGACCGTACGGCAGCCGATTCCAATCGTTCCCCACCGCCGGTGAGAATCGCGTGAACCAGGTAGCGGATTCACACCCCCGCCGTTCGGCGGGGGTTGCTCCAGGAGGCCGGGCCCGGCGAAGCCGCCGGTCAGGCCCTACTCTCGATTCCAGTCATGCGGACCGGCCCGACCCGTCCGCCGAACCGAGGAGTGACCATCACCACCACCCGCGTGCTGATCGTGGACGACGAGATCCTGGTCCGGTCCGGGCTGGGCCTCATCGTCGGCTCCGCCCCCGACCTGGAGGTGGTCGGCGACTGCTCGGGCGCGCAGACCGAGGAGTACGTCCGGCGGCTGCGTCCGCACGTGGTGCTGCTGGACATCCGGATGCCCGACCTGGACGGCATCTCGGTGCTCCGCCGGCTGCGGGCGCTGCCCGATCCGCCGGCCGTGGCGATGCTGACCACCTTCGACACCGAGGAGCACATCGGCACCGCGCTGCGGGCCGGCGCCTCCGGCTTCCTCCTCAAGGACACCGCCCCGGACCAGCTGGTGCACGCCGTCCGGGTGCTCGCGGCGGGCGGCAACATCCTCTCCCCGACCGTGACCCGCACCGTGATCGGCGGCTACGTGGACGGCGGCGGCCCGGACGCCGAGGCGGCGACCCTGGCCCGCACCCTGACCGGCCGGGAGCTGGACGTGCTGGCGCTGCTGGGCGAGGGCCTGTCCAACGCCGAGATCGCCGACCGGCTGTTCCTCGGCACCGGCACGGTGAAGGACCACATCAGCGCGATCCTCGGCAAGCTCGGCGCCGCCAACCGGGTCCAGGCGGCCGTCGTCGCCCACCGGGCCGGACTGGTCCGGCCGAAGCCGAGCGACGGGGCATGAGCGACCCCTCTCCCGCACGACGTCTTCCGGCCGGGTTCACCGCGCCCTGGCTGATGATCCTGCTGCCCGCCGTCTACTCCCTGGTGGACGCCGCCCTGGTGGCCCGCGGCGCCCCGCTCTGGCAGACCCTGCTGTCGGTCCTGGCCGCCGTGGCGCTGCTGTGGCGGCGCCGCTTCCCGGTCACCGTGCTGCTGCTGACGATGCCCGGCAGCTATCTCGACGACATCTGGCTCGCCCCGATCACCGCCGTCTACACGGTCGCGGCCGAACGCCCGCACTCCCGGGTGGTGATCCCCTGCGCCTCGCTCTTCGCGCTGGTGGAGTTCTTCCACTGGCCGCTCTCCGAGCAGTCCTTCGAGCCGACCCGGGACACCGCGCTGTACGCCATCCAGTCCGTGATGCTCGCGGCGGGACCGGCCGCCACCGGACTGCTGTCCCGGACCAGGCGCGAGCTGGCGGCCCGGCTGGACGAGCTCACCCGGGGCCAGGCCCGGGAGAGCCGGCTGCTGGCCGACCGGGTGCTCAGCGAGGAGCGCGGACGGCTCGCCCGGGAGATGCACGACGTGGTCTCGCACCAGGTCAGTCTGATCAGCATCCAGGCGGGCGCGCTCCAGGTGTCCACCACCGACCCGGCGGCCTCGGGTGCCGCGGCGACCATCCGCGAACTGTCCGTGCGCACCCTGGAGGAGCTGCGGCAGATGGTCGGCGTCCTGCGGGCCGGCGGGCCGAGGACCGGCGCGCCGCTGGCCCCGCAGCCCAGGCTGGCCGATCTGCCGCGGCTGATCGAGGAGAGCGGACTGGCCGCCGACACCGAGCTCGCCCCGGGCGACCGCCCCTGGCCGGAGGCGGTCGAGCGGGCCGCCTACCGCACCGTCCAGGAGGCGCTCACCAACATCACCAAGTACGCGCCGCAGGCCGCGGTGCACGTCCGGATCCGGGCCCGGGGCCGGCGGCTGCGGGTCGAGGTCCGCAACGACGCCCCGCCGGTCCGCCCCGACCGGATCCTGCCCGGCGGCGGCCACGGCCTGGTCGGCCTGCGCGAACGCGCCCAGCTGCTCGGCGGCTCGCTCGACGCCGGCCCGACCGCGGACGGCGGCTTCGAGGTCCGCGCCGACCTCCCGGCGCCCTCGTCCTGAACCGGGGCGGCCCTGCCGGACCGGGGCCGGCGCCCGGGAAGCCGCAGCCGGTGCCGGTGCCCGGTCCGGTACCGGGGAACAAAAAAGCCCCGCAGATCCGAAGATCTGCGGGGCTTCGCTGTGCGCGAGGGGGGAGTTGAACCCCCACGCCCTTTCGGGCACTGGAACCTGAATCCAGCGCGTCTGCCTATTCCGCCACCCGCGCATGGGTGTTTTCACCGCTTGCCGGTCGATCAGCCGATCCGCTCGGTACCATGTGGCCTTCGCGCTTCTTCGATCGGGCCGCCCGGTGGGCGCCCCTTCCGACATGCAAAACAGTAGCACGACCTGCGGGTCACCTCCGAATCCGTTCCCGGGGGAGGCGGAGCGCATCCGAACGGATGCCCGGCGAACAGGCGAGCGAGGGATGGCGGGCCCGCCGGGCGGGTAGCCCTGGCATGCTGCCGCCCGCATGCGTCACCCTGTGTGTCCGAGCCCACCCCCGGGCACCACGTGGTCCGGGAACCGTACGGATGGCCCCGGCGTGGATACGATCAGTACGGAAGTACCGCAAGTAGGCGCGACCGGCTCCCCCCGGAAACCGGTCGGCAGGCAGGCGAACGAACCCTGGAAGGGGGTGCCCCATGGGAGTGCTGAAGAAGTTCGAGCAGCGACTTGAGGGTCTCGTCAACGGCACCTTCGCCAAGGTGTTCAAGTCCGAGGTCCAGCCCGTGGAGATCGCCGGAGCGCTGCAGCGCGAGTGCGACAACAACGCGAGCATCTGGAACCGCGAGCGGACCGTCGTGCCCAACGACTTCATCGTCGAACTCAGCCCGCACGACCACGAGCGGCTGAGCCCCTACTCCGGGCAGCTGGGCAACGAGCTCGCCGGCATGGTCCGCGAGTACGCCGAGGCCCAGCGCTACACCTTCATGGGCCCGCTCCAGGTGAACCTGGAGAAGGCCGACGACCTCGACACCGGCCTGTACCGGGTGCGCAGCCGCACCCTCGCCGCGGAGGAGCCGCAGCAGCAGGCCCCCGCGCAGCCGACCCAGCCCGGCTACGGCCGCCCGCCGGCCGCTCCGGCCCCCGGCGCGCCGTGGCAGCAGGGCGGCGCC
>NZ_JAIY01000004.1:642997-652860 GCF_000710405.2 Kitasatospora sp. MBT66 | reverse complement strand
TGGGGTCGACGAACGGCATCGTGGTGGACGGGCAGCACACCCAGCGCGCTACGCTCCGCGACGGCTCTCGAATCGTCGTGGGCTCCACCACCATCGTCTACCGACAGGTCGAAGGGTAGAGCGGGCGCGGTTATGTCAGAACTGACCCTCACGGTCATGCGGCTGGGCTTCCTGGCCGTGCTGTGGCTGTTCGTGATCGTCGCGGTCCAGGTGATCCGCAGCGACCTCTTCGGAACCAGGGTGAACCCCCGGTCCTCCCGCCGGGGCGGCGGTGCCACCGCGGCGGCGCCCGCGGCCGGCGCGGCCGGGCGGGCCCCGCAGGGCCAGCCCCCGGCCGGCGGTCCGCCGACCCAGGGCGGCGGGCGCCGCCGCGGCGCCCCGACCCAGCTGGTCGTGGTCCAGGGCTCCCTGGCCGGGACCACCGTCGCGCTGCAGGGCCAGACCATCACGCTGGGCCGGGCGCACGACTCCACCATCGTGCTGGACGACGACTACGCGTCCTCCCGGCATGCCAGGATCTATCCCGACCAGACTGGGCAGTGGACGGTGGAGGATCTAGGCTCCACCAACGGCACCTATCTGGACCGTCAGCGCCTGACCGCGCCGACCCCGCTCCAGCCGGGCATGCCGATCCGTATCGGCAGGACCGTCATCGAACTGCGGAAGTAGTAGCGCATGAGGGACAGCATCCCGTCCATGACCCAGAGGGGGGCACAGGTCGCATGACCCTGGTGCTGCGCTTCGCCGCCGGCTCCCACAAGGGACTGATCCGGGAGGGGAACGAGGACTCCGGCTACGCCGGCCCGCGGCTGCTCGCCGTGGCCGACGGCATGGGCGGGGCGGCGGCCGGTGAGGTCGCTTCCTCCGAGGTGCTCGGCTCGATCGTCCGCCTGGACGAGGACGTGCCGGGCGCCGACCTGCTGACCCTCCTCGGCGACGCGGTCCAGGGCGCCAACGACCGGCTCCGGCAGATGGTCGAGGAGGACCCGCAGCTCGAAGGCATGGGCTGCACCCTCACCGCGATGCTGTGGACCGGCCAGCGGATGGGCCTGGTCCACGTCGGGGACTCCCGCGCCTACCTGCTGCGGGACGGCTCGCTGGTGCAGATCACCCAGGACCACACCTGGGTGCAGCGGCTGGTCGACGAGGGCCGGATCACTCCGGAGGAGGCCGAGACCCACCCGCAGCGCTCGCTGCTGATGCGCGCGCTGGACGGCCGGGGCCAGGTCGAACCGGACCTGTCGATCCGCGAGGTGCGGGCCGGCGACCGCTATCTGATCTGCTCCGACGGCCTCTCCGGCCCGGTCAGCCACCAGACCCTCCAGGACACCCTGGGCAGCTACTACTCGCCCGAGCAGACCGTGCAGGAGCTGATCCAGCTCGCGCTGCGCGGCGGCGGCCCGGACAACATCACCTGCATCGTCGCGGACGTCCTCGACGTCGGCGCCACGGACACCCTCAGCGGCCGTTTCAACGACGTGCCGGTGGTGGTCGGCGCGGTCGCCGAGACCCCGCCGTCCTCGACCGCCGCGGACCAGTCGATCCGCGACACCCCGGCCGGCCGCGCCGCCGGACTCGGCCGCGGCCCGCAGGGCGCCTTCGGCCCCGCCGAGGGCTACGGCGCCGGCCACCCCGACGCCGGGTTCGGCCCGGCCGGCGGCTACGAGGGCGGCTACCCGGAGGGCGGCGCCGCCGATCCCTCGGTCCACGGGACCGAGGACTACGACGACGACGCGCGCCGGCGGCCCCGGCGCAAGAACCGGGCGCTGGCGTTCTCGCTGGTCGGCCTGGTCACCGTGGGCCTGCTGGGCGCGGGCGGCTTCTTCGGCTACCAGTGGACCCAGAGCCAGTACTACGTCGGCGCCGAGGGCGACCACGTCGCGGTGTTCCAGGGCGTGAACCAGAGCCTGGCCGGACTGAACCTGTCCTCGGTGCACACCCCGTACAAGGACATCGAGCTCAAGTACCTCCCGCAGGACCAGCGCACCCACGTCACCAACACCATCTCGGCGAGCAGCCTCGGCGACGCCGACGACAAGGTGAAGAAGCTGGGCGAGCAGGCCGCGTTCTGCCGCAAGGTCTCCGACGTCCGGGCCGCCGGCGGCCTGACCGCCCCGGGCGGCACCCCGGCGACCGGCCAGCCGACCCAGCAGGCCGCCGCCGGGACGGTGGCGACGCACGCCGGGTTCGTGACGGCGACCACCGCGCCCAGCCCGTCCTCGACCGGACGGGCCCCGGCGGCCGGCGTCCCCACGACCACTCCCAGCCCGACCACTCCGAGTCCGAGCACGCCGAGCACCACCGCCCCGGCCCCCGTACCCAGCCAGGGTGCCGCGGCCCCGGCGGCCCCGCAGAGCGACCTGCCCGGCCTGAGCGACGAGGAGCGGCAGCGCGCCGACTCCTGCCCGAAGCCGTGACGGACGCGACCCCCCGACATAGGCCCGCCCCGCGCGGGCCCGTCCGGCCGTCGGGGAGCGGCCGACCCATGAGTGAGCGAAGCGACAGAGCCATCGAGAAGCGCGTGTGGGCGGATGCCCCGGCCGAGCGGAGCGAGGCGGGAGCATGAGTACCTTCGATGTGAGCAGCGACCCGAACAGCCGGTCCGCCGGCGTGCCGGCCGACCGCGCGTCCTCGCGGCGCCGCCGCAACACCACCATCTCGCCGCAGGCGACGCCGAACCGGCGCAACACCGAGCTGGCGATGCTGGCGTTCGCGGTGCTGCTGCCGGTCCTGGCCTACGCCAACGTGGGCCTGGCGATGGACGACAAGCTGCCCGCCGGGATGCTCGGCTACGGCCTGGGCATGGGCGCGCTCGCGCTGATCGCGCACCTGCTGATGCGGAAGTTCGCGCCGTACGCGGACCCGCTGATGCTGCCGATCGCCACCCTGCTGAACGGGCTCGGCGTGGTGATGATCTGGCGGCTGGACAAGGCCGGCCCGCTGCTGCACAACAACTTCCCGGCCGCCTCCAACCAGCTGATGTGGTCGGGCCTGGGCATCGCGTTCTTCATCGTGGTGATGGTCTTCCTGAAGGACCACCGGGTCCTGCAGCGCTACACCTACATCTCGATGGCGGTGGCCCTGGTGCTGCTCGCCGCGCCGGCGTTCTTCCCGGAGCGCAAGGAGGACCTCGGCGCCAAGATCTGGATCCGGATGGGCGCCTTCTCGATCCAGCCCGGTGAGTTCGCCAAGATCATCCTGACGGTGTTCTTCGCCGGCTACCTGATGGTCAAGCGCGACGCCCTGGCGCTGGCCAGCCGCCGGTTCATGGGCCTGTACCTGCCGCGCGGGCGCGACCTCGGCCCGATCATCGTGATCTGGCTGCTCAGCCTGCTGATCCTGATCTTCGAGAACGACCTCGGCTCGTCCTTCCTGTACTTCGGCCTGTTCGTGGTGATGCTCTACGTCGCCACCGAGCGGACCAGCTGGATCGTGGTCGGCCTGCTGATGTCGATCGGCGGCGCGGTCGCGGTGGCCTCCACCGCCAGCCACGTCAAGACCCGTATCGACGCCTGGCTCGACCCGATGGCCGCCTTCGAGCCGAAGCACCCGCAGGGGGCCACCGAGCAGATCGGCCAGGCGCTGATGTCCTTCGGCTCCGGCGGGGTGACCGGCTCCGGCCTCGGCCAGGGCCGCTCCTGGCTGATCGACTTCGCCGCCAAGAGCGACTTCATCCTCGGCTCCTTCGGCGAGGAGCTCGGCCTCACCGGCATGATGGCGATCTTCATGCTCTACGCCCTGCTGATCCAGCGCGGTCTGCGCACCGCGGTCGCCGCCCGCGACCCCTTCGGCAAGCTCTTCGCGGTCGGGCTCTCCTCCGCGATGGCGCTGCAGGTGTTCGTGGTCGCCGGCGGTGTCACCGGCCTGATCCCGCTGACCGGTATGACCATGCCGTTCCTCGCCCAGGGCGGGTCCTCGGTGGTCGCCAACTGGGCACTGGTCGCGATCCTGCTGAAGATCAGCGACAACGCCCGCCGTCCCGGGGTGGAGCCCACCCCGACGCCCGAGATCCAGGGGGGCACCGCCTCGTGAACAAGCCGATCCGCCGGGTCTCGATCTTCTGCCTCGTGCTGATCCTGGCCCTCATGGTGCGCACCAACTGGGTCCAGGGCGTGCAGGCCGACGCCTGGGCGGGCAACAAGTACAACAAGCGGCAGGTCTACGACCGCTACGCCTACCCGCGCGGCAACATCATCGTCGACGGCCAGCCGATCACCCAGTCCACCTTCGTGGACGGCCTGCGCTACAAGTACAAGCGGTCCTGGACGGACCCGCAGATGTACGCCCCGGTCACCGGCTACTCCTCGCAGGCCTTCGGTGCCAGCCAGCTGGAGCAGCTGGAGGACGGCGTCCTCTCCGGCAGCGACGACCGGCTGTTCTTCCGCAACACCCTGGACATGCTGACCGGGGAGCAGAAGCGCGGCGGCGACGTGGTCACCACGATCAACTCCAAGGCCCAGAAGGCGGCCTTCGAGGGGCTCGGCAACAAGAAGGGCGCGGTCGTCGCGCTCGACCCGAAGACCGGCGCGATCCTGGCCCTGGTCTCCACGCCGTCCTACGACCCGGCGAGCTTCGCGGGCAACGAGTCCACCGACTCCAAGGCCTGGACCGACCTCAACGCCGACCCCAACAAGCCGATGCTCAACCGGGCGCTGCGCGAGACCTACCCGCCCGGCTCGACGTTCAAGCTGGTCACGGCCTCGGCGGCGTTCGAGAACGGCCTCTACCAGAACATCGACGACCAGACCGCGACCCCGGACCCGTACACCCTGCCGGGCACCAACTTCGTGCTGAAGAACGAGTCCGACCGGGAGCAGTGCGGCAACGCCACGATCAAGTCCGGCATGGACCAGTCCTGCAACACCGTCTTCGCCAAGATCGGCGCCGACCTCGGCAAGGACAAGATGCGGGTGCAGGCCGAGAAGTTCGGCTTCAACAGCACCGTGGACACCCCGATCCGGTCCGAGAAGAGCGTCTTCCCGTCCAACTCCACCCCGGACGGCACCGCCCAGGACTCGATCGGCCAGCACGACACCCAGGCCACCCCGCTGCAGATGGCGATGGTCTCCGCGGCGATCGCCAACAACGGCTCGCTGATGCAGCCGTACCTGGTCGCCGAGGAGCGCTCCGCCTCGCTGACCACCATCTCCAAGCACAGCGAGAAGCAGTTCTCGCAGCCGATCAGCCCGGCCACCGCGCAGAAGATGCAGGACCTGATGGTCTCGGTGGTCGAGAACGGCACCGGCAAGAACGCGAAGATCCCGGGTGTCACCGTCGGCGGCAAGACCGGCACCGCCCAGCACGGCGAGGGCAACGCGGGCCTGCCGTTCGCCTGGTTCACCTCCTACGCCAAGGCCTCCGACGGCCGCACGGTCGCGGTCGCGGTGGTCGTCGAGGACGGCTCCAACAACCGTGACGGCATCAGCGGCGGCCGGCTGGCCGCGCCGATCGCGAAGTCCGTGATGCAGGCCGTCCTCGGCAAGTGACGGGAGCCGTGGCGGGAGCCGGGTCGGGAGCCGTGACGGGAGCCCGCGGCGGGTGAGGGAAATGTCACGATCGGCGCCCCCGGTCCGGATACCGGTCTGATATCGGCCTGCGGCCGACTCGGGTCCGGTACGGTCCGACCGGTAGCGTGTCCGCAGCAGCGGGTGTACCCGTTGCCGTCCGTGCGGTGCCGAACCGGTCCTGACCGCAGAACCATCCGGGGCCCGGACGGCGTCACAGGGAGCGTGCGGGGACACCTACGTCACTAACCTCACCGGCGGGTGAGGGAGAGGGTCGCAACTATGGAAGAGCCTCGTCGCCTCGGCGGCAGGTACGAGCTCGGCGGCGTCCTCGGGCGCGGCGGCATGGCCGAGGTGTACCTCGGCCATGACACCAGGCTCGGCCGCTCCGTCGCCGTGAAGACGCTCCGGGCCGACATGGCCCGCGATCCGTCCTTCCAAGCCCGATTCCGCCGCGAGGCACAGTCCGCGGCGTCGCTGAACCACCCCGCGATCGTCGCCGTGTACGACACCGGCGAGGACTACATCGACGGCATCTCCATCCCGTACATCGTGATGGAGTACGTCGAGGGGTCCACGCTGCGGGAGCTGCTGCACTCCGGCCGCCGGCTGCTGCCGGAGCGCGCGCTGGAGATGACCATCGGCATCCTCCAGGCCCTGGAGTACTCCCACCGGGCCGGCATCGTGCACCGCGACATCAAGCCCGCCAACGTCATGCTCACCCGCCAGGGCAACGTCAAGGTGATGGACTTCGGCATCGCCCGGGCGATGGGCGACGCCGGTATGACGATGACGCAGACCTCCGCCGTCATCGGCACCGCCCAGTACCTCTCCCCGGAGCAGGCCAAGGGCGAGCAGGTGGACGCCCGCTCCGACCTCTACTCCACCGGCTGCCTGCTCTACGAGCTGCTCACGGTGCGCCCGCCGTTCGTCGGCGACTCCCCCGTCGCGGTCGCCTACCAGCACGTCCGGGAAGAGGCGCAGCCGCCGTCCGTCTTCGACCCCGAGGTGCGTCCCGAGGTCGACGCGATCGTGCTCAAGGCGCTCGCCAAGGACCGCGACTACCGCTACCAGAGCGCCGACGAGATGCGCGACGACATCGAGCGCTTCCTCGACGGCCTGCCGGTGGCCGCCGCCCAGCAGGCCGCCGCGTACGGCATGGGCGCGGCCGGGTACGGCTACGACCAGAACGGCTACCCGCAGCACGACCCGTACGGCCAGACCAACCTGCTGCCGCAGCAGGTCCCCGGCGGTCCGACCACCGTCCTGCCGCAGGCCGCGCCGGCCGGCTACGCCGCCCAGCCGCAGCAGGGCTACGACGACGGCTACGGCCAGACCTACGCCGGCGCCCCCGGGGCCGGTGGCAACGACGGCTACGACGACGGCTACGGCCGCGGCGGCCGGCGCGGCGGGGAGCAGCCGAAGAAGAGCAACACCTCCTGGATCGTGCTGGCGGTCGCCGCCGTGCTGGTCCTGGTCGGCACCTTCTTCGTCGCCCAGGCGATGTTCGGCAACAAGAAGGGCGAGGACAAGAAGGAGGCCGTGAAGATCGCGGCCCCAGGCCTCGTCGGCAAGACCCTGGCCGAGGCGAAGGCGCTCGTCGCCCAGGCCGGTCCCAAGCTCGTGGTCACCGAGGGCGACAGGATCGCCTGCCCGGACGCCAACGTGAAGAAGGACCAGGTCTGCACGCAGAACCCGACGGCGGGCAACCAGCTCGCCGAGGCCGGCACGATCACCGTGCAGTTGTCCTCGGGTCCGGCCAAGACCCCCGTGCCCAACGTGGTCGGCAAGTCCAAGGAGCAGGCGGTCAAGGCGCTCGCCGACGCCGGCTTCACCAATGTGACGACCGACTACAAGGACGACGACAACGCCCCGCTGGACCAGGTGCTCAACCAGGACCCGGCCAGTGGCGGCGCCGACCCGACCGCCCCGGTCAAGCTGACCGTGTCGCAGGGCAAGGCCAAGATCAACGTTCCCAGCGTGCTCGGCCAGCAGAAGGAGGCCGCCGAGGCCGCGCTGACCGGCGCCGGCTTCCAGGTGGACTCCTCGAAGACCCAGGTGACCAACGATCCCACCAAGGTCAACACGGTCGCCTCGCAGAACCCGTCCGGCGGCAAGCAGCCCGCCAACACCAAGATCACGCTGACCATCTTCAAGGCACCGGAGAAGGTCTCGGTCCCGCCGCTGGTGAACGTCCCGCTCAAGGACGCCAGCAAGACCCTCCTGGCCATGGGCCTGCAGTACACCGTCGTCCAGGGTCCGCAGGACCCGAACGCGATCGTGACCGCCTCCAACCCGGCGGCCGGCACCCAGGTGGACCCGAACACCTCGGTCGGGCTGATGACCAAGGCGGTGGATCCGCCCAAAGGGAGCGACCCACCGACCGTCCCCGGGATCCCCGGCCTCCCCACCCCCAGCAACACCAAAGGGGGACCCAACAACTAAGCCCTGGTTCCCCTGGTTCTGAGCCCCTCGGGGCCGGACCGACCGGCTGAGTTGTTTCCCGGCAGTGAGCCCGAGGGCCCGTCGACACCGCGTCGACGGGCCCTCGGGCGTTCACGGGGCCGGCGGAGGCCTGCGGGAGGCCCGTGGGAGGCCCGTGGAGAGGCCGGAGGGCTGCGGAGGCCCCGCAGAGGGCCGCGGAGGGCCGCAGAGGGCCGCGGAGGGCCGCGGAGGGCCGCGGAGACGCGTGGAGGCCCCCGGGGCGTCCCCGGGGGCCTCCACGACGGCCTCAGCGCTGCCGCAGCTCCGCGGGCGGAGTGCGCGCGGCGTCGATGTCGTCCACCCGCACCAGGCTGCCCCAGACCGCCATCCGGTAGCGCGAGGTGTAGACCGGGGTGCAGGTGGTCAGCGTGATGTACCGGCCGGGAGCGGTGTAGCCGGAGCCCTTCGGCACCGGGGCGACGATGCCGGTGTCGTACTTGGAGGTCTCCGGCAGGGTGCTGTCGACCCGGTAGACGTACCACTTGTCGCGGGTCTCGACCACGATCGCGTCGCCCTTGCCGACGGCGTCGAGCTCGTGGAACTTCGCCCCGTGCCCGTCCCGGTGCGCGGCGAGCGCGAAGTTGCCGGACTCGTCCCAGGGCATCGCCGAGCGGTACGGCTGCTCGTACACCCCGGCCACGCCCTCGGCCAGGGTCGCCGTGTCGGTGCCCATTCGGATCATCACCTGGTAGTCCCGGCCCATCGCCGGGACGTGCAGGAAGCCGATCCCGTCACCCGCCGCGTAGGACGGCCCGGTGCCGCCGGCGGCCGCGGACGGCCCTGCCGACGGGCCGCCGGACGGGGGAGCGGCCGGGGCTCCCGTCGCCCAGGACTCGCGCAGGTGGTCCGAGGCCGCCGAGGCGGAACGGTCCGCCAGCACGTCGGTCCACCACAGCGAGTAGGTGACGAACAGGCCGAGCACCAGCCCCAGGGTGATCAGCAGCTCGCCGACGACGCCCAGGACGGCCAGCGCCCAGCCGCCCCGTCCGCGGCGTCGCCGGGGTCCGCCGCCGGGCTCCGGCTCGGACGACGGAGCGGCCTCCTCGGCCGCCGGCTCGGTCCCCTGGGTCACGTCTCTCCCTCTGTCGTCGCCCGCCCGCCCGTGGTCAGCCCCCCGCGAGGGCGGCCGGCTTGCCCTGGCTGCGCGGCCTTTCCTCGATCATCTTGCCAAAGACGATCAGGCGCGCCTTGGAGCTGAACTCCGGGGTGCACGTGGTCAGCGTGATGTACCGGCCCGGACCGCTGTACCCGGCGCCGTTCGGCACCGGCTTGATCACGCTCACATTGGACGGCGGCGTCTCCGGGATCCCGCCGGTGACCTCGTAGGTGTAGTACGCGGTCGCGGTCTCCACCACGATCTTGTCGCCCTTGCCGAGCTGGTTGATCCGGCGGAACGGCTCGCCGTGCGTGTTGCGGTGCGCGGCCAGCGCGAAGTTGCCCGCCTTGTCGGCCGGCATGCCGGTGCCGGAGTAGTGCCCCACCAGGCCCTTGTCGAGCACGGGGGCCTTGGCGGTGCCCTCGGCGATCGGGAACTTCTGGCCGAGCTTCGGCAGGTGGATGATCGCGAAGCCCTTGCCGGGCTCGAAGACCTCCGGTTTGGCCGGGTCGGGCGCCGGCTGTCCCGGCGCCGGGGCGCCCTGGGCCGGGCCCGCGTCGAACTGCTGCTCCAGCCGGTTGCGGGCACCGTCGGCGGCCGCGTCGGCCTGCACATTGGTCCACCAGAGCTGGTACGAGACGAAGAGCAGCATCACCAGGCCGAGGGTGATGCACAGCTCGCCGAGGAACCGGGCGAAGACCACCGCCGCCGGCTCCTTGGCCCGGGGCGCGGCCGTGGCGGGACCGCCCGCCCGGCGCCGGCCGCGGCCCTGCGCGGCA
>NZ_JAIY01000004.1:610336-642692 GCF_000710405.2 Kitasatospora sp. MBT66 | reverse complement strand
GCTGCTGGGGCTGCTGGCCGTACGGGCCCGGCTGGGGCTGCTGCCCGTACTGGCCGTACTGGTCCTGCTGCGGGTAGGCGCCCTGCTGCGGGTACGGCCCGGCAGCGCCCTGCGGGTACTGGTGCGGGGACTGCTGGTACGGGCCCCCCTGGAGGTGCTGCTGCCCGTACGGGTCCTGCGGCTGCCCGTACGGGTCGTGCTGCTGCTCGAACTGCCCCCCGGCGCGGTACGCGTCACCGCCCTGCGGGTCCGCCCCCGGCTGGTATCGCCCCTCCGGACGCACCGCGGTCACGCCGCTCAGCCCCGGCCGATCACCGGGGCGAGCCCGGCCGACCGGTCGACGGCGAGCGGGTAGCCGCACTGGGCCAGCCAGTTGGCGAGCATCCGGTGACCGCCCTCGGTGAGCACCGACTCCGGGTGGAACTGCACACCCTCCACCGCGAGCTCCCGGTGGCGCAGCCCCATGATCACGCCGCTGCCGGTGCGCGCGGTGACCACCAGCTCGTCCGGCACGGTGGCCGGCTCGACCGCCAGCGAGTGGTACCGGGTCGCGGTGAGCGGCGAGGGCAGGCCCGCGAACACGCCGCCGTCCTCGTGCTCGACCGGCGAGGTCTTGCCGTGCAGCAGCTCCGGCGCCCGGCCGACCACCGCGCCGTAGGCCACCGCGATCGACTGCAGTCCCAGGCAGACGCCGAACACCGGCAGGCCGGCCCGCGCGCAGTGGTGCACCATCTCGATGCAGACGCCGGCCTCCTCCGGGGCGCCCGGGCCGGGGGAGAGCAGCACCCCGTCGAAGCCCCGGTCGCCGTCGCGGCGCACCGCGTGCTCGACGGTCACCTCGTCGTTGCGGACCACCTCGCAGGTGGCGCCGAGCTGGTAGAGGTACTGGACCAGGTTGAAGACGAAGCTGTCGTAGTTGTCGACGACCAGGATGCGGGGCTGGGTGGGCCGGGAGGTCATGGGCGCGCGTTCTCCGAGGGGTGCGGGGACCGGGACGGGACGGGGCGGGTCGTCGGGTCAGCCGACGGCGCCGTCGCCGTTCCCGTCCACTGTGACGTCACCGAAGGGGAGCAGCGGTTCCGCCCACGGGAAGACATAGGTGAAGAGGAGGTAGACCAGTCCCAGCACGAGCAGCACCGAGATGGCGGCCTTGACCAGGATGTTCCCCGGCAGATGACGCCAGATCCAGCCGTACATGGTGCTCCCTCGACGTATTGGACTGTGGTCAAGAGTAGACCCGGCCCCCGGACGCGGTCCGGTGCACCGGTGCGCTACTGGCCGGTGGCCGAGCGGAGGTCCGCCGTGCCCGAGTAGCCCGGCAGGGCGAGGTCGCCGCTCTCCTGCAGCTTCCAGCCCAGGCCGTAGGCCTGCACGTACTTCTGGTAGGTGCGGATCGAGGGGTCGGTGTCGACGGCGGCGCGCAGCGCGTCGGTCCGTCCTACCGCCCTGACCACGTAGGGCGGGGAGTAGACCCGGCCCTGGAGCAGCAGGGTGTTGCCGACGCAGCGGACGGCGCTGGTGGAGATCAGCCGCTGGTCCATCACCTGGACGCCCTCGGCGCCGCCGCGCCAGAGCGCGTTGACCACGGCCTGGATGTCCTGCTGGTGGATGACCAGGTCGTTGACGTCCGGCTCGCGC
The DNA here is from genome assembly GCF_000710405.2 of Kitasatospora sp. MBT66. Classification (NCBI taxonomy): domain Bacteria; kingdom Bacillati; phylum Actinomycetota; class Actinomycetes; order Kitasatosporales; family Streptomycetaceae; genus Kitasatospora; species Kitasatospora sp. MBT66. Next base: position 641,054 of record NZ_JAIY01000004.1, on the reverse strand, counting down.
ACCCCGGGGACGCGCGAGGTCGCGTTCGGCGGGGCGTCGTTGAGGGTGACGGTGAGGCCGGGGCCCTGGAGCGGCTCCAGCGCGGCGGCCTGTTCCAGGGCGCTCAGCCGGGCGGCGTCGGCCGGGCTGCCGCCCTGCTGCTCGGTGAGCCGCTGGGAGCGGTCCTGGAGGTCGGCGAGCTGGGCCTGGGACTGCTGGTTCTGGGCGCTGCGCTGGCGTATCACGTCGGAGAGGCTGAGCAGCGAGTTGTCGGTGCGCAGATCGGTGCCGCGGGCGGTCTGCGCGCTGATGTAGAAGAGCAGTCCGGCGAGCGCGAAGACGGCGCAGGTCAGGGCACGTCCGACAATTCGGGTGCCGGAGGCGCGGGTAGGGCCGGGCCGAGGGGGAATCGACAAATTAGGCACCGTACCCTTATCTCCTTCGGACCCGCCGAGCCACTACGCTAACGGACGCCGCCACACCACCGTGAACCCCTGCGCGGTCACAGCGCATCGACAGGAGAGCTCCTCGTGCCGAAGTCCCGACTCCGCAAGAAGTCCGACTACACGCCGCCGACCACGGCGACGGTGAAGATCAGTTCGGGCCGCGGCTGGGTTGCCCCCTTGATGCTGGCGCTGTTCCTGATCGGTCTGGTCTGGATCGTCACCTATTACGTGACGAGCGGCAGCTGGCCGGTCGAGAGCTGGCGGAACTGGAACATCCTGGTGGGCTTCGGCTTCATCGCGGCGGGCTTCGGCGTCTCCACCCAGTGGAAATGACGTCCGGGCCCCGGCCCTGAGTTCCTCCACCGCCGCCCCGGCACCGTTCGTCCCCGGGGCGGCTTCGTGGTGCGCCCGAACGGCAGTGCGGAGCTCCGGGCTTCGCGGTTATCCGCTTATCTCGTTTATCCACATGGTTATCCACACTGGGGAAAAGTCCTGCGGGCCTGTGGATAACTTGCGCCGGGGGCGCTTTCCACACCGCCGCGCGCCCTCCCCCGAATGCCGGATACGCACAGCGGGACGCGCGTAGAACAATCGTCCGCACCCACCGGTCGGCACCGCCTGTGCACAACCCCGTACCCGCTGTGGACAACCGTGCGGCCGTCGTACCCGCGCGCGCACCGTCCGGCGGCGCCGGATCACCCGCCGTAGGCGGCCATCCCGGCCAGGAGCATCACCAGCACCAGGCCCGCCACCCCCGCCAGCGTCAGCCCCTGCACCGCCCCCCGGTGGGCCCGCGGGGCGTACATCAGGCCGGCCGCGGTCAGCATCCCGGCGACCAGCCCGCCGAGGTGGGCCCGCCAGTCGATGCCCTGCACCGAGAAGGTGACGATCAGGTTGAACACCAGCAGCGCGACGATCGGCCCGAGCGGCGCCCGGACCCGGCGGTACAGCACCACGGTCGCGCCCAGCAGGCCGAAGACCGCGCCCGAGGCGCCCAGCGACCGCATCGAGTCGCCGGCCACCAGGAACGCGAAGGCGCTGCCGGCCAGCCCGGAGAGCAGGTAGAGGGCGAGGAACCGGATCCGCCCCAGGGCGGCCTCCAGCTGCGGGCCGAGCACCCAGAGCACCAGCATGTTGGTGGCGATGTGCCAGGGCGCGGTGTGCAGGAAGACGGCGGTCAGCAGCCGGTACCACTGGCCCGGGCCCTCGGCGACGCCGTTGGTGAAGGGGTAGGACGCGTCGGGGGCGAAGCTGCGCAGTTCGAGGTCGTAGGCCAGCCACGGCGTGAGCACGTAGGCGGCCAGGACGAACACCACCAGGTTGACGCCGATCAGCGCCTTGGTGACCAGGGGGTCGGCGCCGGCCGGACGCCCGCCGAACCGGGTGGTCGCCCTCCTGACCTGCCGGCCGCCCTCCTCGACGCACTCGGGGCAGTGGAAGCCCACCGAGGCGTTCACCATGCACTGCGGGCAGATCGGCCGGCCGCAGCGCGAACAGCCGATGCCGGTCTCCTGCTCGGGGTGCCGGTAGCAACGGGCCGGCCCGTGCCCGCCCTCGGGCCCCGGAGTCCGGTCGATCGGCGGCCTGGGCTCGTCCGGGAGCATCGGCTATCCCCTTCTGCCACGACTTGCTGCGACGACACGTGCGGGCTCCCGACGGGGACCCGCCGGAACCGCCAGCCTACTGCTGCCGTACCCGCGCCCGACCGGCCCACTCACCCCCGCCCCGCCCGGTCTCCCGCCCGGTGTCCCGCCCCGGCACTCCGCGCGGCGGCCCGCACCGGTGCCCCGCGTACGGCCCACTCCGGCATGCCGTCGGACGAATACGGATGCATGATCAGCATTCAGGTGGATATGTGCATATAGGACGCCACCAGGAGGAGAGACTCTCGTGACCCGTTTGGACTCGGCCCGTGAGACGGCCGGCAACTTCGCGGACAACGCCCGGCAGCAGGCCTCCCAGGCCGCCCACACCGCGCGCGTCCAGTACGACCGGCACATCGCCCCCCAGGTCGGTCACGCCTTCGCCAGCCTGCCACCGGAGGCCCAGCAGAACGCCCTCAAGGCGCTGCACCGCGCCCAGGAGAAGGCGCTGGCCGCCCGCCTGTCCGCGTCCCGCGCCGCCGACCAGGCCCGCTCCACCGTCGCCCCCAAGGTCGTGCAAGCCGTCGAGGAGGCCCGTGCCGCCGTCGTCCCGGTGGCGCAGGAGGCCCAGATGCGCGGCGCCGCCGCCCTGACCGCGATGCGCGGCAACGTCACCTCGGCCGAGATCGGCGACCTCGCGGCCCGCAACGCCCGCCGGTCCTGCCGGAGCGGCTGGGCCACCGGCCTGGCCGTGGCCGGCGTGGTCGCGATCGCCAGCGGCCTGGTCGCCTGGCAGTGGTGGCGGCACCGCAGCAACCCGGAATGGCTGGTCGAGCCGCCGTCCGCCGCCTCCGCCGGTCCGGTCGGCGCACACGCCTCGGGCACCGGCGGCAGCACCGTGAACGGCTCGGCGGAGACCCCGGCCGGAGTCTCCGCGACGGAGGACCGGCCCGGACCGGACCCGGCGCGGGAGCACCACGACCGGCCCGCCGCGGCCCCCGGCGAGGACGACCGCCCCAAGCCGCACGATCCGCGCAAACCGCACTGAGCACTGGGCGAACAGCAACGGAAAAGCCCGGCGGCCGCCGACCCGAGTTCGGGTCGGCGGCCGCCGGGCCGTCCACGCGCGGTGGACACACTGTGGAGCTTAGGAGACTCGAACTCCTGACATCTGCCTTGCAAAGGCAGCGCTCTACCAACTGAGCTAAAGCCCCGGGGCGGCACCCTGCGTACCACCGGGCACTAGCGTACCCGGTTCCGGCACGAATCCGGTGCCCGGTTCCGGCGCTACCGCCGTGCGGGGCCGGGAACGTCCGGCCGACCCGGTCACCCGACCGGGCCGACCGGCCCTGGAGGCACCGTCCGGCGCCTCCGAAGACTGTCGATCGTCAGATCGTCCGGGGCCTCAGCGACCGGCCGGGACCGGGTCGGTGGCCTCGGTCCACAGGTCCTGCTCGGCGCGGTCCGCCTGGACCTGACGGTAGACAAAGAAGCCGCCGAGGGCGACCAGGGCGACCAGGAGAAGCTTCTTCACCGCGGGACCTCGTCCTTCTTGCGTTGACGGACTCAGCAGCCGTGCGCCGATCGATCCGATCGGGCCGACGAGTCCATGGTTTGTTACGAGCACGAACGGGCTGTCGGCTGGCCGGACTGCCCTTGCGGCCGATGATACACACCGGTGTCCCAATCGTGACCAGCCACCGCTGCCTCCAACCGACCCGTCCGGTCGGAGGATTGACGCCACACCTCCTGTCGTACGTTCCGCCCGGCGCAGACCCTCCGCAGGGCCGTCACCGTTCCTGCCCGAGCGACCGCGGCACCGGGCCGGAAGCCCGCCCGGGAGCGGGCGCGGACGCCTCGGCGGCAGGCCCGGACGCCGTCGGCGCCACCACCACTGCCCTACCGCCCGCGAGGTCCACCCTGGTGCGCGGCGGCGCACCCTCGCCCTCCTCGTCGCGCAGCATCAGACTGCTCTGCCGCTCGTCGAGCTGGTGCTGCTTGCCGGCCGCGAACTGCGCGTGCAGCTGCTCGAAGCCGGTCGCGGATATCTGTCCCTCCCGGCCGGTCCCCCGCCAGGGCACCAGCCGCGACCGGCGCGCCCGCAGGGCCAGCTGGTCGACGAAGGACAGCGCCACCAGCACGCAGACCAGCCCCGGAATGGTCATCGCGAAGACCATCGCCATGTGCGCCACCGCCTCGTCCGTCGGAAGCCGCCGGGCAGTCCCGGCCCCGCCCGGTACAACCCCCGGGCGGGGCCCGTGGTTCCGGCTCCGGACCGGGAAAACGCCGAAGGGCCCGGAGCGATGCTCCGGGCCCTTCGCGGTGGTGGGGCTAACAGGACTTGAACCTGTGGCCTCTTCCTTATCAGGGAAGCGCTCTAACCGTCTGAGCTATAGCCCCTTGCCGCACTGAAAGATTAGCGGACCGATCGCCGATCCCCCAAATCCGATACGCCCGGCCCTCCGCCGGGGCCCTCCGGGACGGGCAGGTCGGAGGCGGTGCCCGGGGCGGCCAGCCATTCGGCGCGGGTGGCGGGCAGCCGGGACGCGCCGTCCGCGCCGGTGCGGACCGCCAGGATCTGGTTGACCCCGATCCGGTTCTCCTCGAAGGCCAGCGCGGAGGCCGCCATGTAGAGCCGCCAGACCCGGGCCCGGCCGCGGCCGACCAGCCGGACCGCCTCCGTCCAGTGCGCCTCCAGATTGGCCACCCACTCACGCAGGGTCAGCCCGTAGTGCTCGCGCAGCGACTCGACGTCGCGCACCTCGAAACCCGCCGCCTCCAGCCGGGACACGGTGGAACCGACCGGGGACAGCTCGCCGTCCGGGAAGACGTAGCGGTCGATGAACGGGCTGGGGCGGTACGGCTCGCCGGGGCGGTCCGGCCGGCGGGCGATCTGGTGGTTGAGCAGCCGGCCGCCGGGCGCCAGCAGCCGGTACAGGTGCTCCGCGTACACCTGGTACTGGGCCTCGCCGACGTGCTCGGCCATGCCGACGCTGGAGATCGCGTCGAACGGGCCGTCCGGGACCTCCCGGTAGTCCTGGAGCCGGATCTCCACCCGGTCCGCGAGACCCGCCTCCTCGACCCGCCGGCGGGCCAGCTCCACCTGCGCCGCGGAGATCGAGACCCCGACCGCCGTCACCCCGTAGTGCCGGGCCGCGTGCAGCACCAGCGAGCCCCAGCCGGAGCCGACGTCCAGCAGCCGCATCCCGGGCCGCAGTCCGAGCTTGCGGCAGATGAGGTCCAGCTTGGCCTCCTGGGCCGCCTCCAGACTCCTGGCGGCCGGCTCCCAGTACGCGCAGGAGTAGACCATCGAAGGGCCCAGCACCAAGGCGTAGAAGTCGTTGCCGACGTCGTAGTGGTGGTGGATCGCGGCCCGGTCCCGGCTGCGGCTGTGCGCCCGCCCGCGGCCGTCCGGCGCCTCCTCGGCCGGCGGGGCCGGCTGGGGGCCGATCGCACCGGCCCGCAGCAGGGCGCCGGCGGCACGGCGGCCCCTGATCCCCAGCACGTCACCGGCGCCGAGCCGCAGCCGGCGCACCTCCGGGAGTTCGGCGACGTGCGCGACGGCACGCAGCACCTCGTACAGATCGCTGCCCGGGGCGACGTCGAGGTCGCCCGCGACATAGGCGCGGGCCAGGCCCAGCTCGTTCGGCCGCCAGAGCAGCCGGCGCAGCGCCCGGCGGTTGCGCAGCACCAGGGTGGGCGCCCCCGGCGGGCCGGCGGTGCTGCCGTCCCAGGTCTGCAGCCGCAGCGGCACCGTGACCCCCAGCAGCCCGTCCAGGGCCTCGACCAGTCGCCTTGCGAGCTCCGCCACCGCGCGCCTCCGTCCTGCTGTGCCTGTCCGGCCGTACCGGTCCCGACCGGTGGGTCCGAATGGGACCGGGAGGCCTGCGGCGACCGGGAGACGCGGAACGGGCTGACCCAGCTAAGCCCACCACCCACCCGACCCGTCCGGGTGGCGCGCCGCGCGCCGCGGCTGTCACCCGAAATGCCGACGGGCCCCACCGGCTGCAACAGCCGGTGGGGCCCGCTGATTCCGCTCCTGGACGGAAACGCCCCGTGCGGGGCGGGAACTGAGCCCGGGTCACGCCCGGACGGTCAGTCCTCCTCGGCCAGGGTGAGCTCGATGCCGCCGGTGAAGCCGGCCGCCGCGTTGTAGATGAACGCCGAGAGCGTGGACAGCGCGGTCAGCAGCACCACGTCGACCACGGCGATCAGCGAGGTGAAGGTCATCACCTTGCCGAAGCCCACGTAGTCCATCAGGTTCAGGCCGCCGCCGTTGGTGTCCGAACCGGTGACGTCCTTCAGCGTCTTGGCGAGCGAGTCGAAGACGCCGAGCGAGTCCAGCGTCATCCACAGCACCGCGGCCGCCACGATGATGATGATCCCGACCGCCAGCGACAGCAGGAAGCTGACCTTCATGACCGACCACGGGTCGGCCTTGGTCACCCGCAGCCGGGCCTTCCTGGTCCGTCCCAGACCGCCCGAGGCCACCGGCGGGGCGGCCGGACGGCGGGTGCCGCCGGCCGGCGTGCCGCCGGGCGGGGTCGGGCCGCCGCCGACCCGGGTGCCCCGGGGCGGGGTCGGCTGCCCCTTCGCATAGGTGGTCGGCTGCGAGAACCCGCTGCCGCCACCCGCCGGTGCACCCGGCGGCGGGGCCGGCTGGCCGCCGTACCCCGCGCCCTGGCCCGCACCGCCGACCGGGGGCATCAGCGAGGTGGACGCGGCCGGGTGCTCGGCCGGCGGCTGAGGCACGCCGTACGCCCCGCCGCCCTGTGCTGCGCCCGGACGGCCGCCGGTGGCTCCTCCCGCAGCACCCGTGGCTCCACTCACTGGTCCTCCCGCACTTCCCACCAGGGCGGCCGCACCGCCCTGCTTCGTCACTCGTCATCCAGCGCCCGGCGGGATTGCCCGGTACTGGTCGTCGGCCGGTACCGGCACGTCGCGCACGAATGCACGGACGTGACGGTACCGGCCGACGCGGTACGAGGTCAGGCCTGGGCGGTCTGCTCGCCCGGCGCCGTTCCCGTACCCTCGGCCACCTCGGTGGACCCGGTGGCCTCGATGGCCACCTCGTCCTCGACCGACTCCTCGTCCTCGGCCTCCGCGTTGCGGGCCATGCCCACGACCGCATCGCGCTTACCGAGGTTGATCAGTTGGACGCCCATGGTGTCACGTCCGGTTTCACGAACCTCGGAAACCCTCGTACGGATCACCCCACCGGACAGGGTGATCGCCATGATCTCGTCGCTCTCGTCCACGACGAGGGCGCCGACCAGCGAGCCCCGGCCTTCGACGATCTTCGCCGCCTTGGTGCCGTAGCCGCCGCGTCCCTGGACACGGTACTCGTCCACACCGGTGCGCTTGGCGTAGCCGCCGTCGGTCGCGGTGAAGACGTAGGTGTCCGGGCGGACCACGTTCATCGAGAGCAGTTCGTCGTCCTCGCGGAAGGACATGCCCTTGACGCCCGAGGTGGCGCGCCCGGTCGGGCGCAGCGCGTCGTCGGTCGCGGTGAAGCGGATCGACTGCGCCTTCTTGGAGACCAGCAGCAGGTCGTCCGCGGCGGAGACCAGCTCGGCGCCGATCAGCTCGTCGTCCCGGCCCTCGTCGTCCTGGCGCAGGTTGATCGCGATCAGACCGCCGGAGCGCGGGGAGTCGTAGTCCTTGAGCGGGGACTTCTTCACCAGGCCGGCCCGGGTGGCGAGGACGAGGTAGGGCTTGTCCTCGTAGGTGCGGACGGCCATCACCTGGGCGATGTGCTCGTCCGGCTGGAAGGCCAGCAGGTTGGCCACGTGCTGGCCGCGGGCGTCGCGCCCGGCGTCCGGGAGCTCGTAGCCCTTGGCGCGGTAGACCCGGCCCTTGTTGGTGAAGAACAGGATCCAGTTGTGGGTCGTCGTCACGAAGAAGTGGTCGACGATGTCGTCCTGCTTGAGCTGGGCGCCGCGCACGCCCTTGCCGCCGCGCTTCTGCGAGCGGTAGAGGTCGGAGCGGGTGCGCTTGACGTAGCCGCCGCGGGTGATCGTGACGACGATGTCCTCCTCGGCGATGAGGTCCTCGATCGAGAGGTCGCCGTCGGAGGGGATCAGGGTCGAGCGCCGCTCGTCGCCGTACTTCTCGACGATCGCGGTGAGCTCCTCGGAGATGATCTCGCGCTGGCGGACCGGCGAGGCGAGGATCGCGTTGTACTCGTCGATCTTGCGCTGCAGCTCGTCGTGCTCGTCCATGATCCGCTGGCGCTCCAGGGCGGCCAGCCGGCGCAGCTGCATCTCCAGGATCGCGTTGGCCTGGAGCTCGTCGATCGAGAGCAGCTGCATCAGGCCGCTACGGGCGGCGTCGGCGCTGGCCGAGGCCCGGATCAGCGCGATGACCTCGTCGATCAGGTCGAGGGCCTTGAGCAGGGCGCGCAGGATGTGGGCGCGCTCCTCCGCCTTGCGCAGGCGGAAGGTGGTGCGCCGGACGATGACCTCGACCTGGTGGTTGACCCAGTGCCGGATGAAGGCGTCGAGCGACAGCGTGCGCGGCACGCCGTCGACCAGGGCCAGCATGTTGGCGCCGAAGTTGGTCTGCAGCTCGGTGTGCTTGTAGAGGTTGTTCAGCACGACCTTGGCGACCGCGTCGCGCTTGAGCACGACCACCAGGCGGGTGCCGGTGCGGGACGAGGACTCGTCGCGGACGTCCGCGATGCCGGCGACCCGGCCGTCCTTGACCAGGTCGGCGATCTTCAGCGCGAGGTTGTCCGGGTTGACCTGGTACGGCAGCTCGGTGATGACCAGGCACTGGCGGCCCTGGATCTCCTCGACCTCGACCACGGCCCGCATGGTGACCGAGCCGCGGCCGGTGCGGAAGTAGTCGTTGATGCCGCGGTGGCCGACGATCAGCGCGCCGGTGGGGAAGTCCGGGCCCTTGATCCGCTCGATCAGGGCCTCCAGCAGCTCCTCGTTGGAGGCGTCCGGGTGCTCCAGCGCCCAGAGCGCGCCGGAGGCGACCTCGCGGAGGTTGTGCGGCGGGATGTTGGTGGCCATGCCGACCGCGATGCCGGTGGCACCGTTGACCAGCAGGTTGGGGATGCGGGCCGGCAGGACGGTCGGCTCCTGCGAGCGGCCGTCGTAGTTGGCGGCGAAGTCGACGGTCTCCTCGTCGATGTCGCGCATCATCTCCATGGCCAGCGGCGCCATCTTGCACTCGGTGTAGCGCATGGCGGCCGCCGGGTCGTTGCCCGGGGAGCCGAAGTTGCCGTTGCCGTCGACCAGCGGCATCCGCAGCGACCACGGCTGGGCCAGCCGCACCACGGTGTCGTAGATCGAGGTGTCACCGTGCGGGTGGTAGTTGCCCATCACGTCGCCGACGACGCGGGCGCACTTGTAGTAGCCCTTCTCGGGGCGGTAGCCCCCGTCGTACATCGCGTACAGCACCCGGCGGTGGACCGGCTTCAGGCCGTCGCGCACCTCGGGCAGCGCCCGGCTGACGATCACGCTCATCGCGTAGTCGAGGTACGAGCGCTGCATCTCGGTCTCGAGCTCGACCGGCTCGATGCGCATGGTCGCCGTGGTGGCGGCCTCGGGAGTCTCGGGCTGCTCGCCGTCGGGACGGTTGTCGTCGACCACTGGTGGTCAGTTTCCTTTCACGCGGACTGGTACGTGCGGGGCCTGCGGGGCAGGCGTCACACGTCCAGGAAGCGGACGTCCTTGGCGTTGCGCTGGATGAAGGAGCGGCGGGCCTCGACGTCCTCGCCCATCAGGACCGAGAACAGTTCGTCGGCGCGGGCGGCGTCCTCCAGGGTGACCTGGAGCAGCAGGCGGTGCTCGGCGTCCATGGTGGTGACCCGGAGCTCCTCGGCGTTCATCTCGCCGAGACCCTTGAAGCGCTGGATCGCGTCGTCCTTGGGCAGCCGGCGCCCGGCCTCGACGCCCGCCGCGATCACGGCGTCGCGCTCGCGGTCGGAGTAGGCGTACTCGAAGTCGTCCTTGCCCCACTTGATCTTGTACAGCGGCGGCATCGCGAGGTACACGTAGCCCGACTCGACCAGCGGCCGCATGAAGCGGAACAGCAGGGTCAGCAGCAGGGTGCGGATGTGCTGTCCGTCGACGTCGGCGTCGGCCATCAGCACGATTTTGTGGTACCGCAGCTTGGACTCGTCGTAGTCCTCCTGGATGCCGCAGCCGAAGGCCGAGATCAGCGCCTGGACCTCGGTGTTCTGCAGCACCTTGTCGATCCGGGCCTTCTCGACGTTCAGGATCTTGCCGCGGATCGGCAGGATGGCCTGGGTGCGCGGGTCGCGGCCCTGCTTGGCCGAGCCGCCGGCGGAGTCACCCTCGACGATGAAGATCTCGCACTCGGACGGGTCCTTGGACTGGCAGTCGCTGAGCTTGCCCGGCAGCGAGGCGGACTCCAGCAGGCCCTTGCGGCGGGTGAGGTCGCGGGCCTTGCGGGCGGCGACGCGCGCGGTGGCGGCCTGGATGGACTTGCGGATGATGTCCGCGGCCTCGTTGGGGTTGCGGTCCAGCCAGTCGTTCAGCTGCTCGTGCACCACCCGCTGGACGAAGGTCTTCGCCTCGGTGTTGCCGAGCTTGTCCTTGGTCTGGCCCTCGAACTGCGGCTCGCCGAGCTTGACCGAGATGATCGCGGTCAGGCCCTCGCGGATATCCTCGCCGGAGAGGTTGTCGTCCTTCTCCCGGAGCAGCTTCTTGTCCCGCGCGTAGCGGTTGACCAGGCCGGTCAGCGCGGCGCGGAAGCCCTCCTCGTGGGTACCGCCGCCGTGGGTGTGGATCGTGTTGGCGAAGGAGTAGACCCCCTCGGTGTACGAGGAGTTCCACTGCATGGCGATCTCGACCGAGATCGCCTTGTCCTTGTCCTCCGCCTCGAAGTCGATCACCGAGGGGTGGATCACCTCGCCCTTGCGGGAGTTGAGGTGGGCGACGAAGTCGGCGATGCCGCCGTCGTACTTGTAGGTGACGGAGAGCGGCTTGCCCTCCTCGTCGACGTGCTCGGGGCGCTCGTCGGTCAGGGCGATGGTCAGGCCCTTGTTGAGGAACGCCATCTCCTGGAAGCGCCGGGAGAGCGTCTCGAAGGAGTAGACCGTGGTCTCGAAGATGTCCGGGTCGGCCCAGAAGGTGACGCTGGTGCCGGTGCGCTCGGTGGCCTCGTGCTGCGACAGCGGGGCGGTCGGCGCGCCGACCTTGTACTCCTGCGTCCAGCGGTGGCCGTCGGTGTGGATCTCCACGGCGAGGCGCGTGGACAGCGCGTTCACCACCGAGACGCCGACGCCGTGCAGACCGCCGGAGACCGCGTAGCCGCCGTTGCCGAACTTGCCACCCGCGTGCAGGACCGTCAGCACGACCTCGACGGCGGGCTTGCCCTGGCCCGGCATGATGCCGACCGGGATGCCTCGGCCGTTGTCGACCACACGGACTCCGCCGTCGGCCAGGAGCGACACGTTGATGGTGTCCGCGTGCCCGGCCATCGCCTCGTCGACGGAGTTGTCCACGATCTCCTGCACCAGGTGGTGCAGGCCGCGCTCGCCGGTGGAGCCGATGTACATGCCGGGGCGCTTGCGGACGGCGTCGAGGCCCTCCAGCACCTGGATGGCGCTGGCGTCGTACGACCTCTCGGCCTGGTCGGTCTGGTCTGGGATCTGGCTGGGGTTGCCGGAATCGGCCACGAAGCGCCCTCTCTGGCACAGCACGGGCCGCACATCCCCGCTCCCCTACGGGCGGGCGTGCGACCACGGCGTTTCGACTCGGTTGCCACTAGCAACAGTGTTTGCCCTTCAGTCTACCGGTACGACTGACATCGATGGGCGTTTGGCAGCCTCTGAGGGCAGAAATGCCGCCCTGAATCCCCTCGGGACATGTCCCGATACTCGCCCGGGGGGCTCAGAGCGCCTGGAAGGGCCGTCAGGGGTTCCGGAGGATTACGGTCCGCTCCTTCCCGGCACCCTCCGGGGTCACCCCCAGGTGTCACCCGGCCCCTTGCTGCCGGGAGCGCGCAGCCGGCCGTAGCCCCGCACCGGGGCGGCCGGGCCGAGCACCTTGATCGTGCGCACCGTGCCGTGGCCCAGCTCGTGGTTCAGGCGGGCCACCAACTGCCTTGCCAGCCAGCGCAGTTGGGTCGCCCAGGCGGTGGAGTCGCACTGCACGGTGAGCACCGCCGCCTCGTCGTCGTAGGCGGTCGGGGTGCAGTGCGCGGCGATGTCGGGCCCGACGATCTGCGGCCAGCGGCCCATCACCCCGCCGACCGCCGCCGAGGACTCCCAGCCCCGCTCGGTCAGTAGCCGGTTGAGCGCCGCCCCCAGCGGCACCGGGTCACGGCCGTCCGAGCGGGCCCCGCTGCGCAGGCCGGTCCGCTTCGCCTCGCGCTTCTCGCGGACCTGCTCACCGCGCTGGCGGGCCTGCGCCCGGGCCGCCCGCAGCGCCGAACGCGCCAGATCGGCACCGGTCGGCCCGGGGTGCTCCGCCGACTCGCTCACGGCGATCTCCTTATCCCCACCCTGTGGACAACGGTGAGCCGTCCAGCGTACGGGAGCCGGACGGGCCCGGGCGGCGCGGGTGGGTGTCGTGGGGAGCCGTCCGGGACCGGCTGCGGCGGCCCTCGGCGGGCGGGGGAGGCCCGCGTGGGGCCGGGGTCAGGCGGAGGGCGGGGTCAGGCGGTGACGCGCTGGACCGCGCCGTCGGCGACCGTGTACCGGGCCCCGGCCAGCGCCTTCGGCACGTCCTCGGCGACCGCCGCGGTGACCAGCACCTGCTCGCCGCCGGCCACCAGCTCGGCCAGCCGGTCGCGGCGGGCGGCGTCCAGCTCGGCGAAGACGTCGTCCAGGATCAGCACCGGCTCTCCCCCGTCCGAGCGCAGCAGCTCGTACGAGGCCAGCCGCAGCGCCAGCGCGAACGACCAGGACTCGCCGTGGCTGGCGTAGCCCTTGGCGGGCAGCGGGCCGAGCTTGAGCACCAGCTCGTCCCGGTGCGGGCCGACGAGGGTGATCCCCCGGTCGACCTCCTGCTTGTGGACCGTCCGCAGGGCCTGGAGCAGCTGCTCCTCGGCCTCCTCGCGGCTGGTCGGCAGCTCGCCCTCGAAGGAGCTGCGGTACTCCAGCGCGGTGTCGCCGCCGCCCGGCGCGAGCTGCCCGTAGGCGGCCGAGACCAGCGGCTGGAGGGACGCCACCAGCTGCAGGCGGAAGGCGGTGAGCTCGGCGCCGGCCCGGGCCAGATGGCCGTCCCAGACCTCCAGGGTGGAGAGGTCGGCGCCCTTGCCGCCACCGGCCCTGCGGGCCATCGCGGCGGTCTTCAGGAGGGCGTTGCGCTGCTTGAGCACCCGCTCGTAGTCCTGCCGGACCCCGGCCAGCCGGGGCGCGCGGGCGGTCAGCAACTCGTCCAGGAAGCGCCGGCGCTCCCCCGGGTCGCCCTTGACCAGGGCGAGGTCCTCGGGGGCGAACAGCACGGTGCGCAGCAGGCCCAGCACATCGCGCGGGCGGACGTTGTCGGAGCGGTTGATCCGGGCCCGGTTGGCCTTGCCCGGAGTGATCTCCAGCTCGACCAGGGTGGAGCGCCCCCGGTCAACCACCGAGGTGCGGATCACGGCGCTCTCGGCGCCCAGCCGGATCAGCGGGGCGTCGGTGGCGACCCGGTGGCTGCCCAGGGTGGCGACGTAGCCGACCGCCTCGACCAGATTGGTCTTGCCCTGGCCGTTGGGGCCGACGAACGCCGTCACGCCCGGGTCGAGGGGAACCTCGGCCCGGGCGTAGGAGCGGAAGTCGGCGAGCGACAGGTGCGCGACGTGCATGGCGGTGGACTGCGCTCGCCTTCTGTGGAGAAGCCTCGGGACCTGTGGAGAAGCTTCGGGACTACTTCGACTCGACCGCGTGGCCGCCGAACTGGTTGCGCAGCGCGGCGATCATCTTCATCTGCGGCGAGTCGTCCTGACGGGAGGCGAAGCGCGCGAACAGCGAGGCGGTGATCGCCGGCAGCGGGACGGCGTGGTCGATCGCGGCCTCGACGGTCCAGCGGCCCTCGCCGGAGTCGGCGGCCCAGCCCTTGAGCTTGGCCAGGTGCTCGTCGTCGTCCAGGGCGCGGACGGCCAGGTCGAGCAGCCAGGAGCGGATCACGGTGCCCTCCTGCCAGCTGCGGAAGACCTCGCGGACGTCGGTCACCTCGGGGGCGGCCTCCAGCAGCTCCCAGCCCTCGGCGAAGGCCTGCATCATCGCGTACTCGATGCCGTTGTGGACCATCTTGGCGAAGTGGCCGGCGCCGACCGCGCCCGCGTGCACCGAGCCGAAGTCGCCCTCGGGCTTGAGCGCGTCGAAGACCGGCTTGGCCAGGGCCACGTGCTCGGCGTCGCCGCCGTACATCAGCGCGTAGCCGTTCTCCAGGCCCCAGACGCCGCCGGACACACCGCAGTCGACGAAGCCGATGCCCTTGGCGGCCAGCGCCTCGGCGTGCTTGATGTCGTCGGTCCAGCGGGAGTTCCCGCCGTCGACGACCACGTCACCGGGGGACAGCAGCTCGGACAGCTCGTCCACGGTGGCCTGGGTGGCGGCGCCGGCCGGGACCATGACCCAGACGACGCGCGGGCCCTGCAGCTTGGAGACCAGCTCCTGGAGGCTCTCGACGTCGGAGATGTCGGGGTTGCGGTCGTAGCCGATGACGGTGTGGCCGGCGCGGCGGATCCGCTCGCGCATGTTGCCGCCCATCTTGCCGAGACCGATGAGGCCGAGCTCCATAGCCAAATCCTTACCTGTGGTGACGTCTCTGCGGGCGGCGCCGTTGCCGCGCCTCCTTGAGCCTACGTGCTGGAGCGCGAGCGCCTCCCCGCGATCGGGGCCGACCGGGGGAGGCTTCCACAGGTTTGTTCACAGGGCTGTGGGCGAACGGCCCGGCGGACCGGAAGCCGGCCGGTGCGCGGACCCGGCCGGAGCGTCCGGCCGGGTCTCCGGGGCTCAGCCGGAGAGGCGGACCGGCATGATCAGGTACTGGTAGGCCTCGTCGGCCTCGGCGTCCACCGCGGCCTTGCCGCTGAGCAGCGCGGGCTTGGTCGGGGTGGTGAAGCTCAGCTGGGCGAAGGGGGAGTCGATGGCCTTGAGGCCCTCCTCCAGGTAGCCCGGGTTGAAGGCGATCGAGATGGCGTCGCCCTCCAGGGAGGCGTCGATCCGCTCGGTGGCCTGGGCGTCGTCGCCGGAGCCGGCCTCCAGGGTGAGCACGCCCTCCTCGAAGTTCAGCCGGACCGGGGTGTTGCGCTCGGCCACCAGGGAGACGCGCTTGAGCGCCTCCAGGAAGGGCTGGGTCTGGATCGCCGCGATCGCGTTGAACTCGGTCGGGAAGAGGCTGCGGTACTTGGGGAACTCGCCCTCCAGCAGCCGGGTGGTGGTCCGCCGGCCGGCGCCCTCGAAGCCGATCAGGCCCTCGCCCGCGCCGCCCGAGGAGAGCGCGATGGAGACGCTGTCGCCGCTGCCCAGGGACTTGGCGATGTCCTGCAGGGTCTTGGCCGGGACCAGGGCGACCGCCGAGATGTCGGACTGCTCGGGCTTCCACATCAGCTCGCGGACCGCGAAGCGGTAGCGGTCGGTGGCGGCCAGGGTGATCCGGTCACCCTCGATCTCGACCCGCACACCGGTGAGCACCGGCAGGGTGTCGTCGCGGCCGGCGGCCACGGCGGCCTGGCTGACCGCGGAGGCGAACACGTCGCCCGGGACGGTGCCGGTCGCGGTCGGCATCGCCGGCAGGGCCGGGTACTCGTCCACCGGGAGGGTCGGCAGGGTGAACCGGGAGCTCCCGCAGACCACGCTGACCCGCTGGCCGTCGGTGGAGATCTCCACCGGCCGGTTGGGCAGGTTGCGCGAGATGTCGTTGAGCAGCCGGCCGGAGACCAGCACGGTTCCGGGCTCCTCGATGTCGGCCTCCAGCCCGACCCGGGCCGAGACCTCGTAGTCGAAGCCGGACAGGGCCAGGCTGCCGTCCTGCGCCGTCAGCAGCAGGCCGGCCAGCACCGGCACCGGCGGCCGTGCCGGGAGGCTGCGAGCAGCCCAGGCCACCGCCTCCGCGAGGACGTCACGCTCCACCCGGAACTTCACCGGTAACCGCCTCCTGGATCGAGCGCTCCCGCTCGCACGTCTGGTTCTTCTGATCTTGGTCTTCGCCGCGGCTGTCCACCGAGCTCCGCCGCTCCGCTTCCAGTCGCCGAGGACAGTCTGACGTACTCCACCGACAGACGGGGCAGACGGGCGGAAGCAACTCGAACGGATGTCGGGGCCCGGTTGTCCACAGATTTCGAGCCCACCTGCTTTTGAGCAAGTCGATGGGTCTATAGGTGTAGTGGTAGTAGTAGGGCCTGTGGAAACCGTGGATAACCCTGTTTTAGCAGGTCAGGCCCGGTTTTTTGTCCACAGGACATGTGGATGGCGGCTGTGGACGAACACGGCCCGCTGTGGACGGCGGAGCGTTACCCACAGGGCACGCTGGGTATCCACAGGTTATCCCCAGCTCCGTCCCCAGATCCGGCCCCGGTTATCCACGGGCCCCGGTCAACTTTTCGTGACGCCTTTCACACCTGGGTATGAACGTCCGCAGAAGGTTGTCGAACTGTGGACACAGCTGTGGACAACCTGGGGACAACCCCCCTCTTCCTGGGGACAACCGGTGGACAACCCGGACGGCCCAGTGACGGGCCGCCAATTGTCCACAGCCTGTGGATAACCGTTGTGCACAAGTCCACAGGCACCTGACCTGCGCGGAAGAGCGTAGCGGCGGCCGCCCTGTGGAGGAATTCTGGATAACTTCCGGCCATCGGCCCTGTGGACAGTGGAGAACCCGTCCGGCCTGTGGATTTCGGCCTCGCACACCCCGGGCGTTCGAATCCCTGGTCAGATGTTCGGTGCGGGCGGCGGACTGGCGGAGCGTCCGTCACCGGCATCCCTGCCCCGCCGGTCGGCGACGCACACCTGTGGATATGCCGAAAGGGCGTCAGGATCGCTCCTGACGCCCTTTTCCGGCCATCCGGCACCCGTCCCCGCGGACGGGCCGGAAGTCAGCTCTTGATGCGGTTGGTGAGCTCGGTGACCTGGTTGTAGATCGAGCGCCGCTCCGCCATCAGCGAGCGGATCTTGCGGTCCGCGTGCATCACCGTGGTGTGGTCGCGGCCGCCGAACTGCGCGCCGATCTTCGGCAGCGAGAGGTCGGTCAGCTCGCGGCAGAGGTACATGGCGATCTGGCGGGCCGTCACCAGCACCCGGCTGCGCGAGGATCCGCAGAGGTCGTCCACACCGAGGCCGAAGTAGGCCGCGGTCTGCTGCATGATCACCTGGGCGGTGATCTCCGGCCCGGCGTCCTCGTCACCGCCGGGGATGAGGTCCTTGAGGACGATCCCGGCCAGCTCCAGGTCGACCGGCGCCCGGTTGAGGTTGGCGAAGGCGGTGACCCGGATCAGGGCCCCCTCCAGCTCCCGGATGTTCCGGGTGATCCGGGACGCGATGAACTCCAGCACGTCGGCCGGGGCGTTGAGTTGCTCCTGGATCGCCTTCTTGCGCAGGATCGCGATCCGGGTCTCCAGCTCCGGCGGGGTGACGTCGGTGATCAGCCCCCACTCGAAGCGGTTGCGCAGCCGGTCCTCCAGCGTGGTCAGCAGCTTCGGCGGCCGGTCGGAGGAGAGCACGATCTGCTTGTTGGCGTTGTGCAGGGTGTTGAAGGTGTGGAAGAACTCCTCCTGCGTGGACTCCTTGCTCGCCAGGAACTGCACGTCGTCCACGAGCAGGATGTCCATGTCCCGGTAGCGCTTGCGGAAGGTGTCCGCCTTGCCGTCCCGGATCGAGTTGATGAACTCGTTGGTGAACTCCTCCGAGGACACGTACCGCACCCGGGTGCCCGGGAAGAGGCTGCGCGAGTAGTGCCCGATGGCGTGCAGCAGGTGGGTCTTGCCCAGCCCGGACTCGCCGTAGATGAAGAGCGGGTTGTACGCCTTGGCCGGGGCCTCGGCGACCGCCACCGCCGCCGCGTGCGCGAAGCGGTTGCTGGCGCCGATGACGAAGGTGTCGAAGAGGTACTTGGGGTTCAGCCGGGCGGCCGGCTCGTCCTTGCGGGACCCGCCGGCGGGCGGTGCGCCGGGCGGCGGGGGGACCCCCGGTACCGCCGGCCGGTCGGTGGCGCGCTCGGCCGGAGCCCTGTCCGGGCGCTGGGCGGGGCGCCCGCCGGGGCCGCGGCGGCCGGAGGCGGTCCGCGGGTGCTCGCCGGGGCCGGGGCCGTAGGCGCCGCCGAAGAGGTCGCCCTGGGTGGTCGAGGACGGGGGCAGGGCCCTCGGCGCGGGCCGGTCCACCGGCTCGTCGGGCTCGCGGTAGCCGGGCTGCTGCTCCTGGTAGCCGGGCCAGACCTGGCCGGCCGCCGGGCCGCCGTAGGGCGCGGGGCGCTGCTCGTAGCCGCCGGTGTCGTAGCGGGGCCGGTCGTAGTCGGACTGGTAGGGGCGCGGGTAGCCGGGGCCGCCGTAGTGGCCCTCGTCCTGCCCTTGGCGCTCGTCCTGCCGCTGCCGGTCGTCCTGGCGGTGCCGGTCGTCGTGCCGGTCGTCCTGGCGCTGCCGCTCGTCGTGCCGACGGCGGTCGTCGTGCCGGTCGTCCGGCTCGTCGTGATCGTCGTGGCCGTCGTGGCCGGAGGGGCTCGGGTACGGCTCCACGGGTGCCTGGGCGGCGGGAGCGGGCATGTTCGGCATCGCGTTGGCGTCGACCATCACGGCGATCCGCACCGGGCGGCCCAGCTCGCGGGAGAGCGCCTCGGTCAGCTGCGGCAGCAGCCGTCCCTCCAGCACCTGCTTGGCCCGCTCGTTCGGGGCCGCCAGCAGGGCGGTGTCGTGCATCATCCACATTGGCTGGGTGCGCTCCACCCACTGCTTGTCCATCTCCCCGATGTCCGGGTCGCCGACCAGCCGCTCTACGACTCTCGCCCAGACCGGGACGAGGTCGCTGTTGACATCAGCCACTGGTGCACGCTTTCCAATGAACAAACCAGACAAGTCCTGCAACGGTAGTCAGCGAACAGAGCGGGATCAAGTCGTTGTCCACAGGCTGTGGGCAAACCGCCTCCAGGCGGCTGGTTTGACCCTCGTGCCCCGTCCCGCGTACCGTAACCAGGTCGAGTTGTCGATGGCCGCTGCCGCATGTCCGCGGGTCCTCCCGCTCCATAAGGCGCGCAGCACGGGCGCCGTGGATTGCCCCGAACCCCAGCCGAACTGGGGTGATGGGCCGGATTTCCGTAATCGGGGAGATCACGCGGACGCACGGTGACGGCCAAGCGATCACCCGTCATCCTACGATTCACCTCAGGAGCCCCCGAGTGAGCAAGCGCACCTTCCAGCCGAACAACCGTCGTCGCGCGAAGACCCACGGCTTCCGGCTGCGTATGCGTACCCGCGCCGGCCGCGCCATCCTGGCTGCCCGCCGTGGCAAGGGCCGCACCAGCCTGTCCGCCTGATCCGCACCAGAGTCTGCTGTGCTGCCCTCCGAGAATCGGCTGCGGCGGCGCCAGGACTTCGCGACCGCAGTCAAACGCGGTCGTCGGGCCGGTAAGCCCCTGCTGGTCGTCCATCTCGCCAGAGAGGACGGCTCCGGGGACCACACCGACCGGACCAGCGACATCCGCCCGCACGTCGCCGAGGGGACTCCTTCGGCGCGTGCGGGTTTCGTCGTGAGCAAGGCCGTCGGCCCGGCGGTCACCCGCAACCTGGTCAAGCGCCGGTTGCGGCACCTTGTCCGTGATCGTCTGTCCCGGCTGCCCGCCGGTAGCCTGATAGTGGTGCGTGCGCTGCCTCCGGCCGCGTCCGCCTCGTACCAGGAACTCGAACGTGACCTGGACGCGGCGCTCAAACGGCTGCTCAAGGCCGAGCATGCTGTTTCGGCGCCGACGGGAGCAGGTCGATGAAGTACCTGCTGATGGGTCTGATCAGGGTCTACCAGTGGACCATCAGCCCACTGCTCGGTCCGGTGTGCCGCTACTACCCCTCCTGTTCGCACTACGGCTTCGAGGCCGTGCGGACGCACGGAGCGGTGAAGGGCGGCGCACTGACCGTGTGGCGCATCCTGCGCTGCAATCCATGGACGCCCGGTGGGGTCGACCATGTCCCGCCGCGCAAGCATCCGGTGTGGCACCGCCGGCTGCGGGACCGGCTGAAGGGCCGGTCCGCCGCCGACCAGCCGGTGATCATGCCCCCCGCCGGTCCGGACCCAGAGGGCCCGGCGACCATTGGCCCAGTGGGGCCGATCCCAATGTCCAAGGAGCCTGACCGGTGACCTTCTCCTTCCTCAACCCCCTGTACACAGCGGTGTCCTGGATCATCGTCCAGTTCCACTCGCTGTACAGCCACGTTTTCGATCCGAACGGTGGTTGGGCCTGGGGTCTGGCCATCGCGTCGATGGTGGTCGTCATCCGGATCTGCCTGATCCCGCTCTTCGTGAAGCAGATCAAGGCGACCCGGGCCATGCAGGCGATCCAGCCGAAGATGAAGGCCATCCAGGAGCGGTACAAGAACGACCGCCAGCGCCAGTCCGAAGAGATGATGAAGCTGTACAAGGAGGCGGGTACCAACCCGTTCTCCAGCTGCCTTCCCATCATCGTGCAGGCGCCGTTCTTCACCGCGCTCTACGGCGTGCTCGCCAAGGTCGCCGACGGCAAGCCGATCGGCGTGATCGACGGCACCCTGCTGGACAGCGCCCAGCAGGCCCACATCTTCGGTGCCCCGCTCTCGGCGACCTTCGTCGGCAGCAGCGAGGTCAGCGTCAAGATCGTCGTCGCCGTGATGATCGTCCTGATGTCGCTGTCGCAGTTCATCACCCAGCGCCAGCTGATGACGAAGAACGTCGACCTCACCGTGAAGACGCCGTTCATGCAGCAGCAGAAGATGCTGATGTACGTCTTCCCGATCATGTTCGCCGTGATGGGCATCAACTTCCCCGTCGGTGTCCTGGTCTACTGGCTGACCACCAACATCTGGTCGATGGGCCAGCAGCTGATCGTCATCCGCAACAACCCGACGCCGGGCAGCAAGGCCTGGGACGAGCGTCAGGAGCGGCTGAAGAAGCAGGGCCGGCTGAACCCGGACGGCTCGGTGATCCAGGGCCCGCTCTGGGGCCTGCTGCCGGCGAAGAAGTCGGCCGCGACGGCCGAGGCCGTGGTGGAGGAGTCGGTGCAGGTGCGCCGCCAGCAGCCGCGGAAGCAGACCAAGTCGCAGCGCCAGCACGGTGGCAGCCAGCCGGCGAGCCTGACCAAGGACGCCCCGGCCGAGCAGCCCGCGGACGCGGTGCCGGCGGACTCGGCCGACACCGCGAGCACCGGTGCCGCCGGTGCGGCAGGTGCCGCCAAGCAGACCGCGGCCAAGCCGGCCGCCACCCGTCAGCAGGGCGGCCGACAGCAGCCCAAGCGCGGCGGACAGCGGCCGAAGAAGAAGTGACCGGCCCGGTCCGAACCGCCTCCGCGGCCCCCTGAACCTCGTTACCGGCCCACCAACCGGGCCCATCTCCGAAGGAGTCCATCAGTGACGGAAGGCACCACCTCCGCCGTCGAGGCCGAGGCCGCCCCCGGCGCCGACGAGAACATCGTCGCCCGCCTGGAGCAGGAGGGCGACATCGCGGCGGACTACCTGGAGGGTCTGCTCGACATCGCGGACCTCGACGGTGACATCGACATGGACGTCGAGGGCGACCGCGCACTGGTCTCCATCGTCAGCGACGGCAACGACCGGGCCCTGCATCGGCTGGTCGGCCAGGACGGCGAGGTGCTGGAGGCGCTGCAGGAGCTGACCCGGTTGGCCGTCCACCGGGAGACCGGCGAGCGCAGCCGCCTCATGCTGGACATCGCCGGCTTCCGGGCCCGCAAGCGCACGGAGCTGGCGACCCTCGGGTCCCAGGCCGCGGAGCAGGTGAAGAGCTCCGGCGAGCAGGTCAAGCTGCGTCCGATGACCCCGTTCGAGCGCAAGGTCGTCCACGACGCGGTGGCCGCGGCCGGTCTGCGCAGTGAGTCGGAGGGCGAGGAGCCCCAGCGTTGCGTGGTCGTGCTGCCGGCCTGACGGCCGGGCGACCGCCGGCCGCCAGGGCGGCCGGCAAGCGACACGAGGACCCGACCCCGTCCGCCACGCGCGGGCGGGGTCGTCGTCCCTTCGCGGGGCGCTGGCCCGGCGAGAGATGTTTCACGTGAAACGGTGCAGGAGCGGGTCGGTGGATCCGGGGAGCGGAGAGGTCGAGATGGACACGGAGAGCGTGCCTGCCGGAGAGCCGGAGTCGGGGGCCGGTGGTCCGGACGCCGGGAGCGCGCCCGCGGGCGGGCGGCCGGCGGTCGAGCCGCCGCCCGCCCCGCCGGCCGTCGCCCGGGAGGTCTTCGGCGAGCGGTTCGACGCCGCCGTCCGCTACACCGAGCTGCTGGCGACCGAGGGCGTGACCCGGGGGCTGATCGGCCCGCGCGAGGTGCCCCGGCTCTGGGACCGCCATGTGCTCAACTGCGCGGTGCTCGCCGAGCTGCTGCCGGCCGGGACGACGCTGTGCGACGTCGGCTCCGGCGCCGGGCTGCCCGGCATCCCGGTGGCGCTGGCCCGCCCGGACGTCTCGGTGACCCTGCTGGAGCCGCTGCTGCGCCGGACCACCTTCCTGGAGGAGGTGGTCCGCGAGCTCGGTCTGGAGAACGTCACCGTGCTCCGCGGCCGGGCCGAGGAGATGGTCGGCAAGCTCGCGGTGGAGGTGGTGACCGCCCGTGCGGTGGCGCCGCTGGAGCGGCTGGCCGGTTGGGGCCTCCCGCTGCTGCGTCCGCACGGCCAGATGCTGGCGCTCAAGGGCGACAGCGCGGAGCAGGAGCTCGCCGACTCGCGGGCCGGGCTGGCGAAGCTCGGCGGGGTGGAGTGGTCGGTGATCTCGGTCGGCGACGGCACCCTGGAGACCTCGACCCGGGTGATCCAGGTCAAGGTGGGCGAGAGCCCGGGCGGTGTGCGGGCGGCGACCCGCCGGGCCAAGGCCGCGGCCAGGGCCGGCCGGGCCGCGGCCGGTGGCGCGACCCGCGGCGGCGACCGCGCCCGCAACCCCCGGCGGCGTCCCCGCTGACACCGGGATGGGACTCGACACGGGCGGGTGGTCCTCGGACCGCCCGCCCGTGGTCGTCCGGGCCGCCGCCCGAGCGTTTCCGACGCCCCGGTGACGGCAGGGCGGCCGGCCGGACGACTCGGGGTTCACCGGAGTGTCGCATCGTCAGAATTCCGACATTGCGGGCATGGTGTTTCACGTGAAACGTCGCTCTCTGCTCTCGGGAATCCTCGCCCGCAGCCGGGCGGTGACTGTTGCCGCTCCGGTTTCACGTGAAACACTGAGCCCCATGCAGGACTCGGAGACCATCGACCAGATCGATGACACGCCCATCGCGCGTGCCGCCCAGGCTGCGGTCCAGGCCATCGGCCGAGCGGGCGAAGGACTGCCCCGGCCGGCCGCCACCCGGGTGATGGTGGTGGCCAACCAGAAGGGCGGGGTGGGCAAGACCACCACCACCGTCAACCTCGCCGCCTCGCTGGCCATGCACGGGCTGCGGGTCCTGGTGGTCGACCTCGACCCGCAGGGCAACGCCTCGACCGCGCTCGGCATCGACCACCACGCCGAGGTGCCCTCGATCTACGACGTACTGGTGGAGGGCAAGCCGCTGGCCGACGTGGTCCAGCCGGTGGTCGAGGTCGAGGGGCTGTTCTGCGTCCCCGCGACCATCGACCTGGCCGGCGCGGAGATCGAGCTGGTGTCGCTGGTGGCCCGGGAGAGCCGGCTGCAGCGCGCCATCGCCGCGTACGAGCAGCCGCTGGACTACATCCTGATCGACTGCCCGCCCTCGCTGGGCCTGCTGACGGTCAACGCCCTGGTCGCCGGCCAGGAGGTGCTGATCCCGATCCAGTGCGAGTACTACGCGCTGGAGGGCCTCGGGCAGCTGCTGCGCAACGTCGAGCTGGTCCGGGCGCACCTCAACCCGGCGCTGCACGTCTCCACGATCCTGCTCACCATGTACGACGCCCGGACCAGGCTGGCCGCCCAGGTGGCGGAGGAGGTCCGGACGCACTTCCCGCAGGAGGTGCTGCACACCGCGATCCCGCGCTCGGTCCGGATCTCGGAGGCGCCCAGCTACGGTCAGACGGTGCTCACCTACGACCCCGGCTCCACCGGTGCGCTCTCCTACCTGGAGGCCGCGCGGGAGCTGGCGCTGCGGGCGGTGCCCGCCGCGGGCGGCGGTTCGTTGGTGGGGCAGCAGCGGGACGGTTCGGGGCAGCAGGGCGCCCCGGTGGCACAGCACGGTACGACGGAGGGCAATCGGTGAGTGGTCGCAGGGGTCTGGGACGAGGACTCGGGGCGCTGATCTCCCCGGTGGCCCCGGCGGGCGCAGGGGTCGGGGGCGCGGCGCAGCCCGCGGCGGCCCCGGCCGGCACGGCGTCGCCCACGGCGGTGCCGACGCTGCCCTCGGGCCGGGGCACGCTGGCGGCCAAGGCCGCCGCGGAGAGCCTGCGGGAGCAGGCCGCCGCCGAGGCGGAGCTGACCCGGGTGGAGGGCGCCTACTTCGCCGAACTGCCGCTGGACGCGATCACCCCCAACCCGCGCCAGCCGCGCGAGGTGTTCGACGAGGACAAGCTGGCCCAGCTGGTCGCCTCGATCAAGGAGGTGGGCCTGCTCCAGCCGGTGGTGGTGCGCCAGTCCGCGCCGGGGCGCTTCGAGCTCATCATGGGCGAGCGGCGCTGGCGGGCCTCCCGGGAGGCCGGGCTGGAGCAGATCCCGGCGATCGTCCGGGCCACCGAGGACGACAAGCTGCTGCTGGACGCCCTGCTGGAGAACCTGCACCGGGCGGAGCTCAACCCGCTGGAGGAGGCAGCCGCCTACGACCAGCTGCTGCGGGACTTCTCCTGCACCCACGACGAGCTGGCGGACCGGATCGGGCGCTCGCGTTCGCACGTGTCCAACACCCTGCGGCTGCTGAAGCTGCCGCCGGCGGTCCAGCGGCGGGTGGCCTCCGGGGTGCTCACCGCGGGCCACGCCCGGGCGCTGCTCGGGGCGCCGGACCAGGAGCGGCAGGAGGAGCTGGCCAAGCGGATCGTCGCGGAGGGGCTCTCGGTGCGGACCACCGAGGAGATCGTCGCGCTGATGGACCGGGAGGAGCGGCCCAAGCGCCAGGCGCCCAAGGCCGGGAAGATCCTCTCGCCGGCCTTCAACGACCTGGCGAGCCGGCTCTCCGACCGCTTCGAGACCCGGGTGAAGGTCGAGGTGTCGCAGCGCGCCGGCAAGCTCGGCAAGGGCAAGGTGGTGCTGGAGTTCGGCTCCGTGGAGGACCTGAACCGGATCCTGGACAGCCTCGCGCCCGGTGAGGACGGACTGCGGCTGTCGCAGGGCTGAGCCGGGCCGATCGCGGCACGCGATGGGTGCATGTTCCACGTGGGCGCTGTTTCACGTGAAACATGCACCCATCGGCATTCGGGGGGAATGCTCGACTGTGGAGTGGACGAGGAGGTGCGGGGCATGGGACGCCGGATCGTTCCGTTGACGCTGGACAACCTCGCGGATCTGCCGTCGACCTGCCGCTCCTGTGTGTTCTGGGAGCTGGACCCGGTCAGCGGCCGGGCGGCGGTGGAGTCCGGCAAGCCCGAGCTGGAGAAGGAGGGGTGGATCTCCGCCGTCCTGCTGGAGTGGGGGTCCTGCGGCCGGGTCGTCTACGTGGACGAGCAGCCGGCCGGGTTCGTGCTCTACGCCCCGCCCGCGTATGTGCCGCGTTCGCAGTCCTTCCCGACCAGCCCGGTGGCCTCGGACGCCGTTCAGCTGATGGTCAGCCGGGTGCTGCCGGGCTTCCAGCGGCAGGGGATCGGCCGGGTGCTGGTGCAGACGGTGGCCAAGGACCTGCTGGGCCGGGGGTTCCGGGCGATCGAGGCCTTCGGGGCGGTGGGGCGGCAGCCGGTCAGCTGTGTGCTGCCGGCCGAGCACCTGCTGGCGGTGGGCTTCAAGACGGTCCGCCCGCACCACCGCTACCCGCGGCTGCGGCTGGAGGCGCGGACCACGCTCTCCTGGCGGGGGGACGTCGAGGGGGCGCTGGAGCGGCTGCTGGGCGGCGGTCGGAAGGAGCCGGCGCTGCGGCCGTTCTGAGCGCTCCCGGTGCCTCGGGGCGGCCCCCCGGAGGGCCGGGGACAACGGACGAGGGCGGGACTCCCGGTGGGGAGTCCCGCCCTCGTGGCGTTCCGGGGGAACGGACCTAGATCAGGCCGTCCAGCTCGCGCAGCAGCGCGGCCTTCGGACGGGCGCCGGTGATCTGCTTCACCGCCTCGCCGTTCTTGTAGAGGATCAGGGTCGGGATGGAAATCACGTTGTACGTCGCGGCGGTCTGCTGGTTCGCGTCGACGTCGAGCTTGGCGATGGTGAGCTTGTCGCCCTGCTCGGCCGCGATCTCCTCCAGAACCGGGGCGACCTGACGGCACGGGCCGCACCATTCGGCCCAGAAGTCGACGAGAACGGGCTTGTCGCTCTTGAGGACGTCCGCCTCGAACGTCGCGTCGGTCACGGTGGTGGTGGCGCCGGCCACGGTCACTCCTAGGGGTCAATCGGGCGAGGGGCTGCCAGGTCTACAACACCGCACAGGGCGGTTCTGTTTCGTCCCGGCGGGGTCGGGTGTGTTTCACGTGGAACACACCCGACCGGACGGTGGATCGCTTCGGGTCAGACCGCGACGGTGGCGGCCTGGGCCTCCAGGTCGGCCAGCGAGGCCAGGTAGCGCTCGGCGTCCAGGGCGGCGGAGCAGCCGGTGCCGGAGGCGGTGATGGCCTGGCGGTAGGTGTGGTCGACGACGTCGCCGGCGGCGAAGACACCCGGGATGTTGGTGCGGGTGGAGGGGGCCTCGACCTTGAGGTAGCCCTCGGCGTCGAGCTCCAGCTGGCCCTTGAAGAGCTCGGTGCGCGGGTCGTGGCCGATCGCGATGAACAGGCCGGTGACCGGGAGCTCGCGCAGCTCGCCGGTGGTGGTGTCGCGCAGGGTGACACCGGTCAGCTTCGGGTCGCCGTGGATGGCCTCGACCGCGCTGTCCCACTCGAAGCTGATCTTCTCGTCGGCGAAGGCGCGCTCCTGCATCGCCTTGGAGGCGCGCAGGGTGTCCCGGCGGTGGATCACCTTGACGCTGCGGGCGAAGCGGGAGAGGAAGGTCGCCTCCTCCAGGGCGGTGTCGCCGCCGCCGACCACCGCGATGTCCTGGTCCCGGAAGAAGAAGCCGTCGCAGGTCGCGCACCAGGAGACGCCCCGGCCGGACAGCTTGTCCTCGTTGGGCAGGTCCAGCTTGCGGTGCTGGGAGCCGGTGGTGACGATCACCGCGCGGGCCTTGTGGACGTTGCCCTCGGAGTCGGTGACGGTCTTGATGTCACCGGTGAGGTCGACCGAGACGATGTCGTCGGGGATCAGCTCGGCGCCGAAGCGCTCGGCCTGGGCCCGCATGTTGTCCATCAGCTCGGGGCCCATGATGCCGTCCCGGAAGCCCGGGAAGTTCTCGACCTCGGTGGTGTTCATCAGGGCGCCACCGGCGGTGACGGCGCCCTCGAAGACCAGGGGCTTGAGGGAGGCGCGGGCCGTGTAGAGCGCGGCGGTGTATCCGGCGGGGCCGGAGCCGATGATGATCACGTTACGGACGTCGCTCACTGCATCTCCTGGTTCGCATCGCGACCCGCGTTTGCTGCGGGGAGGGCGGTCCTGCTCCGCCGCCCGGGACAACGACTGACCAGTGTCTCGCATTCCCAGGAGGATCAGTACCAGGCGACCGCACTCTGGGAGTGTCGCGCGGCCCCGGGCATGGATCGCACGGGAACCACCGGTCAGGGTGCGGGGACGGTCAGATGGCGCAGCACCGGTCCGCAGTCGGGGGCGCGGAGGTAGACGTCGAGCAGCTCAGGACGGCCCGGCAGGGCGTACACCAGGAGGTCCGCGGCCGCGCCCGCGTAGCTGCCCCGGTCGGTGGCCAGCAGGGCGGCGGTGCTGGGGGGCGGGCAGGCCGGGGTGGAGCGGTCGCCGCCCACGAGGCCCTGGCCGCCCTCCGCGGGCGGCACGGCGGTCGCCCCGGCGCCCTCCGAGGGGTCGGTGGCGGAGCCCGAGCCGGGGGCCGAACCCGAGCCGGGGACAGAACCGGGGCCCGAGCCGGGGCCGGTGGAGGGCTTGACCGGGCGGGTGGTGCCCGCGGCGGCGAGCAGCTGCGCGACCTGGGCGGCGAGCCGGTCGTCCTGGTAGGCCGTGCCGCCGGTGGCACGGTCGGTCCTGGCCCCGGCGGCGGAGCTCTCCGGGGCGGCGGTGCCGGCGGCGGGGGCGGCGCCCGCGTCGGCGGTGGTGCTGAGGTCCTGCCGCCCGGAGGAGGACAGGGAGAGGAAGGCGCCGCCGAGGCCGAGGGCGACCAGCGCGGCGGCCGAGCCGAGCAGCAGGGCCCTGCGGCGGCCCCGGCGGGACCGTCCCGGGCCGGTGCCGGCGGCGGTGCCCGCGACCGGGCGGGACGGCGGGGCCTTCGGCGACCCGGTGGGCGCGGGCCGGGCGGCCGGCACGGACGGTGTGGACGAGGTGGACGAGGTGGACGAGGTGGACGCGATGGACGAGGTGGACGCGGTGGGCGCCGCGGGCGGTCCGGCGGCGGCCGCGAGGGCGGCGTCGATCCGGGCGGCGACATCGGCCGGCACGGCCGGAGGCTCGGCCGCGCCGAGCAGCGCCGACACCTCGGTGAGCGCGTCGACGGTCTCCCGGCAGTCGGTGCAGCCGGCCAGGTGCTCCCGGAGCGCCTCGGCCTCGGCGGGGGCGAGCAGGTCCTCGGAGAGGTCGGCCAGCTCGTCGACCGAGGGGTGCGGTCCGGCGGTGGGGTCGGAGGAGGAGGGCGGTGCCGTCATCGCGTACTCGCGTCTCCTTCCAGAATCGGCCGGGCTGGATCCGGGGCTGTCCCTGTGACGGTGCGGCCGCCGGGTGGGTTCCCGGTCGGACGGGAGGTGTTGCCCGGGGGCGGTGTTTCACGTGAAACAGCGCTCCCCCGCGACGCCGGGCCGGCCTCCTCGCGCAGATGCCGGACGAGCGGCAGCAGCCGGGCCCGGCCCCGGGCGCAGCGGCTCTTCACCGTGCCCACCGGCACCCCCAGCAGCTCGGCCGCCTCGGCGACCGGATAGCCCTGCATGTCGACCAGGACCAGCGCGGCCCGCTGCTCGAGCGGGAGCTCGGCGAGTGCGGCGGACAGCTCGCGGTGCACCTCGGCGCGCACCACCGGGGAGTCGGCCGGTTCGGCCGAGCCGACCAGGGCGTCCAGCCGCTGCGGATCGTCGTCCAGCGGCTTGGTCCGGCGGGTGGCCGCCCGGCGGGCGCGGTCCAGGCAGGCGTTGACCACGATCCGGTGCAGCCAGGTCGTGACGGCCGACCGGCCCTGGAAGGTGTGGGCGGACCGGAAGGCGGAGACCAGGGCGTCCTGGAGGGCGTCGGCGGCCTCCTCGCGGTCGCCCAGGGTGCGCAGGGCGACGGCCCAGAGCCGATCCCGGTGGCGGTTCACCAGCAGGCCGAAGGCCTCCCGGTCGCCGCCGACGTGCCGGGCGAGGAGCGCCGCGTCGTCGTCGGGCCGCTCCGGTCCGTCCTGCGCCACGTCCACCCCTCGTCGTTCGTGCCCCGCCACCGCAGTCGGCGGGTCAGCCGAAGACCTTCACGTCGCCGAGGAAAGCCTGGTACTTGCCCGGGTTCGGACCGCTGTCCGGATTCTTGGACAGGTTGGTCAGCCAGATCAAGAGATAGCGGGTGGTGACCGGGCTGTCCAGGTTGTACTCGACCGCCGTGCCGGCCTTCTTCCCCAGGACGGTGAAATCACCCGGCTTGGCGGTCTGCGCGTTGCCGACGGTCTTGCCGGGCATGCGGAGCTCGGCCGTGGTGGCGGTGCTCCACTTGAGGGTCACCTTGGAGACCGTCTGCGCCGAGCCGAGGTCGAGCAGCAGCCCGGTGCCCTCCTTGGTGCCCGGCTTGGACCCGAACGCGTCGCTGTACCAGTTGGTCTGCCACTCGCTGGCCGGGTCGTCGTCGATGGCCTTGGCCAGGCTGGCCGCGCCGTCCGCCTTCTCGCCCAGCGGGTTGTAGGACAGCGCCTCCTTGACCGGGATCGGAGCCGGGTCGTGGGTGGCGGCGTGGGCGCTGGGAGTGGCGGAGGTGGAGCTGGGCTGGGGGGAGGCGACGGCCGTGCTCCCCGGGCGCAGGCTGTCCACCAGCTGCCAGGAGGCGACGCCGATGGCGCCGAGGGCGACCGCCGACGCGGTCACCTTGACCACGGTGCGCAGCCGTCGTCCGCTGCGCCGCACCGGGGCGGCCACCGGGGCCGGCGCGGTGCCGGGGGCGGCCACCACCCGGGTCGGGTTGGGCGCGGTCGGCAGTGCGTGGGTGTTGTGGCGCGGCGGGCTGGTGAAGGCCGGGAGCTCGGGCTGGGGCTGGCGGATGCGCGGCATCAGGGCGATCGCCCGGGCCAGTCCGTCGGGGGTGGTGATCGGCTCGGCGTGGTGCGGCGGGTGGTCGAGCAGGGCTCGGGCGGCCAGCTCGGACAGGCCCTTGTGGACGCCGGCGCGGACCTGGTCCGGTGCCACCTCGCGGAGGTTCCTGGGCAGGCCCTGGAGGTCGTAGCGGTCCTCGGGGTAGGGCCAGCGGTGGGTGAGGGCGGCGAACAGCAGGGCGCCGATGGCCCGGGTGTCGACGCGCTCGGCGTCCTCCCCGCTGCCCTCGCCGGTGAGGCCGCG
>NZ_JAIY01000004.1:608936-609572 GCF_000710405.2 Kitasatospora sp. MBT66 | reverse complement strand
CGCGGCCGTCCTTCTCCGCGGGGGAGCCGGCCGCGGTGGCCCGGGCCGTGCCGTCGGCGAGTTCGTCGATCGCCGCCGCGAGCGCGGCCTCGTCCGCCGCCCCGTCAGCTGCCGATGTGTCGACGACCGCCTTGGTGCCATCAGCCACCGTGGTCCTGCCTCCCCTTGTGTCGCCCCGGGCCTGAGAGAGAGTCGTTGGAGTGCATCGGCGGGTGACTCCGGTGCTCCAGGACAATTGTGCCCACTGTTCTCCACCGGGTACGACCGCCGAAAGGTCCGCGCGGTTGCCTGTTGGTGGAGAGATGTGGTGCAGATCCGACGCCGGGCCGCCCTGCCGGGCCCGGGACGACCCGGGGTCCGGTGGCGGCCCGACCCCGGGTCAGCGGCCCAGTCGGCCGCGCACCATACCCAGCATGGCGTTGAGTTCCTCGATCCGCAGCCGCTTCGCGATGAGCACGAAGACGGCCAGCTGGAGTCCGCCGGCCAGGACGACCGTCAGCACCGCGCCGGCCCAGCCGCCGACGACCTTGGTGACCGCCAGGCTGACGGCCAGACCGACCACCGCTGCCGGGACCGAGGCCGTCGTGAGGCGGGAGTAGGTCTTGCCGATCCGCTTGGTGTCCAGCCCGCCGATCC
>NZ_JAIY01000004.1:574650-608565 GCF_000710405.2 Kitasatospora sp. MBT66 | reverse complement strand
CGACGGCGGTGGTGCGCAGTCCGTAGGAGATGTCGTCGCGGACGGCGCCGGCGTCCTCGTCGGCCGCCGCGCGGGACAGCCGGGGCAGCACCGCGCTCATGATCGAGACGGTGATGACGGCCTGCGGGAGCTGCCAGATCAGCAGCGCGTTGGAGAAGGCCGCGAGGCCGACGCCGCCGTGGCCGCCGGTCTCGGCGTCGGCGCCGGCCGCGGTGGCCAGCTGGGTGATGACCAGGTAGCCGGCCTGGTTGGCGAGCACGAAGAAGAAGGTCCACTTGGCCAGTCGGGCGGCCTTGCCCAGGCCGTGCCCGCGCCAGTCGAAGCGCGGCCGGAAGGAGAAGCCGGCCGCCCGCAGGTACGGGATCATCGCCAGGGACTGCACCGCGAGGCCCACCAGGGTGCCGATGCCGAGCAGCCGGACGCCCTCGGGGGTGATCGTCTCCGGCTTGACGTGGGTGCTGTCGAAGCCGCCGTAGACCCAGATGTAGGCGCCGAAGGTGAAGATCACCACGAGGTTGTTGAGGACCGGGGTCCACATCATCGCGCCGAAGCGGCCGCGGGCGTTGAGGATCTGGCCCATCACCACATGGATGCCCATGAAGAAGATGGTCGGCAGGCAGTACCGGGCCAGGGCCACGGTGGTGTCCGCGCGGGCCGGGTTCTCCATCATCGGGTGGGCGATCAGCTGGACCAGCAGGGGGGCCCCGAGCACGGCCAGGAAGACCACGCCGGCCAGGCCGACCATCACCAGGGTGAGCAGCCGGTTGGCGTAGGCGGTGCCGCCGTCCGCGTCGTTCTTCATGCTGCGGACCAGCTGCGGCACGAAGACGGCGTTCAGCGCGCCGCCGCCGATCAGGATGTAGAGCAGCGTCGGCAGGGTGTTCGCGGCGTTGTAGGAGTCGCCCATCACGGCGATGCCGATCGCGCCGGCGATCACCATGGTGCGCAGGAAGCCGGTGCCCCGGGAGACCAGGGTGCCGGCCGCCATGATCGCGCTGGAGTTCAGCACCGAGGCGATCTTGCCGCCGCCGGCGGTCTGCTCGGCGGGCGCGGCCGGGGCGGCGTCCGCGGGGCGGGCGTGCTCCTCGGCCGTGAGGTCGGCGAGCGGCTCCACGGCGGGCGGCAGCTGCACCGCGGCCACCTGGAGGGTGGCCTCCTCCTCGGAGAGCGGCGGGTCGAACTCGATCGGCGGGACGAACGGCCTGGGGCCGTCCTGGCCGCCGTGGCCGCCGTGGCCGTAGCCGGGCGGCGGCCCGTGCTGCGGCGTGTGCTGTCCCGGGTACGCGCCGGCCGGGGGGTACGGCGCGGCCGGGGCGACGGGCGGGACGGCTGCGGCCGGCGGCTGCGCGCCGGGCTGCTGGACCGGGTGCTGCTGGACCGGCGGCTGCTGCGCGGGGTACTGCTGGCCGGGGGACGCCTGGGCCGGCGGGCGCGGGGCCTCGGCCGTGGTCCGTCCGCCGCCGAACAGCGAGTCCACCCCGACGTACTCGGTGGACTCGGAGTCCCAGGCGGAGTGCGCCGGGCCGGGCTGCCACTGCTGCTGCGGCTGCCCGCCCCAGCCCTCGGCCGGGGCGGCCGGGGCCGCGGGGGCGGCCGGAACGCCCGGCTGCTGCGGCCGCTCGTCGCGCCAGTCCGCCCGCGCGGGGGTGTCCCAGCCGGGCTGGACCGGCGGCACCGGCGGGCCGAACGGCGTCGGCGCCGCGTAGTCGCCGCCCTGCGGCGGCAGCTGCGGCGGCACGTCGTACGCGGCCGCCGGCTGCTGCGGCGCGGCGGGCGGGGCGGTCCGCAGACCGTACGGGTCCGGCTCGCCCGGACCGTCGCGGTAGGCGTCCGCCGCGTACGGGTCCTGGGCGTAGGTGTCGGCCACGTACCAGTCGCCGGACGGCGACTCGGCCCCGGGACGGCCCTCTCCGCGGCCCGGAGGCCGCTCCTCGCTGCGCCCGGTCATGTCACCTCTTCGCTGTCGTGGGGAGGCCGCTCCGGAGTCGGGCGGTATCGGCGCTGTCAAGGACCAACCTTCTCATCACTGGTGGCCCGATCCCGGCCATCCGCGCTGCTGTCGCGCGGTGTCCGCGCCGCTCCGTCCTGTTCCGGCCGTTCCGGGGCGCCCGGGCGGTCCGCCTCCGCGGCCTCGGCGGCGGCCCCGGGACCGTCCCCGCCGTCGCTGCGGCCGGGTCCGTCGGTGTCGTCCGGGCCGGTCCCGCCGCCCTGCGGGGCGAGCGGCGCGTCGCCCTCGTCGCCGTGCGCCACCCGCCGCTTGCGCTGGCGGACGAACCGCAGCGCGGCGAGCAGGAGCAGCAGCGCGCCGCCGCCGAAGACGTAGAGCACCCCGTTGGTCACCGAGGTGACCTGGACGGTGAAGGTCACCGGTTCGCCGTACTTCTGCGGGTTCGGCCCGGTGGTGTAGAGCTGGGCGGTCATGCTCACCGGCCCGTTGTTCTTCGCCTCGGCGGGGAAGCGCAGGGTGACGCTCTGCGAGGCGGGCAGCACCAGTTCCTCGGTCGGCAGCTCGACCCGGAGCCGGTTCTGCTGGGCCGGGGTGAGGACCAGCTTGAGGTTGGTGACCGTCTGGGTCAGGTCGTTGCGGACGCTGACCTGGAGCACTCCGGTGTCGCCCGCGAAGGTGATTTCCCGCTTCGGCGGCACCTTCACCGCGCCGGTCAGCTCCTTGAGGTAGCGCTTCACGCCCTCCCGGTAGTCGGCCCCGGCCGAGCCCTCGGTGCGCCACTCGGTGGACAGCGAGCGGACCATCGCCGCGCTGAACGGGCCGCGCACCCGCTGCGGCAGGGTCAGCACCCGCATCAGCGTGTCTAGGTCGGTCTGGATCCGGGTGGTGGTGGTCAGGTCGAAGGCGGACAGCTCCGAGTCGCGGGCCCGGGCCGGGTAGTCGGCGGGGGCGGGGACGGCCGCGTTCGCCTTCGGGTCCGGCGGCAGCTGGGCGAGGGCGTCCAGCTTCACCGGCTCCACCCACTTGCCGTCCTGGGCCGCCTGGAGGGCGGTCGCGAGCACCTTGGCGGCGTCGGCGTCGAGATCGCGCGGCGGCATCACCAGCAGGCCGCGCGGGTTCTGCGGCTCCTGGCGGGAGATCACGAAGGTCTCGGCGAGGAACCGCTGGACGGCCCGGCTCTGCTCCTCCTGGGTCGTGAGCCCGCCCTCGAACAGGGAGGAGATCAGCTGGTCGGCGACCACCGCGGTCTGCCCGTTGCCGATCGGCCGGGCGGCCGAGGGGGTGTACTTCAGCGCGTCGGACTCGGGCATGCTCGCGCCGTTCACCAGCACCAGGCTGTTGCCGGTGCGCTGGGCGACGGCGGTGATCCGCTGGTCCAGGTAGCCCCGGTAGGGCCAGGCGACGTCGGCCCGGGTGTCCACCGACAGCCGGCCCTCGACGGTCAGCCGGCCGGCCGTGGCCGCCTTGCTGAGCGCGGTGTCGATGCCCTCCAGCTCGGGGGCGTTGTGCGCGATCGAGGCGAGGTCGGGATCGGCGTACGGCAGCGCCACCACCTGGCTGCCGGGCTTGGCCACGGCGGCCCGCAGCTTGTCCAGCCAGGCGGTGGCGGCGGCGGTGCCGGTGCCGGGGACGGTGTTGTCGTCCTTGGCCGCGTTGCCCTCGGTGCCCGGCTTCTGCACCACGTAGCGCTTGGTCATCGCGAACGCGGTGTCCAGCAGGTCCGGGTCCACCACCCAGGTCAGCCCGGTCAGCGCGGCGCCCGTGTCGACCAGCGCGTACAGCCGGCCGCCGGGGGCGAACTCGGTGGCCAGGCTGTCGTCCCGGAGCACCGGGACGGTCTGGTCGTTCTCGGAGAGGGTCTGCGCGGCCAGCACCGGCGCGTGCACCAGCGGCCAGAGGGTGGTCACCTTGGACGGCTGGGCGTCGCCCGGGGACGGGTTGTAGGGCAGGAAGCTGCGGGCGATGCCGAGCGGGCGGTCGCGCTGGTTGTCGGCGGTCGAGCCCCAGACGTCCACCGCCAGCTCGTACACGCCCTCGGCGGAGAACTGCAGGTCGGCGACGGCCACGCTGAGGGTGTACGGCTGGCTCTGGCCGGGGCCGAGCTCGTTGAGGGCGTACTGCGGGCTGTCCATCGAGATGCCGTCCGCGTTGAGCGGGACGCTGCGGGAGGACACCGAGGCGAGTTCGCTGCGGGTGGTGAGCGGCTTGCTCGGCCAGGGCCGGCGGACGGCCGCGTGCGCGGACTTCAGCACCGACCTGCCGGCGTTGGTGACGTGCCCGGTGATTGTCACGGTGCCGCTCTGGACGGCGACCGGCTTGCTCACCGACTCGATGGTCATGGTCACCGGGAGCTCGGCGCTGACCGCCGTGTCGGCGACCGGCCTGGCCCCTCCGGCCGGGGCTCCTCCGGCCGGGGCCGCGCCGGCGGTGCCGCCGGGCAGCGCCGAGGCGAGCACCAGCGCGGCGCCGAGCGCGCCCGCCAGCCGCCGGACGGTTCGTCCCAGGACCCGCCCGGGGCGCCGGTCCGGCTCCGGACCGGGGTGCCGTGCCGGCTCACTCACGCGGTTCGCCCTCGCTCACGGGTTCGCCCTCGCCGTTCTCGATCGCTGCTGCTGCTGCCGTGCTGCTGCGGATGTTCCGTCGGCCGTGGGATGCCGTGAGGATCAGCCGTGAAGAAAATGCGGCGGTCCGGTGCCTCGGTGGCCGTGACGGCGCACGGCACCGCGGCCCGTGCTCGGCGCATCCGGACTCGTTCCACCGGCATGGTAACGATGTGGTGAGGGGTGCGGTGTTGCGGGCCGGGGAGTGAGCCGCCGGAAACACGCGGGCGACCGGGCCGCCGGGCCACGTACCCTTGTGAGCCGTGTCCACTGCCAATGAGCCCACCGCCCACCCGACCGGCACCCATCATTCCAGTTCCGCCGTCCAGGTCGTCCCCGGCCTGAGCGAGGCGCAGACCCTGGGTCTGCAGGAACTGCTGCGGGTCTCCCCGGTCGCCGACGAGATCGCCCGCCGTTTCCAGGCGGCCGGTCACCGGCTCGCGCTGGTCGGCGGCTCGGTCCGGGACGCCCTGCTGGGCCGGCTCGGCAACGACCTCGACTTCACCACCGACGCGCGTCCGCAGCAGGTGCTGAAGCTGGTCAAGGGCTGGGCCGACGCGGTCTGGGACGTCGGCATCGCCTTCGGCACGGTCGGCGCGCGCAAGGACACCCCGGAGGGTTCCTTCCTGATCGAGATCACCACCTACCGCTCCGAGGCGTACGACCGCACCTCCCGCAAGCCCGAGGTGAGCTACGGCGACACCATCGAGCAGGACCTGGTCCGCCGCGACTTCACGGTCAACGCGATGGCCGTCGACCTGCCCGGCCGGGGCTTCGTCGACCCGCACCGCGGCCTGGACGACCTGGAGGCCCGGGTGCTGCGCACCCCCGCCACGCCCGAGGAGTCCTTCTCCGACGATCCGCTGCGGATGATGCGGGCCGCCCGGTTCGCCGCCCAGCTGGACTTCGAGCCGGCCCCCGAGGTGGTCGCGGCGATGACCGCGATGGCCGAGCGGATCACCATCGTCTCCGCCGAGCGGGTGCAGGCCGAGCTGAACAAGCTGCTGCTGGCCGCGCACCCGGTCAAGGGCCTGCGGCTGCTGGTCGACACCGGCCTGGCCGACCACGTCCTCCCGGAGCTGCCGGCGCTGCGCCTGGAGCGGGACGAGCACCACCGCCACAAGGACGTCTACGAGCACTCGCTGACCGTCCTGGAGCAGGCCGTCGACCTGGAGCAGGACGGCCCCGACCTCACCCTGCGGCTGGCCGCGCTGCTGCACGACATCGGCAAGCCCCGCACCCGCCGCTTCGAGCAGGACGGCCGGGTCTCCTTCCACCACCACGAGGTGGTGGGCGCCAAGATGACCCGCAAGCGGATGCGCGACCTGAAGTACTCCAAGGAGCTCACCGAGGACGTCTCGCGGCTGGTCGAGCTGCACCTGCGCTTCCACGGCTACGGCGGCGGCGAGTGGACCGACTCGGCGGTGCGCCGCTACGTCAACGACGCCGGCCCGCTGCTGGAGCGGCTGCACAAGCTGACCCGCTCGGACTGCACCACCCGGAACCGGAAGAAGGCGGCCGCGCTCTCCCGTACCTACGACGGCCTGGAGAGCCGGATCGAGGTGCTCAAGGAGCAGGAGGAGCTGGACGCCGTCCGCCCCGCGCTGGACGGCAACCAGATCATGGAGCTGCTCGGCCTCGAGCCCGGCCCCGCGGTCGGCAAGGCGTACAAGCACATGCTGGAGCTGCGGCTCGAGCACGGCCCGATGGAGCACGACGCGGCGGTCGCCGCGCTGCGCGACTGGTGGGCCGCCCAGCAGTAGGGCACAGGGTGCCGCGAGGGGTGGTCCCGGGTTCTCCCGGGGCCACCCCTCGTCCGTGCGCGGGCCGGTCGGCGCGGGTCCGGGTACGGGCCCGGGCATGGGTTCAGAGCTTCTTCAGGCAGAGCACGAAGCTGAGCGCCTCGGTGCTGGACTCACGGGTGTAGGTGCTCTCGGCGCCGGTGACGTTCTCGCAGGCCTTGTCGTTGTCGCTGGTCCCGTAGACCTTCTTGAGCACCTTGTACTGGGCCTTCGGGTCGCCGCAGGGCAGCATGGTGATCCGCGGGCTGGCGTCGTGGGTGGCGGTGGTGCCGTTCTCGTTGCGCAGGCAGTCGCCGGCCTTGGCGGTGTCGATGTCGCTGGCGACCTTGGTGGCGGACGGCGTCGGCAGGGTGATCGTCGGCACCGGGACCGCCGGCACCGTCGCCGCCGGGACGGACGGGACGGACGGGACGGACGGGACGGACGGGAAGGTCGGCGACGGGAAGGCCGGCACGGTCACCGAGGGCATCACCAGCGGGCGGTAGGGGTCGTCGTGCTTCGTGGAGGCGAAGAGCGCGCCGGTGGCGATCAGCACGATCCACGAGCCGATCCCGAGCACCGGCAGCAGCAGCATGAAGATGTGCGGCCGCTTGGTGAGCGGCACCCCCGGGTCCAGCTGCGGCCCGTGCGTGCCGGGCGCCGGCGGCGGCAGGTCCTTGATCCTGTTGTGGGCGGCGAGGTTCCGCAGCAGGGTGACCACGGTGAAGATGCCGGAGAGGTAGCTCCACCAGCCCTGCACCAGGGTGCGGGCGGACATGTCGCGCACCACGGCGGTGCCGCAGGTGCGGCAGAACGGTCCCGGCTGCTTCAGGAACCGCATGATGATGATGATGCCCTGGTGGCCGCGGACGGTGGTCTCGACGGCCGGGAAGCCGCCGCAGAACCGGCACACCGGACCGCCCTGCGGGGCGTAGCCGGCCGGCGCGGGGTAGCCCCCGGCCTGCGGCGGGTAGGCGTAGCCCCCCGGCGGGGCCTGGGCGGGCGCGCCGTAGCCGGGTGCGGCCGGCGGCGGTGCGGCCGGGTAGCCGTAGCCGGCCGGGGGCGGTGCGCCCACCGGCTGCGGGGCCGGCGCGCCGGCGTACGGGTTGCCGGTGGCGTACGGGTTGGTGCCGTCGGCGGGCGGCGGCGAGCTGTACGGCATCTGGGGCGGAACGGACAAGGGGATCCCCCGGGGAAATTCAGGTGGTGGACGGTCAGGACTTCTTCACCGGCGGGACGCCGGCGAGCGGGCCCAGGCAGAGCACGTAGCGCTTCTTGTTCCAGCGGCGGCCGCTCTTGCCCGAGACGGTGCTGGTGGTGCCCGCGGTCTCGCGGCACCTGCCGGTGTCGGTGGTGGACTCGAACTTGGCGAGCACCTTGTAGTTCGCCTTGCTGTCGGTGCACTTGACCACCGAGACGTCGCGCGAGCCGGAGGCCTTGACGCAGTCGCCGGCCTTGGCGCTGCTGACACTGGGGCCGGTGACGAAGTAGCCGACGATCAGGGCGATCACACCCAGGACCAGGCCGACCGCCTTCAGCCGGGCCTTGCCGCGGCCCTTGGCGGGCGGTCCGGGCTGCGGCGCGGCCGGCGGGTAGCCGTGCGGCGAGGCCTGCCCGTACGGTCCGGGCGCCGGTGCCTGCGGGTACATGGCCTGCGGGTACGGCGCGGGCGGGTAGGGACCCTGCGGGTGGACGGGCTGGGGCTGGGCCGCCTGCGGTGCGGCGGGGTAGCCGTAGCCGGGCGGGGGCGGCGGTGCGCCGTAGCCCGCGGGCACCGGCTGGGGCTGGCCGTACGGCGGGGGCACCGGGGGACCGTAGGGCTGCGGCGGCGGCGCGGCACCGTAGCCAGGAGGCGGCCCGTACGGACTGGGTGGTGTGCTCATCAGATTGTCCCCCGAGACAGAGTGCTGCCGCTGCGACAGATCTGACGTACCTTAGCGACTCGGAACGACGCCGCCGGGGTGCAGGGGCCGACCGGCCGGACGGCCGTGGTCAGCGGGCCGGGTCGCCGGGGAGCGGGCCGGTGCGGCGGGCCGCGCGCAGGTAGAGCACGGCCGAGGCCGCGTACACCAGGGAGACGCCGGCCACGACCGTGACCGAGCGGCCGGAGAGCGGCAGCACCAGTGCGGTGACCAGGGCGGCGGCCACGAAGGCGACGTTAAAGAGCACGTCGTAGATGGCGAAGATCCGGCCCCGGAACTCGTCCTCGACGGACTCCTGCACCACGGTGTCGGCGCAGATCTTGGTGCCCTGGGTGACCACACCGAGCAGCAGCGCCGCGATCAGGCAGGGCACCAGGTCGAAGCCGAGGCCGAGCGCGGGCACGAAGACCACCGGGGCGGCCAGGCAGAGCGTCATCCAGCCGGCCAGCCCGAGCCGGCGGCTGCACCAGGGGCTGATCACCGCCGCGATGAAGAACCCGGCGGCGGAGAGGCCGACCGCCTGTCCCAGGGTGGCCAGACCGGCGGCGCTGTCCGCCGGGTCGTTGAAGGTGTACCGGGCGAGCATCACCACGACGACGATCAGCACGCCGTAGCAGAACCGGGCGGCGGTCACGGCGGCCAGCGCGTGCGCCGCCGGGCGGCGGTCCCGCACCAGGTGGACGACGGCGGCCCGCAGCTCGCGGGCGGCCTGGGCCAGGGCCTGGCCGATCGCGGGGCGGCCGGGGTGGTTGCCCGGGCCGAGCAGGTCCTTGTCCATCCGCAGCGCGGCCAGCGCGGCGGACAGGTAGAGCAGCGCGGCCACGCTCACCAGGGCGGCGTCGGCCCGGGGGCCCGGCGGCATCACCTGGTGCAGCAGGAAGCCGAGACCGCCGCCGCAGGCCGCCGCGACGGTGCCCAGGGTGGGGGAGAGCGCGTTGGCGGTCACCAGCTGCTCGGCCCGCACCACCCGGGGCAGCGCGGCGGAGAGTCCGGCCAGGATGAACCGGTTGAGCGCGGTGACCAGCAGCGCGGAGGCGAAGAACAGCCAGGTCGGCGCCTGGACCAGCAGCAGCCCGCCGGTGAGCAGGCCGAGCCCGAAGCGGGCCAGGTTGCCCAGGTAGAGCACCTGCCGCCGGCGCCAGCGGTCCAGCAGGACGCCGGCGAAGGGGCCGATCACCGAGAACGGCAGCAGCATCACGGCCAGCACCGAGGCGATGTCGGCGGGCGAGGACTGCTTCTCGGGGGAGAAGACGACGTAGGCGGCGAGCGACACCTGGAACACGCCGTCGGAGAGCTGGGACAGCACCCGGGCGGTCAGCAGCCGGCGGAAGTCGCGGCCGCGGAGCAGGCCGAAGAGCGTGGCGCTGTGCGCGGCACGGTGGGTACTGCCGTTCTCGGTGATCGCCACCCGCTCAGGGTGCCATGGATCCGGGCGGTGTTTCACGTGAAACATTCGCCGGGAAAAGGTGAACGGGCCCGCGGTCGTGGACCGCGGACCCGTTCGGTGCTCAAGGACTCAGCACTGGGAGGGGCGAGCTCAGCGCTCGACCTCGCCCTTGATGAACTTCTCGACGTTCTCGCGGGCCTCGTCGTCGAAGTACTGGACCGGCGGGGACTTCATGAAGTACGAGGAGGCCGAGAGGATCGGGCCACCGATGCCGCGGTCGAGGGCGATCTTCGCGGCGCGCACGGCGTCGATGATGACACCGGCGGAGTTCGGGGAGTCCCAGACCTCGAGCTTGTACTCGAGGTTCAGCGGGACGTCGCCGAACGCGCGGCCCTCGAGGCGGACGTACGCCCACTTGCGGTCGTCCAGCCAGGCCACGTAGTCCGAGGGACCGATGTGGACGTTGTTGGCGCCCAGCTCGCGGTCGCGGATCTGCGAGGTGACGGCCTGGGTCTTGGAGATCTTCTTGGACTCCAGGCGCTCGCGCTCGAGCATGTTCTTGAAGTCCATGTTGCCGCCGACGTTCAGCTGCATGGTGCGCTCGAGGACGACACCGCGGTCCTCGAACAGCTTGGCCATCACGCGGTGCGTGATGGTCGCGCCGACCTGGGACTTGATGTCGTCACCGACGATCGGCACACCGGCCTCGGTGAACTTGTCCGCCCACTCCTTGGTGCCGGCGATGAACACCGGGAGGGCGTTCACGAAGGCGACCTTGGCGTCGATGGCGCACTGGGCGTAGAACTTGGCGGCGGCCTCGGAGCCCACCGGCAGGTAGCAGACCAGGACGTCGACCTGGGCGTCCTTCAGGGCCTGGACGATGTCGACCGGGGTCTCGTCCGACTCCTCGATGGTCTCCCGGTAGTACTTGCCCAGGCCGTCGAGGGTGTGGCCGCGCTGGACCGTGATGCCGGTCGGGGGCACGTCGCAGATCTTGATGGTGTTGTTCTCGGACGCCGTGATGGCGTGCGCGAGGTCCTGGCCGACCTTCTTGGCGTCGACGTCGAAGGCGGCGACGAACTGCACGTCACTGACGTGGTAGTCACCGAACTGGACGTGCATCAGCCCGGGGACCTTGCCGGCCGGGTCGGCGTCCTTGTAGTACTCGACACCCTGCACCAGCGACGTGGCGCAGTTGCCCACACCCACGATGGCTACGCGAACCGAACCCATTCCCGGTTGCTCCCTGTGATCTCATGAGCGCCGCCGAAGGTCGGCGGTACTCGTCCTGCTTATTCGATGACTGCAAACGGGCGCATGACGCGCCCACTCCTGCCGCGCGGCACAGGGCTGACGCGGTCTCAGCGCTCCTGGGCGGAACGCCCCGGGCGGTCGTGCGGTGGCCCGGGCGGGTCCACGGACCCGTCCTCCTGGCCTCGGCCGTCCGAAGTCTGGGGTACTGCGGAGCCGGTCCCGTCGGCGGGCGCCCCGGTCCGGCCGGAGCGGTTGGCCCGCTCGGTCTCGATCAGCTCGTTGAGCCAGCGGACCTCGCGCTCCACCGACTCCAGTCCGTGCCGCTGCAGTTCGACCGTGTAGTCGTCGAACCGCTCGCGGGCCCGGGCCAGCGAGTTGCGCATCCGCTCCAGGCGCTCCTCCAGCCGGCTGCGGCGGCCCTCCAGGACGCGCATCCGCACGGCCCGGTCGGTCTGACCGAAGAAGGCGAAGTGCACACCGAAGTGCTCGTCCTCCCAGGCGTCCGGACCGGCGTCGGCGAGCAGCTCCTCGAAACGCTGCTTGCCCTCGGCGGACAGCCGGTAGACGATCTTGGACCGCTTGCCGTTGAGCGCGGTGGCCGGGACGTACTCGACGTCCGGGTTGTCCTCGACCAGGAAACCCTGGGCCACCAGGCTCTTCAGACAGGGGTAGAGCGTCCCGTACGAGAAGGCGCGGAACGAGCCGAGCAGGACATTGAGCCTCTTGCGCAGCTCGTAACCGTGCATCGGGGCGTCGTGGAGCAGTCCGAGAACGGCGAACTCCAGCACTCCTGAGCGTCTGCCCACTGCCTTCGTCCTCCCCTCTCCGGTCGGTCCGCGACCCGCCTCGACCGGCGCTATGCCGTTCCGATGTATCGGCTCGATATATCGAGAACAGTAAGCCTGGGTCCGCGAACGGGCAAGGGGGACGCGCGTGAATGTGATCACAAGACGACGCGCGGGTGTGCTTGGCAACGGGCGTGTAATGATCTGTTGCCGTTTTGCGGTTATTGGCGATTGATGCCCGATTAGTTCGGATTCGGAGCTGCGTACGCTGTCGCGTGTGCAC
This sequence comes from Kitasatospora sp. MBT66, assembly GCF_000710405.2. Lineage (NCBI taxonomy): Bacteria > Bacillati > Actinomycetota > Actinomycetes > Kitasatosporales > Streptomycetaceae > Kitasatospora > Kitasatospora sp. MBT66. The sequence goes on along the minus strand of NZ_JAIY01000004.1, from coordinate 596,605 downwards.
GAGGACCACCTCCGGGGTTAGGGCGGTTACGGGCATCGGACGTGGACCCTGCCTTCAGGCTCGACCGGCCTGGCGAGGAGTAGCTGGAAGATGAGCGAACGACGGCGCAGGTCGCCCGGCGGCGACGGTCGCCCGCCGGGCGGCGGCAACGGACGGTCGGAGGGAGCCGGGCGCGACGAGCTGGGCTCGGAGGGTCTGGGCCGACGGCGCCCGCCGGGCGCGCGGGACACCGCCCAGCAGCCCCGGATGACCCGAGCCGAAATGCGGAAGGCCGCCCAGAAGGGCGGCCGTCGCGGTGCCGAGACGGCGGCCGCAGGCGCGGCCGCCGGCCGGGGCGGCGCCCCCGGCAAGAAACGGTTCATCGACTACCCGCGCTTCGGCAAGCAGGGCGTCCGCCGCTGGCTGCCCTCCTGGCGGCAGTGGCTGAGCGCCGTGCTGCTCTTCGCCGCGGCCTGCGTGGGGGCGGTCTTCTTCGTCTACCAGAGCACCAAGATCCCGCCGCTGAACGCCCTGGTGAACGACCAGAACAACATCTACTACTGGGCCGACGGCACCGAGATGGTCCGCAAGGGCGAGACCAACCGGCAGATCGTCGAGCTGGCGGACATCTCGCCCAACCTCCAGAACGCGGTCATCGCGGCGGAGAACGAGACCTTCCGCACCGACAGCGGCATCGACCCCAAGGGCATGCTGCGCGCGGTGGTCAACATGGCCAAGGGCGGTCAGACCCAGGGCGCCTCGACCATCACCCAGCAGTACGTCAAGAACGCCTACCTGACCCAGGAGCAGACTCTCAGCCGCAAGGTGAAGGAGTTCTTCATCACCCTGAAGGTCAATCAGGAGTACGAGAAGCCCGACATCCTCAAGGGCTACCTCAACACCAGCTGGTTCGGCCGCGGCGCCACCGGCGCCCAGGCCGCCGCCCAGGCGTACTACGGCGTCAACGCCAAGGACCTCGACCTGTGCCAGAGCGCCATGCTGGCCGGCCTGCTCAAGGGCGCGTCGTACTACGACCCGACCATCAAGGCCAACCAGGCCCGCGCCGAGGAGCGCTGGAAGTGGATCCTCGACCGGATGGTGGAGACCAAGAACACCACCGCCGAGGAGCGGGCGAAGTGCACCGCCTTCCCCACCCCGATCAAGCAGGTCCCGTCGGCCAATATGAACGGTCAGATCAGCTACATGGTCGAGACCGCCAACAAGTACGTCATGGCCAAGGACCCGACGATCGACCAGCGGGCGATCGACAAGGGCGGCTTCAAGATCTACACGACCTTCCAGAAGGACAAGGTCGACGCCCTGAAGAAGGCCGTGGACGACGTCAAGGCGGAGACCCTCAACGTCCAGAAGCGCCCGAACAACGACAACTTCGTCCAGTTCGGCGCCTCCAGCATCGTCCCCGGTGACGGCGCGATCGTCGCCATCTACGGCGGCGAGGGCGTGGAGAACGGGAACTTCGGCAACAACGCCGACGCCCAGGGCGTCCAGGTCGGCTCGACCTTCAAGCCCTTCGTGCTGGCCGCGGCCATGCAGACCGGTGTGCAGACCGCGACCGACGACAAGGGCAAGCCCAAGCGGATCAACGCCGACAGCCGCTACCTGTCCGACGACCTCTCGGAGATCCGCAAGCCGGACGGCTCGCTGCTGCTCGGTGACGACGGCAAGCCGTACCGGCAGAAGAACGAGGAGAAGGGCAAGCGCGGTTACGTCTCGCTGCGGATGGCCATGCAGTACTCCTACAACGTGCCCTTCGTGCAGCTGAACCAGGACGTCGGCGGCCAGACCGTGATGCAGACCGCCGAGGCGCTGGGCATCCGCAAGGAGAGCATCGAGAAGGAGTCGAAGACGGCGACCTTCCCGCTCGGCGTCTCCACCGTCAGCCCGATCCGGATGGCGGACGCCTACGCGACCTTCGCCGCCAGCGGCAAGCAGGCCGAGCCCTACTCGGTCGCCAAGGTCCTGGTGGACGGCAAGGAGCGGCCCGGTTTCGGCAAGCACGAGACCAAGCAGGCGGTGGAGGCGGTGGTCGCCGACAACATCACCGACGTGCTGGTGAACGTGGCCCAGAACGGTACCGGTAAGAAGACCAACACCCTGGGCCGCCCGGTCGCCGGCAAGACCGGTACCACCGACGAGAACAAGTCGGCCTGGTGGGTCGGCTACACCCCGCAGCTGGCCACCAGCGTGGCGATGTGGCGCGAGGACCCGACCGCGCACGAGCGGCTCTCGCTGAACGGCACCGGCGGCAAGGACTCGGTGCACGGTGGTGACGTCCCCGCGGACGTCTTCACCCGGTACATGAAGGCCGCGCTGGCCAACGAGAAGAAGCTGAACTTCCCGACCCCGCAGCCGGTCGGCTCGCAGGTCGACTCCTCGGGCGCGCCGAGCACGGCGAGCGCCGTGCCGACCCCGACCACGACCGAGAGCGTGACCGCTCCCCCGGTCGACCCGAACGCCGGGCAGCCGACCCAGCCGCCGGTCACCCAGGGGCCGGCCTGCGTCCCGGGCGTCGACTGCCCGGGCACGGTGCCCACCCAGCCCGGTCCGACCAAGACCAACCCGAACCCGGGCGGCGGGACGACCGGTGGTGGCGGGACCAACGGCGGCGGTGGCGCCAACGGTGGCGGCGCCAACGGCGGCGGCACGGCCAACGGCGGTGGCGCCAACGGTGGCGGTACCAACGGCGGCGGCGCCAACGGCGGCGGTGGCACCACGCCCTCGCCGAGCTGCCTGCTCGGTCCGATCGGCTGCAGCACGCCGACCCAGCCGGCCACCCCGACCCCGGATCCGGGCGGCGGGGCCGGCGGCGCGACCGGCGGCCCGACCAGCAAGCCGCCGAAGCCGTCCACCTCGCCCTCACCGGGCGGCGGCAGCGCCATGGTGCCGTAGCAGGCGCCGGAGCGAGCGCCTCGGCAAGCGGTGACCGCGGAACGGCGGTGGGAGGCTCCCCGGAGCCCCCGCCGCCGTTTCGCCGTATTCGGAGCGATTCGTGCCGGTAGCCGGGCCCCGGGCGGCCGACCAGGGGCCGACCCGGGGCCGCCCCCGCCGCCCCGGCCCCGGGAAAAGGGGCAGGGTCCTCCTCGTACGCGCGGGCGGGGTGCGGCAGGATGTCCGCCATGACGTCCAGCACTCGTGAGGAAGAGGACCGGGCCGCGCCGGCGGCCGGTCCACAGGCCAACACCGTGGTGGTGCCGGCGGACGAGGACCCGGTCGCGGCCGCGGGCAGCGAGGTGATCGGCGGCCCGCCCGGGCGGCGCGCCCTGCTCGGCGTCTCCTGGTGGATCCCGGCCCGCTTCCTGGCGCTGGTGGTGATCGTGGTCTCGGTGCTGGGCATGGCGCAGAAGCTGCCCTGCTACAACGCCGCCTGGTTCCAGCCCGGCTCGCCGCAGTACGTGCACGCCTGCTACAGCGACATCCCGCACCTGTTCTCCGGGCGCGGCTTCGCGGCCGGGCTGCACCCCTACGTGGACCGGATCCCGGGCACCTCCGGGGATCTGCAGTTCCTGGAGTACCCGGTGCTGACCGGCCTGTTCATGCAGGTCTCGGCCTGGCTGACGCCCGGCGGCGGCGCCCTCCAGGACCAGGAGCGCTGGTTCTGGACCATCAACGCGGGCCTGCTGATGGCCTGCGCGGTGGTCGCCGTGGTCGCGCTCTCCCGCACCCACCGGCGCCGCCCCTGGGACGCGCTGATGTTCGCCCTGGCACCGGTGCTGCTGCTCAACGCCACCGTCAACTGGGACCTGCTGGCGGTCGCGCTGGCCGCCGTCGCGCTCGCCTGGTGGTCCGGTTCGCGGCCGCTCTGGGCCGGCGTGTTCATCGGGCTCGCCACCGCGGCCAAGCTCTACCCGCTGCTGCTGCTCGGCCCCCTGGTGGTGCTCTGCTGGCGGGCCGGACGCCGTCGCGACCTGCGGGCCCTGCTCGGCGGAGCGGTCGGCGCCTGGCTGCTGGTCAATCTGCCGATCATGATGGCGAACTGGCAGGGCTGGTCGACCTTCTACGTCTTCAGCAAGCACCGCACCGAGGACTACGGCTCGCTGTGGCTGATCCTGATGCAGAACCGCGGCGTCGGACTGGCGAACCTCGACACCTTCATCGCCGTCCTGATGCTGCTGAGCTGCGCGGGGATAGCGTGGCTCGGGCTCGCGGCGCCGCGCCGGCCGAGGGTGGTCCAGCTGGCCTTCCTGGTGGTGGCCGCGTTCGTGCTCCTCAACAAGGTGTACTCGCCGCAGTACGTGCTCTGGCTGCTGCCGCTGGCGGTGCTGGCCCGGCCGCGCTGGCGGGACATCCTGATCTGGCAGGCCTGCGAGGTGCTCTACACCCTGGGCATCTGGTCCCACCTGGGCTTCGTCACCGGCGCCAAGCAGCACGGGATCGGCGAGTCCTGGTACCACTTCGCGATCGTGCTGCACCTGCTCGGCACGCTCTACCTGGTGGGCCTGGTGGTCCGGGACATCCTGCTGCCGGACCGCGACCCGGTCCGCTGGGACGGCAGCGACGACCCGTCCGGCGGGGTGCTCGACGGGGCCCCGGACGTGTTCGTGCTCGGCAGCGCCCGTCGGCTGCGCGAGGAGGAGAGCTACGCCGGATACGCGCCGGCCGGCCCCGAGGCGTGGCTGGAGGAGCCGCCCGCCGCGGAACCGGCCGAGAAGGTCTGACCGACCGGACCGGCCCCCGCGGGGGCCGGTCCTGCTTCTAGCGGTCGACCTTCCAGTGGTCGACCTTCTAGCGGTCGACCACGCGGTCGAAGTGCGTGGTGGTGTGCCGGACCTGGAGGCCCAGCTCGTCGCCGATCACCGGCGGCTCGCTCTCGCCGTCCAGGAGGAGCAGCGACACCTGCATGTGCGGCGGCTCGGCGAACCAGAGCTGCTTGCCCGCCCAGTGGTACGGCGACTTGGTCTTGTTGACGGTGGCCAGGCCGGCCCGGGCGATGCCCTTGGCCCGCGAGGACATGCCCTGGACGTACTTGGGCGCCTCCAGGCCGATGCCGTGCGCGGTGCCGCCGGCGACCACCAGCAGGTGGCCGTCGGCCGGCGCCGGGTGCTGGCGGTAGCCGTAGCGGTCGCCCTTCTTGACCGGGGTCACGTCCAGCACCGTGGCCCTGACCTCCAGCGCGCCGTGGTCGCCCAGCCAGAGCCGGGTGCCGATCCGGGCCCGGAAGACGGTGCCGGGGAAGCGCTGGGTCAGCTGCTCCATGCCCGCCGCGCCGAGGTGGCTGACGAAGACGGTGTGCACCGGGAGGCCGGCGGCCCGGGCGGTCTCCACCCAGTACGCGACCTCCTCGACGGGGCTGGAGCCGTCCGGCCGGTCCATCGGCAGGTGCAGCGCCAGGCCCTCGAAGGCGACGCCGTCCAGCTCGGCGGCGACCGTCGTGAGGTCGGCCGCCGAGACGCCGTGCCGGCGCATGGTGGTCATGCACTCCAGCACCACCCGGGCGCCGTGCAGCGCCCGCAGGCCGTCCACGCTCGCCACCGTCCGGATCACCCGGGCGTGCGGCAGCGGGAGCGCCTCCTCGCCCACCCGGTAGGGGGTGAGCACCAGCAGCTCGCCGCCGTACCAGTCGGCCGCGTCGGCGGCCTCGTAGGCGGTGCCGACGGCCAGCACGCCGGTGCCGAGGAGGGTCGCCTCCTCGGCCAGGCGGTGGTTGCCCAGTCCGTAGCCGTTGCCCTTCGCCACCGGCACCAGGCCGGGGAACTCGGCCAGGACGGAACGCTGGTGGGTACGCCAGCGTTCGGTGTCGAGATAGAGCGACAGCGTCATCGGGTCATCTCCCAGGGGGTGTTGGGCACGGCGGCTCGGGGACTCGGCGGGGTGCTGCTCAGCGGCGCGACATGTAGAGGTCGAGGGCCTTGTGCAGCAGCTTGTTGAGCGGGAAGTCCCACTCGCCGAGGTACTCGGCGGCCTGGCCGCCGGTGCCGACCTTGAACTGGATCAGGCCGAACAGGTGGTCGTTCTCGTCCAGGGTGTCGGAGATCCCGCGGAGGTCGTACACGCCGCCGCCCAGCGCGTAGGAGTCGCGCATCATCCGCCACTGGATCGCGTTGGACGGCTTGACCTCGCGCTTGTGGTTGGCCGAGGCGCCGTAGGAGTACCAGACGTGCTCGCCGACGACCAGCATCGTGGTCGCCGCCAGCGGCTCGCCCTCGTGGTAGGCGATGTACAGCCGCATCCGGTTCGGGTCCTCGGCGGTGAGGGCGTTCCACATCCGCTGGAAGTACGACAGCGGGCGCGGGGTGAACTTGTCGCGCTCGGCGGTCACCAGGTAGAGCTGGTGGAAGATCGGCAGCTCGTCGTAGCCGCCCTGGACCACCTCGACGCCGCTCTTCTCGGCCTTCTTGATGTTGCGGCGCCAGAGCTGGTTGAAGCCCTTCTGGATGTCGTCCAGCGAGCGGTTGGCCAGCGGCACCTGGAAGACGTAGCGCGGCTGTACGTCGCCGAAGCCGGCGCCGCCGTCCTCGCCCTGGAGCCAGCCGGCCTTGCGCAGCCGGTCGGCGACCTCGAAGGCGCGCGGCTCGTACCAGTCGGCCTCGATGTCGCGCAGGCGCTTCGCCTCCTTGCCGGCGATGGCCTCCTTGATGGTCGGGGCGTTCCAGCGGCGGATGACCACCGGCGGGCCCATCTTCACCGAGAAGGCGCCCTGGGACTTCAGGTGGGCGAGCATCGGCTGCAGCCAGCGGTCGAGGTCCCGGTCGAACCAGTCGATCACCGGGCCCTCGGGCAGGTAGGCGAGGTAGCGCTTGACCTTGGGCAGCTGGCGGTAGAGCACCAGGCCGGCGCCGACCAGCTGGTTGTGCTGGTCGAACCAGCCGATCGACTCGGTGCGCCACTCGGCCTTCACGTCGCCCCAGGACGGCACCTGCATGTGGCTGGCCGAGGCGCGGCTCCTGATGAAGGCGAGGTGCTCCTCGCGGGTGATCGTCCTCAGGCGCAGGCTCATGCTCGGTGCTCCTCGTCGGTCGGGCTGCGGTGGGCCCCGTGTTCTCGGGCTGACCCTATCGTCCGGGGTTCTGTCGGCCGTGGGTCCCGTCCGCCGCGGGCCCCGGCCGCGGTGGGTCCCGGCTGCTGCGGGCCGTCCGCCGCGGGCACGACGGCGCCCCCGCGGCGTACCGGTCCGTCGAAGACAGATACGCCGCGGGGGCGCCGGGGGTTCCTTGCGGGGGTGCGCTAGCCCCAGAGCCCGCCGCGGGCGATACCGAGGTAGAAGCCGATCGCCGAGGCGCCGAGCGTGATCATCAGGACGAAGCGCTCGGCCGTGGTCACGGAGATGTACATCCCCAGCAGGCCGGTGATGATCCCGAACAGGCCGGTCCACGAGGTCAGCAGATGCAGGTTGTGGAAGAACGAGGTGGTGAAGGCGATCACGCCCAGTACGGCGGTGACGCCGACCAGGGTGTTCTCGCGCGGGTGCGGGTGGCCGTCGGTGTTCAGGGTGAGGGCCGGCATGCGGTGGACGGTCTGGGCCATGTGTCCCACCTCCTGGCGTGGAGACGAACGAGCAGGAAACCCGTTCCGTCCAGATTGCGGCGGTTGGGCCGGTCTCACAACCCCTATGCGTTTTGTTCGTCCGTCCGGGTGCGGGTAGGGTGGGTCGTCTGCACTGGTGTAGTTGTGCCCTCCGCTGCCCTCTTTCGGGTGAACGGGGACGGGCTGTCCGACCCGGCCGCTACGGTGGCCGAAGTCGGCACGACACCGGTGTCGACGCTGCACAACCCTCCTGCCACGGAGAGACCGTGGCCGTTGAGTCCAAAGGAGGTGGGTTACTCATGCGTCACTACGAGGTGATGGTCATCCTCGACCCCTCGGTCGAGGAGCGCGCCGTTTCCCCCCTGATCGAGAGCTTCCTGGCTGTCGTCCGCAACGCGGGCGGCAAGGTCGAGAAGGTCGACACCTGGGGTCGCCGCCGTCTGGCCTACGAGATCAACAAGCAGTCCGAGGGCATCTACTCGGTCATCGACCTCCAGGCCACGCCTGAGGTCGTCAAGGAGCTCGACCGCCAGATGGGCCTGAGCGAGTCGGTTCTGCGGACCAAGGTCCTGCGCCCGGACACCCACTGAGCCACCTCTGAGGCCTTCGGGTCTCGGGTAGCTCGCGTCCGCTGTTTCACGTGAAACAGCGGTGAACGGACATCTTCCCGAGAGGTCATCACCACATGGCAGGCGAGACCGTCATCACCCTCGTCGGCAATCTCGTCGACGACCCCGAGCTGCGCTTCACCCCGTCGGGTGCGGCGGTCGCGAAGTTCCGCATCGCGTCCACCCCCCGCACCTTCGACCGTCAGACGAACGAGTGGAAGGACGGCGAGAGCCTCTTCCTCACGTGCAACGTCTGGCGGCAGCCGGCGGAGAACGTGGCCGAGTCGCTGCAGCGCGGCATGCGCGTCATCGTGCAGGGCCGACTGCGCCAGCGGTCTTACGAGACCAAGGAAGGCGAGAAGCGGACGGTCTTCGAGGTCGAGGTCGACGAGGTCGGTCCGAGCCTGCGCTCGGCGACCGCGAAGGTCACCCGGGCCAACCGGTCCGGTGGTCCCGGCGGCGCCCCCGGTGGCGGCGGCTTCGGCGGCGGCCCTCAGGGCGGCGGCCAGGGCGGCGGCAACTGGGGCGGCGGTGGCGGCCAGCAGGGTGGCGGCTGGGGTGGAAACTCCGGTGGCCAGTCCGGCCCCTCCGACGACCCGTGGGCGTCCAGCGCTCCCTCTGGTGGAAACCAGGGTGGCGGCAGCTGGGGTGCCCCGTCCGGTGGCGGCTTCTCGGAAGAGCCCCCGTTCTAAGAGCTGACAGATTTCGTGCGGCCAGGGGCCCGGCGTCGTGAGACGCCGGCCCGGTCGTGAACCCAATGGAGCACACAATGGCGAAGCCGCCTGCTCGCAAGCCGAAGAAGAAGGTTTGCGTCTTCTGCAAGGACAAGGTCAACTACGTTGACTACAAGGACACGAACCTGCTGCGGAAGTTCATCTCCGACCGTGGCAAGATCCGTGCCCGCCGGGTCACCGGCAACTGCACCCAGCACCAGCGTGACGTCGCCACGGCCGTGAAGAACAGCCGTGAGATGGCGCTGCTGCCCTACACCAGCACCGCGCGCTAAGAGAGGGTGACCGAATAATGAAGATCATCCTCACTCACGAGGTGCCGGGTCTCGGCTCCGCCGGCGAGGTCGTCGAGGTCAAGGACGGCTACGCCCGCAACTACCTGGTCCCGCGTGGCTACGCCATCCGCTGGACCAAGGGTGGTCAGAAGGACGTCGACGCCATCCGTCGCGCCCGCAAGATCCACCAGATCCAGACCCTCGAGGCCGCCAACGAGGTCAAGGGCAAGCTCGAGGGCGTCCAGGTCAAGCTGGCCGTTCGCTCGGGCGACGCCGGCCGTCTGTTCGGCTCGGTGACCCAGGCCGACGTCGTCGAGGCCATCAAGGCCGCCGGCGGCCCGGCGGTCGACAAGCGCGCCGTCGCGATCGCCTCGCCGATCAAGACCGTGGGCACCCACAAGGTCTCGGTCAAGCTGCACTCGGACGTCCAGGCCAACCTGGACATCGCCGTCGTCGCCGCCTGATCAGCGACAACGCCGTAGCAGTGGCCGCAGGGCCGGTCTCCCCCTCGGGGGAGGCCGGCCCTCGGTCGTTCCGGGGCCCCGAACCGGTACGCCCCGCAGGGCGTCGGGGCTCAGTTCCGGACGGCGCCGGTGACCAGCCACTTGCCGCCCCGGGCCCGCGCGGCCAGGAAGCCGGCGCGGACCAGCATGAAGAGGTTCAGCGCCCACCAGAGCCCGGCCAGCCCGGTGCCGCTGGCCGGCACCGCGAGCGCTGCCGGGGCGAACACGACGAGCGTGGCGAGCATCGCCCGGGCCAGGTACGTGCCGTCCCCCGCGCCCATCAGTACGCCGTCCAGGACGTAGACCAGCCCGGAGACCGGCTGGCAGAGCGCGAGCAGCAGCAGGACGGTGTTCAGCTCCTGCTGCACCGCCGGGTCCGGGGTGAACAGCGGGACGTACAGGGGCCGGGCGACCACGATCAGCACGCCCAGCACCGCCCCGGCGCCGACGCCCCACTCGATCATCCGCCGGGTGGCCGCCCGGGTACCCGGAATGTCCGAGGCGCCCAGGTAGCGGCCGATGATCGCCTGGCCGGCGATCGCGATGGAGTCCAGCGCGAAGGCGATGAACAGCAGCACCGTCATGGCGATCTGGTGCGCGGCGATCTCCTTGTCACCGAGACCGGCGGCCACCGCGGTGGCGATCATCAGGATCGCGCGCAGGCTCAGGGTGCGGACCATCAGCGGCCCGCCGGCCCTGGCGCTCGCGCGTATCCCGGCGGCGTCCGGCCGGAGCGAGGCCCGCTCCCGGCGGGCCCCGCGCACCACCACGAACACGTAGACGGCGGCCATGCCGGTCTGGGCGATCACCGTGCCCCAGGCCGAGCCGGCCACCCCGAGCCCGGCGCCGTAGACCAGGCCGGCGTTCAGTCCGAGGTTGGCGGCGAACCCGGCGACGGCCACGTAGAGCGGGGTCCGGGTGTCCTGGAGGCCGCGCAGCACCCCGGTGGCGGCCATCACCATGAGGACGGCCGGGATGCCGAGCGCGCTGATCCGCAGATAGGTCACCGCGTACGGGGCGGCGGTCGCCGAGGCGCCGAGGACGTCGGCCACCCGGGGGGCCAGCAGCAGGGTCAGCGCGACCACGGCGGCGGAGAGCGCCAGGGCCAGCCAGATTCCGTCGATGCCCTGCTGGATCGCGGCCCGGCGGTCCCCGGCGCCGATCCGGCGGGCGACCGCGGCGGTGGTGGCGTAGGCGAGGAAGACGAACACCCCGGTCGCGGTGGTGAGGGCGGCCGAGGCGACGCCGACACCGGCCAGCTGGGCCGTGCCGAGGTGGCCCACGATGGCGGAGTCGGCCATCAGGAAGAGCGGCTCGGCGACCAGGGCGCCGAAGGCGGGGACGGCGAGGGCGAGGATCTCCCGGTCGTGGCGGCGGCGGTCGGCGGTGAGGGTCATGGGGTCCAGGCTACTCATCCACAGGTAAGCGCCGCCAGGGGGTTTTGCAGCTTACTCGTACGCCTGGGCGACTGGGCCGTCCGGGTCTGTGTCCACCGCCACCCGACTGTGTGTGAAGAATTTCTCATGCACAGGCCCTGGAGGAGGGAATCCCAGGTCAGCGAGTTGACGGTGGATCGATGGTCTGGTTATCCACAGGGCTTTCCACAGGGGCGTCCACAGGTTTGCGGTACTTCTCCACAGCCAGCGGCCGCTCGTCCACACCCCCTGTGGATAACCGCCTTGGCCGAAAGGCTCCCGGCGCCTTAGCGTGGGGCCTCCGGCCGACACTCCCACCCGCCCCGGCGTCCGATTTGTCGGTGCGGTGGCGTAGAAATGCGGTGGCGGGGAGTCGGGTTCCGCTCCCTCCCGGCCGCCACCGGCAAGGCCCGCTCCAACTCGCACCACTCGCTGATCGGGGAACACGCGTGACCGGCCCCCAGTACGACGACCACGACGCCCCGCCCCCGCCGGAGGACGACTGGCAGGGTGCCGACGACCCCTTCCCGGTCGGTGCCTTCGCCGACGCCCCCTTCCCGGACGGTCCCGGCGACCGGCTGCCGGTCTCGCGTGCCCGCGGCAACGGCCAGGGCAAGGGAGAGGGCGGCGGCTTCCAGAAGGGCGGCAAGGGCGGTTCCGGTGGCTCCGGCGGTTCGGGCGGCTTCCAGCGGGACGGCAAGCGGCGCCAGGGCGGCGAGGACGAGCGCTCCGGGGAGGGCGGCCTGGAGGGCTTCGAGCGGGTCCCCCCGCAGGACCTCGCGGCCGAGCAGTCCGTCCTCGGCGGCATGCTGCTGTCCAAGGACGCCATCGCCGACGTGGTCGAGGTGCTCAAGCCCGCCGACTACTACCGCCCCGCGCACGAGCTGGTGCACGGCGCGATCCTCGACCTGTACGCGCGTGGCGAGCCGGCCGACCCGATCACCGTCGCCGGTGAGCTGACCAAGCGCGGCGAGCTCCAGCGGGTCGGCGGCCCCGGCTACCTGCACACCCTGGTCAACTCCGTCCCGACCGCCGCCAACGCCGAGTACTACGCGCAGATCGTGCACGAGCGCGCGGTGCTGCGCCGGCTGGTCGAGGCGGGCACCCGGATCGCGGGCATGGGCTACGCCGCCGAGGGCGACGTCGACGAGATCGTCAACGCGGCCCAGGCGGAGATCTACGCCGTCACCGAGCAGCGCACCAACGAGGACTACGCCCCGCTCGCCGACATCATGGAGGGCGCCCTCGACGAGATCGAGTCGATCGGCTCCCGCAACGGCCAGATGTCCGGCGTCCCGACCGGCTTCGCCGACTTCGACGCGCTCACCAACGGGCTCCACCCCGGCCAGATGATCGTCATCGCGGCCCGTCCCGCGATGGGCAAGTCCACCCTGGCGCTGGACTTCGCCCGGGCCTGCTCGATCCACCACAAGCTGCCGAGCGTGATCTTCTCGCTCGAAATGGGCCGCAACGAGATCGCCATGCGTCTGCTCTCCGCCGAGGCGCGGGTGGCGCTGCACCACATGCGCTCCGGCTCGATGACGGATGACGACTGGACCCGGGTCGCCCGCCGGATGCCCGACGTCAGCGAGGCGCCGCTGTTCATCGACGACTCGCCGAACCTGTCGATGATGGAGATCCGCGCCAAGTGCCGCCGGCTCAAGCAGCGCAACGACATCAAACTGGTCGTCATCGACTACCTCCAGCTGATGCAGTCCGGCGGCTCCCGCCGGGCCGAGAACCGTCAGCAGGAGGTCTCCGACATGTCGCGAAACCTGAAGCTGCTGGCCAAGGAGCTGGAGGTGCCGGTGATCGCGCTGTCCCAGCTGAACCGTGGTCCCGAACAGCGCACCGACAAGCGGCCGATGGTCTCCGACCTGCGTGAGTCCGGCTCGATCGAGCAGGACGCGGACATGGTCATCCTGCTGCACCGCGAGGACGCCTACGAGAAGGAGTCCCCCCGCGCCGGCGAGGCCGACCTCATCGTGGCCAAGCACCGTAACGGCCCGACCGCCACCATCACCGTGGCCTTCCAGGGCCACTACTCGCGCTTCGTCGACATGACCCGCGACTGATCCGCGACCGTCGCCCGCCACCGGTCCGCTGGTGACCGAGAGTGACATTTAGTGACCGCAGGACCGCTCCACGAGCGGTCCTGCGGTCGGTCCGGACCGTTCTGTCCGGTACGCCCCCGCCCAGGGATCGGGACTGTCGGAAAACCGTTGCTCCGTACGCGGTCCTTCAGTAGCCTGCGCGAGCACCTGTTCGGTGCTTCGTTCGACAACACCCTTGGGGGGTACGGTGCTCAGTCACCGTCACATCATCGTCGCCGCCGCCGTGGTGACGAGCCTGGTCGTCGGTCCCGGCCTCGCAGTCGCGGCCGGAACCGGTACTGCGGGGGCCCCGGCCCACCCGGCCGCGGGCGCCGTGCCGGCCAAGCCGGCCAAGTCGCTCGGCGACATCGCCTCCTCCGCCTTCGGCACTGTCCGTAGCCCCGCCGAGGCCTCGGTGCGGCAGCAGAGCAAGGCCGCCAAGGCCCAGGGGGCCGCCGCCGCGACGGCCAACAACAGCCTGGCCGTGGGCGTCGGCGTCTACGGCACCAGCGCCCGCAGCGTCCAGGCGATCACCTGGATCAACAGCGACATCGCGCCGCTCGACCTGGTGGTCGACTGGGGTGACGGCACCTCGGACCGCATCAACGGGGTCGGCACCGGTCAGGGCATCCACGACCACGACTATGCCGCCCTCGGCCAGTACACGGTCACGGTCACGGTCTCGGACGGCAACGGCGAGACCACGACCAACAGCGTCACGGTCGCCACCGCCGGTACCAAGTTCACCCCGTACGGTCCGACCCGGCTGCTCGACACCCGCGACGGCACCGGCGCCCCGGCGGGCCGGGTGCAGCCCTGGGCCGAGACCCGGGTGAAGATCGCCGGCAACGGCGGGATCCCGGAGGGGGTGACCGCGGTGGCGCTCAACCTCACCGTCGTCGACCCGACCGGCGGCGCGGGCCACATCATCGCCTACCCCGGTGAGGAGACCCGTCCGGAGACCTCGAACGTCAACTACACCCCGGGGCAGACCGTCCCCAACCTGGCCATCGTCCCGGTCGGCGCCGACGGCTACGTCAACCTGTACAACCGGGGCGGCGCCGCCGTCGACCTGCTCGCCGACATCGCGGGCTACTTCACCAGCTCGGAGGCCGCCGGCTACACCCCGGTCGGCCCGACCCGGCTGGTGGACACCCGTGAGGGCCAGGGCAAGGTGCCCGGATGGACCTCCTTCCCGGTCCGGACGGCGGGCCAGGCGGGCATTCCGGCCGGGGTGAGCGCGGTGGCGCTCAATGTCACGGTGACCGACCCGCAGAGCGACGGCCACCTGACCGTCTACCCGGGCGACCGCCAGGCGCCGAGCGTGTCCAACCTCAACTTCCGCCGCGGGCAGACCATCGCCAACTCGGTGATCGTGCCGGTGGACGCGTCGGGCCGGATCCAGGTGCTCAACGGTGCCCAGGGCGCCTCGGACGTGATCGTGGACGTCGTCGGCTACTACGCGGCCGGCGGCAGCGCCTACGTCCCGAGCTCCCCGGTGCGCCTCGCGGACACCCGGAACGTGGAGGGCGGTTCGATCTCCAGCCAGGGCTACCTCTACATGGGTCTGGGCGTGGGCGCCCCGGAGTTCACCGGCTTCGTGCTCAACAGCACGGTGACCAACACCCAGACCGACGGTCACCTGACGGTCTTCCCGGACCCGAACAGCATCGACCGGTACCAGGACGGCACCTACGCCTGGCCCACCAAGCCGAACGCCTCCACGTTGAACTGGAAGGCCGGCGAGACCGTGCCGAACCTGGTCCAGGCGGACCCCGGCGTCAACGGGATCATCGACTTCTGGAACGCCAGCGGCGGCAACGCCGATCTGGTCGTCGACCTGTTCGGCTTCTACATGAACCGCTGATCCCCGGCGGGCGACCGCACCCCGGGAGCGGCCTCACCAGGCCGCTCCCGGGCGTTTCCCGGCGTTTCTCCCCGCCGGACCGGGCCGGGTGGGCCCAGGGGGACGGGTCCCGCCGATGGGCTACTGTCCTCGCCGTGACTCCGCTCCCGGTGTCGCCCCCCCACGCCGTAGGAATGCCCCCACATGTCCCGAATATCGAGCCTCAGATCCGCCGTGTTCGGCACCCAGCCACTGTCGGAAGCGCTGGGCCGGGAGAACGGGTTCGGTCTGCTGCGGCTCCTGCTCGCCCTCTCGGTGATCTTCGCCCACGCCATGCCGCTGGGCGTGCGCAGGGGAAGCATCGGGGCGCACTGGTCCCGCAACCAGGTGGAGCTGGGAGGTCTGGCGGTGGCCGGCTTCTTCGTGCTCTCCGGTTTCCTGATCACGGGCAGCGGCGTCCGGCTCAGCACGGCACGCTTCGTGTGGAACAGGGCCATCCGGATCCTGCCGGGCCTGTGGGTCTGCCTGATGGTCACGGCCTTCGTCGTCGCGCCGCTCGTGGCCCGTCGGGAACACCTGCTGGACGGCTTCTGGTCGCACCCCCAGGGCCCCTGGCAGTACGTCATGGCGAACTGGTCGATCGGCACCGGTCAGCCGGGGATCTCCGGGCTGCTGTCGCACAACGCCGACTCCGGATTCAACGGCTCGCTCTGGTCGCTCGCCTACGAGGTGCTCTGCTACCTGGTGGTCGCGGCCCTCGCCGCACTGACCGTGCTCCACCGGGCGCGCTGGGTCGTGCTCGCAACGGTCGTCGCCCTGTACTGCTACATGGTCTACCTCGCGATCCACGGTCCCGGTCTGCGGTCGCCCATCTACATCCCGACGGCACTGCCGGACTGGCGACTCCCCTTCCTCGGCACGATCGGCATGGACAAGCTCGTGCCGCTGGGGCTGCTGTTCGGTCTCGGAGCGGTCGCCGAGCTCTACAAGAAGCAGCTGCGGATGAACGGGATCGCGGCCCTGCTGTCCTTCGCCCTCCTGGTGGGGAGCGCCCGGTACGGCGGCTTCTACCTGATCGGACTGCCGGCCCTCGCCTACCTGCTGATCTGGCTCGCCTGCCGGATGCCCCGCCCGCTGACGAAGGTCGGCGCCAAGGCCGATTTCTCCTACGGCGTCTACATCTACGCGTTCCCGATCCAGCAGGGCCTGGCCCTCTGGCACGTGCAGAGGCACGGGTACGCCGTCTACACCGGCGCCTCCGTCGTGCTGGCCCTCGTCGCCGCGGTGCTCTCCTGGTACCTGGTGGAGAAGCCCGCGCTGAAGCTCAAGAACCTCGGGCTGCCCCGGAAGGACACCGGTGGAGCGGCCGGGCCGCCGCGGCCCGCCCGGGAGCCCGCCACCGCCCTGTCGGCCCGACCCGCCGGCTGACCCGTCGGCGTCGCTCCGTCCGGGGTCCGGAGGGGCGTGCCGCCGCCCGGGCTCCCGGGCGCGGAACGGGGTGCTCCGGGGACGATGAGTTCCGAACGGATGGGCTACTGTCCATGCCGTGAATCTCATACGACTGCAGCTCCCCGGCCGATTCCGGAGAGCCGACCGCGGTGCGGCGGCCTCCGCCGGTGCCCGCCTCGGTTGGCTGGACGCCCTGCGCGGCATCGCGGCCCTGGTCGTGGCCCTGCACCACTTCGGCATCCTGGAGCTGCTGCCGTTCGGTGGGGCGGTCTGGGACCACTTCGACCTGGGACTGTACGGCGTGATGCTGTTCTTCCTGGTCAGCGGTTACATCATCCCCGCCTCGCTGGAACGCCGGGGCGACGTCCGGGCGTTCTGGGTGGGCCGGCTGTTCCGGATCTACCCGGCGCTGATCGCCGCCTTCGCGGTGTCGCTCCTGATGCTGCCCGAGGGCGACGGATCGGTGGCGCTCTTCCGTACCGGCCACAACCTCATCTCGCTGGCCGCGAACGCGACCATGCTCCAGGACATGCTGAACGTCATCAACGGCATGGGCGTGACCTGGACCCTCACCTACGAGATGGTCTTCTACTTCCTGGTCACCGGCCTGTTCACGCTCGGCTGGCACCGGCGCAGCGGCACCATCGCGGTGACCTTCGCCGCGATCGCCCTGGTGTTCGGCGGATCGCTCGCCAGCTCCACGCTCGCCCAGTCCGTGGACGCGACCCGGCACCTGGTGCTGGCGGCCGTGCTGATCGTGGTGATGGGCTTCCTGTGCATGCTCAGCGGCAACCCGGCGCTGGCCCGGATCGGCGCCCTGCTGGTGGCCGGCCTGGCGCTGGTGCTGCTGTTCCTCAACAGCCGCGCCCCCGTCTTCGAGACCCTGCTGATCTTCGCCACGATGTTCGCCGGCACCGTGCTGTACCGAGCCGAGCACGGCCAGATCGACCGGGCCCAGGCCTGGCTGTGCTGCGGGTTCGTGGTGGTCTCCGGAGTCGCGATCGGCTGGATGTACAACCGCAACGGTGTCGAGCTGAACACCTGGAACTCGGGCTGGGTCGCCTGGTCGCTGTCGTTCACGGGCGCCTGGGCCACCTTCCTGGCGGCGATGCTGCTGCGCAAGAAGCGCTTCCCGAAGCCGCTGACCTGGCTCGGCTCGGTCAGCTTCTCGCTGTACCTGCTGCACGTGCCGCTGCTGCACACCATCCGCCCGCACCTGGCGAACCCGATGCCGGAGACCGCCGGCGCCAAGACGCTCTGGACGGTCGAGTACCTGGCGATCTCGCTGGTCGCCGCCTACCTGCTGTACCGGCTGGTGGAGCTGCCGTTCCAGAAGCTGGGGCGCAAGGCGCTGAAGGCGCTGGAGCGGAAGTTCCCCGCGGGACCTGCGGACGGACCCGGGGACGGCCCGACGGACGGAGCGGCCCGCCCGGCCGCCGTTCCGGCACCGGCCGAGCCGGCGGGCGCCCGGGTGCCCGTGGAGGCGGGAGCCTCGACGGGCTGAGGCCCGTTCGGGCACACCTGCTCCGTTTCCCGTCCCCGTTCCCCGGTACTTTCGCCGGGGGCGGGGACGGACGGCTCAGAGCGTGACGGTGGCCCGGAAGACGGTGGCGCCGGTACCGGTCAGCCGGATCGCGGCGCCGGTGGCCGGGAGGAAGGCGGACTCGCCGCGGGCCAGCTCCAGGCTGTCGCCGTCGGCCGAGGCCAGCCGGGCCGTGCCCGCCGTGCAGAGCAGGATCTGCGGCGCGTCGCCGGGCAGCGTCCGCTCCCGGCCGTCGAGGACGAACCGGGAGAGCCGGAACTCGTCGATCGGCACGGGGTAGAGCTCCTCGCCCGGCGTCGTGTCCACCGTGACCGGCAGCAGCGGCTCGGGCGCGGTGGCGGCGAACACGACCACCTCGAGCAGCTCGGGCACGTCGATGTGCTTGGGGGTGAGGCCGGCCCGCAGCACGTTGTCCGAGTTGGCCTGGAGCTCGACGCAGACGCCGTGCAGATACGCGTGCGGGACGCCGGCGCCCAGGTAGAGCGCCTCGCCGGCGCGCAGCAGGACGTGGTTGAGCAGCAGTCCGGCGATCAGCCCCCGGTCGCCGGGGAAGTCCCGGGCGATCCGGACGTACGGCGCGTACGGCCCGTCCGGGTCCTCGGCGGCCGCCTTGCCGACCGCCTCGGCGGTGTCCCGGACCACGGCCTCGGCGGCCGGGCCCTCCAGGCCCAGTGCGGCGGCGAGGGCGCCGCTGAGCGCCTCGGACTCGTCGTCGGCCCGGAGCGGGGCGATCACCGGCTCCAGTGCGGGGACGCCGAGACCGGCCAGCAGCGCGGCCGCGTCGGCGGGCCGGCGGAAGCCGCACAGTCCGTCGAAGTCGCCGAGGGCGCAGATGAGTTCGGGCTTGTGGTTGGCGTCCCGGTAGTTGCGGTGCGGGGCGTCCAGCGGGATCCCCAGGGCGTTCTCGGCCGCGAACCCGGCCCGGGCCTGGTCGAGCGAGGGGTGGGCCTGGATGGAGATCGGGATGCCCGGGGTGAGGACCTTGAGCAGGAACGGCAGGGTGGGCCCGAACCGGGCCACCGAGGCGGCCCCCAACTCGCCCTCGGGATCCGCCGCGATCAGCTCGTCCAGCCGCCGCGGCCCCTCGCCCCGGTCGGCCCGGGAGGGGTCGCCGGGGTGCGCGCCCATCCAGAGCTCGGCCTGCGGTTCGCCGGTCGGCTCCTGCCCGAGCAGCTCGGGGAGCGCGGTGACGGATCCCCAGGCGTACGGGCGGACGGTGTTGACGAGCTTGTCCATGGGCGCGGTCCTGCTCCTTTGCTGCGGTGGGCTGGCGGGCCTCGCCGCCGGGCGGCGCCCCGCGGGCGGTGCTGACGGTGGGCATCCGGGCAAAGGCCGGGCATCGACCCTAGCCGACCGGTGCCTCCGCAGGGGAAACGCCGGAGGCCGGTGGGGAGTGCCTCGGGCGGCGGGTCGGTTCGAGAACGCGGTAGTAGGATGCCAGGACCCAGTGTTTTCCACAGTGTCCCCCAGTCGGCGGGTGCCGGCCGGGGCTGTGAGTCCTGATGAGTGCGGGCAACGGTGACTGGCACTTCCCGCCACCGGCCGAGAGGTTAGTACGTGACCGTCAACCAGCAGAGTTTTGCTGATCTCGGCCGGGTGCTGGTGATCATCCCCACCTACAACGAGGTGGAGAACGTCGAGCGCATCGTCGGCCGGGTCCGCGCCGCCGTCCCCGAGGTGCACATCCTCGTCGCCGACGACAACAGCCCGGACGGCACCGGTGAGCTCGCCGACAAGCTGGCGGCCGAGGACTCCCACGTGCGCGTCCTGCACCGCAAGGGCAAGGAGGGTCTGGGCGCGGCCTACCTGGCCGGCTTCCGCTGGGGCATCGACGAGGGCTACGACGTGCTCGTCGAGATGGACGCCGACGGGTCGCACCGGCCCGAGGAGCTGGAGCGGCTGCTGACCGCGCTGCGCGGCGCCGACCTGGTGCTCGGCTCGCGCTGGGTGCCCGGCGGCCGGGTGGTGAACTGGCCGAAGTCCCGGCTGCTGCTCTCGCGGGCCGGCTCGACCTACTCGCGGCTGATGCTCGGCGTGCCGATCCGGGACGTCACCGGCGGCTACCGGGCGTTCCGCAAGGAGACCCTGCTGGGCCTGGGCATGGACGAGGTCGCCTCGGCCGGCTACTGCTTCCAGGTCGACCTGGCCTGGCGCACCGTGAAGGCCGGTTTCAAGGTGGCCGAGGTGCCGATCACCTTCGTCGAGCGGGAGCTCGGCGCGTCCAAGATGAGCCGGAACATCGTGGTCGAGGCGCTCTGGCGGGTGACCTCCTGGGGCGTCGCCGACCGCTTCGCCCGGCTGACCGGCGGGAAGCGCTGACGCCGCCGGGCCACCCGGACACGTGAGCGGGAAGGCGTGCCCCTTCGGGCGCGCCTTCCGCGTTTTCGGCGTGCGCTGCTCCCATGCTGTAGGGCGCGAGGCCCGGCCGTGCCGGGGGCCGCCGTACCCGCCACCACCGCATACCACCACGCACCGCACACCAGCACGCACCGCACACCACCACCGCCGAGCCGGACCGAGACCGGGGCAGCCGAACCAGAGGGAGCAACCAGTGACGCCGTCCCCGTCCGACCAGAACACCGCCGGGGCGCCGGTCCGGCCGCTGGAGGTGGCCGTCTTCACCGGCCCCGAGTCGGCCTTCTTCGCCACCTCCACGCTGATCCTCGGCGAGCACACGGCGATCCTGGTCGACGCCCAGCTCACCCGCAGTGCCGGCCGCGAGCTGGCCGAATGGGTCGCGGGCAAGGGCCGCCGGCTGCTCGCCATCGTGGTCACCCACCACCACCCCGACCACTACTTCGGCGCCGAGGAGGTGCTGCGGCTCTTCCCGGACGCCCGGCTGCTGGCCGCGCCGCCGGTCGTGGACGGCATCCTGCGCACCGCCGCCGCGAAGGTCGCCCAGTGGAAGCCGGTGTTCGGGGACGACATCCCGGACCATCCGCTGGTCCCGGCCCCGCTGCTCCCCCAGCCGCTGATGATCGACCGGCAGGCGATCCCGGTGCTGCTGCTCGGACAGGGCGACTGCGACGGTTCCACCGTGGTGCACGTGCCCAGCATCCGCACCGTGATCGCCGGCGACTTCGTCTACAACGGCACCCACGTCTGGACCGCCGACACCACGCCGGAACGCCGCACCGAGTGGGTCCGCAACCTCGGCCGGATCGCCGAACTCGGCGTGGAGCGGGTGATCGCCGGACACCGCGCGCCTGACCAGGGCGACGACGCGGCCCGGGTGCTCGCCTTCACCGGGGAGTACCTGCAGGACTTCGACCGGCTGCTGGCCGAGCACCCGGACGACACGGAGGCGCTGGTCGCGGCCGTGAACGAGCGGTACGGGGAGCTCACCCTGCCGGCCGTGCTGGAGCTGAGCGCGGCCGCCAACACCGCCGCCCGCGCCGCTGCCGACACTGCCACCGACACTGCCACCGACACCTCGGCCGCGGCTCCGGCCGTCGACCTGGACGACGCCGCCGTGGACGACGCGGAGGACGCGGACGACGCGGACGCGGAGGACCCGGGCGATGCGGACGGCCCGGCCGACCGGGAAGCGCCCGGCCCGACCGCCGACTGAGCCGGCGGCGGATACTGGCGGCATGACGCCGTACGACGTGATCGTCCCGGCCGGGGGAGCCGCCCGCCGGCTCGGCGGCGCGGACAAGCCGGCCCTGACCGTCGGCGAGACCACCCTGCTGGACCGGGTGCTCGCCGCCTGCGCGGGCGCCGGGACCACCGTGGTGGTCGGCCCGGCCCGCCCCACCACCCGCCCCGGGGTCCGCCGTACCCGCGAGCACCCGCCCGGCGGCGGACCGGTGGCGGCCGTCGCGGCCGGCCTCGCCGAGGTCACCGCCGAACTGGTGCTGCTGCTCGCCGCCGACCTGCCCTTCCTCGACGAGCGCACCGTCCACCGGCTGGTCACCGCCCTCGACGAGGCCGGGCCGGACACCGAGGCGGTCGTCCTGGTCGACGCCGCCGGCCGCGACCAGCCGCTCGCCGCCGCCTACCGCACCGCCGCCCTGCGCACCGCGCTGGCC
>NZ_JAIY01000004.1:574082-574521 GCF_000710405.2 Kitasatospora sp. MBT66 | reverse complement strand
CGGGAGCGCGACAGCCACTAGCGACAGCCACCAGGGGTCCTCACCCCGCTGCGCACCCCGGTGTGCGGGAAACGACGCGCGGCGCTCACCGGGCAAACATCCCGGGGAAACCGCCGATCAGGCAGCATGTCCGCATGGAGCGCACGCTGGATGACTGGATCGCCGAGGCCTGTACCGAGCTGGGCATCGACCTGGACGTCGATGTCAAGGGTCTGCTCGACCTGGCCCGGGTGGTCGCGCACGGGGTGGACCGGCCCGCCGCCCCGCTGACCACCTTTCTGATCGGGTACGCCGCAGCGTCGCGCGGCGGCGGGCCGGAGGCGGTCGCCGAGGCGTCCCGGCGGGCCGCCGCGCTCGCCGAGCGCTGGGCCGCCGCGGCCACGGACCAGGGGCAGCCGTGAGCGCGGTGGAGGACCTCGTCGTGCTCGACCAGCCGCCG
>NZ_JAIY01000004.1:559727-573990 GCF_000710405.2 Kitasatospora sp. MBT66 | reverse complement strand
GGCGCTCGGCCGCACCCTCGCCGAGCCGCTGACCGCGCTCACCGACCTGCCCGCCTTCGACACCTCGGCGATGGACGGCTGGGCGGTGGCCGGGCCCGGCCCCTGGCGGGTGTCCGGCCGACTGCTGGCCGGGCGCCCCGCGGACGGCCCGCTGGCCGACGGCGCCGCCGTCGAGATCGCCACCGGCGCCCAGCTCCCCCCGGGCGCCACCGCCGTGCTCCGCCGCGAACACGGGGAACCGGACGGCCCGCTGCTGCGCGAGCGCGTCCCCGGCGCGCTGACCACCGGCCAGGACGTCCGCCCGCGCGGCCAGGAGTGCCGGCGCGGCGAGCAACTGCTCCCGGCCGGGACCAGGATCGGTCCGGCCGTGCTCGGCCTGGCCGCGGCCGGCGGCCACGACCTGCTGGCCGTGCACCGGCGCCCGGTGGTGGAGCTGCTGGTGCTCGGCGACGAACTGCTCGGCTCCGGCCTGCCCCGACCCGGCCTGGTCCGGGACGCACTCGGTCCGCTGCTGCCGCCGTGGCTGCGGGCGGCCGGCGCGGAGACCGGCGAACCGCGCGCCGTCCGTGACGACTTCGGACTGCTCAGGGACGCGCTGCGGCACTCCACCGCCGACGTGGTGGTCACCACCGGAGGGACGGCGGCCGGTCCGGTGGACTTCCTGCACCGGGCGCTCGCCGAGGTCGGCGCCCGGCTGCTGGTGGACGGGGTCGCCGTCCGCCCCGGCCATCCGATGCTGCTGGCCGAACTGCCCGGCGGGCGTCATCTGGTGGGTCTGCCGGGCAATCCGCTGGCCGCGGTCGCGGGGGCGGTCACCCTCGCCCTGCCGCTGCTGCACGCGCTGGCCGGGCGCGGCCCCGGCGAACCGGTCCGGGCCGTGGCCGTCGCCGCCCTGCCCGGACACCCGGTGGACACCCGGCTGCTGCCGGTCCGGCGGACCGCCCACGGGGTGGTCCAACTCCCCTACGACGGACCGGCGATGCTGCGCGGGATCGCGCTGGCGGAGGCGCTCGCCGTGGTGCCGCCGGGCGGCGCGGCGGCCGGTGCCGCGGTCGAACTGCTGGAGGCGCCGTGAGCACCGGCGGCGGACGGGGGTTCGGCCGCTTCTCCGGCCGGGCCGCGGCGGAGGCGGAGCCCTGGGCGGACGCCGGGATCGTGCTGCCCGCCCGGCGCAGCGCCCCGGCTCTGCGGCAGGTCGGCTTCCGGCTGCTGCTGGCCCTGGCGGTGCTGGTGGCCACGACGCTGATCGTCTGGGTGGACCACGAGGGCTACAACGACAACGCCGGGGGCGGGGTGAGCCTGCTGGACTCGGCCTACTACGCCACGGTGACGCTCTCCACCACGGGCTACGGCGACATCACCCCGTACAGCGACACCGCCCGGCTCACCAACATCTTCGTGATCACCCCGCTGCGGGTGCTGTTCCTGATCATCCTGGTCGGCACCACCCTGGAGGTGCTCACCGAACGCACCCGTCAGCAGTGGCGGTTGAACCGATGGAGGTCCACCGTGCGCGAGCACACCGTCGTGATCGGCTACGGCACCAAGGGCCGCAGCGCGATCGACACCCTGATCCTGCAGGGGGTGCGCAAGGAGGAGATCGTGGTGGTCGACCCGCAGCGCAAGGCGGTCGACCAGGCGGCCCAGCACGGTCTGGTGGCCGTGCTCGGCGACGCCACCAGGACCGACACCCTGCTGCGGGCCGGACTCCCCACCGCCGCCCGGGTGGTGGTGGCGCCGGAGCGGGACGACACCGCCGCCCTGATCACCCTGACCGCCCGCCAGCTCACCCGCACGGCCACCGTCGTGGCGGCGGTGCGCGAGGACGAGAACGCCCCGCTGCTGCGGCAGAGCGGCGCCGACGTGGTGGTGACCAGCTCCAGCGCGGCGGGCCGGCTGCTCGGCATGTCGATGCTCAGCCCGCACACCGGCGCGGTGATGGAGGACCTGCTCACCTACGGCGACGGCCTGGACGTGGTCGAGCGCCCGGTCACCCGGGCCGAGGCCGGGCACAGCCCGCGCGAGTGCGAGGACCTGGTGGTCGCGGTGGTCCGCGGCCGAAGGGTGATCAACTACACCGAGCCGGAGGCGCAGACCCTGCAACTCACGGACCGGGTGATCGTCATCAAGTCGGCCGCCCAGGCGTAGGGTCGTCCGTCATGAGTGATCAACCACCGCTCCCCTTCGGCGCCTTCGAGTTCCACGCCACCGCGCTGGAGGTGGCCGACCGGCTGGCGGCCCCGGTGGCCGAGGCACTGGCGGCCTGGCCGGACCGGGAGGCCGCCGGTTCGGTGCTCTACGTCGAGACCGACCCGGAGAAGGCCGACACCGCCGTCTTCTGCGAGACCTACGAGGTGCCGCTGGAGGCCTCGGCGAACTGCGTGGTGGTCGCCGCCCGGCGCGGCGGGGAGACCACCATGGCCGCATGCCTGGCGCTGGCGACCACCCGGGTCGACGTCAACCGGGCCGTCCGCAAGCACCTGGACGCCCGCAAGGCCTCGTTCGCCCCGATGGACGCCGCGGTCGGGGCGACCGGCATGGAGTACGGCGGGATCACCCCGGTCGGGCTTCCGGCGGGCTGGCCGCTGCTGGTCGACGCGGCGGTCGCGGCGGCCCCGTTCGTCCTGGTGGGCAGCGGGCGGCGGCGGGGCAAGCTGATCCTGCCGGGCCGGGCGGCGGCCGCGCTGCCCGGAGCGGTGGTGCTCCCGGAGCTGGCCGGCTGACAGGCGGGTCGGCCCGTCCTCCGGCCGCCGGGTCGCAGTAGCGTCGGGTCCATGCATGCGATGACGATTCCTGAACCCGGCGGGCCCGAGGCGCTGCGCTGGGCGGAGGTGCCGGACCCGGTGCCCGGGGAGGGCGAGGTCCTGGTCGAGGTGGCGGCCACCGCCGTCAACCGCGCCGACCTGCTCCAGCGGCAGGGCTTCTACGAACCGCCGCCGGGCAGTCCGCGCTATCCGGGCCTGGAGTGCGCGGGCCGGATCGCCGCGCTGGGGCCCGGGGTGGCCGGCTGGGCGGTCGGTGACGAGGTGTGCGCGCTGCTGGTCGGCGGCGGCTACGCGGAGCGGGTCGCGGTGCCGGTCGGCCAACTGCTCCCGGTGCCGAAGGGGTTGACCGCGGAACAGGCCGCCGCGCTGCCGGAGGTGGTCTGCACGGTGTGGTCCAACGTCTTCCTCACCGCGCGGCTGCGCCCCGGCGAGACGGTGCTGGTGCACGGCGGCGCGAGCGGCATCGGGACGATGGCGATCCAGCTGGCCAAGGCCGTCGGCGCCCGGGTCGCCGTGACGGCGGGCGGCCCCGAGAAGCTGGCCCGCTGCGCCGAACTGGGCGCCGACGTGCTGATCGACTACCGCGAGCAGGACTTCGTCGAGGTGCTCGGGGAGGCCACCGGCGGGGCCGGGGCGGACGTGATCCTGGACATCATGGGCGCCAAGTACCTGTCGCGGAACGTGGACGCGCTGGCGGTCAACGGGCGGCTGGTGATCATCGGGCTGCAGGGCGGGGTGCAGGGCGAGCTGAATCTCAACACCCTGCTGCGCAAGCGCGCCGCGGTGATCGCGACCAATCTGCGCGGGCGGCCGCTGGCCGAGAAGGCGGCGATCGTGGCGGCGGTGCGCGAGCACGTCTGGCCGCTGGTCGAGTCGGGCGTGGTGCGGCCGGTGGTCTACCGGGTGCTGCCGCTGGCGGAGGCGGCCGAGGCGCACCGGGTGCTGGAGGCCGGGGCGCAGGTCGGCAAGGTGGTCCTGAAGGTCTGAGGCCGCGGGTCGGGCGGGTCCGGGGGCCTGGCGGCCGCCCGGGCCCGCCGTACGACATGCCCGGAATGTCGGACTGTGTGAGTCTGGACGGGAGCTGTCCCGCCGCCGACCCCGCCCAGCGCGGTCGGCCGTCGCGGAAGGACCTCGACCGTGCCCGCACCCGCACCCTCGTCCGCGTTCCTCGGGCCGCTGCCCGCGGCCCTGCCGCCGCACCCTTCCCACCGCCGCACCGGCCGGCGGCTGCTCGCGGTGGCGGTGCTCGGGCTCGCCGTGCCGCTGGTGCTCGGGCCGGCCGCGATCGCCCTGCCGGGCGCGCCGGCCGGTGCCGTCGGTGCCGTTCCCGTCCGGGCCGCCGCCCCCGAAGCGTCGGAGCAGCCGGCGACCCCGGCGCCGTCCGGTTCGGCGGCGCCCTCGGACGGGTTCTCCCCGGTGGCTTCCCCGGAGCCGGAGCCGCAGCAGGAACCGGTGCCTGATCCGCAGCAGGAGCCGGAACAGCCGTCCGCCGGTGCCGAGCCGGAGCCGACGGCCGTCGCGGAGACCCCCGCCGAACCGACCGCGTCCGAGCCCTTCCCCGCCGAGCCCTCCCCCGAGCCGACCGTGCCCGGGCCCTCCTCCCCGGAGCCGGCCGCCCCGGTGCCGCCGTCCGCGGCCGTCCCGGCCGCCACCGCGGTGGCGTGGCAGGCGGTCGGCCGGGTCCGTCCCGGTCCCTCCTGGGCCGACCGGGAGCAGCGCCACGGCCGCCACCGTCCCGCCTCGGCGCCCGAGCGCACCGGGTCGGCCCCCGAGGGGGCGCCGGACCTGGGCCGGGCGCAGGCGGCCGAGCAGGCGCCGGAGCAGCCTTCCGCCACCGGCGCGGACGCCGCCCCGGGCCCGGCGGCCGGGGGTGCCGACGGCGCGGTGGAGTCGGCCGCGCCGGAGGACGGCTCCGGCGGCGAGACCCTGGCACTCGGCCGGCCCGGGCCGCAGGCCGTGCTGGTCGGCCCGGCCCTGCTGCCCACCCGCTGGGACGACGCCGCCACCCGCCAGCTGCCGCTGGGTGCCGGTCTGGGCCTGATCGGCTGCGGGCTGGGCCTGATCGGGCTGCGGCTGCGCCGGCACTGACCGCCACCGACCGCGTCCCGGCGGTCGGACGTGGGCCGCCCGGCGCTCGGAACGGGGCCGCCCCCGGTGCTCCGGATCCGGGGGCGAACTGAGTATCCGTACGGATACCGCGGCCCCGCCCCCGGGCGTAGCGTCGTTCCCGGTGCGGGCGGGCGGCTGGTCGCGGCACCGGCGGCGGGCGGGGCGGGGCGGGTCGGTCGGGGGCCTCCTCCCCGGCAACCCCAGTGAGGGAGAATGTGGTTCATGACGAATCCGATGAACGAGTACTCGTCGCAGGAGTTCCACCAGGCCATGGGCGGGCAGCCGCAGGACGGCCAGAAGGTGCTGATCGTCGGACCGGACGGGCTGCCGGTGGGTTCGGCGACCGGCCCGATGGGGGACGACGGCGACGGTCCGCGTGAACTGCCGGTGACCGAGATGGTCGAACAGCCCGCCAAGGTCATGCGGATCGGCAGCATGATCAAGCAGTTGCTGGAGGAGGTCCGGGCTGCTCCCCTCGACGAGGCCAGCCGGGCGCGGCTGAAGGACATCCACGCCAGCTCGATCAAGGAGCTGGAGCTGGGCCTGGCTCCCGAGCTGGTGGCCGAGCTGGAGCGGCTGTCGCTCCCGTTCACCGAGGACTCGATCCCGACCGAGGCCGAGCTGCGGATCGCCCAGGCGCAGCTGGTGGGATGGCTGGAGGGCCTGTTCCACGGCATCCAGACCGCGCTGTTCGCGCAGCAGATGGCGGCCAGGGCGCAGCTGGAGCAGATGCGGCGGGCGCTGCCGCCCGGTCTGCACGGCGGGGAGCCGGAGGGGGACGAGCCGGGCGAGGGCCGCGGCATCCGCTCCGGTCCCTACCTGTAGCGGTCCTTCCACGCGTGGGCGTCCGCCCACCTGTGGACGTCGGCCGTACCCGTACCGCCACGGCCCCGCCGGGGCGGCGCGGCACGGGGCGCGGCCGGCCGCGCCGGCGGCGCGAGCACTACCGACCGGTACCGGGTCGCGACCTGGACACAGTGTCGGCCCTGGGCCGGTCGGTGTCCCCGCGAGCCGATACCCTGACCCCCTGTCGCAGTCCGGGCGAGCGTCGCGACAGGGGTCGGGCAGGCCAGCGGGCCGGGCCCGGAAACACGCACGGACGAGACCGAATGTCACGGTCGCGGCGGTACGGCCGCACCGAGGGGGAGCAGAGGACCATGAGCGAGCACGGCAACGCGGCGGCCGAGGGCTACTCCCTGGGCAACGGGCGGTACGTGCTGCAGCGGGTGCTGGGCGAGGGCGGTATGGCCTCGGTCCACCTCGCCTACGACAGCGTGCTGGACCGGCAGGTCGCGCTGAAGAGCATGCACGCCGAGCTGGGCCGGGACGACTCGTTCAAGGAGCGGTTCCGCCGCGAGGCCCAGGCGGTGGCCCGGCTGGAGCACCCGAACATCGTCACCGTCTACGACAGCGGCGAGGACATCGCCCAGGACGGCTCCAGCACGCCGTACATCGTGATGCAGCTGATCGACGGCAAGGGCCTGCGGGACGCCATCAACGAGGCGGTCGGCCAGCACGGCGCGATGCCGGTCGAGGAGGCGCTGCGGGTCACCATCGGTGTGCTGAACGCACTGGAGGCCTCGCACGACATGGGCCTGGTGCACCGTGACATCAAGCCCGGCAACGTCATGTTCGACCGCAAGGGCAACGTCAAGGTCATGGACTTCGGCATCGCCCGCGCGCTGGAGAGCGGGGTCACCTCGATGACCCAGACCGGCATGGTGGTCGGCACCCCGCAGTACCTCTCGCCCGAGCAGGCGCTGGGCAAGCCGGTGGACGCCCGCTCCGACCTCTACTCGGTCGGCGTGATGCTCTTCGAGATGATCACCGGCCAGCTGGTCTTCGACGGCGACTCGGCCTTCTCGATCGCGTACAAGCACGTCCAGGAGGAGCCGCCGGCGCCGTCCACGCTCAACCCGCGGCTGGCCCCGGCAGTCGACGGGTTCGTCGCGACGGCGCTGCGCAAGGACCCGGCGCACCGCTTCGCGAGCGCGGCGGCGATGCGGGACGAGGCCGAGCGGCTGCTCTCGGCCGGCAAGGGCGGCGGCAGCCCGCTGGCGGCCAGCAACCCGCTGGTGATCACCGACGGTCCGCGGTCGGTGCACGCCGCGCCGCAGGCACCGCAGACCCCGCAGCCGTTCCAGCCCATGCAGCCCATGCAGCCGCAGCCGTTCCAGCCGCACGCGCAGCCGCAGTTCCAGACGCCGCCGCCGGTGTTCCAGGCCCCGCACACGCCGCAGCCCTTCCCGCAGCCGCAGCCGTTCCAGACGCCGCCGCCGGTGTTCCAGGCCCCGCACACGCCGCAGCCCTTCCCGCAGCAGGCGCACACCCCGCCGCCGCACCCGATGCCGGCGCCGCCGTTCCAGCCGCAGCCGGTGCCCGCGTCGAACAGCGGTGGCTGCTCGACCGCCCTGGTGATCATCGGCATCATCGTCGGTGTGATCGTGCTGGCGGTCATCATCATCGCGATCGTGGTCAACCGGGCCGAGGGCCAGTCGAAGGACGGGGCGCGGGGCGTCTCGAGCGCGGTGGTCACGGCACCGGGACCGGACGGCCGGGCCGACCGGAATGGCCTGCTCTGACGGGTTCTGCCCGGAACACGCGTGCTCCGGGGGTCCGCCGGAGGCGGTAGCGTTCGGGGACACGAGCGACAGGGCACCGCGATCCGAGCGAAGGCCCGGGGCGAGGAGCGATGGCACAGACGCAGCATCCGGACGACGACGGGGCCTGGGCGACCGGTCCGGGCGGCGGGGCCCCCAGGATGCCGGAGCCGGGTGGCGACGCCGCCACGAGCGCGCTCCCGCCGTACGGCGCCCCGCAGACGCCCGGCCGGGGCACCGCCGCCCCGCTGGGCACGGTCGGTGACGGCCGCTACCGGCTGACCCACCGGCTCGGCCGGGGCGGCATGGCCGAGGTGCTCGCCGCCCAGGACGTCCGGCTCGGGCGGACCGTCGCGGTGAAGCTGCTCCGCGGTGAACTGGCCCAGGACGAGATCGCCCGGCTCCGCTTCACCAGGGAGGCGCACGCCGTCGCGGCGCTCAACCACCACGCGATCGTCGCGGTGTACGACACCGGCGAGGAGTACGTCGGCGAGGAGTCGACGCCGTACATCGTGATGGAGCTGGTCGAGGGCCGGACCGTCCGCGAGCTGCTGGTCGACGAGGAGGAGCCGCCGGTCGACCAGGCGCTGATCATCATCGCCGGGGTGCTGGAGGCGCTCGCCTACAGCCACCGGCACGGCATCGTGCACCGTGACATCAAGCCGGCCAACGTGATCATCACGACCACCGGCGCGGTCAAGGTGATGGACTTCGGCATCGCCCGGGCGCTCACCGGCACGGCCTCGACCATGACCCAGACCGGCATGGTCATGGGCACCCCGCAGTACCTCTCGCCGGAGCAGGCGCTCGGCAAGCCGGTCGACCACCGCTCCGACCTGTACGCGGCCGGCTGCATGCTCTACGAACTGCTGGCGCTGCGCCCGCCGTTCACCGGCGACACCCCGCTGTCGGTGGTCTACCAGCACGTGCAGGACATGCCGGTGCCGCCCTCGCAGGCCAATCCGCGGGTCCCGGCCGGCCTGGACCACCTGGTGCTGCGCTCGCTCGCGAAGAACCCGGACGACCGCTTCCAGGACGCGGACGAGTTCCGCGCGCACATCGAGCACGCGCTGCGCGAGCTGACCGGAGGCACCGGCGGCTGGCCGCTCGGCGCGACGGCCGGGCTGGCCGCGGCCGGCCAGGGCCACGGCGGGATGCCGCCGCTGGGCGTGGACGAGACGGCGGTGCTCGGGGCGGGTGTCCCTGGCGACCCGACGGCGATGCTGCCGTACCAGGTGCCGGGCGGCCCGCACACGCCCTCCTCCGCCTACCCGCCCTACGGCGGCGGCGGCGACGGCTCGGACGACGGGCACGGCGGTGGGCACGGGCGCGGTGGCGGCGGCCGGCGCGGTCCGTGGCGCTGGGTGGCCGCCGTCGTGGCGGTGGCCGTCGCGGCCAGCGTGGGCATCGCCATGGCGCTGAGCGGCAACGACAACGGCGGTGGCGGCGGGAAGCCGAGCGACCTCGGCCCGACCACCGGGGTGGTGTCGACGGCGCCGGAGGCGACCACGCCCAGTTCCGGTGCGACCACGACCACGCCCCCGGCCGGGCAGAACTCGCGTCGTCCGCAGCAGCCGCAGCAGACCGACACCAGCAACAACGGCGGCAACCAGACCCAGCCGCCGAGCCAGCCGACGGGCAAGCACACGACCAGCCCGGCGGCGACGCCGAGCAGTACCGGCAGCAAGACGGCGACCCCGAGCACCTCGGCGACCGGGACGGCCACCGCCCCGCCGACCAACACCCCGACCACGGGGACGGGCGGCGGTGGCGCGACGACGCCCCCGGCCACGGCCCCGCCGGCGACCAACCCGCCGCCGACCGGCGGTGGCAGCCAGACGCCGCCGGCCGGGGGCGGTGCCGGGGGCGCTGCCGGCGGCACCGTCCCGAAGCCGCCGTCGGCCACTCCGGTCGTTCCCTGACGGATCCGGCCGGCCGTTCCCCGTCGGGGAACGGCCGGCCGTCGGTTCAGTTGGCGAAGGCGTCCAGGACCTGCTCGTACTCCTGGCACCACCACGCCAGCTGGCCCGCCGAGGCGGGGTAGAGCGGGTCGGCCCGGTGGTCGCCCCGCTGGTAGCGCCACTGGAGCATCCAGAAGTCGTTCAGCCGCTCCCACCAGACCCGGTGGGTCGCGGCGGCCAGGTGCTCGGCGGTGGCGGCCCCGGTGGCCCGGTAGGCCTGGGACCAGTGCCGGACCCGGACGAGGTCCAGCACCCCGGTGGCGCGGTCGTTGAGGACCAGGGTGGCCGCGCGGACGGCCTCCTCGGCGCGCGGCTGCCGCCCGAGCTTGTCCCAGTCCAGGACGGCCGCGATCCGTCCGTCCCGGTGCAGCAGGTTCAGCCCGTGGAAGTCGCCGTGGGTCCAGCCGGTGGGCGGGGCGGCCCCCGGGGCGGGACGCCGGTGGGCGTGCTCGGCGAGCAGCTCCAGCCGTTCGCCGAGCCGGCGCTCGACCAGCGCGTCCAGTTCGTCGCGGGGGTGGTGCTCGCGGGCCCGTTCGCGCAGGTCGTGGGCGAGCGCGGAGCTGTCGAGCGGATCGGCGCTGCGGTAGCCGGAGGGTTGTGCGACGGGCGCGCAGACCTCGTCGAGGGCGCCGTGCAGCCGGCCGAGCAGCGCGCCCAGTTCGGCGCACTGCGGCGGGGACAGTTCGGTTCCGTGGCGGTGCCCGCCGTCCACCCAGGGGAAGAGGGCGAACAGCCGGCCGCCGAACGCGGCGATGGTGCCGGTCCGTTCGGCGAGGGCGAGCGGGGGCTCGACGGGCAGGCCCAGGGCGGCGAGGGCGGCCATCGCCCGGTGGTGGCCGGCGACCGCCTCGCGGCCGGCGGTCGCGGCGTCGACGTAGCACTTCAGGAAGTAGCCGCCGGCCTCGGTGGCGATCCGGTAGCCGCGGTTCAGCAGGCCTTCGGCGACGGGTTCGGCGGTGAGCAGGCGGCCCACCCGGTAGCGGCGCAGGACCTCGGCGAGCGCCGCGTGGGGGACGGGGGGGCTGAGCGTTCCTATCGGGGGTGCGGTGAGGTCGGGACGGGCTGGTGCACAGGCAAGGGTCTGGCTGAAAGTCACAGCCAGAGGTTAGGACCTCTCGGCGGGGGTCCTTGACAGGTCGTCAGTTGTGTGCTGTGCCCGTATCAGTGCTGCTGGTCCGCCTGGTGCCGCGCCACGAACGCCGCCGCCTGGGTCCGTCGCTCCATCCCCATCTTGGCGAGCAGACTGGAGACGTAGTTCTTCACCGTCTTTTCGGCGAGGTGCAGTTCATTGCCGATCTGACGGTTGGTCATCCCTTCGCCGATCAGGTCCAGGATGCGGCGCTCCTGCTTGGTGAGCTGGGAGAGCCGTTCGTCCTCCTTCTCACCGCCGTCCCGCAGCCGGGCCAGCACCCGGCTGGTGGCGACCGGGTCGAGCAGTGACTTGCCGGCCGCGACGTCCCGGACCGCGGTGATCAGGTCGGTGCCGCGGATCGCCTTCAGCACATAGCCGGAGGCACCCGCCATGATCGAGTCGAACAGGGCCTCGTCGTCCGAGAACGAGGTCAGCATCAGGCACTTGATCTCCGGCATCCGGGAGCGGATCTCCCGGCAGACCTCGACGCCGTTGCCGTCGGGCAGTCGGACGTCGAGCACCGCGACATCGGGGTGCACGGCCGGGATCCTGGTCAGCGCCTCGGCGGCGGTGCCGGCCTCGCCGACCACCTCGATGTCCTCCTCGACGGAGAGGAGTTCATGGACACCCCGGCGGACCACCTCGTGGTCGTCGAGGAGGAATACCGTGATTTGTCCGTTATCAGTCACGCGCAAAGCCTCCCATATCACCCTACGAAAGACCTCTCGCCCGTACCGCGCCGGGGTCACGATCCGGCCAGAGCGGTCGAAACCGATGCCGGTAACCCCCTTACGCCGGAGCCTCCGCCCGGATAACGTGCGCTGGTGTCCTGAACGCGACCGAATTGAGAGCTGCGCCACACGCGCGGTTTGTAGACCCCGAACAAGTAGGACGTCCTAGCGCAGACGCGTCGAGGACGGACGCTGGGTAACGTTCTCGTGAGGGACGCCGTCGGAAAAGGATCACCACCTGCCCCGCTGCGGGTGCGCACACCCACGCGCGCCCCGCGAGGCGGTGACCGGACCGGTCACCGGCGACCCCGGGCGGCCGGACAGACCGAGGAGTGAACGTGACCGTCAAAAGCACGGCGAGGGCCCGCAAGAAGGCTGCCCCCGGCGTCCGCGCCACGGCCAAGGACGCCCAGCCGGAGCTCGTACAGCTGCTGACCCCGGAAGGCGAGCGGGTCGAGCACCCGGACTTCCCGCTCACCGTGGAGGCGGACGAGCTCCGAGCCCTCTACCGTGACCTGGTGCTGGTGCGTCGCTTCGACGCCGAGGCGACCTCGCTGCAGCGCCAGGGCGAGCTGGGCCTGTGGGCCTCGCTGCTGGGCCAGGAAGCCGCCCAGGTCGGCTCCGGCCGCGCGATGCGACCGGGCGACTACGCCTTCCCCACCTACCGCGAGCACGGCGTGGCCTGGTGCCGCGACGTCGACCCGCTGAACCTGCTCGGCATGTTCCGCGGTGTGAACCACGGCGGCTGGGACCCGAACGAGAAGAACTTCCACCTGTACACCATCGTGATCGGCGCGCAGACCCTGCACGCCACCGGATACGCGATGGGCATCACCAAGGACGGCGCCGACGACGCGGTGATCGCGTACTTCGGCGACGGCGCCTCCAGCCAGGGCGACGTCAACGAGGCCTTCACCTTCGCCTCGGTCTACAACTCGCCGGTGGTCTTCTTCTGCCAGAACAACCAGTGGGCGATCTCCGAGCCCACCACCACCCAGACCAAGATCCCGCTGTACCGCCGGGCCTCCGGCTTCGGCTTCCCGGGCATCCGGGTCGACGGCAACGACGTGCTGGCCTGCCTCGCGGTGACCCGCTGGGCCCTGGAGCACGCCCGCACCGGCAACGGCCCGGTGCTGATCGAGGCCTTCACCTACCGGATGGGCGCGCACACCACCTCCGACGACCCGACCCGCTACCGGGCGGCCGACGAGACCGAGGCCTGGAAGGCCAAGGACCCGATCACCCGGCTCCGCACCCTCCTGGAGAAGGAGGGCCTGGCCGACGAGGAGTTCTTCGCCTCGATCGAGGCCGAGAGCGAGCAGCTCGGACTGCGGGTGCGCGAGGGCGTGCGCAGCATGCCGGACCCCGACCCCACCCTGATCTTCGACCACGTCTACGCGGAGCCGCACGCGCTGGTCGATGAGGAACGGGCCGAGTACATCGAGTACGCGGCCTCCTTCGAGGCGGGGGAGAACCACTGATGGCCGGCCAGCTCAGCATCGCCAAGGCGCTCAACGGGGCGCTGCGCAAGTCGCTGGAGAGCGACCCGAAGACCGTCCTGATGGGCGAGGACATCGGCAAGCTCGGCGGCGTCTTCCGGATCACCGACGGCCTGCAGAAGGACTTCGGCGAGGACCGGGTGATCGACACTCCGCTCGCCGAGTCCGGCATCGTCGGCACCGCGATCGGCCTCGCGCTGCGCGGCTACCGCCCGGTCGTGGAGATCCAGTTCGACGGCTTCGTCTACCCGGCCTTCGACCAGATCGTCTCCCAGCTGGCCAAGATGCACGCCCGCGCACTGGGCCACGTCAAGATGCCGGTCACCGTGCGCATCCCCTACGCGGGTGGCATCGGCGCGGTCGAGCACCACAGCGAGTCGCACGAGGCGTACTTCGCCCACACCGCCGGTCTGCGGGTGGTCACCCCGTCCAACGCGCACGACGCGCACTGGATGCTGCGCCAGGCCATCGAGTCGGACGACCCGGTGATCTTCCTGGAGCCCAAGCGCCGCTACTGGGACAAGGGCGAGGTCGGCGAGTCCGCCGACCTGGGCCTGCACGACGCGCGGATCGTCCGGCCCGGTGCCGACGCCACGCTGATCGCCTACGGGCCGATGGTCAAGGTCTGCCTGGAGGCCGCCGCGGCCGCCGAGGAGGACGGCCGCCGGCTGGAGGTCGTCGACCTCCGCTCGCTCACCCCGGTCGACTTCGCCGCGCTGGAGGAGTCCGTCAAGCGGACCGGGCGCGGCATCGTGGTGCACGAGGCCCCGGTGTTCCTGGGCATGGGCGCGGAACTGGCCGCCCGGCTCACCGAGCGCTGCTTCTACCACCTGGAGGCGCCGATCCTGCGGGTCGGCGGCTACTACGCGCCGTACCCGCCGTCCCGGGTCGAGGAGTCCTTCCTCCCCGACCTGGACCGCGTGCTCGACGCCGTCGACCGCGCGTTCGCGTACTGATCCCGGGGAGCGCTGATGACCACCGAAGTTCGCTCGCTCCGCGAGTTCAAGATGCCCGATGTGGGCGAGGGCCTGACCGAGGCCGAGATCCTCAGCTGGTACGTCAAGCCCGGTGACACCGTCACCGACGGGCAGGTCGTCTGCGAGGTGGAGACCGCCAAGGCCGCCGTGGAGCTGCCGATCCCGTTCACCGGGGTCGTCGAGCAGCTGTTCTTCCCGGAGGGCGCGACGGTCGACGTCGGCACCGCGATCATCTCGGTCGCGGTGGCCGGAGCCGCGGGGACACCCGTCCCCGCCGCTGTCGCCCCGGCCGCGGCCCCGGCCCCCGTGGCCGAGGCCCCGGAGGCGCCCGAGCCCGAGCGGCGCGAGGTGCTGGTCGGCTACGGTCCGCGGACCGGCGGCAGCCAGCGCCGGGCGCGGCGCACCACGGTCACGGCCACCGCCGCGGCCACCGTGCCGGCCCCCGCGCCCGCTCCGGCGCCCGTCGTCGCCCCGGCCCCGGTGCCGGTG
>NZ_JAIY01000004.1:532409-559538 GCF_000710405.2 Kitasatospora sp. MBT66 | reverse complement strand
CCCGGCCGCCGAGCCGGCCGTCGCCGCCCCGGTGTCCACCGCGGTGGTGCTGCCCGGTGCGGGCGACGTCCGGGTGCCGATCAAGGGCGTCCGCAAGGCGACCGCGCAGGCGATGGTGGCCTCGGCCTTCACCGCCCCGCACGTCACCGAGTTCGTCCAGGTCGACGTGACCCGGACGATGAAGTTCGTCCGCCGGCTCAAGGAGAGCGGCGAGCTGGGCCGGGACGTCCGGGTCAGCCCGCTGCTGCTGGTCGCCAAGGCGCTGCTCACCGCGGTCAAGCGCCACCCCGGGATCAACGCCCAGTGGGACGAGGCGGCCCAGGAGATCGTCATCAAGGGCCAGGTGAACCTCGGCATCGCCGCGGCCACCCCGCGCGGCCTGATCGTTCCCAACATCAAGGACGCCGGCGCCCGGACCCTCTCCGGCCTGGCGGTCTCGCTCGGCGAGCTGATCGAGACGGCCCGCCAGGGGAAGACGGCGCCCGGCGACATGCAGGGCGGCACGATCACGATCACCAATGTCGGCGTCTTCGGCGTCGACAGCGGCACCCCGATCCTCAACCCCGGCGAGGCGGCCATCCTCGCCTTCGGGGCGGTCCGGGAGCTGCCGTGGGTGCACAAGGGCAAGGTCGTCCCGCGCCAGGTCACCACGCTGGCCCTCTCCTTCGACCACCGGCTGGTGGACGGCGAGCTGGGCTCCAAGGTGCTGGCCGACATCGCGGGCATCCTGGAGCACCCGAAGCGCCTGATCACCTGGGGCTGACCCGCCCGGGAGGCACGAACGCGAGACATGAAGGGGCCCGACTCCGCACCGCCGTGCGGAGTCGGGCCCCTTCGTCCTGCGGTCCGGGTGGTGCTCAGGACCAGGCGGTGTCGTCGTCGGTGCGGTCGACGGCGGTGTGCTCGTGGGTCTGCTCGTACATGGCGCGGCTCCAGGTTTCGTCCTCTGACGATTGGGACGTCCGGCCCCGGGTGGGGTTGTCGCTGCTCCGGCGAAAGTTCCTCCGCTCCCACGGCGGGGGCCCTCCCCCGGCGCCGGTGCGGCGCGGGGGAGGGCCCCGGAGCGGTTCGTCGTTCGGGGACGGCGGCGGTGTCGTCGGCGCCGTCCTCCGGGACCGGGTCAGCGCTGCGCGCGCAGTCGGCGGACGGTGAGCACCATGCCCGCGCCGAGCGCGGCGATGCCGGCGGCGATGCCCGCGAGCAGGCCGTTCGGGGTGTCGGCGCCGGTCTGGGCGAGCTCCGGGGTGCCGGCCGGCGCGGTGGTGGCCGGGGCGGGCGTGGGGGTGGTCTTCGGCGCGACGGGGGCGGCCGGCGCGGCCGCGGCGGGCGCGGTCGGCTTCGCGGTGGCGGCGGGGGTGTTGTCGGAGACCGGCGCGGGCTTGGCGGCGGGCTTCGCGGCCGTGGTCGGCTCGGCGGCGGGCTTGGTGGTCCCGGCGGGCTTGGCCGGGGCGGGCTTCGCAGGGGTGGTCGGAGCGGGCTTGGTGACCTTGGGGACCTTGACCGTCATCTCCTTCTGCGCCCACTCGCTGCGCGCCCCGTCCTCGGCGGTGGCGCCGAGGCCGACGTGGATGAGGTCGAGATCGGCCGGAGCGTCCGCGGCGAGGCTGACGCGGAACGTGACGTGGTTGGCGCGGCCGTCCGCGATCGGAACCCCCTTGGCCGGGGTCGCGAACAGCGTCGGGTCGCAGCCGCGCCGCAGCGGGAGCTTCTTCCAGGTGCCGTCGGCGTTGTACTCCACGGCCAGGTACTTGGAGGCCACGTAGGAGACGCCCCCGTCGCCGTCGCCGGCCAGGTGGGTGGCGAGCGAGAGCGTGGGCACCACGTTGCGGTAGGGGGCCCCGGTGAAGTTGGTGATCCCGACCCCGATGTCGACCTTCGGCCCGCCCGCGGTGACGGCCAGCGTGGGGGTCATGTGGAAGCCGATCTCGGGGCCTCCGTCGTGGGTGACGGCCTCGGTCTTCGGGGCGTCGCCCTTCGCGGTGTCGGCCTTCGCGGTGTCGCCCTTGGGCGCGGCCGCCTTCGCAGCGGCCTTCGGCGCGGCCGCGACCGGCCCGTCCGACGAGCCGCAGGCCCAGGAGGACTCGGCGGTCAGCAACTGGACGGAGCCGGCGAGCAGGACGGTGGCGGCGACGGCGGCGACGCGGCGGCGGACGACGGTGTTCTTCGCGGAAGCGGGCATGACGGACGTGCGCATGACAGGACCCCCCAAGGTCTGGTGTCGTGGTGGTGGTGTGTGGTTTCGAAGGTGGCCGGATCGCTCCATCGCGTCGGAAGCGCCCCCCGGCTCGGCCGGTCATGCTCTCTCCCGCGTCCTTCGCTGGTACAGACAGCGATCCGGGGGCGGCAGTTGCAGGACGAACCAAAGATTCGCATGACTATTTTTGGTGATTCCAAGGTCACGGTTGGTGATCGAGAACCGCCTGGTTGGACTCATAGGTATGACTGGTCAGATCCTTGTGGTTCGTCCAGTTCGGTGACTTTTTCGCCGTTCCGTGAGGACGACACGCCGGGGCGGGTACGTCTTCGCGTCCACCACCCGGGCGACGCGGGTGACCGGAACGTCGAGGACGCACCCGTATGCCGCCTGGCAACCCTGGCCGGATCGTCCGGAGTCTGGCCGCGCTCGTGCTGGTGTCCACCGCCGTACTCCCGGCCGCGCTCGAACTGGCCGGACCCTCACCGTTCGGGGTGATCGGGGCCGGCGCCCCGGCCGACCGCGCGGTCCCGCCGCACACCGCGGTGCAGCACGCCGATCTGCGCACCGCCGGGGACGCGCCGACCGTCGACATACGGCGGACCGGCGACCCGGCCAACCGGATCACCCTCGTCCTGCTCGGCGACGGTTACACCGCCGCGGAACAGGACGTGTTCCGCGAACAGGCCGACCGGGCCTGGCGGGCGCTGATGGAGATCGAGCCGTTCCGCAGCTACCAGGGGTTCTTCAACATAAGGCGGGTCGAGGTGGTCTCCCCGGTCTCCGGCATCGCCGAGACCGAGAGCCGCGGCCGCAGCCCCGCCACCCCGCTCGGCATGCACTTCTGGTGCGAGGGCACCGCCCGGCTGCTCTGCGCCGACGAGGACGCGACGGCCCGGTACGCCGGCCGCGGCGAGGGCCCGCAGTACCTCATCGCGCTGGCCAACTCCACCGAGTACGGCGGCGCCGGCGGCACCGGGGTGACCACCCTGGCCGGCGGCAGCCCCGACGCCGGCCGGATCATCCAGCACGAGATCGGGCACACCGTCGGCGACCTCGGCGA
The DNA here is from genome assembly GCF_000710405.2 of Kitasatospora sp. MBT66. Classification (NCBI taxonomy): domain Bacteria; kingdom Bacillati; phylum Actinomycetota; class Actinomycetes; order Kitasatosporales; family Streptomycetaceae; genus Kitasatospora; species Kitasatospora sp. MBT66. The sequence continues at coordinate 556,281 of NZ_JAIY01000004.1, read as the reverse complement.
CGAGTACGACAGCGCGCCCGACGACGCCGACTACCCCAACCTCTCCACCGAGAACGCCGACGACATGCGCCGCAAGCAGTCCAAGTGGTGGCGCTGGCTCGGCGCGGAGTCCCCGGACGGTGCCGGGACCATCGGCGCCTACCGCAGTGCCAACGGCATCTACCGGCCCACCCCGGACTCGGTGATGCGCACCCTCGGCGGGGCCTACAACCTGCCCTCGCGGGAGGCGATCATCGAGGAGATCTACCGCCGGATCCGGCCCACCGACGCCGCCGTACCGGCACCCGGCGACGTCACCGGCCGGCCCCGGCTGGAGGTCCGGCCGGTCCCGCTGACGGGCCCCCGGCAGCTGCGGGTGGACTGGACGGTGGACGGCGTCCCGGTCGAGCCGCAGGCGGCGGACCGCAGCTGGCTGGACACCGCCTCGCTGCCGCTGGAGCCCGGGCACGCCGCGACCGTCACGGCGACCGTCCGGGACACCACGGACTGGGTGCGCGACGAGGCCTTCCGGGAGCGCTACATGACGCGCGCGGTCTCCTGGACGGTGGCCGGCTGAGCCGGGGCGGGAGGCGGACCGTGACGGTCCCCACCCTGGGCATCCAATGATGGGATGACTAATCTGGGGCCACTATGACCGTGGAGCCAGCCCGTTCAGCCCGCCCCCTGTCCGCCTCCGCTCCTCGCGCCACAGCCGACCGCACCGGCGGCCCCGACGCCGGCCCCTGGCAGCCGCCCGGGGGCCGGGCCGCCTGGACCGCCTGGTCCATCGGGGCAAGCGTCTACGTCCTGGCCGTCATCCACCGCACCAGCCTCGGTGTCGCCGGCCTGGACGCCGCCGACCGCTTCGGCATCGGCGCCTCGGCGCTCTCCACCTTCTCGATCCTCCAGGTCCTCGTCTACGCGGCCATGCAGATACCCGTCGGCGTCCTGGTCGACCGGTTCGGCCCGCGCAAGGTGCTGCTGCTCGGCGTCCTGCTGCTCAGCACCGGCCAGCTCGCCTTCGCCTTCTCCGACGCCTTCGGCCCCGCGCTCGCCTCCCGGGCCGTGCTCGGCTGCGGCGACGCCATGACGTTCATCAGCGTGCTGCGGATCGCCGCCCGCTGGTTCCCCGCCGCGAAGAACCCGCTCGTCGCCCAGCTGACCGGCCTCGCCGGGATGAGCGGCAACCTGGTCACCACCGTGGTCCTCGCCCAGGCCCTGCACAGCGAGGGCTGGACGCCCACCTTCACCGCCATCGCCCTGCTGGGCATCGCCGTCTTCGCGCTCGTCGCGCTCTTCCTCCGGGAGTCGCCGGAGGGCCCCGCGCCGGCCGCCCCGGCGGACGGACGGCCCCGCCCCGCCGTCGGCCGGCAGGTCCGGGAAGCCTGGCGGGAGCCGGGCACCCGGCTCGGGCTCTGGATCCACTTCACCACGCAGTTCCCCGGCAACGCCTTCGGCCTGCTGTGGGGCCTGCCCTACCTGGTCCAGGCCCAGGGCATGACCCGCACCGGGGCGGGCGGAATGCTCACCCTGCTGGTGCTCGCCAATATGAGCTTCGGCTTCCTCTTCGGCCGACTGCTCTCCCGGACCTCCCGGGCCCGGATGCCGATCGTGCTCACCACCATCGGCGTCACCGCGCTGCTGTGGGCGGTGACCCTCGCCTGGCCCGAGGGGCACCCGCCGCTCTGGCTGCTGGTCGCGATCATCCTGGTGATGGGCAGCAACGGCCCCGCCTCGCTGGTCGGCCTGGACTACGCCCGCGCCCGCAACCCCGTCGAGCGCCTCGGCACGGCCTCCGGCATCGTCAACATGGGCGGATTCATCGGCACGATGATCACCCTGTTCGGCATCGGGGTCCTGCTCGACGTCCTGACCCCGGACGGGGCGGGCGGGTACTCGGCGAGCGCCTTCCGCTGGGCGTTCTGCTGGCAGTACGTGCCGATGGCGGTGGGGACCGTGATGATCCTGCGGCTGCGGCGGAGGCTCTCGGCGGCGTAGGGTTTTTGACCTGCAGAAATGGGGGTTCCCTCAGAAATTCTGAGGGAACCCCCATTTCCGTCAGCCCCGGTACTCGCGCATGAACGCGGCGAACTGTCGTGGTGTTCCGTGAAGCCGGTCGATCCGGCCGCGGTCCACCACCGCGTACATGAGAGCGTGCTCTGGCACTGCCCCGGTCCCGTCCCCGGCCCGGGCCTCGTCCCGCATCCGGACCAGGTCCACGATCCGCAGCTTCGGGCAGCCCGGGACCGGTCGGCTGCCCCGGATCCCGACGTGCTCCCCGCCGGGGCACTCGAAGTACGGGCCGAACGGCGGGCCGCTGTCGTCCTGGCCGGGCAGCCGGAGGCGCATCTCCCCGTGCCGGCAGTGGACCGTACCGTCGGAGTGGACGGTCAGGCCGGGCCAGTCCTCGTGCTCGATCCTCGCGACGACGTAGACCTGCTGCCCGATCGCCTCGCTGAGCGTCTTTGCCATCCGCTGGTGCTGCGTAGGGATATCGGTGTCCCCACGTCGGACGGACGGGAGCAACTCGTCCGTAATCCAGTCACGGAAGGGGCGGGCGGATTCCTTGTCGGATCGCATGAGCAATCCGTACAGCCCCGCTTCACTCACCACGCCGAGGATCGGATTGCCCCGCCGATAGGCTTTCTGATCTGCGGAAACGCTTCTACCCTCTGTAGGAACAAGGGTCACCGCCCGCAGATCGACGGTTCGGTGCTGGTGTCGTTCCAGGACCTTTACCGCGTCGGTCGGGTTCCCCCGTCCCAAGATCCGGCACACGTCCGCCGTGACGAACCACGGCTCGCCGTCGATCATCACGACCCTGATCGGCTGGCCTGTGACCGGGAAGCTCGACCGGACCAGCTCCATCCGCCCCTGCATCGTCTGTTCGTCGTCCATCCGGACGCCCCTCCTTCTTCCGGGTGATGCTGCCCGGAACAACGACGGCGAACAGGGGGGGGTACTGGTTCCAACATGCCGTACGGGAGCACGAGGCGCACTCGCCCGGCGCGCACGGTCCGTGTACGCCGGGCGAGTGAACGGAGGGGCTACGGGGTGACGGAGAAGTTGGCCAGGACCCGGTCGGCGAGCTCCCGGTCGCCCTCGACGATCACCGAGCCGGGGCGGCCGCGGCCGCAGGCGAGGCGGACGTAGGTCTCCCAGTCGAGGGTGAGCTGGACGTCGGGGGCCAGGCTGATGGACTCGTCCACGCTGCCGCGGCCGGAGGAGTCGACCCGGACGGTGCGCAGGAACTCCACCGGGCCGGTGACGTCGACGACCACGGTGCTGCCGGCCGGGGCGCCGGCCCGGTTGGCGACGGCCTTCGGCAGGCCCTGGAGCAGGACGTCGCGGGAGACCAGCGCGGCCGGGGAGTCGAGGTTGCCCGGCGCGCCGAGGGCGCGGCGGAGGTCCTGCTCGTGCACCCAGACGTCGAAGGCGCGCAGCCGGAGCAGCTCGTGGTACGGGATGTCGCGGCTCTGCGGGCCGGCCGGCCAGCGGACCGGCTCGTTCGGCAGCTGCTTGGCGTTCCGCAGCGCCCGGGAGCGGCGGATGATCGTGTAGTCCAGTTCGCCGGTCATCTCCAGCGCGGTGTGGCAGCGGCGCTTGTCGACGGGCAGTTCGAGGTAGCGGGCGGCGTCGGTGGTGACGTGCAGCAGGTCGCGGGGCAGGGAGTGGATCGGGCGCGGGTCGCCGAGCAGTTCGGACTCGACGGCGATCACGTGCGAGACGATGTCGCGGACCGACCAGCCGGGGCACTCGGTGGCCCGGTTCCAGGATCCCTCCGGCAGGGGGGCCACCAGTTCGGATATCGCCTCGATGGACTGCGTCCACGCGTCGGTGTACGCCTGCACGGTCTGGTTGTCCGTCACGGGAATCTCCGGCCCTCCGTCAGCTGCCTTGCCACGCGTGTCCGCGCGCTCCGGGACCGGTCGGGAAGGTCCGGGTCCCGGGCGCACACGCTAACCGCACGTTACGCTGCCGGGTGAGAGCAGGGCAGCGCTTTCGGGTGACGATCGTAGGACTCTTGCCGTGGACGGTGGTACTGTGCGCGCTTCATTGATCCAACTCGCGGTCTCCGACACGGAGCCCCCGGCCGAACGGCGGGCCCGTGCGGCCGCCCTGGTACGGGCCCAGCGGGGATCCGACCTGGTGGTACTGCCCGAGCTGTGGGCGCTCGGCGGCTTCGCCTACGACCTCTGGTCGGACGGCGCGGAGGCGCTGGACGGGCCGACCTCGGACGCGATGGCGGCGGCGGCGAAGGCGGCGGGCGTCTGGCTGCACGCCGGTTCGATCGTCGAGCGCGATCCGGACGGGCCGATCTACAACACCTCGCTGCTGTTCGCCCCGGACGGCGAGCTGGTGCACACCTACCGCAAGATCCACCGCTTCGGCTTCGACAGCGGTGAGGCGGTGGTGATGGGTGCCGGGCAGGAGATCGTCACCGCGGCCACCGACGTCGGCACGCTGGGCCTCGCGACCTGCTACGACCTGCGCTTCCCGGAGCTGTTCCGGGCGCTGCTGGACGCCGGTGCGCAGGTGTTGGTGGTCCCGGCGGCCTGGCCGGCGCGGCGGCGGGAGCACTGGACGCTGCTGAACCGGGCGCGCGCGGTGGAGGAGCAGGCGTACGTCCTGGCCTGCAACACGGCGGGCACGCACGGCGGGGTGGAGCAGGCCGGCCACAGCATCGCGGTGGACCCGTGGGGCCGGGTGCTGGCCGAGGCGGGGCCCGGCGAGGAGGTGCTGACCGTGGAGTTCGATCCGGCCGAGGTGGCCAAGGCCCGGGCGGAGTTCCCGGTGCACCGGGACCGGCTGCTCGGCATCCCGGCACCGGTCCAGCGCTGACGGCACCGCTGGGGAGCCCGAGCGGCTCCGGCGCGGCGGCCCCCGGAGTGCGGACCGGGGGGGCAGGACAGGGCAAGGCGGGGCAGGGGCGCGGGCGGGCGCATGTGGGGGGCTTGTACACAGCCGTGTCCTTTTTGAGAAGATGAGCCCTCGTCGTGTTACCAGCCGTTCTTCCGCCGGTCCGTCCCGTCCGGCCGCCAGCCCGTCCGAGGAGGTCGCGCGCATGTTCGGCACCGGCGCGGGCGACTCCCGTCCCGTGATCCAGCGCAACAGCCTGCGCGAGCAGATCGCGGGCGCGCTGCGCGAGGAGATGATGGCCGGCCGGCTCGCGGCCGGGCGGAACTTCACCGTCAAGGAGATCGCCGAGCTCTACGGGGTCTCGGCGACCCCGGCCCGCGAGGCGCTGGTCGACCTCGCCGCGCAGGGGCTGCTCCGGGCCGAGCACCACCGGGGCTTCACCGTGCCCGAGTTCGGCTGGGACGACTTCCGGGAGATCTTCGAGTCCCGGGTGCTGATCACCGACAGTTACTTCCGTCGATTGGCCGTGAACCCCGGCCCGCCGGACGACAGCCGGCTGCCCTCGCTGCGCCGCCGGGCGGACGCCGCGGTGCGGGCGGCCCGGGCGGGCAACCTGGACGTGATGGTGGGCTGCGACCGCCGGTTCTGGCAGGAGGTCGCCGGCCTGCTGGGCAACCGCCGGATCGCCGACTACCTGGACTGGCTGCGGGTGCAGTCGTGGATGTTCGCCGCGCGCTACCTGCGGTCGATGCCGCAGCTGGGCGGGGTCTGCTGGGACAGCCACCTCGACCTGGTGGACGCGATCGAGGCGCGCGACGTGCCGCGCGTGCACCGGATCGTCTGCGAGTACAACCTCTTCACCGTCGGACTGCTGGCCGAGCTGGCCGGGCAGCAGGTGGAGACGGTGGGGGTGCTGCCGCTGCTGACCGGCCGCCCCGTCGGCGCACCGGGCGGTTCCGGGACCGAGGACGGTCCGGTGGCGGCCGGTGCGCCCCGGCCCGGCGAGGACACGGAGGCGGGCAGTGCGTCGCAGCCGGAGACCCCGCGGGCCCAGGACGGCGCCGGGCCGGAGCAGTCGGCGCCGGGCACCGCGCACCACCGGGCGGAGCCGGGCCGGGAGGCCGGCGGCGCCCGGGGCCGGGAGCGCGACCTCGGCCGCGAGCTGGGCCGTGAACTGGGCCTGGGCCTCGGCCTGGTGCCGCAGCCGAGGTCGGTCCCGTACGGACGGTTCGGCCGCCGGCTGCCCGAACCGCCGTCCGGCCAACTGCCCGAGGGGCAGCCCGATCCGCATCGCGCGCCGGGCCGGTAGGGTGGGCGGTCGTTCGTCCCGGCCGCTCCTCGTACCGACCGTCCGGGTACCGACCCCCGTCCATCCGCCGTCCGCCGCCGCGCGGCCGGTTCCCGCCGCCCGGAGAGGAAGAGCCGGCCCATGGCCTGCGACCTCTGGCTCGTCCCGCTGGTGGACGTACTGAGCCACAGCCCCGACAACCCGTTCCGGGACGACCTCGCGCTCTACAACCGGGTGCTGGCCGACAACGGCCTGCCCGAGATGCCGGTCTACCGGTACGTGCCGGGACTCAGCGGGGCGGTCGAGCCGATAGCCGCCTTCGACTACGACTCGCTGCACTTCCTGCGCCGGGCCTACCTGCTGGGGCTCACCGGCCTGGACATCACACCGGTGGACGCGCTGGGCGGGGACTACGAGCAGCTGCTGGAGATGTTCGAGAGCAGCGCCGAGCAGTCGCACCTGGTCTGGCACTTCGACCACGCCGGCGCCTATGTGCCGATCGAGTTCGCCGCCCCGCTGGTGGAGGAGTCGCTGCTGGCCTCGGGCGGGCCGCTCGGCTCCAGCCACGGGCTGCTGCGCGAGCTCCAGGCCGTGGCCCCGGCGCTGGGCATCGACCCGCTCGACCCGCCGGCGCCGACCAGGCCGCTCGGCCCGACCGGCCTGGAGCAGCCGTTCGGCCCGCCGCTGGACGACCTGCACCCGTTCGCCCGGGAGCGGCACGCCTGGGCGGGCCTGTACGCGGCGGCGACCCGGAGCCTGCACCAGGGCTCGATGGTCGTCTTCGCCTGAGCCGCCCACCGCCCACCGCCCACGGTCAGGCGGCTGCGGGCTGCCTCCGCCCCCGCTACCGCAGCGGCCCCTCCGGCGGCCGCTGGCGCGGCATGGTGGGCCTGGCCCCCGGCGGCGGCAGCACCCGGACCTGGGCCCCGACGCCCGGCTCGGACCGCCCGCCCCAGCTGCCGGAGGCCTGGGTGGGCAGCCGGGTCATCCCGGCCCGGAACTCCAGCATCCACTCCGAGGTCTCGGTGCGGACCATGTCCGAGACGTCCTCGCAGAACCGCCGCAGCACCCCGAGGCACCGCTCGGCGGCCTCGCCCGCGGTCCCCTCGGTGGGGCCGAGCACCTCCCGCACGCACTCCGACGCCCAGTCGAACTGGAAGGCCTCCAGCCGGCGCTGCAGGGCCTGCGCGGTGGAGACGTCGCGCATCCAGCCGGAGGTCAGCCCGAACGCCCGGTCCGCGCCGTAGCAGGCGCCGGCCAGCGCCAGCCCGACGTAGCCCCATTCGGCGGCGTGGGCGACCGTCCCGGTGAGGTCGACCAGCGGGGCGGTGACCCCGCCGGCCGTGAAGCCGGTGGTGCCGAAGCGCAGCAGCCGGGCCCAGCGGCGCTTACGGATCCGGTCCCGGCGGTACCAGTCGATCGCCTCGACCGCCCGCTCCTCGGACCAGCGGTACAGCTCCTCGAGCCGCTCGGCGGGTTCGCCCCAGTCCCCGAGCGGGAACTGGCGGGCGCTCAGGTCGGACCGGTGGCGGGTCGACGCGCGGTGCGCGAGGGTCGCGGCGGGCGGATCCTCCTCGCCGATCTCCTTGCCCCAGGCACTCTCCTCGGGCTGCATTTCCGGCTGGCTCACCTGTGGGGCTCCCTGTGGCGGGCGGACGGCTGGTCTGGCTGGTCCCGACTCTGCGCGGACTGACGTGTCGTCGGCCTGACGGCCGGTGAAACGCCGGACAACGCGCCGAACACGCCGCCGTTCCGGGGCGGGTGCGGGCGTCCCGGGGCGGCACCGCCGACGGCCGCCGGCGGTGGTCCAACAGCACTTCTTACCGCCAAATGGCTGACCATGGGGGCGCTTCACCAATGATCGTTATCGGATTCGGCCACCGGATCCCGAGGTGGGAGGGTTGCGGCGGCCGACGGGATTTCACCCGTCCGAGGGAGTCGTCGGTGACCCGCTGTCCTGACCCGGGCACCGGAGAGCGACTCCGGCACCCCCGGGACTGGATGATCCTCCGAGGCCGTGCGTGTACCCGACCCCCCTCGATCGTCTCTTCCTACGGGACCGGAGAGCGGCCGGAACCGGCCACCGACTACCCTTACCCAGCGTGAAGGTCCTCGTCATCGGCGGCGGCGCCCGCGAACACGCCCTGTGCCGCTCTCTGTCCCAAGATCCCGCCGTGACCGAGCTGCACTGCGCCCCGGGCAACGCCGGGATCGCGCAGGTGGCGACGGTCCACCCGGTCGACCAGCTCGACGGCGCGCAGGTCACCGCGCTCGCCGTGCGGCTCGGCGCCGAACTGGTCGTGGTCGGCCCGGAGGCCCCGCTGGTCGCGGGCGTCGCCGACGCCGTGCGCGCGGCCGGCGTCCCGGTGTTCGGCCCGTCCGCGGAGGCCGCCCTGCTGGAGGGCTCCAAGGCCTTCGCCAAGGACGTGATGGCCGGCGCCGGCGTACCCACCGCCCGCTCCTACGTCTGCACCACCACCGCCGAGGCCGCCGAGGCCCTGGACGCCTTCGGCCCGCCCTACGTGGTCAAGGACGACGGCCTGGCCGCCGGCAAGGGCGTCGTGGTCACCTCCGACCGCGCGGAGGCGCTGGCCCACGCCGGGGCCTGCGAGAGGGTGGTGATCGAGGAGTACCTGGACGGCCCCGAGGTCTCGCTGTTCGCGATCACCGACGGCACCACCGTCCTCCCGCTCCAGCCCGCCCAGGACTTCAAGCGCGCCCTGGACGGCGACCAGGGTCCCAACACCGGCGGCATGGGTGCCTACTCGCCGCTGCCCTGGGCCCCCGAGGGCCTGGTCGAGGACGTCCTGGCGACCGTGCTGCAGCCGACCGTGGACGAGCTGCGCCGCCGCGGCACCCCGTTCTCCGGCCTGCTCTACGCCGGTCTGGCGCTCACCTCGCGCGGCACCCGGGTGATCGAGTTCAACGCCCGCTTCGGCGACCCGGAGACCCAGGTCGTGCTGGCCCGGCTGCGCACCCCGCTGGCGGGCGTGCTGCACGCCTCGGCCACCGGCACCCTGGACCAGCTGGAGCCGCTGCGCTGGGACGAGGGCGCCGCGGTCACCGTGGTGATCGCCGCCGAGGGCTACCCGGCCGCGCCGCGCACCGGCGACCCGATCGAGGGCCTGGCCGAGGCGGAGGCCGCCGACGGCACCGCCTACGTGCTGCACGCCGGGACGAAGGCGGACGACGACGGCCGGGTGCTGAGCGCCGGGGGCCGGGTGCTGTCCGTCACCGCGACCGGCGCGGACCTCGTCCAGGCGCGCGAGCGGGCGTACCGGTCGGTCGGGCTGATCTCGCTGGCCGGCGGCCAGCACCGCGGGGACATCGCCCTGAAGGCCGCGCAGTAGCGGCCGCCCGCCCCCGTTCCGTCCCCGGGCCCCCGGCACGCCTCCGCGCGCCGGGGGCCCGGGCGTTCCGGGCCGCGCCCTCCCGCCCCGCCGGGTGCCGTCGGGCGACCCCGCGGGCCCGTCCGGCGCGAGCCCGGGCGCGGCCGCCCGGTGAGCCCCGCACCCGCCCCCGGATCCTCCCCGGCAGGCTCCCCGGCACCCCGTGGACAACCCCCATGGACGCAGCGGTCGCCGGCGTTTCCGGGCCGGGTGGGACAGGTGCGACACCCGGTGCCGCCACACCGTTCGGTCCCCGGAATCCAGCCCATCGAGTGACAGCGACCGCATCCGGCTGACGTAACCGGCTGCCCGGCCTTATGGTGCGCTGGACCACGGCACCACAGGTCGGGCCGCTTCCGGCCGCCGCCGGGTAACGGTGGTCGTGCGGGGGGATGCTGGACGGCGTCCGGCCGGACCGGACCCGCCGGGCGCTTCCCGGGGGCGGTCGTCCGGTTTTCGGGCGGTGTCACCGGGACGAGTGGAAACCGGGGCGATCCGGAACACCCACCCGGACCCGGGCGTCGAAAATGTCGGAAGCGCCACGCAGCATGTACTACCGGGGCTCGGACACCACCGTTTCCCGGTCGGAACTGATCGTTTCGAATCGGCTCAGGGCCCCGTCACGGGTGTCCCGGGGCTCCGAAGGGGGTGCCGCACCGTATGGCCGCTGTCGACACCGCGCGCGCTCACGCCCAGGCGGTCCTGCGGATCAGGGGTCTCGCCCTGGCCGCCGCCGCGCTGCCCGCCGCCACCGCGGTGGTGCTGCTCGCCGGCCGGTTCACCGGGCGGATCGGTGCCCCCGGCTCCCCCGACGGGGCGGGCTGGGACATCGCCCGCTGGACGGTCTGCGCGGTCGCCGCGCTGACCCTCCTGGTGGCCGGGCTGGCCGCCCGCGCCTACCGCCGGGCCGTCCCGCCGCAGACCCCGGCCGTGCCGCTGGACCGCGCCCAGGCCCCCGAGCTGTACCGGCTGATCGACGAACTCGCCGACCGGCTGGAGGTCCCCGCGCCGTCCGCCGTGGCGCTCACCCCGGACTGCGACAGCTGGCTGGAGGACGTCCCCTCGTCCGGCTCCCGCCGCTCCCGGGCGGCCGGCCACCGGCCGACCGCCCCGGTGCTGGTCGTCGGCTCGCCGTTCCTCTGGTGGATGCGGGCCGGTGAGCTGCGGGCCCTGCTGGCCCCGGTGGTGGCCGGTACCGCGGCCGCCGCGGACCCGGACATCGCCGCCGCCCGGCACTTCCTGCGCGCCCTGGACGCCAGCCTGGACGCCGGCCCCGCCGACGGACCGGCCGGACTCCCCGGGGGCTGCGCACCGCGCCCGCCCCGCCGGGGCCCGGTCGCCCTGACCGACCGCCTCACCGACCGGATCACCCGCCGGCTGCTGGGCGCCTGCCGCGAGCACGCCGCCGAGCTGGAGCGCTCCGTCGCCGGCTGGGCCTCCGAGCAGGCCCGCGGCGTCGACTACGGCCTGCGGATCGCCGCGCAGGAGCAGGTCGGCCTCGCCTACGCGGGCTGGGACCGGCTGCTCACCCGGGTCGCGCTGCCCGCCTGGCGGCTCGGCCGGCACCCCGCGCACCTGAACGCCGGAGTGGTGGCCGCGCTCACCGAGCTGTCCCGGCGCGACCGGCTGGCCGACGGCTACAGCAGCCGGCTCGGCGACCGCCCGGCCTGCGACCTGCTGGAGGAGCCCGGCGAGGTGGACGCCGCGGTGTCCCGGCTCGCCGCCGAGCTGTTCTTCGGGGCGCCCGCCTCCGGTGCCTGGCGCGAGCTGGAGTGGGTCGACTACCCGGCCGAGGTGGTGGACGCCGGCTGGCGGGCCCGCGCCGCCGCCCTGCAGTCGGCGCTGGACCTGCTCGCCCCGCAGGCCCGCCCCGGCGCCCCGACGCTGACCCGGCTGCTGGGCCGGCTGGCCGACGGCGACGGCGAGCGGCTGGCCGCCGCGCTCGCCGCCCAGCTGGCGCGCACCACCGCGCCCGCGCCGCTGCTCGAACCGGTCCGGTCCGGGCGGGACGTCCTGGTCGACCACGTCACCGCGATGGTCTGCTGCGCGGCCGTGGACACCGCGGGCGCCGTCCCCGGCCTCGACTGGCTGGACGGCCCGGTGCTGCTGCTCGGCGGGGTCCGCCGCACCGACCTGGCCGAGCCGGTCGCCCAGGCCGTCGAACAGGGCCAGGACGGGCCGCTGCGGGCCTGGCTGGACGCCGCGGACGTCCGGCTGGAGAAGCCGGTCCGGCTCTGACCGCATGCCGGCCGGCCCCTCGGGGGCGCGAGCCCCGGGGGTGAGCGCCCCCGGCCGGACCGGCCGCCCGGGGTCTTCGCAGGCCGGAGGCCGTCCGTCCGACGGCCCCGAAGATTCCCGCCACTAGTTGCTACCGTGGGGTGACGCAGCGCCAGCACGGTGTGGTGTATTAGACCGCACGCACATCCGGGCGGCACGTGCCAACCGGCGAAGGTGCACCTGGGAGGGGCGCGCGTGGGGACCGAACTCAACCGCCGCTGGGAGTCCGGGACGCACGCGCACAGCGTCTCCGACCCCTTCGGCCAGGGCCCGCTGCCCTGGCTGCGCAGCCCGGACCAGTACGTCGCCGGTGCCGAGGGCGCCGAGGTGCCCTGGTACGTCTCGGTGGACGCGCCCGGGCAGCGCCCGCTGTCCGCCGGGGTGCGGGGCAGACCGGCGGTCGGCAGCCCGCTCGGCGCCAACGACGAGGAACAGCAGATCAAGGGCTTCGCCTCGGCCGGGGTGGTCCGCCCCGGCGGCTCGGTGGACCTGCGGGTCACCGTCAACCCGCCCCGCGAGTTCACCGTCGACGTGTTCCGGATCGGCCACTACGCGGGCGACGGCGCGCACCACATGACGTCCAGTCCGCTGATCGCCGGGATGTCCCAGCCGGCCCCGATGGTGGTCGGCCGGACCGTCTCCTGCCACCACTGGTGGCACACCTGGCGGTTGCAGATCCCGCAGCACTGGCGGCCCGGCGCCTACGTCGCCGTGCTCACCACCGCCGACATGCTGCACCGCAGCCACATCCCCTTCACGGTGCGGGACTTCGAGGACCAGAACCGCTCCGCCGAGCTGCTGCTGGTGCTCCCCGACGTGACCTGGCAGGCGTACAACCTCTTCCCCGAGGACGGCCGCAGCGGCGCCAGCCTCTACCACGCCTGGGACGGCGGCCGGCTGGTCGGCGAGCCCGAGGCGGCCGTCACCGTCTCCTTCGACCGGCCGCACGCCACGGCCGGGCTGCCGCTGCACGTCGGCCACGCCTACGACTTCATCCGCTGGGCCGAGCGCTACGGCTACGACCTCTCCTACGCCACCGCCACCGACCTGCACGCCGGCCTGGTCGACGCCTCCCGGCACCGGGCGCTGGTCTTCCCCGGCCACGACGAGTACTGGTCCGAGCCGATGCGCCGCGCCGCCGAACGGGCCCGGGACGGCGGCACCTCGCTGGTCTTCCTCTCCGCCAACACCATGTACTGGCGGGTCGAGCTGAGCCCCGGTCCCTCCGGCGAGCCCAACCGGATGCTCAACTGCCGCAAGCGCCAGAAGGTCGGCCCCGGCAGCCCGGCGGCCGGGGTGCCCGGCGCCGCCAGCGCGCTGTGGCGCGACGCGGGCGAGCCCGAGCAGCACCTGCTCGGGCTGCAGTACTCCGGCCGGGTCGCCGCGCCGGTCCCGCTGGTCGCCCGGCACACCGCGCACTGGCTCTGGGACGGCACCGGCGTCCAGGAGGGCGAGGAGCTGCCCGGGCTGGTGGCCGGCGAGGCGGACCGCTACTACCCCAAGGTCGCCCTGCCCGAGCACAGCGAGCGGGTGCTGCTCGCGCACTCCCCGTACCGGGACCTGGCCGGCCGCACCCGGCACCAGGAGACCTCGCTCTACCGGGCCCCCAGCGGGGCGTACGTCTTCGCCTCCGGCACCTTCGCCTGGTCGCCCGCGCTGGACCGGCCGGGGCTCACGGACGAGCGGATCCAGCGGGCCACCGCCAACCTGCTGGACCGGCTCTGCAAGAACGGCTGACCGCCGCGGCCCGGGGTCCGGCCCCCCGGCCGGGCCGGTGGCCATGACAGACTCGACCCCAGTGACCTCCCCTTTCGCGCCCCACGCCCGCGAACGACCCCTGAGGACTGAGACGATCTTGAGCGGATTTGTCACCAAGCCCGAGCCGGTCCAGGTGCCCGGCCTGGTCCACCTGCACACCGGCAAGGTGCGCGACCTGTACCGCGCCGAGTCGGGTGAGCTGGTGATGGTCGCCAGCGACCGCACCTCGGCCTACGACTGGGTGCTGCCCAACGAGATCCCGGACAAGGGCCGCATCCTCACCCAGCTCTCGCTGTGGTGGTTCGAGCGGATCGCCGACATCGTGCCCAACCACGTGCTCTCCACCGAGGTCCCGGCCGGCGCCCCCGCCGACTGGAAGGGCCGCACCCTGGTCTGCCGCAGCCTGGACATGGTTCCGGTCGAGTGCGTCGCCCGCGGCTACCTGGCCGGCTCCGGCCTGGAGGAGTACCGGGTCTCCCGCACCGTCTGCGGCATCGCGCTGCCCGAGGGCCTGGAGGACGGCTCCGAGCTGCCCGCCCCGATCTACACGCCCGCCCTCAAGGCCGAGGTCGGCGAGCACGACGAGAACGTCTCCTACGAGGAGACCGCCCGCCGGGTCGGCGCCGAGCTGGCCAACCAGCTCCGCCGGACCACCCTGGACGTCTACTCCCGGGCCCGGGACATCGCCCGTGAGCGGGGCATCCTGCTGGCGGACACCAAGTTCGAGTTCGGCCTGCTGGACGGCGAGCTGGTGATCGGCGACGAGGTGCTCACCCCGGACTCCTCGCGGTTCTGGCCGGCCGACGAGTGGGAGCCGGGCCACCCCCAGCCCTCCTTCGACAAGCAGATCATCCGCGACTGGCTGACCTCCCCGGCCTCCGGCTGGGACCGGAAGAGCGAGCAGCCGCCGCCGGAGCTGCCGGCCGAGGTCGTCGACCGGGTCCGGGCCAAGTACGTCGAGGCGTACGAGCGGATCACCGGCCTGACCTGGGTCTGAGACCGGGCGGGCGCCCGCGGGCCGGCGGTCAGATCCAGCCGTGCTCGCGGGCGATCCGCACCGCCGCGTGCCGGTTCTCCGCGCCCAGCTTGGCGACGGCCGAGGACAGGTAGTTGCGCACGGTGCCCTGGGAGAGCGAGGCGCGTTCCGCGATCCCGGCGATCGAGGTGCCGTCCGCGGCCAGCTCCAGCACATCGGTCTCGCGCGGGGTCAGCGGCGTCTCCCCGGCGGAGATCGCGTCCGCCGCCAGCTCCGGGTCCACGTAGCGGCCGCCGGCCCGGACGGTCCGGATGATCCCGGCCAGGTCCGCCGCGGAGACGGTCTTCGGCAGGAAGCCCCGGACGCCGACCTCCAACGCCCGCTTCAGATAGCCGGGGCGGCCGTGACCGGTGACGATCATGCAGCGGCAGTCCGGCAGCAGCGCCCGCAGCCGGGTGGCCACCTCGATGCCGTCCAGACCGGGCATCTGGAGGTCCAGCACCGCGATGTCCGGCCGGTGCGCCTCGGCCATCGCCAGCGCCTCCGGGCCGGAGGCCGCCTGCGCGACCACGGCGATGTCCTCCTCCAGGGAGAGCAGCGCGGCGAGCGCGCCGCGGATCAGGTGCTCGTCGTCGGCGAGCAGGACGCGAACGGGCGCGGGGTCGGTCATCGGCGGGCCTTCCGTACGGCGGGGGTCAGAGCGGGACGCTGGCGAGCAGCCGGAAGAGCCCCGGCCCGACGTCCGGGACGGTCAGCTCGCCGTTGTGGGCGGCGAGCCGTTCCCGCAGGCCGCTCAGGCCCGTACCGCCGCCCTGGGAGGGCAGCGGTACGGCCGGCACCCCGTCATTCTCCAGCTCCAGCAGGGCCCGGCCGCCCTCGCGGCGGAGCCTGATCGAGCAGTGGCCCGCCTCGCTGTGCCGCAGCACATTGGTGGTGGCCTCGCGGATCACCCAGCCGAGCACCGACTGGACCGCCTCCGGCAGTTGCTCGGCGTGCTCGCCGAGGTCGATCTCGCAGGCCACGTCGGCGGAGCGGAGCACCGCGCGGGCGCCGACCGCCTCCGCGTGCAGGGCCGCCGTGCGGTAGCCGCGGACCACGTCGCGGACCTCGCGCTGGGACTCCTGGGCGATCTGCTGCACCTCGGCCATCTGCTCGGCGGCCTCCGGGCGGCCGCGCCGGGCCAGTTGGACGGCCAGCTCGCTCTTGAGCGCGATGGTGGTGAGGTTGCGGCCCATCACGTCGTGCAGGTCGCGGGAGAACCGCAGCCGCTCCTCGGCGACGGCCAGCCGGGCCTGGGCCTCGCGGGCGGTGTCCAGCTCCTGGACCACCGACTGGAGCCAGGCGAAGCTGCGGCAGCTGCAGCCGATGAACAGCATGACCAGCCCGCTGCCGGTCAGCACCCCGAGCGAGGTGCCGAGGGCGGCACCGGTCAGCAGCAGCGCGGGGAGGACGGCGAGCAGGGCGACCGCCCCGGCGAGGGCCGCCCGGAGCGGGCGCAGCCCGACCGAGGCCGGGCCGAAGGCGGAGAAGAGCATGGTGCTGGCGACCGGGGCGGTGAAGGTCACGAGCTCCCCGCCGGAGGCCGCGTCGACCCGGGGGCCGAGCAGCAGTAGCGCCCAGGAGCCGGCCACCGCGACGCCGCCGTTGAGGGCGAGCCAGCGCAGGTGGTCGGTGGGCCGGTTCAGGTAGTGGTCCAGCGAGGTGCGGTAGGCGCGCAGGGTGACCAGGGTCTGGGCGAGGCCGAGCACCAGGGCGACCCTGGAGGCCGGGTCGCTCCCGGAGTCCGGGTCGGCCAGATTGATCATCACGGTGAGCGGCAGCGGGGCCAGCGCCATCAGGTAGAGCGACCAGCGGAGGTAGAGCTCGGAGCGCTGGGGCTTGGATCGGCCCCGCCACGCGCGCACCGGATTCACGACACCCATCTCTTCCGCTCCCCGTTCCGTCATGATCGTGCTGCGGCCTTCTTATCAGAGGTCGAACGGGGAGCGGGCCTTCGGATCTGTACCGGGCGGACGGGCGCTCAGCGGCGCGGCTCCCAGCGGAAGTACCGGACGGCGCCCCAGACCGCGAGGGCGAGCCAGACGCCCCCGGTCACCAGGTGCGGGGCGGCGGTGGCCCAGGTGCCGGCGAACCCGGTCGGGGCGGCCGAGCCGTCGGTGCCGAACCAGCCGACCCGGACCAGCTGGAAGGCCGGGGTGGAGGGCAGCAGCCGGCAGATGTCGGCGAGGCGCTCGGGCATGACCTCCAGCGGGACGAACAGCCCGGAGCCGAACTGGGTGAGCAGCAGGACCGGCATGGTGGTGATGCCGGCGCTCTCCACGGTCCGGGTGAAGGCGCTGGAGACGGCGGCCAGTGCCATCAGCGTCGCGACCGCCAGGGCCAGGCCGACGACCAGCAGCAGCGGGTTGACCGGGGCGGTGAGGTGCAGGGCACTGGCGCCGACGACACCGATCACCCCGCACATCAGCAGGGCCAGGCCGACCGAGGGGACGGCGGTGCCGACCAGGATCTCGATGTCCCGGGCCTCCCCGGTGCGCAGCCGCTTGAGCACCAGCTCGCCGCGGCGGGCCACGTAGGCGGCGGTCAGGTTGTAGTAGACGACGAAGGCCAGCACCATGCCGACCGCGCCGTTGACCAGCAGCGAGTCGACGTCCAGGCCGGGGCTGCTCTCGGCCTGCTGGTCGAGGACGCTCTTGAGCCCGCCGATCAGCAGCACCGGCAGCAGTACGGCGGTGAACAGGGCGGTCCGGTTGCGGAGCAGCAGGACCCCCTCGGCCCGGCCGAGGGCGAGCAGCCGACGGACGATGGTGCTCCGCGGGCCGACGCCGGAGGACCGGGGGCGCTGCGGACCGGCGGTGGTGGTGGCGGTGGTCATCGGGCGAGTCCGATCAGCTTGCGGCGGGCGGGGGGAGCGGCGGGGGTGTCGGCCGGGGGCCGGTGGCCGGCCTCGGAGGCGATGGCCAGGAAGGCCTCCTCCAGCGAGGCGCTGCGGGCGTCGAGGGCGCCGAGCGCGATGCCGTGCCGGTCGGCCCAGCCGAGCAGCTCGGTCAGGGTGGCCTGGAGGGCGGGCGTCTTGACCATGACCTTCCGGCCGTCGACGGTGACGGTGGCGCCGGCCAGCGGCGGGAGGGAGGTGCCGGTGAACGCGGGGAGCTCGAAGCCGATCCGGGACGGGCGTCCGGCGATCACCTCGGCCACCGTGCCGGCCGCGACGATCTGCCCGCCGTGCATGATCGCCAGCCGGTCGGCGAGCTCCTCGGCCTCCTCCAGGTAGTGCGTGGTGAGCAGCACCGTGGTGCCCTCGGCGCGCAGCTCACGGACCAGCTGCCAGACGGCGGCGCGGGCCTCCGGGTCGAGGCCGGTGCTCGGCTCGTCCAGGAACAGCACCTCGGGCCGTCCGAGCAGGGCCATCGCCAGGTCGAGGCGGCGGCGCTCGCCGCCGGAGAGCTGCTTGACCCGGACGCCGCGGCGGTGGCCGAGGCCGACCAGCTCCAGCGCCTCGTCCAGGGGCCGGGCGTGGCTGGTGATGCCGGCCCAGGCGCGGCCGGTCTCGCCGACGGTGAGGTCGCCGGGGAAGCCGCCCTCCTGGAGCATGATGCCGATCCGTGGGCGGACGGCGGCCCGCTCCCGGTGCGGGTCGTGCCCGAGCACCCGGACCCGGCCCCCGGTCGGGGCGGCGAGGCCCTCGATGAGTTCCATGGTGGAGGTCTTGCCGGCCCCGTTGGTGCCCAGCAGGGCGAACAGTTCGCCGCGGCCGACGGTCAGGTCGACGCCGCGGACCGCGTGGTAGCGGTCACCGCCGGTGCCGTAGTGGCGGTTCAGGTCGGTGACCTCGATCACGGGGTCGCCGGCGGCGTGGGGCTGGCTCGTTTCCATGTCTCAAGCCTTCCGCCGACCGGGCCGCGCGGGCAGTGCGCGGTCTCACCGGAACCCGGTGCGGATCCACGGGTCGGCGATGACAAATGTCATGGGTGCCCGCGGGATTCCACCGGGACGGGAAACGCCGAAGGGCCCTCTCTTCCGAGAGGACCCTTCGTACTGGAGCGGACGACGAGATTCGAACTCGCGACCCTCACCTTGGCAAGGTGATGCTCTACCAACTGAGCCACGTCCGCAGGATGGAACTATTGAGTTGTACTGCTCGCTACTGCGAGCGGACGACGAGATTCGAACTCGCGACCCTCACCTTGGCAAGGTGATGCTCTACCAACTGAGCCACGTCCGCCTGGTGCCTGGGGCACCTGCCGCCTCTCCGGATCTCTCCGTTGCGGCGACGAGGAATACTCTACAGCATCTTTCGGGGTGGTCGCCCCACCCTTCTGGCGAGGGTGGGACGACCGGGGCCGGGGCGGTCAGTTCGCCTCGGCGAAGGCCTCGTAGACGTGCTTGGGGATGCGGCCGCGGGCGGGCAGCTCCATGCCGCGGGACTGGGCCCAGGCGCGCACGGCGGCCGGGTCGGGGGTGAGGGCGGTGCGGCGGAAGGACTTTCCGGTACGGCTCTGGCGGCGGCCGGCCGCGACGAACGGGGCGAGGGCCTCCCGCAGCTTTTCCGCGTTGTCCACGGACAAATCGATCTCGTACGACTTCCCGTCGACGCCGAAGTGGACGGTTTCTGCGGCTGCGCCGCCGTCCAGGTCGTCGGAGAGCGTGACAACTACACGCTGAGCCATGGGTGTCAATCCTCTCGGGCAATTCGGCCGACAAGGGCGCGGGTGCGCCCCGGGGCCTGATGTGCACCCTTCGCCCAAGTGCATACGGGCAGGCCGGATGGCCGTGCCGGATACGCAGCACTCGCCGCGGCAGGTGGCCCTATTCTGCACCCGAAGCGGGGAGAAATCGAAGAGTCCGGCTTTCTTTTCCGGATATTCACGTGTCTTCGTCGGCCGCCGGATACCCGTGCACTCGGCTGGCCGATCTGTCCGGAGTGCCGGTATTCGGGTGCTCTTCGGTGGTTCTCGCGGGGGTTCCGGAATCCGGCGAAAAGGGGCACCCGGCGGGGGGTGGCGGGCGGGTGGAGCCCTTGTGGCGTAAGGGTCGTCGGTCTACGCGCGTCACCGTCCCCGGCCAGCAAACACGCTCGAAACCCCCGGTAGTCTGGAGTTCCCCCGCCTCACGAAGACACCACCGGGAGTGCCAGTGGCACGCGTCGTAGTCGACGTCATGCTCAAGCCGGAGATCCTCGACCCCCAGGGACAGGCGGTGCAGCGCGCGCTGCCCCGTCTCGGATTCACCGGGATCTCCGACGTCCGCCAGGGCAAGCGTTTCGAGCTGGAGCTGGAGGGCCCGGTCGACGACGCCGCGCTCGCCCGTATCCGCGAAGCCGCCGAGACCTTTCTCGCCAACACCGTGATCGAGGACTTCACCGTCCGCGTCGAGGAGGACGGCAAGTGACCACCCGCGTCGGCGTCGTCACTTTCCCCGGCTCCCTCGACGACCGCGACGCCCGGCGCGCGGTCCGCCTGGCCGGCGCCGAGCCGGTCGCCCTCTGGCACCGTGACAAGGATCTCCACCAGGTCGACGCCGTCGTCCTGCCGGGCGGATTCAGTTACGGCGACTATCTGCGCTGCGGTGCGATCTCCCGGTTCTCGCCGGTGATGGAGACCGTCATCGAGCAGGCCCGGCAGGGAATGCCCGTTCTCGGTATCTGCAACGGCTTCCAGGTGCTGTGCGAATCCCACCTGCTGCCCGGCGCGCTCACCCGCAACGACTCGCTGCACTTCGTCTGCCGCGACCAGAAGCTGCGGATCGAGAACAACGGCAGCGCCTGGACCCGGGATTACACCCCCGGGCAGGAAATCGTCGTGCCGCTGAAGAACGGCGAGGGCCGCTTCGTCGCCGACGAGCGGGTCCTGGACGAGCTGGAGGCCGAGGGCCGGGTGGTCGCCCGTTACCTCGACGTCAACCCCAACGGTTCGTACCGTGACATCGCCGGCATCACCAACGCCGCCGGCAATGTCGTCGGTCTGATGCCGCACCCGGAGCACGCCGTGGAGCCGCTCACCGGTCCCACCACCGAGGGCCTGGGCTTCTTCACTTCCGTACTGAAGCAGCTGGTGAACGCCTGATGAGCCTCGACACCGTCAAGAACGCCGAGCAGACCCCGGACGCCGCCCAGCCCTGGGCCGAGCTCGGCCTCAAGCAGGACGAGTACGCCCGGATCCGGGAGATTCTCGGCCGCCGCCCGACCGGCGCGGAACTCGCCATGTACTCGGTCATGTGGTCGGAGCACTGTTCGTACAAGAGCTCCAAGGTCCACCTGAAGCAGTTCGGCGACAAGAAGCCCGAGACGGACGCCATGCTCGTCGGCATCGGAGAGAACGCCGGTGTGGTCGACGTCGGCCAGGGCTACGCGGTCACCTTCAAGGTCGAGTCGCACAACCACCCGTCGTACATCGAGCCCTACCAGGGCGCGGCCACCGGCATCGGCGGCATCGTCCGCGACATCCTGGCGATGGGCGCCCGCCCGGTCGCCGTGATGGACCCGCTGCGGTTCGGCGCGGCCGACCACCCGGACACCCGGCGCGTGCTGCCCGGGATCGTCGCGGGCATCGGCGGCTACGGCAACTGCCTGGGCCTGCCGAACATCGGCGGCGAGGTCGTCTTCGACTCCTGCTACCAGGGCAACCCGCTGGTCAACGCGCTCTGCGTGGGTGTCATGAAGCACGAGGACATCCACCTCGCGCAGGCCTCCGGCGCCGGCAACAAGGTCGTCCTCTACGGCGCCCGCACCGGCGGCGACGGCATCGGCGGCGTCTCGGTGCTCGCCTCCGAGACCTTCGACGACACCAAGCCGGCCAAGCGCCCGGCGGTCCAGGTCGGCGACCCGTTCCAGGAGAAGCTCCTGATCGAGTGCACCCTGGAGATCTTCCGGGAGAAGCTGGTCAAGGGCATCCAGGACCTCGGCGGCGCCGGGCTGTCCTGCGCCACCTCCGAGCTGGCCTCGGCCGGCTCCGGCGGCATGCGGATCGACCTCGACACGGTGCACCTGCGCGACCACACGCTCTCGCCCGAGGAGATCCTCATGAGCGAGTCGCAGGAGCGCATGTGCGCGATCGTCGAGCCGGACAAGATCGACCGCTTCCTGGA
Source organism: Kitasatospora sp. MBT66 (assembly GCF_000710405.2). NCBI lineage: Bacteria > Bacillati > Actinomycetota > Actinomycetes > Kitasatosporales > Streptomycetaceae > Kitasatospora > Kitasatospora sp. MBT66. The sequence continues at coordinate 534,668 of NZ_JAIY01000004.1, read as the reverse complement.
GATCTGCGAGAAGTGGGACGTCATCGCCAACGTCATCGGTGAGGTCACCGACGGCGAGCGGCTGGAGATCTTCTGGCACGGCGAGCTCGTGGTGGACGTGCCCCCGCGCACCGTCGCCCACGAGGGCCCGACCTACCAGCGCCCGTTCGCCCGCCCGAGCTGGCAGGACGCGCTGCAGGCCGACGCCCCGACGGCCGAGCGGCTGGCCCGCCCGACCACCGGCGAGGGCCTCAAGGCCGACCTGCTGAAGCTGGCCTCGCACCCGAACCAGGCCTCCAAGTCCTGGATCACGGACCAGTACGACCGGTACGTGCTCGGCAACACCGTGCTCTCGCACGGCGAGGACTCGGGCATGATCCGGATCGACGACGAGACCAACCTCGGCGTCTCGGTCGCCACCGACGGCAACGGCCGCTACACCAAGCTGGACCCGTACACCGGTGCCCAGCTGGCCCTCGCCGAGGCGTACCGCAACGTCGCGGCCGGCGGTGCCAAGCCGCTCGCCGTCTCGGACTGCCTCAACTTCGGCTCCCCCGAGGACCCGGACGTGATGTGGCAGTTCGCCGAGGCCACCCGCGGTCTCGCCGACGCCTGCCTGACCCTGGGCACCCCGGTGACCGGCGGCAACGTCTCGCTGTACAACCAGACCGGCGAGGTCGCCATCCACCCGACCCCCGTGGTCGCGGTGCTCGGCGTGATCGACGACGTCACCCGCCGCACTCCGATGGCGTTCGCCGAGGAGGGGCAGCTGCTCTACCTGCTCGGCGACACCGAGGACGAGCTGGGCGGCTCGGCCTGGTCGCAGGCGGTCCACGACCACCTGGGCGGCCTGCCGCCCAAGGTCGACCTGGAGCGCGAGCGGCTGCTCGGCGAGATCCTGATCGCCGGCTCCCGGGACGGCATGGTCGACGCCGCGCACGACCTCTCCGACGGCGGCCTGGGCCAGGCGCTGGTGGAGAGCTGCCTCAAGGGCGGCCGGGGTGCCCGGATCGTGGTGCCCGAGGGCATGGACCCGTTCGTGTTCCTGTTCTCCGAGTCGGCCGGCCGCGCCGTCGTGGCCGTGCCGCGCAGCGAGGAGCTCCGGTTCAACGACATGTGCACCGCGCGGGGCCTGCCGGCCGTCCGCATCGGTGTGGTGGACGGCGACTCCCTGGACGTCCAGGGGCAGTTCACCGTCGCGCTGGCGGAGCTGAAGGACGCCCACACCGGCGTCATCGAGGCCCTGCTGGCCTGATCGGCAGCGCTGCCGCCCGAGGGGCGGACGGTCCTTCCCGGACCGTCCGCCCCTCGGCGTATGTTGGGCCCCATGCCTGCCAAGTCCCGTACCTACCAGCCCGCCAGGGTGACCGCCGCGCTCGCGGCGCAGACCGGGGCGCTGCGCGACGCCGTCCGGCGGCTGTGCGAACGCCCCGACGCCGAGGAGTCGCTGGCCCGGCCGACCAGGCTCGGGGAGTGGCGGGTGCGCGAGCTGCTGGCGCACCTCGCCGTCCAGATCGAGTGGCTGCCGGCGCACCTCGACGATCCGGTGGAGGGCCGGGCGCCGTTGGACCTGCCGCGCTGGGTGGAGCGGGTCGGCGCCCTCGGCCCGCTGCTCGACGAGCAGGCCAGGGCGCGGGCGGCGGACGGGTTCGACGGTGACCCGGCTTCGGTCGCGGCGGCCTTCGACCGTGCCGCCGACGCGCTGCTCGGCGCCCTGGCCCGGCCGGAGGCGGCCGATCCGGCCCGGCGCTTCGAGATCCGGCTCGGCTCGATGGCGCTCACCGACTTCCTGGTGACCAGGCTGGTCGAGACCGTGGTGCACGCCGACGACCTGGCCGACGCGCTCGGCCCGGACGCCTTCCCGGACGCCTTCCCGCACGACCGGCAGGCGGTGGCGGCCGTCACCAGGATGCTGGCCGACGCCTTCGCCGAGCTGGTGCCCGGCGGCGCGGTGGAACTCCGGGTGCCGCCGTACGCGGTGGTGCAGGCCGTCGAGGGGCCGCGGCACACCCGGGGCACCCCGCCGAACGTGGTCGAGACCGATCCGCTGACCTGGATCCGGCTGGCCACCGGCCGCGCCGACTGGGCGGACGCGGTCGACGCCGCCGCGCTGTCGGCCAGCGGCGAGCGCAGCGACCTGCGGATGTACCTGCCGGTGCTGGCCTGACCCGGGATCCCCGTCCCCGGAGGTCCGGCCGGTCCAGGAGCTCCGGCCGGTCCCGGAGGCCCGGCCGGTCCCGGAGGTCCGGCCGGTCCCTGGAGCTCCGGCCGGTCCCGGAG
>NZ_JAIY01000004.1:531729-532352 GCF_000710405.2 Kitasatospora sp. MBT66 | reverse complement strand
GTACGGCCAGGCGTTGGCCGTGCAGCCCTTGAGGCCGTAGATCTGCTGCATCATCGCGGGCGCCGGCTTGCCGGGGCCGGGGCAGCCCTCGTGGCCGTGGCCGATCCGGTGGCCCACCTCGTGGTTGACCACCAGGGCCCGGTACTCGTCGATCGGACCGCTGAACTGGGGCGAGCCGACGGTCCAGCGCTTGACGTTGACCACCACCTGGTTGCCGACGTTGCAGTTCACCTCGCCGTGGGTGTCCAGACCGGCCGCGCCGCAGATCCGGTCCACGGTGGCGGGGGAGGCGATCTTCACGGTGAAGTCGTAGGCCCCGGAGGAGACCAGCTGGAAACCGTTCCTGCGGTCGTTGGTCCAGCCGCGCTTGTCGGCGAGGATGCCCTGGATCTGGGCGGCGGAGGCCGCCGGGTCGATGCCGATGCCGTCCTCGACCTCGACCCGGTAGCGGCGGACGGTGCCCCGGCCGACCGGGTCGGCGGAGCCCTGGGCGACGGTGAAGGTGCCGGCGCCCTTGGCCGGCGGGGTCTCCGGGCCGCCCGGCGGCGGGGCGGCGGTGGGCGCGGGCGGAGCGCCGGTCGTGACCGGTGCCGGGGCGGTGGCCGCCGGGGGCACGGAGGGCG
>NZ_JAIY01000004.1:529918-530258 GCF_000710405.2 Kitasatospora sp. MBT66 | reverse complement strand
CGTCGTTGACGGTGGTGTACAGCTCGTCGTTGATCTCGTGGGTGACGCCGTCCTCCTCGCCACCGGTCGGGGTGATCTCGACCTCGAGGATGATCTTGGCGGCGGCGGCCTGGGCGAGCAGCTCCTGGGCGATGGCCAGGTTGTCGCTCAGGGTCTCGGCGGAGCCGTCCCACATGTGCGACTGGAACAGCGGGTTCTGGCCCTTGGCCACGCGCTCGGCGGAGACCGCCAGCAGCGGGCGGACGTAGCCGTCCAGCTTGTCCTTCGGGCAGTGGTCGGTGTGCAGCGCGACGGTGATGTCGTACTTGGCGGCGACGATGTGCGCGAACTCGGCGAGCGC
>NZ_JAIY01000004.1:529387-529897 GCF_000710405.2 Kitasatospora sp. MBT66 | reverse complement strand
CACCATGTCCTTGTTGTGCTGGCCGCCCAGGAACTCCGCGCCGCCGGTCGAGATCTGGATGATGCCGTCGCTCTCGGCCTCGGCGAAACCGCGCAGCGCGGCGTGCAGGGTCTGCGAGGAGGTCACGTTGATCGCCGGGTAGGCGAACTTGCCCGCCTTGGCCCGGTCCAGCATCTCGTTGTAGATCTCGGGAGTTGCGATGGGCATGCGAATCCGCTCCTGTCGGTGTGCGGCGTACGGACGGTGCTGTCCGACGCTGTGTACGCCTGGTGACGACTCCGGGGTACCGGGGCCGGTGCGCGGCTCTGCGTGCGGCTTGACCGGTACCGAGGTCAGAGGCAGCGGCCGCGGAGCGGCGATGAGGGTGTTCGCCACCGCGGGCCGGTCGCCGGTGCCATCTTCCCAGAATGCCCACCGCCTCCACCATGCGGCCCGCCAGTCGGGACGGCCGCCCCTGGCAGCCGCCGTTCCCGGGGCCGCGCCCCGGGGGCGGCGGTGACGTGCGACGAA
>NZ_JAIY01000004.1:491364-528477 GCF_000710405.2 Kitasatospora sp. MBT66 | reverse complement strand
CGTGAAACAGCACCGGGCCCCGGCCGTTCGGTCGTGCGGGGGAGTCCGGGCTCAGAGGCCCAGGTCGTCCAGGGTGTACGCGGTGACGTAGGGCAGGCCCTCGGCCTCGACCGCGGCGGCGCCGCCACGCTCGACGATCACCGCGACGCCGACCACCTCGGCGCCCGCCTCGCGCAGGGCCTCGACGGCGGTCAGCACCGAGCCACCGGTGGTGGAGGTGTCCTCGACGGCCAGCACCCGGCGGCCCTTGACCTCCGGGCCCTCGATCCGGCGCTGCAGGCCGTGCGCCTTGCCGGCCTTGCGGACCACGAAGGCGTCCAGCTCACGGCCGCGCGCGGCGGCGGCGTGCAGCATCGCGGCGGCGACCGGGTCGGCACCCAGGGTCAGCCCGCCCACGGCGTCGTACTCCAGGTGCGAGGTGGCGTCCAGCATCACCCGGCCGACCAGCGGGGCGGCCTGGCCGTCCAGCGTGATCCGGCGCAGGTCGACGTAGTAGTCGGCCTCCTTGCCGGAGGAAAGGGTCACCTTGCCGTGGACGACGGCCTTGTTCTTGATCTGTGCCAGCAGGGCGTCGCGGTCGTTGCTCATGGACATTCAGTCTAGGGCCTGCCCCGGCGCGGGGCCGGTCGGCGGGTGTCCGGTCAGCGGCGGCGGCGCAGGGCCCTGACCAGCACGACGGTGCCGCCCAGCAGGGCCACCCCGCCGCCGATCATCCACGGCACCGTGCTGCGGCCGCCCACTCCGGGCACCACGATGCCGCCGGCGTCGCCGCCCCAGCGGGAGGCCGCCCGGGCGCGGGCGCTGCGGGCCGGCAGGGCGGGGGCGTACGGGCCGCGCGGCGGGGCGTGGTCGACCTCCTCGGCGGAGCGGCCGACGATGCTGCGGCGGACCGGGCCGCCGAGCACCGGCTCCGGCTCGTAGCCGAAGGGCGGCTCGGCGGGGACCTCGGCGGAGACCTCGCGCTCGATCCCGGCGGCGGGCGTGTCGGCCCCGGCCTCGCCGGCGGCGGGCTCGTCGACGTCGTCGTCCTCGTCCGGGTCGCCGAGCGGGAGGCCGAACCGCTCCGCGTCGGCGTCGGAGAAGGCGATGAGGTCGGAGAGGTCGTCGTCGAGGTCGTCGCCGGGCTCGTCCTCGCGGTCCTCGTCGAGGGCCTCGTGGCGGTTCTCCAGGAACACCACCGTGGCGGAGTCGTCCGAGTCCTCGGAGTCGTCCGAGTCCTCCGAGTCGCCGGTGTCGTCGGACCCCTGGGTGTCCTCGGTGTCCTTGGCGTTCTCGGCGTTCTCGGCGGCGTCCGCCTCGGTCCCGGTGACGGCCTCCGCCTCCGCCTCCGCCGAGACCTTCACCTCGGCCTCCGCGTCCGCCTTCGCCTCGGTCTCGTCCTCGGCGTCGCTGTCGGGCCCGGTCGCGGCGGTGCCCTCCGGCGAGGTCAGGGCGGTGGCGAAGCGGTCCAGCAGCCGGCGGCCGGCCGCGTCGAGCGTCTCGCCGTCGAACTCGGTCAGCCGCCCGGTGGCACTCAGGTCACCGGTGAAGCGCACCACCGCGGTGCCCTCCTCGGACCCCTCGGCGACGCTGATCCGGACGGTGGCGGTCGCCTCGCCGCTGCCGCGAGCCTCCTGGCCCTCGGCGAACGCGGTCAGCACGCCCTCGCGGCCCTCGATCAGTGAGAGCACGCCCTTGTAGGTGATGGTGGAGGTGCCGATCCGCAGCTTCAGCCGACCCCCGATCTCCTCCGCCGGGCCACCGCCGACGGCGGCCGGTTCGGTGCTGAGCCCCGGCACGGAACGCGCCAGCAGCGCCGGATCCTGCAGGGCCTGCCGGACCTGCCCGGCCGGCATCGGGACGACAACCTCATGCTCCATGCCACGGAGCCTACCGACCGAACCCGCGCCCGGCCCCGCCCTGTCCCCTACCTGTCGCCGTGGCCCGCCCGCCCGCCGCCCGCCCGCCGGCCCCCGACAGGCGGGGGCCGACGGGCCGGCGGATCCGGGTCAGTGCGGGCCGAGCAGGGTGAGGGCGGCGGGCGGGCGGAGCGGCCGCAGGGCGGTGAGCCGGGCGGCGGAGGCGCGCAGGCCGTCCGCGGTGAGGGCGCGGGGCGGCGGGGCGTCGGGGGAGAGGCTGAGCGGCGGCTGGGCGGCCGCGGCGAGCAGGAAGCTCTGGGTGCTCTCCGGCCCCGGGCGGCAACTGGCCGTCGCGCTGCCCGCGACGGCGTACGGGACGGTCCGCAGCCCGGCCGCCCGCAGTCCGGACTCCACCTGCCACAGCCCCTGTCGCCCGTGCTGCTCCTCGCCGCCGCGCACGGCGAGCCGTCCGCCCGGGGCGAGCAGCCGGGTGGTGAGGCCGTAGAACTCCTGGGAGTGGAACTTGACCGGTCCGCCGTCGGCGGGGGCGGGCAGGTCGGCGAGGACCACGTCGAAGGACTGGCCGGGCGAGGGCCGGACGCCGCGCAGCCAGTCCAGCGGGTCGGCCTCGGCGGTGCGCACCCGGGGGTCGTCCAGGGACCGGTCGGAGAGCGCGGACAGGCCCGGGTCGGTGCGGGCGAGCCGGGGGAGCGCCGGGTCCGGGTCGACCACCAGCACCGAGCGTACGCCGCTGTGCCGCAGCACCTCCCGGAGCGCGAGCCCGTCCCCGCCGCCGAGCAGCAGCACCCGCCCGTCCGGTCCGGCGGCCATGGCGGGGTGGACGAGCGCCTCGTCGCCCCGGTAGGCGTCCGGTCCGCAGACCGCGAGCCGGCCGTCGACGTACAGCCGCAGCGGGCCCTCGGCCGGGCCGGTGAGCACGAGCTCCTGGTCGCGGCTCTGGCTGACGGAGCGGATCTGCCCGCCGTACATGGCCTGCCGGGCCGCCCGCTCGACCGCGCCGGACCACAGCGCGGCCGAGGCGAGCAGGGCGAGCACGAGCGCGCAGCCGCCCCAGAGCAGCCTGCGGGCCCGGGGGTCCGGTTCCTCGCGGAAGAGCCAGAGCACCAGGGCGCCCCCGGCGACGGCGTTGACGGCGCCAGTGACCAGCGCGCCGCTGCCGGGGCCGAGGAAGGGCAGGATGAGGAACGGGAAGGCGAGGCCGCCGATCAGCGCGCCCACGTAGTCGGCGGCGAAGAGGTCGGCGGCGGCGCGTCCGGCCTCCTCGCGGCGGATCCGCTGGATCAGGGTCATCAGCAGCGGGATCTCGGCGCCGATGAGGACGCCGATGAGGCAGGTCAGGCCGACCATCGCGGCCTGGTAGCGGCCGATCCAGGCCCAGCAGGAGTAGAGCGCCAGCACCGACAGGCCGCCGGTGAGGGCGAGGGCGCACTCGACCAGGGCGAAGGCGGTGGCGGGCCGGCGGGTGAAGCGTTTGGCGAGCAGCGAGCCGAGGCCCATCGCGAACACCATGACGGAGAGCACGACCGAGGTTTGGGTGACCGAGTCCCCGAGCAGATAGTCGCCGAGGGCCACGAGTTCAAGCTCGTAGACGAGTCCGCAGGCCGCGCAGACGAACGCGGCGAGCAGCACCACCGCCCGGGCGAGCTCGGGGCGGGCGCGCAGGCGGGACCGACGGCGGGCGGGCAGGGAGGTCAGGCTCCGCCCGGGCCGGGGTGGGCTGCCGTCGTCGAGGTCGAGGCCCGGCTGTGCGGGGGGCGGACCGACCGGATGATTGATCACGAACAAACGCTAGGCGACGTTCGGGACGGACGGCTGCGCCCATTCGACGGACAGGGCGGTATCGCAGGTTGACGAATCGTTCCTGCGTACGAATGAATGTGCACGGCCGGGGCTATGGACGGAACGGCGGGGTCGGTGCCGGTCATCCGGAGACCACCAGCGAGGAGCGGGTGCAGACCAGCCGTCCTTCCTGCGGATAGGCGTGCCAGGTGCGCCAGAGCAGGCGGTCCACCCCGCCCTGGGTGACCAGCGCGGTGAAGGCGCTGGGGTCGCCGGGGAAGACGCCGGCCAGGCCGCGCGGGTGGCCCTCGACCAGGGCGAGCAACTCCTGCGCGCGGGCGGCGAAGTCGTGCGGCGGGAGGGCCTCGATCCGGGCCGCGAACTCGTACTCCCAGCCGTCGACCTGCTTGGCCACCCGGGCGGGCAGCGGCGTCCGGCGGCCGGGCAGGCAGGCGACGGTCTCCAGGCAGTGGCCCGGTCCGGCGGCGATCACCACCTGGTGGGAGGCGCCCAGCAGGCGCAGCTGGAGGGTGCCGGACGGGCCGGGCAGGCCGGGGCCGTCGAGTCTCAGGTCGCGGACCGCGAGGGCGGGCAGCGGCTCGCCGCCCAGGCACCAGGCCAGGTCACCCGCGCGGGTGTCCGTGTAGGAGGTCTGCAAAGTGGTGAGCATGCTCGGCTCCGCGTTTCAGCTCCGTGCGCGCCCTCCGAGCAGCAGCGATCGGGCCCGGGTCAAGGCGGGGCTGTTCGTGGCTGTGCGGTCCAGGGCGCGGCCGACCGTGGAAGGAAGGATTCCGGCTGGAGATTCAGCAGCAGAGAAGCACGAATACGCCGGGTCCGTCGGTGATTTACCCAACTTTGTCAAGCATTCACCGTTTCGAGCACATCGGCTTCGCTGCTCTGATCGACCCGGTGTGCGACTGTGCACCGCGCGCGCCTTTCGCTCCGGCCCGCACGCCGTGTGCGCGGATCGCAAGCTGTTCGCACTACGCGTGCGCCCTCGCCGCGGACGCGCCGGGCGCACGGTAGCAGCCTGGGGCGAAACCCTGCCGCGCAGGCACGACGGATTGCCCGACAGGCAGCAAGGCCGCTGCCCGTCGGGTGAATTGACGAATCGTCAGGACGTGCGAGAGGTCCGGTCGACAGGACGGAGCCGGGTCAGTCGGTCGACCGCCTCCTCCAGGACGTCCACCCGCTTGCAGAAGGTGAAGCGCACCAGCGGGCGGCCGGCGTCGGCGTCGTCGTAGAAGACGGCGTTGGGGATGGCCACGACCCCGCAGCGCTCGGGCAGGGCGCGGCAGAACTCGACGCCGTCCTGCTCGCCCAGCGGGGTGATGTCGGTGGTGACGAAGTAGGTGCCCTGGGGGCGGAAGACCCGGAACCCGGCCGTGGCGAGGCCGTCCGCGAGCAGGTCGCGCTTGTGCAGCAGATCGGCGCGGAAGCCGTCGAAGTAGCTGTCCGGGAGGGCGAGGGCCTCGGCGACGGCGTACTGGAACGGGCCGGCGCTGACATAGGTGAGGTACTGCTTGGCGGTGCGGACGGCGGCGACCAGCTCGGGCGTGCCGGTCACCCAGCCGACCTTCCAGCCGGTGAAGGAGAAGGTCTTGCCGGCCGAGGAGATCGAGACGGTGCGCTCGCGCATGCCGGGCAGGGCGGCGATCGGGTGGTGGGCGCCCTCGAACACCAGGTGCTCGTAGACCTCGTCGGTGACCACCAGGAGATCGCGCTCGACGGCGAGTTCGGCGACGGCGGCGAGCTCCTCGGGGGAGAGCACGAGACCGGTCGGGTTGTGCGGCGAGTTGAGCAGCAGCAGCCGGGTACGCGGGGTGACCAGCGAGCGCAGCCGGTCCAGGTCGGGGCGGAAGTCGGGGGCACGCAGGGTGAGCGGGACCCGGACCGCGCCGGCCATCGCGATGCAGGCGCTGTAGGAGTCGTAGAACGGTTCGAGGGCGATGACCTCGTCACCGGGCTCCAGCAGGGCGAGCAGGGCGGCGGCGATGGCCTCGGTGGCGCCGGCGGTGACCAGCACCTCGGTGTCCGGGTCGTAGTCGAGGCCGTAGCGGCGCCGCTGGTGCGCGGAGATCGCGGTCCGCAGCTCGGGGACGCCCGGGCCGGGCGGGTACTGGTTGCCGCGCCCGTCGCGCAGGGCCCGGACGGCGGCCTCGCGGACCTCCTCGGGGCCGTCGGTGTCGGGGAACCCCTGGCCGAGGTTGATCGAGCCGGTGGCGGTGGCCAGTGCGGACATCTCCGCGAAGATCGTCGTACCGAGCCCGTCCAGACGACGGTTCAGCAGCGGCCTCGCACCCATCACGGCTCCTCGTACCTCGGTGTCGGCGGTGGCCGGGCCCGTCCCGGGGCCCGGTCGGGCCCATCCTGGGGCCCGAGGGGCCCCGGGGACAAGGACGGCCCGCCACCGGGCGTCGGTGGCGGGCCGTGCACGGGGGTTCCCCGCGGGTTCAGTTCTCGTCGGCGCCGTCGGACGGCTTGTCCTCGCCGCCCTCGCCCTCGATCTCGTCCTGGAGGCCCAGACGCTCGACGATCCACTGCTCGAAGCCGACCGCGGCCTGGGTCCAGTTGGCGGTGGTGGTGACGAAGTAGTCCAGGTTGACGCCGGTGCCGACGATCATCTGGGCCTCACCGATCAGCCGGACCACGCCGTCCTCGTGGGTGTGGGTGTAGACCTTGGGCCACAGGGTCTCCCGGTTCCACTCGTCGATCAGGTCGAGGATCTCGCCCTTCTTCTCCAGCGGGTACGCGCGGTCGTAGAACGCGCGCACCGCGAAGAGCTCCTTCTGCTCGCCGCGGAACATGTAGTAGACGCGGAAGCCCTCCCAGGGGGCGGTGAGGTCACCCTCCTCGTCGACCACGTGCTTGAGCTGCATCTGGTCGAGCAGCTGGCCGACCAGGGCCTGGTCCGGGACGATGATCGGCGGCGGGCCGGCCGGTCGGCCGCCCTGACCGCCGGGCTGACCGCCCTGCGGCGCGCCGAAGGACGGGATGGACGACGGGTCGATGCTCATGGGGTCCTCTTCCTCAGTGCACATGGTGGTCGGCAATGAGAGGCCGCCCTTCCGAGTCCATCCTGCCTCATCCGGGGCCCACCTCACAGAGGTGCCCGCAAGCCGGGGCGGCATGGCCGGATCACGGCGCGCCCCCGGGTGATCCGGGGGCGCGGCGGGTCCGGGCGGCCGGTCCCGGAGGGTCATTTCTCCAGTGGTCCGCGGGCACGCACGGTGAGGCGGTCGCCGGTCTCGTCCCGCTCGACCAGCACGGTGTCGCCGTCGTGCACCTGGCCCGCCAGGATCGCCCGGGCCAGCTGGTCGCCGATCGCGGACTGCACCAGCCGGCGCAGCGGCCGGGCGCCGTACGCCGGGTCGTAGCCGGTGAGCGCCAGCCAGTCCCGGGCGGCCGCGGAGACCTCCAGCTCGAGCCGGCGGTCGCGCAGCCGGTCGGCGAGCCGGGCCACCTGGAGGTCGACGATCCGGGTCAGCTCGGCGGTGCCCAGCGGGTCGAAGACCACGATGTCGTCCAGCCGGTTGAGGAACTCCGGCTTGAAGGCGGACCGCACCGACTCCAGGACGAGGTCCTTCTTGCGCTCGTCCGGGGTGGTCGGGTCCACCAGGAACTGGCTGCCCAGGTTGGAGGTGAGGATCAGGATCGCGTTGCGGAAGTCCACCGTGCGGCCCTGGCCGTCGGTGAGCCGGCCGTCGTCGAGCACCTGGAGCAGCACGTCGAAGACCTCGGGGTGGGCCTTCTCCACCTCGTCCAGCAGCACCACGCTGTACGGGCGGCGGCGGACCGCCTCGGTGAGCTGGCCGCCCTCCTCGTAGCCGATGTACCCGGGCGGGGCGCCGACCAGGCGGGAGACGGAGTGCTTCTCGCCGTACTCGCTCATGTCGATGCGGACCATCGCCCGCTGGTCGTCGAAGAGGAAGTCGGCCAGGGCCTTGGCGAGTTCGGTCTTGCCGACGCCGGTGGGGCCGAGGAAGAGGAAGGAGCCGGTCGGGCGGTCCGGGTCGGCGATGCCCGAGCGGGTGCGCCGCACGGCGTCCGACACGGCCTGCACGGCCTCCGGCTGGCCGATCAGGCGTCGGCCCAACTCCTCCTCCATGCGAAGGAGTTTGGAGCTCTCGCCCTCCATGAGGCGGCCGGCCGGGATGCCCGTCCAGGACGCCACCACATCGGCCACGTCGTCCGGGCCGACCTCCTCCTTGACCATCGAGGCGGAGGTGTCCTCGCCGGCGGCGCGCTCCTGGGCCTCGGTGAGCTCCTTCTCGGCGGCCGGGATCTCGGCGTACATCAGCTTCGACGCACGCTCGAAGTCGCCGTCCCGCTGGGCGCGTTCGAGCGCGCCGTGCAGGTCCTCCAGGTGGCCCTTGAGCTCGCCGACCCGGTTCAGGCTCTTCTTCTCCTGCTCCCAGCGGGCCGTGAGCACGCTCAACTGCTCGTTCTTGTCGGCGAGATCGCGGCGGAGCTTGGCCAGCCGGTCGACCGAGGCCGGGTCCGACTCCTTCTCCAGGGCCAGCTCCTCCATTCGCAACCGGTCGACGGAGCGCTGGAGTTCGTCGATCTCGACCGGCGAGGAGTCGATCTCCATCCGCAGCCGGGAGGCCGCCTCGTCGACCAGGTCGATCGCCTTGTCCGGCAGGAAGCGGGAGGTGATGTAGCGGTGCGAGAGGGTGGCCGCGGCGACCAGCGCGGCGTCCGAGATCTGCACCTTGTGGTGCGCCTCGTACCGGCCCTTGAGGCCGCGCAGGATGGCGATCGAGTCCTCGACGTTCGGTTCGCCGACCAGCACCTGCTGGAAGCGGCGCTCCAGGGCCGGGTCCTTCTCGATCCGCTCGCGGTACTCGTCCAGGGTGGTGGCGCCGACCATCCGCAGCTCGCCGCGGGCCAGCATCGGCTTGAGCATGTTGCCGGCGTCCATCGCGGAGTCGCCGCCGGCGCCCGCGCCGACCATGGTGTGCAGCTCGTCGATGAAGGTGACGACCTGGCCGTTGCTCTGCTTGATGTCGTTGAGGACGGCCTTCAGTCGCTCCTCGAACTCGCCGCGGTACTTGGCGCCGGCCACCATCGCGCCGAGGTCCAGGGCGACCAGCCGCTTGCCGCGCAGAGACTCCGGCACGTCGCCGGCCACGATGCGCTGGGCCAGGCCCTCGACCACGGCGGTCTTGCCGACGCCGGGCTCGCCGATCAGCACCGGGTTGTTCTTGGTCCGGCGGGAGAGCACCTGGACCACCCGGCGGATCTCCTGGTCCCGGCCGATCACCGGGTCGAGCTTGCCGTCCCGGGCGGCCTGGGTGAGGTCGGTGCCGTACTTCTCCAGGGCCTTGTAGGTGCCCTCCGGGTCCGGCGAGGTGACCCGGGCGCTGCCGCGGACGTCCTTGAACGCGGCCAGCAGCGCCTTGGCGGTGGCGCCCTGCCGCACCAGCAGCTCGGCGACCGCGCCGCCCTCGGCGGCCAGGCCGACCAGCAGGTGCTCGGTGGAGACGTACTGGTCGTCGAGGTCGTCGGCGCGCTTGCCGGCCTCGGTCAGCACGGCCATGGTGTCGCGGGCCAGCTGCGGCGCGGCGACGGTGGAGCCGGAGGCGCTCGGGAGTGCGGTCAGCTGCCGGCGGGCGTCGGCGTCGATCGCGGACACGTCTGCGCCGACCGCCTCGAGCAGCGGCCTGGCGATGCCCTCGGGCTGTTCCAGCAGGGCGATCAGGATGTGCACCGGCTTGACGTCCGGGTTGCCGGCCGCGCCCGCCTGCCGGATCGCGGCGGACAGGGCGTCCTGCGTCTTGGTGGTGAACTTGCTGGCGTCCACTGCTGGGGGGTCCTCCCTCGTCGAGCTGATGTCTGCTCTCTACAGCATGCACTAAGTTGAGTCTATTCCGCTCAACTTTTGCGTGAACGGTCGGGGCGGGCCCGCAGAACGGGCCGCTCGCTCCGCGCGGCCGACCCGGCGGTGCCCGCGGCCGCGCCCGTCCCGGTGGCCGGCCGGGCCGCCGCCCTCGGCGGCAGGGTCCGCGCCTGGGCCATCCTCGCCTGGTGCGTCCCCGCCGTCCGCCGGGTCAGCGCCAGCAGGTCCCGGGCCGGCCCGGACGGCCGCTGCCCGGACGGCCAGACCGCCCGCAGCGGCCGCCGCAGGTCCAGCTCCTCCGCCAGCCGCACCGCCACCAGCCGCCGGGTCGCCAGCTCCTCCACCACCGCCAGCTCGCTCAGGCAGACCGGCCCGGCGCCGGTCATCGCCGCCGCCTTCAGCGCCGTCGACGAGGCCAGCTCCAGCCGCGGCGGCGCGGCGCCGCCGTACGGGGCCAGCGCCATCTCCAGCACCTCCCTGGTGCCCGAACCCGGTTCGCGCAGCACCAGCGGGGTCGCCGAGAGCTCCGCCCCGGACAGCGGTGAGCGCCGGCGCGCCCACGGATGGTCCGGTGCCACCACGACCACCAGCCGGTCCGCCGCCACCACCGCGCCCGCCAGCCCGGCCGGCGGCAGCGGCCCCTCGACGAAGCCCAGGTCGGCGTCCCCGGACAGCACATGCCCGGCCACGTCCGCCGAGTTGGCGGTGCGCAGCGTCACGGCCGTCCCCGGATTGGTCGCGTGCAGCGCCAGCAGCCAGCCCGGCATCAGGTACTCGGCGACGGTCAGGCTGGCCACCACGGTCAGCCGGGCGTCCCGGCGCTCGCGCAGCGCGTCGATCCCGGCGTCCAGCGCCTGCGCCGCCTCCACCACCTGCCGGGCCCACTCGACCACCAGCCGGCCCGCCTCGGTGGGCCGGGAGCCACGCGGGGAGCGCTCCAGCAGCGGGACGCCGATCTGCCGCTCCATGCCCTTGATCCGGGCGCTGGCGGTCGGCTGGCTCACCCCGATCTCGGCGGCCGCCCGGCCGACACTGCCGAGCCGGGCCACCGCGAGCAGCAGCTCCAGGGCACCGATTTCGGGGACGCGCGGGGAGAGGGGCATAGATCCAGGCTATGCCCTCATAGAGCGCGCGGCGCTACCGGCGGCCGCCGTCCCGGGGGACGGTTGATGCCATGGTCACCCTGCTCAGCGCCGCTCCCCCGATGTCCGCCCGGGCCCGCCTCACCGCCCGGGCCCGCCGCCTCGACCTCTCCCAGCTCACCCCGAACTGGTACGCGGTGGTCATGGGGACGGCGATCGTGGCGAACGGCGCGGCCGCCCTCCCGGTCCGGTGGCCCGGCCTGCTGGGGTTCGCCGAGGTGGCGTGGGCGCTCGGACTGGCCGCCCTGCTGCTGCTCGGTACCGCCCGCGCGGTCCACCTGACCCGGCACCGCGAGGCCGCCCGGGAGCACCTGCTGGAGAACCCGGCCACCGCCGTCTTCTACGGTTGTCCGCCGATGGCGCTGCTCTCGGTCGGCCTCGGCACCCTGACCGTCGGCTCCCGGGTGCTCGGCACCGGCCCGGCCGTCGCGATCGACCTGGTGCTGTGGACGGCGGGCACGCTGTACGCGCTGGCCGTCGCGGTCGGCATCCCCTATCTGATGATCACCCGGCACAAGGTCTCCCCGCTCGGCGCCAACCCGACCTGGCTGCTGCCCGTGGTCGCCCCGCTGGTCGCCTCCGCCGCCGGCCCGGCGCTGGTCCCGCACCTGCCCGCAGGCAGTGCCCGGGAGGCCCTGCTCTACGGCTGCGCGACGCTGTTCGGGATCGGCCTGCTGGCCACCCTGGCCCTGCTGCCGGTGGTGCTCACCGGCCTGGTGCACAGCAAGCTGTCCGCCCTGGCGCTCACCCCGACCCTGTTCCTGGTGCTCGGCCCGCTCGGTCAGTCCACCACCGCCGTGCACCAGCTCGCCGACGCCGCCGGCCCGGTCCTGCCCCGGCTCGCCCCGGTCGCGCTCCCGCTCGCCGAGCTGTACGGCGTGGCCGTGCTCGGTGTCGCGATGCTGTGGCTGCTGCTCGCCCTCGCCGCCAATCTGCGCGCCCGGCGGGCCGGGATGGGGTTCGGGATGACCTGGTGGGCGTTCACCTTCCCGGTCGGCACCTGCGTCACCGGGGCGGCCGCGCTGGCCCGGCACACCGGCTTCGCCGGGTTCACCGGGCTTGCCGTCGGCCTGTTCGCGCTGCTGCTGGCGGGCTGGGCGATCGCGGCCGGCGGCACGGCCGCCGCGCTGGCCGGCGGACGGCTGCTGGCCCGCTGAGGCCCGCTGAGGCCCGCCGGGACCGGCCCCGACGGCCCCACCCGTCCGGTTTTCCGGACTCCGCGCGTCCGCCACCGACCGGACGGGCGGTCGGAGAACTTCCGCCACACCTCGCTGACCTGGTACTTCGCAGGAACCGGCAACGGACCGGGCCGGTCGGGGCCGGTCCGGTGCTGCAGGTTTCTGCAATTGCGAGAACATGCAGCAGGGCGGCACTTGTTCACCGGCCGTCACGCTGTGAGGGTGGAGTCACGCCAGGTCGTCCGGGCAACCGCAGCCCGATGACGGCGACTTGCTCTTCATTGCTGGATGCGACCGGCACGTCCGCACGTGCCTGCATATCGGGGGGGAAGAGCGCCGGCCGGGACGCCATGTGTGGTGATGGCCCCCGGGACCGGAGCCGGCGAGGCGTTGCTGCTCCGCCTCGCCGGAAGCGCTGGGACCGCGGCGTAGACCGACGGCTCCCCGGATCCGTGTGCGACGGCACCCGAGGTCCGGGGACCCGTCGGTCCCCAGTAGCGTGAGGGCCGACGGTCACCGCGCCGCGCGCGCGGAGCACCACACCCCGAGAGAACCCGGCAGGGAGCGTTCGACGTGACGTTCGGAGCGACGGCGGATCCGAAGGACACCTCGGGCGGCGCCCCCGACGAGGGCGCGGCCGGCACCGCCGCGGCCGCCGGCGAGCCCGACGAGACCGCCCGCGGCCTCTACCTGGCGATCCTCGCCGACGGCGGCCGCGTCCGCTTCGCCGACGTCCCCGAGGCCGACCGCGCGGCCGTCCACCGGCTGGTCTCCATCGGCCTGCTGGTGCCCAACCCGATGGACGCCTGCTACACCGCCGTGAGCCCCCGCTCGGTCAGCGACCGCCTCGGCGCCGAACTCCGCAGCGAGGCCACCCGGCTCCTGGTCCGCGCCGAGAACCTCCCCGGCACCCTGGACGCCCTCACCCGCGCCTACGACGCGATGCCCCGCCCGCCCGAGCGCTCCGGCGGGGCCGTCTACATCGAGGGCCACATCCACATCCGGCACCGGATCTCGCAGCTGGTCTCCGACTGCCGTACCGAGGTCCTCACCGCCCAGCCGGGGCCCCGGCCGGCCGACGCGCTCAAGATCGCGATCCAGCAGGACGTCCAACTGCTCCGGCGCGGCTGCTCGTTGCGCACCATCTACCAGCCGGTCGCGATGTCCGAACCGCCCGCCCTGGCCTACGCCGAGGAGGTCACCCGGCGCGGCTCGCTGATCCGGATCCTGGACGAGCCCATCCAGCGGCTGATGATCTTCGACCGCTCGGTGGCCGTGATCTCCGCCTCGGACGACCACAGCACCGCCGCGTTCATCACCGACCCGGCCGCGATCGCCTTCATCGTCAACGCCTTCGAACGCGACTGGTGCCGCGCCGATGCCATCGGCCGCTCCACCGCGCCCGGCCGGGGCGCCGCCCACAGCCCGCCCGAACGCGTCGGCCGCCTGCTCGCCCGCGGCCTCACCCAGCGCGCCGTCGCCACCCGCCTCGGTCTGAGCGAACGCACCGTCGCCGCCCACATCTCCCGGCTGCGCGACCGCTACGGCGCCCAGACCCTCTTCCAGCTCGGCTGGCTGATGCGGGGCGGCCGTGACGACGGATGAGCCGGCGGCCCCGGCGGTCCCCAGGACCTCCGAGGTGCTGAACGCGGTACTGCCGGACGAGGCCGCCCGGGAGCTCTACCTCGCGGTGCTGCGCGAGGGCGGCCGGATCGGGTCCGCCGAGGTGGACCCGGCGGACCGGGGCGCGCTGGAGGCGCTGATCCGCCTCGGCCTGCTGGTGCCGCACGCCCTGGACTCGTCGTACGTGGCCGTGAGCCCGCGGGCGCTCGCCGACCAGGTGGCCGCGGACCTGCGGGCGGAGGGGGTCAGGCTGCTCCAGCAGTCCGAGCGGTTGCCGGACCGCCTGGACGAACTCGTCCGGGCCTACGAACGCACCTCGCGCCACCTCGATGTGACGGGAGGGGTGGAGCATGTCGAGGGTGTGCCGGAGATCCGCACGCTGCTGACCTGCCTCGCGCGGGAGTACCCGCACGAGTCCATGACCATGCAGCCGGGAGGCGCCCGTCCGGCCGGCGTCATCGCGGACATGCTCCACCACACCAGTGCCTACCTGCGCAGGGGCGGCAGCGTCCGGACGATCTACCAGCCGCCGGCCAGGCTCGACCCGGCCACGGTCGACTACGCCGCGGAGGTCACCCGACTCGGCTGCTCGATCCGGACGCTGGCCGCCGACTTCACCCGCCTGGTGATCTTCGACCGTTCGGTGGCGGTGCTGCCGAAGGGCGCCGACGGGACAAAGGCCGTACTGGTGACCGATCCGGCCGTGGTGGCGTTCCTGGTGGACACCTTCGAGCAGCACTGGCACCACGCCGAAGGCGTCAACTGGGCCGCGCTGGCTGCCGGTACGGCCGATTCCGCGGTGCACGAGCAGGTCGGCCGGCTGCTCGCCCAGGGGCTGACCCAGCGGACGATCGCCGCACGGCTGGGACTGAGCGAGCGGACGGTGGCCGCCTACATCTCCCGGCTCCGGGAGATGTACGACGCGGAGACGCTGTTCCAGCTCGGCTGGCAGATGCGCGGAGCCCGGGCGGGGGAGCCCGGTGCCTGAGCCGCGATCAGCCGGTGGCCGCGCCGGTGGGCCAGTAGCCGGTCGGGCCGACGGCCGGGGGCTGCTGCCGGGGGACGGTGAACTGCTCGCCGGGGGCGGTCCAGAAGCCCTCGCGCAGGGAGAGCGCCATGCCGGCCCAGTCGAGGGCGGTCTCCACGGTGTGGTGGAGCGCCTCCTGGGACCAGGTGTCGTCGAAGACCAGCGGCAGGACGGGGGCGACCTGCTCGATGGTGGCGATCAGCGGGTTGTGGGTGATGGCCTCGTCCACCAGCAGGACGATCGGCTTGCGCAGCGCGGACGCCCAGCCCAGCTCCAGGCTGACGCCGGCGGAGAGCGGCGCGCCGACGTAGGCGAAGACCAGGTCCGCGGACTGCAGCGCGCGGAAGTCCGACGGCACCCGCGGCTCGGGGGCGCGGCCGGCGACGGTCCAGGCGTCACTGTGGTGGGCGCTGTAGACGGCGGCGCCACTGCGGAGAAGGGTGGTGCGGAGGGTGGTCAGCCGCGTCCGGCTGGCGAGAGTCACCACACTGTCCGCCGGCCCGGTCAGCCGCATCAGCGGCGCGGCCAGGAAGACTCGTGCACGCCGACCCTCGTGGGCCTGGCTGTCGTGGTGACGCAGGTAGGGCTCAGTCATGTCGACTCCGGGGAGTGGCTGATCGGGTTCACCAGGTCCGGCAGGGTTGGGTCAGGGGTTCCGATCGGCGTGGCTGCGGTCTCCGCCCGAGGTGCGGGGCCGAATGGTGAATTGAAGGTACATCGGCAAGTGTGGTGAGCTTGCCGGGACCATCGGGAGCGAACTGATCGTCCATCGCTCGGGGCGGTCGAGTCCACTGCTGAGAGGTGTCATCTGACTGCCTGGCATGGAGATGACGCACTTCTGCGCAGGGGGCATGTGGCGCGCGCGTTCGAGCTGGGGCATTATGTGGTCGATTGCTCAGCTGTTCCCATTGCTCGATACCTTGCGACTACTCAGGAAGGCGTGATCGCATGCTTCGCCTGCGCCGGCACGTTCGCATTGTGGCAGTTTCGATCGCTGCCGTTGTAGCAGTATTGACCGCGAGCAGCCAGATTGTCTCGGCAGCTTCCGGCCACCAGCCCGCGTCGCACAGCCCCGCGTCCTCGGAGCTGCGGACGGTGGCACTGACGGACAGCGACAGCAACTGGACCTGAGCCGGTTCGTCGGAGGGCTCGCCGGGTCAGTCGGTGACCTGGTCCAGCCCGTCCGGCCGGCTCTCGGGGTGACCGTGCTGAGGCGTTCGGGCCAGCACGTATCCGAGCTGGAACAGTGAATCGACCTTGTAGTCCTCCCGCATGTCCGCTATGTGACGTGCGAGGGTCCGTTCACTGATGCCGAGGCTCCTGGCTATGACGCGATGACTGGTGCCCTTCAGCAGCAGATCGATGATCGTCTGTCGCAGGCGTGAGATGACTTCCTGGGGCACCGCTCGGGCGCCGTCGAATTCGAGTGCGCGGTTCCAGTTGCGCTCGAAGATGTCGGAGACCAGATAGCTGATGATCGCCCTGTCGTGAATGAACGCGGCCACATTCAGGTCGTCGGCGACAGGAATGATGGCGGTACGCCGATCGACGACGATGAGTCGCGTATAGGGCTCGTCCAGGGTGCGGACCTCCCCGCCCCCGTCCGTGATCGCCAGGACGTAGTCCCTGGTGGCCGCGTGGTAGCGGGTACTCGGGTGGTAGATCGTCCGGAACGAGGCGCCTCTCTGGAGCAGGGCCAGATCCCGGTCCCGGCTGCTGGCAAGGGCCTCCGGAGGGCGGGGACCGCCCGGCTGCGCGGCCAGGAACTCCTCGGTACAGCTGTTGGTCAACTGGCCCAGCCGTTGGTTGATCAGCACTTTTCCGCGCACGTACTCGATGCTGCCGCCGGTCTGCTTCGGCGTGTGGAAAGCCTCGGTCAGGTCCTTCAGGTCGATCGGCAGTGCCTCGGCCCGGGACAGCAGGTCGAGGGCCTTGCGCTGCCAGGAGGCGATGAGTCCGGACGAAAGCTGCTGGGGGTCCACGGCCACGAGGACGTTCGGATCGTCCGTGTCCGGCACCAGCAGGCCGATGTCGAGAAGCTCCTGAAGGTACTTGGCATCGGTGGCCTCCCGGTTTTCGGGCAACAGGCGACCGTGGGTGTGCAGGATGTCGAGATACAGCTTGCGTGCATTATCCGAAAGGACGCCGAGACCGCCTGAGGTGAGTCCGGGATCGGCCGTCTCGCTCATCTGCGGCTCCCTGGTGTCGGATAGGGCTGTGCGAAGCCGGGGCGCCGGCTTCGACGGGGATCTTGGACAGAGCCTTCGAGGGCCGGCATCGGTGTTTCTCGATCTGCTGTTGCCTGCACCGAGCACTCTCTCACCAAACGCCGCGCCGCCGGGACCCCCCGGCCAGGGGGAAACCGGCGGCGTCGGCGGGGCGGCGCGGGAGGTCAGCGCTTGGGGCGCCAGACGACCAGGGCGCTGGAGTGCGGCGTGGGGGGCTGGTACGGGACGAGGTCGCGGCGGTAGGAGGCGTGGATGGTGGCCTCGCGCTGCTGGAGTGCGGCGGCCGCGCTCTCCAGGGAGTCGGCCAGTTCCGCGATCCGGGACTGGAGGGCGCTGACCTGGTTCTCCAGCTCGATGATCCGCTTGATGCCGGCCAGGTTGATGCCCTCGTCCTGGGAGAGCCGCTGGACCTCG
Source organism: Kitasatospora sp. MBT66 (assembly GCF_000710405.2). Taxonomy (NCBI): domain Bacteria; kingdom Bacillati; phylum Actinomycetota; class Actinomycetes; order Kitasatosporales; family Streptomycetaceae; genus Kitasatospora; species Kitasatospora sp. MBT66. The sequence goes on along the minus strand of NZ_JAIY01000004.1, from coordinate 511,385 downwards.
CGCAACTGCTGGATGTCGCGCGCGGAGTAGCGGCGGCCCCGGCCGGCGGTGCGGTCGGGGCAGACCAGGCCGAGCCGGTCGTACTGGCGGAGGGTCTGCGGGTGCAGACCGGAGAGCTCGGCGGCCACCGAGATCACGTAGACCGGGGTCTCCTCGGTGAGCACGTAGTGGGGCTGCGGGGCGCTCCGGCGCGTGGTGCGCCGGGCGCCGCCACCGGGAAGGCCGTCACCGAGGCCGGGTCCGATGGGTTCGTCGGGGATCATCTGGTCGTCACGCTCCCTTCGCCGCTCTGAACAGGGCGGCTCGTGGGTCGTCGGAGGCGGTCGCCTCGCGGTACTGCTCCAGTGCGGTCAGCGCGTCGCCGGTGACGGTCTGGGGCACCACGACCTCCACGGTGACCAGCAGGTCGCCGCGGGTGCCGTCCTTGCGGGTGGCGCCCTTGCCGCGGGCCCGCAGGGTCAGGCCGTTGGCACTGCCCGGGGGCAGCTTGAGCTTCACCGACGGGCCGTTCAGCGTCGGCACCTCGATGGTGCCGCCGAGCGCGGCCTCGGGGAAGGTGACCGGGACGGTCACGGTCAGGTTGTCGGCCTTGCGCCCGAAGACGGGGTGCGGGTCGACGTGCACGGTGACGTAGAGGTCACCGGGCTGGCCGCCGCGCTCGCCCTGGGCGCCCTTGCCCTTGAGCCGGATCCGCTGGGCGTCCTGGACGCCGGCCGGGATCCGGACCTGCATGGTGCGGGCGGAGCTGGCCCGGCCGCTGCCGTGGCAGTCGGTGCACGGGTCGTCGACGATCATGCCGCGGCCGCGGCAGTCCCGGCAGGGCTCGGAGAGCGCGAAGGCGCCCTGGCCCCGGCTCACGGTGCCGGAGCCCACGCAGGTCGGGCAGACCCGCGGGGTGGTGCCGGACTTGGCGCCGGTGCCGTTGCAGAGGCGGCAGGGGGCCTGGCTGGTCATCCGCAGCGGGACGGTCGCACCGTCGACGGCCTCCTCGAAGGAGAGCGTCACCTCGGTCTCGACGTCGGAGCCGCGCCGCGGCTGGGCCTGCCGGCCGCCCCGGTTGAAGAGGCCGCCGAAGACGTCGCCGATCCCGCCGTTGCCGCCGCCGCCCTGGCTGCCGCTGAACAGGTCGCCGAAGTCGAAGCTGTAGCTGCCGGTGCCACCGGGGCCGCCCCGGAAGCCGCCGTTGGCGAAGAGGCTGCGGGCCTCGTCGTACTCCTTGCGGCGCTTCTCGTCGGAGAGGACGTCGTAGGCCTCGGAGATGTCCTTGAACCGCTCCTCGGCCTTGGTGTCGCCCTTGTTGGCGTCGGGGTGGAACTCGCGCGCCAGCTTGCGGTAGGTCTTCTTGATCTCTGTGGCGCTGGCGTCCTTCGGCACGCCGAGGACCTTGTAGTAGTCCTTCTCCACGTAGTCCTTGCCGCTCATGGCCGGCGCCACCTCCCGAGGTCCATCGTCACAGTGCTGTCAACGGTCGGAACCCGGCGGGTCGTGCCGGGGGACCTCGACAGCGCGCTGCGGAGCCGTCCGCCGTACTGGCCGGCGTACGACTCCGCAGCGCAAGGGTTGTCAGCTGTCACCGGTGGTCAGCTGTCCGAGCCACCGTCGGCCTGGTCCTTCTTCTCCCCGCCCTTGGCGGTGTCGGCGTCCGGGCCGGGCGTGGTCTGGGTGCCCGGCTGGGGCTCCGCGACCGCGACCATCGCCGGGCGGATGATCCGCTCGCCGATCCGGTAACCGGGCTGGAGGATCTGGACGCAGGTGTCCTCGGTGACCTCCGAGGAGTAGCTGTGCATCAGCGCCTCGTGCATGGTCGGGTCGAAGGGCTCGCCCTCCTTGCCGAACTGCTGCAGGCCCAGCTTGGCGACGACCGTCTCCAGGGACTCGGCGACGGACTTGAAACCGCCCGTCACCTCGCCGTGGTCGCGGGCCCGGCCGATGTCGTCCAGGACCGGGATCAGCGACTCCAGGATGTTGGAGACGGCGATCTCGCGGACCGTCAGCCGGTCGCGCTCGACCCGCTTGCGGTAGTTCTGGTACTCGGCCTGGAGGCGCTGGAGATCGGCGGTGCGCTCGGCGAGCTGCTTGGCCGCAGCGTCCCCCGAGGGGGTGCCCGCGTCGGTGCCCTCGGCACCGGCGGAGGCGGCCTCCTCGGCGGCCTTGATCACGGCCTCCTCGGCGGCGGAGTCGTCGCCGGGCTCGGCACCCTGCGGCTTCTCCGTCATGCCGCACCGCCCTTGGGCTTCTCGTCGTCCACGATCTCGGCGTCGACGACGTCGTCGTCCTTGGCACCGGCCTCACCGGCGTCGCCGGCCGCGCCCGCCGCACCGGCGGCGTCGGCGTTGGCGTAGAGCGCCTGGCCGAGCTTCTGGGCGGTGGTGGAGACCTTCTCCGAGGCCTCGCGGATCGCCGCGATGTCCTCGCCCTTCAGGGCCTCCTTGAGCTCGCCGATGGCGGTCTCGACCTCGGTCTTGACGTCGGCCGGGAGCTTGTCGGAGTTGTCGGCGATGAACTTCTCGGTGGAGTACACGAGCTGCTCGGCCTGGTTGCGGGTCTCCACGGCCTCGCGGCGCTTGTGGTCCTCCTCCGCGTACTGCTCGGCCTCGCGCATCATGCGCTCGATGTCGTCCTTCGGCAGCGCGGAGCCGCCGGTGACGGTCATCTTCTGCTCCTTGCCGGTGCCGAGGTCCTTCGCGCCGACGTGCATGATGCCGTTGGCGTCGATGTCGAAGGTGACCTCGATCTGGGGCAGGCCGCGGGGGGCCGGCGGCAGGCCGGTCAGCTCGAACATGCCGAGCTTCTTGTTGTACGCCGCGATCTCGCGCTCGCCCTGGTAGACCTGGATCTGCACGGACGGCTGGTTGTCCTCGGCCGTGGTGAAGATCTCGGAGCGCTTGGTCGGGATCGTGGTGTTGCGCTCGATCAGCTTGGTCATGATGCCGCCCTTGGTCTCGATGCCGAGGGACAGCGGGGTGACGTCGAGCAGCAGGACGTCCTTGACCTCGCCCTTGAGGACACCGGCCTGGAGCGAGGCGCCGATGGCGACGACCTCGTCCGGGTTGACGCCCTTGTTGGCGTCCTTGCCGCCGGTCAGCTCGCGGACGAGCTCGGCGACGGCCGGCATACGGGTCGAGCCGCCGACGAGGACGACGTGGTCGATCTCGGAGAGGGCGATGCCCGCGTCCTTGATGACGTTGTGGAACGGGACCTTGCAGCGCTCCAGCAGGTCCGAGGTGAGCTGCTGGAACTGGGCCCGGGTGAGCTTCTCGTCCAGGTGCAGCGGGCCCTCGGCGGAGGCCGTGATGTAGGGCAGGTTGATCGAGGTCTCGGAGGACGAGGACAGCTCGATCTTGGCCTTCTCGGAGGCCTCGCGCAGACGCTGCAGCGCCATCTTGTCCTTGGACAGGTCGACGCCGTGGCCGGCCTGGAAGACCTTGACCAGGTGGTCGACGACCTTCTGGTCCCAGTCGTCGCCACCGAGGTGGTTGTCACCGTTGGTGGCCTTCACCTCGACGACCCCGTCGCCGATCTCCAGCAGCGAGACGTCGAAGGTGCCGCCGCCGAGGTCGAAGACCAGAATGGTCTGGTCGTCCTTGTCCAGGCCGTAGGCCAGGGCGGCCGCGGTCGGCTCGTTGACGATGCGCAGGACGTTGAGGCCCGCGATCTCACCGGCCTCCTTGGTCGCCTGGCGCTCGGAGTCGGAGAAGTACGCCGGGACGGTGATGACGGCGTCGGTGACCGTCTCGCCCAGGTAGGACTCGGCGTCGCGCTTCAGCTTCTGCAGGATGAAGGCGCTGATCTGCTGCGGGTTGAAGTCCTTGCCGTCCAGCCCGATCTTCCAGCTGGTGCCCATGTGGCGCTTGACCGAGCGAATGGTGCGGTCCACGTTGGTGACCGCCTGGCGCTTGGCCACCTCGCCGACGAGCACCTCGCCGTTCTTGGCGAAGGCGACGACGGACGGCGTGGTCCGCGCGCCCTCGGCGTTCGTGATGACGGTGGGCTCGCCACCCTCCAGAACGCTGACGACCGAGTTCGTCGTGCCGAGGTCGATGCCGACCGCGCGTGCCATCGTAAATACCTCCACGGAAGAGTTGAGCTTTACAGGCTCAAGGATGCATGACAGGCCGGGACGCGTCAACAGCTATGAGTCCTCATCGCTCAACTTTGGTGAGCCGAGGGGTGCGGGGAGGCGGCCGTGGCGCCGTCGTGACACGGCCGGGGTGCCCCCGGGCGTGCGTTCACGTGACTGCCGCCATACCTTGAGCATCTTCAGGAGAAGTGGTGCCCGGCGGTAATGTCCGGGCCGTCGGCCCAGCAAGTTACCGACGAGTACACTGCCCCGGAGACACTGCACACCCGCAACAAGCAAGCCGCAGGAGACGGAGAGCCGATGCAGCTAGCAGCGATCGTCATCTCGCTGGTCACGTTCGTGGTCGGCACCGCGCTCGCCGCTCGTGCGGCGCTCTACATCTACCGGGTGGTGCGGACCGGCCAGCCGGACGCCACCCGTTTCGGGCAGCCCGCCCAGCGGGCGAAGACCGTGGCCGTGGAGTTCGTCGGCCACACCAGGATGAACCGCTGGGGGATCGTCGGCGTCGCCCACTGGTTCGTCGCGGTCGGCTTCTTCACCCTGGGCCTGACCCTGCTCACGGCGTTCTTCCAGCTGTTCGACGCCGAGGTCGTGCTGCCGGTGCTCGGCGGCTGGCTGCCGTACGAGCTCTTCACCGAGCTGGTCGGCACCTTCACCACGCTGGGCATCGCCGCCCTGATCGTGATCCGCCTGCTGAGCCTGCCCGGCCGGGCCGGCCGCAAGTCCCGCTTCGCCGGCTCGATCGCCTGGCAGGCCTTCTACGTCGAGTACACGATCCTCGGCATCGGCCTGTGCATCATGATCCTGCGCGGCCTGGAGGGCGCGCTGGAGGGCGTCGGCTCCTACGAGGCCAAGTACCTGATCTCCTACCCGCTGGTGGCGGCCTTCCGCGGCCTGTCCCACGGGACCCTGGAGAACCTGGTCTACATCTTCGCGATGCTGAAGATCTGCACCTCCTTCGCCTGGGCGATCACCATCGGCATCAACCCCTCGATGGGCGTCGCCTGGCACCGCTTCCTGGCCTTCTTCAACATCTACTTCAAGCGCGCCGAGGACGGCTCCACCGCGCTCGGCGAGCTGCGCCCGATGACCAGCGGCGGCGCGCCGATCGACTTCGAGGACCCGGCCGACGACGCCGTCTTCGGCGTCTCCCAGGTCGAGCACTTCTCCTGGAAGGGCATCCTCGACTTCTCCACCTGCACCGAGTGCGGCCGCTGCCAGTCGCAGTGCCCGGCCTGGAACACCGGCAAGCCGCTCTCGCCGAAGCTGCTGATCATGAGCCTGCGCGAGCACGCCTTCGGCAAGGCCCCCTACCTCCTGGCCGGCGGCGGCAAGGACATGGAGGGCGAGGAGAGGGCCACCGCCGAGCAGCTGGCGGACGTCCCGGCGGCCGCCCTGGCCGAGGCCGAGCGCCCGCTGATCGGCACCGCCGAGGAGAACGGCGTCATCGACCCGGACGTGCTGTGGTCCTGCACCACCTGCGGCGCCTGCGTCGAGCAGTGCCCCGTCGACATCGAGCACATCGACCACATCGTCGACATGCGCCGCTACCAGGTCATGATCGAGTCCTCGTTCCCCACCGAGGCCGGCACCATGCTCAAGAACCTGGAGAACAAGGGCAACCCCTGGGGCATGGCCACCAAGGCCCGCCTCGACTGGGTCAAGGAGCTCAAGAAGGAGACCGGCATCGAGGTGCCGGTGATCGGCGAGGACATCGACCCCGCCGAGGTCGAGTACCTGTACTGGGTCGGCTGCGCCGGCGCCCTGGAGGACCGGGCGAAGAAGACCACCAAGGCCTTCGCCGAACTGCTGCACACCGCGGGCGTGCAGTTCGCGATCCTCGGCAAGGAGGAGTCCTGCACCGGTGACTCCGCCCGCCGCCTGGGCAACGAGTTCCTCTTCCAGATGCTCGGCGCGCAGAACGTCGAGACCCTGAACGCCGCGCTGGAGGACGCCCCGGTCAAGCGGATCGTGGCGACCTGCCCGCACTGCTTCAACACCATCGCCAACGAGTACCCGCAGCTGGGCGGCCACTTCGAGGTCATCCACCACACCCAGCTGCTGCAGCACCTCATCGACGAGGGCAAGCTCGTGCCGGTCAACCCGGTCGAGGGCCTGATCACGTACCACGACCCCTGCTACCTGGGCCGGCACAACAAGGTCTACAGCCCGCCGCGCGAGATCATGGACAAGGTCCCCGGTCTGCGCCAGCAGGAGATGCACCGCCACAAGGAGCGCGGCTTCTGCTGCGGCGCCGGCGGCGCGCGGATGTGGATGGAGGAGCGCATCGGCAAGCGGATCAACACCGAGCGCGTGGACGAGGCGCTGTCCCTGAACCCGGACATCGTCTCCACCGCCTGCCCGTTCTGCCTGGTGATGCTCTCCGACTCGGTGAACGGCAAGAAGAACGAGGGCGCGGCCAAGGAGCACCTGAAGGTCGTCGACGTCGCCCAGCTGCTGCTCGACTCGGTCAAGGCGGTCCCGCCGGCCGAGGCCGAGGAGCCGCAGACGGTCGACGCCTGAGCGACGTCCCGCCCGGCGGGGCCGTGAACCGGCCCGCTTGTTCGACAGTTCTGCAACAACCGCCCGGCCCGGGGGGTGCCACCGGCATCCGCCCGGGCCGGGTCTTTCCGGTGACGGCCCGGGGCTTTTCCGGTGACCGCCGCGGGTTCTCCCGGCCGGCGCCCGGCCCCGTCCCGGGCGCCGAGGACGGGACCACCGGGCGGCGCTCCTGTCAGAAGGAAATACAGTAGGCGCCGGACCGGCCGTGCGCCGGTCGATCCGTTCCGGCCCCCGGAACGGCGCACACCACACCGACGGAGGTATCGGCCCGCCGGGCCGGGCCGCACAGAGCACAAGGGGAACAGCGCAGACCATGACCGAGGCGATCATGCTGGTCGGTGGTAAGGGCACGCGACTGCGTCCGCTGACCACCCACACCCCCAAGCCCATGCTGCCGGTGGCAGGCGTCCCGTTCATCGCGCACCAGCTGGCGCGCGCGGCGGCGGCCGGGGTCACCCGCGTGGTGCTCGCCACCTCCTACCTCGCCGAGGTCTTCGAGGACCACTTCCAGGACGGCACCCCCTACGGCATCGAGCTGGTCTACCTGACCGAGCGCGAGCCGCTCGGCACCGGCGGCGCGATCCGCAACGCGGCCACCGGGCTCACCTGCGGCCCCGACGAGCCGGTCCTGGTCTTCAACGGCGACATCCTCTCCGGCGTGGACATCGCCGCCCTGCGCGACGGCCACGTGGCCGCCGGGGCCGATGTCACCCTGCACCTCACCCGGGTCGAGGACCCGCGCGCCTTCGGCCTCGTCCCGACCGACGAGCACGGCCGGGTGCTGGAGTTCCTGGAGAAGCCGGAGACGCCGGAGCAGATCGTCACCGACCAGATCAACGCCGGCTGCTACGTCTTCACCCGCTCCGTCATCGACCGCATCCCGACCGGCCGCGAGGTCTCCGTCGAGCGCGAGACCTTCCCCGAGCTGCTCGCCACCGGCGCGCTGCTGCGCGGCGTGGTCGACACCTCGTACTGGCTCGACCTCGGCACCCCGGCGGCCTTCGTCCGCGGCTCGGCCGACCTCGTGCTCGGCAAGGTCGACTCGCCCGCCGTCCCCGGCCCGACCGGCGACGCCCTGCTGCTGCCCGGCTCGACCGTCCGGCACGGCGCGGTGCTCAGCGGCGGCACCGTGGTCGCCGAGGGCGCGGTGGTCGAGGCCGGCGCGATCGTCGAGGGCAGCGTGATCCTGCCCGGTGCCGTCATCGGCGCCGACACCCTGGTCAAGGACTCGATCGTGGGCGCCTTCGCGACCATCGGCGACCGCACCGCGCTGGACGGCGCGGTGATCGGCGACGGTGCGATCGTGGAGTCCGACAACGAGCTGCCGAACGGCATCCGGATCGCCTGCGGCACCCTGCTGCCGGTCGGCGCCGTCCGCACCTCGGCCGGCCCGGGCGGCTGCCCGGCCGGCACCAGCGCCGCGGCCTCCGTGCACGGGCCGAAGGTGGCCGTGGGGCAGTAGCGCGCCGCCGTGGCCCCGCGGGCAGCGGTCGTGGTCCCTGGGGCGGTGGCCGCGGCCCCGCGGCAGTAACAGGCTCGCTGCAAACCGGAACCGGTCCGGTGCCCGGCCACCGGGGCGCCCGCCGGACGGGTACCTTCGGAACGTGGCTGGCAATCGATACGACAGCGGTCAGGGCGCCGACCCCCGTGGAGGGTGGTCGGCGCCCCCGCAGCAGCAGGCGGCGCCCGGGGGGTACGGGCCGACGGACGGGCCGGAGTACTTCACCGGCCCGCAGCAGGGCCCCGGCGGCCCGTCCGCACCGCAGGGCCCGGCCGACCCGTACGGTCCCGGCCCCCGCTCCCCGTACGCCTCGCAGCAGGACCCGTACGGCGGGCAGCGGGACCCGTACGCAGGGCAGCAGCCCTACCCGGGACAGCCGGGGCAGCCGGGACACCCGGGGCAGCCCTACGGCGGGCCGCAGCGGGACCCGTACGCGGCCGACCAGCCCGGGCACACCCGGGCCTTCCCGGTCGGCGCCGACCCGTACGCGGGCGACCCGTCCTCCTACGCTCCCGAGCAGCCGCCGTACCCCGACGGCTACGGGCAGCAGGGCCCGGCCCAGGGCTACGGCGACGACAACGTCGCCGTCTACCGGGCCGGCGGCCAGTCCGCGCCGCAGGCCACCGGGCCCAGGCCGAGCTGGCGCGAACTGCTGACCGGACTCTTCCGCACCCCCACCGCGATCTTCGACCGCACCCGCGACCACCAGGTCTGGCTGCCCGCCGTCACCGTCTCCCTGCTGTACGGCGCCCTCGCCGTGCTCGGCCTCGGCATGACCCGCGACGACGTGGTCAACTCGACCTTCACCGTGGCGCTCACCGCGCTGCTGGCGGCGGCGATCGGCTTCACCCTGGCCGGCGCCATGCTCGGCGGGGTCACGTACGCGCTGGCCCGGCAGTTCGGCGGCGACGGCCCGTGGCAGTCCACGGTCGGCCTGGCCGTGCTGATCGGCTGGGTCACGGACGCGCCCCGGCTGGTGCTGGCGCTGGTGCTGCCGGCCGACAACCTGCTGGTCCAGGTGGTCGGCTGGGCCACCTGGCTGCTCTGCGCGTTCCTGCTGACCAGCATGGTCCGCCGGGTGCACGACCTGCCCTGGGGCAAGGCGGCCGGCGCGGCCGCGCTGCAGCTGCTGGCGCTGCTGGTGCTGATCAAGCTGCCGACCCTCGGCTGACCCCGTCCCCCTCCCGGGCGCGCCCCCGGACCTCGGGGACAATGGAGCACGGGCCTCGCCTCGCGGGGCCCGTTGCCGTTGCCCGGGCGCCCGTCCGGGTCGCGCTGTTCGTCCTGTTCGGTCCACCCTCACCCTCACCCGCACGGAGCCAGGCATGACCCTCCCCACCACGCACGTCAGCTTCCCGGCCGGGGCGGTGACCGGCGAGTCGACGGTGCTCGCGGTGCACCCGCTGGACGGCGGCCGGTACGCCGTGGTCACCGGGGCGACGCCGTTCCACCCGCTCGACCACACCTGGCCCGACCAGCCCGCCGACCTCGGCACGCTCACCGTGGACGGCGTCGAGCTGGCCGTCGTCGACTGCCTCACCGGCGCGGTCGGCCCGGAGGGCAGCCCGGACGGTGGCCCGGAGGGCGGTCAGGTGCTGGTGGGCGCCGACATCCCGGTCCGGCGGGGCGACGAGGAGTGGTCCTGGCTGGTCCTGCACGTGCTCGCGGCCGACCCGGGCGACATCGTCGGCCGGCCCGCCGCCCTCGCCGTCGACGCCGGCCGGCGCGGGGCGCTCAGCGCCTCCCACAGCGGCTGCCACCTGCTCGCGCTCGCCCTCAACGAGGCGCTCGCGCCGCGCTGGCGCAAGGACCCGGGCCGCACCGACGCCTTCGGCCACCCGGACTTCGACAGCCTCGCCATGGCGAGCTCGGTGATGGACACCGAGGCGAGCACCGACACCTACCGGCTCGGCAAGTCGCTGCGCAAGAAGGGCTTCACCGCCGAGGCCACCGAGGAGTTCCCGGCCCTCGCCGACGCCCTCCCCGAGCTGACCGAGGCCGTCAACCGCCGGCTGGCCGGCTGGGTCGCCGCCGACGCCCAGGTGCGCATCGACGTCCCCGGCCCGGAGCTGACCGCCCGCCGCGAGTGGCACTGCGAGCTGCCCGAGGGCGCGGCGCGGATCTTCTGCGGCGGCACCCATCTGCACCACCTGGGCGAGCTGGCCGAGCTCCGCACCGAGCTGCGGCTCTCCGAGGACGGCAGCGAGCTGGTCGCCGTCACCCGCCCGAAGCGGGCCTGACACGGCGGCGGGCGGCCACCCCGTCCAGGGTGGCCGCCCGCGCCGTTCGTACTACCGCTGCGCCGTTACTGCTTTGCCGCTCAGACCTCGGAGCGGTGGAAGTTCAGGTAGGAACGGGACGGCGTCGGGCCGCGCTGTCCCTGGTAGCGCGAGCCGTACCGCTCCGAGCCGTACGGGTGCTCCGAGGGCGAGGAGAGCCGGAACAGGCAGAGCTGCCCGATCTTCATCCCCGGGTAGAGCTTGATCGGCAGGGTCGCGACGTTCGACAGCTCCAGCGTGACGTGCCCGCTGAAGCCGGGGTCGATGAAGCCCGCCGTGGAGTGCGTGAGCAGACCGAGGCGGCCCAGGCTGGACTTGCCCTCCAGTCGCGAGGCGACGTCGTCGGGCAGCGTGATGACCTCGAAGGTCGACGCCAGCACGAACTCGCCCGGGTGCAGGATGAACGCGTCGTCGCCCTCCGGCTCGACCAGCCGGGTCAGGTCCGGCTGCTCCTCGGAGGGGTCGATGTGCGGGTAGCGGTGGTTCTCGAAGACCCTGAAGAAGCGGTCAAGTCGTACGTCGATGCTCGACGGCTGGACCATCGCGGGGTCGAACGGGTCGATCACCACGCGGCCCTTGTCGATCTCGGCCCGGATGTCCTTGTCAGAGAGCAGCACGCTTCGAGGTTACGTGCACGACGCGGCCCCGGACGAATCGCCCGGGGCCGCACCTGTCACATCTCTCCCACGACCGCCCTTGTCAGGCGAGGAACTCCGCGGCCTCCAGCCGCAGTGCCCGGGCCAGTTGCGGCTCGGACAGCTCCCGTACGTCGGCCAGCACCGAACTCCTCAGCCGCCCGCACTGCGGGCACCGGATCAGCCGGCCCGGCCCCAGCCGGCCGGCTCCGAGATTCTGCATCGGGAACGTGGTGGTGCTGAACAGGTGCCCCTCGGCACAACGAACGACGGCGCGCTGCTCCATCGATCCCCTTCCCATCCTTACCCCGGTACTCACCCGTACTCGTCGCCCCGAACGGCGGAGCCCCCGGGACCAGCGTCACATTAGGGGAAGTTCCGGACATTCCACACCAAGGCTCGCCGCCCGCGCCCACCCGCCGGGGCAGTCTCACGCGGCCCACACAGTACGCCTCCACCCCGCCCCCGCGCGGCTCCGCCACGACCTCCGGCCACCTGTGCAACGACCGTCACGGATGGGGTACAGTGAGGACAGATCGAGCGTCTCTGACGACTCGTCAGGCGGGCGTAGTTTAATGGTAGAACATGAGCTTCCCAAGCTTATAGCGCGAGTTCGATTCTCGTCGCCCGCTCCATAGATAAAGCCGCAGGTCACTGACCTGCGGCTTTTGTGTTTCCCGGGCCGACGGACCGCATTTCCGGCCCGGCGCCGACGGGGGCGGAGAAATGGGCCGCGGCCGGTCCGGGCGCGGCCCCTGCGGAGCGCCGCGGGCCGGTGGCCGGAGGCCCGGATCCGCTCCGCCGTCGTGGCAGTTGAAGGTCCTTCGGCGGGCTGGTGCGGCAGGCTACGGTGGGGCCGGATGCAACAGGTCGGGGCATTGGAGAACCTCTGCCTCACGGAGGACCGGGGGGTGGGGGCGGTGGATCCGCTGTCGTTGTCGATGGTGACGGCTTTCCTGGGTGCGGCCGGTGCGGGGATGGCCAACGAGGCGGGGAAGCGGGCCTGGGAGACGGTGGGCGGGCTGGTGGCCCGGGTGGTGGGGCGTGAGGTGCCGGCGCCGGTGGGGCAGGCCGAGCGGGAGTCGGTGGCGGGGCTGCTCGTGGCGGAGGCGTCGCGCAGTCCGGAGCAGGCGAGGGCGCTGGCCGCGGTGATGAGCGGGAGGGGTGCCGGCGGGGTGGCGGCGCACGGGGTGCCGCGGCTGCTGCCGGCCTCGGCCCGCTTCTTCACCGACCGGAAGGGCCCGCTGGCGCTGCTGGACCGGGAGGCGGACCGCAAGCCCGACGGTCTGCCGAAGGTGGCCGTCCTGCACGGTCCGGCGGGAATCGGGACCAGTGCGCTCGCCTTCCACTGGGGCGGCCGCGAGGCCGGCCGGTTCCCGGACGGGACCTTGTACACGGATCTCCGGGGCGGTTCGGCGAGCACCGCTCCGACGGCCGCGACGGTCCTGCGGCACTTCCTGCTGCGCCTGGGCGTGCCGGCGGAGTACGTTCCGCCCGCCGTGGAGGACCGGGTCGACCTCTTCCGATCGCTGCTGTCCGGCCGGCGGCTGCTGGTCGTGCTCGACCACGCGCAGTCGGCGGCCCAGGTCGGTCCGCTGATTACGGCGGCGCCCGGTGTGTTCACCCTGATCGTCGCCCGTCGTCCGCTCACCGGGTTGGACGCGGTCGCCGTCTCCGTCGGCCCGCTGTCCGACAAGGACGCCAGGCGGCTGCTGGCGGAGCTGGCGGGACGGTCCGCGATGGCGACGGCCCGCGCCGCGCTTCCCTCGGTGCTGGAGCGGTGTGCCGGCTCCCCGTTCGCGCTGCGGGCTGTGGCCCCGTACTTGGCGACGGGGTCGTTGGGCGGTGGCGAGCGGGGGGATTCGCCGAGTTCGCTGCCTCCGGTGCGGGCGGTCGCCGAGGAGGCCTACCGGCGGCTCGGCGCGGAGGCGGCGCGGATCTACCGGCTCGGGTCGCTGCGGCCGTGGCCCTCGCTGACCGCGGCCGCGGTGGCGGCGACGGCCGAGGTCCCGGAGGAGGACGCGGAGCGGGTGCTGGCCGAACTGGCGGAGCTCCAGCTGCTGGAGAGCACCGGGGACGGTCGCTACCGGTACCGGCCTGCGGTGCGTGCGCACGCGGAGGAGACGGCGGCCCGCGAGGACGGCCTGGCGGGGTGCGCCGCGGCCGTGACCCGCGCCGCGGACTGGTACCTGAGGTTCGCCGTCCGCGCCGACTACGCGGCGCTGAAGGAGCGTTGGCACCTCGGCCCGCTGTACGCCGAGCTGGGTCCGGGGCCGTACCGGGACGAGGGCGAGGCGGTCGCGGCGCTGGTCGCCGAGGCGGGCAACCTGGTGGAAGCCGTGCTCGCCGCCGAGGAGTTCGGCCGCTCCGACACCGTCTGCCAGACCGTGGAGGCGCTCTGGGCCGCGCAGTTGAAGGCCGGCTGCCACGATGTCCTGCTGCCCGCGCTGAGGGCCGGGGCCCGGACGGCCGCCCGGCACTGCCCGGGGACCCGGACGGCAGGCCGGATGCACATCCAACTCGCCTTCGCCCTGATGGAGTTGCGGCAGGACGAGGAGGCGGAACGCGAGCTGCTGACGGCCGCGGCGGACGAGGCCGGGGCCGGGCACGCGCGCGGCCGGGCGACGGCGGTCGAGTCGCTGGGGCTGCTGCGGCTGCGGCAGTGGCGGTTCGGGTCGGCCCTGGAGTGCTTCGAGGAGGCGGACGGGCTGCTGGACGGGATCGGCCCTGCCGACGAGGGCGCCGCCGATGTGCCGCGGGCCCGGGCGCTGCTGCACCGGCACCGGGGGCGGGCGCTGAGGGGCCTCGGCCGCTTCGGCGAGGCGGAGCAACAGCTCGCCACCGCAAGGGAGTTCTTCCGCGAGAGCGGTGAGCGCTACAACACCGCCCGGGTGCTGACGGATCTCGCCGAGCTCCACCTCGACACGGCCGACCAGGCCGGGGCGCTGCCGCTGATCGACGAGGCCGTGGCGCTGCTGGGCCGGGAGAACGCCACCGTCCACCTCACCTACCTGGCCGGGCTGCGTGCCCAGTGCCTTCCGGACCGCCTTCCCGATCGACCGTGACGCGGACCCGTGCGAGGTGGGTGCCGGTGACGACGGTCAGGGTGGTGGGCGCCGGTGCGGTGGCTGCGGGGCCGGGGCCGGAGTCGGTGTGCAGCCGGGCGAGCAGTGCCGATGCGTGCACGGCCGGGTCGCCGGGGGTGTCGGAGGTGAGCCTGCACCGCAGTCCGCCGCGGTGCAGCACCTCGCACTCGCGGGGGCCGGTGACATAGGCGGCGAGCGAGGCGGACCGGTACCGGTCGAGCACCTCGGCGGCCCACTGCCGGGGCGAGCCGAACCGGGGGTCGTCGGCCTCGCCGTACCGGAGGACGACGTCGGCCGACTCCAGCACACCGGGGTCGAGGGTGTCCTCGTGCACGGCGAGGTGGCCCTCGCCCTCGGCGTCGTCGGGTTCGTAGCGGGGTTCGGCGAAGCGCCGGACGGTGATGGTGCCGTCCGCGCCGGTGCGGGTGAGGACGCGCAGCGGCGCGGTGCGCAGCGGTGGCTCGTACGGCGGCAGCGGCAGCGGGTCGAGTACGGCCGGGGCGGCCGGCTCGGGGATGCCGATGATCCCGTAGAAGAGGCCGCGCAGCAGGGCCGCGGACTGCCCCGGAGCCGAACTGGTCAGCTCGGCCGGCCCGTCGAGCGGGCGGTGTTCGGCCAGCAGCCGGTCCAGCTGGGGTGGCAGCGCCCGGTACGGATCGAGCCGGGGCGCGGACCGGACGAACGCCGCGACGGGTGACTCCGTCCCGAGGGCCTCGGGGTCGTCGGCGCCCAGCAGGACGGGGGTGCCGCAGGCGGCGGCGTAGTAGCTGACCGAACCGAAGTCGCCGAGCACCACGTCCGCGGCGATCAGGGCCTGGCGCCAGCCTTCGAGCGGGTCGACGAGGGCGAGCCCGGCCCGACGGGCCCGGTCCAGCCAGAGGCGGATCTGGCCGGGGCCGTGGCCGTGCCAGATGTTCGGGTGGAGGACGGCCGCCACCCGGTACTCGTCGGCGGGGAGTTCGGAGGTCAGCCGGGGCAGCAGGAGCGGGAGGACGTCCTCGGGGCCGGCGTCACCGAAGAGCGAGGTCGGGTTCCAGGTGGAGTTCAGCAGGACGAGGCGCTGCCCGGGATGCACGCCCAGGGCCCGCCGGTACCGGTCCCGGTGGTGCCGGGCGGCGAGGATGCGGTCGAAGCAGGGGTCGCCGGCCAGGACGGCGGTCGGCAGGGCCTCGGGGCAGGACTTGGCGAGGCGGTCGATCTGCTCGGGGTGGGAGAAGACCATGGCGTCCGCGATCGGGGTGCCCCCGGCGGTGAGGATCCACTCCGGACCGAGCCCGAACACGGTGTCCGGTGTCCGGTGTCCGGTGTCCGGTGTCCGGTGCGGTCAGCGTCTTATTGTATCCGACGCCGTGCGAGAGGACCGTCAACTTACCTTTGAGGTCTGCGAGTTGGCCGCCGAAGCTGGCCGATATCGCCAGGTCCGCGGGAGTCGAGAGGGCCTGCTCCCAGGGCAGCACCGGGACACCCGTCGAAGCCAGCAGCTCCGCCACGCCCGCCTGGAACGGCGACGAGCCGGTGCAGGTCGCCAGCACCTGGACCCGCAGGTCGTCGCGGAACAGCGGAAGCACGTCGAGCAGCCGCGTCGCCGCCGTCACGTTGTGGACGACCAGCAGGACCCGTCGGCACCGTCCGCGGGTGGCCCAGCGGGCCGCCTCGGGCCCCACCGGTACGCGAACCCGGTGCTTCAGGTCCTCGCCCACGCTGCCTCCCAGCCCTTCCGGTTCGAGACCCCCGCCGCCGTCGTGTCCGATCTTGGAATCGGAACTTCCAACGTATCGCGTCGAGGAGTGAACGCCCGGCCCCCCGGGCCGCCCGGGCCGCCGTGGTCAGGGGCGGGGGTAGAGGCGGAGGAAGGCCTGGACCCCGGTGGTGACGGTGGTGTGCAGGGCGGCGTCGGAGATGGGGACGGCGCCGTAGAAGGACTGGTCGGCCGCGCCGCTGAAGGTGAGCAGGGTGAAGTGGGTGGCGGCGAGGTCGGGGTCGTCGAGGGTGAGCAGGGCCTGGGAGGCGAGGCGGGTGAGGTGGTCGGCCAGGTCGCGCTGGGAGGCGAGCGGGCCGGCGGCCAGCCAGGCGGCGAGGACGTCGGGCGGGATGTTGCCGGCCTCGGCGCGGATGGTGCGGCCGAGGGCGTAGTGCTCGCCGGCGGCGAGGACGGCCTTGGCGCGGTCGACGGCGAAGGCGGTGAGGTCGGCCTCCAGGTCGACGATCTTGTGCAGATGGCGGTCGGCCAGCCCGGCGATGATCTCGGTGAGTTCGCCGGCGGTCTCCAGGGCGACGGAGAGGAAGAGCTTCTCCTTGTCGCCGAAGTGGTTGTAGATGGTGCGCTTGGACACCCCGGCCTCGGAGGCGATGGCGTCGACGCTGGCCCGGGTGTAGCCCTCGCGGCCGAACACCGTGCTCGCCGCGCGGGCGATGGCCCGGCGCTTCTCGGGCATGCGGCGTGAGCCGGTGGTCACTGCCGGGTTCGCTGTGCTCATCGGGCGAGTCCCCTCCTCGGCGGGTTGCACTACCCGGTGCAGTTTACCTGGAGGGGTGCGAAGTGCGGACGGTGGTGAGGGCGGGAAAACGGGACCGGAAAGCAGGGAGGCGCGGAGCGAGTCCCCCCGGACCCGCTCCGCGCCGCGTCGACGCGCGACTTGTTCGCCGCTCCCCCCGACCACCCCGGACTCCGCCGTCCCCCCTGGCACCACTCTCCGGCGAGAGCGTTCCGCACAGGCCCGGCAGGCCCCTTTGTTGCAGGGCGTCGTTGATCGTTACGGTAACAAACCGCATGGTTGGTTTGTCAATACCCGGAATCCATGAAACATCCACAATCGGGGATCACCGTCCGGTTGGCAAGGGGCGGCCGGGGACGGCCGGGGACGGCCGAGGGCAGGCGGAAGCGGCTGGTTGGATCGGCCGTTCGGATGCCGGGGGATTCCGGGGCGGAGGTCGCGGGCCGACGGTTCGGAATCCGATATTCCGAACGGAATGTCGGTATTCGCTGCTACCGGCGCTGCAGTCGGCGCTGCTACCGGCGCCGCCGTCAGCGCAGCAGGCGGCGTTCCTTGGCGACCGCCACCGCGCCCGAGCGGGTGTCGACGCCCAGCTTGTCGTAGATCCGGCCCAGGTGGGTCTTCACCGTGGCCTCGCTGATGAACAGCGCCCGGGCGATCTCCCGGTTGCCGAGTCCCTGGGCGAGCTGGGCGAGGATCTCCGTCTCGCGCTCGGTGAGCTGCGGCGCCGGGGCCCGCATCTGCGCCATCACCCGGGAGGCGACCGGCGGCGAGAGCACCGTGCGGCCCTGGGCGGCCGAGTGCACCGCGGCGAACAGCTCCTCCGGCCGCTCGGCCTTCAGCAGGTAGCCGGTCGCGCCCGCGCCGATCGCCCGGGTGATGTCGGCATCGGTGTCGTACGTGGTCAGCACCAGGACGTGCGGCGCCTCGGGGGCGGCGGTGATCCGCCGGGTGGCCTCCACCCCGTCGATGCCGTCGCCGAGCTGGAGGTCCATCAGCACTACCTGCGGGGCCAGCCGGGCCGCGAGGTCGACCGCCTCCTCGCCGCTGCTCGCCTCGCCGACCACCTCGATGTCGCCGGCGCTGGCCAGCAGGGCGAGCAGACCGGCCCGGACCACCGCGTGGTCGTC
This sequence comes from Kitasatospora sp. MBT66, assembly GCF_000710405.2. NCBI lineage: Bacteria > Bacillati > Actinomycetota > Actinomycetes > Kitasatosporales > Streptomycetaceae > Kitasatospora > Kitasatospora sp. MBT66. Next base: position 493,616 of record NZ_JAIY01000004.1, on the reverse strand, counting down.
GCAGACCAGCAGCCGGACCGGGGACGGGGCGGGGGTGGGATTCATCGGACGGCTCCTGGGCCCTGGCGACGGTCGGGGGCGTTGGGGGTGTCGGGAGAATCGGGATAGTCGGGGGAGTCGGACGCGGGGGGAGCGGCGAGGGTGAGCGGGACCGCGGCCGAGACGACGGTGCCCTCGCCGGGGGCGCTCTCCACGGTCAGGGTCCCACCGAGCTGGCGCAGCCGGGCCCGCATGGCCGGCAGGCCGTGGCCCCGGCTCCCGGTGGGGGCGGTGTCGTCGGGGGCGAAGCCGCGGCCGTCGTCGGCGATGTCCAGGACGGCCTGGTCGCCGAGGAAGGAGAGGGTGAGGGCGGCGGCCGAGGCCCCGGCGTGCTCGCGGACATTGGCGAGCGCGCCCTGGGCGATCCGCAGCAGCGCGGACTGCGCGGCCGCCGGGAGCGGGACGGGCGCGCCGTCCAGGTGGAAGCGGACCGGCAGCCCGCTCTCGGCGGACTCCCGTTCGGCGAGCGAGCGCAGCGCCCGGTCGAGGGTGCGGCCGTCGGCGAGCTCGGCGGGCGCGAGGTCGTGGACGAAGCGGCGGGCCTCGGCGAGGTTCCGGGCGGCCACTGCGGCGGCGGTCCGGACGTGGCCGCGGGCGGTCGCCGGGTCGCCGTCCCAGGTGCGGTCGGCGGCCTGGAGCAGCATCTGCTGGCTGGAGAGGCCCTGGGCGAGGGTGTCGTGGATCTCCATGGCGAGCCGCTCGCGTTCGGCGAGCGTGCCCTCCCGGCGTTCGGTGGCGGCGAGTTCGCGCCGGGTGCGGACCAGGTCGGCGATCAGCGCCCGCTGCCGTTCGGCCTGCCGTTCCATGTAGAGGAAGACGCCGGTGGCCAGTGCGGCGACGGCGGGCGGCAGCAGGAGCAGGTTGGCGTCGGTCGCGCCCGGCAGCCGGACCTCGCCGACCACCACCAGCAGGGTGAGCGCCGCCACCAGGGGGATGGCCGCGGGCGTGGGCAGCGTGCGCAGGGCCGTGTAGACCAGCGGCACGGCGCACCAGGAGAAGCTCGGCGCGAGCAGCACCAGGACCACCCAGAGCACCGTCACCACGGCCAGCGGCCAGGCGGGCCGGCGCTGCCCGGGGGCGGGCGGGCGGCGGTGGGCGAGCCAGGAGCCGAGCGGCTGGACGACGGCCAGCGCGATGCTCAGGCCGAGCACCCAGGGGATGCGCGGACTGCCCGGGTGGTGGCTGAGGAAGCGGCTCAGCGAGGTGGCGAGCAGCAGCAGGAACGCGGAGTCGAGCAGGACGGCCAGCCGGCCGGCGTCCGGGTCGAGCGGGGGGCCGGGGTGGTGCACGGGGCCGCTCCTCGCTCGCCTGCTCACTCGCTTCGACGGTCGGTCGTCGTGGCCGGCCGGTCGTCGTGGTCGGTGGTGGTGACGGCCGGTGGTCGTGACGGCCGCCGCCCCGGCCGGGCTGATCCCTCGATGGTGACCCGTCCGGCCCGGGGGCCGCATCAGCCGATCGGCTGACGGGTCCGTCCTCCATCATGCCCGCGGGAGGTGTCCGGACCGCCGATGCGGCGGAGGGGGCTGTCGCCGGAGGATCGATCACGTTCCCAGCGACACCATCCGACGAGGAGCCGGACCATGAAGAAGATCTCCGTTCGCACCAAGGTGCTGACCGGTACCGTCGCCGCCGCCGCGCTGGCCGCCGCCACCCTCGGCGCCGTCTCGGCCAGTGCCGAGGCCACCGACACCCCGTCCGTCGCCGCCGCCGCGGTGAAGGCCGACACCCAGAACAAGAACCTCGCCCAGACCACCGGCCTGACCATCGCCGCCGCCACCAAGGCCGCCCAGGCCACCCTGGACGCGGCGACCAAGGCCGGTCAGAAGGTCTCCGTGGCGGTCGTCGACCGTGACGGTGTCACCCGGGTGCTGCTCAAGGGCGACGGCGCCGGCCCGCAGTCGCCGGAGTCGGCCGTGCGGAAGGCCTTCACCGCCGTCTCCTGGAACGCGCCCACCTCCGAGCTGGCCAAGCGGCTCGCCCAGGCGCCGAACCTGAAGGACATCCCGGGCACCCTGTTCCTGGCCGGCGGTGCGCCGGTGCAGTCGAAGGGTGCGCCGGTCGCGGCCATCGGTGTCGCGGGCGCCCCCAGCGGCGACCTGGACGAGCAGTTCGCGCAGGCGGGCGTGGAGGCGCTCGGCAAGTGACGCCCGGCGGGTGGGCGGCGCGGGGACGGACCGCGCGCCGGAGCGGACCCCCGACCGCTCCGGCGCGCA
>NZ_JAIY01000004.1:476251-491248 GCF_000710405.2 Kitasatospora sp. MBT66 | reverse complement strand
CGGCGGTCGTCGCGGCGGTTGCCCCGGAACGGCCTCCCGGCCGGTGCCCGCGGGCTCCCCGTACGGGTGAAGGTCACCCGGGTCGTCGCAGAACACGGGCACTTTGGCCGAAAAGCCGCTGCCGCTGTCGGTGCCGCGTGGCAGGCTTCCCGCTATGACGGCGTGGACCCTCAACGACATCGAACGTGCGATCCGCTCCTCCTGGGGTGTCGACACCTGCGCGCCCGAGGACCAGGCCCACTGGCGTCCCGACAATCCCGCCCACGGCCAGTGCCGGGCGACCGCCCTGGTGGTGCACGACCTGCTGGGCGGCGAGCTGATGATGGGCGAGGTGTACGTCGGCGGGGTCCGCACGGACCTGCACTGGTGGAACCGGTCCGCCGCCGGCGCCGAGGTCGACATGACCCGTTCCCGCTTCGGCCCGGACGAGGAGGTCGGCCCCGGCCGCCCGGTCGCCCGCCCGCAGCGTCCGGGCCGGCTCCAGGTCCAGTACCAGCTGCTGCGCCACCGGGTGGCCGCGCGGCTGGAGGCCGGGGCGGCGGACGGCCACCGCGCGGCGGCCGCCTGACCGTCCTCGGCAAGCCCGACGGCCCGTCCGCCCGCCCAACCGTGCCGCCGTGCCTCCGTCCCCCCGCGCGCCGGATCGCTCGGTCGTCGGACCGACGGGCTGACGTACAGTCGGTTGCTCGTGGTCGGACGACCGGTCCGTCCGCCGGGCGACAGCGGGAGTGTGCGATGAGCGGGACGACGGTCGGCTTCGTCGGACTGGGCGCGATGGGCCGGGGCATGGCCGGCAGCCTGCTGCGGGCCGGGTACACCGTCCGGGTGTGGAACCGCTCGCCCGAGCCGGTGGCCGAGATGGTCGCCCTGGGCGCCGAGGCGGCCGAGGGGCTCGCCGACGTCTTCGCGGCCGATGCGGTCGTCTCGATGCTCGCCAACGACGACGCCGTCGAACGGCTGCTGCTCGACCCGGTCCTGCTGGCGGACGCCGCGGCCACCCTGCACATCAACATGGCCTCCGTCTCGGTCGGCCTGGCCGAGCGGGCCGAGGCCCTGCACACCGAGCACGGCATCGGGTACCTCGCCGCGCCGGTGCTCGGCCGTCCGCCGGTGGCCGCCGCCGGGGAGCTCAACATCCTGGCCGCCGGTGCCCCCGCGACGCTGGCGGCGGCCGAACCGCTGCTCGCCGCGATGGGCCGGCGCGTCTGGCACTTCGGCGAGCGCCCGGCCCAGGCCAACACCGCCAAGATCAGCACCAACTTCCTGCTGGCCTGCGCGATCGAGTCGATGGCTGAGGCGTGCAGCCTGGCCGAGGCCAACGGGGTCCGGCCGACCGACCTGATCGAGATGCTCAGCGGCACGCTCTTCCCGGGCCCGGTCTACTCCGGGTACGGCGCGATGGTCGCCGAACGCCGTTACGAGCCCGCCGGGTTCAAGCTTCCGCTGGGACTCAAGGACGTCGACCTCGCGCTCACCGCCGGGGCCTCGGCCCGGGTGCCGCTGCCGTTCGGCAGTGTGCTGCGGGACGCGTTCCTGGACGCGCTCGCGCACGGGGACGGCGAGAAGGACTGGGCGGCGGTCGCGGCGGTCGCGCGCCGGCGGGCCGGGCTCCCCGCGTAGCGGCGGGCCGGGCGCCCCGTGCGGCGGCACCTTCTCCCCACCGTGTACCAAGCACCCGTCACGCTCCGACGGCGCACGGCAAAAGGCCCTTTTAGGTGCAGAGTTGGGCCAACCGGACAGAAAACGACCGGGTGCCGTTCCAAACCGGCACCCACCTTCCGGCACAGCGGGGGCCTTCGGTAGTCTCCGTCGGACTTTCAGCTTCGCGGGAGGATCGCGGCTCGGAAAACCACCGGGTCCACCCGCGCTCCCGGGCCGCGCCCGGACACTCCCGTGAGGTTTCCCTTGTCCATCTCCATACCTCGCAGTCTGGCCCTGGCCGGCGCCGCCGCGCTCGCCGCCTCGATGGCCCTCACCGGCGCCCAGGGCGCCGTCGCCGCCGCCACCGGCGCGCCCTCGGCCGCCGCGCCGCAGGCCGACAAGGCCGCCCACCGCCAGCTCGACCTGTCGCTGGACGGGGTGCCGGGCACCTTCGTCGCCGGCGGCGAGTCCAAGCAGTTCAGCTTCACGATCGACAACAACACGAAGACGGACTTCGTCTTCTACCCGCTGCTCAAGTTCAAGAACGCCCAGGACACCCTGGAGGCGAAGGACCTGAAGGTCGAGTACCAGCTGCCCGAGGCGCTGGACAAGACCAAGGCCTGGCACCCGGCCGGGGCCGCGCCGGGCGCCGAGTCCGACGACGACGGCGTGCTGTTCCTGCTCGCCAAGCTCCAGGGCGACGGCAACCCGGACTTCGAGGACTCGCTGCTGGCCGTCACCAAGGGCAGCAGCCTGACGGTCGCCGTCCGCGTCACCGTGGCCAAGGACGCGCCGCGCGGCAACGCCGGCGTGGTGCCGGTGGTCTTCTCCGCCGAGGCCGAGGGCAAGAACCCGATCGGCGAGGCCGAGTTCAGCTGCGACGGCATCCGCGGCAAGCGCTTCAAGATCGTGGCCGAGGGCCCGGGCAAGCCGAGCCCGACCGCCACGCCGTCGACGGCCAAGCCGACCACGCCCAGCACGAGCCCGACGGTGAAGCCGACCGGCAGCCCGAGCACCAGCACCTCGCCGTCGCCGACCGCCTCGACGACCCCGAGCCACACCCCGAGCACGACGGCGACCCCGTCGACCACCGCCACGCCTTCCACGACGGCCACGCCTTCCACGACGGCCACGCCGTCGACGACCGCCACCCCGTCCACCACGGCGACCCCGTCGACGACGGCCACCCCGTCGACGACCGCCACCCCGTCGACCTCGGCCTCGCCCTCGGCGAGCACCACCGCGACGCCGAGCGGGAGCACCTCCCCGAGCGCGCCCGCGACCGCCGCCCCGTCGAGCCCCGCGCCGACCCAGGACGACACCGCCGGGTCGATCGACTTCCCGGTGAGCGTGCCGAAGATCAAGCCGCTGCCGATCACCCCGGCGGCCGTCACCAAGGCCAAGTCCAACGCGGACAAGGCGCTCGCCACCACGGGTGGCGGTGACGACACCACCGCCATCGCGATCGCGGGCGGCGCCGTCCTCGCGGCCGGTGTCGGCACCCTGGTCGTGCTCCGCCGCCGCCGCACCGCGCAGCAGGGCTGAGCCCGGACCGTCCCGGCACCACGCCGAGGCACACCGCCTGACACGGAACCGCCCGTGCTCCCGTACCCGGGGGCACGGGCGGTTCCGTTCGGTCGCCTAGGATGACCGGCCGAGGGGGCGGCACGGCGGACGAGGTACTGGGGTGCGTGGAACGGGCGCGGGGCGCCGGGAGCGGTCGGGTCGGCCGGGACGGGCCTGGACCGACTACGAGGCGGCCACCGGCCGGATCGCGGGCCTGCCGGTGCGCAGACACCATGTCCTGCTGCTGGCCTGGACGGTGCTCTGGTTCCTGCTGGTCGAACCGAGCGGCGGCTTCTCCTGGCACTACCTGCGCCAGGGCGAGGAACTGCTCTTCAGCGACCGGTCGGACGGCGGTCTCTCCCTCTACGCCCACCACCCCGAACTGCAGATCGGTCCGGTCAGCCTGGCCGTGGCCCGGCTCTTCGCGCCGTTCCCGGGGCATTCCGGCGAGGTGCTGGCCGAGGCGGTGATGTCCGGCCTCGGGCTGGCGATGCTGGTCCTGGTGGGCCGCACGGCCGCCCAGTACCACCTGGGCACCGGTACCAACCACCGCCGGCTCCAGCAGCGGCTGCTGGTCGCGGGCCTCGCGTTCATCCCGATGTGGGTCGAGGTGTCGGTCCGCTTCGCGCACCTGGACGACGTGCTGGCGCTGTTCTTCACCACCCTCGCCGCGCACGAACTCAGCCGGGGCCGGGCGACCGCGGTCGCCGTGTACCTGGCGCTGGCGGTGGACTCCAAACCGTGGGCGCTGGCGTTCGCGCCGCTGATCCTCGCCCTGCCCAGGGCCAGGTGGCTGCGGACGGGCCTCTGGTTCGCCGGGCTGGTCGCGGTCGCCTGGCTGCCGTTCTACCTGGGCGACCTGGACACCATGGCGGCCGCGAAGTTCACCATCCCCAACCAGACCGCCTCGGCGCTGCGCTGGTTCGGGGTGACCGATCCGACGACGCCCTGGTGGGACCGCCCGGCGCAGTTCGCCCTCGGCCTGGGCCTGGGCAGCCTGGCGGTGTGGCGCGGCCGCTGGCCGGCCGTCGTCCTGCTCGGGGCGGACGCCCGGATCCTGCTCGACCCGAGCGTCTACACCTACTACACGGCGTCGATCATGCTCGGCACGCTGCTCTGGGACACCGTCGGGCAGCGGCGGCTGGTGCCGTGGTGGAGCTGGATCGCGCTGGTCGCGCTGTACGGGGGCACGCTGTTCCTGCCGTCCGACCCGGCGCGCGGACTGGTCCGGCTCGCCTTCGTGGTGGTCTCGGCGGGGTGCGTGCTGCTCCTGCCGGCCCAGCGGCGGCGCGGCTCCGGCCGCCGTCCCCCCGGCCGGGGCGGTCCGGAGGGCGGTCCCGAAGGCGGTCCCGAAGGCGGTCTCCCGCAGCAGCGCACGGGACGGCGGCGGACCGGCCGGCGTCCCTCGGCGCCCAGGCAGCGCGCGACCGTCCAGTCCTCCTAGCGCTTGTCGGACGGCCCCGGGCGGACGCCGGGGTGAGCGCGCTCCCGGCCGTCGAACAGCAGCGCCGCCAGGCCGAGTCCGGCCGCCGCCCCCGCGCACTGGGCGAGGACGAAGCCGGGGACCGAGCCGGGCGTGATCCCGATCCAGCCGTCGGTGAGCGCCCGGCCCAGCGTCACGGCCGGATTGGCGAAGCCGCCCGAGGAGGTCGCCCAGCAGGCCACGACCACCCAGAGGCCGACCAGTGCCGGGACCAGCCGCCCCCGCCCGGCGGCCGTCGCCCCGGTCACCACCAGCAGCAGCGTCCCGGTGGCCACCGCCTCGGCGAGCCACAGCGCGCCGCTCCCGCGCGACACCGCCGACAGCCGGAACACGGGGTGCCCGAACATCGCGTCGGCCAGTCCGGTGCCCGCCACCGCGCCGACCGTCTGCGCGGCGGCGTACCCGACCGCCTCGCGCAGCGGCAGCCCGGCGGGGGTGCCCCGGCCGGTCCACCAGGCGCCCGCGGTGATCAGCGGGTTGAGGTGCCCGCCGGAGACCGGGCCGAACAGGGTGATCAGCACCGTCAGGGCCGCCGCCGAGGCGCCGACGTTCGCCAGGAAGCGCAGCCCGGCGTCCGAGGTGAGGGCGTCCGCCTGTCGGCCGGAGCCGACCACGGCGGCGGCCAGCAGCGCGGTGCCGACCAGCTCCGCCGCCAGCCGGCGGCCCAGCGGCGGCGGCGGCGCGGCGGTCGGTTCGGGCACGGAGGCCGGGACGGTCGTGGCGGCCGGCAGGACGGCGGCGGGCAGGGAGTCGGTCGGCGGCGTCGGCTTCGGCAGTGGCGTTCCGGGCGGTACGGGCGTGGTCACGCGCACATGCTGGTGGCCGTCCGTCCGTCCCGGCAATTGGCCGGACCCCACAAACCGGTGCCCGCCGGGCCCGGCCGGATCGGAGACTTCTCCACCGGCACCCGACACTGGACCCGGCCCCTACGACTTGACCCTCACGCAACGGGAGGAGGCAGGGTCGTGGTCAGCAGGAAGGGAGTACCCCGATGATCAGCGGAGACGAGGACGGCCGCACCGGCCGCACGGTCGGCGCGGTGGCGCGGATCGCCAAGGTGACCGTCCGGACCCTGCACCACTACGACGAGATCGGCCTGCTGTCCCCCAGGGGCCGCACGCCGGCCGGCTACCGCCGCTACGACGAGGCCGACCTCGGCCGGCTGCAGCGGATCCTGTTCTACCGTGAACTCGGGTTCCCCCTGGAAGAGATCGCGGCTGTTCTGGACGACGACTCGGTGAGCCCGAGCGAGCACCTGCGGCGTCAGCACCGGTTGCTGACCGACCGCATCGCGCACCTCCAGAAACTGGCCGTGGCCGTCGAACACGCCATGGAGGCAGAGAAGATGGGTATTCAGCTGACCCCGGAGGAGAAGTTCGAGCTCTTCGGCGAGCACTACCGCGAGGAGTGGGAGGGCGAGGCCGAGCAGCGCTGGGGCGACACGCCGGCCTGGGCGGAGTCCCAGCGCCGTACCGGCGGCTACGACAAGGCCGACTGGCAGCGGATCAAGGCCGAGGCGGACGCGCTCAACGCCCGTCTGGCCGAGGTGTTCACCGCCGGCGAGCCCGCCGACGGCGGCCCGGCGATGGACCTCGCCGAGGCGCACCGGCAGCACATCCGCGACAACTTCTACGACTGCACCTACGAGATCCACCGCGGTCTCGCCGGGATGTACGTCGCCGACCCGCGGTTCACCGCGGTCTACGAGCAGCTCGCCCCGGGCCTGGCCCAGTGGCTGCACGACGCCATGCTCGCCAACGCGGCCTTCCGCACGGACGGGCAGGGCTGACACCGGGTCGGGCCCGCTGTCGTGCGGCGCTGCGCCGCGGGGGCGCGCCACGCCCCGGAGCGACGCCCCGGAGCGACGCCGCGCCCCCGGGGTCACGCCACGTCCTCGGGGTCACGCCACGCCGCGGCCGAAGGAGCGCCGGTAGGCCGTCGGGGAGGTGCGCATGACGCGCCCGAAGTGGTGCCGGAAGGTCGCGGCGCTCTCGAACCCCACGGCGCCGGCGATCTCCTCGACGGTGCCGTCGGGCGCCTCCAGCAGCGGCAGGCTGGCCGCGACGCGCTGGCTGATCACCCAGCGCATCGGGCTGGTGCCGTTGCGGGCGGTGAAGTGCCGCAGGTAGGAGCGGTCGGACATCCGGGCGGCCCGGGCCAGTCCGGTGACCGTGAGCGGGTCCGCCAGGTGGTCCAGCGCCCACTGCATCGAGCGGGCGACGCCGTCGTCCTCCTCCTCGACCGGCCGGACGGCGGCCTCGATGAACTGGGCCTGGCCGCCGTCCCGGTGCGGCGGCACGACGAAGCGGCGGGCCACGCTGTTGGCGACCTTGGCGCCGTGGTCGCGCCGGACCAGGTGCAGGCAGAGGTCGATCCCGGCCGCGCTGCCGGCGCTGGTCAGCACCGATCCGTTGTCCACGTAGAGCACGTCCGGGTTGACCCGGACGGCCGGGTGGCGCTGCCGCAGCAGTTCGGCGTACCGCCAGTGGGTGGTGGCCTCCTGGCCGTCGAGCAGGCCGGCGGCGGCCAGGGCGAAGGCCCCGGAGCAGATCGAGACGATCCGGGCGCCGCGCTCGTGCGCGGCGCGCAGCGCCTCGACCAGGGCGGGGGAGACCACCCCGCCGAAGGCGTTCGGCACGCCGGGGACCACCACGGTGTCGGCGGCGGCGAGGTCGTCGAGGCCGTGTTCGGCGGTGAGGGTGAAGCCGCCGACCGAGCGGAGCGGTGCGCCGGGGCGGTCGGCGCACACCCGCAGCCCGTACCAGGGGGCGGCCAGCAGTCCGCTCAGCTCGGGCCGGGCCAGGCCGAACACCTCGACCACGACGCCGAGCTCGAACGGGGTCATGCCGTCGAAGGCGTAGACGGCGACCTCGTGCACCGGCTCCGGCCGCCGACCGATGCTGACGGCGACCGGGCCGGTGACGGGAACAGCGGCATTGGCGGCATCGACGGCGGCGGCGGTCGTCGGACCGGTCGAGTGCTGCTCGGCCATGGGACCCCCTACTGACGGGTGGTGGCGGAATGCCGGTGAGTGTAGCTGTTCCGGCCAGTTCGAAATTTCCTTCGAACCACCCACAACTCCTGGGGAGGATGGGCGTCTGAGAGGGTGAGGGCCGATCCGGCGCGGGCATGACCGCACCGGTGCCGGGTCTCGCTCACTGGCCGAGTCCGACTACCACGGGGAACCCACCATGCGTCCGTCCACTGTCCGGCGTCTCGTCAGGACCGTTCCGCTGGCGGCCGTCGTGGCCGGCGCGGCCGGCTACGCGCTGCTTCCGGCCGAGGCGGGCGCGGGCGCCCGGCCGGCCCGGTCCGCGGCTCCGGCACCCTCGGGCGTGGCCCTCGTCGAACCGGTGGCCGACGCCCGGTCCGTCCCGGAGGGGACGTCGCCCACGGCGACGGCACCGGGGGCGAGCACTGCGGCCGGGACGCCGGGCCCGGTGGGCGGCACCTCGGCCGTACCGACGGGGTCCGTGCCGGGCGCGGCCGCCCCGACCACCCCGACCACCGCGAGCGCTCCGACGTCCGCGAGCGGTCCGGCGTCCGCGGTGGCGAAGCCGGCCGAGCCCGCCAAGGGCGTGCCCGTGCCCGCCGGGACCGCCCGGCCCTCGGGCCCCGCCCCGGTCACCGCCCCGAGCGGCGGTCCGGCCCCCGCGACCGGCACCGCCCCGGACTGGCCGGAGGAGCCGCCCTCCGCGGTCGGCGAGCGGGTGGACGTCGCGATCCGCTCGCTCAGCGGAGCCTGGGAGATCCGCGGCGGCGGCAGCTACTTCGAGTTCGAGGTGACCTGGAGCAACGCCACCGACCGGCGCTTCGACGAGATCGTCCCGGTGGTCCGGGTGCTCCCGTTCGACTACCCGGCCGCCGTGGCGCGGCTCGGCGCGACGGCCAAGGGCACGCTGGACCGCAAGGACATCGACGAGTGGCGAGAGGTCAAGCCGGACCAGAAGGGCGTGGACAGCGGGCCCCAGCAGGGGGCGTTCGCGCTCGACCCGGGCGAGAGCCGGGCCGTCCGCTACCGCCTGACCCTGGGGGCCGACAGCATGTCGGGCCGGCTGCCGATCCAGGCCGACGCCTATGTCGGGCGCGGCGCCAAGGCGGTGTCGGTCGGCGGCACCCAGGCGCGGATGAACGTGACGACGGGGCAGCCGATCCGGTTCACGGCGACGAAGGCGACCGACATGACCGTCGGCCGGATCCCCTCCGAGCTGCGGGTGGAGCTGGCCAACCTGGACGCCACCGGCAACCACACCGTGTCCCCGGCGGTCAGGGTGGCCGACCCGCTCGGCCGGAACACCACGCACGGCCTGGTGCCGGGCGACCTCTCCGCCGAGGTGCTGGTGGACGGCGAGTGGCGCCGCCTCTCGGGCGCGCTCGACGCCGACGGCCAGGTCCGGCTGGACACCGCCGGGCTGACCCGGGTGCTGGTGCCGGGCGAGACGGTCGTCTACCCGTTCCGGTTCAACCTGCCGAAGGGCTGGAACGCCGGCAGCGGGCTGGAGTTCACGGTCGGCGGGACGGTCGACGGCGGCTCCCTCCCGACCCAGAAGGCGCGGCCGCGGATCACCTGGATGGCGGACGACACGCCGAAGGCGACCTCCTAGGCCGCGCCCGGGCCGCGCACCGGCGATCCGGCGCACGACCCGGCGAGCCGGCGTACCAGGGGCGGCACCCGCCCGGTCCGGCACCTGCCCGGTCCGGCACCTGCCCGGTCCGGCACCTGCCGGTCCGACGAGTGACCGGTCACGCACCCGGCCGGTGCGCGGTGCGCCCGGTCCGTCACGACCTGCCCGGCGGGCCCGCTCGTCCGACCGGGCCCGCCATCCAATGACGATGTCCTGACGCACCGGCGGGAGCCGGGCCGCGGTCGGGGGGAAAGCGAAGACGGATGTCCATGGCCATCGGGCGGTCCGCCCAGGCCGCCCAGGAGCGGCGGTTCGGCCTCCGCCGACTGCTGGCGCTGCTGTTCGGCGCCCGGGAGACGCAGGGCGCGGGGGAGCTTCTCGACGTCCCGGTCGCCGCGCAGACGGCCGGCCAGCGCCGGGCCGGGTTCCGGCTGCTGGCCGGTGGCGGCCGGACCCGCGAGGCCGGGCCGACGCTGACCGAGCTCTACCTCACCCACCGGCTGAGCCTGGTCCGGCTCGCCGTCCTGCTGGTCGACCATCAGGACCAGGCCGAGGACGTCGTGCAGGAAGCTTTCGCCAAGCTGTACCAACGGCACGGCGACGAGCTCGACGACCTCGACAACGCGCTGGCCTACCTGCGTACGGCCGTGGTCAACGGCGCGCGCTCGGTGCTGCGCCGCCGCCGCACGGCCCGCGAGTACGTGCCGCCGCACGAGGCGGACGCGCCCTCGGCGGAGGACCACGCCGTCCTCCACGACGAGCACCGGCGGGTGCTGGTGGCCATGCAGGAGCTGACCGCGCGCCAGCGCGAGGTGCTGGTGCTGCGCTACTGGTCCGACCTGTCGGAGTCGGAGATCGCCGAGATCCTCGCGGTGTCGCGCGGCACCGTGAAGTCCACCGCCAGCCGGGCCCTGGACGCCCTGGAGCGGAAGCTGGGGGACGCCCGATGAGCGACGACCGGCGTCCCACGCCCGACCACGAGCCGGACGGCGAGGCTGCCGGCCCCCAGCGTCCCGACCCGCAGCGTCCCGACCCGCAGCGTCCCGATGCCGAGCGCCCCGACCCGCAGCGTCCCGAGGCCGAGCGCCCCGAGGCCAAGCGCCCCGACCGGGACGGCCCGCGCGGCAACCGGGCCGCGGCGGGCGGCGCCGGTACCGGCGTCACCACCCCGGTCGGCGGGGAGTCGCCGATGGAGCGGCTGCTCCGGGAGGCACTGGCGGCCCGCGCCGCCCGGATCACCGCCCAGGACCTGCGCCCGGCCGACCCGCCGAAGGGGCCCCGCAACCGCAGGCGGCCCGCCTACCTGGTGGGTCTGCCTCTGATGGGACTCGCCGCGGCCATGATCGTCGGCGTGCTCACCGTCCCCAGCGACATCCTCGCCGACAAGGGCGACGACGCGCCGGCGGCGACGATGAGCGACGGCCCGGTGCCGACCCGGGGCGCCGACGGGGCGACCCCGAGCGGCTTCCCCGCACCGCCCGCCGACGACCCGGCCCGCCCGGTCGGGGAAGCGGCCCCGGGGACGACCGGAGGTCCGTCGGCCACCGCCCCGGGCACCGGAACCGGGACCGGGACCGGGCCGGTGCTGCCCGGCCAGGAGGGGGAGACCGACGCACCGCCGGGGGCCGGGGCGGGAGCGTCCTCCCCGTCGCCCGGCGGCCCGGCGGCCGGAGCGCAGTCCGCCCCACCGCCCCCGGTGGTGCCCGCGCCCTCGGGCACGGTCCGCCAGGGCGGCGGCGTCGCGCTGAGCTTCGACGGTCTGACGGGGACGGAGGCGATCGTCGGCGCCGGCCCGACGACCTTCTCGGTGACCTGGCGCAACACCACCCAGCGGCTGTACGACGCGGTGGCCCCGGTGGTCTCGGTCCGGACGCTCACCGGCGCCGTCCGCTCCGGCCGGTCGGTGCGCGGCCGGCTCCAGCGCGAGGAGGAGGGCGGCGGCTGGACGGACGTCCCGCTGACCGTGGGTTCGGGCGCCTATCTGGCCTCGGGCGACGCGGCCGCGTTCGCGCTCGCCCCGGGGGCCGCCCGGACGCTCCGCTACCGGCTGGACCCCTCGATCGACAGCGCGGAGGGGACGCTGCTGATCGAGGCCCTGGCGGTGCTGCCGAGCACACCGGAGCGGTTCGAGGAGGGTTCGGCGCTGGCGCCCCTGCTGCTGACGAGCGCCCCGGCGGCCAGCCGGACGGCGCCCGAGCTGAGACTCAACTACGCGGCGAGCGACGGGGTGATCGCCGGGCGGCCCAGCTCGTTCGCGATCACCATCAGCAATCCCGGGGCGGCGCCGCTGGCCTCGGTGGTGCCCACCCTGGTGCTGACCGGTGCGGACGCGGCCAAAGCGGTCGTCGAGACCAGGTACGGCGCCGGCGCCGGGGTCCGCCGGCTGCCGGTGGCGCCGGACGGCAACGGGCAGCTGGTGGTCGACACCTCGCTGCTGGAGCGGCTGATGCGTCCGCACGAGTCGAAGTACCTGGAGTTCCAGGTCAGCGTCCCGGAGGACTGGAAGCCCAACGCGGACTTCGCGGTGGTCGTGGGGGCCAGGGGCGACGGCCGGGACGCGGCGCCGATCCTGATCCGGCCGAGGTTCGCGGCGGCGGCCGACTCCTGACCGCCCCGGGCCGCCCGGCCGGCGGCCGCCGACCTGTGACGAGGCCCGTCGGCGCTCCGGCCCCACTGCTCGGGGGCCGGACCGCAGACGGGCCGGACCGCAGACGGGCCGGGTCGCTCCGGGGCGCATCCGCCCCGGAGCGACGTTCGTGGACCCTGCTGGTGGGCCCTGTTGGTGAGCCCGGGTTCGTCAGCCCTGGTTGAACGAGGCCATCCACGCCTCGACGTCCTCGGAGCGGCGCGGCAGGCCGGCCGAGAGGTTCTCGTTGCCGTCGGCGGTGACCAGGATGTCGTCCTCGATCCGGACGCCGATGCCGCGGTACTCCTCGGGGACGGTCAGGTCGTCCTGCTGGAAGTAGAGGCCGGGCTCGACGGTGAGCACCATGCCCGGCACCAGCAGCGCGTCGACGTGCTCCTCGGTGCGCGAGTGGGCGCAGTCGTGGACGTCCAGGCCGAGCATGTGGCCGGTGCCGTGCAGGGTCCAGCGGCGCTGCAGGCCGAGCTCCAGGACCTTCTCGACGTCGTACACCGAGGCGTCCAGCAGGCCCCAGGCGAGCAGCCGCTCGGCGAGCACCCGCTGCGAGGCGTCGTGGAAGTCGCGGAAGCGGGCGCCGGGCTTCACGGCCGCGATCCCGGCCTCCTGGGCGTCGTAGACCGCGTCGTAGATCTTCCGCTGGAGCTCGTCGAAGCGCCCGTTGATCGGCAGGGTGCGGGTGACGTCGGCGGTGTAGAGGGTCTCCGTCTCCACGCCGGCGTCCAGCAGCAGCAGCTCGCCGGGGCGGACCTCGCCGTCGTTGCGCACCCAGTGCAGGGTGGTGGCGTGCGCGCCGGCGGCGCAGATCGAGCCGTAGCCGACGTCGTTGCCCTCGACGCGGGCGCGGCGCCAGAAGGTGCCCTCGATCCAGCGCTCGGAGGTGGCGACGGCCTGGCCCAGCTCGCGCACGCAGTCGGTGAAGCCGTTGACGGTGGCGGCGCAGGCGGCGCGCAGCTCGCCGATCTCCCACTCGTCCTTGACCAGCCGCAGACCGCTCAGGAACTCCTTGAACCCGGCGTCCTGGTCGGCGTCCAGCACATCGGCGAGCGCGGCCTCCAGGCCGGCGTCGTAGCCGCGCACGATCCGGGTCGGCACGCCGTCGGCGGCGCGGTCGGCCAGCTCGTCGGCGGCCTTGCGGACGTCGCGGACCGGCAGGCCGAGCAGCTGCTCCTGCTCGGTGAGGCTGTGCCGGCGGCCGACCCACAGCTCGCCGTAGCCGTCGAGCCAGAACTCGCCGTTCTCGCGGTCGGAGCGGGGCAGCAGGTAGAGCACGAAGTCGTGGCCGGTGGCGCCGGTGGGCTCGGCGACCAGGACGCCGTCCTCGGTGCGGTCACCGGTGAGGTGCACGTACTCGCTGGAAGCGCGGAAGCCGTAGTCGGTGTCGTTGGAGCGGATCTTGAGGGTGCCGGCCGGGACGACCAGGCGCACACCGGGGTGGGCGGCGGAGAGCGCGGCACGGCGCTCGGCGGCGTAGCCGGCCTGCGGGACCGGGGTCAGGCCGTGCAGCTCGGTGTCGGCCCAGCCGGACTTCATCGACGCGGCGAGTTCGTCGGAGACCTCGGAGTAGAGGCCGTTCTTGCGGCCCTTGAACTGCTGCGGTTCCTCGTCGCCGCCGATGGCCTCGGGGTTCTCGGCCACCGCCGGGGTGCGGTCCTCGGTCACGTACGTCGCCTCCTTGCGCGTGGTGCCGCCCGGGGCGCGTCGGATCACGACACGGGTGGGCGGCCGTGCGTCCATGGTACGGACGCCCGGCCGCTCACCCGTTCGGGCCTTCACCCGGTCGTGCCCGGCCCCGGTGCCGCGGGGCCGGTGCCGCAGGGCCCGGCGGTCACTCGAAGCGGGCGGCGAGCAGCATCAGGTCGTCGGTGGCCGGGGCCTGGGCGGTGGGGCGCCGGGGGGCGGCCCCGCCGTCCCGGTCGGCGGGGTCCTGACCCGCCGCGCGGCGGTCGGCCCGCTCCCGCCGGTCGGCGTCCCGCTCGGCCGCGGCCGCGAGCAGGTGGGCGCAGAGCCGCTCGGGGTCGGTCCGGACGTCCCGGGGGGCGTCGGCGGCGGCCCGGCGCAGATCGGCCTGTCCGGAGTGCAGGGTCTGGCCGAAGCGCCGGGCCAGCCCCTCGGTGTAGAGGATCAGGGTGTCCCCGCGCTCGGCGGTGAACTCGACCCCGGGCGCCTCCCAGCAGGAGAGCATGCCGAGCGGCGCGGAGAGCGAGGTCTCGACGAACTCGGCGCCGTACCTGGTGACCAGCACCGGCGGGCAGTGGCCGGCCCCGGCCAGGGTGACCCGGCGCTCCTCCGGCTCCACCCAGGCGTAGACGGCGGTGGCGCTGCGGGTCGGCTCGGTGGTCTTGAGCAGCAGTTCGAGGTCGCCCAGGACGGACACCGGGTCCTCGCCCTCCAGCACCGCGTACGCCCGCAGCGCGGCCCGGACCCGGCCCATCGCGGCGGCCGCGCCGGGCGCGGAGCCGGGGCCGGCGCCGGGGCCGTCGCCGGAGACCGAGCCGACGGTCAGCCCGACGGTGCCGTCCGGCAGCGGGATCGCGTCGTACCAGTCGCTGCCGCAGGAGCGGTCGAGTCCGGCCGGGACGAGCCGGGCGGCCAGCCGGAGCCCGCCGGGCTGCGGGAGCCGGTCGGGCAGCAGACCGCGGCGCAGCGCCTCGGTGGTGCGCCGGACCTTCTCCGCGTCCAGCTGCTTGGCCAGCAGCGGCGCGGCGACCTCGGTGTAGCGGCGGGCCAGTTCGCGGCGGCGGTCGGTGGGGTCGGCGGGGGCGTCGTAGAACCACAGGGCGGCGGCCAGCGGGCCGTCCTCCTCGGTGGCGAGCGGCAGGCCGTAGCAGCCGCCGAGGCCGAGCTGCCCGGCGAGTTCGCGCAGCCGGGCGCCGATCGCCGGGTCCTCGGCGAGGTCGTGCGAGCGCACCTCGGCGGGCCGGTCGTGCTCGCGCAGCAGCCGGGCGAGCAGGCTCTGGTCGGCCGGGACGGTCTCCAGCGCGCCGAGGCTGGCGCGGTCCAGGCCGAGCCCGAGCGGCTGGCTCGGGCCGCCGCCGGGC
>NZ_JAIY01000004.1:468893-476157 GCF_000710405.2 Kitasatospora sp. MBT66 | reverse complement strand
GAGCCGCTCGGTGTGCTCGTGCAGGCTGGCGAAATCGGACAGCCGTCCGGCCAAACGGTCCTGCACGCCGGTCGGGGCCGGAGCCGCGGGGTCGGGGGCGCCGGGGGCCGGGGCCGCGCCGGTGCCGTCCTCGGGGCGGCGGTCCGTGCCCTCGGGCCGTCCGGCGGACGGCTGGCCGGCGGCGGCCGGGGCCGGGCCGTGGAAGCCCGGCGGATCGAGGACGGAGAGCCCGCTGGTGCCGCCGGGCTCGACCGGCTCGGAGGACGCCGACGGTGGGGGGGACTCGGTCATGCCGCCACTCCTGACGCGGTGGTACGTGTCACGCGGATCATGCGGAACCCCCCGGGAACGGCCGTTCTGGAGCGAGCACGGCCAAAGGGGCGCGTTTCGCCTCGATTCGCTACTACTCGTCATTGATCGACAGCAATGCCACCACTTCTACACAGGCCATTCGGGGCATGTCCAGAGTCAGGACAAGGCTGGTGACCGGTTCCGGGCCTGGTGGGGCCGGTCGGGGGGCGCGTTCTGCTCCGCGCACGCCGGTCGGTCGCGCCACGGTCCGGCGGGGCGCGACGGCTCCGCCCGGCGGGCATGGAGCGGCCGGTGAACGGGCAGAACCGAGGGGACGGTTCCGGCGGCCGTCCGGATCGTATGCCTTTACCGCCGGCCGGCCGGGCCGGCCGGAAGCGACTCACTCGTACGGTGGAACCAACCGCGCCCGGGCGGCGTCCATCCGGTCGCATACGGGATTCTCGTTCCAAGGGCTGTTCTATTCCGCGGCCCTTTCACATCGTGCTCCACCGCGTGCTCCAGGCCCGCGCCGCAGTTCGCACCGCCGTCCGCACCGCCGCTCGCCCTGCCCGCCGTTCGGCCCCGGCCCGGCTCCCGGTCCGTTCCCTCCGTCCGGTTCGCAGGCAGTCCGGCGTCCCCGGCCGGTGGCGGCGGCCGGCCCGGCGGCCGCGGGTCGGAGCCTTCGAGCGGTCACGGAAAGGAACGGGTGCCAATGCGTGACAACCCACTGCGCGACGACCCGAGGAACCGGTCGGCGGCCCGGGCGGCCCGGCTGGCCGGGGCCCTGTCGGCAGCCACCGAACACCGCTGGCCCGTGGTCCCCGGAACCGTCCTGCTCGCCGGCGGAGCCTGCTCCTGCGGCGACCCGGACTGCCCGGTGCCGGGGGCCCATCCGCACGACCCGACCCTGCTGGCGGCCACCACCGATGCCCGGATGGTGCGTTGGTGGTGGGAGCAGCGCTGCCCCGACGCGCCGGTGCTGGTCGCGACCGGCCGGACGGTCTCCGCGGTCAGCCTGCCGGCGGCGGCCGGGGCCCGCGCGCTCGCCTACCTGGCCGCGCTCCGGCTGCGGCTCGGTCCGGTGCTGGCGATGCCCGGTCGCTACGCGATGCTGGTCGCCCCCTACTCGCTCGACGCGCTCGGCGAGATGCTCGTTCAACTCCCTTGGGTGCCGGGATCGTTGCGCTACCACGGGAGTGGCGGATTCCTGCCGCTGCCGCCCGGTGGCGGGGCCGGCGACCGGGTGCGCTGGGTGCTGCCGCCCCGTCAGGGCGCCGACGGCGGCGTCTGGCTGCCCCAGGTCGGTCCACTGCTGGGCGAGTTGGTGGACGCGGCGGTCCAGCTGGACAGCGGCCGCTCGGCCTACTGACGGCGCGGCCGGGCCGCTGCCCGCGCGGTGCGACCGGGGCGTCCGGCGTATCGATCGGGCACGGCCGACCCGCGTTGGCGTGGGATGTTCGGAAAAACAAAAGATCCGGCCGCTGGCGACGGGGGATGCACCAGCGACCGGACTCTTTAGACAGTAACAAGGATCCGCGCCCGCGCCAATTTCCAAGACGCCGTCGCAGCCCGGAAATTGCGGGTTACGGGCGACAATGTGACGCGTATCACGTCGGACGGGCGGGCGGCCGCCTTCCTTGCGACCCGCCTTTAGTTCAGGGTGACCTGACGGTTCACCAGGTTCGCGCGGGCCCGCCGCTCGTCCGCGGTCAGCGGAGCCGGGTCGGCCAGCGTCGCCGCGAGGAGCTCGGCGAACTCGGCGGCCGGCTTCTCGCAGTCGGCCGCGGTCATGTCGACCGGCAGGTCCCAGACCGGCACCGTCAGGCCGTGCGCCCGGAACGAGCCGACCAGACGGGTGTCCGGGCCGAGCGAGGACTTCTCGGCGGCGGTCAGCCGGGCCAGCGCGTCCAGCAGCTGCTCCTCCGGCACGGTCATCACCCAGCGCAGGTGGTTCTTGTCCGGGGTGCCGCACCAGTAGGCCGAGTCGAGGCCGGCCAGCTTCTCGGTCGGGATCGCCGAGGCGTTGGCGCGCTCCAGCGAGGCGGCCACCTCACCGGTCGCGGTCTCGGCGTCCTCCAGCCAGAACTCGAAGCCGGTGTGCACGGCCGGCTCGAAGGCGGCGGCGGGGTCCAGCAGGTCCTGCAGGCGGCGGCCGCCCGGCACGGTCCGGCGGGCCGGCACCGGCGAGCCCGGCTCGGCGGCCAGGGCCAGCTCCAGGGCGTCGCCGAGGTCGCGGCTCAGGTCGCCGGAGGAGGACTGGGTCTGCAGGCCCAGCAGGATCGAGCCGTCCTGGCGGCGCAGCGCGGGCCAGGCCAGCGGCAGCACGGTGGCCAGGGTGACCGACGGGACCTCGCCGTTGGCGCTCTCGGCGACCCCGGCGGCCAGCGTCAGCGGCACGGTGGCGGCGGGCACCAGCTCGCGCAGCGCCACCCAGTCCGCCTCGCCGGCCAGGCCCTCGAACGGGCGGTGCACGAGCTCCTGGACCGCGTGCGAGGCCTCGCGGCCGTGGCAGGCCTTGTAGCGGCGGCCCGAGCCGCAGGGGCAGTCCTCGCGGGCCCCGACCACGGGGATGTCGCCCGTGACGGCGGGGGTGGACTGGCTGCGCTGCGGCGCCTTCTTGGCGGCCTTCTTGCCCATGGTGCGGCTCTCCCGGGAACGGTGGTGTTGTGCTCCGGGCAGCCTACTGACGTTCTCCCGGAGTGTGGCGCGCACCGGGGCGCGGGCACGGCCCGCCGCCGGGCTGCGGCCGACCGGCTGCCGGGCGCACGGCCGGGCGCGCGGCGGGCGTCCGCGCGGTCCGGTGCCGTCCGGTGTCGTCCGTCGGCCTCAGGCCTCCCGGTGTCCGCCGGCCGTCCGCCGGGCGTGCCGGGCCCGGGCCGGCAGGGCCGCCCACACCGTCACCTCGCCCGGGGCGTCGCGCACGCCCCAGTCGCTCGCCAACTGGTCCACGATGCTCAGCCCGCGGCCGCCGTGCGAGGTCAGCGAGGGGCTGGACGGCGACGGCCGGGTCGGCGACCCGCCGTCGGTCACCTCCAGGGTGAGCACCCCGTCGGCGTGCATCTGCCAGCGGACCAGTACGCCGCCGGCGTCCTCGTCGGGCTCGCCCGGGGCGGCGGCGGGAGCCGCCGGGCCGACGGCCCGGGACGGTCCGCCGACCAGCAGCGGTTCGGCCGCCTCGGCGCGGGCACCCCGGCCGAGGGCCGGCAGCGGCCCGAGCGGCCGGGCGTAGCGACAGGCGTTGCTCAAAAGCTCGGAAAGGATCAGAACAGCATCATCAATGACCGGTTGCGGTATCTCCCGGTCTCCCAGATCTCGACGCAGTCGGCGCCGTGCGACCCCGACACTCGATGGGCCGTGCGGCACTGCCATGGTCGATGAAGTCGGCACTTCACGCGCCACCATCAACGCCACCCCCGGACCTCCTTCAGCGTATGCCGAGGGATGGATGCCCCTTGGCAATACGTCGGAAACGACCGCGCGGCGATCCTGCGCGGTCATTTCAGGCCGGTGTACCGAGGGTGCGCGACAAGTGATTCCGTGCTCACCCTCAGTCGTGAAACTGTATGAATTGCGGCAGAAATCGTTGCCGAAAGGTTTGAGTCCCTACCAAGACGGTCAGCTTGTCACGGTGGTTGAACGGTTCACCACGGCTTCACGGGATGCCCGTGCGACACGGCACGACACAGCACGGACCAACATGGCACGACGCGGCCCGACAAGGAACGGCTCGGCAACGAACGGCTCGGCACACACGGCGCGGAACGGCACCGCACGCCGCGGGGCCGCGTGCCGTCACCGGCCGAGCTGGGCCAGGACCTCCGCCGGGCGGTTGGTGATGATCGCCGACACCCCGAGCTCCAGGCACAGCTCGACGTCGGCCGGCTCGTCGACCGTCCACACGTGCACCTGGTGGCCCAGCTCGACCAGCCTGGTCACCAGCCCCGGCCGGGCCCGCACCAGGTCCATGCCCGGTCCGGCGATCCGCGCCCCGCCCGGCAGCGGCGCACCGGGGCGCAGCCGCCCGCGCAGCACCAGGCCGCGCTCGAACAGGAACACCCTCGGGTACTGCGGCGCCGCGGCCGCCACCCGGGCCAGCGCGACGGAGGAGAAGCTCATGATCCGGGCGTTGACGCCGTGGCCCGCGCCGGTCTCCGCCGGATCGGCGCCCCGGCGCCCGGACGCGCCGCCGATGCCGAACCGGTCCAGCATCCGCAGCAGCTCGGACTCCACCCGGCCGCGGAACCGCACCGGGTGCTTGGTCTCGATCGCGAGGTCCACCGGCCGCCCGGAGTCCACGGCCAGCTCCAGCAGGCTCTCCAGCCGCAGCACGCCGCGCAGCTCCGGGTCCTCGCTGGGCCTGCCGGTCTTCCAGGCGCCGAAGTCGTGCGCCTCCAGCTCGGCGAGCGTCATCGCGGAGACCGTGCCCCGGCCGTCCGAGACCCGGCCGATCCGCCGGTCGTGCACACAGACCAGCTGTCCGTCGGCGGTCACCCGGACGTCGCACTCCAGTGCGTCGGCGCCCTCGGAGAGCGCCCTGCGGTAGGCGGCGAGGGTGTGTTCGGGCAGGGCGTGCGAGGAACCGCGGTGGGCGATCACCTGGACGGGCCGGGTGGTGCGGGCCGTCACGGGCGAGACATCAGGGCTGGTCACGCCCTCCACGATAGGCGGCGGAAGTGACGCCGGGGCGACGCCGGCCCCAACCCGGAGGGCCGACTTCGTCACTCCCTCGCGCGGTCGGGGTCGTTCCGGACGGTGCGGTGGCCGGTACTGCGGCCGGTACTGCGGCCGGTGCCGCGGGCGGTGCGCCGCCGATCCGGCGCCGGTGCGCCGCCGGTCCACGGCCGGTGCTCCGCAGACGTTCCGAGCGGCGTTCCACCGGTGTTCCGTGGGCGTTCCGCCGGAATTCCACGGGCATTCCGCGGGCATTCCGGCGGCCCCTCGTCCCGGAGGCCCCGGGCCGTCCGGATCAGCGCGCGTCGGCGGCGGCCCGGCCCCGGGTGAACGGGGTGAGCGCCCAGGTCGCCAGCGCGGGCACCAGGAAGCCGAACAGCGAGGCCGAGGTCCACTCCTGCGGGGTGAAGTGCAGCAGCTCCTGCGCGGACGTCCAGAAGTCCGTCCACCAGCCGGCCACCGCGGTCGGCGCGATCAGCTGGTAGACCGCGAAGCCCAGCGCCCACGGCAGCAGCATCAGCCAGCGGGACGGCGCCCCGTCCGAGAGGTCCCAGCCGCGCCGCCCGGCGCCGAGGAAGTAGTCGACCGCCAGCACCGCGAACATCGGCACGAAGACCGAGCCGATCAGCCCCAGGAAGGCGTAGTACGAGTCGGTGAACGCGGTGATCTGCAGCGCGAGCACGGTGATCAGCGCGCCGGTGCCGCCCGTGAGCAGCCGGCGGTCGACCTTCGGCAGCAGGTTGTGGATCGACATCGCGGTCGAGTAGACGTTCGCGAAGGACTGGTCGGTCTCGCGCAGCACCAGCACCAGCAGGAACAGCCAGCCCGCCCAGACGCCGAGGAAGGAGTCGAAGATCCGCTCGGGGTCGCCGTCCGCCTGCAGCAGCGCCATCAGGCCGAGCACGTAGCACCAGACCTGCGCCACCGTGTAGCCGGAGAAGCTGCCCCAGAACGCCGAGCGCGGGGTGCGCGAGTGCCGGGTGTAGTCGGCGGCGAGCGGGACGAAGGAGATGGACACCGCGATCATCGCGTCCGTCGCCCGCAGGAAGCCGTGCCAGTTGCCCGCACCCGGGTCGGCGACGCCGTTGCGGCCGAGCTGGACGGTGAAGTACACCATCGCGACCGCCACCGCGACGGCGACGAAGCGACGCAGTACGGCGATCGCGCCCAGCGGCCAGATGGTCAGCGCGGTGGTGATCGCGCCGGCCAGCACGACGAAGAGCCAGCGGTAGCCCTCGGTGCCGACGACGGTCTGCGCGCCGAGCGCGATCGTCAGCAGCTCGTACACGCCCCAGCCGATGCACTGGACGATGTTGAGCACCGTCGGCACGTAGGACAGCCGGGTGCCGAACAGTCCGCGCAGGGTCGCCATGGCGGGCGCGCCGGTGCGGGCGCCGATCAGCGCGGCGACCCCGAGCATCGCGGTGCCGACCACGGTGCCGGCCACGATCGCGGTCACGGCGGCGGCCAGCGACAGCTCGCTGCCCTTGGCGCCGAGCACGGTCGCGGCGGTGGTGAAGCCGATCAGCGAGACGCCGAGGTTCATCCAGAGCGCGAAGTGGTCGCGGAAGCGGAGGGTGCGGGGCGGCTCGGTGTCGAGCACCAGCGGCGCCTCGACCCGGGCCGGGGGCTCCAGGACGGCGGTGGCCGAGGACGGGGACGACGAGGACGTCGAGGCAGGCGGCATGGCCGATATCTCCCTACGCCGGCATTACCCGGACAGGTTCCGGCGGTCTGCGCCCCCTCGACGGTCCGTCCACGGATCCCGTGGCGTACGGTCGACCGGCGCACTCTCAGCCTGGTGGGTCCAAGCTCCCGCGTGTCAGTTCGGAGCGACAGGCTAGCGGGCACGGGGAGGAACGCCAAGGCCAGGGGGTCGGGCGGGCGGCGCTCGGGGCGTCCGTCTGGTCGGGCTAAGGATTCTTATGAGTTCTTCAGAAGGCTCCTTACGGCAATCGAATCGAGTGTGCGAAAAACTATGGTTGTTGGTCCTGTCAGCGATGGAGGTCGTCCGTGAGCACCGAGCGCGAGGTTGGGTCCACCGGGCCGCAGGGGGAGCAGCCCTCCGGCGGCCAGGGGGTGGTGGGTTCCCCTGCTGACGGTCCGGCGCAGCAGAATGCGGCCGGCCCGTCCCCCGCGGCGGAGCAGTCGACTCCGGCCGCCGAGGGGGGTTCCGGCGGGTTCACGCCCACCGTGGCGTTCGGCAAGCTGACCGCCCCCGAGCCGGCGGCCCCGCCGGCCCCGGTGCCGGCGCCCGCCGCACCCGCCGCACCCCTGGCCGTCGAGCCCGGCTACCTGGACG
>NZ_JAIY01000004.1:464021-468666 GCF_000710405.2 Kitasatospora sp. MBT66 | reverse complement strand
CGGGCGCGACCGGGCAGCACCACCACCCGTTCGGCGCAGGCCAGCCGCTCGGCGGCTGGGGCGCCCACGACGTCACCCCCGGCGCGCCCGGGGCCCCCGGTGGTCCGGGCGGCCCGCTCGGCTACCCGGGCGAGTACCCCGGCGCCCCCGGCCCCGGCGGCCCGCGCAAGAAGCGCGGCGGCCTGATCGCCCTGGTCGCGGCCGTGGCCCTGGTGGCCGGTGTGGCCGGCGGCGCGGTCGGAGTGGCCGTCGCCGACCGCGACGACACCTCCGTCAGCGCCAAGGCCGACCGCAGCTCCACCACGGTCCAGGCCAACAACACCCAGAAGAACGAGCCCGCCCCGGGCTCGGTCGCCGGTATCGCGCAGAAGGCGCTGCCCAGCGTCGTCACCATCAAGGCGCAGGGCAACGGCGAGTCGGGCACCGGCACCGGCTTCGTGTTCGACACCGAGGGCCACATCCTCACCAACAACCACGTGGTGGCGCCCGCGTCCACCAGCGGCGGCAAACTGACCGTCAAGTTCGCCGACGGCAGCTCCTACGGCGCCTCCGTGCTCGGCCGCGCCGAGGGCTACGACGTCGCGGTGATCAAGCTCGACAGCCCGCCCAAGGGCAAGTTGACGCCGCTTCCGCTGGCCGACTCCGACAAGGTCAACGTCGGTGACTCCACCATCGCCATCGGTGCCCCGTACGGCCTGGAGTCCACCGTCACCACCGGCATCATCAGCGCCAAGGACCGCCCGGTCGCCTCCGGCGACGAGACCGGCGCGCAGGCCTCGTACATGAACGCGCTGCAGACCGACGCCTCGATCAACCCCGGCAACTCCGGCGGTCCGCTGCTGGACTCCTCGGGCGCGGTGATCGGCATCAACTCCGCGATCCAGTCCAACGCCTCCGCCAACGGCCGGGCCGGCTCCATCGGCCTGGGCTTCGCGATCCCGGTCAACCAGGCCAAGTGGGTCGCGGACACCCTGATCAAGACCGGCAAGCCGGTCTACGCCAAGCTCGACGTGCTGCGCAACGACGACTACAAGGGCGACGGCGCGCAGATCCAGACCCGCGACATCCAGGGCCAGCCGGCCGTCACCCCCGGCGGCGCCGCCGACCAGGCCGGCCTCAAGCCGGGCGACGTGATCACCAAGCTCGGCGGCAGCCCGATCGAGAACGGCCCCGCCCTGGTCAGCAAGATCTGGACGCACAAGCCGGGCGAGACCGTCGACGTCGAGTACACCCGCAACGGCCAGACCGCCACCACCAAGGTCACCCTCGGCACCCGCGTCGGCGACTGACCCCCGCCCCACCCCGGAAACCCGGTGCACCGAACCCCACCGGACCCGTTAGGCTGACCTCCGCCTGGAGAGCTGCCCGAGCGGCCTAAGGGAACAGTCTTGAAAACTGTCGTGCGGTGACCCCGTACCGTGGGTTCGAATCCCACGCTCTCCGCCGGTAGGAGAAGAACCACCTGCTCAAGGCGGGTGTCGACCTCAGGGTCGGCACCCGCCTTTGTGCTTGTCGGGGGTGGGCCGGGTGGGGAGGTGCCCCGTTTTCACCTGAACGGGGGGTTTGTGGGGGATGCGTCGTTCTGGGGAGGGCCGGGTCTCGTGTGTTCGGGCGTAAGGGGCGAACTGCCCTGGGCCCGGCAAGGAGAGACGGATGGCCTGGTACCCCGGCGCGGAGAAGATGGAGCTCCAGCCAGAGTCGGACGAGCAGCCGGCGATCACGCCGACGCAGGTGATCTTCCACAGTGTGGCGGCGCCGTGGACGCCGCGGCGGATGTACGAGTACTGGCGGGACTCGACCAACCTGGAGTCGCACTTCGGGGTCGGGTACGACGGCGGTGTGGGGCAGTTCGTCGGCACCGAGACGCGTGCCGACGCCAATATGGGCGCCAACCGCAGAACCGACGGCAGCGGCGCGGTCAGTGTGGAGACGGCCAGCGACGACGCGAGCACCGACCCCTGGACGGACGCCCAGGTCGCCGCCCTGGTCGCGCTCGGGGTGTGGCTGCACCAGCGGCACGGCATCCCGACGCGGATCTGCCCGCAGTGGGACGCGCCCGGCTTCGGGGTGCACCGGATGTTCCCGCAGTGGTCGGACGGCGGCACGGCCTGCCCGGGGGACGCCCGGGCCCGGCAGTTCCGCGAGGTGGTGCTGCCCGGCATCGTCGCGGCGGCCGGCGGCGCGCCGGTGCCCACGCCGCGCGGGGACTCCGGCCCGGCCGGCGACTCCGGGCCGGCCCGGTACCGGGTGACGATCAACGGGCTGGAGTACGGCTACGGCGCGCACGGACCGCAGGTCCGGGAGGTCGGCGAGGCGCTCGTCCGGCAGGGCTTCGGCCGACACTACGCGTCCGGCCCGGACGAGGACTGGCGGGACGCCGACACCCTCAACTACCAGGACTTCCAGCACAGTCTGGGGTACTCGGGGGCGGACGCCGACGGTGTGCCGGGCGAGGGGTCGCTGCGCCGGCTGCTCGGCCGGCTGCCCTCCCCGCGCCGGGTGTCGCTCGCCCACGTGGTCGCGGCCGCCCGCACCGACCCGGGCGCCGAGCAGGGGCACCAGACCTACGGGGGCGAGGTGCGGATCGTCGAACAGGCCCTCGCGGACGAGGGCTTCCTGGAGCAGCGCTGGGTGGACGGCTCGCTCGGCACCCGGACGGTCCAGGCGTACGCGGCCTTCCAGCGCAGCCTCGGCTACGCGGGGGAGGACGCCAACGGGGTCCCCGGCCAGCGCAGTCTGCGCACGCTGGGGGACCGGCGGGGGTTCGACGTGACCGACTGAGCGCCGCCCGCCGGGGACGGCGGGACCGGCGGTGGCTGGATCCTCCGGGCGCGGGGCTTGACCATGACACCGTGTGAGGCCCTGAACTGGAGGGACCATGTTGAACATCGGAGACTTCGCCAAGCACGGCCGGGTGTCGGTCCGGATGCTGCGTCACTACGACGCCATCGGGCTGATCCGGCCGGCCCGGGTCGACCCGTCCAGCGGCTACCGCTGCTACGAGGCGGCCCAACTCGCCCGGCTCAACCGGGTCATCGCCCTCAAGGAACTCGGCTTCACCCTGCACCAGGTGCGGGCCGTGCTGGACGAGGAGGTGGACCCGGCGGAGCTGCGCGGGATGCTGCGGCTGCGGCGGGCCGAGCTCGCCGCGGCCATGGCCGCGGACGCCGAACGGCTGGCCCGGGTCGAGGCGAGGCTCCGGACGATCGAGAGTGAGGGGACCATGTCCGCACAGGACGTTGTGGTGAAGCCGCTGCCGTCGGTCCGGGCGGCCGAGCTGGCGGGTGTCGCGGCGAGCTACGAGCCGCAGGACATCGGGCCGGTGATCGGCCCGCTGTTCGAGGAGCTCTGCGGCCGTCTGGCGGCGGCCGGTGTCGCGGCCGCCGGGCCCTCCGTCGCCCGCTACGAGGACACCGGGGACGGCGACGGTTCGGTGCTGATCCGGGTCGCGGTGCCGGTACCGGCCGGGACCACCGCGGCCACGGGCGAGGAGCACGGCTTCGCGGTGGTCGACCTGCCGGCCGTCGAGGAGGCGGCGACGGTGGTGCACCGGGGCTCGATGGACGAGTCGCTGGGCTCCTTCCAGGTGCTGGCGCGGTTCGTCGAGGAGAACGGCTACCGCTCGACCGGCTACGCCCGGGAGCTCTACCTGGAGTGCCCCAAGAACCCGGCGGACTGGGTGACGGAGCTGCAGGAGCCGGTGGTGCGCGCCTGATCCGCGCGTGATCCGCGCCCGACGGCCCGGCGTTTGCCCTGAAGCCGGTCGAGGGTCCTAGCGTCGACGCGCATGACGACCACCGGTTCCCTCGCACCCGGCGCCGACGCCGACGCGGCCGATCCAGACGCGGCCGATCCCGCCGCCGCTGCCCGGCCGGCCCTGCCCGCGCCCTATCTGCGCTGGCTGGCCGGTGCGCAGCTCGGGGCCCTGGGCGACGCCGCCCTCGCCTTCGCCCTGGGCTGGGCCGCTGCCGCGCACGGCGGGGCCGCCGCCGGCCTGGTGCTCACCGTGATCACGGTGGCCCGGACGGTGCTGGTCCTGGTCGGCGGCGCGGTGGCGGACCGGCTGGGGGCGCGCCGGGTGATGCTCGCCGGGGACGCGGTGATGCTGGCCGCGACGCTCGCGCTGGCGGCGGCGGCCGGAGTCCTGGGTACTCCGCTCCGGCTGCTGCTGCTCGCGGCGCTGGTGATCGGCGTGGTGGACGCGTTCTACCTCCCGGCGAGCGGGTCGATGCCCCGGCTGCTCGTGGACGCCGGGCAGCTGCCGCGCGCCCTGGCCCTGCGGCAGGCGGGTGGTCAGCTCGCCGCCCTGCTGGGGGCACCCCTCGGCGGCGCGCTGGTCGCGGCGGGCGGGCTGCCCGCGACGGCGCTGGTGGACGCGGCGAGCTTCGCCGTCCTGCTGCTGGTGCTGCTGCTCCTGCCGGTGTCCGACCCGCGACGGGCCCCGGCGGCCCGCGCCCGCAGCGGTGGCGACGCCGATGCCGGCACAGGCACAGGCACAGGCACCGGCACGGACAGGCCGGCCGGATTGCTGCGGGAGGCGGCCGCCGGCGTGCGGCTGGCGACGGGCGACCGGTTGCTGCGGGCAGCGCTGCTGCTGGCCGGCGCCGCGGCCGGCGCGGTGCTGCCGGTGGTCGCGCTGCTCGGG
>NZ_JAIY01000004.1:454908-463877 GCF_000710405.2 Kitasatospora sp. MBT66 | reverse complement strand
AGCCGGGCTCTGCGCCGCCGCGGCGGGCATCGCGCTGCTGGCCGCGGCGCCGGTCCCGGCGGCGGCCGTGCTCGGCGGGCTGCTGACGGGCGCCGGGTCCGGGCTGTTCGCCGGCCGGCTCGGGCCGCTGGTGCTGGGAGCCGCGCCGGAAACCCATCTCTCCCGGGTGCAGGCCCTGCTGACCCTGGTGCAGAGCGCCGCGCTGGTGCTCTCGACCGGGGCGCTCGGCCTGCTCGCCGACACGGCCGGACCCCGGCTGCCGATCGCCCTCTGCGCGCTGGCCACCGGGGCCGCCGGGGTGCTCACCCTGGCCTCGCCGGTGCTGCGCCGGGCCTGACCGCGGTGTACTTGCCGGGCGGGCGGACGGCGGGCAGAGTGCGAGACCGGTACGGGCGGCGGAGGGCGGAGGCGGCGATGAGTGATCTGACGGACCGGCTGGCGGAGGGCCTCCCGCCCGGGGCGATGGCCGTGGACCCGGACGTGACGGATGCCTACCGGCACGACATGGCGGACTTCTGCCCGGCCGGCACCCCCGCCGTGGTGGTCTTCCCGGAGACGGTCGAGCAGGTGCAGCACGTACTGCGCACCGCCACCGTGCTGCGCGTCCCGGTGGTCCCGCAGGGGGCCAGGACCGGTCTGTCCGGCGCGGCCAATGCGGTCGACGGCTGCATCGTGCTGTCGATGCTGCGGATGAACCGGATCCTGGAGATCGACCCGGTGAACCGGATCGCGGTGGTCGAGCCGGGGGTGGTCAACGCCGAGCTGTCCCGGGCGGCCGCCGCCTCGGGGCTCGCCTACCCGCCCGACCCGTCGAGCTGGGAGTCCTGCACCATCGGCGGCAACATCGGGACCGGCGCGGGCGGCCTCTGCTGCGTCAAGTACGGCGTGACCAGCGAGTACGTGCTCGGCCTGGACGTGGTGCTGGCCGACGGACGGCTGCTGTCCACCGGCCGCCGGACGGCCAAGGGCGTGGCCGGCTACGACCTGACCCGGCTCCTGGTCGGCTCCGAGGGCACGCTGGGGGTGGTGGTCCGCGCGGTGCTGGCGCTGCGGCCGGCCCCCGCCCCGCAGCTGGCGCTGGCGGCGGAGTTCCCGAGCACGGCCTCGGCGGGCGCGGCGGTCTGCGAGGTGATGGCCCGCGGCTTCACCCCCTCGCTGATGGAGCTGATGGACCCGGTGAGTGTGCGCGCGGTCAACGAACTGGGGCGGATGGGCCTGCCGGAGTCGACCCGGGCGCTGCTGCTGGTGGCCTTCGACGGTCCGGACCGGGTGGCCGAGCTGGCCGCGGTCGGCGAGCTGTGCCGGGCGGCCGGGGCGACCGAGGTGGTGCCGGCCGAGGACCAGGCCGAGTCCGAGCTGCTGCTGGAGGCGCGCCGGCTGGCGCTGCCCGCGCTGGACCGGCTGGGCACCACGATGATCGACGACGTGGCGGTGCCGCGCTCGCGGCTGGCCGAGATGCTGGAGGGGGTGGCGGCGATCGGTCAGCGGCACGGGCTGACCATCGGGGTGGTGAGCCACGCCGGGGACGGCAACACCCATCCGATCGTCATCTTCGACGCGGCGGACCCGGAGCAGTCGGCGCTGGCGCAGCGCTCCTTCGACGAGATCATGGCACTGGGGCTGGAGCTGGGCGGGACGATCACCGGGGAGCACGGGGTGGGGCTGCTCAAGCGGGAGTGGCTGGCGCGGGAGCTGGGGCCGGTGGCGATGGAGCTGCAGCGGCAGCTGAAGGCGGTCTTCGATCCGCTGGGGATCCTCAATCCCGGCAAGGCGGTTTGACCACCCCCTCGGGCCGGGCAACGAAGGTATTGTTCTCCGGATTTTCAGACTGTCGCAGGATGGCCGGAATTATCGACACGGTAGCGTGACCGCACCCGGCGGGGGCGTGTTTGTTCCGCCGCACGCCAGGGTGGTGCGCCGGGTTGTCCGTGTGCCTCCTTCGCGCCTCCTCCGGAGACTCGGTCGTATCCGACCGTTCGGGCGACATCGCAGGTCGGCGGCGGTGTGTCGGCGTGCTTCCAGGATCGCTCGCAGTTATGCGCGGGGCTGCTGGATATCACGCTAAAGGGCGAAAAGGGCACCGGGAGGTGGTGCTTTGTCGATTTGTTGCGGAAGTCTGTGACCCGGCGTCGCAGCCCGCAGGTGTTCGTCTGGCCGGCGAACTCCCGCACCCATTGCACGATTACCGTTTCTTGGAGGCTCCCATGGCTCGCAACCGAATCCGCCGTACCGCCGGTGTGCTGCTCGCGGCCCCGCTCGCGGCCGGACTGCTGCTCGCCGGTGCCGGCGCCGCCGCCGCCGACAACGGCGCGCTCGCCAACGACGGGTCCAACAGCGGTGTGGTGTCGAACGTCGGGACGGGCAACGTCTTCGGCTCGGTCGACGGCAACTACATCTCGAACCAGCAGACGGCGACCGGCTCCGGCGCCTCGAACCAGGCCAACACCCTCGCGGTGAAGGACAACTCGGGCACCATCCTGGCCGGTCAGTCCAACAAGAACTACAGCATCGTCTTCGCGCCGATCTTCGGCTGAGCACCCGGGCGATCGGGCACCGGGGAGCCCCGGGTGCCGGCACCGACCGGGAGCCGTCGACGGCGGGGGCGCCGTCGACGGAGCACCGGGGCCGGCCGGGGCGGACGCGGGTGGGCTGAGCGCCCGCGACGGGTCCGGAGCGGACCGCGAAGTGGATCGGAAGAACCGCGATCGGAACGGATCGCACAGCGCGCAACCGGGCAGCGGAAAGGGTCACCGCGAACCGGTCCCGTGGGCGGCACCGAACATCGGTGCCGCCCTCGGGCGTTGTCCGGGCGTGTCCGGACGAGCCGGGCGTGTCCGGGCGGGCAGGGGGGCGGGCCGGGCGTTCCCGGGGGCGGGCACGGGCGGGCCGGTGCAGGGCCCGCGCCCTGACTCGTCACCGTGCGGCGGTACGGTTGCGCTCCGACAGTGCACCCCCGAGCCCGGCGCCCCCCGGCGGCCCTTCCGGCGAGGGGCTGCGGCGGCGGCAACCGGAAGGAAGGGCGCGATGGCAGCCGAGGACGAGGACCTGAGCGGCCCGGGCGGGACCACGCCCGTACCCGGTCCCGGGTCGGGCCCGGAGCCGCGCCCGGAAACGCGGCCCGAGCCCCGGTCGGTGCCCGAGCTGATGCTGGGCCGACCGCCGATGGCCCGCCCGCTGCCGGGCTTCGACACCGGGGCGGCCCCGGCCGAGCCCGGCCCGCTCTTCGTCGACTGGCTCGCCACCGCCGTCGACGCCGGGGTGCTGGACCCGCAGGTGTTCACCCTCTCCACGGTCGACGCCGACGGCCTGCCGGACGCCCGCGTCCTGGTGCTGCGCGACGTGGACGCGGCCGGCACCGGCTGGGTGTTCTCCGCCGCCGCCGACAGTCCCAAGGGCCGCCAGCTCGCCGACCACCCGGCGGCCGCGCTCACCGTCTACTGGCCCCGGCTCGGCCGCCAGGTGCGGGTCCGCGGCACCGTCGAACGGGCCGCCGACCTGGTCGCGGCGGCCGAGTTCGCCACCCGCTCCCCGGACGCCCGGATCGGCGCGCTGGTCGGGCGGCAGAGCGAGCCACTGGCCTCGCCGGCTGAGTACGAGGAGGCGGTGGCGGTGGCCCGGCGCCGCCTGGAGGCCACCCCGGACGCGGTCGCCGCCGGGCACGCCGTCTACACGCTGTGGGCGCACGAGGTCGAGTTCTGGCAGGGCGAGGCCGAGCGCCACCACGTCCGCCTCCGCTACACCAGAACCGGGCCGGTGCTGACCCCGGAGTGGTCGCGCACCCTGCTCTGGCCCTGAGGCACCCGAAGCACCCGAAGCACCTGAGGCACCCGAAGCACCTGAAGCGCTGGAAGTACCTGAAGCACCACGGCGGTCGGCGTCCAGGCGCCGACCGCCCGGCTCGGCGCCGCCCGGCTCAGCGCCGCCCGGTCAGGGTGGCCCCGACGCTCGCCGCCACCACACAGCCGATCCCCGCCAGCTGGGCCGCGCCCAGCAGCTGCCCGAGCACCACCAGCCCGACCAGCGCGCTGACCGCCGGCTCCAGGCTCACCAGCACGCTGAACACCCGCTGCGGCATCCGCCGCAGCGCGGTCATCTCCAGCGCGTAGGGGATCACCGGCAGCAGCAGGGACACCCCGGCGACCGCGAGCAGCAGCATCAGCGGCGAGGCGTCCGGCGCGGACAGTCCGTCCCAGGCCTCGCCGAGCCCGAACGGCGCCACCACCAGCGCGCCGACCGTCATCGACACGGCCAGCCCCTGGAAGCCCTGGAACGCCGCCCCGACCTTGTCGGTGAACAGGATGTACGCGGCGTAGCAGGCCGCCGCCCCGAAGGCGCAGAGCAGGCCGACCGGGTCGAGTCCGGCGCCGCCCTCCCCGCCCTCGCCGAGCAGCGTCAGCAGTGCGACCCCGCCGGCCGCGAGCAGCGCCCAGAGCAGATGGCTGGCACGGCGGGCGAAGAACAGCGCCACCGCGAGCGGGCCGAGGAACTCGATGGTGGCGGCGGTGCCCATCGGCAGCCGGTCGATCGCCCCGGCGAACAGCAGGGTCATCCCGGCCGAGGCCATGCCGAGCAGGCCCGCGGCGGCCAGGTCGCGCGGCCGGAGCCCGCGCAGCCGGGGCCTGGTGACGGCGAGCAGGACGACGGCCGCGAAGCCCAGCCGGAGGAAGGTGGTGCCGCTGACCCCGAGCGGGCCGAACAGCGGCTTGGAGAACGCGATCCCGGTCTGCACCAGGAACATCGCCGTCAGACACAGCAGCGGCGCCGGGATGCTCTCCGGGCGCCGCAGGAAGTTCGGGAACCGTCGGCCGGACGGTCGGCCGGTTCGCGGGTCCGGTGGCAGCCCCTCCGCGGGCGCCCCGCCTCGTCGCCAGCCGCCCCGCTCGCCGGCGGGCTCGCCCTTGGGGGCGGGCGGCATGACAAGCGCCTCGGCGACGGCGGCGGCCGTCGTCGGGGCAGAGGTTTCGCTGAGGTGGGGCGTGGGCATGGAGGCGAGTTTGCCGTAAGGAGCCACCGGGCAGCAAGCTCGTTACAAATATCGGGACGGATACGGACGGGTGCGTCCGAAAGGGTGGGCTTTTCCGGCGTACGCGGCGCGGCTGCCGCGGTTGTCCGACGTTCCGTCAGTATCAAGGCGGCGTGCGCTATCTCCGCCCCGCGGCCATCGCCGCCGCCTCCTTCGTCCTGCTGCTGGCCGCCGGCGGTCCGGGCGCGAGCGCCGACGAGACCGCACCGGTGGTCGCCGCCGCCCCCCGGATCCGGGCCACCGTCCTGCCCGACCGGATCGGCCCGCCGACCGCCCGGGCCCGGGACCTCTTCACCGGCGCGGCCTTCGACGCCTGCACCGCGCCACCGCTGGAGACCATGCGGGCCTGGCGCGACGCCTCGCCGTACGGGGCGGTCGGCATCTACACCAGCGGCAGCCAGCGCGGCTGCGCCCAGCCGAGGCTCAGCGCGGACTGGGTGCGGCAGGCCAGGGCGATGGGCTGGCGCTTCCTGCCCGTCCACGTCGGCCTCCAGGCGCCGTGCAGCGAGCTGAGCCGCAAGCCGAAGCGGATCGACCCCGCGCGGGCCGTCCAGCAGGGCCGCGAGGAGGCGGTCGAGGCGGTCCGCGGTCTCAAGGCGGTCGGGCTCGGCAAGGGCAGCCCGGTCTTCCTGGACATCGAGGCCTACCCTCTGCGCGACCCGGCCTGCGGGCAGGCCGTGGTCGACTTCACCCTCGGCTGGACCCAGGCCCTGCACCTGGCGGGCTACGGTTCCGGCTTCTACTCCAGCCTCGACTCCGGCATCGCCGACCTCGCCGCGGCCGCCCGGGCCGGCAGCACGCCGCTGCCCGACACCCTCTGGTACGCCCGCTGGGACGACCGGGCCGACACGGTGGGCGGCGGGGCGCTCGGCCCGGACCTCTGGGCCGGGCGCCAGCGCGTCCACCAGTACCGCGGCAATGTCGAGGAGACCTACGGCGGCGCGACGCTCACCGTCGACCGCAACCAGGTCGACGCCCCGCTGGCCGGCTGAGGCGGCCTCACTCCCGCAGGGCGAGCCCCAGGAAGCCCAGGCCGCCGCAGTGGCGGCAGGTCTGCGGGATGTGCCCGGTGCCGGTCCGGCCCGCGCGCAGGCCCATCCGCGCCTCCGTCCGCACACCCTCCGCGCAGCACGGGCACGGCATCCGGAGCCCGCTCGGCAGCGGCCCCGCCCGTCGGTCGTCACGCCCGTCACCCATGCCCCCAGTATCCCGCCCGTCCCGGCGGCCGTGATCGGGGCAACTGTGCCGGAATGCTGACAGCGGGGGTGCGGCGCGGCACAATCGGGCTCTACTGCCCCGTATTACCGCCCAGTAGCCGGTCTCCGGCCGGGCCAGGGGGCAGCACCGCCGCAGTGCAGCCCAGGTCGAGGAGGACCCGTGTTCAGCACGATGCAGGACGTTCCGCTCACCGTCGCCAGAATCCTTGAGCACGGGGCGACCGTCCACGCCCGCTCGACCGTCACCACCTGGGACGGCACCGGACCGGTGGTCCGGACCTACGCGGAGGTCGGGGCGCGGGCCGCCCGGCTGGCCTGGGCCCTGCGGGACGAGCTCGGCGTCACGGCGGACGACCGGGTGGCCACCCTGATGTGGAACAACGCCGAGCACCTGGAGGCCTACCTCGCCGTACCGGCGATGGGCTCGGTGCTGCACACCCTCAACCTGCGGCTCCCCGCGAACCAGCTGTCCTTCATCGTCGACCACGCCGCCGACCGCGTGATCATCGTCAACGGCACCGTGCTCCCGCTGCTGGCCGCCGTCCTGCCGCGGCTCGCCCCGACGCTCAAGCACATCGTGGTCAGCGGCCCGGGCGACCGCTCGGTGCTGGCCGGCTTCGAGGGCGGGGTGCACGACTACGAGGAGCTGATCGCCGACCGGCCGACCGAGTACCCCTGGCTCACCGACATCGACGAGCGCCGGGCCGCCGTGCTCTGCTACACCTCCGGCACCACCGGCGACCCCAAGGGCGTCCTCTACAGCCACCGCTCGGTCTACCTGCACTGCCTCCAGGTCAACACCGGCGACAACTTCGCCTTCACCCCGCGCGACACCGCCCTGCCGGTGGTGCCGATGTTCCACGTCAACGCCTGGGGCATCCCGCACGCCGCCTTCATGTCCGGCGCCAACCTGCTGATGCCGGACCGCTTCCTCCAGCCCAAGCCGATGGCCGAGATGATCGCCGCCGTGAGGCCCACCGTCAGCGCGGCCGTGCCGACGATCTGGAGCGGGCTGCTGGACGAGCTGGACGCCGGCGACTACGACACCTCCAGCCTGCGGATGGTCGTCATCGGCGGGTCGGCCTGTCCGCCCTCGCTGATGAAGGGGTACGAGGAGCGCCACGGCATCCGGGTCATCCACGCCTGGGGCATGACCGAGACCTCGCCGCTCGGCTCCTTCGCCCAGCCGCCGGGCGGCCTGACCCCGGAGGAGGAGTGGCCCTACCGGGTCAGCCAGGGCATCTTCCCGGCCTCCGTCGAGGCCAGGCTGATCGGCCCGGGCGGCGAGCGGATGCCCCACGACGGGGTGTCGGCGGGCGAGCTGGAGGTGCGCGGCCCGTGGATCGCGGGGGCGTACTACGGCGGCGCCGGGCAGGACCCGGAGCGCCCGGACGACAAGTTCTCCGAGGACGGCTGGCTGCGCACCGGCGACGTCGGCACCATCACCGCGGACGGCTATCTGACGCTCACCGACCGGGCCAAGGACGTGATCAAGTCCGGCGGCGAGTGGATCTCCTCGGTGGACCTGGAGAACCACCTGATGGCGCACCCGGAGGTGGCCGAGGCCGCCGTGGTGGCCGTGCCGGACGAGAAGTGGGGCGAGCGCCCGCTGGCGACCGTCGTGCTGCGGCCGGGCGCCACCGTCGGGCTGCCGGAACTGCGGACCTTCCTGGCCGGGCGGATCGCGTCCTGGCAGCTGCCCGAGCGCTGGGCGATCGTCGAGGCGGTGCCGAAGACCTCGGTCGGGAAGTTCGACAAGAAGGTGATCCGCGCCGACTACGCGGAGCAGAAGCTGGACGTCACGCTGCTCGGCAAGGAGTGACACCCGGCGGGCCACCCCCGCCGGAACGACCTGGGCCGGCCACCCCCGCAGAGAGGGCGGCCGGCCCAGGTCGTTCCGTACCGCGTGCTCAGCCGGCCGCGGCGACGCCCGCCTCGCCCATGGCGCCGATCCGCCCGAGCAGGTCGACGATCCGGGACTGGACGTCCTCGCTGGTCGAGCGCTCGGCGAGGAAGAGGATCGTCTCGCCGGTGCGCAGCCGGGGCAGCTCGCGCGGGTCGAGGTCCACCGAGGTGTAGACGACGAGCGGGGTGCGGTGCAGCCGGTCGTTGGCGCGCAGCCAGTCCAGCAGGCCGACCCGGCGGCGGCGGATCTGGAGCAGGTCCATCACCACCAGGTTGGGCTGCACGCTGCTGGCCCGGGCGACGGCGTCGTTCTCGTCCACCGCGTGCTCGACGTGCATGCCGCGCCGCTCCAGGCTGCCGATCATCGCGACGGCGATGTCCGGATCGCTCTCGACCAGCAGCACGCGCGGGGCGTGGTTCTCGCCGTCGCGCGGGGCGAGGGCGCGCAGCAGCACGGCCGGGTCGGCGCCGTACGCGGCGTCCCGGGTGGCCTGGCCGAGACCGGCGGTGACCACCACCGGGACCCGGCTGTTGAGCGCGGCGGTGCGCAGCGACTGCAGCGCGGTGCGGGTGATCGGGCCGGTCAGCGGGTCGACGAAGAGCGCGGCGGGGAATCCGGAGACCTGTGCGTCCACCTCCTCGCGGGAGCGGACGATCACCGGGCGGTAGCCGCGGTCCTGCAGCGCCTGGCTGGTGGCCGGGTCGGGCTCGGGCCAGACCAGCAGCCGGCGCGGTCCGCCGTCGGGGGCGGGCGCGGGCACCGGCCGCTCGCCGGACTCGGGACCGCCGCTCGCCGGGGCGATCGCCAGGGCCGCCGGGGCGGC
>NZ_JAIY01000004.1:453844-454495 GCF_000710405.2 Kitasatospora sp. MBT66 | reverse complement strand
GCCGGAGCCGGGGCCGGACCCGCCGGCAGGGCGTGCTCCAGCCCGGGGTAGACGGGGGTCTCGGGAACGCCGGGCAGCGCGAAGCCGCCGGAGGAGTCCTCGTTGCCGGGCAGCGCGCGGCGGCGCCGGGACGGCCGGGGCTCGGAGCCGGACTCGTCCGGACTTCCCGTGCCGTCCTGACCGCCCCGGCCGGCCGCCGGCTCCTCCGGGGAGGGGCCGGGGCCGAGGGCGATCGGTGTGCGCGGGCCGGCCGGAGCGTCGGCGGTCCGGCGCTCGCCGTCCGGGCCGGCGGCTCCGTCACCCGAGGTCGGGGCCGGGGTCGGGGCCGGGTGTCCGGCGTCGACCGGAACGGCGTAGGCGGTGCCGGAGCGGCCGTCGTCCTTGCCCCAGGGGTCGCTCTGCGGGTCGTTCGGGCCGCCGAGGCCCTGCCGCCCGTACGCGGGGTCGTTGCCAGTGCCGTTCCACTGCTCGGGGACGGCGCGCTCGATCCGGGCCGGGGCGTTCGGCCACTGGTCGGCCGGGATGTCCGGGCGGCCGCCGGTGCCGGGGGCGTCCTGGGCGGTCTCGCGGTCGGCGGTCGGCTGCTCGAGGGCGGGGCGCCCGCGCCGGCCCCGGCGCTCGACGACCGGCGCCGGGTCGGTGCCGGGCTCG
>NZ_JAIY01000004.1:413401-453061 GCF_000710405.2 Kitasatospora sp. MBT66 | reverse complement strand
CTTGCCGTCCGCGGCCGCCGCGGCGGCGGCGCTCTCGCCGGCCTCGGAGCGCTGGTGGGCCAGCACACCGTCGATCAGCTTGCCGAACCGGCGGCACTCGTCGGCGAGCCGGCGCAGCGTCCAGTTGGCCTCCGGCCAGAGCTGCCCGGCCGGGTCGGCGGCGAGGGTGTCGATCCGTCGGTGCAGCGCGGTCAGCGCGCCGCCGAGCTCGCTCTCCAGGACGGCGGTGAGGTGCTCGTTGCGGGCGACCAGCGCGAGTTCGCGGCTGCGGTCGGTGAAGGTCATGACCGCGCCGACCAGCTGGTCGCCGTCCCGGACCGGGGCGGTGGTGAGGTCGACGGTGACCGGCCGGCCGTCCTTGCGCCACAGCACGGTGCCGCGCACCCGGTGCTTGCGGCCGGAGGTCAGGGTGTCCAGCAGCGCGGACTCCTCCAGCGACAGCGGGGTGCCGTCGGCCCGGGAGTGCTGGATCAGCGGGTGCAGCTCCCGGCCGCCCAGCTCGCTGGCCCG
This sequence comes from Kitasatospora sp. MBT66, assembly GCF_000710405.2. Taxonomy (NCBI): domain Bacteria; kingdom Bacillati; phylum Actinomycetota; class Actinomycetes; order Kitasatosporales; family Streptomycetaceae; genus Kitasatospora; species Kitasatospora sp. MBT66. Next base: position 452,551 of record NZ_JAIY01000004.1, on the reverse strand, counting down.
GTACTCCAGGATGTGCGCGGCGGCCGGGTTGACCAGCACGCAGCGGCCTTCGAGGTCGACGCCGAGCACGCCCTCGGCGGCGGCCCGCAGGATCATCTCGGTCTGCTTGTGCTGACGGCGCAGCTCGGCCTCGACGCCGAGCCGGCCGGTCAGGTCGCGGACCAGCAGCAGGAGCAGGTCGGAGGAGCGGGAGCCCTCGCGGTACGGGTCGTAGGGGACCAGCGAGGAGACCGCGTAGCCCCGGCCCTCGCCCGCGCCGGAGCCGTCGTCGTCGAAGTCGTTGCCGGACACCTCGACCGGGAAGGTACTGCCGTCGGTGCGCCGGGCCGTCATCCGGACCGGGCGGTCGAGCGCCTCGTCCTCGCGGGTGGCGGGTCGCATCGAACCGGGGATCCGGCTCGGGTCGAACTCCGGCAGGAGGTCGAGCACACCCATGCCGACCAGTGAGGTGCCGGGCGCCTGGAGCGCCTGTACGGCCGCGGTGTTGGCATCGACGACCGTGCCGTTGCTGTTGACCAGCAACAACGCATCGGGCAGGGCGTCGAGTATGGCGGCGAGGCGAGCAGCGCCTCGGATCGGCCTGCTGCTCACGTCGACAGGTCTCCTCGGCTTCAGGGCAGCTCTCTCCGGAGAGGGCAGTATCTCATTCTTCTTTGCGGCGAGGACGACCCGCCTAGTAACGTTGTCGGCGGTTGGTGCCGGGCCCCCGGGTTGTGGCATCATCACAGGCACAGGGAACGGCTCCGCGCACGCGGGGTTGGTCCATGTGGAGGAGGCTTCGCCTAGTCCGGTCTATGGCGCCGCACTGCTAATGCGGTTTCGGGGTTATTCCTGATCGAGGGTTCAAATCCCTCAGCCTCCGCAGCCGGAAGAGCCCCGTCGACGATCTTGTCGGCGGGGCTCTTCCCATGTCCGCGGCCTGCCGCCGCGGGCCGCCCGAGGTGCCCGGATCAATCGATTTCGCCCCTCGCCGCAGGTCATGTAATGTTGTCCCCGCACCGCCCCGCTGGAACGTTCACCGGGGCGAGCGCTCATAGCTCAACGGATAGAGCACTTGACTACGGATCAAGAGGTTGCAGGTTCGAATCCTGCTGAGCGCACCAAACCCCGCAAGACCGGATCCGTCCGGCACTTGCGCTCATAGCTCAACGGATAGAGCACTTGACTACGGATCAAGAGGTTGCAGGTTCGAATCCTGCTGAGCGCACCAGAAGAGAACCCCCGGCCCTGGTGGCCGGGGGTTCTTTCGTTTCCGGGGCTCCCCGTCGTGCTCCGGGCGGGCGCGGGCGGTCCGGCCCCGCGCGGGGGCAATGGGTGGAATGCGTACCTTTCGGGTACATCCCGTCCTGCCGGGGGCCTGAGGCTGCCAATCGGGTGTCATACGGCCAATAGTGCAAGTGTCGCGGTATGACCGGACCAGGATCGTGATTCCGTTTTGTCACATCTTGTGTCCAGACTGCCCGGTCACCCAGGCCGCCCGGCAGCCGATGTGAAGGAGAGCCGGATGAACCGACAGTTCCCGGCTGCGGCCGGTGCCGCCGCGGTCCTGGTGGCCGGGCTGCTGATCGGTTGGAACCCGCCGCCCTCGGCCGCCCAGCAGTCCCCCGGGAGCTGGAACGCCGAACGCGGCGCGGTGCTGCCCTCCGGGCTCTCCGTCCGACTGGACTTCTCCGCCGACCCCGGGATGTCGGTCACCGCCGGCCCGGGGAAATTGGCGGACCGCGCCGGCGGCGGCCGTTCCCGCGCGCTCTACGCCGACGGACTCCGGCCCGGGGATCCCGCTCAGTCCTTCCGGATCTCCGAGGACCGTCCGCAGACGGACGGTTCCTGGCGCACCGTCGGAACGCTCCGGCTGACATTCTCCCGGGCCGTCCGCAATCCCCGGCTGCACCTCAGCGGACTCGCCGGAATCACCACCGCGAAATCCGGTTCCACCGGCACCGCGACCAGGCTCACCCTGACCGGCGGCTCCCCGGCCGCGCCCACCCTGGTCAACCGCACCGACTGGCCCGGCTGGACGGTCGACGGCAACACGCTCGCCCCCGCCCGGGCCGACGGCGGCGCCGACGGCGACCCCGGGTCCGCCGCCGAGGGCAGCCTGGAGCTGGCCGGCACCTTCCGCACGGCGGTCTTCCGGGTCGAGCGGCGCTCGACCGCCCGGGCCGGATCCACCACCGCCCCGGCCCCGCTCACCCAGGCCTACACGGTCACCCTCGACGAGGGGGTCGGCACCGCGCCGCAGGGCTACGGCAACGCCTCCCACCTGCTCTCCGACCTCTACCTGGGCGGTGACGCCGCCACCCAGGGCGCCAAGGCCGACGGGCGGCCCGGCTGGCTGTTCCGGCGCGCCGACGCCGGACGGGCGGACGGCGGCGGGGAAGGGTCCACGGACGGCGGCACCGGCGGCGGGGACGGATCCACGGGCGGCGGCAGTGGAGGGGACGGCGGGGCCAACCCGCCACCGCCGCAGCTCCAGCCCGGCCGGGGCGAGTACCAGGGCGCCGACCCGGCCGTCAGTTACCCCGCCGAGGCGGCGATCGGCCACGACTACCGGCTCACCGTCCCGGTCGCGGTCGGCGACTCCTCCGCCACCCTGGCCGGCTGGGTCGACTTCAACCGCAACGGCCGCTTCGACGCCACCGAGCGGGTGCAGACCGACGTCGCCCCCGGCGGGCACAGCGCCTCGCTGGAGTGGACCGTCCCCGCCGACGCGGCCTCCGGCGAGACCTGGGCCCGGCTGCGGATCGGCCGGGACGCCGCCCAGCTGGTGCCGGCCGGCGGCTTCGCCGACTCCGGGCAGGTCTCGGACCAGCGGATCCGGCTGACCGTCGGGGCCGCCCGCCCGGAGATCTCCGAGCCGGTCGACGGCACCACCCTCGCCGAGGCCCGCCCCCGGATCTCCGGCGAGGGCGCGGTGGCCGGTGCCACCGTCGAGATCCGCGAGGGCGACACCGCGCTCTGCCGGACCCGGGTCGCCCGGGGTGGCGACTGGTCCTGCCGCCCGGACACGGCGCTGGCCGCGGGCCGACACAGCCTCACCCCGGTGGAGACCACCGGCGGTGGCGTGGTGCTGCGCGGCGAGCCGGTGCGGATCACCGTCAAGACCGCGCCCCCCGGCGCGCCGGTGCTCACCCTGCCCGAGTTCACCAACGACCCGGGCCTGCAGCTGGCCGGCACCGGCGAGCCGGGCAGCACCGTGACCGTGGTCGACCGGTCGGCCGGAACGCGCGAGGCGGCCGCCGGGGGCGGCGGCTCCGGCGGCCAGGGGACCGACCTGTGCAGCACGGGGGTCCGGCCCGACGGCGGCTGGTCCTGCCTGCCGGTGGAGAACCTGGCGGACGGCCGGCACCGGCTCACCCCGACCGCCGCCGACCTCGCCGGGAACCGGACCCCCGGTCAGGCGGTCGAGCTGGTGGTCGACACCGTGCCGCCGGACCGTCCGGTGCTCACGGCGCCGACCGCCGGGGAGACCCTCCGGGTCGCCCGGCCCCGGCTCGCCGGGAGGGCCGAACCGGGGGCCCAGGTGCTGGTCACCGCGCGGCCGGAGCGCGCCGCCGAGGCCGCGCGGATCGTCGCCTGCGGGACGACGGCCGCCGTCGACGGCAGCTGGGCCTGCACGGCGAACCGTGATCTGCCGGAAGGGGAGCAGTGGCTGGTCGTCACCGCGACCGACCTGGCGGGGAACGGGACGGCGGCGGAGGCCGTGGCGGTCACCGTCGCTCCGGCGGGCGGGGCGGTCGCGCCGACGCCCGCGCCGACGCCGACGCCGGACGTGATTCCCACGGTGGTGCCGTCAATGACTCCATCGGTGACTCCTTCGGTGGTTCCTTCAGTGACTCCGGCTCCGACGGCGAGCGTTGCCCCGACGCCGGTACCGACGCCCACGGTGACGTCCACGGGGGCGCCCACGGCGGTGACGGTCGTGCCGTCGTCGTCGCCCACGCCTGCGCTCTCCCCGTCCCCGACGGCGGCGGTCCCGTCCCCGACGGTCTCGCCCTCGGTGCCGGTGCCGCCGACCCCGTCGACCCCGTCCGCTCCGTCCGCTCCGTCCGCTCCGTCGGTGCCGTCTCCGACCGTTGCCGAGCCGGTCCTCGATCCGGTCCCGTCGGGGCTGCTGCCGATCGTCGTCCCGCCGGTCGGTGGGGCGGCGGGGGCTCCGGTGGTGGCCTCGCCTTCGCCGAGTGCGGCCCCGGTGGCGGTGGCTTCGGCCACCGGCAGTCCGTCCCCGGTCGTCCCCTCGACCGCTTCCGCGTCGACCCCGTCCACCCCGTCCGCTCCGTTCACCCCGTCGGTGCCGTCTCCGACCGTGGCCGAGCCGGTCCTCGATCCCGTCCCGTCGGGGCTGCTGCCGATCGTCGTCCCGCCGGTGGTGGCCTCGCCCTCGGCGAGCGCGGCTCCGGTGGCGGTGGCTTCGGCCACCGGCAGTCCGTCCCCGGCCGTCCCCCCGACCGCTTCCGCCACGACGTCCCCGAGCCCGAGTCCGACCGTGACCGCGTCCGCGTCCGCGATCCCTGCCCACACTGCCACTCCGACCCCCACCCCCACCCCCACGCCCACTTCCACCGCCACCCCGAGCCCGACGGCGGCGGCCGCCACCCCGACCGGGGCCGACCCGGATCCGGCGGACGTCTCCGCCCCGGACCGGGACCGGTCCGACCGGGTCCGGGGCCCGGCTGCCCCGCCCGAGCGCGGGCAGCAGCGGGCGGCCGGGCCGGTGGACCCCTCGTCGCCGGTGGCTGCCGACCGGCAGCGGTCGGACGCCTGGCGCGGCGCGTTCGCCGGGCTCCTGCTGGTGCTCGCCGGGATCGGGCTGATCACCCGTCGGGTGCTCGCCAGGGGAACCGGGACCCGGAGGCGCTGAACCGCTCCCACCATCCGCTCATGTGCCTGCGCGTCAGCTCCGGCTTCGGATGATTCGTCAGGAAATGTCGACACACATAGCTCAAATGTCGCATTTGATGACGTATGAACTTAGCCTGACTCTGGCACTGCCCGTCAGATCCGGGCCGCCCGTTGCGCGACACACTGAACCTGAGGATCCGTGCATGGACGTCACCCGCGACTCTTCGCAGCGACCCGACCACCTGCCCAAAGCACTTCCCCCGGCGCTGCCGGAACGTTCCGCCTCCGGCTCCAGCCCGCTCGCCAAGGTGTTGCGGACATCCGGGTCGGCCGCCGGACCGGCCGACAGCGGTCCGCCGACCACTCCGCTCACGGTCCTCCCCGGACCCGCCGGCTCCTCCGCCGATCCGCGCGATCCGCTGGAAGTGGCGGAGCCGGCCGCCCGGACGGTCCAGGTGGCCCCGCCGCCGTTCCCGGTCGCGGACCCGTTCCCGGTCGTGGAGCCGGAGGCGGTCCCGGTCGGGATGCCGGCGGCCGCCACCTCGCGCCGGCCGCCGCGCGCCGACCAGGCGCTCCGCGAGCGGAACGCGGCCGGTCTGCCGGGCTGGGTCGCGCTACTGGCGCTGCTGCTCGGCACGGCCGCGGTCCTGCTGGTGCTGGTGCGCGACGGAGTCGTCCCGCACTGGGACGCGCTGCCCGATCTGCGCGCGGACGCCGCCCGGGCCAGTGGCCGGGCCGAGGTGACCGCCCGTTCGGTGGCCGCCGTGACCGCCGCCGGGCTGCTCGTCGTGCTCGCGCTCGCCGGACTGCTGGCCAACGCCGGCGGCGAGACCCGGGTGCTCACCCGCTGGGGCCGCTACCGGGGCACCGTCCGCCGTACCGGCCTGGTCTGGGTGAACCCGCTGCTGCGCCGTCGCCGGGTGGACGTCCGGCTGCGGCACTGGCGCAGCGAGCCGGCCAAGGTGGTCGACCGCACCGGGACGCCGATCGTGGTCCGGCTGCTGATCGTGTGGCGGGTCAAGGACACCGCGCGAGCGGTGCTGGCGATCGAGGACCACGAGAGCTATCTGCGCGAGCAGGTCCAGGCGGTGCTCACCAGGACCGCCTCCACCCTGCCCTGCGACAGCAACGCGGCACCCGGCCCGGCTCTGCGCGACGGCCAGTGGTTCGCCGACGAGCTGACCCGGGCGCTGGCCGCCGAGGTCGCCCCGGCCGGGCTGGAGGTGTACTCGGCGCAGCCGCTGGCGCTGGACTACGCGCCGGAGGTGGCCGAGTCGATGCGCCGGCGCCGACTGGCCGATCTGGACGCGGGCCTGCGCACGGTGCTGGTGGACGACGCGGTGGAGGCGGCGGCGCTCGCCGTGCGCCGACTGGAGCGCGCCACCGCGCACGAGTTGGACGAGGCCGCCCGGAGTGCGCTGATGGAGCACCTGCTGGTCGCCTTCGTCGCCCCGGCCGGAGTGGCCGCCTCGGTACCGCCCCCGGCCGCCCGGGCCGGGCGGAAGGAAGGACGACCGGCATGAGGATAGCCAGCGGCACGGACGTCGGCCTCGCATTCATGGACGGGACCGCCGACGGGTTCGACGCGCGCGACGGCTTCGACGGCTTCGACGGATCCGACGCCCACCGGGGCTTCGAGGGCATCGAGGGCCCGGACGGTTTCGAGGGCCTCGACACCCCGGACGGTTTCGAGGAACGCCTCGGCGGCGCGGGCTGCGGCTGCCCGCACTGCGCGGCCCGGCCGCGCACCCCCCGAACGGCTCGGCCGTCCGGGGGCGGCCGAATACACCGGGCGGTGCGCACTGCCTGCCTGGCCACCACCGTGCTGGCCGGCGCCGGGGTGGTCGGACTGACCGCCGGTGCCGGGGCCGCGCAGGCGGCGCCGGGCAAGCAGGGCTGGGACGGTTCCAAGTACTGGTTCAAGAACGCCCGGGGCGAGTGGCGCTGGACCGGCCACTACAGCGTGTACGTGAAGGCCGTGGGCGGCTCCGGTTCCTCGTCCTCCGCCGGCTCCTCGACCACCGCCGGTGGCTCGTCCACAGCCGTTGCCCCGACCGGCTCGACCGGCTCGACCGGCTCGACCGCCCCGACCGGCTCCACCGCGCAGCCGGTCGCTCCCGAAGCGGCCGTCCGCTCCGCCGGACCGCGCCAGGGCTGGGACGGTTCCAGGTACTGGTTCAAGAACGCCCGGGGCGAGTGGCGCTGGACCAGCCACTACGACATCTACCTCGACCGCACCGGCCGGTCGGGCGGCGGGACGTCGGCCGAGGACCAGGCACCCTCCTCGGACCGGGCGGAGTCGGTGATCGGCTACGCGCTGGCCCAGCTCGGCAAGCCCTATGTGTGGGGCGGCGACGGTCCCACCGGTTACGACTGCTCGGGGCTGGTGCAGCAGGCCTTCCGGCGGGCGGGCGTCGCGCTGCCGAGGGTGGCCGACGACCAGTACGCGGCGACCACCCCGATCGCGCAGGACCGGCTGCGCCGGGGTGACCTGCTGTTCTGGTCGGACAGCGGCCGGGCCTCGGGGATCCACCATGTGGGGATCTACCTGGGCGGCGGGAAGTTCGTCGAGGCGCCCCGGCCGGGGAAGACCGTCCGGGTGTCGGTGATCAGCAGCGGCTTCCGGCCGACCCACTTCGGCCGGCCGTGACGGCGGCGGCCCGCGTTGTCCACAGCCTGTGGACGACGCGGGCCGCGCGGCGACGGAGCCGGGGTCAGGCGGAGGCGTCGTCCAGCAGCGCGGTCTGCGCCGGGGTGAGCTCCAGCGCGGCGGCGGCCAGCAGCGGCGGGAGCTGGTCGACGGTGCGGGCGCTGGCGATCGGGGCGGCGACGGTCGGCCGGGCGGCGAGCCAGGCCAGGGCGACGGTGGCGAGCTCGACCTCCTGCTCGGCGGCCACGGTGTCGAGCGCCTCCAGGACCTTGGGGCCGCGCGGGCCGTCCAGGTAGCGGCCGGCCCCCTCGGCGCGGGCGCTGGTCACCGAGGTGCCGCCCGGGCGGTACTTGCCGGTGAGGAAGCCCGAGGCCAGCGCGTAGTAGGGGACGGTGGCGAGGCCGTGCGCGGCGACCACCTCGGCCAGCGGGCCCTCGAAGGTGCCGCGGGAGACCAGGTTGTAGTGCGGCTGGACGGCCACGTACTTCGCCAGGCCCTCGCGCTCGGCGAAGGCCAGGGACTCGGCGAGCCGGTCGGCGCCGATGTTGGAGGCGGCGACGGCGCGCACCTTGCCCTCGCGCACCAGCGCGTTCAGGGCGGTGACGAACTCCTCCACCGGGGTGTCGTCGTCCTGGTGGGTGTAGTAGAGGTCGATGTGTTCGACGCCGAGACGGCGCAGCGAGCCCTCGGCGGAGGACTTGATGTTGGCCGCGCGCAGCCCGCGCGCCTCGGGGTGCAGCCCGACCTTGGTGGCGACCACGACGGAGTCGCGGTTCCCCCGGCTGCGCAGCCAGTTCCCGATGATCGTCTCGGACTCGCCGCCGGTGTTGCCCGGGACCCAGGAGGAGTAGGTGTCGGCGGTGTCCACGAAGTTGCCGCCGGCCGCGGCGTAGGCGTCGAGGACGGCGAAGGACTCGGCCTCGTCGGCGGTCCAGCCGAAGACATTGCCGCCGAGGGAGAGCGGGAACACCGAGAGCTCGGAGTCACCGAGCTGCGCGTAACGGGGGGCGTCGCTGCGGGAATCGGTCATGGTCCGAGTCAACCCGATCGGTGGGACGGACATTCCGGGGTCGTGGGGTACTTCACATGCTTGTCGCACAGTCGTAGTGCGGAGACCGGGTGTCGGGGCGGTCCGCGGATTCGTTAGAGTCCCTGCCATGGCTGACAACGACTACGACCCCGCCGGCAGCACCCAGATGTTCCGGGCCTTCGTCGACGAGACCCCGGCACCCCAGGCGCCGGGCTCCGTCAACACCTACGGCGCCAGCGGCAGCCGCACGGGCATGATCGCGGCGATCGCCGTGGGTGTGCTCGTGGTGGTGGGTGCCGTCATCTGGCTGGCGGTCAAGTAACCCTCGTGGCTGATCGCCTGGCGGTCCGGCGGCCGCGCGGCCGCCGTCCCTGCGTCAGCAGGGCTTCCGCCAGGCGTCCAGTTCGAGCTTCTTCTGCATCGAGCTGAAGCCCAGGGCCTTGGTCTTGGCGCAGAACCGGTCCGTGCCGAGCTTGTACTCGACGTGGAACACCGCCTTGCCCGCCTGGATGAAGGGCGAGAGCCGGCCGCACTCGTCGAACTGCGCGCACTCCTCGTTCACCGCGAAGTCGAAGTCGCCCAGCAGGGCGGGGACCTGGTCCAGGTCGTTCTTCAGACCGATCGCCAGGCCGCGTTCGTGGGCGAGCGTGGCGAGCATGCGGTTGTAGCGGAGCTGGTCGTCCGCGGTCAGCGGGAAGCCGCTGTTCTGGTTGTACGCCTCGATGGTGTCGGGTTCGACGGCGTCGAAGCCCTTCTGTCGGCACATGTCGAAGCGGGCCGCCATCAGCGGCTTCAGCTGGTCGAGCTTGCGGATGTCGAACCACTTCTCGCCCTTCCAGCCGTTGCCCGAGCCCTGGAGGGCCTGGGCGAAGGCGGCGGCGTCGGGGCGGAAGTCCTCCCAGGAACCGGCGTTGATGTAGCAGATCACCTTGCGGCCCTTGGCGTGCAGCGCGGCGACCACGGAGGCGTCGGTCTCGAAGCCGTCGATGTCGTAGACCGGGACGTCGACGGACTGGTCCACGCCGCCGCCGAGTTGCCACTGCCAGGCGAGGCCGGGGGTGGGCTGCCAGCGGGTACCGGCCGGGGCGGCCGGCGTACCGGGAGTGCCCGGGGTGCCGGGGACGGCCGGAGTGCCGGGGGTACCGGGTCCGGTCGGGGTGCCGGGCGTGGTGGGGCGGCCCGGGGTGCCGGGAGCGCTGGGAGTGCCCGGGACGGAAGGCGTGCCCGGAGTGCCGGGCGGGACCGACGGGGTGCCGGGGGCCGGCGTCGTCGGGGTGCCCGGGTCGGCGGGGGAGGACGGGGCGTCCGGGGTGCCGGGAGTGCCCGGGACGGGGGCGGCGGTGGCCGCCGGGGGCTGCGCGCCGGTGGCGTCGGCCGAGGGGTCGTCCTCGTCCTCCGAACCCGAACTGCTGCACGAGGTCGCCAGCAGGGCGACGGCGGTGGCGAGGGCGAGGGCGGCGGCCAGGGGCCGGGTGCGGCGGGTCACGGTGCTCGAACTCCGAGTGGGGTCAGGTGGGTTCGGTGACGGGCCGACCGACGGTCAGCTCGTGCGGCAGGGTGCGCCAGGGGTTGTCCCCGGTGCCCGGCACGGCGCAGCCGACGCCGGCCCGGCGGGCGGCGATCAGCGCGGCCGCCTCCCCGGAGCGTTCGACGGGCACGTCGTAGACCAGGTGGCAGAACCGGGCGGCGGCGTGCCGGCCGGTCCACAGCGGCAGGGCCACCTCCTGGTACGCCGCCCAGTCGCCCTCGAAGGTGACCAGCAGGTCGGCCAGGCCGACCTCGGCGTACCCGGGGTCCGGGTGGTCGCCGTGGCCGAACACCACGGTGGCGCAGCCGGCGGCGCGGGCCGCGGTGGCGAGGCGCCGGTAGTGCGGCAGCGCGCCGGGCGCGGCCGACACCTGGTCCAGGTAGACGCCGGTGATGCCGTGGCGCTGACGGTAGGTCAGGATGTCGTTCACCACGGCGGCGTGCGGCCGCCGGCCGTAGTCGGTGTCGGCGTAGCCGAGCAGCGGCAGACCGGCCTTGCGGAGCTCCTCGGCGGCCTCGGTGAACACATGGTCGGGGTCGCCCGGCCCGTCGGCGAGGTTGAGCACGACGGCGGCGATCCGCTTCGGGTCGGCGGCGGCGACCGCCTGCCAGGCCGCCGGGTCCACCGCGGGGTGGACGTACAGCGGCACCAGCAGGCGGCCGTCGTGGTGGCTCGCGCCCGTCATGCGGTGACCAGCGGTTCGGTGGAGAGCCAGAGGTCGCGCAGGGTCTCGTCGAGCCCGGTCTCCGGGTGCCAGCCGAGTGCCCCGGCGGCGGCCGACACGTCGGCCTGCTGCCAGGAGACGGCGGCGGAGCGCTCGGAGCCGGCGCCGCTCTCGTCGATCCGGCCGGTGAAGCCGGCCGCCGCGACCAGGCCGTCGGCGATCGCCCGGACCGGCCGGGCCTGCCCGGAGGCCAGGTTGAGCAGCCGCGGCAGCGGACCCTCGGCGGCCACCGCAAGGGCGACCGCGCGGGCGATGTCCCGGGCGTCGACGAAGTCGCGGTGGGCCGAGAGGTCCCCGACCCGCACCACCCCGTCGGTGCCCTCCGCCGCGGCCCGGCGCAGCTCGGCGGCGAGCCGGCCGGGCAGCGAACCGGCCGGGGCGCCGGGGCCGACCGGGTTGAACACCCGGAGCACCACGGCGTCCAGCGGCGAGCCGGCCACCGCGAGGGAGCCGGCCAGCTTGGTGGCGCCGTAGACGCCGACCGGGCGGGCGTCGGCGTCCTCGGCGAGCGAGCTGCCGGGGGCGCAGACGCCGTACTCGCCGGCCGAGCCGATGTGCACCAGCCGGGCCTTCGGGGCGCCCTGTTCGAGCGCCTCGCAGAGCACGGCCGGGCCGCGGGCGTTGACCTCGGCGAGTTTGACGGCGCTGCCGGCCACCGCACCCGCGAAGTTGACCACCGCGTCCGGGGCGTGCGCGGCCAGTTCCTCGCCGAGCGGACCGGCCTGGGCGGTGGCCAGGTCGAGCCGCAGGTCGTGGTCGGGCCGCCGCCCGGCGGTCAGCACGGTGGCACCGGGCAGGGACCGCAGGGCGGTGGCGGCGTGGCGGCCGAGGAAGCCGTCGGCGCCGAGCAGCAGGATCCTCACGCGGCCCGTCCGTCGTTCTCGGGGCCGGTCGGCACCGCCGCGGCCGGCTGCCCGTCGGCGGCGTCGATCGCCGTGCGGGCGGCGGGGACCGGCCGGTCCTGGCCGTTCGGCACCGCGTACAGGCCCTCTCCCGCGGCGGGGCCGGTGATGACCGGCTCGTCCGGGAGCAGCAGCGAGCGGTTGAGCGAGAACTCGGCGTTGGCCCGGTCGTAGTCGTCCGGGCGGCCGATGTCGAGCCAGTAGCCGTCGAACTCGTAGGCGGACGGCGGGGTCCTGGCGGCGAGCAGGTCCAGCACCAGCTCGTCGAAGCCCAGCGGCAGACCCGGGGTGTACTTGGCGAGCGCGGCGCGGGAGACGCCGTACACGCCCATCGAGACCCGGTAGTCGATGCTCGGCTTCTCCTGGAAACCGGTGATGGCACCGTCCTCGGCGGTCAGCACGCCGAAGTCGATCTTCACCTGGCGGGCGTAGGTGGCGATGGTGAGCGGGGCCCCGGACGACTCGTGGTGCTTGAGCACCCCGGCGAAGTCCAGGTCGGTGAGGACGTCGCCGTTCATCACCAGGAAGTTGTCCGGCAGCCGGTCCTGCATGGTGAGCAGCGGACCGAGGGTGCCGAGCGGGCTGTCCTCGACGGCGTAGCCGACCCGCAGCCCCCACTGGGAGCCGTTGCCGACGTAGGCGCGGATGATGTGGCCGAGGTGGCCGATGGCCAGGGTGACGGTCTGGAAGCCCGCGGCGGCGAGCTGGCGCATCACGATCTCCAGGATCGCGTGCTGGTCGCCGATCGGGACGAGCGGCTTGGGAAGCGCGGTGGTGTACGGGCGGAGTCGAACGCCCTTACCGCCGGCCAGGATCACTGCGTGCATGGTGGTTCCCCCACGGAAGTCGATGCGACAAGGGACCTTCGGTGCCGGGAGCGGCCGGAAGGCGGGACCGGATCAGACGTTGTAGATGTCGGTCTTGTAGCGGGCCAGGTTCGACGGGTCGCGGAAGAACTCGATGGTCTGCTCCAGGCCCTCCTCGAGGGAGTACTGCGGGGTCCAGCCGGTGGCGGCGCGCAGCCGGGTGGCGTCGGCGACCAGGCGCATGACCTCGGAGTTGGTCGGGCGGATGCGCTGCTCGTCCTCCTTCACCGTGACGTCGACGCCCATCAGCTTGCCGACCAGGGTGACCAGGTCGCCGACCGAGATCTCGCCGCCGGTGCCGGCGTTGAAGGTGCGGCCGACGACGGCCTCGGCGGGGGCGGTGCCGACCGTGCGGAAGGCCAGCGCGGTGTCCTTGACGAACATGAAGTCACGGGTCGGGCGCAGGTCGCCGAGGGTGATCTCGGTCTCGCCGGCCGCGAGCTGGGCGATCACGGTCGGGATGACGGCGCGCATCGACTGGCGCGGGCCGAAGGTGTTGAACGGGCGCAGGGTGACGACCGGGGTCTCGAAGCTGGCGTGGTAGCTGTCGGCCAGCCGGTCCCCGCCGGCCTTGGAGGCGGCGTACGGGGACTGGGTGTTGATCGGGTGGTCCTCGGAGATCGGCACGGTCTGCGCGGTGCCGTAGGTCTCGCTGGTCGAGGTGTGCACCAGGCGGGGGATGTCCAGGTGGCGCACGGCCTCCAGGACGTTCAGGGTGCCGGTGACGTTGGTCTCGATGTACGAGTGCGGGGCCTGGTAGGAGTACGGGATCGCGATCAGGGCGGCCAGGTGGTAGACCGCCTCGGTGCCCTTCACCAGGCCGTTCACGGAGCCGGGGTCGCGGACGTCGCCGAGAACGATCTCGACGGAGTCCAGCACCTCCTTGGAGAGGGTCTCCAGCCAGCCGAAGGACGAGAACGAGTTGTACTGGACCATCGCGCGGACATGGTGCCCGTCGGCGACCAGGGCCTCGACGAGGTGGGAGCCGATGAAACCCTCGGCTCCGGTGACGGCGACGCTGCTCATGGTGATTCGCTTCCTGTGTCTTTCGGGGACGTGTACTGCACGGACCGGCCGGGTGCGGTGACGGTGTGGTGACCCGGCCGGAGGTGGTTCGGTCGGTGCTGGTTCCGTGGTGCGCTGTTCAGCTGTTCAGCTGTTCAGCGGTGCCGGTTCAGCGGGCGCCGCATCAGCGGTGCTTGGTGGTGCGGCCGAGCACGGGCCCGGCGAGGGCGGTGAGGACGGCCGCCGCGGCCCCGCAGCCGATCAGCTGCAGGACGGTCGGGTCCGCACCGGTCAGCAGTCCGGCGCTTTCGGCGCCCGCGGCTGCCAGACAGATGAGGGCGGTGCTCCAGCTGAGCCCGAAGGCGTTCAGCAGCAGCGCCAGCCAGAGCGAGCCGCCCAGCAGCAGCAGCGCGCCGAGCTCCGGGACGCCCAGCGCCGGGGCGCCGGGCCAGAGCACGGTCGCGGCGGCGTCGAGGGCGGCCACGGTGGTGAGGTAGATGAAGAGGCAGCCGAGCAGCACACCGCCGGTGCGGCGGGCGAACTCGACCGGGGTGTGACTGGTGCGCAGCGCGGCCACGGCCATCGCCCGGTAGCGGAAGAGCAGCCACTCGGCGAGTCCGAGGCTCAGCGTCAGGGCGATCATGGCCGGCCCCGTCGGGCTGGTCGAGACGCCTTCGGCGCTGCCGGTGCGCACCGCCTGGTGCACGGTGACGCCGAGTCCGGCGATCAGGGTCAGGGTGCCGACGGCGAGGCCGAACAGCAGGTGCGGGACCTCCTTGGTCAGCGGCAGCCGCAGCGGGACCGGATCGGCCTCGCCGCGTCGGCAGCGCAGCAGCTCCCGGGTGGCGAGCCAGACCGCGAGTCCGAGCGAGGCCAGCAGCACCGAGGTGCGGACGACCTGCGGCACGTCGACGGCGAGCACGACCCCCGCTCCGACGGCCGACGGTGCCAGCGCCACCAGCAGGAACTTCTCCCGCCCGAGCACCAGCAGCACGGTGGCCGCCGCGAGGTAGCCGGACTGCCCGGCGGCGAAGCACAGCGCGCCCAGCGGTCCGCCGACCACATAGCCGGCGACGGCCGCGGTCAGTGCGCCGAGCGGCGCTCCGATCGCCAGACAGCCCGCGGCCGACCGCCGCCGCCCCCGGCCCAGCCAGGCGTAGGAGCGGTGGGCCAGGGCCTGGTTCCAGGACCAGCTGACCAGGGTCGCGACGGACAGCGCGAGCATGCCCGAGGGCAGCCCGAAGCGCATCCGGTCGGCGGCGAAGAGGTTGGCGCCGAGCAGGTAGCCGAGACCGGGCAGGGCGAACACCAGGCCGCGCACGACGCACCGCCAGGGATCGGCCCGCCAGGGGTTGGCGAACTCGGCACTCGGTCCGGGGTAGCGGCGCTCGACCCGTTCGAACAGCTCCTCGGCGAGGGTGAAGGAATCGGGGCGGCCGTACAGCAGGGCCGCCTGCTCGTCGGAGAGGCCGTCGGACTCGAGGATGGCCGCGATCTCGTACGGGTGGACCGCGTCCGCGCAGATGTCGCGCAGCCGCTCGGCGAGCTCGTCCAGCGGGTCGGCGGAGAGGTCGAGCTGCTCCGGCACCGGCGGGCGCTGGGGCGGCAGGGTCGGGCGGCGCCGCTTGAGCGGCAGCACCCGCAGCTGGACGGTCTCGTCGACCGCCTCGCCGGGAACCAGTCGCAGGGGCCCGCTCATGCGGTCACCTCGCGGTACACGCGCCTGTCGATGATTCGCTCGGTGCCCTCGTTCATGCGGTCACCTCGCTGCGCTCCTGCTCGGCCGCCTGCTCCCAGTCCGGGTCCGGCGGTCCGTCGGTGACGGCGACCACGCCCTCGGGGAGCCAGCGGGCGGTGCCCAGCAGCTCGGTGTAGATGCCGCGGAAGCCGTCGATGTTCTGGCGGAGCGTGAACTGGTCGATCACCCGGAGCCGGGCCTGCTCGCCGAGCCGGGCCCGGCGCTCCGCGTCGCGCAGCAGCTCGATCGCGGCCGCGGCCATCGGCTCGGGCTCGCGCGGGGGGACGACCAGGCCGGTGTCGCCGACCGCCTCGCGCACACCGCCGACGTCGGTCGAGACGGTGGCGCGGCCGCAGGACATCGCTTCGATCAGGGTGAACGGGAAGCCCTCGCTGATCGAGGAGAGCATCACCACGTTCCCGGCCGCGTACGCGTCGGTGATGTCCGCGACCCGGCCCTCGAAGACCACCGAGTCCCCGGTGCCGAGCTCGGCGGCCAGCGCCTCGCACTTCTCGCGGTAGGCCTCGCCGCCCTTGGGCGTGCCACCGAACAGCCGCAGCCGGGCGTCGGGTATCTCGCGCCGGACTATCGCGAACGCGCGTATCAGCGTCTCGAGGTCCTTGATCGGGTCGACCCGGCCGGCCCAGCTGAGCGTCGGGGTCTCCGGCTCGGGCCCGGCGGGCGGGAAGGCCGCCGGGTCGACGCCGTTGTACACGGTGCGGATGTGCGTGGAGGGCGTGCCGCCGCGCTCCTCCCAGCGCCGGTTGTACCGGTTGCCGGGGGTGACCAGCGCGGCCCGTCGGTAGCTCTCCTCGGCGAGCATCCGGTAGAAGCCGAGCAGCAGCGCCTTGACCGGCCAGCGGTACGGGCCGGTGCGGTAGCCGAGGTAGCGCTCGCGCAGGTAGATGCCGTGCTCGGTCAGCAGAAACGGTACGCCGTACTGCTGGGAGGCGATCAGGCCCGGCAGGGTGGCGAGGCCGCCGCTGGCGGCGTGCGCCACGCCGTCGCGCGGCGGCTCGACCGAGAGCGGCCGCAGGGCGTGCTCCAGCAGGTCGGTGGCGTTCAGCGCGTCGTGCATGGTGGGCCGGGAGACCGCGGTGGTGAGGTACTCGCGGGTCCACACGTGCTGCAGGGTGCGCAGGGCGCGCTCGCTGCGCAGCGCCGGGCTGAGCAGCCCGCGCCGGGCGAGGTCGGCGAAGCCGTACAGCTCGGTGCCGAAGTGGGTGGTGTAGACCGGGTCCAGGATGGAGTGCAGAAAGCGCTCGTAGGCGTTCAGGAAGCGGCGCATCTCCTTGCCGCGCGGTGCCTTGCCCTCCGAGGCCGGGCCCCACAGCGGGGCCGTGGTGACCGACCGCACGTTGGCGGGCAGCTCCCAGGCCAGTGCCTCGTGTCCGGTACCGGTGACGGCGATGATGTCGAACTCGACGTCCGGCATGCCCTGTACGAGTTGGTCGCACCAGACACTCACACCGCCGTGCTGGTGCGGGTACGTCCCCTCGGTGAGCAGGGTGACGCGCATTCCTGTCCCCCCTCCTGTTCTTGCCTCAAGCGCCCGGCCGCATCGGCCGGTGGGTGGTGCCGGTGGCGGGCCGGGGGAGCCGACCCGCCACCGGGTTCACCTGTCTAGCGGGTGCCGGACGTACCGGCGGTCTTCTTGACGGGTTCGGCCTTCCCCCCGGAGGCCTTGCCGTGCTGTGCGGTGTCGCCCTTGCCGGCGGCCTTCCCGGTGGTACCGGTCGCCTTACCAGCAGTGGTACCAGCAGCGACGTTCTTGCCCGCCACCGGGGCCCCGCTACCGGGGACCAGGGTCGGCGCGTCGGTGCGGTCGGTGTCGCCCGGACCGGCCGGGACGGCGTCCGCGGTGCCCTGCGGGACGACCTTGGTGTCGGCCGGCGCCGGGGCCGCGACGGACTTGGCCGCGACCGACGGGCTGACGGCCGCCGGGGCGGCCGGCGCGGCCGGCAGCTGCAGCTGGACCGCGCTCTGCAGCTGGCCGGGCTTGACCCAGCCGGACAGCGAGCCCGCGTAGGCGGTGCCGAAGGCGGCGGTGCCGATGGCGAGCTGCTGGACCGTGCCGGTCGGCATGGTGGCCTGGACCTGGACGCCGGACGGGGCGCTGACCCGGACCGCGTTGCCGATGCGGTAGCCGGTGACCTGGCCGTTGCTGACGGCGTTGCTCCAGGCCGCGCGGCGCTGGAACTCCAGACCGAGGTCCTTCTGCGCCAGGTTCACGACCGGGGTGTTGTCGGCGTGCAGCGAGCGGTAGGTCGAGAGGACCTTCTCCAGCACCGGGTAGACGATCCGGTCCTCGGACAGGTTCGACTGGTGGATGAAGTGCGGCCGCGGGTCGTTGTTCAGCACGTGGCCGAGGTCGATCCGGGCCTCCAGCGGCACGATGTACGACTGGTAGCCGGTGTTGACGTCGAGCGGCGTCGGCAGGCAGGTGGAGTTGGCGTTGTTCTCGCAGACGCCGCTGCCACCGTTGGCCGCGCTGGTGTAGATCCAGTTGTACTCGTCGGTCTCCTCCTTCGCCGTGGCGGCGTTGTAGAAGACGTTCATCGGGTAGCGCGGGACGGTCAGCGCCGCGCCGACGGCCCGCTGGGCGGGCTCGCGGGAGGCGTCGCTGGCGGTCCACTTGACCCCGTTGGCGGCCAGCGACGGGGCCAGGTACGGGTTGTCGCTGGTCTCCTGCGGCGCGGTCAGCAGACCGGAGTGCTCACCGGTGACGAGCTCGCTCTTGTCCAGGGTCAGACCCCGGGCGGCCGCCCAGTCGAGGTTGTTCTTGATCTGGGAGGTGATGGTCGCCTGGTCGACCCAGACGGTGCTGCCCGAGGCGTTCTTGGTGCACTTCCACGGGACCACCGAGACGTCCTGGAGGCAGCCCAGGTACGGGTGGGTGTAGGTGTGGTTGACCCACCGGTAGCTGCTCTGGTCGGCGATCATCTGGTCGACCACCGGGTCGGCGGTCGTCTCGTGGTCGGCCTTCCAGTCCTCGCTGCCACCACCGTTGAACACCATGTCCATGGTGAAGTTGTGGTCCAGCTGCCACTGCTTGGCGAACTGCGCGTCGGCGACCGTCATCCGGATCGGGTTGGCCGTCTCCGGGGTGCCGGGCGGGCAGGTGACGTCACCGGGGGTGCACTTCAGCACGGTGTCCCAGCGGTCGTCGGCCAGGAAGACGTCGTCGACGTGGGCCGCGAAGTAGTTGCGGTCGTAGCCGAGGTGGACACCCTGGGTGATCCAGTCGACAATGCCGCGGGCCAGCAGCCGGTACTGCTGCTGGTACTGGTTGTAGACGAAGGTGACGACCAGTTCCTTGCGGCCGTCGTGGGCGTACTCGCCGACCAGCGAGCCCTTGGCGGTGCTGCCGGGGATCGGCACCTCGACCAGCGGGGTGAAGCTGGAGCCGGCGGGCAGGTCGGTCCTCGGAGTGGAGAGGTAGCCGTAGCTCTCCGAGATGGCCGGGTCGTTGTCCTCGAAGGGTATGGTGCCCTTGAGGTACCCGAACGATCCGCCCAGGCCCGAGGCGGTGACCTGGCCCTGGAAGCCGTCCAGGGTGCCCATGTAGCCCGGGTTGACGGCCCAGTTCAGGCCGACGTCGGGACGGGCGTAGGTGTAGGCGTCGACCTGACGGACACCGAACGCCGCCTCGTACGCGGCGATCGCGGCCATCTCGGCGGAGCCGGCCGTGAACGGGTTGTCGTTGGGCAGGACGATGCCCTGGTACTTGCCGCGCGGCTGGCCGTTCAGCGTGTCGCTGAGGAAGGCCGTGTCGATCACCGGGCGGGCGGCGTCGTTGAGGTCGACGAGCTTGTACGGGGTGCCCTGGCTCTTGAGCTCGGCCGCGATCGCGGCCGTGGCCGGACCGCCGTCGCTGATCACGAGCACGGTGAGGTCGATCCGGGGCGTAGTGGTGGCGGCGTGCGCGAGGGACGACTGCAGGCCACCGGCCAGCAGAACGGCTGCCGCGCAGGCGGCAACTCTTCGGGTCGCTCGACCCATGTTGTCTTTCCTCCCCTGGGCAGGGCGCTCCGCTGCTCGCGTTCACCTGCCCTGTAGCTGTTCGAGGGCAGCAGGCTGCCCGGCGCCCATCCTGGTGGAACTTGCGTTCCTGGCGGGACCGAATGGGCAGGAGTGCAGCGAATCTGTTACCAACGTTCATGGTCGGGCCATGAGGGCGCTGATTGTGGCCGAAACCGTACCGGCTGCGCAAATAATCAATTAAAAATTAAAGCCTGGAACCGAGCGTTACCGCTGATCACCCATCGTGTGACCAGACGGATGAACCGGACCCTACACTGGCCGCGTTGCCCGTGACACTCTCGCACATCCTGCCGTTTTGATGGGCAGGTTCATGCAATATCGCTCACGGTTGTGCCATGTCACCGTCCGAATATCCAATGGGGGGCGCAGCGTGACCGATCAGCCGACCGGAGCCGCCGATTTCCCGGCCGCCCGCAGCCTGGGTCTGTTCGGTGCGGTCAACGCCCGCGACCTCGGCGGCTACCGCACGGCCGAGGGGCTGGTGCTCCGGGCCGGCGTCGCGCTGCGCAGCGACGGCCTCAACCGGCTCACCGACGAGGACCTCGGGCGGCTGGCCGGGCTGGGCCTGCGCCGGATCGTCGACCTGCGCAGTCGGGACGAGGTCCGCGAGGCCGGGGCGGACCGGACGGCCGACGGCATGACCCTGCATCACCTGCCGGTGTTCGCGGTGGACTTCGACATCCACGCGACCCTGCGCTCGGCGCTGGCCGAGCGGGATCCGGCCGGACAACGCGCCCTGCTCGGGGACGGCCGCGCCGGGGCGATGATGACCGGCCTCTACCGGTGGTTCGTCACCGATTCCATTGCCCGCGAACAATTCGCCCGGGTGCTGCGGCTCCTGGCCGAACCGGGTGCCTCGCCGCTGCTGTTCCACTGCTCGGCCGGAAAGGACCGGACGGGGTGGGCGGCGGCGGTACTGCTGACCGCTCTGGGGGTGGACCGGGAAACGGTGTTCACGGATTATCTGCTCACCAACGAGCGTTCCGCCGCCGTGGTCGGGGCCGTCCTGGAGAGCCTGCGGATCCGCGGTCTGATGAGCGAGCCGGAGCTGCTGCTTCCGGTCCTCCGGGCCGAGCGGCACTACCTGGAGGCGGCCTTCGAGGAGGTCGCGGCCGGCTGGCCGGACTTCGACGCGTTCTGGGCGGACGGCCTCGGACTGGACGGGGGCGTGCTGGCCGGCCTGCGGGCCAATCTGCTGGAGTCCGGGGACCGGTCGGACCTCGCGGCCCCGGTGGGTGCGACGGCCCCGGGTGCGGCAGCGGAGCCGCCCCCGGGCGCCGGCTCGCCGGCGGCCTGAGCCGTCCGGCCCGCCGCCCGGCTCAGCCCTCGGTGGTCAGGCCCTCGCGCAGCTGGGTGAGGGTCTTGGTGAGCAGCCGGGAGACGTGCATCTGCGAGATGCCGATCTCCTCGCCGATCTGGGACTGCGTCAGATTGCCGAAGAAGCGCAGCATGATGATCCGGCGCTCGCGCGGCGGCAGCTTGGCCAGCAGCGGCTTGAGCGACTCCCGGTACTCCACGCCCTCCAGCGCGAGGTCCTCGTAGCCGAGCCGGTCGGCCAGCGGGCCCTCGCCGTCCTCGTCGCTCGGGCTGGAGTCCAGCGAGCTCGCGGTGTAGGCGTTCCCGACCGCCAGGCCCTCCACCACGTCCTCCTCGCTGACGCCGAGGCAGGCGGCCAGCTCGGCGACGGTCGGGGAGCGGTCGAGCCGCTGGGCGAGCTCGTCGCCGGCCTTGGTGAGCGCCAGCCGCAGCTCCTGGAGCCGCCGGGGCACCCGCACCGACCAGCTGGTGTCGCGGAAGAAGCGCTTGATCTCGCCGACCACCGTCGGCATCGCGAAGGTCGGGAACTCGACCCCGCGCTCCGGGTCGAAGCGGTCGATCGCCTTGATCAGGCCGATCGTGCCGACCTGGACGATGTCCTCCATCGGCTCGTTGCGGCTGCGGAACCGCGCCGAGGCGTAGCGGACCAGCGGCAGGTTGAGCTCGATGAGGGTGTCACGGACGTAGGTGTGCTCGGTGCTGCCCGGTTCGAGGGCGCCCAGCCGCAGGAACAGCGAGCGGGAGAGCGTCCGGGTGTCGAGCCCGGATCCCGGCGCGGCCGCGGCTTCCGGCGCGGCTCCGGGGCCGGGCGCCGGCCCGGAGTCCGGCGCCACCGCGGAGTCCGGTGCGGTCCCGGCCCGCTGGAGCGGGATCTGCGCGGCGGAGGCCGCTTCAGCGTGGATCTCCGCAGTGCCCAGCTCTCCGGACATGCACCCACCCCCTCGTGACTGACGGTCCAACGGGTGCCGCCGGGGGAACGTTCCCGTGCTCCCGGCCGGCCCTCTTCCCCCCTCCATACCGGCTCACGATCCCCGGCAAACCCGAACGTCGCAAGATGTCACGCGGCGGTGACGCCCCGTTGTCGGGCCGTGACGCGGCGGCCCGGTCAGTCGTCCCAGGAGTTGCCGGTCCTGAGCCTGGTCAGGATCCGGGACAGCAGCCGGGAGACGTGCATCTGGGACATCCCCAGCTCGGTGCTGATCTGCGACTGCGTCAGATTGGCGAAGAAGCGCAGCATGACGATCCGTCGCTCCCGCTCGGGCAGCTGGACCAGCAGGTGGCGGACCATGTCCCGGTGCTCGACCTCGGCCAGCGCGGAGTCCTCGTAGCCGAGCCGGTCGAGCAGCGCCAGGCCGCCCTCGTGCTCCTGGGCGGCCTCCAGGGAGGCCGCGTTGTAGGCCCGCCCGGCGTCCAGGCAGGCCCGGACGTCCTCCTCGGGGATGCGCAGGCTGGCGGCGATCTCCGGCACCTTGGGAGTCCGCCCGTGGACCACGGTGAGCTCCTCCATCGCCCCGCTGACCTGCACCCAGAGCTCTTGGAGCCGGCGCGGGACGTGCATGGTGCGGACGTTGTCGCGGAAGTAGCGCTTGATCTCGCCGAGGATGGTCGGCAGCGCGTAGGTCGGGAACTGCACGCCGCGGCCGGGGTCGAAGCGGTCGATGGCGTTGATCAGCCCGATCGTGCCGACCTGGACGACGTCCTCCATCGGCTCGCTGCGGCTGCGGAAGCGGGTGGCGGCGTACCGGACCAGCGGGATGTTGACCTCGATCAGCGCGGCCCGGACCCGTTCCCGTTCCGGGGCGTCGGGGGGCAGCTCGGCCAGCCGCTCGAAGAGCACCCGGGTGAGGGTCCGGACGTCGACGGTGGGCCGTCCGCCGGGCCCGCGCAGGCCGTCCGGGCGGAGCTCTCCGGCCGGGCTGATCACGGTGGCGAGCACCTCGTCGTCCGGTGCGCTCCCTGGTGTCCGCACGGACACGTCACCCCTCCCAATGTTGACAACGGTGGGACCTGCGGACCGGGTGCCCTGTTTCGTTCCTCACCTCACCATGTCCGGCAAAACCGGTCATAGCATCACAAGGCGGGCGCATGTCGGGCAAGTACCGCGTGGAGGTGTGTTGGTGCGGCGCCCGGTGATCGGCGGTCCTGGCGGAGGGGTGGGCCGGGGATCGTTCCGGGACAGAGCAAGGCGCCCCGCCCGGGTGCCGGGCGGGGCGCCGCGGGCCGTCCGGGGGACGCGCCGGCCGGGGCCGGGGTGTCCGCAGGAGGGTCCGCCGGGGTCAGACCTCGATGTCGGCGATCACCCAGGTGGCGAACTCGCGCCACTGGGCGGCCGCGGCCTGGTGGGCCGGGTGGGTGAGGTAGGCCTGGAGGGTCTCACGGTCCTCGACCAGGCTGTTGATGGCGTAGTCGTGGGCGATGTCGCGGTCGGTGGTGTTCCAGCCGCACTCCCACTCGCGCAGCTCGGGGACGACCGAGCCGAGCTCGGCGAAGGCCTCGGCGCCGGCGAGCGCGCGCTCGTCGTCCTTGCTGACGCCTTCGTTGAGCTTGAACAGGACCAGGTGGCGGATCACGGTGCCGCTCCTCGCGGACGGGGTCGGATGTCGGGCCCACCGTAGCCGGTGGGTCCCGGACTACTTCACCAGGCCGGTCATGAACGTGCCGATCGCCTTGGCGGCGTTGGAGATGCCCTCGAAGCCCAACTGCACCAGCTCGGCCGCGCGGGTCGGCGAGGTGATGATCGTGTAGAGCACGAAGATGAGCAGGAGGACCATTCCGATCTTCTTCGCCTGCGCCATCCGGTGACCTTCCTCCCTGCTGTGGGCCGCCGCCGTTCGGTCCCCGAGCGGCCCGTGCAACGGGCAGCTTATCCACCCGGACGGTCTATCAAGTGTGCGACGCGTTCACCCGGCGGGACGAAGGTCCCCGCGACAGGGGCCTTTCTCCGGGTGCCGGGGCCCGGCGCGGACGGCAGGATGGTTGATGTACCGAGGATCTGGCAGGAATCACCGGTACATGGATCCGGAGCCCCCGCTGTGGGACCGGGCGCCGCGACTTCCCCCCCGACGCGGCTCCCGGTTGTGGGACTCCGTCCGGGGGAGCGGTCAGTCCCCCCGAGCCGCTCCCCCCTTCCAGGCTCCGTACTCGACAGGCGTTGGTGGTCATCGGCCGACGGGTACGGAGCCTTTTTTCGTGCCCGGATCCGGGTTCGCCCGGGTGCCGGGTGCGTGCCCGCGTACGCGTCCGCGCTCGGGCCGGCCCGCCGCCCGTGTGCGGGAACGCCGAGAGCCCGTCCGGGTCTCCGGACGGGCTCTCGGTCTGGCTGGCGGTAGCGGTGGGATTCGAACCCACGGTGAAGTTGCCCCCACACACGCTTTCGAGGCGTGCTCCTTTGGCCGCTCGGACACGCTACCGAGGGGAACTCTACCGGACGGGTGGCGCGGGAACGAAATCCGTGTCCGGGGGCGCCTGCGGGGGCCGGTCAGCGCTGGGTGTCGAAGAAGGCGCGGAGCTGCGCGCCGCATTCCTCGGCCAGGACACCCGGGATCACCTCGGGGCGGTGGTTGAGCCGCCGGTCGCGCATCACGTCGAAGAGCGAGCCGGCCGCGCCGGCCTTCTCGTCGAGGGCGCCGTAGACCACGCGGTCGATCCGGGAGAGCACGATGGCGCCCGCGCACATGGTGCAGGGCTCCAGGGTGACGACGAGGGTGCAGCCGCTCAGCCGCCATTCGCCGACCCTGCGCGCGGCCTCGCGGACCGCGACCACCTCGGCGTGGCCGGTCGGGTCGCCGACGGCCTCGCGCACGTTGTGGCCCCGGCCGATGATCCCGCCGTCGGGGCCGAGGACGAGCGCCCCGACCGGGACGTCCCCGGTGGCCGGCGCCAGAGCGGCCTCGGCGATGGCGAGGCGCATCGGCGCCGCCCAGCGGTCGCGGACCGGATCGGGGCGGACGGGAGCGGGCAGCGGCGGGATCGGGCGGGCGGACTGCATGGCATCCAGTGTCGGGCATGGTGAGGGCCCGGCTGTCCGGGCGGTGGACACGGGGTGTTACCGGACGGCCTCCAGGACCTCGCCGCAGCCGAGCGCCTCGGCGATCTCCTCCAGGGCGTCACCGGGCACCGCGCCCTCGCCGCTGAGGGAGAGCAGGGCATCCGCGGCGAGTCCGAACTCGGTCAGCAGGTGGGCGTCGCCGAGCGGGCCGACCGGGACCCCGTTGTGGCCCTCGCCCTCCTCGTCGTCCTGCTCCTCGGCCTCGGCCTCCTCCTCCAGCTCGGCGACCAGGTTGTCGAGGTCGCCGAACTCGCTCTCGCCGGCCTGGTCCACCAGTTCGTCGGTGAGCACCGAGCCGTAGGAGCTGCGGGCGGCGGCGGCGCCGTCCGACACGAAGATGCGCGGGTCCTCCTCGCCGTCCACCCGGACGATGGCGAACCAGGCGTCCTCCTGTTCGATGAAGACCAGGACGCTGTCGTCGTCCTGGGCCGCCCCGCGGGCCAGATCGGCCAGGTCGGCAAGGGTTTCGACGGAGTCGAGCTCCGTCTCGCTCACGTCCCACCCGTCCTCGGAGCGAGCAAGCACTGCAGCGAAGTACGCCACCAGGGACACTCCCAAGATCTCGTCTCGGCTGTCGGCGCGCTCGGGCGACGCGGAACTGGCCGCCCCCGCGCCAGAGGCGGCCCGCTGTTCGGACCGTCCCATCGGAATCGTGACAGAAAGCCAGGCTCTGCGGGGGGTGTTCTGCAGCGCGTCTTTGCAGGTCGTGTCGGAAGGGTTGGCCGCCGGACGGTGTACGGCGACCGGGTGGCAGCGGGACTGTGGAGAACCCGTGGAGAGCCCGTCAGATCCGGAAGGTTCGCATCCGCATCGCCTCGCGCATCCGGCGTTCCTTGGTGCGGCGGGGCTGGACCCGCTCGCGGAGTTCGCGGGCCTCGGTGAGTTCGCGCAGGAAGACGGCGCGGCGCCTGCGGCGCTCCGCCTCGGTCTCCGGACGGTCCGGGGGCGGGCCCGAGAGGCCGCCCGACGAGGTCGGGGCCTCGTCCGCCGAGCCGTTCCCGTGGTGCGGGTTGCTCGTCATAGGACCTGACTTTCCCAGATCGGCCGGGTTGATACCACAGGAAGCCGTTCCGTCCGGACATTCGCGGTGCGTCACCGCGCGTCACGGCAGAGTGAGCATCGGCCCGGACGGCGCGCGGCGCGGCCTGGCACGGCGTGTCGTACGGGCGTCCGGGCGCGGGCTAACCTCGACGCATGCGGATCCACGTCGTCGACCACCCCCTGGTCGCCCACAAGCTCTCCACCCTGCGCGACGAGCGCACCGACTCGCCGACCTTCCGTCGCCTGACCGACGAGCTGGTGACCCTCCTCGCGTACGAGGCCACCCGGGACGTCCGCACCGAGGAGGTGGAGATCACCACCCCGGTGGCCGTCACCACCGGTACCCGGCTGTCCTACCCGCGCCCGCTGGTGGTGCCGATCCTGCGCGCCGGCCTCGGCATGCTGGACGGCATGACCCGGCTGCTGCCGACCGCCGAGGTCGGCTTCCTGGGCATGGTGCGCAACGAGGAGACCCTCGAGGCCTCCACCTACGCCACCCGGATGCCGGACGAGCTGTCCGGCCGCCAGGTGTACGTGCTCGACCCGATGCTGGCCACCGGCGGCACGCTGGTCGCGGCGATCCGGATGCTGATCGAGCGCGGCGCCACCGATGTCACCGCCGTGGTGCTGCTGGCCGCCCCGGAGGGCGTCGCGGTGATGGAGCGCGAGCTGTCCGGCCTGCCGGTCACCGTGGTCACCGCGGCCGTCGACGAGCGGCTGAACGAGAACGGCTACATCGTCCCGGGCCTCGGCGACGCCGGCGACCGGCTGTACGGCACGGCCGGCTGAACCGGTCCGGACACGGACGCGACGGAGCCCCCCGGTGCTGAACCGGGGGCTCCGTCGTGCGTGCTCGGGTCCTTGTCCGTATCCGTGTCCGGATCCGGGGCGGGTCAGCAGCTGCCGGTGCTGCTCGGGGCGGGGACCGGCCGGGTGGCCAGGGCCAGCGCGGCGGCGGCCTGGGTGTCGTCGAGCAGCGTGTTGTAGCTGTCGCCGATGACGAAGTCCACGGTGCCGTCGGTCCGGGCGTCGGCGGTGCTGGTGGCACCGGCGATCACGGAGCCGACCAGGGTGGACGCCCCGGCGCCGGCCGGGCCGGCGACCACCTGGGCGGTGCCGGGCACCTTCTTGTCGAGCTCCGCCGGGGCGTTGCCGACCTTGCCGATGGTGAAGCCGCGCTTCTTCAGCTCCTCGGCGGTGCGGGCGGCCAGGCCCGCCTTGGAGGTCGCGTTGTAGACGTTCACGGTGACGGCCGCGGGCTGCGGGACCGCCGCGGGGTCGATCGGGGCGGCGGCCGTACCGGGCACGGTCGGCGCCTCCGGGGTCGGGGCGGCCAGCGGTTTGCCGGAGGGGCCGGCGCAGGCCTGGGCGGAGGCGTTCTTGCCCTTGCCGCTGAAGATGTCCCAGAGCTGG
Organism: Kitasatospora sp. MBT66; assembly: GCF_000710405.2. Taxonomy (NCBI): domain Bacteria; kingdom Bacillati; phylum Actinomycetota; class Actinomycetes; order Kitasatosporales; family Streptomycetaceae; genus Kitasatospora; species Kitasatospora sp. MBT66. The sequence goes on along the minus strand of NZ_JAIY01000004.1, from coordinate 425,403 downwards.
ACGCCGCCGAGGCCGATCAGCGCCAGCGCGAGCAGCGCGCCGAGCAGCGCGAACACCTTGCGGCTCTTCTTCGGTGGCCGGCCCAGCCGCGGATAGGCGTTGCCGGTGATCCGGTACTGCTTCCCCTTCAGACCTTGGGGAGTCAACATGCTCACGGTTTGTCTCCCCCTCGTGCCGGGGCGGGGATCGGGTGAAGGTGGGTCGCGGCGTCGCGGGAAGGCGATCGCGGCCGTAGTCAGCAGATTAGTGCCGTACAGCCGCGAAGGTACTAAACGATCATCATCCGGAGTACTCCGGGACCCGAATGGCGGCACCCCGGTACGAACGGACCGCCCCCCGGTACTGACCGGGAGGCGGTCCGACACGTGCGGCCGGGTGAACCGGCCGGGTGGTCATTCCATTTCGAGGACACGGGCGTGCAGCACCTGGCGCTGCTGGAGCGCGGCGCGGACCGCGCGGTGCAGTCCGTCCTCCAGGTACAGGTCTCCGTGCCACTTCACGACATGCGCGAAGAGGTCCCCGTAGAAGGTGGAGTCCTCCGCCAGGAGGGTCTCCAGATCCAGTTGTCCCTTGGTGGTCACCAGCTGGTCGAGTCGCACCGGGCGCGGGGCGACGTCCGCCCACTGGCGGGTGCTGGTACGGCCGTGATCCGGGTACGGCCGACCATTGCCGATGCGCTTGAAGATCACACGGAAAGCCTACCGTTTGGGCGGCGGATGGCCCAGCAGCCGTGGCGTCGCCACGCGCACCGGTGCGAGCTGCGGGCGGGGGATTGCGGCTGTTTCATGGGAAATGTCGTGTAGATCCCTCGGGATCGATGCCCGTTCCTCCGGCCCTCGGGGCCGCCGCACCGCCCGGGAGGGTGCCCGATGTCCGCTCTCGTTCCGTCCGCCGTCCGGGAGATCGCCGACGGGTACGCCTTCACCGGGCCCGCGCTGGACCTCGGCGCGGTGCTGCTGGACGGCACCGCGTACGCCGACGCCCCGGTGCGGCTGCCGCTCGCGGTGCTCAACCGGCACGGGCTGGTGGCCGGGGCCACCGGCACCGGCAAGACCAAGACCCTCCAGCTGATCGCCGAGCAGCTGTCCGCCCAGGGCGTGCCGGTGTTCCTCGCCGATATCAAGGGCGACGTCTCCGGGGTGGCCGCGCCCGGCGAGCCGGGGGAGCGGACCGCCGCCCGGGCCGCCGAGGTGGGCCAGGACTGGCGGCCGCAGGGCTGTCCGGCCGAGTTCTACGCGCTCGGCGGCCTGGGCAGCGGCATCCCGCTGCGGGCGACCGTGACCAGCTTCGGCCCGCTGCTGCTGTCCAAGGTGCTGGACCTGAACGAGACCCAGGAGTCCTCGCTCGGCCTGGTCTTCCACTACGCCGACCGCAACGGCCTGGAGCTGTACGACCTGAAGGACCTCACGGCGGTCATCACCTTCCTCACCTCGCCCGAGGGCAAGGAGGAGCTGAAGGGCATCGGCGGGATCTCCGCCGCCACCGCCGGGGTGATCCTGCGCTCGCTCACGCTGCTGGAGAACGAGGGGGCGGGCGCGTTCTTCGGCGAGCCGGAGTTCGACACCGCCGAGCTGCTGCGGACGGCGGACGGCGGCGCGGGCGTGGTCTCGGTGCTGGAGCTGCCGGCGGTGCAGGACCGGCCGCGGCTGTTCTCCACCTTCCTGATGTGGCTGCTCGCCGACCTCTACCAGGAGCTGCCGGAGGTCGGGGACCTCGACCGGCCGAAGCTGGTGTTCTTCTTCGACGAGGCGCACCTGCTGTTCAAGGGCGCCTCCAAGGCCTTCCTGGAGGCGATCACCCAGACCGTCCGGCTGATCCGTTCGAAGGGGGTCGGGATCTTCTTCGTCACCCAGACGCCGAAGGACGTGCCGGCGGACGTGCTGGCGCAGCTGGGCAACCGGGTGCAGCACGCGCTGCGGGCGTTCACCCCGGACGACGCCAAGGCGCTGAAGGCGACCGTCTCGACCTTCCCGAAGTCGCCCGCCTACGACCTGGCGGAGGTGCTGACCTCGCTCGGGACCGGGGAGGCGGTGGTCACGGTGCTGTCCGAGAAGGGCGCGCCGACGCCGGTGGCGGCGACCAGGCTGCGGGCTCCGCAGTCGCTGATGGGGCCGATCGCGCCGGCGGTGCTGCAGGCCGCGGTGGACGGGTCGGCGCTGGCCGGGAAGTACCGGGACGCGATCGACCGGGAGTCGGCGTACGAGAAGCTTGCGGCGCGGGCGGCCCGGCCGGAGGCGGAGCCGGTGCCGGCCCCGGTGCCCGCGGGCGGTGCGGAGCCGGCGCCGGAGCGGTCGTCGGAGCGGGCCCGGGAGCGGTCGCCGGAACGGGCGCAGGAGGGCGGCGGGCTGCTGGGGTCGCTGATGAGCAACCCGGCGCTCAAGTCCTTCGCCCGGTCCGCCGGGACGCAGCTCGGGCGGGAGATCTCCCGGAGCCTGTTCGGGACCTCCCGGCGGCGCAGATAGCGGGCCGGTCGGGGTGGCCTGGCCGGCCGGTGAAGGTCCGGGGCCGGCCGGGGCCTCAGGCCAGCGCGGCGCCGATCCGGTCCAGCGAGGACAGCCGCATCAGGCCGTAGTGGTAGAACTCGACCTCCGGCACCCCCAGGTCGCGCAGCACGGCGATCTTGGCGGCGAGGTCGGCCGCGCCGTCGCAGTCCGAGGCCATCGGCCGCAGGATCACCGCCATGTCCTGCGGGCGCACCCCGTGCAGGGCGAAGGCGGCGACCTTCTCGCGGACCGCCTCGGGCGTGCGGGCGTAGCCGAGGGTCTCGATCTGGTGGGCGGCCTTCGCCAGCCCCGGCAGGTCGATCCCGGACAGCCAGCCGGTGCCCGGGCCGCCGCCGTCCATGAAGCTCAGCCGCATGCCGTGGCGGGCCGCCTCCTCGGCGAGTTCGGCGGCCAGCGAGGTCACCGTCGCGGCCGAGGCGTCCACGTAGGCGGCGACCGCGCCGTCCGCCAGCTCGTCCAGTGCGGCCGGCTCGGCGGCCGCCGCCTCGTCGGCCAGCCGGCGGCGGACCTCGGCGCGGACGGTCGCGGCCACCTCCTCGGCGGGGACGCCCGCCCGGACGGCGGCGGCCCGGCAGTGCGCGCAGAAGCAGAGCCCGAGCAGCGCCTCGGCGGCCGGGCCCAGCTCCTCGAAGTAGCGCTCGTGGTGGTAGCCGTGGCGCAGGCCGTGGAAGTGCAGCGACTCCGCCCGGATCGCGTCCACGCCGTACCGGGCCAGCTCGGTGACCAGGGTGCGGGCGTACTCGCGGACCTCCGGGTGGGCCGGGCACAGCTCGGTGAGGTGGCGGTCGCCGAAGGCGTTGGCGGGGGCGCAGTCCGGGTGCTCGAAGCCGAGCCGGTCGTTGTGGCAGAAGACCGTCCACGCGTGCAGCTTCAGGTCGCGCCGGCGGGCCTCCGCGGCGGCCTCGGTGAAGGGGTCGCGGTCGCCGATCGCGGTGGACGGCGTGGGCCGCAGCCGGCGGCCGGACCAGCGGGCCGGGTCGGGGCGGAAGTACGCCGCGCCCGGCTCCAGGTAGCGGATCACCCGGCGGGGGTTGTGCGGGAAGACGTCGCGGGCCTCGTGGTAGACCGAGGCGAGGGTGACACCGCCGACCCCGGCCCGGTCGGTGAGGTTGCCGAAGAAGGTGTCGGCGCCCTCGTCGAGGAGGTCGGTGGCGAAGGCGAGGACGGACGACTCCACGGTGCGGCTCCGGAGCAGGGGGCGGGTGCCCGCCCACGCTAACCGGCGGGGTGCGCAATGGTCTATACCTGGCCGGGGTGGCGCGCCGGGGGTGCGGTGCCGGGCGCGGGGGCTCAGATGCCCAGGTCGTCGAGTTCCTTGAGCAGGGCGGAGGCCGGGCTGCCGGGTGCCGTGCCGGGGCCGGCCGCGGCCGCAGCGGGGGTGTCCGGGGCCCGCCGGGGGCGGCGGTCGCGCAGCAGCCAGGCGCCGAGGAGCCCGCCGGCCAGTCCGCCGAGGTGGCCCAGCCAGCTGACCCCCTGGGCGCCCGGGAGCACGCCCAGCAGGAGGTAGGAGTAGAGCGCGGCGACCACCACGCCGATCACCGTGTCCGCCAGGTTGCGGTCGAAGACCCCGCGCAGCACCACGTAGCCGAAGTACCCGTAGACCACGCCGCTGGCGCCCGCCGTGACGGCGTCGGGGCGCTCGAACCACCAGACCGTCAGACCGCTGGACACCACGATCAGCGCGGTCGCGAGCAGGAAGCGCTTCATGCCCCGGTACGCGGCCAGGAAGCCGAACGCGAACAGCGGCCAGGAGTTGGCCTCGATGTGGTCCCAACCGAAGTGCAGGAAGGGCATGGTGAGCAGGTCGGGCAGTTCGTCGAGCCGCCCCGAGCTCATGCCGTACTCGTAGGAGAGCCGGTAGTCGTCCAGCCAGTTCGCCACCTGGACCGCCCAGATGACGGTCAGCACGCCGAGCATCGTGAGGAGCGCGGCGCGGGAGTCACGGAGCAGTCGGGCGAATCGCGGAGCCATGTCCCGACTGTAGAGCCGGGCCGGGCGGTTGGTCACCCTACTAAGGTGAATCCTGTCCGACGGCCCGCGTCCGGGCCCGAGCCTCCCCTTTTCCCGCCGTGCCGAGAGGTGACCCTCCATGAGTGTGCGTCCGCCGCTGCCGTACGAATTCCTGCCGCAGGTGCCGTCCTTCGAGCTGACCAGCGAGGACATCGCCGAAGGCGGCACGCTGGCCCAGGAGTTCGTCCACGCCGGGGGCAACCTGTCGCCGCAGCTGGCCTGGTCGGGCCTGCCGGAGGGCACCCGCTCGATCGCCGTCACCTGCTACGACCCGGACGCGCCGACCGGCTCCGGCTGGTGGCACTGGCTGGCGCTGAACCTGCCCGCCGACACCGCCGGTCTGGCGCGCGGCGCCGGGGCCTCCGACGGCGACCTGCCGGGCGAGCGCTCCTTCCACGCGCGCAACGACTTCCCGGGCCACCAGTACGACGGCGCGGCCCCGCCGCCCGGGCCCGCGCACCGCTACGCCTTCGCCGTGCACGCCCTCGACGTGGACGCGCTGGACGTCACGGCCGAGACCCCGGCGGCCCAGATCGGCTTCCACATCACCTTCCACACCCTGGCGCGGGCCGTGCTCACCGCCGAGTTCGGGGTCTGAGGACCGCTTCCGACGGCGGCGCCGTCGCCCGTGCGACCTGCGGGCGGCGGCGCCGTCCGTTCTCCCGGGTCGCTTTCCGGCCCTCCTCGGGCCGGGTCGGCCTCAGGCCGGCTCGGCGGCGCGGCCGGCGCGGTCGGCGAGGGCGCGCAGGTGGGTGCGCAGCTCGGGCGGCGAGTGCACCTCGAACTCGCAGCCGGCCATCAGCAGGCGCATCGCCAGCCATTCCAGGGAGTCGGTGCGGGAGCGCAGCCGGCAGGTGTGCTCGTCGACCGGCTCCACCTCGGTGTCGCCGTAGCCGCCCACGCGGTGCCGGGCCTCCTCGGCGGAGAGGTGCAGGGTGGCGTCCAGGGTGTAGGCGGAGGACTCCCGGCGGAGCTTGCTCGCGACGTACGCGGCGGCGTCCTCGGCCGGGAGCGGGCGCGGGGTGAAGCGGGCGCCGGTGGCGAAGGGGTCGCTGACCCGGTCCACCCGGAACAGCCGCCAGTCGTCCCGGTCGAGGTCGAAGCCGACCAGGTACCAGCGGCGGCCGGCCGACACCAGGCGTTCCGGCTCGACCAGGCGGTGGGTCTCGGCGCCGTTGCCGGCCCGGTAGCCGAAGCGCAGGCGCTCGTGGTTGGCGACGGCGTTGGCCATCACGGTGAGGTCCTCCGGGTCGACGGTCGGGCCGTCGCCGCCGAGCAGCGGGAGGGTGGCCCGGTCGAGGGTGGAGACCCGGTGGCGCAGCCGGGAGGGCAGCACCTGGAGCAGCTTGCCGAGGGCGCGCACCGAGGCCTCCTCGATGCCGACCACGGCGTGTCCGGCGGCGGCGCGCAGGCCGACCGCGATCGCCACCGCCTCCTCGTCGTCCAGCAGCAGCGGCGGCATCGCGGTGCCCGCGACCAGCCGGTAGCCGCCGACCGGGCCCATCGAGGCCTCGACCGGGTAGCCGAGCTCGCGGAGGCGGTCGATGTCGCGGCGGATGGTGCGGGGACTGACCCGGAGCCGTTCGGCGAGCTCGCTGCCGGGCCACTCGCGCGGGGTCTGGAGCAGGGAGAGCAGGCTGAGGAGTCGTGCCGGGGTATCGGTCATGAGGTCCAGGGTGCCCGAAGTGGCGGACAGGATCTGACCTACATGCTTCCTAATGTGGTCCACGTGCTGATGACGGACGGCGACGAGGAGCGTGCGGTGCAGAAGGATTCGGGCGCGGGTTCGGGCGCGGGTTCGGGAGTGGGGGCCGGACCGGTGACGGTGTCGGACCGGCGGAGGTGGATCGCGCTGGCGATCGTGATGACCGCCTCCTTCATGGACCTGGTGGACGTCACGATCGTGAACATCGCGATCCCGAGCATCCAGGAGTCCACGGGGGCGTCGTTCTCCGCCGTGCAGTGGGTGACCGGCGGCTACGCGCTGGCCTTCGCGGTCGGGCTGATCACCGGTGGCCGGCTGGGCGACATCCACGGCCGGAAGCGGCTCTTCCTGATCGGCATGGCCGGCTTCACCCTCGCCTCCGCGCTCTGCGGTCTCGCGAGCGGCCCCGAGGTCCTGGTCGCGATGCGGATCCTCCAGGGCGGGACGGCGGCGCTGATGGTGCCGCAGGTGCTGTCCATCGTCCACGCGACCTTCCCGGCGGAGGAGCGCGGCAAGGTGTTCGGCCTGTTCGGCGCGGTGGTCGGGCTGGGCGCGGTCAGCGGACCGCTGATCGGCGCGTTGCTGACGGAGTGGGACCTGCTCGGGCTCGGCTGGCGGCCGATCTTCCTGATCAACCTGCCGGTGGGGATCGCCGGTCTGGTGCTCGGCCGGATCTACATCGGCGAGTCCAAGGCCGAGCGGGCGCTCCGGCTGGACCTGCCGGGCGTGCTGCTGGCCAGTGCCGGACTGCTGATGCTGATCTACCCGCTGACCCACGGCCGGGAGGCCGGCTGGCCGCTCTGGGGGTACCTGGTGATGGCCGGGAGCCTGCCGGTGTTCGCGCTGTTCGTCGCGTACGAGCGGGTCAAGACCCGGCGGGACGGCTCGCCGCTGGTGGAGCTGTCGCTGTTCCGGGTGAAGTCCTTCGCGGCGGGCATCGGCGTCCAGCTGACCTTCGGTGTGGTGTCCGGGATCTTCTTCCTGGTCTGGACCCTCTACATGCAGCTCGGCCTGGGCTGGAGCCCGCTGAAGGCCGGCGCGACCGGTATCCCGTTCTCGCTCGCGGTGTCGACGGCGGCCGGGGTGTCGGTGCAGCAGCTGGTGCCGCGGTTCGGGCGCAAGGTGCTCCAGGCGGGGGCCCTGGTGATGGCCGTCGGCGTGCTCGTCTACATCGCGGAGGCGCACCGGTACGGCACCGGCATCGCGCCCTGGCAGATGGCGCTGCCGCTGGTGGTGATGGGTGCCGGGATGGGCCTGATCGTCGCCCCGATCACCAATGCGGTGCTGGCGGAGGTCCCGCAGGAGCACGCCGGCTCGGCCTCCGGGCTGATCAACACGGTGAACCAGGTGGGCCTGGCGCTCGGCCTGGGGCTGGTGTCGGTGGCGTTCTTCGACGCGGTGCCGGCCGGGGCGGCCGGGGGCCCGGCGTTCGTGGGCGCGTTCCAGCACGCGATGTGGTGGGTGCTCGGGGTTCTCGCGGTGGTGTTCCTGCTGATGTTCGCGCTGCCCGGGAAGCAGCGGGCGCAGGCGGCTCCGGCCGCCGCCGAGGAGACCGAGCGGGACCTCGCCCTGGTCTAGGGTCCTCGTCGCGTGCCGAGGGGCCGGGGAGAACATTCTCCCCGGCCCCTTCCCGCACTTCCGGCGCCCGTCGGGAGCGGCCGGAGGCTCAGGCGCGGACCTTGGTCCTCGCCCGGGCGTCCTTCGCCGCCTTCTCCTCCTTGGCGGCCTGCTTCAGTTCCTGCTTGGTGGCGCGCACCCGCTCCAGCGACTCGGGGCCGGTGATGTCCGCGACCGAGCGGAACGCCCCGTCCTCGCCGTACGCCCCGGCCGCCTCGCGCCAGCCCTCCGGCCGTACGCCGTACTGCTTGCCGAGCAGGGCGAGGAAGATCTGCGATTTCTGCTTCCCGAACCCCGGAAGGGCGTTGAGACGGCTGAGCAGTTCCCGCCCGGTCGCCACGTCCTTCCAGAGCGCGGCGGCGTCGCCGTCGTACTGCGCCACCAGGAACTGGCAGAGCTGCTGCACCCGTTTGGCCATCGCCGCCGGGTAGCGGTGCACCGCGGGCTTCTCGCAGAGCAGGGCGACGAACTCCTCCGGGTTGTAGGTGGCGATCTCGTGGGCGTCCAGGTCCTCGTGCCCCAGCCGCCCGGCGATCGTGAGCGGTCCGGTGAACGCCCATTCCATGGGCACCTGCTGGTCCAGCAGCATCCCGACGAGCGCGGCGAGCGGGCTCCGCCCGAGCAGTTCGTCGGCCTCGGGCTGCTGCGCGAGCCGCACGGTGACGTTCATGGGCTGACCTCCTCGGAGCGTGGATTCGGGTCGCGCCCAGTCTGCCGGGCGGGCGCCGAGGGGGCCGCGTCAACACGCCATGACCAGCCGATTCCTTGGAACGGCCGGTTGGTTCGTCGGCGGACTTCCGTGCGCCGGCGGCGCCGTCACTCCAGACCGAGCGTCAGATGGGGGTAGCCGAGGCGGATCCGCTCACCGAGTCCGGCACCCGGCGCGAGGCCGAGACCGCCGATGAACGCCTCCAGCCGGGCGGTCGCCCCGGCCACGGTGGCCGCCTCCCCCTTGAACTCGAACTCGACGAACTCGCCCAGCCTGGCGACCCGGTCGAAGGCCACCGCGATCCCGTCGACGTGCCACTCCTCGCGGGTCTTGTCCACGACCGTCAGCTCGGTGAAGTCGAGCGAGGCGAGCAGCCGCCGCACCGCCTCCGGGTCGGCCACCGTGCTCTCGTACTCGTCGCAGTGCGTCTTCACCGGCGAGGCGATCGGATGGAACCGCTTGAAGTTGACCGACGCCGCGCCGTCCTCGACCCGTACCCGCAGCCACTCGGAGACCACCTCCTGGCCGAGGAAGTCCCGGTGCGGCGCGTTGTAGTACGTGTCGACCTGCCGGGACGGACTCCCCGGCTGCGCCCCGAGCGCGGCCAGCCGCTCCTTCAACCCGTCGGCCGGGCCGTCGAGTCGGAACTTCTGCTCGACCTCGGTGTACTCCACTGCGGTGCGCCCCTGTCGGTCGGGATCCTGGCTGTCGGACGTCGAACTCGCCGGTGCGGGCAGCGTGGTGAGGCCCGGGGCCGGCGCGGTCCGAGCGTAGTGGACCGGTGGGAGACGGAAGGGTGGGGTGGAGCCGATCAGTCGCACTGGTGATCCAGTGGCGTGAGGTGAGTTGATCAGGTGTTCGATCGAACTGGGCTATCTCATATGACTGTTCCGGTTCTCCGGCTCGGAGTGCCGTCGTCGGGTAATGCTGTGTCGGCCTTGTCGACGCGTCCAGAAAGGCTCGCCCGGTGTCCCAGCCGTTCGAACTGCCCTCCTTCTACGTGCCGCACCCGGCGCGGCTCAATCCGCACCTCGACGAGGCCCGGGCCCATTCCTCGGTGTGGGCACGGGAGATGGGCATGCTGGAGGGGTCGGGCATCTGGACCGGGGCGGACCTGGACGCCCACGACTACGGGCTGCTCTGCGCCTACACCCACCCCGACGCGTCGGCCGAGGTGCTGTCGCTGGTCACCGACTGGTACGTGTGGGTGTTCTTCTTCGACGACCACTTCCTGGACGTCTTCAAGCGGACCAACGACCGGGTGGGCGGCAAGGCGTACCTGGACCGGCTGCCGCTGTTCATGCCGGCGGACCCGGCGGCGGAGATGCCCGAGCCCACCAATCCGGTCGAGGCCGGGCTGGCGGACCTCTGGCGGCGGACGGTGCCGGCGATGGGGGAGGACTGGCGGGTGCGGTTCGCCGAGAGCACCCGGAACCTGCTCAACGAGTCGCTCTGGGAGCTCGCGAACATCAACGCGGGCCGGGTCGCCAACCCCGTCGAGTACATCGAGATGCGCCGCAAGGTGGGCGGCGCGCCCTGGTCCGCCGGGCTGATCGAGTACGCGGCCGGGGCCGAGGTGCCGGCCGGGGTGTCGGGGTCGCGGCCGCTGCGGGTGCTGATGGACGCCTTCTCGGACGGCGTGCACCTGCGCAACGACCTGTTCTCGTACCAGCGCGAGGTCGAGGACGAGGGCGAGCTCAGCAACGGCGTGCTGGTGCTGGAGAAGTTCCTGGAGTGCACGACGCAGGAGGCCGCGGACGCCGTCAACGGCCTGCTCACCTCGCGCCTCCTGCAGTTCGAGAACACCGTGGTGACGGAGCTGCCGCAGCTGTTCGCCGACGCCGGGCTGGACGCGCAGGAGCAGGCCCGGGTGCTGGCGTACGTCAAGGGGCTGCAGGACTGGCAGGCCGGCGGGCACGAGTGGCACATGCGGTCCAGCCGGTACATGAACGGCGGTGGCGCCGCGGCGGACGCGGCCACCTGGTGGGACCCGTTCGCGATCGGCGGGGTCGGGACGTCGGCGCTGGACGTCCTGCGGTCCGGCGGGGCGCTGGGTGATCTGGCCGAGGAGCTGGGCTCGTTGAGCCGCACCGGGCCGGTGGCGCGGGACTGGGCGCCGACGGTCGGGGAGTCGCCGGTGGCGGCCCTGCTCGGCGCGCTGCGGGGGGCCGGGGCCTCCCTGGAGTCGCCCGGGACGGGGCTGATCGGCGGTTCGCGCGGGGACGTCGAGCCGGGGGTGCGGCGGGCGCGGTCGCACGCGCATGTGCCGTTCCAGGCCGTCGGGCCGTCCCGGCTGCCGGAGTTCCGGCTGCCGTTCACGGTCGAGCCGAACCCCTGCCTGGACGCCTCGCGGCTGCACACGGTCGAGTGGGCGGACCGGATGGGCCTGCTGGAGGCCCGGCCGGGGGACCCGACCGCGGGCGTCTGGAGCACGGAGGACGCGGCCGACTACGACCTCGCGCTCTGCGCGGCCGGGATCCACCCCGACGCCAGTGCCGACCAACTCGACCTCACCACCGACTGGTTGCTGTGGGGGACGTACGCCGACGACTGGTTCCCGCGGGCGTTCGGCCGGACCGGCGACCTGGCCGGGGCGAAGGCCGTGCGCGAGCGGTACCTGCTGCTCATGCCGGTCGACGGTGAGCCGGGCGCGGAGCCGCTGAACGCGCTGGAGCGCGCGCTGGCCGACCTCTGGGCGCGGACCGCGGGACCGATGGCGCCCGAGGCCCGGGGGAAGTTCCGCACGGCCGTCGACACGATGGTGGAGAGCTGGATCTGGGAGCTCAACAACCAGATCCAGAACCGGATCCCGGACCCGGTCGACTACCTGGAGATGCGCCGCGCCACCTTCGGCTCCGACCTCACGATGGCGCTGTCCCGGCTGGCGCACGGGAAGGTCGTGCCGGACGGCGTCTACGCCAGCGGCCCGATGCGCTCGCTGGAGAACGCGGCCGCCGACTACGCGGCGCTGATGAACGACCTCCACTCGTACCAGAAGGAGGTGGAGTTCGAGGGCGAGGTGCACAACGCCGCCCTGGTGGTGCAGAACTTCTTCGACTGCGACTACCCGGCGGCGGTGCGGATCGTCGACGACCTGATGCACTCGCGGCTCGACCAGTTCCGGCACGTGGCGGCCGAGGAGTTCCCGGTGCTGTTCGAGGACTTCGGGCTGGACGGCCCGGCTCGGGCGACGCTCGCCGGGTACGTGAAGGAGCTGGAGAACTGGCTCGCCGGGATCCTGGTCTGGCACCGGGACTGCCGCCGGTACCGGGAGGAGGACCTGCTGCGGCACTTCGGGCGGGACGCGGCCGGGGCGGCGGCGGAGGAGGCGGTGGAGCCGGCCGGTGCCGCGGTGGGCGCGCTGTCGGCGCGGCCGACCGGGCTCGGCACCTCGGCGGCCTCGGTGGCGGGCGGCTTCGGCCGGGTCGCGGTCGGGTCCTGAGGAGCCGGGGCCGGG
>NZ_JAIY01000004.1:369742-413338 GCF_000710405.2 Kitasatospora sp. MBT66 | reverse complement strand
GGGACTGGTCCTCCCGGCGGGCCGCCGGCCTTTTGGCGCGCGCGGGGGCAGGGTACTGGCTAGGGTGGCGAACCGGGACAAAACGCCACACGAGAGGCTTTGCCATGCCCGTGCTACCCGAAGGAACGCCCTGCTGGGCCGACGCGATGTTCACCGACGTGGAGGGCGCCAAGGCCTTCTACGGCGACGTACTCGGCTGGACCTTCGGTGAGTCCTCCTCCGAGTACGGCAACTACACCCAGGCCTACTCCGACGGCAAGGCGGTCGCGGCGATCGTCCCGCCGATGCCCGGCCAGGACGGGACCGCGGTGTCCGCCTGGTGCCTCTACCTCGCCTCGCCCGACGCCGCCACCAGCGCCGAGAAGATCCGCGCCGCCGGGGGCGAGGTCCTGATGGGCCCGATGGCCGTCGGCGAGTTCGGCTCGATGGTGATCGCCAAGGACCCGGCCGGGGTCGTCTTCGGCGTCTGGCAGGCCGGGACCCACGAGGGCTTCGAGAAGCAGGGCGCGTCGGGCGCGTACACCTGGGCCGAGGTCATCACCCGCGACGAGGCCGCCGCCGACCGCTTCTTCCCCGCCGTCTTCCCCTACGCCGTGAAGCGGATGGACTCGGAGCAGGTGGACTACAAGATCTTCCACGTCCGGGAGCAGCCGGTGCTCGGCCGGATGCTGGCGGGACCGACCGATCTGCCGGCCGAGGCGCCGAACTACCTCAGCGTGTACTTCGCCGTGGACGACTGCGACGCCACCGTCGCCAAGGTCACCGACCGGGGCGGAAAGCTGTACTTCGGCCCGATGGACAGCCCGTTCGGCCGGTTCGCGGCGGTCGGCGACCCGCAGGGCGCGGCGTTCGGCGTGATCGACCTCGGCCGGACGGCCGGGGACATGCCGGTCATGGTCGCCGAGTGAGCGCGCCGCAGCCGGCGGGGGCTGCCGGGCTCGGCGGCGAGCGGGCGGACCTGCTGCAGACCCTCGACAAGCACCGGGGGTTCCTGCGCTACACGGTCCGCGACCTCACCGACGAGCAGGCCGCCCGGCGCACCACCGCCAGCGCGCTGTGCCTGGGCGGGCTGATCAAGCACGTGGCCGGGACGGAGGCGGGCTGGATGCGGTTCGTGGTCGGCGGCGCGGACGCGATGGTGTCCGACCCCGGCGACTGGGAGGCGCAGTTCAGCATGGCCGAGGGGGAGACCCTGGCCGGGCTGCTCGCCGGGTACGAGCAGGTGGCCGCCGCGACGGACGCGCTGGTGGCGAGTCTGCCGGACCTGGACCTGGGGCATCCGCTGCCCGCGGCGCCGTGGTTCGAGCCCGGCGCCGTCTGGTCGGCGCGGCGGGTGCTGCTGCACATCATCGCGGAGACGGCGCAGCACGCCGGGCACGCCGACATCATCCGGGAGTCGCTGGACGGGGCGAGGACGATGGGCTGAGGGGCGGCGGCGGGCGGCGACCGGGTGAGGGCGGAGCGGGGCCGGGTCAGGCGGGCAGGGGCTCCACGCCGAGCAGTTCGCGCAGGGCCCGCTCGCCGTCCGGGGTGACCCGCAGCGCGCGGCCGGAGCCGATCCGCTCCACCCAGTTCCGGTCCAGCGCCGTCCGGCAGAGCAGCGCGCCGAAGGCTCCGCCCAGGTGGTTGCGCCGTTCCGTCCAGTCCAGGCAGGTGCGGACCACCGGGCGGGCGCCGGGGCGTCCGGCCCGGGACGGCAGTTCGGCGCCCAGGTCGGTCAGCCAGGCCCGGCCGAGGGCGGTCAGGGCCGGGCCGTCCTCCTCCGTCACCAGGCCGCGGGCCAGCACGGCGTCGCCGACCGTCACGCCCAGCCGGCCGGCGAGGTGGTCGTAGCAGGTCCGGGCGCGGGCCTCGGCGCTCAGCCGGGTGCTCTCGCGCAGGGAGCGCGGGGCGGGGGAACCGGCGGCCGGCGTCCGGCCCGGAGTTCGGCCCGGAGTTCGGCCCGGAGTTCCGTCCGGCGTTTCACCCGGCGTTCCGCTCAGGGGTGTGAAGGCGGACAGGTCCTCGATCAGCGTGGCGACCTCCGGTCCGGCCAGCCGGACGTAGCGGTGCCGGCCCTGCCGCTCCTCGGCCAGCAGACCGCCGTCGATCAGCCGGGAGAGGTGCTCGCTGGCGGTGGACGGTGCCACGCCCGCGTGCCGGGCGAGTTCACCGGCGGTCCAGGCGCGGCCGTCGAGCAGGGCCGTGCAGAACGCGGCTCGGGTGGGATCGGCGAGCAGGGCGGCCAGTCGGGCGAGGGACATGGCTCCATGGTGCCCCCGGGACGGTTCGGCGGGCGCCGAAACGTCGCGGTCCTACCGTGGGGGCGGCGCCCGGGGCACCGCTTCCGACGCCCGAGCCGCCGGGGACCCGACCCGACCCGACCCGACCGACCCGATCCCCGTCCGTACGAGAGGACCGTCCGATGAGCACCGCCCCGCTGGACACCCCGTTCGCCGCCCTCCACCGCCGCCCGGGCGAGCCGCTGCTGCTCCCCAACGCCTGGGACCACGCCTCCGCCGCCGTCCTCGCCGAGCAGGGCTTCGCCGCGATCGGCACCACCAGCCTCGGCGTCGCGGCGGCGGCCGGGCTGCCCGACGGTGCCGCTGCCACCCGGGACGAGACGCTCCGGCTGGCCCGGCGCCTCGGCCGGTCCGGGCGCTACCTGCTCTCCGTCGACGTGGAGAACGGGTTCAGCGACGACCCGGCCGAAGTCGCCGACCTGGCCGTCGAGTTGGCGGAGTACGGGGTGGTCGGCGTCAATCTGGAGGACGGCCGCCCGGACGGCACACTCACCCCCGCGACCGTGCACACCGCCAAGATCTCCGCGATCAAGGCCGCGGTGCCGGCGCTGTTCGTCAACGCCCGCACCGACACCCACTGGCTCGCGGTGCCGGATCCCGCCGAGGAGACCGGCCGCCGACTCGCCGCCTACGAACAGGCGGGCGCGGACGGCCTGTTCGTGCCCGGGCTGACCGACCCGGCCGCCGTCGCGCGGATCCGCGGCACCGTCACCGCCCCGCTGAACATCCTCTGGTCCCCGACCGGCCCCACCCTGGCCGAACTCGCGGCGCTCGGGGTCGCCCGGGTCAGTCTCGGCTCGCTGCTCTACCGGACCGCCCTCGGGGCCGCCGTCTCGACCGCCCTCGCCGTCCGCGACGGCGCCCCGGCGGCCGCAGCCGGCACTCCCGGGTACGCCGCGGTGCAGTCCCTGTACGCCGACGGGCGGTGAGGGCGGGGCCCGGCCGGTGACGAGACGGCGGGGGCCGGACGTCAGCCGTCGTTCGTGAGGTACCGGCGGCCGGGGATCTGCTCGAAGATCAGGTTGGTCCGGGTCTGCGCCACCGCCGGGTGGGTGGTGAGGTGGTCCACCACGAAGTCGCGCAGCTCCTCCGGTCCGGCCACGCCCACATGCAGCAGGTAGTCGTCGGACCCGGCCATGTGGAACACCGCCAGGACGCCGGGCAGGTCGGGCGCGCTGCTGCGGAAGCTCTCGTTCTGCTCACGGGTGTGCGCCCGCAACCGGACCGAGATCATCGCCTGCAGCGGCAGTCCGATCGCCGCCGGGTCGATCTCGGTCCGGAAGGCGCGGATGATGCCGCGTTCGCGCAGGGTGCGCACCCGCGCCAGGCAGGTCGAGGGGGCGATGCCCACGGCCTCGGCGAGCGCGTTGTTCGGCGTGCGGGCGTTCTCGGCGAGGACGCGCAGAATCGCGCGGTCGATGTCGTCGACGGGCGCCCGGTGGGCCTGCGGAAAATTCGGCACGTCGCCCAGAGTCGCCGACCCGGCCGCACATTGGCAAGGCAAACATGATCGATTTCGAATCTTGTTCGGAAGGCTGTCGCCGGGGTGCGGAGAAGTTCCATTCTGGCGGGTGAGCGGCCCCGGCCGACCCCGCCCAGCGAACCCGGAGTGCCGCGCCCATGAGCCCCACCACCGTCCCCGCCCCACTGCTCCCGGCACAGGCCCCGGCCCCCGCTGCTCTCGACCTCGCCGGCACCGCCGACCTCGACGCGGAGCCGGAGCGCGGTGACTTCGCGATACCCGCCGAGGGCCTCACCGACGGCGAGCGGCTGCGCGCGCTCGACCGGATGGACGGCTACCTCACCCGCAAGCGCCGGCACCTGGTCGGCTACCAGGCCACCCAGGAGCTCGCGGGCAGCGCGCTCGACCTCGCCCGCTTCATGCTCAGTAACATCAACAACCTCGGCGACCCGTTCCAGAGCGGTGGCTACAAGCCCAACACCAAGGTCGTCGAGCGCGCGGTGCTCGACTACTACGCGCGGCTCTGGCACGCCGGGCCGTCGTACGACCCGGCCGACCCGGAGTCGTACTGGGGCTACATGCTGTCCATGGGCTCGACCGAGGGCAACATGTACGCGCTCTGGAACGCGCGCGACTACCTGACCCGGCCCGGCGCGCCCCGGCCGGTGGCCTTCTACTCCGAGGACACCCACTACTCCTTCGCCAAGGCCGTCCGGGTGCTCGGCGTCGACACCTTCGCCGCCGTGGGCGCGGCGGACTACCCCGGCGAGTGCCCGCTCGGCGGCGACTGGCCCGCCGAGGTGCCCTCGATGCCCGGCCCGTCCGGCCGCTCCTGGGACGGATCCGGGGCGGTGGACGCCGAAGCGCTCGCCGTCCTGGTGGAGTTCTTCGCGGCGAAGGGGCACCCGATCTTCGTCAACTTCAACCTCGGCAGCACCTTCAAGGGCGCCCACGACGACGTCCGGGGCGCGTGCGAGCTGCTGCTGCCGGTCTTCGAGCGGCACGGGCTGCTGCCCGGCGCCGGGGACGACGCCCGCCGGGGCTTCTGGATCCACGTGGACGGCGCGCTCGGCGCCGGCTACGCGCCGTTCCTGCGGATGGCCGCGGCGGACCCGGCGTTCGGCTGGACGCCGGAGGCCGAGCTGTCGGAGTTCGACTTCGGCCTCACCCTGCCGACCCGGGAGTCCGGGGAGGTCAGGGAGGTCGACATGGTCGCGTCGATCGCGATGAGCGGGCACAAGTGGGCCGGTGTGCCGTGGCCCTGCGGCGTCTTCATGACCAAGACCAAGTACCAGCTCGAACCGCCGACCCAGCCCGAGTACATCGGCGCCCCGGACAGCACCTTCGCCGGCTCCCGCAACGGGTTCTCGCCGCTGGTGCTGTGGGACCACCTGTCCCGGCTCTCCTACCGCGACCAGGTCGACCGGATCCGCCGCTCCCAGGAGCTGGCCGAGTACCTGGAAAGCGGGCTGCGCGAACTGGAGCGGGAGACCGGCGCCGAGCTCTGGCCCGCCCGCACCCCGGGCGCGATCACCGTGCGCTTCCGCAAGCCCAGCCCCGCGCTGGTGGCCAAGTGGTCGCTCTCCTCCGAGAACGTCCTGACCACCCCCGGCGACCCGGCCGGCCTGCGCGGCTACGTGCACGTCTTCCTGATGCCCTCGGTCGACCGCGCCAAGCTGGACGCCCTCCTCGCCGACCTCGCCCACGACCCGGTGATCCTCGGCACCCTCGGTACCGACTGAGTCGCTGCGGCGTGCTGGCGGACCCCGGGCACCGGATGCGTCGATCGGAGTCCCTCGGCAGGGTGCAGCCATCTCCGGGGAAGAGACCAGAGCTGCCCAGGACCTGGCGAGACCGGAGCCGATGAAGCAGGTGGGAGCCTTTGGGAGCTCGCTGCGACCCGGTTCGCGCGTCCTGATCACGTCGCCGTAGTTGTCCCGCAGGACGGGGGAGCCGGTTCATTGTGCGGTCATCTGTCCGAGCGTCACGCTTTGGCTCTGGCCGCGTTGAGTAGGTGTGACACAGATCCGTCCCGTCGTTCCGACGGCTTCCGGAGGCCCTGGTGTGCTGCTACGGCCTTTGCACGCAGCTCGATTGATGCGGTCTCTCGCAACTGACGTTGCGGCGCTGGAGCTGGCTCACCTCGCGGTCGGCACGGATTCTCCGAGACGCTTCAACAGCGTTCGCGGCTTTCTTCACGACGAGGCTCCTGCGCTCGCCCTGGTGGACCTCCTGCGGGAGCGGCCGGAAGACTTCGGTGCGATCGGGGCCGTCACCCTCGGAGCCGACACCGTCCGCCTCACCGGGGACCGCGGAAGGTTCGCGGAGTTCTTGTGGCTCGACGGGGTTGAGATCATCGACGGGTACCAGCGCCTCCGAACCATCGCTCTGGTTCTCGATGAACTCGGGCCGGACCACGTGAGCCGGGCGCTGCTCCGGGTCGAGGTGGTGTGCGGTGCGGAGCGAGAACGTGCGCGCCGGCTCCATGACCGGGCAGACGTATACCTGAGCATCCGTACCGCACAGGATCGCTTGGTACGTAGCCCCAACGTCGACCGATTGGTGAAGGCCGACTGGGAGCGGGGGGCGTTCGAGCCGCGCCGAGGGGTCGCGACAGGGCCTCGTGGGGAGCAGTGGTCGATGGCGGAGGTGACCCGGGCGCTCGCCTGCGTGTCCGGCCCGAGCCCGGAGATCGCCCATCTGGCCTCTACCGCCGAAGGACTGGCGCAACTCTGGGGGGAAATCGAGTCACCTGCGCATCGGCGGCTCTTTCACGCGCGCATGACGCCGGTTGGAGTCATGCGCGCAGTCGAGGTTTGGCGTGCGGCGAGGACAGCGCTGCACGCTGTCCCGAAGAACCGACAGCGCGGGCATGGTTTGCTCATCAAGTACGCACCGGACATTATCTGTTGGGCATCCTGCCGGTTCCTTCCGCGGGAGGAGTTGCATGATCCGAAGCTCCGGTTCGATTGGGAGGTCGTGGAGCGAGAGATCAACGACAGCGTCGGTGTGACAGCGCAACGATTGGTGGAGCGCTACGAGGAACTGGCCCCGGAGGAAAGGCAGTACCACCGTGGGGCGGTTGAACTCGCTCTCTGGGAAGACCTGGCCATGCGGGGTTGAGAACGGGGTTGCTGGTTCAGTGAGTTCGCTCAGCCCCGACTCCAATCGGGCATTCCGGTCGACTCAGTGAGCTCGATCTGACCCGGACCACGCTGGACCGGGACGTCCAGTGCCGCCTCCACGTCCTGCCCCGTGATTCGCGAAAGGTTCCGTTTGGCGGCGGCATCCAGTACGACGTGAGCTTTCCGGAGGACATCACGAGGCTTCCGCGCAGAACGCTCGAAAAGGCAGACAACCGCGTCGGCGGTGAACGGGAAGAGCTCGTCCTCGCGTTGGGCGTCCTCCTTGGTGGCCGCGGCGAGATAGGGCTTGAGGAGCTGAGCGGCCTGAATCGCATCGCGCAGGGGCGGAAGCTCCACCGTGCGAAGCCGGTTGGCCGGTGTGAGGTCGAAGCTGGGCAGGTCGGCGAGCGACCATGCGCTCCTCATCGTCATCGAAGCCCTTGGGTGCATGGTGGCGACCAGAGTCACCATGTCCGCCATAGGAAGGGTCTCCACGATGATGTCCCGGAATCGTTCGATCTCCAGATCCCGCTTGGCCTTTGTCGTGGTGGTGCTGGCCAGGTCCTCCAGCTGGTCGCAGCAGAGCAGAACGTGCTTGATCCCAGCGGCGGCCGCGAACAGCAGGAACGAGGCCATATGAAGGGCACCGTTTCGGGAGCGGGACACTGATGAGATCTTGGTCAGGTAGTCGGCGGCCGCGTTCGGGGCCTCGTCGCACAGCGCCACGATCAACTTGTCGTCCGGCGGGCCGAGCGTCCGTCCTCGCAGCGTGCGGTGGGTGTCCGCCACGGCCTTCGTGAGTTCCTTGACGTCGCTGTCTCCGACTCGTTCGGCCAGTCTCCGGCGCAGCTGACCAACCAGGGAGGGGCCGTCCCCGGTCCGGAACTTCACCGCGTACTCGACTGCGGCGAAGAGAGCCGCGCCGAGCGTCCTGACGTGTGCGGTGTCGAAGCCGGTGAACAGGCTGCAGATCGGGATCTCCCGCGCGTCGGCTTCGTCGAGGCCGGCCTGCTGGTAGACCGTACTGCCGAAGTCGGCATTGATCGCTCCGGCCAGATGCTGCATGAGCACGGACTTGCCGAAGCCGCGGGCGTCGGACTCTCCGGGAATGACGCCGGCAGACCACAGGTAGCCGAACTTGAGTCCGGAGAAGGACATCCCGAGTACGAACTTCTCGATGGATTCCTTGAGTTGATCGGCATGGACGTCGGGCTCGTACAACAGGCCGTTCTCTCTGGCGTCTGTACCACCGATCCTGGCCACCCCGGTGGCAGGGAAGGGGTTGTTACGCAGATGCCATTCCCGTCTGATCCAGACGACGCTGGGCACCGACTCGTTGGCGCTCATCCGGAAGCCACCTCCTCTGCGCGGCGTGCGCTGTACAGGCTCATGACGTGGAAGACCCGGTCCTGCCCGGTGCTGCTGGGCAGAACGAGCGGTCGGACCGAGCCGGGAGTACGAAGCTGGGAGGCCTCGTCGAGATGGATCCGGAACCCCGGATCGGGCAGTTCACCGTGGTAGGCCGCGGCAATAGCGGCATCGAACTCCTCGTCGGAGATCCGCAGTTCCCAGCAGACTGCGGCCCGAACGCGCCAGACCGGATGGTAGGTGGCGTCGTCCAGCAGGCCCTCCTCCGTGCTCCAGATCCGTGGCAGCGCAGCGAGTACGGATTGCCGGACCTGCGGTCCAACCGTGCGGCGGAAGGCCACCTGGTCCCCTGTGCCGGACACGGTGCCAGTGGCCCAGAGGCGCAGCGCATGCGGTCCGGGGGCGTAGTAGCTGAAGTTGGCGAGCCCCAGTGACCTGGTCCAGCGACGAAGCAGTTCATGGCTGATGTAGTCCATGGGGCAGCCGGCAGCGGTGAACGCAAGCCGGACGGTGGCTTCCTCGCACAGCATGACGAGTCGCTTTCGAGTGGTCGGCCGCTCCGGAGTCCGGTCCTCCTTGGCCGCACGCTGCTTGGCCCGGGCGGCCCACCGTTCCAGAGCCCGGTCCACGTAGGTGCGAAGCCTGTGCTCGATGATCTCCGGCTCTTCCGACCAACCCAGATCGCCTGTCCGTGCGGCTTCTACGACATGTCCGACGAAGGCCGTGAGGTATGCGCTGTCACCGAGTTCGGAGGATCCGTCGGTGCGCAGCAGGGGGACGGTGAGGTGGTCGGCCGTGCTGTCAGGCCTTGACCCGACCAGGCGGAGGAATCCCTCGAACTGCGGGTGGGCTTTCAGCAGGGCGCCGACCAGGGCGTTGTAGCCGGCGACCTGATCCTGCTTGACCAGATCGGTCCAGGCCAGTCCTGCCGGAGTCGTCTCGTAGGTCACGTGGGCGTGGGCGTAGGCGGATCGCGGAGTCGAGGGGAGTACGTGGCGCTCCACCCAGCCCAGACGCATCAGCTCCTTGAGGACATCGACGGTGTTGTGCACATAGCTCATCGGGTCCTGGCGTCGTTTCTCCCACTTCGACGAGTCGAACGTTCCGTCGTGGTCGCTGTTCCGTGCGATCCTCTCCGCCCGGTCGAGGACGGAGAGGCGGATTCGTTCGAAAGGTTCCCCGTTCGCCACTGCCACTGCCGCGGACTCGATATAGGTCAACTCCTGAAGGCGAGGGATCCCCATCCCGCCGACGCTCACCTGGTTGTCGCCAAGGAGGTGTCACTGAAAGGATCAATAGTATTTTCTGATGTCATTTTATTTTCGCTCTTTTGTAAGTCATAGGCCATGAGAGCCCAGTATGCGCCTTTTGCCGAGCCGGGGCGAATGGGTAGTGCCGGAATCAGTCGCCACGAGAGGAGCTGGGCTCTCATGGGGCATGTTCAAAAAGATTCATCGGAAGCCCGTAATGGCGAGACGGGAAACGTTGGACAACGTACAGTTCGTGCCGATCGCCGGGCGAGGCGATATGGCGAACTGACGTCCGGTGATCGAACGGAACCTCGACCATGGATTTCATGTATCGCTGGTTCTCATTTTCCACGAAAGGAAGAAATGATGATTAAATTTTCGACCTGTGAGGCCTGCGGCGAAGGGGACTCCATGGACCGGTCGGCGGTCGATTCCCGAGGTGATGTCATCTCCGTGACCTTCCCCACGGCGTTCCACCCCGGGTGGAGCCGACTGCCGGGTATCACGGTCGAAGGCAGGGTGGTCACGGTCGATCCGGCCGCGTACTTCTTCCGCTTCGAGTCGTGCAGCTGGTTCGTGGCGGACTGGGAGAAGGTGGTCTCCGAGCTGCTTCCCGTCCAGGAGACGACGTCGAGTTCGGTGGAGCAGCTGACCCTGGAGTTCATCAGGGCCCACGGTGAGTCCACCACTGACGCCGCGAGGGTGCTCAGGACGGCGTACGAGGTGTACGGCTACCTCTTCCGGGAGGAGCAGCTGGTTGGAGCAGCCACCCCGCAGGTCGGCGCCGAGCACCTGCGGATGTTGCACGAGGCGGCCACGCTCATGGCGCTGAACAAGGTGGAACTCGACGGGCACATTTCCAATGTTGGGCCGTGCTGGTTCTTCCCGGCCGCCACCGGTGTTGTGTTCGGTCTCGACGACGAGCAGGGCATGATGCTCGACGAGCTCTACCACGGTGGATGGTTCAACGAGCACCGTCGAGTGGAGTCGATCAAGGCCCACGCGGCCCTGGGGGGCCGATTGGTGCACGGCTGCCAGGCGGCTGCCGACATGACCGGTGGTGTGGTGGCACCCTACGGGGCCTCGCTGTCCGCCTTCCGTGAGGACCTGCAGGAGTTCAAGGCGGAATGGATCGCGCGGGTCCGCGCGTACCGGCCCTCGTTCGCCGGCTGAGGATGCGCGGAGGTCGGGGCAGCCGTGAGTTGCCCCGGCCCTCTCCGCGCATCTCCAGTGGTTCCCGCCCGACCCCGCTCTCGGGAGACCAGCATGATCGAGAAGAGCTCTCCATGGCATTCCTATGCTTTGCAGGACCGACCAAGCCGCAGCGGTTCGCTGCCACCGCCCGAGCGGTTCGAATGGGGCACGGCTCCAGGGATGGGGCCGGGCACCCCGGTACTCGGCCAGGAGCTCCGGCGGCGGCGGATCCTGGAGCTGGGATGCGGATACGGGCGGAATGCGGCGCACCTGGCGGGTCTTCACGGCGCCGAGGTCACCGCCGTCGATCTCGTCGACCTGCAGATCAAGCAGGCCAATGAGAGCTACGGCAGATTGGCCGGCCTGACGTTCGTGACCTTCGACGCCCTGGATTTTCTCAATCTGGGCCGGAGCGAGTTCGATGTTGTCTACTCGGTGTTCGGAGCTGTCGGTCTCGTGAGTCCGTCGCTCCTGCTCGCGGCAGTCGCCCGCCGACTGCGGAGGCAGGGAATCCTCGCATTCTCGGTACCCCATCCGAGCCGGGGCGGCATTCCGAGAGCGCGAGGGGCGCAACCCCGGCCGGACCTTCTCCCGCTGCCCGGAGGGCCGGGGCGACCGGTCGCTCGATGGGAACTCGACGAGCAGGGTTGGCGCAGTGCCTTGGGTACTGCGGGCATGCGGATCGTCCGGACCTTCGAGCTGGGTACCTCTCCTCGCGCGCAGCCGAACACGCTGATGATCGTCGCTCGGCGGAACTGAGGTCGTGCGGGCTGCGACCGGGGCTCCGGGGAATCGATCGACGACGCGCGGGCGCCCCGGTCGTGGTGCGACCGGGGCCGGTGGCGAGCGGCGCACGGGTGGGTCAGCTGAGGCCCGTGCTGTCGGTCCCGAGCCACTTGGCGCTCAGGTCGAGCGCAGGTGGGATGACATCCGGGTAGCGGTCGGCCAGGTACTCCTGTTGCACCTCCTCGCCGGTCCGCTTGTCCATCACGATCTTGACGCCGCTCATCTTCATCTTCTTGAGGGTGCCGATGGTCTCGCCCGAGACGAGCGCGTTGAAGGCTTTGATGGCCTGCGCGGACTGCTGCACGCTGTCCCGGCTGATGGCCCCGCGATTCACATTGATCAAGGTGTTGGTGTAGACGGCCCGCGGGTCGCGGCCGACGAACTCCCTACTGGCTTCGCCGATACCGTCGAAGAAGAGGTCTGCCACGTGGCTTGGCCAGCTCTCTGTGATGATCTTGTAGGCCACGACGAGCCCGGTCGCGCTGGCGTGGCACTGCTTGCCCTTGGCCACCATTCGGACGATTCGCTCCTCCTCGACCGGCCACCTGGATACCAAGTCCTGGAGTTGTTCGGCGGTGAGCCGGCCGCTGGTCCAGCGGGTCCAGTGATGGCAGGCGTCACGGTTGGCCAGGACTTTCAGTGCGGCTGCGTAGACGTTGGAGTTGCTCTGCTTCATCTCGGTGATCTGGGCGACGAAGTCACCGGCGGTCCGCACGCGTCCGCCGTCGATGGCGGCGAAGGTCTCGGGATCGAGGTTGTAGGTGACCTGGGCGGTCACAGTCATCCCGGTGTCGATGATCGCCGCGGCGCGGTGTTGCCCGTCAATGAGGCAGCCGTGCCAGTCGAGGGCGAATCCCTGATGGGTGGTGCGGAACTGGCCACTGCGAAGGATGGTCCTGAATTTGTCGATGTTCGACCGTTTCAGGGGGACGCGGTTGCATGTCCGCTTCTCCATCCAGTCCGAGCATTTTTCTGGCGTAACTTCTGTGACCTCGGTGTATACCGGCGGGGTATTGGAGATCTGCTCGGTCATGGTGCCGTCTCCTTCCAGTCGGATGCGGGCGCCTCGATACAACGAGGGTGAGGCCGCACCTGCATGGGCGCATAGGGCGACAGGCTAGGGGAGAAGTCTCGCGACCGTGTAATTCTGTCGTATCTTGGCGATGATTCAATAAATAATTGATCATTTTCGAAACATTAAAATCACAACTGGTCAATGACGCTCTGTGGCCTTGACTCGAGCATTGCGCGATCCCGGGGTGACCGACGACGGCAGTCCCGCCATCCTCGCCGCGTGCGCCGAGTGACGTCCGGACGGGCTCTAGGCCTGGGCCCCGGTCTGGTCGCCGCCGCCCGTGCGGGCGGTGATCAGGCCGGACTCGTAGGCGGCGATGACCGCCTGGGCGCGGTCGCGGACGTCCAGCTTGCCGAAGATGCTGGTGATGTGGTTCTTCACCGTGGAGTGACTGATGTCCATGGAGCGGGCGATCCCGGTGTTGTCGAGGCCGGTGGCCATCAGCCGCCAGACCTCCACCTCGCGCGGTGTGAGCTCGCCCGTCACGGCGGCGGCGGGCGGCGGCGGGGTGTCGAGGGGCGCCCGGACGTAGGTGGAGATCAGCCGGGAGAGCAGCCGCGGCGCGACCACCGCCTCTCCGGCGTGGACGGTGCGGATCGCCGCGCCGAGGTCCTCCGGCGAGACGTCCTTGGGGAGGAAGCCGTGGGCCCCGGCCCGCAGCGCGGCCACCACGTACTCGTCCATGTCGAAGGTGCTGAGCGCCAGGACCTTGCAGTCGGGCAGGGTGCGGGACAGCTCCTCGGTGGCGCCGACGCCGTCCAGGACGGGCATCCGGATGTCCATCACCACGACGTCGGGGCGCAGCCGGTGGGCCAGGGCGACGGCCTGTTCGCCGTCCTCGGCCTCGCCCACCACCTCGACGGTCGGGTCCGGCGAGAGGATCAGCGACAGCCCGCGCCGCACCAGCGGCTGGTCGTCCACGAGGAGGACCCGGATCGGGGGCGTCGTGGTGGTCATCGGGTCACCTTCCCGTGCTGGACGGCCGCCTCTGCGGTCTCGTCGGGGGCCAGCGGCAGTTCGGCCAGGACGGCGAAGCCGCCCTCCGGCCGTGGACCGGTTGTCAGTGCGCCGCCGTGCAGGGCGACCCGTTCGCGCATGCCGATCAGGCCGTAGCCGCCCCGCTCCCCGGCGGCCGGCCCGGTGTCCGGCGGGGCGAAGCCCGCGCCGTCGTCCAGCACCTCGACGGTGATCCCGTCCGACCGGTAGCCGATCCGGACGGACGCGCGGGCCGGTCCGGCGTACTTGCGGGCGTTGGTGAGGCCCTCCTGGACGATCCGGAACACCGTCAGGCCGACGGTCGGCGGCAGCGGCTGCGGGGCGCCGAGGACGCTGAGCTCGGTGGGCAGTCCGGCCCGGCGGGACTCCTCGACCAGCCGGTCGAGGTCCTCCACCCCGGGCTGGGGCGAGGGCGGGGCGGCGTCCGGTTCGTCGCCGGCCCGCAGGACGTTCAGCAGCTGGCGCATCTCGCGCAGGGCCAGCCGGCCGGAGGACTCCAGGGTGACCAGGGCGTCCCGGACCACCTCCGGGTTGGCGAGGTTGGCCCGGGCGCCGCCCGCCATCAGCTGCATGGTGGTGATGTGGTGGGCCACGATGTCGTGCAGCTCCCGTGCGATGCGGCGGCGTTCCTCGGCCACCGCGCGGTCGGCCAGCAACTGGCGGTTGGCCGCGACCTCGCGCTGCCAGCGCGAGATCGCGAGGCCGCCGGCGGCCACTAGCGCGGTGGAGGCGGTGGCGGCGATGGCTTCCGCCGAGCCCGGGACGCCGAAGCCGCTCTGGCTGATCATGGTCGCCAATGCCGTCGCCGCGCTCGCGGCGGCGGTGGCACGACCGCTGCAGTGCCGGGCGACCGAGTACACGGCCACCGTGAGGACGGCGCCGAAGTGAGCCCCCATCGGCGCGAGCACGTTGGCCAGGCTCCCCAGCACCAGGACGGCGGCGAGCGTCCCCAGCGGGCGGTGGCGCCGGGCGACCAGCGGCAGGCCCGACAGCAGCAGGACGAGGAAGCCCGGGACGCTGATGCTGCGGTCGCCCTCGACCTGGTCGAAGAGCAGGTAGGCCACCAGGTCGAGCAGGCCGGCGCCGACGGCCACCAGCCCGTCGGTGTGGCTCCACGGGGTGCCGTCCGCTGTGCCGGGCGGGCTTCCGGGCGGACCCCCGGCATCGGCCGTGCCCGCTGCGGGGCGCTGACGCCCGTCCATCTCGGTCCTCCCGGGCTGATCAGCCATGACGCCCCCATTCTGGCACCGGCCCGCCGGGCCGGGCGTGGTCCCCGCGGCCGAGAGCCGGAGGCCGGGCCCAGGACCACGGTCCCGGGTCCGGGCGGGCCGGGGGAGCAGGACCCCCGGTCCGGATCGTCCGTCGCCCCGACGCCGGACCCCCCTTCCACCTGATGGTCTTGGAACAGGCCGGGAACCCCCGGTTCCCAAGCCGACGTTCGCGTCCAGCCACCGGAGGGCAGCGTGATCCGCGCACTGACCCGTTTCTCGACCAGGAACGCGTGGAAGGTCATCGCCCTCTGGGCGGTCCTCGGCGTCGGGCTCACCCTGCTGAGCCCGATGCTGATGTCCCGCGTCACCCAGTCGCAGAGCGGCGACTTCCTGCCCGCGAGCTACGACTCGGCGGCGGCCCTGCGGATCGCCGAGGAGAACTTCGGGATCGACCCGGACGCCACCACGGTGACGGTGCTGGTGGCCAGGACCGACGGCAAGGCCCTCACCCCCGCCGACGAGAAGCGGATCGGGGCCGAGGCGGCGAAGCTCGGCCAGCGCCGGGTGGAGATGCCCCGGATGAAGGACGAGCCGAGCTTCCTGCTGCCGGACCGCTCCCAGACCCCCAAGGTCGCCCCCGCGATGGTCGCCCCCGACCGGAGCTTCGAGTTGCTGAGCGCCGAACTGACCGGCAACGCCGGGGACGACGGGGTCCAGAAGGTCTACCGCGCCTTCCGGGACGCCACCCGCGCTCAGTTCGCCGAGGCCGGGATGCGCACCGGGTTCACCGGTGGCCTGGCGGAGGCCGCCGACTCGGCCGACGACAACCGGACCGCCACCAAGGTCGGCGGAGCCCTGGTGATGGGCCTGATCGTGCTGCTCAACGTGCTGGTGTTCCGCAGCGTGCTGGCCGCCGTGCTGCCGCTGCTCGCCGTCGCCTTCATCGGTGGTGTGGCCGGCGGGGCCGTGGCCGGCGCGGCCTCCCTGACCGGGCTCAAGCTGGACGCCTCCACCCCGGGCCTGATCTCCGTGGTGCTGCTGGGCATCGGGATCGACTACCTGCTGTTCCTGCTCTTCCGGTTCCGCGAGCACCTGCGGTCCCGGCCCGAGCAGCCCGCCCGGGAGGCCGCCGCCGAGGTGGCCGGCCGGGTCGGTACGGCGATCACCTCCGCCGCGCTGACCATCGTGGCCGCCTTCGCGACCCTGGGTGTCGCCAGCTTCGGCCAGTTCCGCTCGCTCGGCCCGGCCATCGCGGTCGCCGTCCTGGTGATGCTGCTGGGCAGCCTCACCCTGATGCCCGCCCTGCTCGCCGCCTGCGGCCGCAAGATCTTCTGGCCGTCCAAGAGCCTGCGGCGGCAGCCGCGCGAGGGTGCCGCCGCCCGCTTCGGCGCGCTGGTCGCCCGTCGGCCCGCCGCGATGCTGCTGGCCTCCGTCGCGCTGCTCGGCGCCCTGGCCGCCGGGACGGTCGGCATCACGATGGACTACGGCCAGGGCGGCGGCTCCAAGACCGCTGCGGCGGCCACCGCCACCGAGATCTCCCGGGCGCTGCCGGCCGGCGTGTCCGACCCGACCAGCGTCTACGTCACCGCCGCCGGCGGCGGCCCCGTGGACCCGGGCAAGCTGGACGGCCTCTCCCGCGCCCTCGGCAAGGTCGAGGGGGTCGGCCAGGTCGGTGGCACGGTGCTGAGCCCGGACGCCCGCGCCGCCCGGATCGACCTCTACCTGACCGCCGACACCCAGAGCGCGAAGGCCCGCGAGCTGGCCTCCGGCCCGGTCCGCGCCGCCGTCGCGGCGAACACCCCGGCCGGTACCAGCGCCCATGTGGGCGGCACGGCGGCGATCTTCGCGGACATCTCGGTCGCCGTCGACCACGACCTGACCGTGGTCTTCCCGGTCGCGGCCGCCCTGATCGCCCTGATCCTTCTGCTGCTCCTGCGCAGCCTGCTGGCCCCGCTGGTGCTGATGCTCGCGGTCGGGCTCGGCTTCGCCGCCACCCTCGGCGCCTCGACCCTGGTGTTCCAGCACCTGCTGGACAAGCCCGGCGTCAGCTTCACCCTGCCGCTGGTGCTGTTCCTGTTCGTGGTGGCGCTGGGCACGGACTACAACATCCTCATCACCGACCGGATCCGGGAGGAGATGGAGCAGCCCGGCCCGGTCCGCGGCGCCGTGGCCCGCGCCGTCCGCCACACCACGCCCGCCATCGCCACCGCGGGCCTGGTCCTGGCCGGCTCCTTCGCCACCCTGGCCACCACCCCGGGCAGCGAGCAGGTCGCCTTCGCGCTGACGCTCGGCATCCTGCTCTCGGCGCTCGTGCTCTCCCTGGTCCTGGTGCCGGCCATGGCCGCGCTGCTCGGCCGCGGCCTCTGGTGGCCGCTGCGGACCGCTCCGCGCCACGCGTCCGCCGGGGCGCAGGCGGGGGCGCAGGCGGGGGCGCAGGCGGGGGCGCCGGACCGGGAGCCCGTCCCCGAGCGGCTGAACGCCTGAGCACCTGAGCACCTGGACGCCTGAGCACCTGAGCGTCCGACTGCTCGGAACCTCGTACCCCCCTCGGTACCCGGCCTGCCCCCGCAGGCCGGGTACCGAGGGGTTCACGTCGTTTCCCCGTCCTCCGCCCCCGGCAGCAACCGCCGGTAGGCGACGCCGAGTTCGGCGATCGCGCGGGCCAGCCCCTCGCACCCGACGGTGGCGTAGCTGAGGACCAGGGCCGGCGGCCGGCCGGTGTCGGTGAGGGTGTGGAAGCGCCCGCCGCGGATCAGCACCGAGCGGGCGCGGGCGGCACGGATCAGGGCGTCCTCGCCCACGGCGGGCGGCAGTTCGAGGTACGCCTGCAGGCCGCCGTCGCCGCCGAGCACCCGGGTGCCGGGCAACTGCCGGGCCACCTCCCGCCGGACGACCTCCCGGCGGCCGGCGAACTCCGCGCGCAGGCGCCGCTGGTGGCGGTCGAGTCCGCCGGTGTCGATGAAGCGGGCGAAGGCGAGCTGTTCCAGGCCCGAGCAGCCGATGTCCCAGCCCGCGCGGACGTGCTCCAGCGAGGCCATCAGCTCGGACGGCGCGGCGAGCCAGCCCAGCCGCAGCGCGGGGGCGAGGACCTTGCTGGCGCTGCCCGCGTAGACGACCCGGTCCGGTGCCAGGCTCTGCAGGGCCGACGGCTGGCCGGAGCGGCTCCGGTAGGCGTTGTCGTAGTCGTCCTCGATGACGTAGCCGTCGACCGCGCGCGCCCAGGCGATCAACTGCTCCCGGCGCTCCCGGCTCAGGCACGCGCCGGTGGGGAACTGGTGGCCGGGGGTGGTCAGGACGGCTCGGGCGCCGGACTGTTCGAGCAGGTCGACGCGGATGCCCTCGGCGTCGACCGGGATGCCGACCGGCCGGATCCGGGCGCTCGCGATGAACTCCCGTTCGCCGGGGTGCCCCGGGTCCTCCACGGCCAGGGTCCGGTGGCCCCGGTCGCCGAGGACGCGGCAGAGCAGGGCGAGTCCCTGGGCGAAGCCCGAGGTGATCATGAGGTCCTCGGAGCGGGTGCGCACCCCGCGGACCCGGCCGAGGTAGCCCGCCAGGATGTGACGGGTCAACGGAACTCCGGCGGGCGGGGAGTAGCTGAGCTCGCGGTGGCCGGCGGCGCCCAGTGCGACGGTGACGCAGCGGATCCACTCCTGGCGCGGGAAGGCGAGCAGGTTGGAGGTGCCGGTCCGCAGGTCCCAGGCGGCCTCTCCGCCGTCGCCGTCCGCCGGGGCGGAGACGGAGGTGGCGGCCGCGGCGGTGAGGGCGGAGGACACCGGGGCCAGGCCGCCGCCGTCCTCGGCGACCGAGGTGCCCGAGCCGCGCCGGGTCACCAGGTAGCCCTCGGCGGTGAGTTGTTCGTACGCCTCCACCACCACACTGCGCGAGACGCCCAGGTCGGTGGCGAGCTGGCGGCTGGAGGGTAATCGGGTTCCGGCGCGGAGGGTCCCGTCCTCGACCAGGCGACGTACCGCGTCCCGCACTTGTAGTGCCAGTGGGACGCGGGAGCCGCGATCGACGTCGAGAGCCAGATGCCAGGCCAAGTGGCCTCCTGTGCAGAGGGTGAAGTGGTATGGACCGAGCATTGTCACATTTGATGGACTCGTTCCGCACAGGCAACCGCCGCGCGGGAACGCGCGAGGGGCCCGGGGCCCGTCGCGGGGGCGGCAGGGCCGTCGCCGGGCGTCACCGGGTGGCCGAGTGGACGGAAGTGGCACCAACAGATGTCCGGGAATTGGCCGCAGTCGGACGCGGCCGGCTCCCTATCGTCGGTCAGGTCATCAACCCAGCTCGGACGCGAAGGACTCACCTCATGGACCGGACCAGCGCCCTGAAGGTCATCGTCGACGAAAGTCTTCTGGCGCGGGTGCCCGGCTACGTCCTCGGACTGATCGCCGTCCCGGTGGTCGACGTCGCGGCGGCCGCACCGGAGGTCGACGACCTCCTCACCGCCGCCGAGGACGCCCTCCACGGGCTCTCCCTGGGCAAGGCGGAGGTCTCCGCCCTGCCCCCGATCGCCGCCTGGCGGGACGCGTACCGCAGCGTCGACGTCAACCCCAACCGCTTCCCCTGCGCGGCGGAATCGGTGCTGCGGCGGGTGGCCAAGGGCGACCGGCTGCCGCGGATCAACGCCCTGGTGAACCTCTGCAACGCCGTCTCGCTGGACAGCCGGCTGCCGGTCGCCTCCTGCGACGTCGGCGACATCACCGGGGAGCTGGCCGTCCGGCTGGCCCACGGCGGCGAGACCTACCTGCCGCTGGGCGCGCCGGAGGCACCGGAGCACCCGGAGCCGGGCGAGGTCGTCTACGCGGACACCCAGGACCGGGCGCACTCGCGGCGGTGGAACTGGCGGCAGAGCGAGGTGATCAGGACCGACGTCGGCCGACGCCGGCTGCTGCTCACCGTCGAGGCGGTGCACGAGGGCGGGCGCGCGGACGTGGAGCGGGCGCTCGACCGCCTCGCTGCCGCGCTCGACGCGCTCGGGGCGGTGCGTCAGCGGCCCGTCGTGCTGGACGCCGCCGAGACCGGAGTCGAGTTGTTCGTGCCGGAGCAGGACGTGTCCGAGCAGTCCGTCCCGGAGCAGAACGTGCCGGAGCAGTCGGCAGCGGAGTCGGCGGCCGGGTCGTCCGTCGTCGCGGGTTGATCGTCGTGGGAGCCGGCCCCGGTGCCGGACCGACCGCTACCTCCAGGAGAACCCGATGAACCCCGCGATTCTGATCGTCTACCGCCCCGCCGCCGGCCGCTACCTCGCGCAGTTCCGCAGCGTGGTCGAGGTCGCCACCGAACTCGGCCACCACCCCGTCGTCCTGGTGCCCACCGGCGAGATCCCGCCCGAGGTCGAGGGCCTGACGGCGCGGGAGGCCGACCTGGACTCCACCCCGGCCTTCCGGGCCGCCGTGGACGGGATCGCCGCCGAGTACCGGCTGGTCCGGATCTTCCCGCTGTTCGAGGGCGACGTGCTGCCCGCCGCCCGGTCCCGCCGTGACCACGGCATCCCCGGACTGACGCCCGACCAGGCGCTCAACTTCCGCGACAAGAACGTGATGCACCGCCGCGCCGAGGAGCTGGGCGTCAAGGTCGCCCGCTCCTGCCGCCCCGACACCCTGGGCGCGGTCGAGGAGTTCGCCGCGCAGGCCGGCTACCCGCTGGTGATCAAGCCGTACGCGGGCTGGGCCTG
Source organism: Kitasatospora sp. MBT66 (assembly GCF_000710405.2). Lineage (NCBI taxonomy): Bacteria > Bacillati > Actinomycetota > Actinomycetes > Kitasatosporales > Streptomycetaceae > Kitasatospora > Kitasatospora sp. MBT66. Next base: position 392,915 of record NZ_JAIY01000004.1, on the reverse strand, counting down.
CGGCAGCACCTACCGGGTCGACGGGCCGGAGCGGCTGGCCGAGGTGTGGGAGGAGATGGGCGACGACCGGCACGAGTACCGGGTCGAGGAGTTCGTCCGCGGCACCGAGTTCCATGTGGACGCGCTGCTCCAGGACGGCGAGGTCGTCTTCGAGCAACTGTCCCGCTACACCTACTCGGTGCTGGAGTACCGGGACGAGCCGGGCGGCACCATCTCCCGCAAGCACGACCTCAGCAAGCACGAGCAGCGGATCCTGGAGCTCAACGCCACGGTGCTGCGCGGCTTCGGCATGCGCACCGGCGTCGCGCACGTCGAGTTCTTCCTGGACGAGGACGGCGAGGCGGTGTTCGGCGAGGCGGGCGCCCGGGCCGGCGGCGGCTCGATCGTCCCGGCGATCCAGGCCGGTCGCGGCATCAACCTGGCCGGCGAGTGGGCCCGGCTCGAACTCGACCCGGAGCACCGCACCGCGGCCCGGCTCGGCCCGGAGATCGGCACCGAGTACCTGTCCTCGGGCGAGTACGGCCGGATCACCGGGATCAGCTCGCCCGCGGACCTCAACGCGCTCGACGGCGTCCTGGACGCGGACGTCTGGAAGGCCGTCGGCGACGTGCTGGCCCCGCCGGTCGCCTCCAACGACGTGCTCGGCTGGTACGTCTGCGAGGGCAGCGACTACGACGACGTGCTGGCGCGGTTCCGCACCGTCCGCCAGGCCTTCCGGGTCGAGACCGAGTCGGCGGTCTGACCGGGATGGCCACGAGTACCGGAGAAGGGGCCGCCGCCCCCAAGGCCTGGACGGCCAGGTTCAAGGAGTTACCGCTCCCGCTGCGGGTGCTGTTCGTGACGTCCTTCGTCAACCGCGCGGGCATGTTCGTCTTCCCGCTGCTCGCCGTCTACCTGGTGCGCAGCAAGGGCCTCGGCACGGCCGAGGCGGGCCTGCTGATCTCGGTCGGCTCGACCGGCCTGCTGGTGGGCTCGCTGCTCAGCGGGCCGGTGTGCGACCTGCGCGGCCGCCGGGACGCCCTGGTCGCCGCCCTGGTGCTCAACGCGGTCGGCTACCTCGGCCTGGGCACCCTGGACGGCGCGCCGTGGACGTACGCCCTGCTGCTGTTCGTCGCCCTGGTGGGGATGGGCATGTTCGGCCCGGCGGCCAACACCCTGATCGCCGACCTGGCGACCCCCGAGCAGCGGCCGTTCTCGTACACGGTCAGCTACATCGGCAACAACCTGGGCATGGGCATCGGCCCGCTGCTGGGCGGGGTCGCGGCCGCGTACTCGTACCACGTGATGTTCGCGGGCAACATCGTGGTCGGGCTGCTGTGCGCGGTCGTGATCCGGATCTGGGTGCCCCGGGACACCAAGTCCGGCACCGCCGCGCCCAAGGCGGCCGGTGGCGGCCGGCTCCGGCTCGGCGGCGTCCACGGCCATGTGCTGTGGATGGTGCTCGCCTCGTTCTTCTACGTGGCGCCGCTGATCGGTCTCGAGTACGCGCTGCCGCTGGCGGTGACCACCGAGCTGAACGCCTCGGCCGGGCTGGTCGGCGTGGTGTACACGGTGAACAGCGTCGTGGTGGTGGGCCTCGGGCTCCAGCTGGAGAAGCGGATCGCCAGCTACCCGATCCGCACCCTGCTGCTGGTGGCCGGGGTGCTGTGGGCGCTGGGCCTGGCCGTGCTCGACTTCGGCTTCTCGCTCGCGGCGGTGCTGGCGTCCACCGTGGTGTGGACGCTCGGCGAGATCATCGCCTCCGTGGTGGTGCCCACCTACATCGCGGACCACGTGGACGAGCACCGGGTCGGCCGCTTCATGGCGCTCAACGGCTTCGTGCTGGGCCTGGCCCGGCTGGTGGTGCCGTTCGGCCTCGGGCTGATCTGGCAGAACCACGGCGCGCGTCCGGTGCTGCACACCATGCTGGTCACGCCGCTGGTGGGTATCGCGGTGTTCGCGGTGCTCCGGATCCGGTCCTCGGCCGCGAGCGCGCCGGCTGCCCCTGCTGCCGGCCCCGGTCCCGCCGCCGCATCCTCCTCCTCAGCTTCTTCCTCAGCTTCCGCTTCCGTCGAACCCGGACCCGGACCGGCCGATGCCGTCCGCTCCGGTGCCTGAACCGTGTGACCGTCCGATCGACCGCCGTATCCATGCATTCCGGGAGGGCCCGATGATCACCAAGTTCTTGCTGCCCGAGGACCGAATCCCCACCACCTGGTACAACGTGCTGGCGGATCTGCCGAAGCCGGTGCCGCCGATGCTGCACCCCGGGACGAGGGAGCCGCTCACCCCGGCCGACCTGGCGCCGCTGTTCCCCGAGTCGCTGATCGCCCAGGAGTTCAGCACCGAGGCCGAGATCGACATCCCCGGCGCGGTGATCGACGTCTACCGCCAGTGGCGGCCCAGCCCGCTGGTCCGGGCCCACCGGCTGGAGCGCTCGCTCGACACCCCGGCGCGGATCTACTTCAAGTACGAGGGCGTCAGCCCGGCCGGCAGCCACAAGCCCAACACGGCCGTGCCGCAGGCGTACTACAACAAGCAGGCCGGTGTGGAGAAGCTCACCACCGAGACCGGCGCCGGCCAGTGGGGCAGCTCGCTCGCGATGGCCTCCGCCTACTTCGGCCTCGAGTGCGAGGTCTTCATGGTCAAGGTGAGCCACCAGCAGAAGCCCTACCGCCGGGCCCTGATGGAGACCTTCGGGGCGACGGTGCACGCCAGCCCCAGTGTGCTCACCGACGCCGGACGGGCCGCGCTCGCCGCCGACCCCGACGCCAGCGGCAGCCTGGGCCTGGCCATCTCGGAGGCCGTGGAGGCCGCGGTCAAGAGCGGCGGCCGGGCCAAGTACGCGCTCGGCTCGGTGCTCAACCACGTGCTGACGCACCAGACGGTGATCGGCCAGGAGGCGCTGCTCCAGATGGAGTTGGCGGAGGACTACCCGGACATCGTGATCGGCGCGGCGGGCGGCGGCTCCAACTTCGGCGGCCTGGTCCTGCCGTTCCTGCGCGAGCAGCTGCGCGGCGGCCGCTCGGTGCGGGCGCTCGCCGTCGAGCCGGCCTCGTGTCCGACCCTCACCCAGGGCCGCTACGAGTACGACTTCGGCGACACCGCGGGCCTCACCCCGCTCACCATGATGCACACCCTCGGCCACGACTTCGTGCCGCCGAGCATCCACGCGGGCGGGCTGCGCTACCACGGCATGGCGCCCATCATCAGCGCCCTGAAGGACCTCGACCTGCTGGAGGCCCGGGCCGTCCCGCAGACCGCCTGCTTCGAGGCCGGCGTCCTGTTCGCCCGCAACGAGGGCATCGTCCCGGCGCCGGAGTCCACCCACGCGGTGCGGGCGGCCATCGACGAGGCGCTGGCCTGCAAGGAGAGCGGCGAGGCCCGCACCATCCTGTTCACGCTGTCCGGCCACGGGCACTTCGACATGCAGGCCTACACGGACTACTTCGCCGGCAAGCTCAAGGACTGACGTCCGAGGACCGACGTCCGACGACCGACGACCGACGACCGACGACCGACGACCGACGTCCGAGGACCGACGTTCGAGGATCGGCGAGAAAGCTCAAGGACTGACGAGTACTGAGCGGTGACAGGCGGGCGAACAACCGGACGGGCCCTCGCACCACGGGGCCCGTCCGGCCGCCCGTCCCCGTAGGGGCAGACTACGAGGGGGGAACCACGTGCAAGGATCAACTCCGACTCCGATAGTGCTCGGGATCTGCGGCTCCGAGCGACCGGGCGGCAACACCGACCTCGCGTTGGAGTACGCCGGCCGCCTGGTCCGGGAACGGGGCGCCGAGTTCCGGACCGTCCACCTGCGCGAGCACCGGATCTCGCCGTGCAGCCCGTGCGGCGACTGCAACCAGCGGACCACACCCTGCGAACTCCGCGACGACATGCCCGCGATCGTCGAGCAGATGAAGCAGGCGGACGCCATCGTCTACGCGACCCCGGTGCACGGCTTCGGCCCCGCCCACCTGATGCAGATCTTCATCGAACGGGCCGGCGTCGGCTTCCTGCGCTTCGACCGCCCCCTCGCCAACAAAGTGGGCGGCATCATCGTCGTCTCGCGCCGGTACAGCGACGCCGCGGTGCACAGCCAGCTGGTCGACAACCTGCTGCTCAACCGCATGATCCTGGTCGGCAGCGGCTTTCCGGCGCTGCTGCGCAACACCTCTCCGCAGCCGCAGCTCCAGGACGCCGAGGGCCTGGAGGCACTGGAGCGGATGCTGCACCGCATGATCGACATGTCCCAGCTGCTCCGCCGCCACCAGACGGCCGACGGTCGGCCCGTGCTGCCGCTCGACGACCGCAACGAGCGGGTTTCCCGCGCCCCGCGCGTCGTCCTGCCGGGGCAGCGGACCTCCTCGGAGAAGCAGGCCAGCTGAACCGCCGATCCACCGATATCCCCTTTCCGACGTGTTGTTGAGGAGTGCCATGTCCACCGAGACCGAGACCGGCGACCAGCAGGGCGGCCAGACCGGGGACCCCGTCCTGGTCGGCGTCGACTTCGACCTGATCCCCTGGGAGAAGTGGCAGAAGCCGGGCGCCGAGGGCCGGGTGAAGATCGCCTACACCCAGGGCCTGCGGGTCCGGCTGATGGAGCTGCCCGCCGGCTTCGACGAGCACGAGTGGTGCCTCCGCGGCCACCAGGGCTACGTGCTGCAGGGCGAGTTCACCATCCACTTCGAGGACCGTTCGGTGCCGTGCCGCCCCGGCATGGGCTTTGTGATCCCGGACGACGAGAAGCACCGTTCGCAGGGCGCGCAGGGCGAGCCGACCGTCGTGTACGTCGTCGACAAGGTGGTGCCGACCGCATGAGCGCCGACCGTACGGGCGCCGACCCGTCGTCGCCCGCGATCGATCCCCGGATCGAGGAACTGCGGCTCTCCGTCGACGCGCTGGACCGGCGGATCGTCGCGCTGCTGGCGGAGCGCACCGCCGTGGTGCGGGAGCTGACCGGGTTCAAGCGGGACGAGGAGACGGTCCGCTCCCCGGGCCGGGTCGAGCAGGTCGTCGCCAAGGTCCGGGGCCTGGCGGACGAGCACGGCATGCCGCCGGGGATCGCCGAGGCCACCTACCGCACGCTGATCGACGAGCTGACCGGGATGCAGATGGTGCTCCTGGAGGAGCGCCGGGCGGCCGCTTCCGCCGCGGCCGGTTCCGCGGCCGGGGCCGCCGCCGGGGAAGGGCCATGAGCCGTCGGCACCCGGCCGACCTGCGGGCGGCGCTGGCCGCGCTGGACCTGATGCCAGGAGAACTGGTCCGGGTCCGGGAGGAGGTCCCGGCCCGGTTCGGGGTCTCCTCCCGCTACGCCCGGTGGGCCGGCGCCCCGGCGGCGCCGCCCACCGGCCCCGGCCCGGCCGTCCTGTTCGAGCAGGTCACGCCGTCGGGCGGCGCGGCCGAGGACGGCGAGGGTGGCGAGGGCGGCGAGGAGCACGATGCCAGTGCCGTGCTGATGGGCCTGTACGGGACCAGGCGCCGGGCGGCCGCCCTGCTCGGCGCCACCCCCGCCGAGCTGGCCCACCGGCTGCTGGACGCGGTGGCCGCACCGCTGCCGCCGGTGCCCGCCGCCGACCCCGACCGGTGGGCCCGCAGCGACCGGAAGCCGGACCTGACCACGCTGCCCGTCCCGGTGCTCACCGACGAGGACGCCGGCCCGTACCTCACCCTCGGCGCCGTCCTGGCCACCGACCCGGCCACCGGCGTGCGCAACCTGTCGATCCACCGGATGTGCGTCCAGGGCCCCGACCTGCTCACCATCTGGATGGTGCCGGGGCGCGACCTCGAACAGGCCCACCGCAACTCGCTCGCCGCCGGACGGCCGCTGCCGGTGGCGATCCACCTCGGCCTCGGCCCCGCCGTGCTGCTCGCCTCCTGCTGCCCCACCTCGCTCGTCCCGACCGGGACGGACGAACTGGCGGTCGCCGGGGCACTCGCGGGCGCGCCGGTGGAACTGCTGCCCTGCCGCACGGTGGACGCCGAGTACATCGCCCACGCCGAGTACGTGCTGGAGGGCGAACTGCTGCCGGACACCATGCCGGAGAACCCCAGGGGCACCGCCGCCACCCCGGAGTTCCTCGGCTACCAGGGCACCGCGCACCCGGCCCTGCCGACCGTCCGGATCACCGGGATCACCGCCCGGCGCGGCCCGATCCTCCAGGCGGTCTCCGGCCCGGGCCACGAACAGTCCGTCCTGCTCGGCTTCGGGATGGAGGCGGCCGTGCTGGCCGTGCTGCGCCGCCGCGGCGCCCCGGTCCGGGCGGTGCACTGCCACACCGCCGGCGGGGGACAGCTGATGGTCGTGCTCCAGTGGGAGGCCAAGCGCTCGGCCGAGGACGACGCGCTGGTCCGCGAGGCCTCGCAGGCCGTCCTGGAGGAGTTCCGGATGGCCAAGCTGGTGCTGTCCGTGGACGAGGACGTGGACCTGGAGTCGGACCAGGACCTGTGGTGGGCGATGGTCACCCGGTGGCAGGCGGACCGGGACCTGCTGGTCCTGCCGGACCGGGAGGGCTTCCCGCTCGACCCGACCCAGTCGGTCGCCTACTCGCCCGCCCTGTCGGCGGACGGCCGCACCGCCAAGGCGGTGTTCGACTGCACCGTCCCGTACGCGCAGCGGCGCCGCTTCCGCCGGGCCCGGTTCACCGACGTCCCCGGCTCCGGCTGACGGGCCCGGCGCCCGCGGCCTCCCGGACCGCCGTGGCCTCACGGACCGCTGTGGCCAGCAGCGCCGTGCCCTCGGCGATCCGGGCGCCGGGCAGGGCGGCGTAGCCCATCAGGAAGGTCGGCTCGGCCGGCGGCTCCCGCACGAAGTAGCCCGAGGCGGGGTAGACCCGCACCCCGAGCGCCGCGGCCCGGCGGACGATCTCGTCCTCGCCGACGCCGCGCGCCCCGGTCAGGGCGACCAGGACGTGCAGGCCGGCGGCCGCCCCGGAGATCCGCACCTCGGCGCCGAAGTGCGTGTAGAGGCCGTCCAGCAGCGAGCGGCGGCGCTCCCGGTACAGCCGGGTCATCCGGCTGACGTGCCGGGCGTAGGCGCCGGTGGCGACGAAGTGCGCCAGCGCCTCCTGGTCGACCGTCGGGGTCAGCCGGTCGGTGATCCACTTGATGCCGAGGAACGGCCGCACCAGGCGCTGCGGCACGATCGCGTAGCCGATCCGCAGCGCCGGGAAGAGCGTCTTGCTGAAGCTGCCGACGTAGACCACCGTGCCCTGGTGCCGGGCGGCGGCCAGGGCCGGCAGCCGCTCGGCGGCGAAGGTGAACTCGTTGTGGTAGTCGTCCTCCAGGACGGTCGCCCCGCGCCGCCCGGCCCAGGCCAGCAGGGCCCGCCGCCGGGCCTCGGACATGATGAACCCGGTCGGGAACTGGTGCGAGGGCGTCACATAGATCAGCCGCACCCGGTCCGGGTCCTGGCCGTGCGCCCGGACGTGGGCGTCGATGTCCGAGACCCGCAGCCCCTCCTCGTCCACCGGCACCGGCACCACGGTCCCGGCGGTGGAGCCGAAGACCTGGCGCAGCACGGTGTGGCTCGGGTCCTCGATCACCACCACGTCGCCCGGGCCGACCAGCAGCCGGGCCAGGATGTCCAGCGCCTGGGTGGCCCCGCTGGTCATCAGGATGCTGTCGGGCGAGGCGTCCAGCGCCCGGCTCTGCCGGACCAGCGTGGCGATCTCCGCCCGCAGCGCGGCGGAGCCCTCGGCCGGCCCGTACCCGAGCGCGGCGACGTCCGCCCGCGCGTACGCCTCGTGCACGGACTGCCGCCAGCGCGACACCGGGAAGTTGGCCAGCGCCGGGGTCCCGTGCCGGAAGTCCAGGGCCGCACCGGCCTGTTGCATCGGCGGCGGCTCCCACGGCTGCCACAGCGCGTCCCCGCCGTCGGTGGCGAGCGGCGGCTGCGGCGCGAGCGCCGTCCGGGCCGGACCCGGCACGGCCCCCTCCCCGGCGGCGCGCTCCGCCACCCTGGTCCCCGATCCCCGGCGGGCCGTCAACAGCCCGTTGGCGGTCAGCAGTTCGTACGCCCGCAGGATCACCGTGCGCGACACCCCGAGCTGCGCCGCCAGCTCCCGCGAGGCCGGCACCGCCTCCCCGGCCCGCAACCGCCCCGACCTGACCAGCCCGGCGATCCCGTCGCACACCTGCTGCTGCAGGGGCGTCGCACTGCCCCGGTCCAGCACGATCAGCAGCTCCGACGATCCCACGCCTCTCCCTCCGGCCCCGTTTTCCCGAAGTGTCGCATGCACGACACCTCGTGGGGCCGTCCGGCCACCGGCCCACCCGCCCGGCGTGCCGTTCCGGTCCTTCGATGGCCGAAGGGGGCGGGAGCGGGGTACCGGCCGGTCCTGCGGAGGGCGACCGGGGGCGGGATGCCCCGTTGTCGGGCGTAATGGAAGGACCCGCCCCCGCGCGCGCACCGCACCGGTCGGGCCGGTGTCGAGTGCCGCGACCGGAGGAGGACGGCGGTGCAGGAGGAAGGCGGTGAACAAGGATGAGCGACGAGCGGCAGTCCGGCCCGGCGGGCCGGGACCGGTGGTCGGAGGGGCGGGGCGAACGCCTGCTGGGGGAGCTGCTCGACCGGTCCCACGAGCTGCCGCCCCAGCTGATCGTCCCGTTGGTCGCCGCCGTGGTGCACGGGCTCGGCGGCCGTGACCCGCTGCTCCTGCTGCAGGACTACGGCCAGGTGGTGCTGGCGCCGCTGCCGGGGCGGGGCGCGGTCGCGGGGGAGCCGGTGCCGATCGACGGCACCCCCGCGGGTGCCGCCTTCCTGGGCGGTGCCCCGGTCGAGGAGCCGACGGCCGACGGGGTGCGGGTGTACCTGCCGCTGCTGGACGGCGGCGACGAGGTGGGGGTCCTGGCCCTCACGCTGGACGCCGTCGAGGAGGACGACCGGCCGCTGCTGCGGCGCCTCGCCGCCCTGGTCGCCGATCTGCTGGTCACCAAGAGCGGCTACAGCGACCGGATCTTCCAGGCCCGGCGGGTCGGAGCGATGAGCCTGGCCGCCGAGATCCAGTGGTCACTGCTGCCGCCGCTGTCGATGACCGTGCCCCGGGTCGCCGTGGCGGGCATCCTCGAACCCGCCTACCAGGTGGCCGGCGACAGCTTCGACTACGCGCTCAACGACGACGTTCTGCACGTGGCCACGATCGACGCGATGGGTCACGGGCTGGACGCCGCGACCATGGCGACCGTGGCCATCGGCGCGTACCGGCACGCCCGGCGTGCCGACATCGGACTGGCCGAGATCTACGCGTTCATGGACCGGGCCATCGCCGAGCAGTTCGGGCCGGACCACTTCGTCACCGCGCAGATGATGCGCCTGGACACCGGGACCGGCCACCTGCAGTGGGTCAACGCCGGGCATCCCCAGCCGTTGCTGATCCGCGGGCACGTGGTCGTCGAGCGGCTGGAGAGCGCCACCACCCTGCCGGTCGGCTTCGGCGGGGAGGAGCCGGTGATCAGCGAGCGGGTCCTGCGGCACGGCGACCGGGTCCTGTGCTTCACCGACGGCCTGGTCGAGGAGCGCGAGGCGGGCGGGGAGCAGTTCGGGGAGGAGCAGCTCATCGACTGGGTCAACCGGGTCGAGCGCTCGCAGAGCGGGGTGCGGGCCGTGGTGCGGGCGCTCTCCCACGTCCTGAAGGAGCGGCGGGGCGGTCGGACGAGCGACGACGCCACCCTCTTCCTGATCGAGTGGCGCTGAGGTCCCTGCTCCGGCTGGGGCCCGGGCCCGGCGCCGGCTGGGCCCGGGCCCCGGCTGCGGCCTCCGTCCCGGCTGCGGCCTCCGTCCCGGCGGGTCGGCTCGGCGCGGGCGGAGTACGGTGGGGATGTCGGAGCGGGCCGGCTTCCTCGGGCGGAGCCCGCTTCCCCGGGCTGAGCGCTTCACCCGACGTGACGCCTGCTCGGGCGAACAGGAAAGGCGGGGCGGAGAGATGTCCGTCTACGTGAAACTCTCGTCCGAGGCCCGGGCGCCGGCGGAGCCGTCGAAGGGGCCGCTGGACCTCCAGTACGAGGACGGCGCGGACGGCGTCACCTTCGAGTACGACCTGCATCCGAGCGGTGCGCTGCGCGTCCTGCGGGTCTACGAGGACACTCCGTACCGGATCGAGGTCTGCTTCGGCCCCGGGGCGTGGCTCCAGGTCGTGGGCAGCTACCTGCGGAGCGGCGCCGAGTACTGACGGCCCCGGCGGCGGGTGGCCGACTGCGCCGACTCCCTCGACTGCCCCGGTTGCTCGACTGCCCCGACTGCTCGACTGCCCGGCGATCCCCGGTGCGGGAGGCGGAGGTACACGATGCCCCACTACCGATGGGTCCTGGAGACGCAGGACGACGGCGGCCACTGGTCCCGGCAGCACGGGACCGCGCTGCCGGATCCACTGGACTACGACGGGCCTCCCCAGCGGGCGGCCAACCATCTGCGGGACGTGTTCGTACGCACGCTCTCCCGGCCCGCGCCCGGCCCCCGGGCGATCAGGATCCGGCTCTGGGACGGGGCCGAGCTCGCCGGCCCGCCCCAGGCCGAGGCCGAGTGGTCACGCGAGTGACACCCGGCCGCGGGCACTGTCCGGCTGCACGGGCACTGTCCGGTTGCACCGGCACCGGCACCGGCACCGGCACCGGTCCGGCTACGCGGCCACCGGCCAGGAGGCGGCCCGGCCGCGGGCGACGTCCGCCCGCCTGGCCGCCGCACCGTCGTTGTCGGAGGGAGCGAGGGCCGACGGCAGGAAGTCGGCACGGGATCCCGGCCCCCGGCCTCCGCCGCCCGTCCCCACGGCGAGCAGATCGCTCGCGCCCGTGGTGTTCGCGGAACCGGCGGCCTCGGCCATCAGCCGGGCGGCGTCGTCGGCGTCCGTCTCCGGCGGGACGACCAGCAGGTTCAGTCGGCGCGGGGCGTACGAGAACACCGCGATCGTGTGCTCGTCCTGTTCGGTGGTGAACCAGCCCGCGTGCACGGTGTGCCCGGCGACCGGGATCCGCCGGGGGATGACGGGCCACTGCGCGGGGTTCACGGTGATCCGGGTGATCCGGCCCCACCGCGCGTCGATGTCGGCGGCCAGGGCGGGGAGTTCGAGCAGAAGGTTGCGCGAGCGGGGCCACCAGGCCCCGTCCAGGCGGCCGGGACGCACGCCGCCCGGCCGCACGCCGTCGGGTGTGAGGGAGAGCCGTGCGGTGGGATCCGGGGTGGTGGGCGTCGTCGCACGATCGAGCGTCGTGGTCATGATCGAGAACCTGTCCCCGGGCCCGGCACACGAGGCCGGGTCCGGCGTTGCCGTGCGCCGGAGACGACGCCAGTGTCCGGTGCCAGCATGCGAAGTGCCTTCGGTGATACCCAGGTTACTCCCCGTCCGGTCCGAACCCGGCATGGTCGCGGCGGCCGGTTCCGGTGCCCGGCCCCGGAACCGGCCACCGTTCGGCCGACCGTCGTTCAGCCCAGCAGGAGTTCCGCCGCCGGGGTGTGGTTCCCGGTCGTCGAGGCGCCCGCCATCGCGGCGGCGGCCGTCGCCGCGCTGGTGCCGGGCGGAACCACCAGCAGGAGGAAGTGGTCCTGGAAGCCGCGGGTGACGCTGATCGTCGCGTCGCTGCCGGTGAACCAGTTGATCCTGATCGTCAGGCCGTTGGCGGCGACGGAGCGGGGCACGCCGTCCCAGGCGGAGCTGTCGAGGCCGACCCGGACGATCCGCCCGAAGTGGGCGCCGAGCGCGGTGATCAGGTCCGGCAGTTCGGCCGCGATGTGGTTGGTACGGGGCCACCAGGCACCGTCGAAGACCCCGTCCCGGGACATCGTCGGTTCCAGCAGCAGGCGGGGCAGCAGTGGCACACCGGGCACCACCCACGGCCCGACGGAGGCGGGGAGGGGGATCGGCATCATCGGAGGCCGCCCGTCCGGTCCACGAGGGACCCGTCATCACCCAGGGCGACGTCGACGCTGATGCCGGTGTGCGGAATGTCCTCGGTTGTCCTCCACGCTACTCCGCGGCGGTCCGCTCCGGCCGCTCCGGCCGTTCCGATCCGCTCACGGCGCCCCGGTCCGCCCGCCGTCGGAGTAGGGTCGTAGACATCCAGGGCATCACGCATTCCGGTACCTGTTCCGGCTTCGTTCTGGGTGAAGGACGATCCGGCGACCCCTGGCGGGCCACCGGAGACGGGAACGGTGAACACCGTGACCATCCACACCCCGCAGACGGAACGGCCCGGCCACGGCCTCACGGTCGCCGACGCCATGGACCTCTGCGACTACCAGATAGCCCACGACAGCACCGTCGACCAGGCCAACGACATCCTCCGCGGCGCCGGCGTCGAGTACCTGCTGGTCCGCGACCACGACGGCCGGTGCGAGGGGCTGGTCACCCGCACCGGGCTCCATCCGTTCCTGGCCCGCTCCTGGTACACCGAGCGCACCGCGATCGGCGCGACCGCCCACCAGCGCGGGCCGTTCGCCTGGCCGACGATGGGACTGTCCCTTGCCGCGATCGCGATGCGGGTCAAGCACCTGGCGCTCTGGCCCGTCGTCGACGAGGACGGCTACATCCTCGGCGTCCTCGACGCCGACCGCGCCAGCGGCCTCCTCACCACCGGTCTCCTCGCCACCGCGTCGACCCCGTGAGCGGCTTCGGCCGCGTCGTCCCATGAGGCGAAGGGCCCGGCGGAACGCCGAAGCCCCCGGCCGCGTGCGCGGTCGGGGCCTTCGTGCCGCCGGCGGTCCTCTCCCTCCGCCGTCCCGTCCGCAGCACCCGCTACTCCGTCCGCAGCACCTCCGCCACCGGCGCCTTCGCCGCGCCCCGGGACGGGAGGTATGCCCCCAGCGCGGCGATCACGGCGCCGGAGAGCGCCAGCAGCACCACCGTCGGCCAACTCCACACCTGCAGCAGCGAGTCCGGCAGATCGAGCCCGGTGCCGCGTCCGGTCAGCGGGACGACGATCCGGTGCGCGAGCATCCCGAGCGGCGCGCCGATGATCCCGCCGACGGCTCCGAGCGCCGCCACGGACGACACCGTCATCGCGATCACCTGGCGCGGCGTCATGCCGATGGACTTGAGCATCCCCAGATCCTTGCGCCGCTCACGGGTGTTGAGGAGCACCGTGTTGAACACGCCGAGGCCGGAGACGACGACCAGCATCAGGGTGAGCGTCGACACCACACTGATGATGACCTTCTCGACGGTGTCCGAGGCGCCGTTCACCGAGGCGTTCAGCCCCGGGTCCGTGCCGGCCGCCGCGGTGGCGTAGTCCTGCGCGTCGGTGCCCTCGGTGAGCTGGACGGAGAAGCTCTGGGCACGCTGGACCGGGCTGAGCGGGACGAACCGGTCCCAGTCGAGGGTGGTCACGTCCCAGCCCTCGGTGGTCTCGCCGACGACCTTCTGCGGCTGCGGCCCGTCGCTCGTGTCCAGCGTGATCGTGTCGCCGAGGGACACCTTGTGCCGGTGCCAGAACTCGGACGAGACCACCACCTCGTTCGGCCCCTCGATCCAGCGCCCCCGGACCAGGTCCGGGTGCATTGCGGCCGTGTCGCCGCTCTCTACGCCCACCCGGACGATGTCCGGCGAGCCGGCCGTCCGGGTCTCCACCACGCTCAGCGCGGACACGTGGGCGGTGCCGGGCAGCGCGCGCAGCAGCGCGAAGAGCTGCTCGTCGGAGTGGGCCGGGCCGGGCTGGTTCCACTTGGGGTTGTTGAGGTCGACCCGCACCTGGACCCGGTCGGTCCGGTCCCGCAGCTTCCCGAACTCGACGACCGAGGCGGAGATGCCGAGCGCCATCGTCACCGTCATGACGCCGAGCACGACGGTCGACAGGGTGAGGGCGGTGCGACCGGGCCGGGTGAACGGCCACCCCAGGCCCAGGCTCACCGGGCGCGGCAGCCGGGACCCGCCGAGCCTGCGCTGGACCGCCAGTCCGCGCCCGGTCCGCTGGACGCCGCCCGCGCCGATGGCGACGGCGGCGGGGAGGCGGCGGGCGCGCAGCGCCGGGACGAGCGCGGACACCGCGACGAGCACCGGCATCCCGAGCAGCACGACCGGGTGGACCCAGGTCGGGACGGCCGCCCGGTCGATGACGAGATCGTTGCCGAAGATGCCGAAGAACGCCTGGTGCACCAGCTTCTTGCCGACGAGGCCGCCGATCACCGAGCCGAGCGCGCTGCCGATCACCGCCGGAACGGTGACCATGACGAGGTAGACCGCCGTCACCTGGTTCGGCGTGAATCCGAGCGCCTTGAGGACTCCGATGTGCCGGAAGCCCGAGACGACCGCGCCGCTGACGACGTTGCCGACGATCAGGACCGAGACGATCAGGCCGAGGACGCCGAAGACCGTCAGGAACGGCACATAGGTGTTGGGCCCCTTGGCGAGCTCCGCCTTGATGGCCAGGTAGGAGCCGGTGCCGGTCAGGGCGTCCGACGGCAGGCCCGCGGTGGCGGCGGCCGTGCCGGCCTTGAGCGCCGAGTCGGACCCGGCGTCCTCGAAGCGGTACATCATCTGGAACGAGGCCGGGTTCAGGGCCCGGGCCTGGTCCGGTGTGACCCAGCCGCCCGCGGACCGGCTCGCCGAGGCGGCGTAGCCGACGACCTCGAGCCGCACGCCGTCCGGGGTGACGACCTGGTGCTCGGACCGGATCTCCGTCCGGCCGAGGGACGCGGGCGCGTTCAGGACGATCTCGCCGGGGCCGGAGGGCCAGCGGCCGGCGCTGAGTTCGAGGGTGTCCACCGGGGTGTCCGGCCGGTCGCGGCCGACGACGGTGAACGAGCCGGACATCCCGATCGGGTGGTCGCCGGTCTCCGAGGGCGAGTGGAGGACGGCCATGGGATACGGGCCGGCGACGGCCTCGACGCCGGGGGCCTTCGCGGCCCGGTCGATCTGCGCCGCGGTGACCTTGGAGCTGTCGAACTCGGCGACGACGTGCGCCCCGTTCGCGGCGTCGTAGGCCCGGCCGAAGGGGCCGGACACGGCCGCCAGCAGGCCCAGGGTGGCGATGGCCATGGCGCTGGAGACCATGACGACGACGCCGAGGACGAAGGTCTGGAACCTGCGCCGGTTCACGGCTGCCCGGGCGGCCCGCCGGACGGCGCTCATCGGGCGACCTCGGCGACCCCGGTGATTGCCGCGTCCGCCGCGCTGTTCGTGGCGCTGTCCCGGGCGATGCGCCCGTCCGCGACCTCGACGACCCGGCGCGCGCACCGCGCGGCGAGCCGCGGGTCGTGGGTGACGACCAGGAGCGTCTGGCCGAGCCGGTTCAGGTCCATGAGCAGTTGCATCACCTGGTCACCGGAGCGGCTGTCCAGGGCACCCGTCGGCTCGTCGGCCAGCAGCAGCGCCGGCCGGTTCATCAGGGCTCGCGCGGTGGCGACCCGTTGCCGCTCGCCGCCGGACAACGAGGCGGGATAGACGTTCCTCCGGTCGGCGATCCCGAGTTCGCCCATGAGCTCCAGGGCGCGCTTGCGGGCCACCGGGGCCTTCAGGCCGACCAGTTGTCCGGACAGGGCGATGTTGTCCAGGGCCGGCAGGTCGTCCAGCAGGTTGAAGAACTGGAAGATCATGCCGACCCGGCGGCGGCGGAACAGCGCCAGACCCTTCTCGTCCAGCCCGACCAGGTCCTCCCCGCCGACGACGACCGATCCGCCGGACGGCCGGTCCAGCCCGGACACCATGTTCAGCAGGGTCGACTTCCCGGAGCCCGAGGGCCCCATCACGGCGACCGACTCGCCCGCGCCGATCGTCAGCGAGACGCCGTCCAGGGCCGCGTAGTCGCCGAAGTCCTTGCGCACGTCCGTGAGTCGGACGACGACGTCCCGTTCCTCGTAACCGCCACTGTTGCTCATGGCGAGAACACTGCCGATCGCCCTGGTCGAGGGGCATCGGACCGCCGTCCACACCCCGGGGCCGGGATACCGACCCAGGGTGTACACCCTCGGTCCGATGCCCCCCGGACGATCACGCCGTTACGATCGCGCCATGCCCACGACCCCGCCCGCGACGCTGCTCCACCGTGTGACACCCGGCGCGTGGACGGCGCTCGTCTGGTGCGTGTCCACGCTGTACTCGTTCGTCGTCCAGATCCGTTGGCCGGGTGAACAACTGCAGCCCTGGGGCGAGAAGAGCCACCGCATCGAGCCGTTCGCGATGCGCCCCGGCGAGCAGGCGATGCTGCTGCTCGCCGCCGTCCTGCTGGTCGGTGCCTGCCTGCTGCTGACCCGCCGGGCGCTCGTCTCGACGACGCTGCTGGTGCTCAGCGCGCTGGTCCTGACCAACGGCCCGCTGCACACGACCAGCATCGCGCCCCAGCAGTACCTGCCGGTCTGCGTGGCCCTCTGCTTCGCCGCCGCCACCGAGACGCGGCGGACGTCGCTCTGCTGCGCGGGGCTGGCCCTGGCCGGGCTCCTCGGCTACGTCGGCACCCGCCTGGCGCTGGGATTCCGGGTGGGCACCTCGGTCGAGGCCGTGGTCCTGATGACGGTCGTGGTCGCCTGGGTGGTCGGGAACTCGCGACGTCAGGAACGCGAGCACACCGAGCAGATGCGCGCCCGGGTCGCGGAGCAGGCGGTGACGGCCGAACGGCTGCGGATCGCCCGCGAGCTGCACGACATGGTCGCGCACAGCATCGGCGTCGTCGCGATCCAGGCCGGGGCCGCCAAACGCGTCATCGACACCCAGCCGGAGGGCGCCCGCAGGGCCCTCGGCGTCATCGAGGACACCAGCCGGGAGACGCTCGCCGGGCTCCGGCGCATGCTCGGCGCCCTCCATGACGCCGAGTCGGGCGACGCCGGGAAGCCGCTCGCCGGGCTGGCGGACGTCGACCGGCTGGTGGAGAACGTCCGCGACGCCGGCATCCGGGTGGACGTCGAGTGGCGCGGGGAGCGGCGCCCGCTGCCGCCCGAGGTCGACCTGTCCGCGTTCCGCATCATCCAGGAGTCCGTCACCAACGTGGTGAAGCACTCCCGGACGCAGCAGTGCCGGGTCTCCGTGGTCTTCCGGCCGGGCGACCTGTCCGTGGTGGTCGTCGACAGCGGCACCGGAACCGGCCGGGGCGAGGGCACCGGCTACGGTATCGCCGGAATGCGAGACCGGGTGAAGCTGCTGAACGGCGACTTCACCGCCGGTCCGCGCCCCGAGGGCGGCTACCGCGTGACCGCCCGTCTTCCCGTCCCGATGGAGGTCTGATGCCGGTCCGCGTCGTGCTCGCCGACGACCAGCCGCTGATCCGCGCCGGCCTGGTCATGGTGATCACCGACATCCCGGACATCGAGGTCGTGGGCGAGGCCGGGAACGGCGCCGAGGCCGTGCGACTGGTCCGGGAACTGGCCCCCGACGTCGTCGTCATGGACATCCGCATGCCCGGCATGGACGGCATCGAGGCCACCCGGATGATCACGAAGGAGGCCGGCGCCCCGCACGTCCTCGTCCTGACGACCTTCGACGACGACGACAACGTCTACAACGCCCTGCGGGCCGGGGCCTCGGGGTTCCTCGTCAAGGACATGGCCCTGGACGACATCATCACCGCGGTCCGGGTCGTCGCCGCCGGGGACGCCCTGATCGCGCCGAAGGTGACCCGCCGCCTGATCGAGGAGTTCGCCGCCCGCCCCCAGCACCCCACCGCCCCGCGGCCCAAGGAGATCCAGGGCATCACCGACCGCGAACTCGAGGTGCTGACCCTGATCGGCCGAGGCCTGTCGAACGCCCGCATCGCCGAGACGATGTTCATCAGCGCCGCCACCGTCAAGGCCTACGTCACCCGCCTGCTCGCGAAACTCGACGCCCGCGACCGCGTCCACCTCGTCATCCTCGCCTACGAACACGGCCTGGTCTCCCCGACCGGCTGACCCCGCCACCATCGGCACTTCCCCCGGGCCCGGGAATCCCGCGACCGGGCGGGGCCGGTGGAACGACGAAGGCCCGCACCGCTGAGCGGTCCGGGCCTTCTGCCGGCGGAGGATACGAGATTCGAACTCGTGAGGGGTTGCCCCCAGCACGCTTTCCAAATCTCCCGAACGCCGTCCGCCGGGGTTCACACCCGTTCTGACCTGCAGCGGAGCAAGTCCGGAGCTACCGGCTGAACTTCAGTGGACGGTAGTGAATGAGACCAGAACCGAGACCACTCGCCACCGGCCTTTGCCCCATTCGGTGGTGTCGCCGTGGGGAGGCTTGCCGGGGAACGGTCACCGCCAGGAGACCGCCGCCGCCGAGGTGAAACCAGCCATGGCCGGGGTGTGGGACAGGCCGGCGGACGACGGCGGGGCTGAGCCCGAACCGGGTGAAGAAGCATATGCCGGCAATATGCCGTGCTGCTTAGGCTCCAGGTATGCGCGTGCTGATCGTGGAGGACGAGCCCTACCTGGCCG
Organism: Kitasatospora sp. MBT66; assembly: GCF_000710405.2. Classification (NCBI taxonomy): domain Bacteria; kingdom Bacillati; phylum Actinomycetota; class Actinomycetes; order Kitasatosporales; family Streptomycetaceae; genus Kitasatospora; species Kitasatospora sp. MBT66. The sequence continues at coordinate 374,611 of NZ_JAIY01000004.1, read as the reverse complement.
AAGCCGTCCGGGACGGTCTCCGGCTGGAAGCGATCGCCGCCGACATCGCCGGCGACGGCAACTCCGCTCTGGAACTGCTCGGCGTCAACTCCTACGACCTCGCGGTCCTCGACCGCGACGTCCCCGGCCCCTCCGGCGACGAGATCGCCCGACGAATCGTCGCCTCCGGCAGCGGCATCCCGATCCTCATGCTCACCGCTGCCGACCGGATCGACGACAAGGCGTCCGGGTTCGAGCTCGGCGCCGATGACTACCTCACCAAACCGTTCGAGCTCCGGGAGCTCGTCCTGCGGCTGCGGGCGCTGGACCGCAGACGCGCGCACGCCCGACCCCCGGTCAGCGAGATCGCGGGTCTGCGGCTGGACCCCTTCCGCCGGCAGGTCTTCCGCGACGGAGGCTACGTCGCGCTCACACGGAAACAGTTCGCCGTGCTCGAAGTCCTCGTCGCCGCCGAAGGCGGTGTCGTCAGCGCCGAAGAACTCTTGGAGCGGGCCTGGGACGCCAACGCCGACCCCTTCACCAACGCCGTCCGCATCACCGTCTCCGGCTTGCGCAAACGACTCGGCGAACCATGGCTCGTCGCCACGGTGCCCGGCGTCGGCTACCGAATCGACACCGGTATGGACCCCGCCCGCCCTGGCAGCACTCGTGAATAGGCACCCAGGGCTCAGCGCCCGCCTGAAACTCACCGTCAGCTACGCCGGATTCCTCCTCATCGCCGGCACTCTCCTGCTGGCCGTGGTGTGGGTGTTCCTGCTGCGCTACGTACCCGACAGCCCCCAGGGCCTTCTCGGAGTCGCACCCAACCGCTACCTCCTCGTGCGCATGTTCGCCCCCGCTGCGGCCACGGCACTGGCTTTCCTGCTGGCGTTCGGCCTCCTGGGAGGATGGATCCTCGCCGGCCGGATGCTCGCACCACTCACACGGATCGCAGCCGCGGCACGGGCGGCCGCGAACGGATCACTGTCCCACCGGGTCCGCATGCCAGGCCCCCAGGACGAATTCCGCGAACTCGCCGACGTGTTCGACCTCATGCTCGAACAACTCGAATCCCACGTCGCCGAACAGCAGCGCTTCGCCGCGAACGCCTCCCACGAACTGCGCACCCCGCTGGCGATCTCGAAGACACTCCTCGACGTCGCCCGCAACGACCCCACGCGGGACCAGGGCGAACTCATCGAACGCCTCCACACCGTCAACACGCGGGCGATCGAACTCACCGAGGCCCTCCTGCTGCTCAGCCGCGCCGACCGCAAGAGCTTCACCCGCGAGCCCGTCGACCTGTCCCTCATCGCCGAAGAAGCCACCGAAACCCTGCTTCCCCTCGCCGAAAAGCGCCGGATCACGCTCGACGTCACCGGCGAGAAGGCACAGACCCTCGGCTCCGCGGCGCTCATTCTGCGGATGGTGACCAACCTTGTCCAGAACGCCATCGTCCACAACCTCCCCTCCGGCGGCACCGTAACGGTCCACATCGAATCGCAGCACGACGCGAGCGTGCTGCGGGTCGAGAACACCGGCCCTCCGCTCCTGTCGGAACTGGTACCGACTCTCACCGAACCCTTCCGACGCGGAACGGAACGCACACGCACCGACGAACATGTCGGGGTCGGTCTCGGGCTGGCCATCGTGCACAGCATCGTCCGAGCACACGACGGGACCGTCGACCTCGAACCCCGCCCCACCGGCGGCCTCCTTGTCACGATCCGACTTCCCGGCACGCCGCAGGCATCGTCCCCGAGCAGCTCCTAGACCTTCCGGTGGATGCGCGTGCCGCTGCCTCGGTTCCTGGGCGTTCACGGCGGAGTCCAGGTGGGCGGCCATGACGGCGAACTCGTCCAGGACCATCGCACTGCCGGCATGCGCCAGTTCCTTGATGCCGGGGACTCGGCGTATCGCGGGCGTATGGAAGATCGCGTACGCCACCGCAACAGTCCTCCGTCTTCAGTGGAGGCACGAGGACCACATGGGTGGGTGATCGGTTGCCGATAGCGGTCGCCGGTAGACCTGCACCGGTCGATTTGTCGATCAGGAAAGGGCCGTGATCATGGACTTGGATTCCGTACGCGGTATCAATCGGCGGCGGCTGCTCGGGTGGGGCGGGTTGGCGGCCGCCGGCGTGGTGGCGGCCGGCGCGCCGCTGGTGGGCGCCCGACCTGGCCACGCCGACCCGGCCTCAACCGACCCCGAGATCCCGCCGGCCACCCGTCCTGGCGGAGCCTACGACCAGTACGTGGCGAAGCTGGCCGCCGAGGGGAGGTTCTCCGGCGTGGTGCTGTTGTCGCACCGGGGCCGGACGGTGCTGTCCCGCAGCTACGGCATGGCCGACAGGGAGAAGGGGATCCGCAATCACGAAGGCACCGCGTTCAGCCTCAGCTCGGCGGGCAAGCCGTTCGGCGCGGTGGCCATCCTGCAGCTGGCACAGCAGGGCAAGCTGAGCCTGTCGGACACGGTGGGCACCCACCTGAAGGGCTACGCCAGGGACATCGCCGAGCAGGTGACCATCCACCACCTGCTTTCCGGTACATCCGGGCTGAACACCCCGGATGAGGACGTGCAACGCATCTTCCAGAGCCGGGAGGAGGTGCACGAGTACTACGAGCAGTGGGTCCGGCAGTCCAAGCTGGTTGCTGCCCCCGGCACCCGCACCAGCCACTCCGGCGCCGATGTCGGCATCCCCGCGTTGATCGTGGAGGCCGTGAGCGGCAAGACGTACTGGGACTACGTGCAGGAGAATATCTTCGGGCGCTGCGGCATGACCGGCTCGGTGTTCTACGCCAGGCCGCAGTGGCTCACCAACGAGCACATCGCGCACCCGTACATGACGCTGGCCGACGGAAGCCAGGTGGACGCGGTCCGCAATCTGGACAAGGGCAGCCCGTACCCGGACGTACTCGGCAAGAACCCGGGCCGCAGCTTCATCGACACCCCCGGGGACGGCGGCTTCGCCACCGCGCCGGATCTGGTCCGGTTCGCGCGCGCGCTGGGCGACGGCACGGTGCTGCACCGGCCCTGGGCCGAGTTGCTCACCGGGGCCAAGATCCCCCACAGCGGTTCGTCGTTCGGGGCCTACGACATGCCGGTCCGTATCGTCAGCGGCCAGTGGGTGTTCGGGCGCGGCGGTGGCAACCCCGGTGTCAGCGCCAACTGGAACATCTACCCGTACACCGGCTGGGTCGGCGTGGTCCTCGGCAACTGCGACGGCCTGCCGCTGCAGGAGATCACCGGGCGGGAGATGCAGGCCATCACCGGGGCTTCGCCCGGCGACGGGGGTGGTGGCTGAGACGGTCCGGCGGCAGACACGAGAGAAGGAATCTCCCCCGGCCCGGTGTGCCGTGCCAAGGCCCAACGAGCCGACCGGGCACAGAATGAGACGCCGAAGGCCCCGACCGCTGGGCGGTCGGGGCCTTCGTGCTGCCATGGCTGGCAGAGGCGGAGGATACGAGATTCGAACTCGTGAGGGGTTGCCCCCAACACGCTTTCCAAGCGTGCGCCCTAGGCCTCTAGGCGAATCCTCCGTGGGAGAGCTTAGTACATGTTTTGGGGTGGTCGCGACCACGTATCTCGCAGGTAGGGGGGTGGGGGTGGCCTGCGGATGGTGGGACGGGGTGGTGGTGGAGGGGTGGGCCCGGGATCCGGTAGTGTTGGGGCCAGCCCCTCGTGTGGCGCTATCTCTCTGAACTCCCCCAGGGCCGGAAGGCAGCAAGGGTAGGAGGGCTCTGGTGGGTGCACGGGGGGTCTTTGCGTTCCCGGGGGCCGGTGGGGCGCGGGGGGTCGAGGGGCGACGCGTTTGTCGGTCCGTCCCGATATCGTCGGGGGTGTGTCCCTAGCCCTGTACCGCCGCTACCGCCCGGAGACCTTCGCGGAGGTCATCGGGCAGGATCACGTGACCGCTCCGCTCCAGCAGGCCCTGCGCAACAACAGGGTCAATCACGCGTACTTGTTCAGCGGCCCTCGCGGCTGCGGCAAGACGACGAGCGCTCGCATCCTGGCCCGCTGTCTGAACTGCGAGCAGGGGCCGACGCCCACGCCGTGCGGTGAGTGCCAGTCCTGCACGGACCTCGCCACGGGCGGGCCCGGGTCGATCGACGTGATCGAGATCGACGCGGCCTCGCACGGTGGTGTGGACGACGCGCGCGACCTCCGCGAGCGGGCGTTCTTCGCGCCGGTGCACAGCCGGTACAAGATCTTCATCCTGGACGAGGCGCACATGGTGACCTCGGCCGGCTTCAACGCGCTGCTCAAGGTGGTGGAGGAGCCGCCGGAGCACCTGAAGTTCATCTTCGCCACCACCGAGCCGGAGAAGGTGATCGGGACGATCCGGTCCCGGACCCACCACTACCCGTTCCGGCTGGTGCCGCCCGGCACGCTGCGCGACTACCTGGCGGAGGTGTGCGGCCGGGAGGGGATCCAGGTCGAGGACTCCGTGTTCCCGCTGGTGGTGCGGTCGGGCGCCGGTTCGGTGCGTGACTCGATGTCCGTGATGGACCAGCTGCTGGCCGGCGCCGCCGAGGGCGGTGTGACGTACGGGATGGCCACTTCGCTGCTCGGGTACACGGACTCGGCGCTGCTGGACGAGGTGGTGGACGCGTTCGCCGCGCACGACGGGGCGACGGTGTTCCAGGTGGTCGACCGGGTGGTCGAGGGCGGTCACGACCCGCGCCGGTTCGTCGCGGACCTGCTGGAGCGGCTGCGCGACCTGGTGATCCTCGCCACGGTGCCGGACGCGGGGGAGAAGGGGCTGATCGACGCCCCGGCCGACCGGATCGCGGTGATGCAGGCGCAGGCGGACGCGTTCGGGGCGGCGGAGCTGAGCCGGGCGGCGGACCTCGTCAACACCGGGTTGACGGAGATGCGCGGCAACGCGGC
>NZ_JAIY01000004.1:350747-369262 GCF_000710405.2 Kitasatospora sp. MBT66 | reverse complement strand
GCGGCGCAGCAGGGCGCGGGCCAGGTCCGGCAGCTGTGGCCGCAGATCCTGGAGGCGGTGAAGAACCGGCGCCGGTTCACCTGGATCCTGCTCAGCCAGAACGGCCAGGTGGCCGGGTTCGACGGCAGCGTGCTCCAGGTCTCGTTCATCAACGCGGGTGCCCGCGACAGCTTCGTGAGCAGCAACAGCGACGACGTGCTGCGGGCCGCCCTCGCGGACGCGCTCGGCGTGGACTGGCGGATCGAGTGCATCGTCGACCCGTCCGGTGGCGCGGGTGGCCCCGGCGGCGGCTCGGGTGCTGTCGCCGCCCCGAGCGGCAGTGGTGGCGGGGGCGGCTGGGGTGCCCCACCGGCGCGTCCGGCGGCGCCCGCGCCCCAGATGGCGCCCGTCGCACCGGCTCCCGCGGCCGCGCCCGCTCCGGCGCCCCGCCCGGCCGCGGCGCCGAACCCGGCGCCGGTCGCGCCGGTGCAGCCGTCCGTCCAGGCACCGCCCCCGCCGTCCCCGGCGTACCCGGCGCAGGGGGTGGCCCCGGAGGACGACGTGCCGGAGGAGGACGACCCCGATCTGAACGAGGACGTGTTCTCCAGCCAGGAGCTGATCATCCGCGAGCTGGGTGCCACGGTGCTGGAGGAGATCCGGCACGGCGGCAACTGAGCAGCACGTAGGCTCGTCGAGGACGTAGTAGGAGCGGACCGAACGCAAGGAGTGAGCCGTGTTTCCCGGTGGTGGCCAGCCCAACATGCAGGCGCTGCTCAAGCAGGCGCAGAAGATGCAGCAGGACCTCGCCCAGGCGCAGCAGGAGCTGGCCGAGGCCAAGGTGAGCGGTTCGGCGGGCGGTGGCCTGGTCGAGGCGACGGTGACCGGTTCCGGCGAGCTGGTGGCGCTGACCATCGCGCCGGCCGCGGTCGACCCGGAGGACACCGAGACGCTGGCCGACCTCGTCCTGGCGGCCGTTCGGGACGCCAACCAGGCCGCGCAGAAGATGCAGGCCGAGCGGATGGGCCCGCTGACCCAGGGCCTCGGCGGCGGGATCCCGGGCCTGCCGTTCTGACGGCGGCCCTCCGGGGCCGAGGTTCCGGCCCCGGTCTTCCGGCCCCGGTCTTCCAGTCGTGACGGCCCGGTCGTGACGGCCCGGTCGTGACGGCCCGGCCGTGACAGCGGGTACGGGCCGGGACACCGGAGCGTACGGGGCGGACGGTCGGGTCCGGAGTTCGGACAACAGACCTGTGTGATTAATGCGGGAGTCGGGCGTCGGGCGATGCGCCCGGCGTCCGATTCGTTGGATGATGGCACCGGAGCACCCCGCGCGGGTGCCACCGGTCCAACCCGAGGGAAGGCGCGACGTTGTACGAGGGCGTGGTTCAGGACCTGATCGACGAACTGGGCAGGCTGCCCGGCGTCGGGCCCAAGAGCGCGCAGCGGATCGCCTTCCACGTCCTGCAGGCCGACCCGGTCGACGTCCGCCGGCTGGCGCACGCGCTGCTGGAGGTCAAGGACAAGGTCCGGTTCTGCGCCGTCTGCGGCAATGTCGCGGAGGCCGAGCAGTGCCGAGTGTGTCTGGACCCGCGCCGCGACCTCGCGGTCATCTGCGTGGTCGAGGAGCCGAAGGACGTCGTCGCCATCGAGCGCACCCGGGAGTTCCGCGGCCGCTACCACGTGCTGGGCGGCGCGATCAGCCCGATCGAGGGCGTCGGCCCGGACGATCTGCGGATCCGGGAGCTGCTGGCACGGCTCGCCGACGGCACTGTCACCGAGCTGATCCTGGCCACCGACCCCAATCTGGAGGGGGAGGCGACCGCCACCTACCTGGCCCGGCTCTGCAAGCCGATGGGCCTGAAGGTGACCCGTCTGGCGAGCGGCCTGCCCGTCGGCGGGGATCTGGAGTACGCGGACGAGGTCACACTCGGTCGCGCCTTCGAAGGGAGACGACTGCTCGATGTCTGACCGGACGATCAACCAGCAGCCCCACGCGCCCCATCAGGCCGGGCCGGAGGAGGAGCGGGACACCGCGCAGGTGCCGCGCCCCCCGCACACGCACGCCCACGGCTCGGAGCCGGACGACTTCGCGGTGCAGATCGCGGACTCGGTGGAGAGCTTCGTGCTCTCGGTGACCGAGGTCGCCAAGGGTGACGAGCCCGGCAGTGCCGTCTCCCTCCTCCTGCTGGAGGTCTCGCAGCTGCTGCTGGCCGGCGGCCGGCTGGGCGCCATCGAGGACGTCGTCCCCGAGGACCGGTTCGAGCCCGACACCGGTCCGGAGCCGGACGGCGAGCAGCTGCGGGAGCGGCTGGCCGTGCTGCTCGCGCCGATCGACGTCTACCACGAGGTCTTCGACCCGTACGGGCCGCCGGAGAAGCCGAGCGCGTTCCGGATCTCCGACGACCTGGCCGGGGTGGTGAGCGAGCTGCAGCACGGGCTCACCCACTACCGCGAGGGCCGGGTCAGCGAGGCGCTCTGGTGGTGGCAGTTCTCGTACCTGTCCAACTGGGGCACCACCTGCACGGCCGTCCTGCGGGCGCTGCAGTCGCTGATCGCGCACGTCCGGCTGGACAGCCCGATCGGGGCGGCGCCGGACGGTGCGGACACCGACAACGACGGGCTCACCGACGAGCAGCTGGAGCAGCAGGCCGGTGACCTGATGGCGGCCGAGCTCGGCCTGGGGCACTGACGCTGCCTGGGGCACTGACGCCGCCCGGGCGCGCGGGGACACCGGCCGCCCGGGGCCACCGGCGGCGGGAGTGTGACGGAAACCTCACTCCGGGCCACCGGACGGAAAACCCCGGGGCGGCCGTCCCTTCGTCCGCCGATTCTTCGGAACGGCGGACGCCCGCCCGCAGACCTGCCGGTGGCGGTATCCGCACCCCCGCTCACCTGCCGAAACGTGTGTCTCATCATATGGAAAGCGGAGGTCGGGACACCCCCGCTCGGTAGACTGGCGCCGACCGCACAGCCCCCGCCACCCGGGGGTGCGGGGGCCGAGGGCCCCCGGAAACGACACAAGTCGAGGAGCGCACGTGGGCCTTGTCGTGCAGAAGTACGGCGGCTCATCCGTTGCGGATGCCGAGGGCATCAAGCGCGTGGCCCGTCGAATCGTTGACGCCAAGAAGGCCGGCCATGAGGTCGTCGTCGTGGTGTCCGCGATGGGCGACACGACGGACGAGCTCATCGAACTCGCGGAGCAGGTGTCACCTCTCCCCGCCGGCCGCGAGTTCGACATGCTGCTGACCGCTGGAGAGCGCATCTCCATGGCACTGCTGGCCATGGCGATCAAATCCCTGGGCCACGAGGCGCAGTCGTTCACAGGAAGCCAGGCCGGCGTCATCACCGACTCCGTCCACAACAAGGCGCGCATCATCGATGTGACGCCGGGCCGCATCCGCACCGCCCTGGACGAGGGCAACATCGCGATCGTGGCCGGCTTCCAGGGCGTCTCGCAGTCGAGCAAGGACATCACCACGCTCGGCCGGGGCGGCTCGGACACCACCGCCGTCGCCCTCGCCGCCGCCCTCAAGGCCGAGGTCTGCGAGATCTACACCGACGTGGACGGCGTTTTCACCGCCGACCCGCGCGTGGTGAAGAAGGCCCGCAAGATCGACTGGATCGCCTACGAGGACATGCTGGAGCTGGCCTCGTCCGGTTCCAAGGTGCTGCTCGACCGCTGTGTGGAGTACGCGCGCCGCTACAACATCCCGATTCACGTACGCTCGTCGTTCTCGGGTCTTCCCGGGACGATCGTCAGCAACGACAACCCGCACCAGCCCGAAGGGGGCGAGATGGAGCAGGCCATCATCTCCGGAGTCGCCCATGACACGTCCGAGGCCAAGGTCACGGTCGTCGGCGTCCCCGACAAGCCGGGCGAGGCGGCGCGCATCTTCCGCGCCATCGCCGACGCCGAGGTCAACATCGACATGGTCGTGCAGAACGTCTCGGCGGCGTCGACCGGTCTGACCGACATCTCCTTCACCCTGCCGAAGGCCGAGGGCCAGAAGGCCATCGACGCGCTGGACCGGGTCCGGGAGGGCATCGGCTACGAGTCGCTCCGCTACGACGACGCGATCGGCAAGATCTCGCTGGTCGGCGCGGGCATGCGCTCCAACCCGGGCGTCACGGCGACCTTCTTCGAGGCGCTCTCCGCGGCCGGCGTCAACATCGAGCTGATCTCCACCTCGGAGATCCGGATCTCGGTGGTCACCCGCGCCGACGACGTCAACGCGGCCGTGCAGGCCGTCCACTCCGCCTTCGGGCTGGACAGCGAGACGGACGAGGCCGTGGTCTACGGGGGCACCGGGCGATGACCCGGCGGCCGAACCTCGCCGTCGTCGGCGCCACCGGCGCGGTCGGCGAGGTGCTCCTCGGCCTGCTCTCCCTCCGCCAGGACATCTGGGGCGAGATCCGTCTCGCCGCCTCCCCGCGCTCGGCCGGCCGCAAGGCGGTCGTGCGCGGGGAGGCCGTCGAGGTCCTCCCGCTGTGCGAGGAGCTCTTCGACGGGGTGGACGTCGCGCTGTTCGACGTCCCCGAGGACATCTCCGCCCGCTGGGCGCCGATCGCGGCGGCCAAGGGCGTCGTGGTGGTCGACAACTCCGGCGCGTTCCGGCTGGACGACGCCGTTCCCCTGGTGGTGCCCGAGGTCAACGCGGCCGCCGTCCGGATGCGCTCGCGCGGGATCGTGGCGAGCCCGGACTCCACCACCCTGACCATGCTCGCGGCGATCGGCGCCCTGCACGCCGAGTACGGCCTGGAGTCGCTGGTGGTCGCCTCCTACCAGGCCGCCTCCGGGCTCGGCCGGGACGGCACGGACACGCTGCGCGCCCAGCTCGCCCAGGTGGCCGGCACCGAGGTCGGCGAACAGACCGGCGACCTGCGGGCGGTGATCGCCGACAACGGACCGTTCGCCGCCCCGCTCGCGCTCAACGCGGTGCCCTGGGCCGGTGTGCTGACCGACGGCGGCTGGTCGTCGGAGGAGCGCACGGTGCGCGACGAGTCCCGCAAGATCCTCGGCCTGCCCGGGCTCAAGGTCTCGGCGACCTGTGTGCGGATCCCGGTGGTGCGCACCCACGCGCTCGCCGTGCACGCGGTGTTCGAGCGCGAGGTCACCCAGGAGCACGCCCACGAGATCCTCCGCGACGCCCCCGGGGTGCTGCTGTACGACGATCCGGCGGCGGGCGAGTTCCCGACGCCGAACGACGTGGTGGGGACGGACCCGGTCTGGGTCGGCCGGCTGCGGCGCGCCCTGGACGACCCGAACGCGCTGGACCTCTTCCTCTGCGGCGACAACCTGCGCCGTGGTGCGGCGCTGAACGCCCTTCAGATCGCCGAGCTGGTGGCGCGGGAGATCGCCGACCGGGCCGCGACGGCCGAGGACGCCGGGCCGGCCGGCGGGACGGGTGCCGGGCCGGGCGCCGGGGGTGCCGAGGGTGCCGGAACGGGCGCGGACGGTGCCGGAGCGGCCTGAATCCGCCCGTCCGCCCGGAGTCTGCGCCGTTTGTTCGCGGACTGCTTGACGAATCCTCGCCGAATTCCCTGGAGGGGCGTTCGGCCCATGCGCGAGAATGTGCGCCGGGCCGGGCAACCATGACAGGGGATCGAGTGTCAAACGGGCGTGGCGAACGTGATGGTGGGGGCAGGAGCGGGCATCTCGGCGGCAGCCGCGGTGACGTTCCCGTCGCGTGTCCAGTGGCCTGCGGATAGGCCGGAAGAAAGCCAGATGACGGCAGTTGCACCCGGTGCCGCGGGTCCTGGCGCCGGTACCGCTGCCGGTACCAGCGAGGACCTGCTCACCGAGACCTATCAGGCGCACTACCGCTCCTTGCTGCGGCTGGCCGCGCTGCTGCTCGACGATCTGTCGAGCTGCGAGGACGTGGTCCAGGAGGCCTTCATCCGGGTGCACGCGGCCAGGCGCCGGGTGCGGGAACCGGAGAAGACCCTCGCCTATCTGAGGCAGACCGTGGTCAACCTGTCCCGGTCGACGCTGCGGCGCAGGATCCTCGGGCTGCGGCTGCTGCCCAAGCCGATGCCTGACATGGCCAGTGCAGAAGAAGGCGCCTACGATGCGCTGGAGCGGGACCAGTTGAAGGTCGCGCTACGGGGTCTGCAACGCCGTCAGCGGGAGGTGCTGGTGCTGCGCTACTTCGTGGACATGACGGAGGCGCAGGTCGCCGAGACCCTCGGCATCTCGCTCGGTTCGGTGAAGGCGTACGGCTCACGGGGGCTCGCCGCGCTGAGGGTCCAGATGGAGGCCGGGCATGGCTGAGGACGGTCGGACGGTTGACGGCGGCGGCGCGGGCGTCCCGGCGTCGGCCGGTCACGAGGAGCGGCTGGTCCGGGAGCTGATGCTGCGGGCGGTCGCCGAGGTCCAGCCGGACCCCGGCGGACTGCAGCGCATCCGCCGGGCGGTGCCGCGGCGGAGGGCCGCCCGGCGCGGGGCCTGGACCGGCGCCGCCGCCGTGGCCGTGGTCGCCTCCTTCCTCCTGCCGGCCCTGCACACCACGGACCACCTCGGCCTGTCCGGCGGCCCCGGCTCCTCCGGCGTGGGCAGCGGCAGTGTCTCCCCGAGCGTCGCCGGCACCGTCCCCGGCGGAGGTTCCGGCGGCGCCCACCGGCCGCCGGTCTCCGACAGCGGGACCTCGACCGCCCCCGGCAGCCCGTCCGGCAGCGTCGACGGTGGGGCGAGCGCCGGTGCGAGCAGCACCGGTCAGCTGCCCGGCACCTTCGGCCCGGGCCCCGCCGCCACCGGCGGCGGGACCGACGCCCCGGTCCTGGACCTGTGCACCCGGGCCGACCTCGGACAGGGCACCGCGCAGCTCGGTGCCCCGGACGCGGACGGCCGGGTCTACGGCTCCTTCACGATGACCAATGTCTCCGGACGCAGCTGCCGGCTCGGCGGGCCCGGATCGGTCACGGTCACGGGCCGGACGGGAGCCGGCGGCACCACCGGCAGCACGGGGGCGGACAACGCGAGGATCCGGATCGCCTTCCACACCGCCGGCGACCCGGCGACCGGTCTGCCCGCGCCCGGGCCCTCGGCCGGCCCTGCGGCGGGGGCCGACGCCGGGAGCAACGGCCTCGTGCTCGCGCCGCGCGCGGTCTACCGGGTCGACATCGCGTGGATCCCGGACCCGGCGGGCTGTCCCGTCCCGAGTGGGACGACCTCACCGAGCGCCTCCGCCGGTTCCGGGGGAGCGGGCTCGACCGGTGGCGCCACGGCGGGCGGGGCGAGCGGCGGCGGGGCGGCCGGTGGCGGTGCCACCGGGTCCGCGGTGGGTGACGGAGGCGCGACCGGCGGCCCGGGGACGGGCGGGGGCGGCGCCCTGCCGGGGGCCGGCGGTCCCGGCGGTGCGGGCGGCCCGAGCGCCACGGGCTCGGGCTCCGGTTCCGGCTCCGGGTCCAGCTCCGGTGCGGGTTCGAGCGGAGGCACCGGCTCGGGTCCCGTCGGCATCGCGGCGACCGGCGCCCGGCCGGGCGGGCCGGGCACGTCGACCGGTGCTCCCGTCGGGGCGAGCGAGCAGAGCGGGGCGACCGGGGCGACTCCGGCGGTCGGTCCCACCGGGTCGCCGAGCACGGCCCCGCAGCCGAGCGGCCCGACGACCGGGGGGAGCACCGGGACCCCGAGCCCGTCCGCGACCCCGGTGCCCGGGCCGAGCAGGGCCTTGTCGAGCGTCACCCTGGCGTACACCCCGGCCCCGGGCAATCCGACCGCCGCCCGGGTCGTCCTGGCCGATGCCTGCGCGGGCACGGTCTACCGCACCGCGCCGCGGGTCGTCGCGCCGGACGCCCAGGCCCCGACGCCCGGCGCCTCGCCGTCGGCGGGGTGAGGACGGCGGGGTGAGGACGGAGGGGTGAGGGCGGCGGGGGCGACCTCCGCGACCTCCGCGACGTCCGCGACGTCCGCGGCCTTCACGACGTCCGTGACGTCCGCGGGGTGACCGCCTCGTCGGCCCCCGCCGGAGCCGCGCGGGAAGTCGGCGGGGCCGACTTTCCGGTCCGAGGTGGGGGCCTGGGGACGGGCGGAGTGTGAGGAGTGGTTACCGTGGGGGGTGTGTACCGGTTTCTCCTCACCCCGCGCTGGCTGAGCGGCACCGCGCTGGCCGTGGCGGCCGTCGCGGTGTGCGTCTGGCTCGGCTCCTGGCAGCTCGGCCGGTTCGAGGACCGCGTCTCCTCGCACGAGGAGATCAGCCGGGCCGTGAACGACGTCGGCGCGCCCCGTCCGCTCGGCGAACTGCTCGCCGCCGACCGGCCGCAGGTCACCACCGACACCGTCGGCCGCGCCGTGACGGTCACCGGCACCTTCGACCCGCAGCACCAGCTGCTGGTCCCCAACCGCGTGCTGGACGGTCGGCAGGGCTACTACGTGCTCACCCCGCTGCGCACCGACGACGGCCGGACGGTCGCGATCGTCCGCGGCTGGGCGCCCGGGACACCGCCGGCCGGGGCGTCCGCGCCCGGGGCCCCGGTGGACGCGCCCACCGGCGAGGTGACCCTCGGCGGTCGGCTCCAGGCCGGCGAGACCAGCGGCAGCAACGGCGCCGTGGCCGGCGGTCTCCCGGAGGGGCAGCTCGGCACCATCAACCGTGCCGCCCTCGTCAACAAGCTCGCCCTCGACGGCTGGTACGACGGCTGGGTGTCCGCCGACGTCGCGCCGGAGGGCCTCACCCCGGTGCCGACCGTCCAGCCGCAGGGCGGTGACGGCCTCTCCCTGCGGGCGTTCCAGAACCTCGGCTACACGCTGGAGTGGTTCGTCTTCGGCGGTTTCGTGGTGTTCATGTGGTTCCGGCTGCTGCGCCGGGAGGCGGAGGCCGAGCAGGACCGGGCCCTCGGACTGGACCCGGTCCTGGACTGACCGACGACTGCGGCGCGCCCCGGCCCAGGGGCGCGCCGCAGTCGCGTCAGCGGGTCGGTTTCGCCGGCGGTACGGCCGGTACCGCCGGGGCCGCCGACTTGGGCGGCAGCACCGGCGACGGTGCCTTGCCCGACGGCGTCGGGGCCGCCGCCGTGCCCGACGGCGTCGGTGACGGCGAGCCGGTCGGGGACGGCGAGGCCGTCGGCGGCGGGTTGTCGCACCGGCGGCCGTTGTTGTTGCCGCTGCCGTTGGAGTCGTCGTCCGAGTCGTACCGGTCGGTGTGGTGACGCGTCGTGCGGCCGCTCTTCGAGCTCTTGGAGCTCTTCGACCCCTTCGAGCCCGACTTGGCGAGCAGCACCACACCGCCCTGCTCCCCGACCCCGCCACCGGCCACCGCCGTGCGGAAGGCGGCCTTCACCGCCGTGGAGGCGGCCGCCGACGGAGCGACGGCCACCGGAGGGGACGACGAGGGCGGGGACGACGGCGCGGCGGAGGACGGCGAGGAGGACGGCGGACAGGCCGCGCTCCCGCCGCCGTCACCGCCGTCCTGCCCCGAGCAGCCGGTGAGCACCAGCGCCCCGGCCACCCCCGCCCCCAGGATCGTCAGCAGGCGTCTCACCCGTGTCCCCCGTTCGCCACTACTCGATGTCCGCCCGATTCTCGCCGACCGGCAGGCCGCCGAGGTGCCGGCGGACGAAGTCGATCTCCAACCGCAACTGCTTGATCCGCTCGTCCACGACCAGCGAACCGTGCCCGGCGTCGTACCGGTACACCTCGTGCGGCTTGCCGAGCCGCTCCAGCTCCTCGACGTAGTTGTCGATCTGCTTGATCGGGCAGCGCGGGTCGTTGACCCCGGCGCTGATGTAGACCGGCACCGCGACCCGGTCGATGTACGTCAGCGGGGAGGAGGCGGTCCAGCGCTCGGGCACCTCCTCGGGTGTGCCGCCGAAGAGCGTGCGGTCGATCGCCTTCAGCGCCTCCATCTCGTCGTCGTACGCGGTCAGGTAGTCCGCGACGGGAACGGCGGCGACGCCGAGGCTCCACAGCTCGGGCTGCACGCCGAGCCCGAGCAGCGTGAGGTAGCCGCCCCAGGAACCGCCGGCCAGCACCAGCCGGTCCGGGTCGGCCAGTCCGCTCTCCACCGCCCAGCCGCGCACGGCCGCGATGTCCTCCAGCTCGATCAGGCCGACCCGCTCGCGCAGCGCGTCCGTCCAGGCCTGGCCGTAGCCGGTCGAGCCGCGGTAGTTGACCCGGACCACCGCGAAGCCGTGGTCCAGCCAGGCGGCCGGCCCGGCCGCGAAGGAGTCGCTGTCGTGGTGGGTCGGACCGCCGTGGACCTCGAACACGGTCGGGAACGGGCCCTCGCCCGCCCCGGCCGGCCGCTGGACCAGCGCGTGCACCCGGCCGCCCGGCCCGTCCACCCAGACGTCCTCGACCGGCACCGAGCCGGGCGGGACGGCACCGGGCGCGCGCAGCACGACCGTGCCGGCGGTGGAACGGACGGCGGACGGGTCGGCGGCGGAGGACCACAGGAACTCCACCGTGCCGTCGGGGCGCGGGGTGGCGCCGCCGACCGTGCCGCGCGGGGTGTCCAGCCGGGTGAGCACGCCGTCGTCCAGGGAGTAGGAGAACAGCTCGCTGCGCGCCTCGTACTCGTGCTCGATCAGCAGCGCACGGGCGCCGGGGCGCCACTGGGCGGAGAGGTCGCCGGGCAGCTCGCGGCCCTGCTCGTCGCGGAGCGCCAGGGCGGTCTCCTTGCCGGTCGCGACGTCCCAGATCATCGGCTCCCAGCGGCCGGTGCGCTGGTGGGCGACCAGCAGCCGGGTGTCGCCGTCGACGGGCGCGAAGCCCAGGCAGGCGACCCCGCGCGGGTGCTCGTGGCCGGTGACCTCGTCCAGCTCGGCGACGGTGGGGACGGCGGAGACGCCGTCGGTGGCGGTGGCGTCGTCGCCGGAGAGGCGGACGACCCGGATCGCGCCGTGCATGGCGTCGCCGTGCTCGGTGTGGTCGATGGCCAGCAGGGTGCCGTCGTGGCTCAGGTCGCCGACACCGCCGTACTCGGCGTGCCGGTAGATCTCGACGGCCTCGGCCGCGCCCGGGCGGCGCAGGTGCAGGGTGGTGCCGTCCTCGTCGGTGGACCGGCCGACCACCACGGTGCCGTCCCGGCCCAGGGCGAGACCCGCTTCGTAGGACGGGGCCAGACCGGGGACGGCCTCCTCGTCCGGACCGGTGGCGCCCTCGGGACGGCCGGCGAACGGCTGGCGGCGCCAGACGCCGTACTCGTCGCCGTCGCTGTCGTCGAACCACCAGATCCACTCGCCGTCGGGGGACAGCTCGGCATCGGTGGTGCCGTTCGGGCGGTCGGTGGCCCGCCGGTGGGTGTCGGTGGCGCGGTCCCAGGCGTAGACCTCGTAGGTACCGCTGGAGTTGGACACGTACAGCGCCCGGTCGGGGGCGTCCTCGGCCCAGTCCGGCAGGGAGACCCGTGCCGCCCTGAACCGCTGCTCCCACGCCGGAACGGCGCTCTTCTCCTCGCTCATCCACCCACCCAACCAGATCGGGGCGAGGAAACGGAACGGGACGGGGAAACGGGGGAGGGGAGGGCCGGTGCGGCCCTCCCCTGCCCCGTTCCTCCGGGCCTCGCGCTCCTGCGGGTCCTGCCGGTCCTGCCGGTCCTGTGGGTCGTTCCGGTCCTGCGGGTCGTTCCGACGGTTCCGGTCCTTCCCCGGCCCGTTCACCCCGTCCGGCGGGGCAGCAGCTGGACCAGGCCCACCAGCAGCACCTCCAGGACCGCCAGCGCTCCCAGGCTGCGCCCGAAGGCGGTGGCCGGGTCGGTGGCGCCGTAGTAGAGGATGCCGATCAGCGCGACCCCGAGCGCCCCCGCCACCTGCTGCACGGTGGCCACCAGGCCCGCGGCCGAGCCGGCCAGCCGGGGTTCGACGCCGGCCAGCACCAGCGAGGTCACCGGGGCGATCACCAGCCCCATCCCGAGCCCGTCCACGAACAGGCCCGGTGCCAGCCACCAGACGCTGCCGGTGGTGCCCGTCAGGTGCACGGCCAGCCAGAGCAGGCCCAGACCGGCGGCCATCAGCAGCCCACCCAGCGCGATCGCCTGCCGGCCGAGCCGGGCGGCCACCCGGTGCGCGGCGGTGGAGGTCAGCAGGTAGCCGAGGCCGATCGCGGTGAAGACCAGGCCCGCCCCGAGCGCGTCCAGGCCGAGGCCCGGCTGCAGGTAGAGGGCGAGGACGAGGAAGAACGAGGCCTGGCCGAGCCAGAAGACCAGTTGGGCGAGCAGACCGGTGGTGAAGGCGCGGTCCCGGAACAGCCGGGTGTCGACCAGCGGCGAGCCGCCCGACCGCCCGCGCCGGTGCTGATGGACGGTGAGGAGCACGAGCAGCGCCGCAGCCCCGGCCAGGCAGAGCCCGGTCCACAGCGGCCAGCCGCTCTCGCGGCCCTGGATCAGCGGCAGCACCAGGCCGGTCAGGGCGAGGGTGACCAGTACGACGCCCACCGGGTCGAGTCCCGGCCGGTGCGGGGCGCGGGACTCGGGCAGGCAGCGCCGCACCAGGGCCAGGGCGGCCAGGCCGACCGGCAGGTTGAGCAGGAAGCAGCTGCGCCAGTCCAGGCCGAACAGGTCGGCGCGGATCAGCACGCCGCCGATCAGCTGGCCGAACACCGCTCCGAGCCCCATCGTCAGCCCGTACATCGCGAACGCCCGGGCCTGCGCCGCGCCGCTGTACGCGGTCCGCAGGATCGCCAGCACCTGCGGGCCCATCAGCGCCGCCGCCAGCCCCTGGGCGACCCGGGCGCCGACCAGGGTGCCCGCCGTCGGGGCCAGGCCGCAGGCGGCCGAGGCCAGGGTGAACATGGCCAGGCCGAGGCCGAACGTCCGGCGGCGGCCGTACCGGTCGCCGAGCCGGCCGGCGGTGATCAGCCCGACGGCGAGGGCGAGGCCGAAGCCGGCGACCACCCATTGGACGGCGGCGGGGCCGGCTCTCAGGTCGGTCTGGAGGGAGGGGATGGCGACGTTGACGACGAAGACGTCGAGGGCGGTCATGAAGGTCGCGGTCAGCAGGACCGGCAGCAGGCCGCGCGGGGCGGGGGCGGCAGCGGCCGGGGCGGCGGTGGTGCGGGTGGTGCGCCGGTCGGTGCTTCGGTCGGTGCTTCGGTCGGTCAGGGTGCTGGACATCGTCTGCTCCGGGTCGGTACGTGGCGGGAGTGCGTGCGGCGGGACATGGCGGGCGTTCCGGGACCAGGGCCGGGGCCGGGGCGGGCGCAGGTGTCGCCCGCCCCGGTGGGTACTGCCGGCGGTCGGAGGAGGCCGACGGCTCAGGCGCCGGGGACGCGGTCGAGGAAGCCGTGCACCGAGGCGATCCGGCCCTCCGCGTCGGCGACCAGCACGTCGAAGCCGATGACCAGCGGCTCCTCCCCGGCCGGGCCGAGGTTCCACGTGAAACGGGCGATGTCGTGGTGGGCGTCGACCGGGCCGAGGGTGAACACCAGGCCGGGGAACTGCCCCTGCGCCGCGCCGATCAGCGCGTCGACGCCCTCGCGCCCGGTGACGGCGGCCAGCGGGTCGGTGTAGCGGCCGTCCTCGGCCCACGCCTCGTCGATCAGCTTCCGGCGGGCGGCCGGGTCGGTCTCGTTCCACGCGGCGAGGTAGCGGGCGGCGAGCTGTCCGAGGTCGGTGGGCAGGTTGGCGTTCATGGTCTTCTCCCTTGTCCGGTGCGGTGGTTGGTGCGGTGCTCGGTGCGGCGGCCGGTGGGCCGTTCCCGCTGGTCGAAAACTTACGGACGCCGGCCGGCGGGCGAATCGGTCACGGATAGGTAGGGGGTACCGAGGTGGGCGCCAGTAGGGTCGAACCCGCCGGACACGGGGGTCGGCGGGGAGGGGGACCGGGGTGCTGTACGGACGGGAACGGGAGCGGGCCGCTGTCGACGCGCTGCTCGACGGGGCACGTGGCGGTCGCAGTGGCGTCCTGCTGCTGCGCGGCGAGCCGGGGATCGGCAAGACGGCCGTGCTGGAGTACGCGGTGGCGGCGGCCGGCGACGGGTTCCGGGTGGTCCGGGCGACCGGTGTCGAGTACGAGGCCGAACTCCCCTTCGCCGGACTGAGTCTGCTGCTGTCGTCCGGCCTGGACCGGCTGGACGCCCTGCCCGGCCCGCAACGGCGTTCGCTGGAGGGCGCGTTCGGACTCGGCGAGCCGGCCGGTGGCGCCGACCGGCTGCTCACCGGGCTGGCCACGCTCGGGCTGCTCGCCGAACTCGCCTCCGAGCAGCCGCTGTTGTGCGTGGTCGACGATGTGCAGTGGCTCGACCGCTCCTCGCTGGACGCCCTGCTGATCGCGGCCCGCCGGCTCCAGGCCGAGGGCGTCGCCCTGCTGCTCGCCGCCCGGGACACGGGGGCCGGGGAGGACGCCGGCGGGGCCGAGGTCGGGGTCGGCGTCGGTGCTGGGGAGGGCGGCCCGGCCCGGCCGGGGACGGCGGTCGGACCGCTGGCCGGCCTGCCCGAGTTGCGGCTCACCGGCCTGGCCGAACCGGACGCGGTCCGCCTGCTCGACGACCGTTCGGGAGCGGCCCGCACCGGACCTGCCCTGACCGGTCCGGCCCGTCGCCGGCTGCTCGCCGAAGCCGCCGGCAATCCGCTGGCCCTCGTCGAACTTCCTTCCACCGAGGCTGACTTGGCGTCGGGCGGGCTCGCCCTGACCAGTCGGCTCCGGATCGCCTTCCACGGCCAGGTCACCGGTCTGCCGCCCGCGACCCAGACCCTGCTGCTGGTCGCCGCGGCCGAGGAGAACGGCGAGCTGGACGTCGTCCTGGCTGCCGCCGCCGCGCTCGGGGCGGGCGCCGACGCGCTGGAGCCCGCCGAACGGGCCGGACTGGTCGCCGTCGGCACCGACCGCCGGTTCGCCTTCCGGCACCCGCTGCTGCGCGCGGCCGTCCTCCAACGGGCCCCGCTACAGCAGCGGTTGGCCGCCCACCGGGCGCTCGGCGAGGTTCTGGAGGAGGGCGACCGGCGGACCTGGCACCTCGCGCTCGCCGCCACCACGCCGGACGCCGGACTCGCCGACGCGCTGGAGCGGACCGCCGCGCGGGCCGAGGCCCGGGGCGCCCACGGCGGCGCGGCCGCCGCGTACGAGCGCGCCGCCGGGCTCACCCCGGACCGCGACGGTGCCACCCGCCGTCTGGTGCTGGCCGCCGAAGCCGCCACCGAGGAAGGGAAGTTGGAGCTGGCCGAGGCGCTCGCCGACCGGGCCGGCGCGCGTACCGACAGCGTCTTCGCGCACGCGCTGCTGGACCAGGTCCGGGCCGTCGCGCACTTCTGGCGCGGCGCCTACCCGGCCGCGTACCGGCTGCTGCTGGACGCCGCCGCGACCGACATCGAGCCCGCGCACGCGGCCCGGATGCTGCTCCAGGCCTTCCACGCCGCCTGGTACGTCGGCGAGGAGCCGGTGGCCACCGTGCTCGACCGGCTGGCCGCCCTGCCGCTGGGCGCGGACGAACCGCTCGCCCCGCTGGCCCGGCACCTGCCGGCCGCCGTGCTGCCCGCGCTGGGGCGTCCCGCCGGCCCCCTGCCCGACGTCCGCGCCACCGCGGCGGCGGCCCGGAAGGCCGGGGCGGAGAGCCCGGTCGACCTGGTGCAGCTGTGCGGGGCGACCCTCGTTCTCGGCCGGGACCACGAGACGCTGGAGCTGGCCGCCGAACTCACCGCCGAGGCCCGCGTCAAGGGGACGGTCGGGGTGCTGCCGACGCTGCAGTTCTTCCTCGCCGAGGCCGAACTGTTCCACGGCCGGCACCGCGACGCCGAGGTGACGGCGACGGAGGGCCTGGCGCTCGCCCGGGACACCGGCCAGGCCCAGTGGACCAGCCAACTCGCCTCGCTGCTGGCCTGTGTGGCGGCCCTCGCGGGGGCCGACGAGCGGTGCGCGGAGCTCGCCGCGGCGGCGCTGGTCCCCGGTTCGGCCGCGCCCGCCGCCGGGGAGCCGTGGGCGCACTGGGCGCTCGCCCTGCTGGACCTCGGCCGGGGCCGCGCGGCGGCGGCCGCCGACCGGCTGCACACGCTCACCACCGGGCCGTACCGGCACCATGTCGGCGCCACCCGGGCCGTTCCCGACCTGGTCGAGGCGGCCGTCCGGCTGGGCGAACCGGAACGGGCGGCCGAGCCGTACGAGCGCTTCGCCCGCTGGGCGGCCGCAGCCGGGACGCCCTGGGCGGAGGCCCTGCGACTGCGCTGCCAGGCGCTGCTCGGGCCGGACGAACTCGCCGAATCCGCCTACCGGGCGGCCCTCGACCTGCACGAGGGTGCCCACCGTCCGTTCGAACGCGCCCGCACCGCCCTGCTGTACGGCGAGTGGCTGCGGCGGGAGCGCCGCCGTACGGACGCCCGCCCGCATCTGGGCGCCGCCCTGGAGGTCTTCGAGCGGCTCGGTGTCGAACCCTGGGCGGACCGCGCCCGCACCGAACTGACCGCCACCGGCACCGCCGCCCCGGCCCCGGCCGCCGCCGAGGGCGCGCTGACGGTGCTCACCCCGCAGGAGCTGCAGATCGCCCGGCTGGCGGCCCGGGGGCTGACCAACCGGGACATCGCCGCGCAGCTCTTCCTCAGCCCGCGGACCGTCGGGCACCACCTCTACAAGGCCTATCCGAAGCTGGGGATCGCCTCGCGGACGGAGCTGGCGGCGCTGTTCCGCGCCTGACCCCGCCGCTCCGATCCCATTGCAACGGTTCGTGCGGCGGGGCATTGCATTTCGACTTCGGATCCATTGCAACGAATGGAAATCTGCCCAGTATTTACGGGCTTGGCTCTTCATTTGGCGTTGACGAACCCATGAACGCAATGTAGCTTCCTCAGTGTTCAGAAGTTCACGAACACAACAGGGCGGGGAAGGTCAACATGACCAGCAGCAACGGCGGCTTCACCGACGAGGGCCTGCGCAAGGTGCGCGAGGTGCTGACGCGGCACGTCGAGTCCGGTCGGATCCCGGGCGTCGTCGCCCTGATCGGCCGGGGCGGGCAGACACACGTCGAGGCCATCGGCACCATGCGCCACGACGGCGGCGCGCCGATGGGCCGGGACACGATCTTCCGGATGGCCTCCACCTCCAAGCCGGTCACCATGGCCGCCGCCGCGGTCCTGCTCGACGAGTGCCGGCTCCGGCTGGACGACCTCGTGCAGACCTGGCTGCCGGAGCTCGCCGACTGCCGCGTCCTCAAGCGGATCGACGGCCCGCTCGACGACACCGTGCCGGCTCGGCGACCGATCACCGTCCGGGACGTGCTGACCTCGACCTTCGGCCTCGGCATGGACATCACGGCGCTGGGCAGCCCGATCATGGGCGCGATCATCGAGAACGGCCTCACGCCCGACCTGCCGCAGCCGATGCCGGAGCCGGACGAGTGGCTGCGCCGCCTCGGCACGCTCCCGCTGATGCACCAGCCCGGTGAGCGCTGGCAGTACCACACCGCCAGCGACCTGCTCGGCGTGCTCGTCGCCCGGGTCACCGGCCAGTCGTTCGAGAGCTTCCTCCGCGAGCGGGTCTTCGGTCCGCTGGGGATGACGGACACCGGCTTCCACGTGCCCGCCGAGAAGATCGACCGGCTGCCCGCCCTCTACGCCCCCGACCCGCAGACCGGCGAGTTCCACGTCTGGGACGAGCCGGCGGACGGCCGCTGGAGCAAGCCCCCGGCGTTCCCCGGCGGTGGCGGCGGCCTGGTCTCCACCGTCGACGACTACCACGCCTACTTCCGGATGCTGCTCGACGGCGGGCTGCACGGCGGCGAGCGCGTCCTCTCCCGCCCGGTGGTCGAGCTGATGACCACCAACCGCCTCACCCCGGAGCAGACCGCCCTGCGCGAGACCCTGGCCAAGGACAACGTGCACCTGTCCTACGGCCAGGGGCAGCACGGCGGCTGGGGCCTCGGCTCGGCGGTGCGGACCTATCGCGGCGACTACGCCCCCGTCGGCCAGTTCGGCTGGGACGGCGGCAGCGGCACCTCCACGTACGCCGACCCGGAGCACGGGCTCGTCGGCATCGTGCTCACCCAGGTCGGGATGACCGTCCCCGACTCGGCCCGTCTGATCCACGACTTCTGGACCACGGTCTACCAGGCCGTCGACGCCTGACCGGGCCGTGCGGTCGCGGCCCGGCGGCGTGGTGGCCGGGCGGCTAGGCGGAGTGCCGGAGGGTGCTCCCGACCCGGACGGCCAGGTCCCGGCCGAGCGCGTACGCGGCCGAGACCAGCGTCATGTGGTGGTGCCAGCCGGTGTACGAGCGGCCGGAGAAGTCCAGCAGGCCGAAGTCCGAACCGAGCCGGTCCACGGTGCTCCGGGTGGCCGAGGCGGCGTCCAGCAGCGCGAGCACGCCCGGGGCGTCCTCGGCCAGATCGGTCAGCCAGTACCGCCGCGGCCCGCCGTCGCCGTCGCACCGCGCCCACAGCCGGTGCACCGGCGCCGCCGACGCCGCCGACGCCACCGAGGCCGGTGCGGCCGCCGGGCCGGGCGGCAGCACGGGGGTGCCGCGCAGCACCGCCACCGTGCCCGCCGCCGTCCGCGACCGCCACCGGGGGAACAGCGACTCGGCGGCCACGGCACCCTGCTGCACCCGCCCGTGCCGACCCGTGGTGGCCTGCAGCACAGGCCGGACGGCCTGGCCGCCGCGGACCTCCAGCAGGTACGGGACGGA
>NZ_JAIY01000004.1:349906-350726 GCF_000710405.2 Kitasatospora sp. MBT66 | reverse complement strand
GCGCGGCGGCCAGCCGGATCGGGTCGTCCGCCGCGTCCAGGCCGGCGACCAGCGGCGCCACCGGATGGTGGGCGGCGAGCCGGTCCACCATCCCGACCAGCAACTCGCCCGCCGGGAGCGGGGCGACCTCCCCGGGGATCCGGGCCCGGGCGCGCCGCTGCGGGTCGTCCGTCCAGCTCGGGTCGAGCAGCAGCGACCAGTCCACCGGGACGGCATCCCGGTCGGTGGCGACGAATAGACCGCACGCGGCCTGGCACTTGACGGTCCGGCCGGTCGCCGGATCGAACCGCCGATGGACCCCCACCACCTGGTCGCCGCGCTTGGGGACGACCGCGAGCCCGGCGGTCCAGGCCCGCACCGGGCGCGGCCCGGCGGCCAGTTCGGCGAGCACCCGCCGGGCCGGACGCCAGTCCCAGGGGCTGCCGTTGATGAACTGCTGGAGCGAGAGCGAGACGGTGGCCGCGGCCGCTGGCCCGCTGGTCAGGCTGGCGGCCATGTTGGCCAGCGACTTGCGGCCGGGCGCCGCGAGCAGTCCCTGCAGATAGGCCCTGGCCCAGCGACGCTGGTCGGTCCGGCCCAGATGGGCGAAGACCTGCTCGGCGAACCGGGAGACGGCGGCTTCGCCGACCGGTGAGAGGGGTTGCGCGTCCATGTGATGAGCTCCCCGGGGTGGTGTGGTGCCGTGAGGTGCCGTCCTCGGGAGGATAGTGAACGATCGCTTTGTTCCGACTCCCCTCCGCGCCCCGGAACCGCTTTGGCGAATTCCGGTATCCCGGTGGCCGACGGCCGCGCAACGCACACGGTCAAATGTTCGGCACGG
>NZ_JAIY01000004.1:347399-348748 GCF_000710405.2 Kitasatospora sp. MBT66 | reverse complement strand
GCGTTGTTCATGCCGTGGCTGCCGGTGCGCATGGCCTGGAGGTAGCGGGCGGGGTTCTTGCGGGCGGGGCCGTAGTAGTCGTTGGACCCGAAGACGTAGACGCCGGGGAAGTCCATCAGTGGGCCGAGCGCGTCCAGGGTGGCGGGGACGCCCTCCGGGTCGGAGAGGTTGTCGCCGGTGTTGACCACCAGGTCGGGCCGGAGGCCGGCGAGGCTCTGCAGCCAGCGCTGCTTCCTGCCCTGGCCGCTCACCATGTGGATGTCGGAGACCTGCAGTACCCGGATGGGTCGGGCGCCTCGGGGGAGGACCGGGACCTCGACCCGGCGGAGGCGGAAGGAACGGACCTCGTACCCAACGGAGTAGGCGAGGCAGGCGGCGCCGGTGGCGGCGATTCCGAGGGGAACGGAGTACAGCGGTCGCATCGGTCCATGCTCTCAGACGGCGGATCAGCAGGTGAACTGTCGGGGTGCGCCCGGGGACACGTCCGGTCACCCCTCGGGTCGTTCGCGCCGGGCGCGCAGGGCCCGGACCTTGTGGCGGTTGCCGCAGCGCTCCATCGAGCACCAGCGCCGTCGGCCCGGTCGCGAGGTGTCGACGAAGAGCAGCTGGCAGTCATCGGCGCCGCATTCGCGGATCCGGTCCGTGTACGGGCCGGTGAACAGGGCGATGGCGTCGCGGGCGAGGGTGGAGGCGAGCTGGTCGCCGTTGCCGGGCAGGGGCGGCGCCGCGGTGCCGTCGGGGGCGATCTGCGGGGCGAGCGGCGGCCGGGCGGCGGCGCGGTTGAGCACCGTGTGGTCGGCGGGATCGGCGGGGGCGCGGCCACCGCTCGCGCGGGCCGCGGTGAGGCGCCGGAGGGCGTCCCGCAGGGTGCGGACGGCGGCCAGTTGGTCGTCGCTGATCCGGACGGCGTCCGCCGGCAGGCCGAGCCGGGACTGTCCGAGCCACTCCAGCAGGTCGGACGGCCGGTGCAGGATCTCGTACCGGGCGTAGGGGCCGGGGCCGCCGGTGGGCAGCAGTTCCAGGCAGAGCGCGCCCGGGTCGAAGTGGAAGCGTGCTCCGCCGGGGTAGTGCAGGACCAGACCGGGGCTTCGCTCGTCCGTCATGTAACCAGTTTAAGAGGTTATCGATGGTGAGGGAAGGGCGCAGGGAAGAGTGTGGGAAGGGCGCAGGGGAGGGGGAGCGGACGGGTGGCGTTAATGGTGGGCACCGGAACGTGGCAGGTGGGAGACTCGGGGCCATGACGACGCTCAAGGAGCAGCTGCACCAGGACCTGACGGCTGCCATCAGGGACCGGGACGAGCTGCGCTCGTCCACCATCCGGCTCACGCTGTCGGCCGTCACCAGCGAGG
>NZ_JAIY01000004.1:313785-347302 GCF_000710405.2 Kitasatospora sp. MBT66 | reverse complement strand
GAGGCGTTCGACAACGCCGGCCGGGTCGAGCAGGCCGCCCGTGAGGTGGCCGAGGGCGAGGTGCTGGCGGGTTACCTGCCGAAGCAGCTGTCCGACGACGAGCTGACGGCCATCGTGGCCGCCGCCGTCGCCGAGAGCGGCGCGGTCGGTCCGCAGGGCATGGGCGCCGTGATGAAGCTGGTGCGGCCGAAGGTCGACGGCCTGGCCGAGGGCGGCCGGGTGGCCGCCGCGGTGAAGTCCGCCCTCGCCGGCTGACCGGTCCGCTGAGCGGCGCCAGGGCAAGGGCAAAGCGGAGAACGAAGAAAAGAGGGGCGCCCCCCGAGCGAGATGCTCGGGGGCGCCCCTCTTTTCTTCGTCCTGCCGGAGGCCGCGAGGGCCGGCCGCTCAGTGGTGGCCGCGCCCGTTCCCGCCGCCGTCGTTCCCGCCGATGACCCCCGGCGGGAAGGTGAACCCGCCGCCGATCAGGCCGCCGGCGTTGGTGCCGGGGGCGCCGGGGTTGCCGGCCGGGGGCGGCGGGTTGCCGCCCGCGTTCGGGTCGCCGCCCGCGGGGGGCGTGGCCGGGGCGGTCGCGCCCGGGGTGGCGTTCGGGTCCGGCTTGGGGGCCGGGTCCGGGATGTCGATGGTCTGGAAGGTCTCCTTCGGGGAGCCCTTCAGTGCCGCGTCCATGGCCATCTTCCAGATCGGGCCGGGGCCGGTGGCGCCGAAGACGCCGTCGGCACCGTAGTAGGTCTCGCCGATCTTCATGTTCTTCATCTCGACGCCGCCGGTGGGGCCGCCGATCCAGACCGCGGTGGCGAGCTGCGGGGTGTAGCCGCTAAACCAGGCGGCCTTCTTCTTGTCGGTGGTACCGGTCTTGCCGGCGATCTGGCGGCCGTCCTCCAGGCCGAGGGTGGCGCCGGTGCCCTTCTCGGTCACATTGAGCAGGACGGTGTTCAGCGCGTCGGCGGTCTGCTCGGAGAAGGCCTGCGTGCAGGCGGTCTGCGGGACCTTGATGTCCTTGCCGTCGACCGTGCTGATCTTGTTGATCGCGATCGGCGTGCAGTGCTTGCCGCGGGCGGCGAAGGTCGCGTAGACGTTCGCCATGGTCAGCGGCGACATCTCCTTGGTGCCCAGGGTGATCGAGGGCACCACGTCCAGCTTGGCGCCGGAGGCGGTGGTGGTGATGTTGAGCTTGTCGAGCATCTGCTTGACGGGGCAGAGCCCCATGTCCTGCTCCATCTGAACGAAGTAGGTGTTGACCGAGAGGGCCATCGCCTGCTTCAGCTCGTAGGGGCCGACCTCGCTCTTGCTCTCGTTCGGGACGTAGCGCTCGTTGCCCTTGTAGGTGTTCTTCCAGGTGCCTTCGCAGGTCTTCATCGTCGGCCACTCGATGCGGTTCTCGGACGGGTACGGCTTGGTGGGCGCCATCCCGTTCTCGAGCGCGGCCGCGGCGATGATCGGCTTGAAGGTCGAGCCGGGCTGGAAGCCGTTGCCGCCGCCCATCGCCGCGTCGACGTTGAGGTTGACGACGGTCTGGTTCTTGGACGGCTCCAGGCCGTACGGGCGGGTCTGGGCCATCGCCAGGATCTTGCCGGTGCCCGGCTCCATCATGGTCGCGGCGGCCGACACCGGGTCGGTGACCTTGACCTTGCCGGTGACCGCGGCCTGGGCGGCGGCCTGCTTGTCCGGGTCGAGGGTGGTGTAGATGTTCAGACCGCCCTGGTCCCAGAACTTCTTCCGCTCGGCGGCGTTCTTGCCGAAGGCCGGGTCCTGCTTGACCACGTGCCGGACGTAGTCGCAGAAGAAGCCCATGCCCGCCTGGGCGGTGATGCAGCCGTTCTGCGGGTCCTTGTACTTCAGGCCCAGCGGGGCGGCCTTGGCCTCCTTGGCCTGGTCCGCGGTGACGTGCTTGTTCTCGACCATCTTGTCGATCACGGTGTTGCGCCGCTTCACCGCGTTGTCCGGGAAGCGCACCGGGTCGTACTGGGACGGGTTCTGCACCAGGCCGGCCAGGGTCGCGGCCTCGGCGATGGTGAGGTCCTTGTTGCTCTTGCTGAAGTACCGCTGGGAGGCGGCTTCGATCCCGTACGCCTGGTGACCGTAGAAGGTGATGTTCAGGTAGTTGGTGAGGATCTGGTCCTTGGTCAGATCCTCCTCCAGCTTGATCGCGACCTTCAGCTCCTGGATCTTGCGGCCCAGGGTCTTGCGCTGGGCCTCCAGGACGGCGGCCTGGTCGTCGCCGGCCTTCTCGACGTTGACGTTCTTCACGTACTGCTGGGTCAGCGTCGAGGCGCCCTGGGAGGCGGTGCCGCTCTCCGCGTTCTTGCTGATCGCGCGGAGCACGCCCTTGAGGTCGACGGCGCCGTGGTCGTAGAAGCGGGCGTCCTCGATGTCGACCTGCGCCTGGCGCATGTAAGGGGACATCTGGTCGGCGGTGAGGACGGTGCGGTCGCGCTCGTAGACCTTGGCGATCAGCCCGCCCTTGGCGTCGAAGATCTGGGTCGCCTGGGTGAGCGGCGGCGTCTTGAAGTCGTCCGGGATGTTGGAGAAGCCCTCCGCCGTGTTCTTGGCGGTCAGGCCGAGCGCGCCGACGGCGGGCAGGGCCATGCCTGCCAGCAGTACTCCGGACAGCACGCTGACCCCCAGGAACTTCACTCCGTGTCCCGCGTAGTCGAGCGGTGACCCGCGGCGCTTGCCGCGCGGAGCTCCGGTGTTGCCTGGGGGCTGGGGTGCCTGGGGGCGCTTCGGTGCCATGGGGAGAACCCTACGTTGCCGAATGCCGCACACCGGGGCAGGTGTTCGCCTAGGCTTGTCACAAGCTTGCGACAGCTTCGCTGCGTCAGCATCGATCACTCTTGTGAGTGATGAGAATTGCCCGAATTATCTACCTTCGGGGCGTTTTTGAGGCAGCTGATGGCGGCTGCACCCCTGTGTCCGGTAGCGCTGTGTAGTGGTCCGCGTGGCGAGAGTGGTGAACGCGGACCTGGCAATGCTTGCGACCTGCGATCACTCCAACGAGTGAGCTGATCGCCACCCATAGTCCAATCGGGTCATTCGAGATTGAGCCCGAAGGGGCTGTTGCAAGCTGTCGTTCTTCCGTAACGTCCTCAACTGGCAACGGTGAATATGCCGTTGCCGCCGTGGGGGAGCCTCGATTCGGGAGAGGACGGCGCCGGCATGGGCTGGGTAGACGACTGGAGTGCGCAGGCCGCCTGCCGCACGAGTGATCCGGACGAACTGTTCGTCCAGGGGGCGGCGCAGAATCGCGCCAAGGCGGTGTGCAGCGGGTGCCCGGTGCGCACGGAATGCCTGGCGGACGCCCTGGACAACCGGGTGGAGTTCGGGGTCTGGGGCGGGATGACCGAGCGCGAGCGCCGGGCGCTGCTGCGCCGTCGGCCGACCGTGATCTCGTGGCGGCGGCTGCTGGAGACAGCCCGCACCGAGTACGAGACCTCGCTGGCCACCGGCGTGATACTGACGGACTACGCCCAGGCGGGCTGAGTCACCGCCGCACGGGCTTCGGCCGCGCGGGCTTCGGCCGTGCGGAGCACGGTCGGCGCGCACAACCCGGGTCGGGGGGCTCGGGTCCGGAGGTCCGGGTCGACGGCCCGGACCGGTGCGACAACCCGGGCCGGTCCGAGAACCTGGACCGGCCCCGCCGAGTGTCAGTCCGCGGACCCGCTGAGCCGCTCCCCGATCGTCCGCAGTCCTTCCAGGTCGTGGACGTCCCCGGGCAGCGCGGCGACCTCGACGATCGGCACGTCCGGGTACACCGAGACGAAGCGGTCACGGGTCCGCCGCTCGCGCACCATCACCTGCATCCGCTCGGCGTGCAGCCGCAGCAGCCCGGCCGCCAGCAGCTCGGCGTCCGGCGAGACCTGCTCCGAACCGTTCTCCTCCAGCGCCTCGGCCGCGGCCAGCGCCCGTTCGGCGGTGAGCTGCGGGGCGCCGGTCCCGTGCACCCGGTTGAGCACCAGTCCGGCCAGCGGCATCCGGTCGGCGGCCAGCCGGTCCACGAAGTACGCCGCCTCGCGCAGTGCGTCCCGCTCCGGGGCGGCCACCACCAGGAACGCCGTGCCCGGCGCCTGGAGCAGCTGGTAGGTGCGGTCCGCCCGCTCCCGGAAGCCGCCGAACATCGAGTCCGTCGCGCTGACGAAGGTCTGGACGTCGGTCAGCAGCTGGGCGCCGAAGATCTTCCCGAGGGTGCCGGTGAGCAGGCCCATCCCGGCGTTCAGGAACTTCATCGCGGACCGCCCGCCGACCTTGGCCGGGGCGGTCAGGATCCGGATCACCTTGCCGTCGAGGAAGGACCCGAGCCGGTTCGGCGCGTCCAGGAAGTCCAGCGCGGACCGGGACGGCGGTGTGTCGACGACGATGAGGTCCCACTCCTCGGCCGCCCGCAGCTGGCCGAGCTTCTCCATCGCCATGTACTCCTGCGTGCCCGCGAAGCCGGCCGACAGGGACTGGTAGAAGGGGTTCTCCATGATCGCGCGGGCCCGCTCGGGGTCGGCGTGCGCCAGCACGACCTCGTCGAAGGTCCGCTTCATGTCGAGCATCATGGCCTGGAGCTCGCCGTCGCCGGTCACGCCCTTGACGATCCGAGGGGTGTTGTCGAGCTCGGTCAGCCCCATCGACTGCGCCAGCCGCCGGGCCGGGTCGATGGTCAGGACGACGACCTTGCGGCCGCGCTCGGCGGCCCGCAGGCCGATCGCCGCCGCGGTGGTGGTCTTGCCGACGCCGCCGGATCCGCAGCACACGATGATCCGGGTCTTCGGGTTGTCGATCAGCTCGTCCACGGCGAGCCGGCTGCCGCCGGCGCCCGCGCCGCTCTGTCCGGTGGTGCCGGTCCGCCCGCTCACGCTGCCCCCTGACGCTTCAGTTCGCCCGCCAGCCGGTAGAGCGTGCCGAGGTCCACACCCTCGCCCAGCAGTGGAAGTTCGTACGTCGGGAGCTTCAGGTGCTGCAGGTCGGCGCGCCGGGCGCGCTCCAGTTCCACCCGCTCGGCGTGCTCCCTGGCCTGTGCCAGCAGTGGATCGAGCAGCGGTTCGACCGCCGCCCGGACGGTCTCCGGCTTGCGCGAGCGGCCCCCGAGGCCCGCCTCGCCGAGGGCCAGCGCGACCTCCTCGCGGTGGTCGCCGTCGACCGCGGCCACCGCGGCCGCGTCCAGCAGCGGCGGCCGGACCATGTTGACCAGCACCCCGCCCACCGGCAGACCGGCCTCGCGCAGCTCGGCGATGCCGTCGACGGTCTCCTGGACCGGCATCTCCTCCAGCAGGGTGACCAGGTGCACGGCGGTCTCCGGCGACTTCAGCACCCTCATCACGGCCTGCGCCTGGCTGTGGATCGGCCCTATCCGGGCCAGCCCGGCCACCTCGGAGTTGACGTTCAGGAACCGGGTGATCCGGCCGGTCGGCGGTGCGTCCATCACCACCGCGTCATAGGTCCGCCGTCCGTCCGGGCCCTTGCGGCGGGCGGCCTCGCAGGCCTTGCCGGTCAGCAGCACGTCCCGGACGCCGGGGGCGATGGTGGTCGCGAAGTCGACGAACCCGACCTTCTGCAGCGCCTTCCCGGCCCGGCCGAGCTTGTAGAACATGTCGAGGTACTCGAGCAGGGCCTGCTCGGTGTCGATGGCGAGCGCGTGCAGCTCACCGCTCACCGAGCCGCCCGGCGTGCCACTTGCCGAGCCGCCCGCCGAGCCGCTCGCCGGCAGGCCCAGCTGGGCCGGGGTGACCGTGGCGATCCGGCGCTCCTCGTAGGGGAGTGCCGCTATGCCGAACAGCTCCGCGATGCCCTGACGGCCCTCCACCTCGATCAGCAGGGTCCGGCGTCCCTCCGCGGCGAGCGCCAGTGCCAGCGCCGCGGCCACGGTGGTCTTCCCGGTCCCGCCCTTGCCGCTGACCACGTGCAGCCGTACGCCCTCCCAGTCGGGATCGCGCCGGGCCGCCTGGCCGGGGGTGCGTGCCACGCTCCGTCTCCGTCCGTCTCCGAGGGCCGGCACCACGCAGGTGCCCTCCCGCGAGGGTAACCAGGGACCGCACCGGATGCCGGGACTACCCGGGGCGCCGGACCCGAATCATGCCCGCTTTGTGGGCCACCTCACACGCAGGAGCGCGCCCGGACGCGGACCGGGGCCGATCGCCGGGACGGAACGTCTAGAGTCTGGCCATGACCAAGTGGGAATACATGACGGCACCTCTGCTGGTGCACGCCACCAAGCAGATCCTGGACAACTTCGGCCACGACGGCTGGGAGCTGGTCCAGGTCGTACCGGGTCCGAACCCGGAGCAGCTGGTGGCCTACTTCAAGCGGGAGAAGCAGGCATGAGCAAGGTCGAGGAGAAGCTGGCCGAGCTGGGTCTGACCCTGCCGCCGGTGGCCGCCCCGGTCGCCGCCTACGTGCCCGCGCTGCGTACCGGTGACTTCGTCTTCACCTCCGGCCAGCTGCCGATGGTGGCGGGCAAGCTCCCGAGCACCGGCAAGGTCGGCGCCGAGGTCACCCCGGAGGAGGCCAAGGAGCTCGCGCAGATCTGCGCGCTGAACGCCCTGGCCGCGGTCAAGTCGGTGATCGGTGACCTCGACCTGGTCGAGCAGGTCGTCAAGGTCGTCGGCTTCGTCGCCTCCGCCCCCGACTTCACCGGCCAGCCCGGCGTGATCAACGGCACGAGCGAGCTGCTCGGCAAGGTGCTCGGCGACGCGGGCGTGCACGCCCGCAGCGCGGTGGGCGTCACCGTGCTGCCGCTGGACGCCCCGGTCGAGGTCGAGATCCAGGTCCGCGTCCGCGCCGGAGCCTGACCGACCGACCGCACCCGCGGCCGGACACCCCCGACGCGCTCGACACCCTCAACACGCTCTGCACCCTCGAGCGCGCCGGACACCCTCACGTCGGACACCCTCGCGCCGGAGACCTCGACGCGACGGACACCCTCGACGCCCCGCCCGCCCCGGACCCGCACGGAGTCCGGGGCGGACGTGTGTCCGGGCGAGGACGCCCCGGCCCGCGCAGGGGCGGTCCGTCGGAGACGGTCCGCACAACGGATCACCCCTGTCCAAGCCCGCCCCCGGGCGCTTAGCATCCGGGCATGGACCAGCGAGCAACGACGCTCCCGATGCCCCCCGGCTGGCCCGCCCGGATCAGGGCGGCCGAGGCCGGGGAGCTGACCCCGCCCGTGCCCAGGCAGTCCGCCACCGTGGTGCTGCTCCGGGATACCGGGACGGACGCCGGCCCGGAGGCGTACCTGCTGCGGCGGCGCACCTCGATGGCCTTCGCCGCCGGGATGTACGCCTACCCGGGCGGCGGGGTCGACCCGCGGGACGCGGAGGCCGAGCTCGGCTGGGCCGGTCCCGGCCCGCAGGAGTGGGCCGAACGGCTCGGCGTGGACGCCCGGACCGCGCAGGCCGTGGTCTGCGCCGCCGTCCGCGAGACCTTCGAGGAGGCCGGCGTCCTGCTGGCCGGTCCGGACGCCGACAGCGTCGCCGAGCCCCGGGACTGGACCGCCGAGCGTGCCGCCCTGGAGGCCCACGAGCTCTCCTTCGCCGACTTCCTGCGCGACCACGGGCTGCTGCTCCGCAGCGACCTGCTGGCCGGCTGGGCCCGGTGGATCACCCCGGCCTTCGAGGAGCGCCGGTACGACACCTGGTTCTTCGTCGCCGCCCTGCCGACCGGGCAGCGTGCCGCCCGCGAGGTCGGCGAGGCGGACCGGGTCGCCTGGCTCACCCCGGCCGAGGCCGTCCGGGGCTACGAGGAGGGCCGGTTCGGGATGCTGCCGCCGACCGTCACCGTGCTGCGTGAGCTGGAGCCGGTACGCAGCGCCGCCGAGGCGCTGGGCGCGGCGGCGGACCGTTCGCTGGAGCCGGTGCTCGGCCGGGCCGAGGTGCGCGGGGAGCGACTGACCGTCCGCTGGCCGGGGTACGACGAACTGACGATCGACGGTACGTTCCCCGAGGAACGCGTCGGCTGACCGCGCCCCACCCGTTCCTGCACCGCCCGTTCCTACACTGCCCGTCCCTGCACCGCCCTTGCAGTACCCCCGCTCCACCCCCGAGTGATCCGTACGAGAAAGGACCGACGCCCGATGACCCACAACGATGTGGCTCGCCGGACGGCACCCGAGATGCCCGCCCGCCGCCTGATCCCGCGCCGCCCGGCCTGCGACTCCGTCAGCTTCACCGAGGTGGCGCAGCGCGCCCTCACCCGGGCGCTGCCGCTCCGGGCGCTGCACCGCGTCACCGAGGACCGCAGGTGAGCGGACTGCTGCCGGGTGACCCCGCCGCCGGGATCGGCGGCGAGGCCACCCCCCGTGCGCTCTGCGTGCTGGCGCCGAACCCGTCGCCGATGACGCTGGACGGCACCAACACCTGGCTGCTCTCCGAGCCGGGCTCGGACCTCGCGGTGGTGATCGACCCGGGCCCGCTGCACGAGGGCCATCTGCGCCGGGTGATCGAGACCGCCGAGCAGCAGGGCAAGCGGGTGGCGCTCACCCTGCTCACCCACGGGCACGCCGACCACTCCGAGGGAGCGGCCCGGTTCGCCGAACTGACCGGCAGCGAGGTCCGCGCACTGGACCCGGCGCACCGGCTCGGTTCGGAGGGGCTCACGGACGGGCAGCGCCTGGACGTCGGCGGCCTCGACCTGCGGGTGATCGGCACCCCCGGCCACACCTCGGACTCGCTCACCTTCCACCTGCCCGCGGACGGCGCGATCCTGACCGGCGACACCGTCCTCGGGCGGGGCACCACGATGGTCGCCCACCCGGACGGCAGGCTCGGCGACTACCTGGACTCGCTGCGGCACCTGCACGGCATGGCCGCCGAGCACGGCGTCCGGACGGTGCTGCCGGGGCACGGGCCGGTGCTCGCGGACGCGCTCGGCGCGGTGGACTACTACCTGGCCCACCGGGCCGGCCGGCTGGCCCAGGTCGAGACCGCGGTCGAGGCCGGCTGCCGGACGGCGGCCGAGGTGGTGGCGCGGGTGTACGCGGACGTGGACCGCGCGCTGTGGCCGGCGGCCGAGCTGTCGGTCCTCGCGCAGCTCCAGTACCTCAGGGACCACGGGCTCATCCCGGACTGACCGGACTGACCGGACTGACGGGACTGACCGGGCGCCGCCTGCTGCCCGCCGGACCCGCGAAGGACCGGCGAAGGGCCCGTACGCCGGAGCGTACGGGCCCTTCGCACAGGTGCTCGGGGAGCGCGGACTACCGCGAGCGGCGGGAGAGCCGCTCGACGTCCATCAGCACGACCGCCCGGGCCTCCAGCTTCAGCCAGCCGCGGCCGGCGAAGTCGGCGAGCGCCTTGTTGACCGTCTCGCGGGAGGCGCCGACCAGCTGGGCCAGCTCCTCCTGGGTGAGGTCGTGGGCGACGTGGATGCCCTCGTCGGACTGCACGCCGAAGCGGCGGGAGAGGTCCAGCAGGGCCTTGGCGACGCGCCCGGGCACGTCGGAGAAGACCAGGTCGGACATCACGTCGTTGGTGCGGCGCAGACGGCGGGCGATGGCGCGCAGCAGTGCGATCGAGACCTCGGGGCGCGCGTGCAGCCAGGGCTGGAGGTCGCCGTGGCCGAGGCCCAGCAGCTTGACCTCGGTCAGCGCGCTCGCGGTGGCGGTGCGCGGGCCCGGGTCGAACAGCGACAGCTCGCCGATCATCTCGCTGGGGCCGAGGACGGCGAGCATGTTCTCGCGGCCGTCCGGCGAGGCCCGGTGCAGCTTGACCTTGCCCTCGGCGACGACGTACAGCCGGTCGCCGGGGTCGCCCTCGTGGAACAGCGACTCGCCGCGGGCGAGCGTCACCTCGGTCATGGAAGCGCGCAGCTCGCCGGCCTGTTCGTCGTCGAGTGCCGCGAAGAGTGCGGCGCGCCGCAGAACGTCGTCCACGTGCTTCCTCCTTCTCGGCCGGCCGGCCGTCAAGCCCTCCGGCACAAGTTCGTACAGTGCTCTGCATCACCAAGCATGGCGCATGTCGCTCCGATCATATGAGGAGGGGGTGTGCCGAGGTGTGCTGCGCGGGGCCATTCGTACCGCCGGAACCGCTCCGGACCCCGGCTCCGAGCGGCTCGGGGACGGGCTGGGGGAGCGGTTCGGGACCAGCTCGGCACCGGCTCGGAGACCGGTTCACGACCGGCCCGGGAGCCGTCCGGCGGTCGCCGCGGGCTCACCCGGCCGGATCTGCCGCCAGGCCGTCCGCGTCCGCCGCGAGCAGGGCGTCGGCGACGGCGGTGCGCGTGTGCAGGACGGCGTGTCCGGCCCGCTGCGCGCTGGTCAGCCCGGCCGCGCGCAGGGCGGTGAGGTGCTGGGAGGTCCCGGCGGTGGAGAGCCCGGTCCGCCGGGCCAGCTCGGTGGTGGAGGCCGGCGCGTCCAGTTCGGCGAGCAGCCGCGCCCGGGAGCGCCCGAGGACGGCGGCGAGCGCCTCGGCCGGGTCCGCGACCGGCCCGGACTCCCACAGGGTGGCGACGCCGCGCGCGGGGTAGGCGAGCTGCGGCGGATCCGGCGGCAGTGTCCGGGTCAGCACCCGGGGCCAGGCGAACACCGAGGGCACCAGGACCAGCCCGGCCCCGGCGTCCAGCCGCTGGACCGCGCAGTGCCGCTGCTCCAGCCGCAGCGCGCCGCCGTCCCAGCGGACCGTTTCGTGGAGGTCGTCCAGGACCTGGGCGCTGCCGCGTCCGGCGGCCTGCCGGGCGCGGTGCAGCACGTCCGCCTCCAGCAGCGCGCGGATCCGGGCCCAGTGCGGTCGCAGCGCGAACTCCCAGTACTCCTCGATGTCGGCCACCAGCAGGGGCAGCAGGCCGGACGGGTCGCGGTGCAGGGGTTCGAGGACGGCGGGCAGCCGTCCGCCGCGCTCGCCGGCCAGGATGTCGAGATCGGCCCGCACCCGGTCGGGCGGGGTCGCGGCGATCGCGGCGAGCTCCTCGGCGAGTGCGGGAGAGGCGCCGGCGGGGACCGGGGTGAGGAAGTCCGGCAGGTGGCCGGCGGCCGGGACCAGCGCGGCCAGCCGCCGCACGGCGGGTCCGGTGGCCTCCGCCGCCCGGCGGACCTGTGCGGCCCAGGGCCGGTGCAGGGCGGGGACGGCCCGGTGGGCCAGCACCCGGAGGCTGGTCACCACCTCCCACATGGGGGAGACGGCGAACCTGGTCCGGGCCAGGTCGTCCGTCGAGAACGCGAGTTCGGTCCGCATCGGTGCCCGCCCACTCTCCCGCTCCGGCCCAGGATTCAGCCTCAGCTTAATCACTGGAGGGCGCCCGAAGACCGGCCGCAGGATGTCGACGGCGCGCAACCGCCACTCCCGCCCCGGCGGCTCCCGGAACCCCTCCCGGAACCCCTCCCGCGATCCCTCCCGAACCGAAAGCCGGTGACCCCTCATGCCCACCTCCTCCCCGCTCCCGCCGTCCACCGTCCGCACGCGGGCCGAGCGGCTGAGGGCGCTGGTCGCGGACGGCGTGCTCGTCCTGCCGAACGCATGGGACGCCGGGAGCGCCGCAGTGATCGCCTCGGCCGGGGCGGCCGCGATCGCCACCACCAGCGGCGGCGTCTCCTGGTCACTGGGCCGGGGCGACGGCCAGCGCATCGACCGCGCGACGGCCGTCGAGGCCGCCCGCCGGGTCGCCGCCGCCGTCGACCTGCCGGTCACGGTGGACGCCGAGGGCGGCTACGGGCCCGCGCCGGAGGATGTCGCCGAGACGGTTCGGGCCCTGGTGGGGGCGGGCGCGGCCGGGGTCAACCTGGAGGACTCCGCGGCGCCCGGCGGCCCCCTGTTCACGGTGGACGAGCAGGTCGGACGGCTGCGCGCCGCACGGTCGGCGGCGGAGGCGGCCGGCCTGCCGGAGCTGCTGGTGAACGCCCGGACGGACGTCTTCCTGTTCGGGCTGGGCGGGCTCGACGACGTGCTCGTCCGCGCCGAGGCGTACGCGGCGGCGGGTGCGGACGGCCTCTTCGTCCCCGGTCTGCTGGACCTCGACGCGCTGGCCGCGCTCTGCGCCCGCTCGCCGCTGCCGGTCAACGCGATGGCCGTGGCCGGCGGGCCGGGCGTCGCGGAACTCGCCGCCGCCGGGGTGCGCCGGATCAGCGTGGGCACCGCGCTGGCCCAGTTCGCCTACACCGCCGCCCACCGGGCGGCCGCCGAACTGCTCGGCCCCGGCACCCTGACGGAGCCGGCCGGCGCGCTCGGCTACGGCGAGGTCGACGGGCTCTTCCGGGGCTGACCGGCCTGTCAGCTCCCCTGCCCTCGCCCCTCCTTCCCCGCCCGGTCCTGGCCGATCCGCCGCAGGAGCACGGCCGTCCGGCGTAGCCTTCACGCATGGCAGAGAGCAAGGTCCGGACGACCGCGTCTGCGGGGAAGCCGGTGGGGAAGGCAGGCGGGGCGCCCAAGCCCGAATCGCGGCTGGCGATGGTGCGGCGGGCGCGGAGGATCAACCGGGAGCTGGCGGAGCTGTACCCGTACGCGCACCCGGAGCTGGACTTCGACAACCCGTTCCAACTGCTGGTGGCCACCGTGCTGTCGGCGCAGACCACCGATCTGCGGGTGAACCAGACGACGCCGGCGCTGTTCGCCAAGTACCCCTCGCCGGAGGACATGGCGGCGGCGAACCCGGCGGAGCTGGAGGAGATCATCCGGCCGACCGGGTTCTTCCGGAACAAGGCGAAGTCCCTGATCGGCCTCTCGATCGCGCTGCGCGACGAGTTCGGCGGCGAGGTCCCCGGCCGGCTGGCGGACCTGGTCACCCTCCCCGGGGTCGGTCGCAAGACCGCCAACGTCGTCCTCGGCAATGCCTTCGGCGTCCCCGGGATCACCGTGGACACCCACTTCGGCCGCCTCGCCCGCCGGTTCGGGTGGACCACCGACGAGGACCCGGTGAAGGTCGAGGCGGCGGTCGCGGAGATCTTCCCGAAGTCCGAGTGGACGATGCTCTCGCACCGCGTGGTCTTCCACGGCCGGCGGATCTGCCACTCCCGGAAGCCGGCCTGCGGAGCCTGCCCGATCGCACCGCTCTGCCCCTCCTACGGCGAGGGCGAGACCGATCCCGAGAAGGCGAAGAAGCTGCTCAAGTACGAGATGGGCGGACAGCCGGGCCAGCGGCTGCGCCCGCCCGCGGACTTCCCCGGCGAGGCCGGCGCCCGCGCGGACGCCGCCGCCCACCACGGCGAGGTCGCCGACCTGGCGGTGGCCGAGTGAGCGACCGGGGGATGGTGCGGGGGGTCGAGCGGGACGGGCTGCCGACCTGGCTGGAGCCGGTCAGGGACGCCGCGGAGCGGGTGCTGCCGGAGCAGCTCAGCCGCTTCCTGCCGCCGGAGGACGGCGGCCGCGCCGCCGCCGTGCTGATGCTCTTCGGCGAGGGTGCGTCCGGCCCGGACCTGCTGCTGATCGAACGGGCCCGCTCGCTGCGCTCGCACGCCGGCCAGCCCTCCTTCCCCGGCGGCGCGCTGGACCCGGAGGACGGCGACCCGGCCGGCCCCGGCCCGGTGGCGGCGGCGCTGCGCGAGGCCTGGGAGGAGACCGGCCTGGACCCGGACGGGGTGCAGGTGTTCGCGACGCTGCCCGCGCTGTACATCCCGGTCAGCCGGTTCGTGGTGACGCCGGTGCTCGGCTGGTGGCGCCAGGAGTCGCCGGTCCGGCCGGTGGACCTCGGGGAGACCGGCGCGGTGTTCCGGGTGCCGATCGACGAGCTGACCGACCCGGTGAACCGGGCCAGGCTGCGGCACCCGTCCGGCCACATGGGACCGGCCTTCGCGGTCGGCGGCCGACTGGTCTGGGGCTTCACCGCCGGGGTGATCGACCGGGTGCTGCACCACAGCGGGCTGGAGCGGCCGTGGGACACGGGCCGGGTCGTCGAGCTCTCGGACGAGGCGCTGGAGCTGGTGCAGGGCGACCGGGAGCGTTCCCGGGCGGTGCTCGGCCACGACGCCGGGGCGCAGTGAACCGGACGGCGGGCGGATTCGACCATCGCCCGCCCGGCGGGGTGGTCCGTCGTGGGAGGGTGTCCGGGTGAATGTCCTGGATGTGCTGTTGATCGCCGCCGCGATCGGATTCGCCGTGTCGGGCTACCGGCAGGGCTTCGTGGTCGGCGTGCTGTCGGTCCTCGGCTTCCTGGGCGGCGGACTGCTCGCCGTCCAGTTGCTGCCGCTGCTGCTCGACCACCTCAGCCCCGGGACGACCGCCTCGGTGATCGCGGTGGTGGTGGTGATCGTGCTGGCGGCGATCGGCCAGGCGATCACCACGCACTTCGGCTGGAAGCTGCGCGGCCACATCGACCGCCGCCCGGCCCGGGCGCTGGACGCCGCCGGCGGCGCCGTGGTCAATGTGATCTCGATGCTGCTGGTGGCCTGGCTGATCGGCTCCGCGTTGGCCGGGACGTCCCTGCCGACCGTCTCCAAGCAGGTCCGCACCTCGGCGATCCTGGGCGGGGTCCAGGACACCCTGCCCTCCGACGCCCCCAACTGGTTCTCGGACTTCTCCAAGGTGCTCGCCCGCAACGGCTTCCCGCAGGTGTTCAACCCCTTCGAGCACGAGCCGATCACCCAGGTCGACATCCCCGATCCGACGCTGGCCGGCAGTCCCGCGGTGGCGAAGGCCCGGCAGAGCCTGGTCAAGGTCGTCGGCACCGCCACCTCCTGCGGCAAGACGCTGGAGGGCAGCGGCTTCGTCTACGCCCCGCACCGGGTGATGACCAACGCCCACGTGGTCGGCGGGGTCAACGAGCCGACCGTGCAGATCGGCGGGGTCGGCCAGCTGTACGACGCCACGGTGGTCCGCTACGACTGGCAGCGCGACATCGCCATCCTCGACGTGCCGAAGCTGAACGCGCCGGCCCTCACCTTCGCCGGCGAGGCGAAGACCAATGACAACGCGATCGTGGCGGGCTTCCCGGAGAACGGCGCCTTCAACGTCCAGCCGGCCCGTATCCGCGGCCGGATCCAGGCGAACGGACCGGACATCTACCACCGCGGCCAGGTGGTCCGCGACGTCTACTCGGTGCGCTCGCTGGTGCGCCAGGGCAACAGCGGCGGGCCGCTGCTCACCCCGGACGGCCAGGTGTACGGGATGGTGTTCGCCAAGTCGCTGGACAGCGCGGACACCGGGTACGTGCTGACCGCGGCCGAGGTGCGCGAGGACGCCGAGCAGGGCAGCGTGGCCTCGGGCCGGGCGGACACCCAGGGCTGCGCGCTCTGACCCACCGGGCCGCCGTCGGCCCGCCACCGGGCCGGCTCGTGGGGCCGGCGGCGGGCCGAGGGGGCTGCGGGGCTGCGGGTCCCTGGCTCTGCGGGGCTGTGAGTCCGCGGGGCTGCGGGTCCGTGGACGTGGGTCCGCGGACGGGGGTCGGTCAGGTGTCGCGGCGGAGCCGGGCACCCACCCAGCGGGCGCGCCGGCCGAGGATGCGCGGGATACCGAGCCGGTCCTGCGCCGCGCGGGGGTGGCCGTCCGGGCCGTCGAAGCCGCCGTCGTAGCCGTTGTCGTAACGGCGGTCGTAACCGCGGTCGTGACCGCGGCCCTCCGTCCACTCGGAACGGTGGGCGGAACGCTGCGAGCTGTCGCTGTGCTGTCGGCCGCGCGGGGCGCTGCCGCGATCGGGCATCCAGGTCATACCGCAATGGATGCCCCTGGGTCGACGGGGGTAACCGCCCGTCCGGCCATCAACGTGGCCTATGCGCTTGTCATATGTGCGTCACCTGAAGGGAGTTGGGACCTACGGCCTGGTTCCCCCGATCGGGTGTCGGGACCTTCTGCCCCGATCCGGGGCCCCTACGCCGCCGGGCCCCGCACCGATTCAGTCCTTGTGCCGGCCGATCCAGTCCAGCAGCTCGGCCGTGAACTGCTCCGGCGCCTCCTCGTGCGGGAAGTGCCCGATCCCCGGCAGCAGCCGCCAGCGGTACGGCGCGGCCACGTACTCGCCGCCGCCCAGCGCGGTGTGCGACAGCAGCACCGGGTCCGCCGCCCCCTGGATGTGCAGGGTGGGCGCGGTGATGGGCTTCTTCATCCGGCGCGCGAACTGGATGCCGTCCGGCCGGGCCATCGAGCGCAGCAGCCACCGGTAGGGCTCGATCGAGCAGTGCGCGGTGCTGGGGATCCGGATCGCCTCCCGGTACGCGGCCACCGCCGCGCGGTCCAGCTGGTTGCGTCCGGTCCAGGCGTCCAGGTAGCGGCCGACCAGCGCGGCGTCGTCGGCGACCAGGCGGCGCTCCGGTATCCACGGCCGCTGGAAGCCCAGGATGTGCTCGAAGGCGGCCATCTGCCGCCGGTCGGTCAGCAGGGCCCGGCGGAGGTCCCGGGGGTGCGCGGCGGAGACCACGGTGAGGCTCTGGATCACCGAGGGCCGCATCACGGCGGCCACCCAGGACAGCGTGCCGCCGGAGGCGTGGCCGACCAGGTGCGCCCGGTTCTCGCCGAGGGAGCGGATCACCCCGGTGATGTCCAGCGCGAGGTTGCCCGGGTCGTAGCCGCGGGGGGTGCGGTCGCTGCCGCCGATGCCGCGCAGGTCCAGGGCGACGGCCCGGTAGCCGGCCTCGGCGAGTGCGGTCAGCTGGTGGCGCCAGGCCCACCAGTACTGCGGCCAGCCGTGGACCAGCAGGACCAGCGGGCCCTCGCCGAGTTCGGCGATGTGGAAGCGGGCGCCGTTGGCGGCGAGGTCGCGGTGGGTCCACGGTCCGGCCTGCCGGACGTCCCAGGGGGCCGGAGGCGTGCCCTGGACGTCGCCGCCGTCACCGGGGGAGGTGCCGACGGACCCGGAGGCGGTGTCGCCGGAACCGGCGGACGGCTGTGCGGGCACGGGCTTCTGGTCGAGCGACATACCGAGAGCGTGTCACATCCGCGCGCCGGACACGCGCCCGGCACTCGCACTCGGGCCGTTCGGGCCCGCCGAGCACCGGCCGCGCGTCCACGACGCGGTCGCCGGGCCTACGGGATGCGGCCCAGGGCGCGGTCGATCTCCTCCTTGGTGGCGGGACGCGGCCGCGCGTTCTTCAGGACGTCGGCGGTCTTCTGCGCGCCCTCGATGGTGCGGACCGGCTTCTCGATCTTCTTGAACGAACGCAGCGCCAGCAGGCCCAGCAGCACGGCCAGCAGCAGGTACGCGCCGGCCACGACCAGGAACGACCAGCCGAGCGAGAGGCCCAGCGCGTGGATGCCGAACGCCGCGGCGGCGCTGAGCATCGGGACGGCGGCCAGGGCCACCACACCGGCGACAGCCAGCGAGACGCCGCCGGAGACACCGCGCTTGACGTCGGCGCGGATCTCGGCCTTGGCGAGCGCGATCTCGTCGTGGACCAGGGCGGACAGGTCGGCGGTGGCCGCGGCGAACAGCTGCCCCACCGAACGCTCGCCCGCATAGGGCGCCCGGCCGTTGCTGGACGGGTCTGCGGCTCCTGCGGGCATCAGCGGTTCTCCTCTTCGGCCGTGCGGCGAGTGACGCCGCCGCACGGTGCGGCTCCCCGGTGGTTCCGGGTACCGGGGCGGGCCCGGTGGCGTCGGTGGACTGTCGACAGTTCAGAATCATGCCCCTACCGGACGAGCGGACACCACTCCGGGGGGCCCGGCGAGGGACGTGTTCCGGGCAGGTCCGGCCCGGGCCCGGCTCAATGCGGGTGGTGCGGGCCCTCGTCGGCCGGGTGCGCGCCCGGTTGCGGACGGTCCGGTCGGCCCCGCAGTCCGGCCGTGCGCGCCTGCCAGGCCGGGTCGTCCAACTGGTAGACGTCGGGGATGCCGTCACCGTCGAGGTCGCGGTCCTCCTCCTCGCACAGCTCGCGGTAGTGCCGGTTGCGCAGCTTCAGCAGCACGGTGGCGATCAGCGCGCAGAGCAGCGAACCCACCAGGACGGCCGCCTTGGCCCGGTCGGCGAGGGCCGGGTCGTCGGGGAAGGCCAGTTCGCTGATCAGGAGCGAGACCGTGAAGCCGATGCCGGCCAGCACCGAGACGGCGAACATGTCCGCCCACTTGAGCTGCGGGTTCAGTTCGGCGCGGGTGAAGCGGGCGGCCAGTCGGGTGCCGCCGAAGATGCCCACGGTCTTGCCGACCAGCAGGCCGAGCACGATGCCGAGCGGGGCCGCCTGGGTGAACACCTCGCGCAGGGCCGGCCCGGAGATCGTCACCCCGGCGGCGAACAGCGCGAAGACCGGTACGGCGAACCCGGCCGAGATCGGGCGGACCAGGTGTTCGATGTGCTCGCCGGGGGAGGACTTCTCGTCGCCCTCCCGGTGGCAGCGGAGCAGCAGGCCCATCGCGACGCCCGCCACCGTGGCGTGCACGCCGCTCTCGTGCATCAGCGCCCAGATCACGAAGGCGAGCGGTACGAACAGGTACCAGCCGTGGACCCCGCGCCGGTGCAGGAACCAGAACAGCACCAGTCCGGCGAAGGCCAGTCCGAGCGCCCAGAACTTGATGCCGTAGCTGTAGAAGATCGCGATGATCAGGATCGCGATCAGGTCGTCCACCACCGCGAGGGTGAGCAGGAAGGCGCGCAGCGCCGAGGGCAGGTGGCTGCCGACCACGGCGAGCACGCCGAGCGCGAAGGCGATGTCGGTGGCGGTCGGGATGGCCCAGCCGTTCGGATGCCCGCCGGGGCCGGCGTT
The DNA here is from genome assembly GCF_000710405.2 of Kitasatospora sp. MBT66. Classification (NCBI taxonomy): domain Bacteria; kingdom Bacillati; phylum Actinomycetota; class Actinomycetes; order Kitasatosporales; family Streptomycetaceae; genus Kitasatospora; species Kitasatospora sp. MBT66. Next base: position 328,776 of record NZ_JAIY01000004.1, on the reverse strand, counting down.
GGCCACCGCGAACACGATCGCGGGCAGCGCGACGCCGCAGACGGCGGCTATGACGGGGAGGATCGCCGCGCTGGGGCTGCGCAGCTCACCTGCCACGAACTCGCGCTTGAGCTCGATCCCGGCCACGAAGAAGAAGATCGTCAGCAGTCCGTCCTTCGCCCACGCGTCCAGACTGAGGTCCAGGTGGAGCGGGGCGGAGGGGCCGACGGTGTAGTCCAGGACGGACTCGTAGGCGGCCGGCCAGACATTGGCCCAGATCAGTGCGACGACCGAGGCGAGCAGCAGCAGTACGCCGCCGACGGTCTCGGTGCGCAGCGCGTCCGTGATGTAGGTGCGCTCGGGAAGGGACAGCCTGCCGAGGAGCTGGCGGCGTCGGGTCGTCGGCTCGTTGACGGGCGGCTGGCTGGCCACGGACGGCCTCCTGGGGGCGGGGACGGTGTACGGAGATGCACCGGTGGTGCATTGCCGACCAGACTTCCCGGCTCGCCCTGTGACGCGAATCTTGATGCGTCGTTGACAGTATAACGGGAACGACAAGGCGAGATCCGGATTGTCATACTTCAGGACCTAAGCCTGGGTGGCCTGTTGTGCACCCGTCCGTACGGCCGATCGGCACCCGAACGGAGTCGGCGGCGTGCAGACGGGTGAACGGCTCTCTATCGTCGACCGCAGGGCCCGGCCGAGGTCGGAGCCCCGGTCCAGGGGATTTCCCCGGGTCCCTCACCTTCGCGCTGTGGAGGCGCCGCCATGCCCAGACCGCCCCTCTTATCCTTCCGTTCGTATACGTCTCGTGGGTCCTGTCCGTGCTGCGGGCGTCGTTCGTCCTGCGGGTCCCGTGCGTTCTGTGCGCCGCTTTCGTCCTGCGCACCGCGTTCGTCCTGCGCGCCTCGCACGTCCCGGCCCGGCCGCCGGAGCGCCCTCCGATGAATGCCCCGCTGTACGGCCCGCCCGACCCCGAACTCGACCGCCTGCTCCGCCCGCTGTTCCGCGCCGCCGCACCGGCCGGTGGCGCCGCCGTCGTGGTGATCCGCGGCGACGAGCGGACCGTCGCCTGCCGAGGCCACGCCGTCCGCTCCACCGAACGCCCGGTCCGCGCCGACACCCGCTTCGAACTCGGCTCCGTCACCAAGACGTTCACCGGCCTGCTGCTGGCCGAGATGGCCGCCCGGGGCGAGGTCGGCTACGACGATCCGATCGACCGCTACCTGCCCGCGGACGCCGCCCCCGGCTACCCGCAGGAGCGCCCGATCACCCTGCTCCACCTGGCCACCCACACCTCCGGCCTGCCCCGGCTGCCGGACGGGGTGCTGCCCGGACAGGTCCCGCGCTGGTTCACCCGTCCCTATGCCACCTTCGGGCCGGCGCACCTGCTGCGGGCGCTGCCCCGGACGGCGGTGCGCGGCACGCCGGGCACCCAGGTCCGGTACTCCAACCTCGGCTGCGGGCTGCTCGGCCTGCTGCTCGCCAACGCGGCCGGGCAGCGGTACGACGATCTGCTCGCCGCCCGGGTCTGCGGGCCGCTCGGTCTGATGGACACCTCCTGCGGCCCCGGCCGGGAGGAGGACGCCGGATACCGGCGCGGGCGCAGGGTGCCGTCCTTCCGGCTGCCCGCCCTGCCGGGCGCCGCCGCGCTCCGCTCCACCGCGGACGACATGCTCCGCTACCTCCAGGCGCACCTCGCGCTGGACGCCGTTCCGCTCCCCGAGCGGGCCGACGCGGCGGCGCTGCGGACGGCGCTGAACGAGGTGCGGCGCCCGCGCACCGACGGGCGGCGCGGCGGGCCGCGGATCTGCCTGGGGTGGAACCACCGCGCCCTTCCGGCGGGGGTGGCGGAACCGCGGGCGGCCGGGAAGCCGGTGCTGCCGGTGCCCGCGGCGTCCGACGGGGCAGCGTCCGACGGGGCGGGGCCCGACGGGGCGGGGCCCGACGGGGCGGGGTCGGTCGAGACCGGTGAGGTGGTCTACCACGTGGGTGCCGCCCGGCGGTCCACCGCCTTCGTCGGGTTCAGCCCCCGGGCCCAGGTGGGCCTGGCGGTCCTGGCCGGCGGACAGCCGCTGCGCAGCCGCGCCCTGGTGCAGAGCGCGCACGAGACCCTGCGCGTGCTGATCGCCGAATTCGGCGAGAGCTGACCGCCGGACCTGTTCCGGAGCCGACGGTGCCCCGGGCGGTAGCTACCGCCCGGGGCACCGTCGTGCCTGCTGCACCGCGCCGCCTTCAGGGAGTGGCGCGGAGCAGCGGCCGAGGTCGGACCTCCTGGATCAGCCCTCGGAGCCGGCCGGCGGGAGCTGGGCCTGGATGAGGTTCATCACGGTGGAGTCGGCGAGGGTGGTGGTGTCACCGATCTCGCGGCCCTCGGCGATGTCGCGCAGCAGGCGGCGCATGATCTTGCCGGAGCGGGTCTTCGGCAGCTCGCCGACGACCTTGATCTGCTTCGGCTTGGCGATCGGGCCGAGGGTGCGGCCGACGTGCGCCCGCAGCTCCTCGACCAGCTCCGGGCTGTCGGTGGCGGTGCCGCGCAGGATGACGAAGGCGACGATCGCCTGGCCGGTGGTGGCGTCGGTGGCGCCGACGACCGCCGACTCGGCCACCGAGGGGTGCCCGACCAGCGCCGACTCGACCTCGGTGGTCGAGATGTTGTGGCCGGAGACCAGCATGACGTCGTCGACCCGGCCGAGCAGCCAGATGTCGCCGTCCTCGTCCTTCTTGGCACCGTCGCCGGCGAAGTAGCGGCCCTCGAAGCGCGACCAGTAGGTGTCGATGTAGCGCTGGTCGTCGCCCCAGATGGTGCGCAGCATGGAGGGCCACGGCTCGGTGAGCACGAGGTAGCCGCCGGAGCCGTTGGCGACCTCGGTGCCGTTGTCGTCGACCACGGTGGCCGCGATGCCGGGCAGCGCGCGCTGGGCGGAGCCGGGCTTGGTCTCGGTGACACCGGGCAGCGGGCTGATCATGATGGCGCCGGTCTCGGTCTGCCACCAGGTGTCCACGATCGGGGCGGTGGAGGCGCCGATGTGCTCGCGGTACCAGATCCAGGCCTCGGGGTTGATCGGCTCGCCGACGCTGCCCAGCACCCGCAGGGAGGACAGGTCGAACTTGGCGGGGATGTCGTCGCCCCACTTCATGAAGGTGCGGATCGCGGTGGGCGCCGTGTAGAGGATGGTGACGCCGTACTTCTGCACGATCTCCCAGAACCGGCCCTGGTGGGGAGTGTCGGGGGTGCCCTCGTAGATGACCTGGGTGGCGCCGTTGGAGAGCGGGCCGTAGACGATGTACGAGTGCCCGGTGACCCAGCCGATGTCGGCGGTGCACCAGTAGACGTCGCTCTCCGGCTTGAGGTCGAAGACGGCGTGGTGGGTGTAGCTGGCCTGGGTGAGGTAGCCGCCGGTGGTGTGCAGGATGCCCTTGGGCTTCCCGGTGGTGCCGGAGGTGTAGAGGATGAACAGCGGGTGCTCGGCCTCGTGTGCCTCGGGGGTGTGCTCGGTGGACTGGCGGGCGGTGAGCTCGTGCCACCACACGTCCCGGCCCTCGGTCCAGGCGGTGTCCTGGCCGGTGCGGCGCACGACCAGGACGTGCTCGACGCCCTCGGCCTTGGTGAGGGCCTCGTCGATGGCGGGCTTGAGGGCGGAGGGCTTGCCGCGCCGGTAGCCGCCGTCGGCGGTGATGACGAGCTTGGCCCGGGCGTCCTGGATGCGGGAGGCGACGGCGTCGGCCGAGAAGCCGCCGAAGACCACGGAGTGCGTGGCACCGATGCGGGCGCAGGCGAGCATCGAGACGACGGCCTCGGGGATCATCGGCAGGTAGATCGCGACGCGGTCGCCCTTGGTGACGCCGAGTTCGAGCAGGGCGTTGGCGGCCTGGGAGACCTCGTCCTTGAGCTGGGCGTAGGTGATGGAGCGGCCGTCGCCGGGCTCGCCCTCGAAGTGGATGGCGACGCGGTCGCCGTGACCGGCCTCGACGTGGCGGTCCACGCAGTTGTAGGCGATGTTGAGCTTGCCGTCGGCGAACCACTTCGCGAAGGGCGGGTTGGACCAGTCGAGCGTCTGCGTGGGCTCGACGGCCCAGGTGAGGCGGCGGGCCTGCTCGGCCCAGAAGCCGAGGCGGTCCTCGGATGCCTGGGCGTACGCGGCCGCGGTGACGTTGGCGGCTGCGGCGAGCTCTGCCGGCGGGGCGAAACGCCGCTCCTCCTTGAGCAGGTTGGCCAGGCTCTCGTTGCTCAACGCGCACTCCTCATGAGTCATGATCGGGGTCGTTTCCCGTGCGTGGGGATTGTCCCGTGTGTCCCAGCGCACAGCTCACCAGGCGAAGAGGTCAGTTGACAAGAGGCTCTGGCTAATTGGTGTAGACCTTTGATCGCTCGTCGAACGGCCGCCCGAGGTCGGAGGCGTCTCGGGCGGCCCGAGGAGGTGGGCCCGCGTCCTTGGCCCGCCCGGCTGGACGCGGGCCCGGCTCTCAGGCGGCCAGGCCGGGGCCTCCCCCGTCCCTGGCCGGATCCGCGGCGACGGTACCGGTGGTCGGAACCTGTTCGAATTCATTCACTCGTTCGGGCGTGTCGTGCTCCCCGCGCGGGGTGGACGGCAGAGCCGAGGAGGCGGGCAGCGGTGCGGGCGCGGATGCGGCGACCGCCACGGGCGCGGGTACGGCGGCCGGTGCGGGCGTGGGCGTGCATACGGCGGCCGGCGTCGACGCCAGTGCCTCGACCGGGCCGAACCGGCCGCTCTCCGGGTCGAGCACATAGGCCTGTGCGGTGGCGAAGTCGAAGTACATGCCGACCAGCCGCAGGGTGCCCTCGGCGACCCGCCGCTCGACGGCCGGGTTGGCCATCAGCTGGTCCAGCTGCTGGACGACATTGGTGACGCAGAGCTGCTCGGTCACATCGACCACCGGGCGGTCGGTGAACTCCGCCGGGACCCGGCGCAGCCGGTCCAGCGAGCCCCGGCCGTTGCGCAGCCAGCGGGCGAGCGGAGTGGGTCGGCCGGGCTGCTCGTGCACCCCGTCCAGCAGGGCCTTCATCGCCCCGCAGCCGGAGTGCCCGCAGACGGTGATCGACCGCACCTCCAGTACCTCGACCGCGTACTGCACTGCCGCCGCCACCGAGTCGTCGGCCGCGCCCGGCTCGTGCGGCGCCGGCACCAGATTGCCGACATTGCGCACGGTGAAGAGGTCGCCCGGGCCGCTGTTGGTGATCATGCTGGTGACCATCCGGGAGTCGGCGCAGGTCAGGAACAGCTGGGAGGGTGTCTGTCCCTCCCGGGCGAGCCGGGCCAGTTCGGGCCGGACCAGCGGGGCGGTGTGCAGCTGGAACACCCGAACCCCGTCGAGCAGCCGGACGTGCGGGTCCTCCTGCTGTTCGATGCAGTGGTGGCCGACCCAGGGCGTCCACGCGCGGCAGCGGTGCGGGCCGGGGGAGCTGCCGGTGCGGACGGTGCCGTCCGGGTCGAGCACCTCGTCGTCCTGGCGGCGGGTCACCATCGACACCCGCCCGCCGCCGGCCTGGTGGCCGTTGCGCCAGCTGTGCAGCGTCTCGTAGGCGGCGTGGTCCAGGAAGGAGCCGTCGTGCACGACGGTGACCTCGGCGCCGGCCGGCACACCGGCGAGTGCCCGGCTCAGCCGGGGCACGGCGGCGAAGGTCAGCGGGCCGTGCGTCTCCACGGTGAACGCGCCGTCGGGGCCGGTCAGCACGTCCACGTGCGCGCGGGTCAGGCGGTAGAGCGCGAGCAGCACGGCCGTCGCGGCGCCCAGCGCCACACCCGGCAGCACGCCGAACAGCACCACCGAGACCACGGTGACCAGGTAGACCGGGAACTCCCGGTGCCGGTGGACCTTCCGGATGTGCGCGAAGCTCACCATCTGCAGGCCGACGACCAGTACCAGGGCGGCGAGCGCGGCGAGCGGGATCCGGCGCAGCCCGCCGGTGAGGGCCAGCGCGGCCGCCAGTACCCACACCCCGTGCAGCACCGAGGACCAGCGGCTGCGGGCCCCGGCCCGGACGTTGGCGGTGCTGCGCACCGCGCCGCCGGCGATCGGCAGTCCGCCGACCAGCCCGCTGATCATGTTGGCCAGTCCCTGGCCGCGCAGCTCGCGGTCGAGGTCCCCGGTGCGGTGCGACATCCGGTCGACCGCGACGGCGGAGAGCAGTGATTCGACGCTCGCCACGGCGGTGACGGTCAGCACGGCGGCGAGGACGGCGAGGGGCGGGCCGTGCGGCAGGTCCGGGACCAGGTCGTGCGGCTGCCAGGCGGGCAGGTCGACCCGGGCGAGCCGCAGGTCCAGCGTGATCGCGAGCGTGGTGGCGGCCGCGACGGCGGCCAGCGGGCCGGGGACCTTGGTCAGCCGGGCGCCGAACTCGCCGTACCGGCCGGGGAGTCGGCCCAGCCGGGGCCAGCCGAGCAGCACCGCGGCGGTGACCGCGCCGACCACCAGGGCGGACGGGTGCGGGGCCGCCAGCTGGCTCGGCAGGGCGAGCAGATTGGCCAGGGACGAGCTCTGCGGGGAGCCGCCGAGGACGACGTGCAACTGCGCGATCGCGATGGCGAGGCCGACGCCGGCCAGCATGCCGTGCACGATGGCGGGCGAGACGGCCAGCGCCGTCCGGGCCACCCGCCTGACGCCCAGCAGGAGTTGGAGCAGGCCGGCGGCGAGCGTGATGGCGCAGGTCGCCTGCCAGCCGTACTGGGTGATGAGACCGGCCGTGATCACGGTGAGCGCGGCGGAGGGGCCGCTGACCTGCAGCGGGGTGCCGCCGAACAGTCCGACCACGATGCCGCCGACGGCCGCGGCGGCGAGTCCCGCGGTGAGCGGGGCGCCGGTGGCCAGGGCGATGCCGAGGGAGAACGGCACGGCGATGAGGAAGACCACCAGGGAGGCCGAGAGGTCCTGCGCCCAGGAGGCGCGGGGGCGACGCCCCGGCGGGGCGTGGTCGGTGGTGTCGGAGGCGATGGGTGCGCTGGAGATGTCGAGGGTCATGGGTCTTCCCGTCTGTCCGGGGGAACGAACGCAGTCAGGTCCGGCGGTGAGTCCGGTCATGGGCTCGGTGGAGCGGATCGGCTGTCGTGGGTCGCGACGGTGTGGCGGGATGGCGTGGACGGGCCGGGAGTGCGGGTGTCACCGGCCGGGCCTTGGACCATCGGGGCCCCGGCGGTCGCTCGGCGGGGCGCTGGGAGGAGCCAGGCCACGGCGAGGAGCACCGGAACGGATGCGGATCATCAAGACTCGGTAAACCGAGGGTAATGAGAGCTTTGCACAGCGTCATCCGGAGCGACAGGCAATATCCGCCTCATTCACCCCATTGGGTGGTGGCCGAACGGACGTGAATCTGCTGGTGGCGGCGCTGCGGGCCGGGGTGGGGGCGGCGCGGGGGCGGACGCGCGGGGGCCGCGGCCCCGTTCTGGGACCGCGGCCCGTGGTCGCTGCGGTGGTTCTGCGCGGTGGTGCCGCGTCGGCGCTGGGCGCCGCCGGTCCGGTCAGACGGCCGCGCCGGCCGCCGCGGGCTCGTCGCCGAGCACGAAGTCCGGGTCGACCTGGGTGGCGAGGTCGATGCCCACCTTGGCGTTCGCCCAGCTCTCGGCGTTGCGCAAGTGGAACAGGACCGCCTGCTCGGTGTAGCGGCGCGGGTCCCGCAGGTCGTACGCGGCGTCCGCCGCCGCCCTCAGCTCGTCCAGCACCGCGCGGTTGGCGGCTTCGAGGGCGCGCAGCGGCGGCTGCGCGCCCTGCTCCAGTCGGCGCACCCAGTCGGAGTGCCCGAAGGAGGTCAGCAGGTCCTCGCCGACCTCCCGGCGGAGGAAGTCCAGGTCGTCCTGGCTCTGCACCTTGTTGCCGACCACTCGCAGCCGGACGCCGAAGTCCTGCGCGTAGTCGCGGTACTGGCGGTACACCGAGATGCCCTTGCGGGTGGGCTCGGCCACCAGGAAGGTGAGGTCGAAGCGGGTGAACAGGCCCGAGGCGAAGGAGTCGGAGCCGGCGGTCATGTCGGTCACCACGTACTCGTCCCGGCCGTCGACCAGGTGGTTCAGCAGCAGCTCGACCGCGCCGACCTTGGAGTGGTAGCAGGCGACGCCGAGGTCCTCCTCGGTGAACGCGCCGGTCGCCAGCAGCCGCACCGAGCCCTCGTCGAGCGCGATCGGGCGGGCGCAGGCCGCGTAGACCGGGTTCTCCTCGACGATCCGGAGCAGCCGCGAACCGCGCCCGGGCGGGGTAGTCTTGATCATCTCCTCGGCGGAGCGGATCAGCGGGTTGCCGCCGCGCAGGTACTCCTTGATGCCGGGCAGGTGGGCCCCGAGCGAGGGCAGGGCGGCGGACTGGTCGTCCGTCAGCCCGAGGGCCGGGCCGAGGTGCTGGTTGATGTCGGCGTCGACGGCGAGGACCGGGCGGCCCGCGGCGGCCAGGTGGCGGATGAACAGTGCGGACAGCGTGGTCTTGCCGCTGCCACCCTTGCCGACGAAGGCGATCTTCATCTTGGGACTCCGGCTCTCGCTCCAGGACCCGCCGCGTCCGCGGTCCGCGCCGCGACGAGGTCGACGATCTCCCGAGTTGGAAATCGTTATCGTCTTCGACAGCCATGCTATCCGGGGTTTCGGGCCGTTTGCGGGAGGGAAGTGAGGATTGCCTCGAACGGGTGATGCGTGGTTGCTGTTCCGGCCGGGGCCCCCGGGTCATTACTCTCGGGTAGGTGAGCACTGGAACAGATCCCCTCGCCCCGCTGGCCCAGCTCCCCGGGGTGCCCGACGCGGTGGCCGAGGTGCGCAAGGCCGTCGACCGCCTCTACGGCCACCGGGTGATGCGCCGCCGCGCGGCCGAGGTCACCTCCGAGTCGGCCCTGCGCGGCGCCCGCGCCTCCGCCGCGCTGGCGGGCTCGGACTGGCCGCTGGAGGAGGTCCGCCGTCGCAGCGACTTCGGCGCCGACCCCGAGACCCGGACGGTGGGTGCCTCCCTGCGGATCGCCGCCGAGGCGGGGCAGCTGCTGAGCATCTGGCGGCACTCGCCGCTCCAGGTGCTGGCCCGGCTGCACCTGCTGGCGGTCGGCGACGCCGACCCCGTGGCGGGCCGGCCGAGGCAGGCCGGGGAGGGCGTCGAGGACCTGTTCCCGCTGGAGGTGAAGCCGGCCGAAGGGGTCGCGGCGGACGTCGCCCCGGCCGTCGTGCCGCCCGCTCCGGCGGGGCCCGTGCCGGCCCTGCCGGCGGCGCCCGGCCCGGAGGAGGTCGCCGCCCGGCTGGACCAGCTGTCCCGGCTGCTGGTGGCCCGCGCCGAGGGCCAGGGCGTCGGGACGCCGGCCCTGGTGGTCTCCTCGGTCGTGCACGGCGAGCTGCTGGCGCTGCGGCCGTTCGGCTCGTACAACGGTCTGATCGCCCGCGCCGCCGCGCGGATCGTGCTGATCGCGGAGGGCCTCGACCCGAAGTCGATCTGCCCGGCCGAGGTGGGGCTGGTGGAGCTGGGGACGGACGCCTACCGGCGGGCCCTGGCCGGCTACCTGGCGGGGACGCCGGAGGGACTGGCGGCCTGGATCGGCCACTGCGGGCGGGCGCTGCGGCTCGGGGTGCGGGAGAGCACGGCGGTCTGCGAGGCGATGCAGCGCGGCATGGTCTGAGCGGGCGGCGTGCGGGTGGGGCCCGCTCCGGCGGGCTCCGGGCCGGCCGGCATGCGGCCGGGCCGGGGGAGGCCCCGGGCGGGCTCAGGACGGGCTCAGGACGGGCTCCGGACGGGCTCCGGACACGAGGATGCGGCGGCACCTGAACTTGCCGGGTGCCGCCGCTGGCACAGATGCCGGGTGACCATGCATGCACCGGAAAGTGCCGATCAGACGGGGATCCTGCCCGTTCGTCTGGTGCGGCGGCCCGACAGCGGGTCGGCTGCATGTGGGTGCTCGGTTATCTGTGCACACGGTCCGTGGGGCCTGAACTGCGTTGTCGGTTTGACCTCTTAGGTCCTGACCGGGTCTCGCGGGCCGTGATTCCTTTGTATCGCGTTTCGGGCGAAAGGGGAACCCGAAATGAGAAGTCTTCGACTTTTGCCCGTTTTGTCCAAGGGGTGTCGGGCCGGTGCCGCCTCGGTCGGGGCCCCGCCGGGTCAGGCCGGCAGGCGGCGGCGCCGGCGGGTCGCGTACCAGACCGCGCCGGCCGTCAGGACCGCCGCGCCGACCGCCACCGCCGTCAGCACCGAGCGGCTCGGCGCCGAGAACTCCGGGAGCCGCCGCCGGAGTTCCACCGGCCGGTCGAAGACCAGCACCGGCCACTCCCGCGCCAGCGCCTCCTTGCGCAGCGCCCGGTCGGGGTTGACCGCCGACGGGTGGCCGACGGCCTCCAGCAGGGGCAGATCCGTCGACGAGTCGCTGTAGGCGTAGCACTCCGCCAGGTCGTAGCCCTCGACCTCGGCCAACTCCCGGATGGCGGCGGCCTTGTTCTCGGCGTAGGCGTAGTACTCGATCTCGCCGGTGTAGCAGCCGTCCTCGATCTGCAGCCGGGTGGCGATCACGTGGTCCGCGCCGAGCAGCGCGCCGATCGGCTCGACCACCTCGGATCCGGAGCTGCTGACGATGACCACGTCCCGCCCGGCCGCGTGGTGCTGCTCGATGAGCGAGGCGGCCTCGTCGTAGATGATCGGATCGATCAGGTTGTGCAGCGTCTCGGCGACGATCTCGCGGACCTGCTGGACGTTCCAGCCCCGGGTCAGCGCGGAGAGGTACTGCCGCATCTTCTCCATCTGGTCGTGGTCGGCGCCGCCCACCAGAAAGACGAACTGGGCGTACGCACTTCGCAGGACGGCCCGACGGTTGATCAGGCCGCCCTGGTAGAACGGACGGCTGAACGCCAGGGCGCTCGACTTGGCGATGATCGTCTTGTCCAGGTCGAAGAAGGCGGCGGTCCGCGGACCGGCCGGGCGCGGGCGCGCGGCCGCCGGACGGGGCGCGGACGGGCCGGAGCCGGTCCCTCCGGGCCGCGCGCCGGTCACGGCCGTCCCGTCGGCCCCGGGGGCCCCGTCGGTTCCGGCGGAGGCTGCGGCGGTGGAGTCCGGGGACTCGTCGGCGTACTCGTCGGCGTTCTCGGTGGTGTCCACGGGAACCGAGGATAGAGGGCTCCGCAAAACTGCCCGCCATTCGGCGTACTCGCGGGCGTGCGGGTTTGTGTTTCTGGCCGCTCGGGTACACCATGGAAGTCACGGATCGTTCGCGACCGTGCTAACCCGGTCCGGCTCCTCCCCCCCGAGTCGGGCCGTGGATAGACGACCCCCGCTCTCCCCCCCGGCGGGGGTCGTCGCACGTCCGGAGCCATTTTCGGGGCTCGGGCGGCCGGCCCGGCGGATCCGCCGGTTGATCCGGGCGATCTCTACAGGGGGTGTCGGCCCGCCCGACTGTCTCGACGTTTTCGTCACTCTCCGTAGAGCTTTGGTCATGTCATGCTCCGGAGCCGCCACCCCTGGAATGAGGCTCGGACCTGCTCCGGGGAGTACCCGGTGCGTGCGTCGCTATCCCGCCCCGCCAGCTATGGCGGTTCATCTCGGTGAGCCCGATTAGTCAATTCTTTGTCCAATAGCCCCCCGTCCGAGTGAACGTTTTCCTCCACAGCCCCCGAGTTGTCCACAGGGAATCGGAACCCGGAGGACGGAATCGGGATCACCGTCCAACGTGAGGCCCGGCAGCGGTTGCCGGGCCCGATCCCTCGGGCCCCCGGCCGGCTGCCGGACCTTTCGTAGGTGTGCCCGGCCGCCGTGCGCGGCCGGGCACCGGGACAGGGGAGCCGCCATGTCGAAGCCCATCACCGACCACGCCGCCACCGGTGGGCCCGAGCCCGCCCGGCCGCTCGTTCTCACCGGGAACGACGCCTTGGCCGAGCACCTGCTGCGGATCTGCGCGGCGGCCGGCACCGATCCGAGGCTGATCCGGGGCGCGCCGCCGCGCGAGCTCTGGGAGGAGGCCTCGCTGGTCCTGGTCGGCGACGACCGGGCCGGGCACTGCGCCGCGATGCCCCGCCGACCGGGGGTGCTGCTGCTCGGGCTGGACCTCGACGACGCGGGCGTCTGGGTCAGGGCCGTCCAACTCGGCGCGGAGCACGTGCTGTTCCTGCCGGACGCGGAGACCTGGCTGCTCGACCGGATCGCCGACGCCGTCGAGGGCGTCGGCCCGCCCGCCCGCACCGTCGCCGTCCTCGGCGGCCGGGGCGGCGCGGGTGCCTCCACCCTGGCCTGCGCGCTCGCGGTCACGGCCGCGCGCCGGGGCCTGCGCACCGTCCTCGTCGACGGCGACCCGCTCGGCGGCGGGCTCGACATCCTGCTCGGCGGCGAGACGGCGGCGGGGCTGCGCTGGCCGGACCTCGCCGGCTCCCGGGGCCGGGTCAGCGGCGCCGAGCTGGCCCGGGCGCTGCCCGCGCTCAAGCGGCTCGGCACGCTGGCCTGCCTGTCCTGGGACCGCGGCGACACCCCGGCGGTGCCGCCCGAGGCCATGCGCAGCGTCCTCGCCGCCGCGCGCCGGGGCGGCGGCCTGGTGGTGGTCGACGTGCCCCGGCGGTTGGACCCGGCGGCCGGGCAGGCGCTGGAGCAGTCCGACACGGCGCTGCTGGTGGTGCCGGCGGAGCTGAGGGCGGTGGCGGCCGCCGACCGGGTGGCCGCGTCCGTGCGGATGCGGCTCGACGACGTGCGGGCGGTGGTGCGTCCGCCGGGGCCGTTCGGGCTCCCCGCGCACCGGATCGCCCGGGGGCTGCGGATGCAGCTCGCCGGGGTGCTGGATCCGGAGCCGGGCCTGGCCGTCGACCTCGAGCAGGGGGTGCCGCCCGGCATCCGCGAGGGCGGGCCGCTCGCCAGGTTCTGCGGGGCCTTCCTCGACGAGGTGCTGCCGACGGTGCCGGCGGTCGAAGGGGGCGTGTACTGATGGTGCGACTGCGGAGGGCCGGCGGGGCCGGGGAACCCGGCGGCGGACGGCCGGGCACCGGCGGGGCCGGTGGAGCGGCCCCGCCGGGCGGGTACCGGTCGGGGCACGGGGGTGACGGACCGGGTGAGCGGCGGGTACTGCGGGGCCTGCCCGGCCCCGGGAGCGGCCCGGCGGCGCGGCCGGGGCCGGAACCGAACCCCTACGGGCGTACGGCGCGGGAGGAGCGCGCCGCCGCGCTGGTGGACGCCGTCCGCCTGCGGCTGGCCGAGTCCGGGGCCGTGCCGACCGCCGGTTCGGTGGCGACCGCCCTGCGGGCCGCCCGGCCGCCGCTCGGCGGTGACGACGTCCTCGACACCGTGCGCTCGCTGTGCGCCGAACTGGTGGGCGCGGGCCCGCTGGAGCGGCTGCTGGCGGCGCCCGATGTCACGGACGTCCTGGTCAACGGGCCGGACGAGATCTGGTTCGACCGGGGCGGCGGACTGCGCCGGGCCACCGGCGTCCGGTTCGCCGACGCCGAGGCGGTGCGGCGGCTGGCCCACCGCCTCGCCACGGCGGCCGGTCGGCGGCTCGACGACGCGCGGCCCTGGGTGGACGCCCGGCTGCCGGACGGCACGCGACTGCACGCCGTCCTGCCGCCGATCGCCGCCGGATGCACCCACATCTCGCTGCGGGTGTGCCGCTCCCGGCCCTTCACCGTCGACGAGTTGGTGGCGGGCGGGGCACTCCCGCCGCGCGGCGGCGAACTGCTGGCCGCCGTCGTGCGGGCCCGGCTCTCGCTGCTGGTCAGCGGGGGCACCGGCACCGGGAAGACCACGCTCCTCGCGGCGCTGCTCGGCCTGGTCGGTCCGGAGGAGCGGATCGTCGTCGCCGAGGACTCCGCCGAGCTCCTGCCCGACCACCCGCACGTGGTGCGGCTCCAGGCCAGGCCGCCCAACCAGGAGGGGCTGGGCGAGCTGACCCTGCGGGACCTCGTCCGCCAGGCGCTGCGGATGCGGCCCGACCGGCTGGTGATCGGCGAGGTGCGCGGCGCCGAGGTGGCCGACCTGCTGGCCGCCCTCAACACCGGCCACGAGGGCGGCACCGGGACGGTCCACGCCAACACGGCGGCGGACGTACCGGTCCGGCTGGAGGCGCTCGGCTCGCTGGCCGGGATGGACCGGCCGGCCCTGCACAGCCAGCTCCGGGCGGCCCTCGACCTGGTGGTGCACCTGGTGCGGGAACCGGGCACCGGGAGGCGCCGGGTCGCCGAGATCCACACCCTGGGCGGTGACCGGCACGGGTTGGCCGTCACCACGCCCGCCGTGACGTTCACGGCGGACGGCGGCACGGTGGCGGGGCCCGGCTGGTCCCGGCTCGGGCGGCTGCTCGCCGCCCGCGGGGTCGTGCTCGTGGACGGGCCGCCGTGACGGCGGGGCCGGTGGAGGGGGTGTTCCTGCTGATGCTGTGCGGCTGCGGGGTGGGTGCGCTGCTGCTCCTCGGGCCGGGGAGCGGGTGGAGGGGCCGACGGCGGTCGGGCGGTGGTCGCGGCCGGTGTCGCGCTCGGTGTCGCGGACGGCCTGTCGGCCGGCGCGGTGCTCGTTGCGGTGGTCGGCGCGGTGGTGGATGTGGTGTTCGGGACGAGGAGGGCGGCAATGGCCTTGGAGCTGTACGGGATTGTGTTGGGGTGCTGGCTGGTGATGGCCGTCTTCGCGGTGGCGGGGTGGTGGCGGCTGCAGGGGCAGTTGGCGGGTGCTCGTCGGGCCGGTGCGGTGCTGACCGGGGCCGCGGGCGACTCCGGCGGGAGCAGAGGCAGGAGTGGGGGCGACGGCGAAGGGCGTGCGGGGGCGCGAGCGGTGGGAGCGGTCGTGCGGTGGTCGGGCGGTCCCTGGCGGGCTGTTCGGCGGGCGCCGGAACTGCTGCTCGTTCCCGGTGGGTTGGCGGTGGGGTGGGCGACAGCGTCGCCCGTCCCGCTGCTGGCGGCGCTCCCCGCCGTCCTGCCGGCCCGCAGGTGGCGGTCGCGCCGCGCTGCGGCGGCCGAGGCGCGGTACCGCTCGGCCGCTGTGGTGGAGCTGTGCGCCGGACTGGCGGGCGAGTTGCGCGGCGGGGCGACACCCGAGCAGGCGCTCCACCTGGTGACCACGAGGATCGCGGCCGACCGGTCG
>NZ_JAIY01000004.1:312789-313249 GCF_000710405.2 Kitasatospora sp. MBT66 | reverse complement strand
GGAGCGGCGGGGAGGGGCCCGAGGAGTGGCGCTGCGGGATCACCCGCACCCGGGTCCGCGCCCGGTCCGGGCCGGCGCGGCCGAGCGGGGCGTTCCGGCGGGAGGTGCTGCCGTGGTGACCCGGGTGCTGGGTCGGGCGTGCGTGGTGGCGCCGGGGCGCGTGCCGGCCCGCGAGGGCGGCCGCAGCGGTGGGCGCAGTGGTGGTCACGCAGGAGGGAGTCGGGCGGGAGGAGGGACACGGATGGAGTGGGTGACCGAGCGCGCGGCGCCGTTGGTGTGCGTCGTGGCGGTGCTGGCGGGAGCGACGGCCGGTGGCCGGGCCCGGCGCCGGTGGCGTGCGGGTCGGAGGGCGGCCGCCCTGCTGGACGAGGAGGAGCGGCCGCGCCGGGGGCGGGCCGCCGGGAGGACGCCGCGGCGCCGGCCGACGACCGGGGAGAGTGCGGCCCTGTCGGGGCGGGTC
>NZ_JAIY01000004.1:275609-312726 GCF_000710405.2 Kitasatospora sp. MBT66 | reverse complement strand
GGTCTGGTGACGGGCGCACTGCTGGCGGCCGGGTTGCACCGGTGGCTGCCCCGGGCGAGGTCACCGGCGGAGCGGCGGGCCGAGCTGGACGAGGCACGACTGCTGCGGCAGTTGCCGCTCACCGCCGAACTTCTGGCGGCCTGCCTCGGTTCGGCCGCCTCGCCGGCGGCGGCCGTCGTGGCGGTGGGCGGGAGCGTCGGCGCCCCGATGGGGCCCCGGCTGCTGTCCACGGCGGCCGAACTCGCCCTGGGCGCGCCCCCGGAGCTCTGCTGGCACCGGCTCGGGGAGGAGCACCCGCCGCTGGCGCCGCTGGCCCGCTGCCTGGTCCGGACGAGCCTGAGCGGAGCCCCGGCGGCAACGGCGCTGGCCGGGCTGGCCGGCGGCCAACGGGCCGAGGCCGTCCGGGCGGCGCACGCCCGGGTGAGGCGGGCGGGAGTGCTTGCGACGGCCCCGCTCGGGCTGTGCTTCCTCCCGGCGTTCGTCCTGATCGGTGTCGTCCCGGTGGTGGTTGGGCTCACCACGCGTTTTTCGCAGTCGATGTGACGCACCGTCCACGTGCGTGGGGTGGTCTGCCGATCGGTCGGCGCGGCCGCCTGTGCGGCGGTCTCTTGTCGGATTCGAAGCTTCGAAGCAAGGAGGAAACTCATGAACCTGGCGATCGGTCCCGTGGCCGTGGCGGGCGCGGTGAAGGGGATGACGGGCGTGGGCGCGAGGCCGGGCGTGGGGCGCCCGCCCGGGAGGCCGGTGCTCCGGGACCGGCACTCGGCCCGCTTCCTGGTCCTGCTCCTGCTGCGGCGTGCGGTTCGGCGTCGGGGCCGGACCGGGCTCGGCGGTCCGGATGCGGGAATGACCACGTCGGAGTACGCGGTCGGCACGCTCGGGGCGTGTGCGGTGGCGGCCGCGCTCTACAAGGTGGCGACCAGTGCGGCGGTCATGGAGGCGCTGCAGGCCGCCCTGGACCGGGCGCTCCATGCGACCTGACCGGTCGTCGGGGCTGTCCCCGGAGCCGTCCCCGGAGCCGAGGCTGCCGAGGCCGCCTAGGCCAGCGAGGCCGCCGAAGGGGCGACGGCGCGGCGACGCCGGGTTCGTCACCGCCGAGACCGCCGTCGTGCTGCCGGTGCTGGTGCTGCTGGTCGCGCTGCTGGTCTGGGCCGTCCTCGCGGCAGCCGCCCAACTCCGCTGTGTCGACGCGGCGCGAGTGGGAGCCAGGGCGGCCGCGCGCGGGGAGGCCGATGCCGCCGGGGTGGCCCGGGCGGCCGCGCCTCCCGGGGCGGCGGTCCTGGTCGACCTGGCACCCGACACCGTCCGGGTCACCGTGGACGCGCCGTACGGGGCACCTGGGCGGTTCGCGGAGGTACTCGCGGTGCGGGTGAGTGCCACGGCGGTCGCGGCCAGGGAGGACACCCTGCGAGGGGCGGAGGGAGGTGGTGGTCCGTGGCCGGGGTGAGGTCTCGTCGGCGGCGGTCGGACACCGGCTCGGCGACGGTCTGGGTGCTGGCGGGCGTGCTGATCGGCTGTGTGGCGTTCACCGCCGCGCTCTCCCTGGGCGTGGTGGTCGGGGCCCGCCACCGCGCGGAGTCCGCCGCGGACCTGGCCGCGCTGGCGGCGGCCGACCGGCTGTTGGTGGACGCGGACGGAGGCTGCGCCCGGGCGAGAGCCGTGGCGGCGGCGCAGGCGGCCGCCGTGGTCTCCTGCGCGGCCGACCTCCCGACGGACGCCGTGGAGGTGGTGGCGGAGGTGCCGGTCACGGGGCTGCCGGTGCGACTTCCGGTCGGTCCCGCCCGGGCCCGGTCCCGCGCCGGACCGCTTCGGGCTGCGGTCCTGCCGACGGACGAGGATGCGCGGGTCGCCCTGGGCGAGGCCGGTCCGACCGGAGGCAGCCCGTGAGCCCCCGGCCGGTCGGGCCGCCGGTCAGTCCGCCGGTCGGTCGGCGGGTCGGTCCTCCGGGCGGCCGGTGGATCCGTCGGCCGTCTCGGCCGTCGCGGCCTCCTCGCCTGCCTCCGCCGTCCCAACGGCTTCCGGGTGCACCTCCGCCACCCCCGAGTCCCCCGCCCCCGCCCCTGCCCCCGCCTCCGTCCCGGACGTATCGGGAGCGTCGGCGAGCAGGACGTCCAGCAGCCGGACGGCGGCCGCCTTGTCGAGCGGGTCGTTGCCGTTGCCGCACTTGGGCGACTGGACGCAGGACGGGCAGCCGCGCTCGCACTCGCAGGCGGCGATCGCCTCCCGGGTGGCGGTCAGCCACTGCACGGCCCGTCGGAAGCCCCGTTCGGCGAAGCCGGCCCCGCCGGGGTGGCCGTCGTAGACGAACACGGTGGGCAGTCCGGTGTCGGGGTGCAGCGGCACCGAGACACCGCCGATGTCCCAGCGGTCGCAGGTGGCGAAGAGCGGGAGCAGGCCGATCGAGGCGTGCTCGGCGGCATGGGCGGCGCCGGGCAGTTGGTCGGGCGGGATGTCCGCGTCGATCAACTGGTCCTCGGTGACGGACCACCAGACGGCCCGGGTGCGCAGGGTGCGGGGCGGCAGTTCGAGCTTGCTCTCGCCCATGATCTCCCCGGTGGAGATCCGCTTGCGGAGGTAGCCGACCACCTGGTTGACGACCTCCACCGAACCGAAGCAGAGCCGGCCCTCGCCCCAGTCGACGGTGGTGTCGGTGGAGAGCACGGAGATGGAGGTGATGTCCCTGGCGGAGGTCGTGTAGGGCGGGTCGGCGGGCTCGACCAGGGCGACCGAGTTCTCCAGGTCGAAGTCCCGGACGAGATAGGTCCGGCCCCGGTGGAGGTGGACGGCCCCGGTGTGCACGGTGGTGTGGGCGGCGGAGGCGTCCACGGTGCCCAGCAGTCGGCCGGTCGGCCCCTCGACGATCTGCACCGGGCTGCCGCCGCTGCCCCGCAGGTCGACGGCGTCGGCGGCCCGCTCGCGGCGGGTCCAGTACCAGGCCTCGCCGCGCCGGCGGAGCAGCCCGCGGCGCTCCAGCACCGGCAGCAGCGGAGCGGCCGAGGGGCCGAACAGCTCCAGGTCGGTGTCGGTGAGCGGCAGCTCGGCGGCGGCGGCGCACAGGTGCGGTGCGAGGACGTGCGGGTTGTCCGGGTCGAGCACGGTGGCCTCGACCGGGGTGGCGAACAGCGCCTCCGGGTGGTGCACCAGGTAGGTGTCCAGCGGGTCGTCCCGGGCGATCAGGACGGCGAGCGCGCCCTGGGCCTCCCGCCCGGCCCGGCCGGCCTGCTGCCAGAGCGAGGCCCGGGTCCCCGGGTATCCGGCCATCAGGACGGCGTCCAGACCGGAGATGTCGACCCCGAGTTCGAGGGCGGAGGTGGAGGCGAGGCCGAGCAGCCGGCCGGACTGCAGGTCGCGCTCCAGGGTCCGGCGCTCGTCGGCGAGGTAGCCGCCGCGGTAGGCGGCGACCCGGTCGGCGAGCGGGCGGCCCAACTGGTCCTGGGCCTGGAGCGCGACGAGTTCGGCGGCCCGCCGGGAGCGGACGAAGACGACGGTGCGGGTCTCCCGCTCGACCAGGTCGGTCAGCAGGTAGGCGGCCTCGGCGGTGGCGGTCCGCCGGACCGGCGCACCCTGCTCGCCGACGTTCTCGGTGAGGGGCGGCTCCCACAGCCCGAAGACCATCGGGCCGCGCGGGGAGGCGTCGTCGGTGACCGCGGCGGCGGGCAGGCCGGTCAGCCGGCGGGCGGTGACGGCCGGGTCGGCGGTGGTGGCGGAGGCGAGCAGGAAGACGGGAGAGGAGCCGTAACGGGCACAGATCCGCCGCAACCGGCGCAGCACCTGGGCCACGTGCGAGCCGAACACGCCGCGGTAGCTGTGGCACTCGTCGACCACGACGTAGCGGAGCGTCTTGAGGAAGGAGGACCAGCGGGCGTGCGCGGGCAGGATGCCCCGGTGCAGCATGTCCGGATTGGTGAGGACGTAGGAGGCGTACTGGCGGACCCACTCGCGTTCCTCGGGCGGGGTGTCGCCGTCGTACAGGGCGGCCCGGACGCGGGGCGGGGCGAGTTCTGCGGCCCGGCGGCGCTGGTCGGCGGCGAGTGCCTTGGTGGGGGCGAGGTAGAGCGCGGTCGCGCCCCGGCCGTTGCGTGCCTCGGTGCCGTCCAGCAGGTCGGACAGCACCGGCGCCAGGTATCCGAGCGACTTGCCCGAGGCGGTTCCTGTGGCGATCACCACAGATTGACCGGATTTGGCCAGATTCATCGCCTCCGCCTGGTGGGCCCAGGGCTCCCGGACGCCCAGGTCCTGGGCGGCCGAGACGATCTCGGGCCGGATCCGGTCGGGCCACGGCGCATAACGGGCGGGCCGGGCGGGAAGGTGCTCCGTATGGGTGAGCCGGTCCGACCGCCCCCGGGCGGTGGACAGGGTCATGAGCAGTGCCTCGGGCAGGCTGTGACGCGGCGGCATGAGGACCCAGTGTGTCACCGGCGTGACGGAGAATCGTCCTAAGCCATCGTGCGGTCATGGTCGCAAGTGGTTGAATGTGGCGGTGACGGCCGTACGGCCGGGGGTCGCAGCGCCGAGGCTTGCCACGCATTCGCTGGGTGTGCCCGGGGTTCGCGACCATGCGGTGACGGCCGTCCGGCCGAGGATCGCAATGACGTAGCAAGGCAAGGTGCTGGAGGTTCCGTGGACCTGTCCCTGTCGACCCGTACAGTCGGCGACCGCACGGTCGTCGAGGTTGGCGGCGAGATCGATGTGTACACCGCCCCCAAGCTGCGCGAGCAGCTGGTCGAGCTCGTCAACGACGGCAGCTACCACCTCGTCGTCGACATGGAGGGCGTGGACTTCCTGGACTCCACCGGCCTCGGTGTGCTGGTGGGCGGGCTGAAGCGGGTGCGTGCCCACGAGGGCTCGCTGCGCCTGGTGTGCAACCAGGAGCGCATTCTGAAGATCTTCCGGATCACCGGTCTGACCAAGGTGTTCCCGATCCACACCTCGGTCGAGGACGCGGTCCAGGCGACCGACTGATCGGTCGACCCGATCGACCGGACCGGGCCGGTCCTCCGTGGCCGGCCCGTCCGTTCCTCATGCGTCCGGGCACCGGGGCCGTGTGGCCCCGGCCCGTCCGGCCGTCCCCGGGTCGGCTGTTGCCGGCCCGCAGCGACCGGGGCCGTATGTCCGGCCTCGGTCGGAACACCCCGAGGGGGAAGACATGGCAACCGTCGAACTTCGATTCAGCGCGCTCCCCGAGCACGTGCGGACGGCCCGGCTGGTGGCCGCGGCAGTGGCCAGACGGGCGGGGGTCGACGAGTCGGTGCTCGACGAGGTGCGCCTCGCCGTCGGCGAGGCGTGCTCGCGCGCGGTCGGCCTGCACCGTCGCGGCGGTGTGACCGGCGCGGTGCGCGTCGCGCTGGTCGACCAGGAGAAGCGTTTCCTCATCGAGGTCGAGGACGAAGCGGGCCTCGACACCGTCCCGGCCACGGCGGCGGACGGCGGCGACCCGGACGAGGACACCCTCGGCCTCGCCGTGCTCACCGGCCTGGTGGAGGACCTCGAGGTCACCAGCGGCGCCGGCGGCGGTCTGATCCGGATGAGCTGGCCGGTCTCGGCGGACGCGCTCGCCGTCTGAGCGCGACGGGCGGTTGCGTGACGGGCGGGGCAGGAGCGCCCGGGTCGGGCGGAAGAGGCGGAAGAGCGGGTCCGAACGGGAATCGGGGGTCGAGCGGCGGCCGTGTAGGTTCGCAGTTCGACGACCGAAACCGAAAGGGCTCTCCCGGTGAACAAGCGACTGCTGGCCGTACCCGCGCTCGGGGCGCTGCTCGCGTTCGGCGCCGTCGGCTGCGGCGACGACAACAGCAAGCAGCTGGAGTCCTGGGCGGCGAACGTGTGCGGCGCGGCCAAGGACCCGATCGCCCAGGCGCAGACCGCCCTGGCAGACACCGGCCAGGTGAAGACCGGCGAGGCCCCGGCCGACCTCCAGAAGCGCCTCTCTGCGGACATCGGCCGACTGGCGAAGACCAACCAGGACATCGCCGCCGCCATCGACGGCGCCGGTGCGCCCAAGGTCGACGACGGCACGAGCCTGCAGAAGGACACCGTCACCGAGCTCACCAAGGCGGCCGACGGCTACCTGGAGGTCCAGAAGAAGCTGGACGCGCTCCCCAACGCCGACCAGGCGAAGTTCGCCGACGGGCTGCGCAGCGTGGCCGACCAGGTGCAGCAGCTGGCCTCGCTCTCCACGCAGGCGCAGGGCAAGCTCCAGCGCGGTGACCTCGGCTCGGCGATGGCCAAGCAGGAGGGCTGCAAGCCGGGTTCGGCCGCGGCCGCTCCCACGTCCCCGGCGACCGGCGGACCGTCCGACGGGGCCACCGGTGCGCCCGCGGACGGGACGGCGGGCGGTGCGAGCCCGGCGGCGACCGATGCCCCCGGTACCCAGGCGCCGTCCGCTCCGGCCCCCTCCGCCTCGGCGAGCTGATCCCGCTTCGACCGGGGGCCGTCAGGCCCACCGGCCCTGTCACGACCGTCCGGTCCCGACGGGCCCCCGACGCGCACCCCCTCGGTCATCGGCCGAGGGGGCGGCGGTGTTGGGGACGGGACAGCCGGGTGGGCGGGGGACAATGGCGGGGTGATCAGTAGCCCCGTTCTCGACCCGACCCGCCTCGCCAAACTGCGCGAGGCGCTGCTCGCCGCCTCGTACACCGCCGACGGCTGCCTGGACCTGCTCGGGCCCACCGGGTACGCGGCGCTGGCCCGCAGCGAGGCGGTGCCCGCGCTGCGGGCGACCCGTGGCGGCAGCCCGCTGGAGACCCTGGTGCGGCTCTTCCTGCTGCAGCAGCCGGTGCCCTACCGGGCGGCCGCCGCCGCGCTGCCGGTGGAGGACTGCCTGGCCGACGGCTGGCTGCGCCCCGACGGCGACTCGGTGCGCGCCACCGTGGACGTCCGGCCCTATGCGAACGAGGTGCACGGGCTGCCGAGTTCGGACGCCTGGGTGGTCTCCGACCTGGGCTGCGCGGTCGGCGGCGCGGGCGGTATCGGCTCCGGGGAGACCGCGCACGGCGTGGCCCGCAAGGACCTCGTGCTCGGGGTGGGCGGCGCGTCCACCACGCTGGCCAACATCACGGTGCGCCGGCCGGTCCGCTCGGTGCTGGACCTCGGTTCCGGTTCGGGTGTGCAGGCGCTGCACGCCGCCCGGCACGCCCAGCGGGTGACCGCCACCGACCTCAATGAGCGGGCGCTGCGCTTCACCGAGCTGACCCTGGCGCTGTCCGGTTTCGACAACACGGAGACCGTCGCAGGCAGCCTCTTCGAGCCGGTGGGGGAGCGGCGGTTCGACCTGGTCGTCTCCAATCCGCCGTTCGTGATCTCGCCGGGTGGACGGTTCACCTACCGGGACGGCGGGATGGCCGGCGACGACCTGTGCCGCAGCCTGGTCCGCTCGGCCGCCGACCACCTGGAGCCGGGCGGGTACTGCCAGCTGCTGGCCAACTGGCAGCACGTCAAGGGCGAGGACTGGCAGGACCGGCTGGCCGGCTGGGTGGCCGGGACCGGGCTGGACGCCTGGATCGTCCAGCGCGAGGTGCAGGACGTGGCCCAGTACGCGGAGCTGTGGCTGCGCGACGGCGGCGACCACCGCGGTGCCGGCGGCGACTACCAGGCCCGGTACGGGGAGTGGTTGGACGCCTTCGAGGCCGGCCGGGTCGAGGGCATCGGATTTGGCTGGATCACCCTGCGCGCGGGCGGCGCCGAGCGTCCGACCGTCCGGGTGGAGGAGTGGCCGCACCCGGTGGAGCAGCCGCTCGGCCCGCACATCGAGGAGTGGTTCGACCGGCAGGACTTCCTGCGGACCCACGACGACGCGGGACTGCTGGCGGCGCGGTACGTGCTGGCCGACGAGGTGGTCCAGGAGCAGGTGGGTGCCCCGGGGGCGGAGGACCCGGAGCACGTCGTCCTGCGCCACAACCGCGGGATGCGGCGGGCCACCAAGGTGGACACGGTGGGCGCGGGCTTCGTCGGGGTCTGCGACGGGACGCTGTCGGCGGGCGAGATCGTCGACGCGATCGCGCAACTGCTGGGCGAGGACCGGGTGGTGCTGCGCGACCGGGTGCCGGAGTCGCTGCGGCTGCTCACCGAGCAGGGGTTCATCCAGCCCGCGTCCTGACCACGTCCCCGGCCACGCCGCCGACCACGTCCCGGGCCATGGCCCTGACGTTCTGAGCAGGTCCCGACCCGTCCTGACCGCAGGCACTCGGGCCGGGCACCCGGCGTACCCCGGCGCCCGGTGGTCGGTGCCTGCCGACGGCACCCGGTTCACCCCACTGTTTCCCCTGGTTCGCCCTGTGGTCGTCGAACATCTCCCCCTTGTTGGTCCGGGACTGTGAGGCTTTGTCCACAGGCTGTGGACAGGACTGGGGGCGGCCGGGGTGGAAACGACGACGGCGACGGCGGGTGGCGTGATACTCGCCCTCTTCGGCGGCGCACTCCTGCTCTGGTGCGCCGCCGAAGCGCGCTTGCGCCACCGGATCCGGCGCCGGGGGCTGCCGGCCGTCGCCACCGTGGTCCCCGAGACCGACGTCCACGGGACGCTGGACAGCGCGCCCCTGCTCTCCTTCGCCACCCGCCCCGTCCCCGCCGGCCGGACCGGGGGCGCGCCGGGCGTCGAGGCCGGTGAGCTGGTGCTGACCCGGCCTCGGGGTCACACCCCGCTGCGCCGCCCGGCCCATCTCGTACCGGGCGGTTCGGTACGTATCGCCTACGATCCGCGTCGCCCGGGCCACGCGGTGCTGGCGGCGGAGGAGGCCGGTCCCCGGCCCCTGGTCGCCGACCTGCTGTGGACGGCGCTCGGCCTCGGCTGCCTGGCGGCCGGAGCCGTCCTGCTCCTCGCCGCGGCCTAGCCGCGAATCCCCAGCCGGCCCCTGCTCAGCCCCTGCCCAGCCCCTGCTGGTCCCCCCCGACCGAGCGGCGCTGCCCACCGCCTACCATCCGCGACGCCCGGACGCACCCATATTCCGTTGACAGATTTTGAAATCCGTCATTCCATCCTTCGAAACCCGCCGAAGCCCCCTCCGCAGGGCGCGATCCGTCGTCGTCGGGTTACCGTTCGAGTGGCGTCGGTCGGCCTTGCCGGTGAAATCGCGGGAACCGTCCGTTTGACAAGGGTGGCCGGGGTACGGTCACACTCCGCTGGTGGGGTCGTCGTACAGCGGCAGCCCCGGGTCGGTGGAGGGGTCGGGCGGAGCGCAGCCCGTGCTGCCAGCGCCGACCAGCTCACATAACGACCGGGAGAGAAGAGCGAAGGTGTCCCCGAGCAGCGAGACCGCGCACGGACAGCGACTCGTCATTGTCGAGTCGCCGGCCAAGGCGAAGACGATCAAGGGCTACCTTGGCCCCGGCTACATCGTCGAGGCGAGCGTCGGGCACATTCGCGACCTCCCGAGCACGGCTGCCGAGGTCCCGGACAAGTACACCGGCGAGGTGCGCCGCCTCGGGGTGGACGTGGACCACGACTTCGCCCCGATCTATGTGGTCAACGCGGACAAGAAGTCCCAGGTCAGCAAGTTGAAGTCGCTCCTCGCGGAGTCCGACGAGCTCTTCCTCGCCACCGATGAGGACCGCGAGGGCGAGGCCATCGCGTGGCACCTCCAGCAGGTGCTCAAGCCCAAGGTGCCGGTGCACCGGATGGTGTTCCACGAGATCACCAAGGCCGCAATCCAGGAGGCCGTGGCCAACCCGCGCGAGCTGAACCAGCGCCTGGTCGACGCCCAGGAGACCCGCCGCATCCTCGACCGCCTGTACGGCTTCGAGGTCTCGCCGGTGCTGTGGAAGAAGGTCATGCCGAAGCTCTCGGCGGGCCGCGTGCAGTCCGTGGCGACCCGGCTGGTCGTCGAGCGCGAGCGGGAGCGGATGGCGTTCCGCTCGGCCTCGTACTGGGACCTGGTCGGCACCTTCGGCACCGGCCGCACCGCGGCCGACGCCGCCAACCCGGAGAACTTCGGCGCCCGGCTGTCCTCGGTCGACGGCAAGCGGATCGCCAGCGGCCGCGACTTCGGCCAGGACGGCCGGCTCAAGGCGGGCAGCGCCAGCACCCTGCACCTGGACGAGCAGGCCGCCCGCGCGCTGGCCGCCGCCCTGGAGCAGACCGCGTTCGCGGTGCGCGGCGTCGAGTCCAAGCCGTACCGCCGCTCGCCGTACGCGCCGTTCCGCACCACCACGCTCCAGCAGGAGGCCAGCCGCAAGCTGGGCTTCGGCGCCAAGCGGACCATGCAGGTGGCCCAGAAGCTGTACGAGAACGGCTTCATCACCTATATGCGTACCGACTCCACCACGCTGTCGGAGACGGCGATCAACGCCGCCCGGGCGCAGGTCACCCAGCTGTACGGCGCCGACTACCTGCCGGACGCGCCCCGCACCTACGCCTCCAAGGTGAAGAACGCCCAGGAGGCGCACGAGGCCGTCCGCCCGTCCGGCGACCGCTTCCGCACCCCGGCCGAGACCGGCCTGTCCGGCGACGACTTCCGGCTCTACGAGCTGATCTGGATGCGCACCGTCGCCTCCCAGATGAAGGACGCGGTCGGCCAGTCGGTCACCGTGAAGGTGGGCGGCCGGTCCGCCGACGGCCGGGACGTCGAGTTCTCCGCCTCCGGCAAGATCATCACCTTCCACGGCTTCCTCAAGGCCTACGTCGAGGGCGCCGACGACCCGAACGCCGAGCTGGACGACCGCGAGCGCCGGCTGCCGCAGGTCACCGAGGGCGACCCGCTGGCCGCCGAGCAGCTCACCCCCGAGGGCCACGCGACCAAGCCCCCGGCCCGCTACACCGAGGCCTCGCTGGTCAAGGAGCTGGAGGACCGGGAGATCGGCCGCCCCTCCACCTACGCCTCGATCATCGACACCATCATCGGCCGCAGGTACGTCTTCAAGAAGGGGACGGCGCTGGTGCCGTCGTTCCTCTCCTTCGCCGTGGTCAACCTGCTGGAGAAGCACTTCGGCCGGCTGGTCGACTACGACTTCACCGCGAGGATGGAGGACGACCTCGACCGGATCGCCGCCGGTGAGGCGAAGTCCGTGCCGTGGCTGAAGCGCTTCTACTTCGGCGAGGGCGCGGGTGAGGGCGCCGGCGAGGGCCTGATCGCGGGCGGCGCCGCCGAGGCCGGCAACGGCGACGGCGACCACCTCGGCGGTCTGAAGGAGCTCGTCACCGACCTCGGCGCGATCGACGCCCGGGAGATCAGCTCGTTCCGGATCAGCGACGACATCACCCTGCGGGTCGGCCGCTACGGCCCCTACGTGGAGCGCGCCTCCGAGGTCGAGGGCGAGCCCGGCCAGCGCGCCGACATCCCGGACGAGCTGCCGCCGGACGAGCTGACCGTCGAGCTCGCCGAGGAGCTGCTGGCCCGGCCCAGCGGCGACTTCGAGCTCGGCCCGGACCCGGTCTCCGGCAACATGCTGGTCGCCAAGGACGGCCGCTACGGCCCGTACGTCACCGAGATCCTGCCCGAGGGCACCCCCAAGACCGGCAAGAACGCGGTCAAGCCGCGGACCGCCTCGCTGTTCAAGACGATGTCGCCGGACACCGTCACCCTCGACGAGGCGCTGAAGCTGCTCTCGCTGCCGCGCGTGGTCGGCGTCGACCAGGAGGGCGTGGAGATCACCGCGCAGAACGGCCGCTACGGCCCGTACCTCAAGCGCGGCACCGACTCCCGCTCGCTCACCGGCGAGGAGCAGCTGTTCACGGTCACGCTGGAGGAGGCGCTGGCGATCTACGCCCAGCCCAAGCAGCGCGGCCGGGCCGCCGCCGCGCCGCCGCTCAAGGAGCTGGGCACCGACCCGGTCAGCGAGCGTCCGGTGGTGGTCAAGGACGGCCGGTTCGGCCCGTACGTGACCGACGGCGAGACCAACGCCACGCTCCGCAAGGACGACGAGGTCGAGACCATCACGCCCGAGCGCGGCTACGAGCTGCTCGCCGAGAAGCGGGCGCGCGGGCCGGTGAAGAAGACGGCGAAGAAGGCCCCGGCGAAGAAGGCGGCGGCCAAGAAGACCGCCACCAAGACCGCGGCCAAGAAGACCACCGCGGCGGCCAAGACCGCGGCGAAGAAGACCACCACCGTGAAGAAGGCCGCCACCAAGACGGCGGCGGCCAAGACGGCGGCCACGAAGACCGCGGCCGGCAAGACCGCCGCGAGCAAGTCCACCGCCACCGACGAGGGCTGATCCCCGGTCGGTGGCACCCGGGCCCGCGTCCGCTCCGGCGGCGCGGGCCCGACCCGTTCGTGGTCGCGGGCCCGGCCCGTTCGCGGGCGGGGCGTGACAGGGGCGTACGCGGTCTGTCACAACCCGGTGGCGGCGCCCGTCCGGAGCCGTGCTCCCCTCTTTTGCGCCATGCCCCGACCGCTACGCTGACCGTATGACGAGCGAGGAGCAGCCCACCCCCAGCGCCCCGGCGGCCGGACCGGGCGGTACGCCCGGCCTGCCCGAGGTCGCGCCCGCCGGGACCGCCGGCGAGCGGATCCGGGCGCTGCTGCGGCTGCGCCCCTACCGGCGCCTGTGGACCACCCAGCTGATCGGCGGCACCGCGGACCGGCTCGGCCTGCTGGTGCTGCTGATGCTCACCGTGGTCGCCGCCGTGCTCGGCCGGCAGTTCGGCGACCTGCCGCGCAGCCTCGCCTTCGCGGTCGCCGCCGTCCTCGCTACCCGGTTGGTCGCCACCGGACTGGTCGGCGCCGCCCTGCTCGGCCCGGTGCACGGGCTGCTCACCGGGAAGCTCGACCGGCGCTGGACGCTGTTCGGCGCCGACGTGCTGCGCGTCGTGCTGATCGGCATCGCCCCGTGGTGGATCGTCTGGCTGGGCTCCGGCACCGAGCCCTCCGGCGCCGCGACCTGGGTGCTGCTCGCCACCGTCTTCCTGACCGGCGCCGCCGAACGGGTCTGGGCGATCGCCAAGGCCGCGGCCGTCCCGGCCCTGCTGCCGCCGGTCGATCCCTACGCGCCGGCCGGCGAGCGGCGGCCGTCCGCCGCCAACCTGGCCACCGTCCGCACCCTGGACCACCGCACCGGGTGGGCCGCGCTGCCGCTCGGCGCCGGCGCGCTGGTCGCGCTCACCCTGCTGAACAACGTCTTCGCGGCGATCGGCTCGGACTGGCTGCGCGCCCACCAGACCACCTTCGCCGCCCTGGGCGCGGCCGCCCTGTTCGCCGTCTCGGCCGCCCGGGTGTACGTCCAGGAGCTGCCCGGCGGTCCCGTCCGGGTGCCGCCGGCCTCGCCCCTGCGGGGCCTGCGCGCCCCGACCGACGCCACCCCCGGCCCCGCCCTGGCCAAGGGCCGCACCGGCGCCGCCCCGTACTTCACCTTCGCGGTCTCCGCCGGGTACGCGACGATGGCCGGCGTCGCCGCGCTGTCCCTGCTGACCGCCGTCGAGCACCGCGCCGGGCCGATCGGCTACGGCATGGTGGTGCTGGCCGCGACCGGCGTCCCGGCACTGGGCATCCGGATCACCCGGGCCGTGCTGCCCACGCTCTCCCGCCGCCGGCTGCTCGCCCTGGCGCTGCTCACCGAGGGCATCGCACTGGTGCTGGCCGGCCTGGTGCTGGACTTCGTGCTCCTGCTGCTGCTCACCGCGCTGGCCGCGCTGGCCGCCGGCGTGGTGATCTCCACCGGCCGCAGCCTGCTCGCCCTGGAGGTCGAGGAGGCCCGGCTGCCCAAGGTCACCGAGCACCTCTACGCGGTGCTGCGGGTCGTGGTCGGCACCTCGCTGGTCGGCCTGCCGCTGATCGCCGCCGCCTACGGGGACGTCCAGTACGGCGCCGTCGAGCCCGGCTCGTTCACGTTCATCCACGGCGGCGCGGCCCTCGCCGTCGGCACCGCCGGACTGTTCACCCTCGTCCTGGCCGTCGTCGTGCTGCTGCGCACCGACGACCGGCGCGGCACCGTGCCGTTCGGCCGGGACCTGGTCGACTCGGTGCGCGGCGCCACCGGTCCGGCCCCGCACCGGGCGGGCACCGGCTTCTTCATCGCCCTGGAGGGCGGCGACGGCGCCGGCAAGTCCACCCAGGCCCAGGCGCTCGCCGAGTGGATCCGGGGCAAGGGCCACGAGGTCGTGCTCACCCGTGAGCCCGGCGGCAGCCCGATCGGGCAGCGGCTGCGCAGCCTCGTCCTGGACGTCGGCAACACCGGGCTCTCGCACCGGGCCGAGGCGCTGATCTACGCGGCCGACCGGGCCGAGCACGTCGAGAACGTGATCCGCCCGGCGCTGGCCCGCGGCGCCGTGGTCATCACCGACCGGTACATGGACTCCTCGATCGCCTACCAGGGCGCGGGCCGCGACCTGGCCGCCACCGAGGTGGCCCGGATCTCCCGCTGGGCGACCGGCGGGCTGATGCCCGACCTGACCGTCGTCCTGGACGTCGACCCGACCCGGGCCCGGGAGCGGTTCACCGAGGCGCTGGACCGGCTGGAGTCCGAGCCGACCGAGTTCCACCAGCGGGTGCGCTCCGGCTTCCTGGCGCTCGCCGCCGCCGACCCGGCGCGCTACCTGGTCGTCGACGGCAGCCAGGCCCCCGGACTCGTCACCACCTCCATCCGCCACCGGCTCGACCGCGAGCTGCCGCTCTCCGAGCAGGAGAAGGCCGCCCGCGCCGAGCAGGAGCGCAAGGCCGCCGAGGAGGCCCGGCGCCGGGCCGAGGAGGAGGCCCGCAAGCGCGCCGAGGAGGAGGCCGCCGAGCGCAAGCGCCAGGAGGTGCTGGCGCAGCTCAGGGCCGAGCAGGCGGAGAAGGAGCGGCTGGCCGAGGAGGAGGCCGAGCGGGTCGCCGCCGAGGCCGCGCGCAAGGCCGCCGAGGAGGCGCGCCTGCGGGCGGAGGAGGAGGCCCGCAAGCGGGCAGAGGAAGAGGCGAAGCGGCGGGCCGAGGAAGAGGCGCGCCGGGCCGTCGAGGAGGCCGAGCGCAAGCGGCTCGCCGAGGAGGCGGCCGCCCGGGCGGAGCTCCAGCGCCAGCGCGAGCTGGCCCGGGAGGAGCAGCGGCGCCGGGCGGAGGAGGCGCTGCAGCGGGCCGAGGAGGCCCGGCTGGCGCAGGCCGCCGCGCTGGCCGCGGCCGCTGCGGCCGCCGCCGAGGCGGCGGAGCGTGCGGAGCGCACGGGCCGGGGCGGCGACGTCCCGGGTGCCGCCGGGGCGGGTCCGGACGACGAGATGACCACCGAGCTGCGGGTCGTGAAGGACTCCGGGCCGTCGGACCGGCGGGACGGCAGCGACGCGACCAGGGAGCTTCCGGTGCTGGGCGGGGGCGCCGTCGGGCGGCCCGGCGAGGCGGCGGGTGGCATGGCGGACGTCGCGGAGACGGCGGTGCTGCCGGTCGTCCCGGCGGCGCCGGCCGGGACCGGTGCCACGAGTGCTCCGGCGGACGAGACGGCGGTGCTGCCGCGGATTCCGGCGGACGAGGCCGACCGGACCGCGGTGCTGCCGCGGATCGAGCCGGGGCGTCCCGGGGGCCAGACGCCGTCGGGTCAGGCGCGGTCGGGCCAGGTGCCGTCGGGGCCGGCTCCGCAGGGCCAGGTGCCGCCGGGCCTCTGGCGGGACGCCCGGCCGGGCAGCCCGGCCCGTCCGGCGCCGGCGGACCGGCCGGTGGACAGCACCCGCGAGCTGCCGGTGGTCGACCCGCAGCAGGAGCAGCCCGCCGCCGACCCGAGGCCCCGGCCGGACTGGGCGGAGGAGACCCCGCTCGACGATCTGCCGAGCCTCACCGACACCCTGCTCGGCACCCGCGAGGAGTGGGCCAGCTGGGGCCAGGGCGGTCAGTCCGCTCCGTCCGGTCCGACGGGCCAGGCGGGTCCGACGGGGCAGGCGGGGCATGCGGGGCAGGCAGGTCCGGGCGCCGGTGACGCGCGGCGTGACGGCGGCCAGGACGACGGCAAGGGCAAGGCCCGGCGCTGGGGCCGCCGGAGCTGACCGGCCGGAACAGCCGGGACGGCAGCAACGTCCGGCCGGGCCTGCGGTAGGCCCGGCCCGGTGCCGGTGGGGCCGGTCCGGTCTCGGTGGGGCCGGTCCGGAAGCACCGGGCGACGTCGTACCGGACACGTATGCTCGACGGCGGGAAGCGGGAGACGAAGGCCGGACGGGTCCGTCCGGCGGCCTCCGGCTCCCGCCGTCGCCGGTGTGGGCGGGGGCGGCAGGTCCGTACCGAGCGTGGGAGCAGCAGTGGCCGTCTGGGACGACCTGGTGGGCCAGGAGCGGGTGGTCGAGCAGCTGACCGGCGCCGCCCGGGCGGCCGGGGCGATCGTCGATGCCGGGCGGGGCGCCGAGCCGGTGTCCGGTGCGAACGCCTCGCTGATGACGCACGCCTGGCTGTTCACCGGACCTCCCGGGGCCGGCCAGATCACCGCCGCGCGGGCCTTCGCCGCCGCGCTCCAGTGCACCAGTCCCGACCTCGCGCTCGGCGGCACCCCCGGCTGCGGCTTCTGCGACGGCTGCCACACCGTGCTCGCGGGCAGCCACGCCGACGTGAAGTACGTCCGCACCGACGGCCTGTCCATCGGCGTCGGCGACATGCGAGACCTCGTGCTGCGCGCCTCCAGCTACCCCACCGGCGGCCGCTGGTCGGTGATCCTGGTCGACGCCGCCCACCGGCTCACCGAGGCTGCCGCCAACGCGCTGCTCAAGGGCGTGGAGGAGCCCTCCCCGCGCACCGTCTGGCTGCTCTGCGCCCCCTCCGTGCAGGACGTGCTGCCGACCATCCGCTCCCGCTGCCGGCTGCTGGTGCTGCGCACCCCGGCCGCCGAGGCGGTCGCCGACATGCTGGTGCGGCGCGACGGGGTCGATCCGCCGACCGCCCGGCTGGCCGCGCTGGCCGGTCAGGGCGACATCGAGCGTTCGCGCCGGCTGGCCGTCGACGACCAGGCCCGGTCGCGGCGCGCCGAGGTGCTGCGGATCCCGCTGGAGGTCGGTGACATCGGCGGCTGCCTGGCCGCCGCCCAGCGCCTGGTCGACACCGCCAAGGCCGACGCCGAGGCGCTCGCCGACACCCAGGACAGCAAGGAGACCGACGACCTCAAGGCCGTGTACGGCGCGGCCGAGGGCGGCAAGGCACCGCGCGGCATGGCCGGCGCGGTCAAGGAACTCGAGAAGCGGCAGAAGAGCCGGGCCACCCGCACCCGCCGCGAGACCCTCGGCGTCGCCCTGCTGGACCTGCTCGGCTTCTACCGGGACGTGCTGGCGATCCAGCTCGGCTCGGCCGGCGCGCTCGCCAACGAGGACCAGCGGCAGGCGCTCGACCGGGTCGCCCAGGCCGGACCGCCGGAGTCCACCCTGCGCCGGATCGAGGCGATCCTCGCCTGCCGGGTGGCGCTGGACCGCAACGTCGATCCGCTGCTGGCCGTCGAGGCGATGACGGTGGCCCTGCGCGCGGGCTGACCGCCGCGCCGCGCCGGGGGCGGTACGGCTTCCCGCGACGGCCCGGTACGGCCTCCCGCGCCTGGCCGGTTCGGCTTCCCGCGCCAGTGCCGCGTCCCACGTTCGAGTGAACGAGCGATACGCGCCGGGCGCACCGTCGTAGGACGTCCCGCCCGACCTGCACGCTGGGGGCCGACTGCGCCCCGCCGCCGGGGCCGTCGCGTCCCGTACGGTGCCGGGCCCGACCGCCCCGTCCGGCCCTCCCCGAGGTGGTGCGTCCCATGGTCCGTTCGCTTCTGCTCGTCCCCCTGCTCGCCGTCGCCGGGGGAGGAGTCTGGTTGGCCCGTGGCGCGCTGGTGCGCTGGCGGGACCTACGGGTCGCCGAGACGTACGAACTGAGCGGGGACCAGTGGCCGATGCTGGTGCGGGCGGCCGGGGCGATGGTCTGCGGGATCTGCGTCACCGTGCTGACGCTGCTGACGGCGCTGGGCGCCTTCGGGAGCCTCGACGGCGGGGTCGCCGGGCGGACCGGTTCGGCCGCCGACCGGTTCGAGGGGAGCGAGGCGGGCAACGGGTTCGGCGGTTCCGGTGGCGGGGCCGACGGGCCGGGCGCCGGTCGGCCCGCCGCCCCGCCGGTCGAGGCCGTCGACGCCGCGGCCCCCAGCACCACCGCGAGCACGCCGACGCCCTCCCCGCTGCCGGTGGTCAGCCGGTTCGACAGCGTCGGCCACCCGGGCGGCGGCGAACTGCTCCAGTCAGCCGTCCCCGGCCCGGACGGCCACCCGCGCAACGTCCGGGTCTGGCTGCCCGCCCAGTACGCGAAGGACCCGAACGCCCGCTTCCCGGTCGTCGTGATGCACGCCGCCACCCCCCGGAAGACCGCGGACACCGAGGTCCCCGACGTGTTCGAGGGCCTCGCCTCCGCCGTGCAGAGCGCCAAGTCCAAGCCGTTCATCCTGGTCGCCCCCGAGGCGCCGAACGGCACCGCGCACCCCTGCGAGCTGGTCGCCGCCGCCCCGATGGCCGTCGCCGACGACGCGGCGCTGCGCACCACCATCGCGGCCACCTTCCGCACCCTGCCGCCCGGCCCGGCCGCCTGGGGCACGCTCGGGGTCGGGGACGGCGCGCCCTGCGCGGCCGCGGCCGGCCTCGCGCGCCCCGACCTGTACGGTGCGGCGGCTGCCGTCTCCGGCCGGTACGACCCCGCCGCGCTCGCCCGGACCGGCGCCGAGGCGCCCGCCGCCGGGACCCCGAGGTTGCTGCTCGCCGCCGGGAAGGCCGACACCGCCGGGCTGGACGCCGCCCGCAAGCTCCAGTCGGCACTGCGCGGCGGCACCGGCGCCGCCGCCCGCGCCGAGGTGCGGATCTCCGACAACGCGACCGACTACTCGGCGGACCGGATCCGGCTGCGGCTGGTCCGGCAGGCGGCCCAGTACCTGGGCGAGACGCTCGGCAAGGCGTCCTGACCAGGCCCGGTGCGGGCACTACGCTTCCGGTACCCCCGGGCGGCGGCGCGGCTGCCGACGGGTGTGGACGGCTGAAGGGATCCCACATGCGGGCCGACGGGCGGCAGGACGTGTCATCGCGGGATCGGGCAGCGTGGGTGCGGGCAGTGCAGGTTCGGGCAGTGCAGGTTCGGGCGTCGCGGGGGCGCCGTACGAGTGTGGTGGCCGCGGTCGCGCTGGCGGCCGCGGCCGGTCTGGTGGCGGGCGGCTGCTCGGCCGGTGGCGTGCCTACACTCGCTGCCCCCTCCGACAGCGCGTCGCCCGCTGCTGCCCCCTCCGGTGCTGTTTCCTCCGGTGCCGCCCCGGCGGGCCTCGCGGGGGCGGCCGGGGGCGCCGCGGCCGTCACGCCGCTGGAGCCGCTGCCCGCCGACGTACCGCCCGCGCTCGCCCCCTACTACGCGCAGCGGCTCGGCTGGACGCCCTGCGACGACGGCTTCGAATGCACCACCTTCCGGGTGCCGCTGGACTACGACCGTCCCGCGGCCGGCGACCTCACCCTGGCCGCCGTCCGCGCCCCCGCCGTTCCGGCCGGAGCCGGTGACACGCCCGCCCCAGGCGAGCGGCTCGGCTCGCTGCTGCTCAACCCGGGCGGCCCCGGCGGCTCGGCCGTCGAGTACGTCGAGGGCGTGGCCCGCACCTACGACGCCGGCGTTCGCGCCCGCTACGACCTGGTCGGTCTCGACCCGCGCGGGGTCGGCCGCAGTTCACCCGTCACCTGCCTCGACGGGGAACGGATGGACGCCTACACCGCCGTCGACATCACCCCCGACGACCAGGCCGAGGTCGACGCCCTGGTGACCGCCGCCAAGGAGTTCGCCGAGGGCTGCCGGCAGCGCTCCGGCGACCGGCTCGGCCACCTGAGCACCGTTGAGGCCGCCCGCGACCTGGACGTGCTGCGCGCGCTGCTCGGCGACGAACGGCTCCACTACGTCGGCAAGTCCTACGGCACCTTCCTCGGCGCCACCTACGCGGGCCTGTTCCCCGGCCGCACCGGCCGGATGGTGCTCGACGGCGCGATGGACCCCTCGCTCGACTCCCTCACCGGCAACCGCACCCAGGCGGGCGGCTTCGAGACCGCCTGGGCGGCCTTCGCCCGGGACTGCGCCGCCCGCGAGGACTGCCCGCTCGGCCGGACCGAGCAGCAGGCCGGCGAGCGGCTCACCGCCCTGTTCGCCGCGGTCGACGCCCACCCGCTGACGACCACCGACGGCGCCCGCCGGCTCAGCGAGGCACAGGCGACCACCGGCGTCATCCAGGCCATGTACGCGGACTTCCTCTGGCCCCGGCTGCGCACCGCGCTCGCCGAGGCCGCGACGGGCGACGGCACCGGCCTGCTCAGGCTCTCCGACGACTACTACGGGCGGGAGGTGGACGGCTCGTACCCCAACCTGATGTTCGCCAACATGGCGGTGAACTGCCTCGACCTGCCCGCGCCGTTCGCAGGCCCCGACGACGCCGCCCGTGCCGTCCCGGACTTCGAGCGGACCTCGCCGAGGTTCGGACGCGACATGGCCTGGATGGCGCTGACCTGCACCTACTGGTCGGTCCGGCCGACCGGCACACCCCACACCGTCCGGGCCGCGGGAGCCGCCCCGATCGTGGTCGTCGGCACCACCCGGGACCCGGCCACCCCCTACGCGTGGGCGCAGGCGCTGGCCGGGCAGCTGGAGTCCGGGCGGCTGCTGACCTACGACGGCGACGGCCACACCGCGTACGGCCGGCACGACACCTGCCTCGACGGCGCGGTCAACCGCTTCCTGCTGGGCGGCGAGCCGCCCGAGAACGGAAAGACCTGTGGACGGTGAGGGAGTGCCCGTTACGATGGGCGCCCCCTCCCCTCCTCGTCCCTCCCGGAGCCCACCGTGCTCGGAGTCAACGACCTGACGACCTACGTCCTCGGCGCCCTCGTCATCGTCCTCCTCCCCGGCCCCAACTCCCTCTACGTGCTCTCGGTCGCCGCCCGCAAGGGCGTCCGCACCGGGTACCGGGCCGCCGCCGGCGTCTTCGTCGGCGACTTCACCCTCATCAGCCTGACCTCGCTCGGCGCCGCCTCCCTGCTGAAGGCCAACCCGGCCGTCTTCGCCGTGGTGAAGTTCGGCGGCGCCGCCTACCTGCTCTGGATAGGCATCGGCATGCTGCGCGCAGCCCGCGGCCTGTGGCGCGAGCACCGGGCCTCCGACGAGCCGGCCGACGGCGCCGCCGAGGCCCCCGGGCCCACCGAGCGCCCGTTCCGCCGCGCCCTGGTGATCAGCCTGCTGAACCCCAAGGCGATCCTCTTCCTGCTCTCCTTCTTCACCCAGTTCGTCGACCCCTCCTACGGCAGCCCGGTGCTCTCCTTCACCCTCCTCGGCGGGATCCTGCAGGGCTTCAGCGTCCTCTACCTCTCCGTGCTGATCTTCGCGGGCACCTCGCTCGCCACCGCCTTCCGCCGCCGCAAGCGCCTCTCCGCCACCCTCACCGGCAGCGTCGCCGCCCTCTTCGCCGGCTTCGCCGCCAAGCTCGCCGTCTCCTCCGCCTGACCCCGGCCCCGCCCCCACCCGCTTCCCACCGCGTTACGGATCACCCGCGAACCTGTGTAGACTGGCCCGCGTTGCCGAGACTTCGGCAGCGGTGCCGCCTTAGCTCAGTTGGCCAGAGCAACGCACTCGTAATGCGTAGGTCGCGGGTTCGAATCCCGCAGGCGGCTCTGTAGAAGCCCCAGGACTCACTCGCCGTGACCTGGGGCTTTTGCCTTTTCTCGGGGTGTGAGCACTCGGTGTGCCCCATCACCCGGGGTGTGTGGAGCGACTGTCGAGCCCTATCCGCCCGCACCGGTCCGACGGGTGGAGCGGGATCCGGTCGACGTGCGAGAGGGCAGCAGGACGGTCAGCAGGGTGGCTGTGGCTGTCCAGGTGAGGGCTCCGAGAAGAACGGTGATCAGGGTCGGCAGTTGGGTGCCGGCGAGGAGTCCGGTGGCGAGGGTGGCGTTCACCAGTGCGGCGCTGACCGCCGTCTGGACTTCGGCCCGGTGCCGGGCGAAGGCTTGGCCGAGTCCGCGAACGAGTGGCTTCTGCAGGCCCAGCAGGACGGGGCACATCACCCAGCTGAGGATCAGCACGCCCCACCAGGGCATCGGCGAGACGATCAGGAGCAGCAGGCAGGAGATCGCGGTCACGCCCATGGAGACGAAGATGCCGCCCAGGCTGTCCTCGTCCTCGGCGGTGGCCACGTCGAACTTCATTCCGAGGGTCAGGAGCAGGGCCGCGGCGACGGCGACGGGGACCGTCCAGCCCACCGACCAGGAGGCGAAGACGACCAGCTGAAGTCCGATCAGCGCGGCACCTGCCAGCGCGCTCCGGCCCACGGCGGTGTTCCGCGCGGTCCGTGGCTTCGCCGGCACGGCCTTTGGCTCGGGCTCCGGTGGTGCGTCGAGGACCGTCGGCGGGTGGGGTGTTGCGGGCTGTGCCCACTGGGCGGTCCTGGTCGGGGCCGAGGCGAGGTCAGGGGCGGCCATCGGGCGCGGCGTTGCGGGGATCGCGAGCAGGGCGTCGATCGTCTCGATGACCTGGGCGGCGTCGGCGGGCCGGTCGTCGGGTTCCTTCGCCAGGAGTTGGAGGACGAGTTCGTCGACCGCGGCAGGGACGGAGGCGCGGTGGCTGCTGGCGGCCGGGGGTATGCGGGTCAGGTGCTGGTGGAGGACGGCCAGCGGTGCTCCGGTGAAGGGTGGTTGGCCGGTCAGGAGGGTGTGGAGCAGGCATCCGACGGCGTAGAGGTCGGCGGAAGGGCCGATGTTCCGGTCGCCCCGGGCTTGTTCGGGCGCCATGAAGGCGGCCGTACCGATGGCGTGGCCAGTTCCGGTGAGGGCGTGGTCCTCGTACAGGTGCTTGGCGATCCCGAAGTCGAGGATCTTGACGGTGCCGCCGGGCAGGAGCATGGCGTTCGCGGGCTTGATGTCCCGGTGGACGAGGCCGGCCCGGTGGGCGGTGGCGAGGCCGGCGCACACCTGCCGGGTCCAGTCGAGGGCGTCCTCAACCGGTGGCAGCGCGCCCTGGGTGATGATCCCTTCCAGGGACTGCCCTTCGAGGAGTTCCATGACGAGGAACGGCGCACCGCCCTGTTCGGGTCCGGTGCGGCCGAAGTCGTGAATGGTCACGATGTGCGGGCTGCTGAGGTTTCCGGCGGCCCTGGCCTCGGCGGCGAACCGCTCGATGCTGGCGGACGCCGGGTCGGCACCCGTCAGCAGCTTCACCGCCACCGGGCGCCCGACCCGTTCGTCGAACGCCCGCCAGACCTGGCCCATCCCGCCGGAGCCCAGGATTGATTCCAGGCGGTACCGATCGTCGAGCTGTGCTCCGTGCATGTCCACCCCGTCACGGCCTCGGGAGCGCGGTTGCTCCGGGTGCGCTCTACCGGTCGTGCACTCTATCGGGCTCCAGCTGGGGCGTCCGTCGCGCTCCAGTGGCAGTCGAGGGCGGCTGTGAGGATCCGCAAAGCCGTATCAATGCCTTGGTTTCTTTTCTTTGCCGCTTCGAGGAGCGGGCGGATCGTGTGAATGGGGATGGGAATTCGGCATTTGTGTCCGAGTTTCCCTGATCGGTGGGTAGTCCTTGCGCCGGTGCCCGCCCGGGTGGCTCCGACCTGGTGGGATGCCCTATGTGAGTGGTGATCCGTGGTGCCGGGTCGAGGCTGATCCCGGGTGCTCGGTGCCCTTTACCGGAATTCATGGATCCAGTTGGTGAATGGCGGGGTGGTGGTGCGGGCCGGTGAGATGATCGCCGCATCCATGAGGATGCGGGAGGGCAGGAATGAATCTTCTGGTAGCCGAAGAACTGTGCCTGAGTTTTGGCACGACCCGTGCGTTGGACGAGGTGTCGTTCGCGGTCGGTCCCGGGGAGGTGGTGGCCGTGACCGGATCGAGCGGGTCGGGGAAGTCGACGTTGCTGCACTGCCTGGCGGGGATCCTGGCGCCGGAGGGTGGGAGTGTTCACCTCGGTGGGGAGCGGATCGACAATCTGTCCGAGTCGGGCCGGAGTTCGCTGCGGCGGCGGGACTTCGGGTTCGTGTTCCAGCTGGGTGAGCTGATCCCCGAGCTGTCCGTGCTCGAGAACGTGGCGCTGCCGTTGCGGCTGGCCGGAGCGAGTCGGAAGGAGGCCGCGCGGCAGGCGGGGGAGGCGCTCGGGCGGTTGGAGGTCGCCGACCTCGCCGTGAAGCGGCCGGCCCAGATTTCCGGAGGGCAGGCTCAGCGAGTCGCGGTGGCGCGAGCCTTGATCCACCGGCCCAAGGTCGTCTTCGCGGACGAGCCCACCGGTGCGCTCGACACGGTCAACGGCGAGCGGGTACTGACCGCGCTCACGACCGCCGCCAGGGAACAGGGCGCGGCGGTGGTCGTCGTGACGCACGAGGCACGGGTCGCGGCCTGTGCGGACCGCGAGATCGTCATGAGCAACGGCCGAGTGGTCGGGACGAAGGAGCGGGTGTGATGCGGGCCCGCTTCTACCCCCTGATGCTGGGTGTCCGGCTGGTGCGCGGATACGGCCGTTCGGGCTGGGTCCGGGTTGCCCTGATGGCCGGTGGCACGGCCCTCGGGGTGGTCGTCCTGCTGCTGTCGATCGCGGTCCCGGGGATGCTGCAGCACCGTGCGGATCGGGCGGACGCCCGCACGGTGATCTGCGCGGCCACGGAGGACCGGGCGGCGGCTGGGTGCGGTCTGCTCGGCGAGAGCGTGTCGGACAGCTGGTTCGGCCAACCCCTGCAACGCCAGCTGGTGCCCGAGGCGGCCGCCGGCCCGCCGCCCGGGCTGGGGCGTCTGCCGTCCCCCGGTGAAGTGGCGCTCTCCCCGGCGCTGCGCGCGCTCTACGACCGGCCGGAGAACCAGGCGCTGCGCGACCGGCTGCCGGGCCGGGTCACCGGGACGATCGCCGCCGACGGTCTGCTGCAGCCGGACGAGCTGCTCGCCTATGTCGGTGTCACCGACACCCCGGGAGCGCCTTCGCAGCAGGCCGTCGGTTACGGGCCGCAGGCGCACGGGGCCACCGGGCCGGCCGTGGTGGCCGAGGCCGGGGCCGTGGCGGACGCCCGCAAGAACACCATCACGCTGATCGTCGGTGTGATCGCCGTGCTCACACCCGTCCTGCTGTTCCTGGCTTCCTGCGCCCGGCTGTCCGCCGCTACGAGGGACCGGCGATTGGCCGCCCTCCGCCTGCTCGGGGTGACGCCGCGTCAGGCGCAGGTGGTGAACGCGGGGGAGAGCGCCGTGGTGGCGACGCTGGGAGCACTCCTAGGCCTGGCGATCTTCGAGGCGGTGCTGCCGTTCACCTCGCGGTGGACCGTCGCGGGCTACGGCTGGTACTCCGCCGACCTCCGGCCGCCGCTGTGGCAGATCGCGGCACTGGTCGTCGCAGTTCCCGTTCTCGCCGTCGGGGTGGGAGCGGTCGCGGTTCGGCGGGTGACCGCCGCCACGAGGGCCGGACGGGCCGACGCCCTGCCCAAGGCACTCTCCCTGTGGCGGCTGGCACCGTTGGTCGCCGGTGTCGCCGTCACCGGATACGCGGCGGTCAGCTCCCCGCCGGAGCGCGGCGACCCGAACACGTCGATGCTTCTCGTCATGGCCGCCGGGCTGCTGCTGGTGTTCGTCGGTCTGGCGACAGGGACGCCGCTGATCGCCCGGAGCATCGGTGTGCTCCTCGGGCGGGTGACCCGGTCGATCGCGGTCCTGCTCGGCGCCCGGCGGCTGGAGGTCGAGGCCGCGGCGGCCACCCGGGTGGTCGCCGGGCTGGTGCTGCTGGTCTTCGCCGGGGCCTTCGGGCAGTCGATGCTCGCGTCGATCCAGTCCCGGACCGACGCGACCTCGTGGGTGCAG
This sequence comes from Kitasatospora sp. MBT66, assembly GCF_000710405.2. NCBI lineage: Bacteria > Bacillati > Actinomycetota > Actinomycetes > Kitasatosporales > Streptomycetaceae > Kitasatospora > Kitasatospora sp. MBT66. The sequence continues at coordinate 287,081 of NZ_JAIY01000004.1, read as the reverse complement.
GTCATGGCCTCCGGCGTCTACCAGGGGCCGGCCAGGACCGCCGACGGTACGCCGCTCGCGGCCGCCACGTTCGCGGACGTCCCCGGCGTGCGGTCGGTGGTCCCCGTGCGCCGACTCCAGACGCCGATGGCGCCCATGATGTCGACGGCGCCGGCCCAGGGAGTCCCGGAAGGGGCGACGGGGGAGCCTGCCAGCACGGTCCAGGCACCCCCGCGTGTCCACAACGCCGTCGTGCTCAGTTGCGCCGAACTGTCGGCCGTGATCAAGAAAGCGCCGCAGTCCTGCGAGGAAGGGACCGCGTACTGGCTTGCCGGGACGGGACAGCCGACCGGGATCGGCGACGGAGCGCCGCTCACCCTGGCGCCGACGGCTTCCGCCGGCGCGCCCGTCACGGTGGCGGCGCCCACCCGCACCCTCGCGGTCCCCGACCGCGGTGCGGTGAGCGACGGTTCCCCGGTCGCGGCCGACATGCTGCTGCCGCCGGGCGCACCGGGCCTGGCCGCCGTGTCCCTGCCCGCCACGACGTACCTGATCGTCACCGACGGGGAGCGGTCCACCTTCGAGGCGCTCAACGCGGCGGCCGCCCGGGTCGACCCGAGTCTGACCGTCGCGGTCCCGGACATCGCGCTCGAAGCGCAGTACCAGTTCCCGCTGTTCCGTGCCCTGCTCACGCTCGGAACCGTCCTGGTCCTGGCCATCTCCTGCGCGGCCATCGCGGTCGGCTCGATCGACCGCGCCGTCGAACGCCGCCGCGAGGTGGCCCTGCAGGCCGTGGTCGGCGTCCCGCTGCCGACCATGCGGCGCGCTCAACTGCTCCAGGTGCTGATCCCGTACGGCACCGGCATCACGCTGGCCCTGGGGCTGGCCGTTCTGGTGGGCCGTGCTTACGGGCGTGCGGGAGGGACCTCGGGGGCGATCCCGCTGGGAGGGCTCGGCACCGTTGCCGCCATCGCGCTCACCGGCGCGGTGCTGGCGGGGCTGAGCGCGCTGCCCGCCCTCGGCCGGGGCGTCAAGGCGGAGTTCCTGCACCGGGAGTAGCCGGGGGACGGTGTCCGCCACCGGTGACCGCAGGGCCCGCGCTGCAGGAGCGCGGGCCCTGCGGTCGTTGGTGGGGGCGTGGGAGGTGGGCGCACGAACCGGCGTGGGGGCGCATGGGGGTGGGCGGGGTGTGCGTCGATTGGGCGGGGGGTCGGGGAGGTTGTCGGGGGGCTTCGGGAACCGCTTCCGGAAGTACCGGCAGAAGCGTTTCTGTTTCGCGCTTTTTCGTGGCGCACAACTTGACATGGCCTGGCGAAATTGGCGTTGTGACGAAGTCGGCACGTGGCTTCGGTGCAGGTCAGGAATGTTACCGACCGGTCGCGAAAGAAAGTACTTGACTTGTCGTCAGGCAGATTCCTAGGGTGAAACGAGTATGAGCCGGTGTGCTTCGGCACGCAGCGGTACGGGGGAAGATGAACGTGAATGTGGCAGTGGCTGACAATTGCGGAAGCGAAGTCTGCCATTCCACTTGTTCGACTGGTGGGCAGCAGCTGGGGCGGTGACGACCGCCTGACGTCGTGTGGGGTCGACGGACTCCAACGACGTTCTGTTGCAGGCCAGTTGCTCGGCTGTTTCGCGCGCCGTCGGGGTGCGCCGCCGAGCCGGACCTCCTGATGCATTTCCGGACAATGGCGTCGCCAATGCCATGTCCGCAGGCATCGAATTCGGCTGCGATCGCGCTCGCGAGTTAACCGAAGATTAACCGGAATCGCCTCTCTCGAGTGTTGGGGCATGAATACGGTCTCATCGGTCAAGGAAATGCGGCGCGATCCGCCGGTGCAGCTGATCACGCAAATGAGTATGGGGGAAGTGTGCGTCATGCCTGAAACTTCGATTGCCGTCCTCTTTCCGGGGCAGGGTGCGTTCTACGGCCGTGCCCTCGCCGACCTGCGGGACGAGTTCCCCGAGGTCGGACCGGTCCTCGCCGAGATCGGTGACGCCGCCCGTCCGCTGCTCGGCGACCGTGCGGTGGACCAGCTGTTCGCGACGCGGACGCCGGACACCGAGCAGCTGCTCCGGGAGGCCCCGGAGGCGCTGCAGCTGGCCATCTACGCGGTGTCCACCGCCACCTACGCCGTGCTGCGGGCCCGCGGTCTGCGCCCGAACGTTCTGATCGGCCACAGCCTCGGCGAGATCGCCGCGCTGGTCGCGGCGGGCGCGTTCACGCCCGCCGAGGGCGCCGAGATCGTCTGCCACCGGAGCATCGCGCTGCGCGAGGCCGGTCTGGGCGACGCCTACATGGCCGCCATCGGCACCGACGCCGACCGGGCGCAGCGCCTCGTCGACCTGGTCGGCGACCCGCTGACCGGTATCGCGGTGGAGAACCACGCCGGCCAGACCGTGCTGTCCGGCCGGGCCGAGACACTGGACACGATCGGCCGGCTGGCCGCCGTGCTGAAGATCGACTTCGCCCGGCTCAAGTCGCCGTACGCCTTCCACAGCCCGTTGCTCGGCCCGGCGGCGGAGAAGTTCGCCGCGCGGATCGCGGACATCCGCCAGCGTCCGCTGGAGACCACCGTGCACTCGCCGATCATCGGCCGGGCCTACGAGGACGGGGACCGGCTGACCGAGCTGCTGGCCGGGCACTTCACCGCCCGGGTGCGCTTCGGCGACACCGTGCGCGAGCTGGCGGGCACCGGGGTGTCGGTGTTCGTCGAGAGCGGCGCTCTGGACGCGCTGAGCCGGATCACCGGCCGCATCGTGGAGTCGCCGGTCACCACCGTGCCGACCCTGCTGCCGGAGGCGGGGGGCGCCGCCGTGCTGCGGCAGGCGCTCGACCGGCTGGCCTCGGTGGGTGCGGTCGCCGCGGGTGCGGGCGGCTCCTCGGCGGACCAGCTGCGGGCGGCGCTGCTGTCCGACGTGCCGGCCGAGGACTTCGAGGCATTCTGGAACGGTCGGGGTGTCGAGGTCCGGGCGTTCGCCCGCGAGGCCTACCTGACCTACCTGGGCGCGAAGGAGGAGGAGCCGAGCGTCGGCGCGAGCCTCAACGGCAGCGCGAACGGCAGCGCGAACGGCAGTGCGAACGGGAGCCTCAACGGCAGCGCGAACGGGAGTGTCGCGGCCGTGGACCGGGACACCCTGGTCCGCCAGCTCGCCGACATCTACGCCGAGGCGCTGGAGTACCCGGCCGAGGTCTTCGAGGAGGCCACCGACCTGGAGGCCGAGCTCGGCGTCGACTCGGTGAAGCAGACGGAGCTGCTGGTGCGCGTCGGCAACCGCTACGAGCTGCCGCCCCGGCCGTCCGACGTGCGTCCGGCCGCCTACAACACCCTGGGCAAGATCGCTGACCTGATCATCGCCTCGGGCGGATCGGTGTGAGCGAGGTGTCCCAGGAACTGCGGGGAAAGATCGCCCTGGTCACCGGAGGGGCGCGGAACGTCGGCAAGGTCATCGCCAAGCGTCTCGCCGCCGACGGCGCGCTCGTCGTCATCAACCACCTGCACTCGCCCGGGCCCGCTCGGGAGACCGCCGAGGAGATCGAGCGGGCCGGCGGCCAGGCGCACGTCATCCGGGCTTCGGTCGCCGTCCGGGGCCAGGTGGACCGGATGTTCGACGAGATCGAGGAGCGCTTCGGCGGCCTCGACATCCTGGTCAACAACGCCGCCAACGGTGCCCTGGTGCCGGGCGGCGAGGTCACCGACCAGCTGATCGACCGGGCCCTCAACACCAACCTCAAGGGCGGCCTCGCGTGCGCCCAGCGCGCCGCCGCGCTGATGGCGCGGCGGGGCGGGGGCAGCATCGTCAACCTCTCCACGCTGGGCGGCGGCCAGTTCGTCATGGCCAATTACCTGGCCTGCGGGCCGGCCAAGGCCGCCGTGGAGGCGATGACCCGCTACCTGGCCGTCGACTACGCCCGGGACGGGATCAGGGTCAACACGGCCGCCGCCGGGATGCTCTACAGCGAGGTCGTGGACCTCTTCCCGGACGCCGAGCGGATGCAGCGGGCGACGATCGAGGCCACTCCGATGGGGCGGCTCGGCCACCCGGAGGAGCTGGCCGAGGTGGTGGCCTTCCTGGCCTCGCCGCGGTCGAGCTGGATCACCGGCCAGGTGATCCTGGCGGACGGCGGACTGTCCACCGGGCAGGCGCTGCTCTCGCCGCCGCGCGCGCTGGTGGAGCCGGTGCCGCCGACCGTCCCGGTCGGGGAGTCGGCGGAGGAGCGGGACAAGGCGGTGGGGGTCCCGGCGAACGCGCCGGTCGCCCCCGTGGCCGCCCCCGTGGCCGCCCCCGTCACCGCGCCCGTCACCGCCGCCGTGCAGGCCGCGGTGACCTCGCGTCAGGCACCGGTCGTGCAGGCCGTGCCCACCACGCCCGCCCCGGTGGCCCCGGCCCCGGTGGCCGCAGTGGCCGCGCAGGCGGAGGTCGAGGAGGAGGCGTTCGACGAGGACGACGAGATCGCCATCGTCGGCATGGGCATCGTGGTGCCCGGCGCCAACGACCTCGACGAGTACTGGCACGAGCTCATGAACGGCGCCGACCGCTTCGTCGAGATCCCCGCCGACCGGTGGGACAACGACAAGTTCCACTCCTCCGACAAGCGCGACGAGGACAAGACCTACTCCAAGCGCTCGGCCTTCATCACCGACTTCGTGCCACACCCGCAGCTGGCCCGCGAGCTGGCCGAGGCGGGGACCGACCCGAACGCGGTGGAGTCCACCACGCTCTGGCTGCGCCACTCGCTGCTCCAGGCGATGGAGGGCGTCCGGCACACCCCGGAGGACCGCTGCTCCTTCCTGGTCGGCTACACCGCCGACGGCAGCCAGCACCTGGAGGAGGCGACCGTCCGGGCCGGTGTGCTCGGCCGGATCGCGCCCATCCTGGACGGTCTCGGCCTGTCCGGGGCGGACCGCGCCGCCGCGCTGGCCACCGTCGAGCGGCGGCTGGCCGGGCACTACCCGCGCAGCGGCCCCGAGCCGCTGCACTTCTTCCCGCACCGGGTCGGGCTCAACGCGATGCGCGACGTGCTGCCGGACTCCGCCGAGCTGCTGCTCGTGGACACCGCCTGCTCCTCCTCGCTCTACGCGGTGGACCTGGGCCTCAAGGGCCTGCTGGAGGGCCGGCACGACATCGCGGTCTGCAGCGGCTCGTTCGCCGTGGGCCCGCGCGGGTCGATCCTGTTCGCCAAGCTCAACGGCCTGTCGGTGAGCGGCGAGGTCCGCTCGCTCGACAAGGACAGCGACGGGGTGCTGTTCTCGGACGGCGCCGCGACCGTCGTGCTCAAGCGGCTCAGCCGGGCGCGCCGGGACGGCGACCGGGTGCTGGCCACCCTGCGCAGCTTCGGCTCGTCCTCGGACGGCAAGGGCAAGGCGATCTACGCGCCGAGCGCGGCCGGCCAGAAGCTGGCGATCCGCCGCGCGCTGGACCGGCCGGGCATGGACGACGTGCGCCCGGACTGGATCGTCGCCCACGCCACCGGCACCCCGGCGGGCGACCTGGCGGAGTTCACCACCCTGCGCGAGACGCTGGGCGGTCACGAGCCGGGCCGCGCCCCGGTGGTCGTCACCTCCAACAAGTCGGTGATCGGGCACACCGGTTGGGCCGCCGGCGTGGCCTCGCTGATCGAGGTCGTGCTGGGCTTCCGGCACGATGTGATCCCGCCGCAGCACCGGTTCACCGAGACCCCGGCGGACTTCGCGATCGGCGGCTCCAACCTGGTCGTGCCGACCGAGGCGGTGCCCTGGCCGCGCGGCGCCCGCCGCCGCACGGCCGCCGTCTCCGGCTTCGGCTTCGGCGGCACCAACGCCCACCTGGTCGTGCAGGAGCCGCCCGCGGCGCCGAAGGCACCGTCCGGGCTCCCGCTGCCGGCGCGGACCGAGCAGGTGAAGCCGCAGCGGATCGCCGTCGTGGCCCGGACCGCGCACGTGCCGGGCACCGAGACCGCCGACGAGCTGGCCACCTGGCTGGGCCGGACCGGTCCGGAGGACGTGTCCTTCGGCGACACCTACCCGCTGCCGTCGTTCAAGCAGGTGCGGATGCCCCCCGGCATGATGCGGGGCATCGACCGCTGCCAGCTGATGATCCTCAAGTGCGCGCACCGGCTGCGCGACAGCCTGGGCGCGTTCTGGGAGGACAACAGCGAGACCACCGGCGTGGTGCTCGGCCACCTCGGGGCGACCCGCAACGCGACGCTCTACGCGCTGCGCTGCTACCTGGACGACCTGACCATCGCGCTGAAGGCCGATGCCTCGCTGGCCTCGGCGCCGTGGCTGCCGGAGGCGCTGGAGCTGCTCAGGACCGAGGTGCGGCGGCTCGTTCCGCCGTCCAACGAGGACTCCTTCCCCGGCATGATGCCGAACGTGATCCCGGCCCGGGTCGCCAACTATTTCGACCTCAAGGGCCTCAACATGACGGTCGACACGGGGTTCACCTCGACCTTGAGCGCGATCGACGTCGCCATCCGCTACCTGCGGCAGGGCGAGCTGACGATGGCGCTGGTCGGCGGCATCAACGGCAACAGCACCGACGAGGTGCGCCAGCTGCTGGACGAGGCCCTCGACGGGGGCAGCGTGCTGGCCGAGGGCGCCTTCCTGTTCGCCCTGGTGACGGAGGAGACCGCCGCCGCGGCCGGGCTGGAGGTGCTCGGCTACCTGGACACCCCGCTCGCCGAGGCGGAGTCGGCCGGGGAGCCGAACGGGGCGCGGGCCGCGGCGTCGGTGCCGACCGTCGAGTGCGGCGCCGTCCGCCCCGGCCGGGAGGTCTGCTACCTGGGCGCCGAGGGTGCGATCGGCATCCTGCAGGTGCTGGCCGAGGAGCCGGCCGGGCGCGACGCGCTGGTGGTCTGCCGCGGCGAGAACGGCGCGCCCGACCTCAGCGTCCGGGTCTCGGCCCCGCTGTCGGCGGCCGTGCCGGTGCCGGAGGCCGACCTCCACGTGCCGTCCGCGTTCTACGACGAGCGGCTGTACGACGACCGGCACCCGCTGGTGGTGAGCCGGCACGTGCCCGGGCTGACCGAGACGCCCGGCGAGCCGGTCCGCGCCGAGCTGCCGTTCTGGCCCGCGGAGCCCACCGTCGTCCTGACCGACCGGCCGGAGACGGTGACGGCGGCCGGGGCGCCGGCCGGCACCCTGGTGCTGTCCACCGTGCCGGGCGGTCCCGGGGTCCGGCACGTGCCGGACGCCGAGGCGCTGGCGGGGCTGCTGGACGAGGCGGACCCGCGGCGGCTGATCCGGCACATCCGGGTGGTCACCGACCTGTCCGGCGCGGACACGGCCGGTCCGGCGGAGGCGGAGGCGTTGAGCGCCCTGCACGAGCTGGTTTTCCTGACGGTGCAGCAGCGGCACGAGGCGCTGGCCGCCGAGGCCGGCGGCGCGAGCTGCGTCGGGCTGTTCCTCGGGGCGATGACCGACCGGACCCCGCACCCGTTCACGGGCATGTTCACGGGCCTGTTCAAGGTGATCCACCTGGAGTACGCGCCGCACTGCCTGACCTACGCGCTGATCACCGGGACGCGGGAGGCCGCCACCGGGGTCGCGCAGGCGGAGCGGGAGTCGGCGTTCCGGCGCGGCGTCCCCTCGGCCTTCCACGACGGCGGGCGGCGGCTGACCGTCACCCTCGCCGAGGAGCCCGGCGAGCTGCTGCCGCCGGGGGAGGCGACGCTCGGTCCGGACAGCGTCGTGGTCGCGGTCGGCGGCGGGCGGGGCATCACCGCCGAGCTGCTGGCCGAGGTCGCCCGGCACTTCCGGCCCCGGGTGTACGTGCTCGGCAGCAACCCGGTGGACTCCCACCCGGCCGAGTACCTGGAGCTGGACGACGAGGCCTTCGCCAAGGGCCGCGCGGACTACATCCGCAAGCAGCTGGCGCTGCGGACCGGCCGCAACCCCGCGCAGCTCAACCGCGCGTACGAGCGGATCGGCCAGGCCCGGGTGATCCGGGCCAACCTGCGCCGGATCGCCGAGCACAGCGGCGCGGGCGCGGTGCACTACGTGCCCTGCGACGTGACCGACCGCGACCAGGTGACGGCCGCGATGGACCGGATCCACGCCGAGGCCGGGCGGATCGACCTGCTGGTCAACGCGGCCGGGCTGAACCGTTCGGCGCCGATCGCGACCAAGAGCCTGGCGGAGTTCCGGCAGGTCCGCGACCTGAAGGTGCTGGGCTACTTCAACCTCAAGCACGCCCTGCGCGGCCGGCTGCCGCGCGCCTGGTGCAACTTCGGTTCGCTGCTGGGCATGACCGGCCAGGTCGGCGAGGCCGACTACGCCTCGGGCAACGACTTCCTCGGGGCCGCGGCGACCTACCACCAGCAGGTGCAGGGCATCCACGAGTTCACCGTGGGCTGGACCCTGTGGGGCGAGGTCGGCCTGGGCGCCAACGAGTTGACCAAGGCGTACTTCGAGAAGAGCGGGCTCTACTCCGCGATGAGCACCGCGGAGGGCGTGCACCACTTCGTCCGCGAGCTCAACCTGGCCAAGCCCTCGCCGTACACCGTGCACCTCGGTGACGCGGAGCGGCGGGCGGTCGACCGGCTGCTGCCCGGCTTCCTCAACCCGGGGGCGCCGCGGGGCGGTTCGGACTCGGCGGTGCCGCAGGAGCCGGTGCGCCCGGAGCGGCCGGCCGCGGCGGGACCGGTGGAGCCGGAGGTGCTGCCCTTCTACCTCGGCGAGGTGGTCGAGCGCGGCACGGACTCGGTCACCTTCGAGCGGGTCTTCGACCTGGAGCGGGACGACTACCTGCGCCACCACAAGGTCGGCGACGCGCCCACCCTGCCGGGGACGTTCGTCACCGAGATCGCCTTCGAGGCGGCCTCCTGGCTGGTGCCGGACCTAAAGGTGTACGCCTTCGAGGACCTGCGCTTCCACCACTTCCTCAAGGTCCGCGAGTCGGACCGGGCCGGGCTGCGCAAGCGGATCCGGGCCGAGCTGGTGGAGCGCCGGGCCGACCTCGGCCAGGCCGTGGTGGCGGTGCGGATCACCCACGACGTGGTGGCGCCCAACGGCACCGTGCTGGTCAAGGACCGGCTGCACTTCGAGGTGCGGGTGCTGCTGGCGGGCGACCTGCCGGACGCGCCGCACTGGAAGGCCTGGCACCCCGCCGCGGAGACGCCGGTGCCGGACCCGTACCACAGCCCGGGCTCCCCGGTGCTGCTGACCGACCTGTTCGTGTCGACCACCGACACCCGGCTGCACCCGGACGGCAAGCGCGCCACCTACAACCTCGAACTGCCGCTGGACCACCGGGTCTTCGGGAGCTTCGGGATCCCGGTGGTGCTGCTCGACGGGCTGGCCAGGACCGGGGTGCTGGCCCTGGTCGACGGTGACCTGATCCCGCTCGCGGCCCCGCTGGGCATCGGCCGGATCGACGTCTACGAGCACGGCGGCGACAGCCATGTCGCGGCCAGGTACGGGCGGGTCGACCTGTACGCGGTGCTGCCCGGGGCGGAGGCCGACGGGCGGAACGCGGGCAGCGGCAACCGGTTCGTCGCCGTCCGTCCGGACGGGCGGATCCTGATCCAGATGAAGGACCTGGACTGGACGCTGATGGGCTATCTCGACCGGAGCACCGGGAAGTTCGTGACTCCCGAGGAGATGGCCGAGGCGGCCGCCGCCCGGGCGGTCGGAGCCGGTGCCGGCACCGGTAGGGCGGAACCCGAGCCGGTCGATCCCGGGGTGGCGGATCCCGGGCCGACCGACCCCGTGGCGGCCCCCGCCGAGGCCAGCGAGGTGGTGACGGCGATGGGAAAAGCTGAGGCCGGCGCGGCTGGTGGGCCGACGCCGGCGGCCACGGACCCCCAGTACGCCACGAGCAGGAAGGCGGGCACCGACGTGACCGCGAGCAAGGAGAACGGCGGGCAGCCGGCCCCGGAGCCGGGTACGGCGGTGGCCACGGTCGTCGCCGCGCCCGAGCGCCGCCCGGCGCGCCGCCCCGCGCCCGCCGTCGCGCGGCTCGCGCGCCCCGCTCCGGGGCCGCGCGGACTGCGGACCGTCCCCGGCAACCTGCGCAAGTTCCAGCGCAACGCGCCCGCCCTGTTCACCGAACTGAGCCGGGCCTACGGGGACATGGTCCGGCTGCCGCTGGGCTACTTCACCGTCCACCTGAACTACCACCCGGACAACATCAAGTACGTCCTCCAGGACAACAACCAGAACTACATCCGTGGCAAGGGCTACGACGCTTTCAAGATCTTCATGGGGATGGGCCTGCTCACCCTCGACGGGGAGGAGTGGAAGCAGCACCGCCGGGTGGTGAACCCGCTGTTCCACAAGACCGCCATCGACAACATGGCGACCACCATGACCGACTCCACCGCCCTGGTGCTCGACCGCTGGGAGCGGGCGGGGTCCGACAAGGCCGGCCTCGACGTGGTGCCGGAGATGATGGACCTCACCCTGGGGGCCCTCGGCAAGGTCATGTTCGACACCGACCTGCACCCGCTCAGCGACCGGGTGGGGCCGGCGATGGTCACCTCCATCGAGGCCATGGTCTTCCGCGGCACCCTCAACCAGCTGACCCCCGAGTTCGTCCCGATCCCGTACAACCGGCGCATCCGCCAGGCGCGCAAGGTGATGTACGACGTGGTGGACGGCATCGTCGAGGCGCACCGGGACGGCCGGCACGAGGGGCTGACCGACCTGGTCAGCCTGCTGCTCCAGGCCCGGGACGAGAGCGGCGGCGAGTGGACCCGGCAGCAGGTCCGGGACGAGATCATGACGGTCTTCATGGCCGGCCACGAGACCACCGGCACCGGCCTGGCCTGGGCGCTCTACGAGCTGGCCAAGGACCCGGAGGCGCAGGAGCGGCTGCACGAGGAGGTCGAGCAGGTGCTCGGCGGGCGCACGCCCACCATCGAGGACCTGCCGAAGCTCCCGTACGCGAAGATGGTCACCGACGAGACGCTGCGGCTGCACCCGCCGATCTGGGTGTACCCGCGCGACGCCGTCGCGGAGGACGACGTCAACGGCTGGCACGTCCCGGCCGGCGGCAGCGTCTTCATGGTCCCGTACGTCACCCACCGGCACCCGGACTACTGGGTGGACCCGGAGCGCTTCGACCCGGAGCGCTTCACCGAGCAGAACCGCGCCCAGCAGCCCCGGTACGCCTACTTCCCGTTCGGCGGGGGCCAGCGCAAGTGCATCGGCAACCAGATGGCGCTGGTGCAGACGCACCTGACGCTGGCCATGGTGGCCCAGCGCTTCCGGCTGCGGCTGGTCCCCGACCACCCGCTGACGCTGGGCACGCTGGTGTCCTTCCGCCCGGTGGACGGCATCCGCCTCGTCGTGGAGCCCAGGAAGCGATGACACGCCGATGACACTCAAGGAACCGATCACCCTCGCGGAGGCCCTCGCCCCGCCGGTGGTGGACTACCCGCAGGACGGATCGGTGCGCCCCGTGCGGCGCCATGTGTGGGAGCCGGTGGAGACCGCCGCGCTCCCGCCGGGCGCCGCCCCCGGGCTGCGCGGGCGCTCGATCGCGGTGGTCGGTGGCCGGGAGGCCACC
>NZ_JAIY01000004.1:232204-275184 GCF_000710405.2 Kitasatospora sp. MBT66 | reverse complement strand
AACACTCGGCGGAGGAGATCGGCGAGCTGGTGAGCCGGGAGCTGTACCGCTGGGGCGCGTTCGAGATCGGCCACCACGGCGGCCGCCGCTACAGCCTGCGGGCCCGGCACGCCCAGCCCGCCCCGCCGGTCCGCGCGCTGCGGCCCGGCGACACGGTGGTGATGTCCGGCGGCGGTCGCGGCATCGGCTACGCGCTGGCCCGTTCGCTCGCCGAGGAGTTCGGCGCGCGGGTGGTGGTCAGCGGCCGTGGCGCGGTGCCCGACCCGGCCGCCGTCCCGGCGCTGGCGTTCGACGAGCGGGAGTTCCGGCGGTACCGGGACGAGCGGCTGCGGGAGGCCGTGGCCGCGCGCCGGGTGCCGCAGGTCCGCGGCGAGCTGGAGAAGCTGGCCCAGGAGCGCGAGCTGTGGGCGAACCTCGTCTCGGCCCGCGAGGACGGTCTGCGGATCGACTACGTGCAGTGCGACATCACCGATCCCGAGCAGGTCGCCCGGCTGGTCGACGAGGCCGGCGACCGGCTGGCCGGCGTCGTCCACAACGCGGGCGTGGACGTGCCGGTGCGGCTGCCGGGCAAGACCGAGCAGATCGTCTCGCTGGTCGTCCGGGTCAAGGTCGGGGGCTTCCTCAACCTGCTGCGGGCGGTGGCGGACCGGCCGCCGCTGGCGTTCTTCTGCAGCGTCGGCTCGCTGACCGGCCGCTGGGGCGGCATGGTCGGCCAGCTCGACTACGGGGCCGCCAACGAGGCGCTGAGCCGGCTCGGGCTGTGGGCCTCGCAGGACGGCGAGCAGTCGGGCCGGGTCCGGCGGACGCCGGTGTCCACGGTCTGCTGGCCGACCTGGGAACGCCTCGGGATGATCACCAACTACGAGGCCACGCTGCGCTACATGTCGGCGGTGGACGTCCGCGAGGGCCTGTACCACTGGAAGCGGGAGCTGTTCTCCGGCGGCAGCGGCGAGTCGACGTTCATCGGCGACGTCGGTCCGGCGATGCTGCCGTCCGTGCTGCGCGGCTACCAGCAGGACACCGGTCTGCCCGGGATCGAGCGGCTCGCCGCGAGCCGCTACTACCTGGGCGAGCCGCTGGACTTCCGGCCGTACGCCGCGCTGACCACGGAACACCCGCTGACGGCCGGGGAGTTGCCGTGCTGCGACGACTTCCGGGTCGGCGGCGAGCCGGCGCTGCCGGTATCCCTCTGCCTGGAGTACCTGCGGGCGGCCGGTGACTGGGTGCTGCCGGAGAACGGGGACCAGCTGCGGTTCGCCGAACTCCGGGACCTGGACGTGGACCTGGCGGAGCTGCGGGTCGGCCCCGGGCGGCGGACGGCGGTGCTGACCCGGCACGCCGAGGGCCGCTGGGCGCCGGACGGCGACTGGCTGGTCGCGGTCACCCTGGAGCGCGCGGGGCGACGGCTTGCCGCCGCCGAACTGGTCTACCGGGCCGGGGAGTTGCCGCCGGAGCAGGCGGTGCTGCCGCCGACCGGGGCGCTGGGCGCGGAGGACGTGGCACCGCCCGCGCCGGGCGGCGCGCTCGGCTGGAGCGGGCACGCCTTCCGGCTGGCCGCCTGGCAGCGGGACGCGGTGGGCGGCCGGCTGTACGGGCGTGCGGAGCCGGGGCGGACGGCGGATCTGCTGCTCGCCTCGCCGGCGCCCGGCTCGGCCCTTCCGCTGAACCAGTTGGAGAACCTGCTGCGGGCCGCCTGGCTGGCCCAGGCGCCGCGGGCGGGCTCGGCGGGTGCGGTGGGCTCGGCGAGTGCGGCCGGGCAGGTCCGGCGGCTCACGGTGGAGCGGCTGTCCGTCGCGCCGTCGGCCGGGGAGGGCACCGTCCTGCTGGTCGGCACCCCCGACGGCCGCGACTGGACCGGCTACCACCCGCTCGAACTCTTCGAACCGTGCCCGGTGGTGCTCCGGGTGACCGGCCTGCGCCACCACTGACACCGGACGGTCGTAGCCCGACCGTCCGGTACCGACCGAATCACCGTGCCCCGGGGCACGGCACGACACCACCAGGGGGATCCGTTGACCACGATCGTTGACCGGTCGAAGGCCTATTGCGTCGTGGGCGCCGGGGCAGGTGGTCTGTCCGCCGGCAAGAACCTGCGGGAGTTCGGCATCGAGTTCGACGTGATCGAGCGCGCCGACGACGTGGGCGGCAACTGGTACGGCGGCAACACCTACAGCGCCGCCTACGACTCGGTGCACCTGATCACGTCCAAGCCCTACATCCAGTACGACGACTTCCCGATCCCGGCGCACTTCCCGACCTACCTCGGCCGGGAGCACGCGCACGCCTATCTGCGCGCCTACGCCGAGCACTTCGGGGTGTACGAACACGTCGAGTTCAGCCGCACGGTGGAGTCGATCGAGCGCCGGGACGGCTCGCCGGACTGGTTCGTCACCCTCGACGGGGGCGAAGTCCGCCGCTACGCCGGGGTGGTGATCGCCAACGGGCACAACTGGAGCCCCCGGTACCCGGAATACCCGGGCACGTTCGACGGGGAGATCATGCACTCCTGCGAGTACCGCAACCCCGAGCCGCTGCGCGGCAAGCGGGTGCTGGTGGTCGGCGGCGGCACCTCCGGCTGCGACATCGCGGTGGAGTCCTCGCAGAACGCCGCGTCGACCTCGCTGAGCATCCGCCGGGGCTGCTACTACTGGCCGAAGTACCTGTTCGGAATGCCGACCGACGTGCTCTACGAGAACGTCCTGAAATGGCGCATGCCCCGGCCGGTGGTGCGCTTCTTCGGTAGTCTCTTCCTGCGGCTCAACAGTGCCGGACGGCCGGAGCAGTACGGACTGCCCAAGCCGTCGCACAAGTTGCTGGAGGAGCATTTCGTCATCAATTCGACGCTCCTCTACCACTTGGGGCACGGTGATATCGGGGCGAAGCCGGACATCGCCGAACTCCGGGGGGAGCGGGTGAAGTTCAGCGACGGGAGCGAGGAGGCGTACGACGTGATCGTCTACGCCACCGGTTACCGGATGACCGAGTTCCCGTTCATCGACCGCAAGTACTTGAACTGGAACGGGCGCACTCCGCAATTGCACCTCAGCGCGTTCCACCCCGAGTACGACAACCTTTTTGTCATCGGTTACTTCCAGACTTCCACCGGCAACTGGCCGATCATGGATTACCAGTCCCAGCTCATGGCCCGCTACCTGCACCTGCTGCGCACCGACCCGCGGCGGGCGTCCTGGTTCAAGCAGGCCAAGGCCACGCCGATGGCGGGGGCCGAGCTGAACGGCGGCATCCAGTACTACGACTCCGAGCGGCACTGGCTCCAGGTCGAGCACTTCTCCTACCGGGCCATGCTGCGCAAGCTGGTCCGCCGGATGAACGCCGATCCGTCGCCCGCCGCGCGCAACCGGGGCACCGCACCCGGCGCCGGCGGCACCGGCCCCGCGGAGCAGGCCAACGCGCCGGCGGCGACCCGGCTGAGGAGCCACGCATGATGGACCTGATCGCACGGCTGGCGAACCGGCATGCCCGGGTGATGGTGCTGTGCGCCGTGGTGGTGGCCGCGGTGGCGGCCTTCATCGGCGCGCCCGTCGTCACATCGCTGACCGGCGGCAACCCGGACTTCGTCACCCCGGGGTCGGGCAGCGTCCGGGCGGACGACCGGATCGGCGCGGCCACCGGCATCCAGAGCGACGGCGGCATCATCGCCCTCGTCGACACCGGTGCCCCGGTGGACGACCCCCGCACCCGGGAGGAGGTCGACAAGGTCGCCGGACTGATGACCGGGGACCCGACCTTCGCCGACGTCCTGACGTACTACCGGACCCAGGACAAGAACCTGGTCTCCGAGGACGGGCGGCGGACGATCGTGGTCGGCCGACTCAAGGACAGCGCGGAGGACCACTACCAGGACGCCGTCGACCGGCTGTCCGACCGGCTCGACGGCGACGCCGCGGTCAAGCTCGGCGGCAGCGAGGTGGTCGGCAACCAGGTCGTCAGCACCGTCCAGCACGACCTGGAGCGGGCCGAACTCCTGGCCTTCCCGGTGCTGTTCCTGCTCTCGCTGTGGATCTTCCGCAGTCTGGTGGCCTCCGCGCTGCCGCTGGTCATCGGCGGCCTGAACGTCGTCCTGACCCTGTTCGGCCTGCGGGTGGTCGACCAGTTCACCCCGATGTCGATCTTCTCGCTCAACCTGGTCACCGCGCTCGGCCTCGGCCTCGCGATCGACTACAGCCTGCTGATCGTCTCCCGCTTCCGCAGCGAGATGACGGTCGAGCCCGACATCGACCGGGCGATCCGGGTCACCCTGCACACCGCGGGCCGCACCATCCTGTTCAGCTCGCTCACCGTGAGCGCCGCGATGGCCTCGCTGTTCGTCTTCCGCCAGCGCTTCCTGTACTCGATGGCGGTCGGCGGCCTGCTGGTCTCCGCCTCGGCGCTGCTGGTCGCGCTGCTGGTGCTGCCCGCGATGCTGCGACTGCTCGGCCGGCACATCGACTTCCTGGCCCCGGCCCGGTTCCGCCGCTCGCTGGAGGCGCCGGAGAACACCGAGGGCGGCTGGTTCGCGCTGGCCCGCGGGGTCATGCGGCGGGCCCCGCTGGTCGCGATCGGCGCCGGCGCGCTGCTGGTGCTGCTCGGACTGCCGTTCCTGAAGGTCGCCTTCACCACCGTCGGTCCCGCTTCGCTGCCCACCAGTACGAGCAGCCGCTCGGTCGCCGACACCCTGCGGGCCGACTTCCCGGCCGACCCGCTGGAGTCCGTGCAGGTCGTGGTCGCGGCCGGCGGCGACACGGCGGGCGCGCAGCCCCGGGTGGACGCGCTGCGCGACCGGATCGCGGCCCTGCCCGGCGCGGCCGCCGTCACCCCGGCCGTGGCGCTGAACGCGGACACCTGGCTGCTCCAGGTCACCCCCCGCGAGCCCGGCCTCAGCGGGGAGAGCCAGACCCTGGTCAAGGACGTCCGGGCGCTCTCCGGCCCGGACGAGGTCCTGGTCGGCGGGCAGACCGCCACCTTCGTCGACCTGCAGGACAGCCTCACCGACCGGCTCCCGGCCGCCGCGCTGATCGTCTTCCTCACCAGCATGCTGGTGCTGCTGCTGATGACCGGCTCGCTGGTGCTGCCGCTCAAGGCCGTGCTGATGAACCTGCTCACCCTCGCCGCGACCTTCGGCATCCTGGTCTTCGTCTTCCAATGGGGCCACGGCGCCGGGCTGTTCGGCACCGAGGCGCAGAACGCGCTGGACGCCACCCAGCCGGTGCTGCTGTTCGCGATGGTCTTCGGACTCTCCACCGACTACGGCGTGTTCCTGCTCGCCCGGATCAAGGAGGCCAGGGACGCCGGGGTCGGCGAGGCCGAGTCGGTCGCCCAGGGCCTGGGCCGCACCGGCCGGGTCGTCACCGCGGCCGCGGTGCTGTTCTGCGTCGCCCTGGGCGCGCTCGCCACCTCCGAGATCGTGTTCATCAAGGAACTCGGGCTCGGCACCGCGCTGGGCGTGCTGCTGGACGCCACCATCGTCCGGGCGTTGCTGGTGCCCTCGTTGATGCGTCTGCTCGGCCAGTGGAACTGGTGGGCCCCGGCGCCGCTCCGGTGGCTGTACGAACGATTCGGGCTCCGCGAGGGCGGGGCGCCGCCGCTGGCCGTCGAGAAGTCGTAAGGTTTTGACGCACCGTCACCACTATCGACCGGCCTGTCTACGACCAGAGGTGGAAACGTGTACCACGCCATCGTCCGGCGCAATCTCCGCAATTCGTTCGCCGACGTCAACCGCGGCAACTACGCGGCCATCGTGCGGCAGTTCACGCCCGACGCGGAGCACTGGTTCTCCGGTGCGCACGCGTTGTCGGGCGGGCGCGACACCGCCGAGCAGATCCAGCGGTGGTACGACCGGCTGGCGGAGGTCATGCCCGACCTGCGCTTCGAGCTGAAGAAGGTCGTCGCCAAGGGCTGGCCCTGGGACACCGTGGCCTTCGCCGAGTGGGTCGACCACCTGACCGACCGCGAGGGCAACCGCTACTCGAACCAGGGCGTGCACGTGGTCCGGATCAAGTGGGGCAAGATCACCGAGCTCCACATCTACTGCGACACCGAACTGCTGGAGTCGGTGCTGGACAAGCTGGGCGAGCAGGGCGTCGGCGAGGCCGTCGCCACGCCGGTCGGCAACCCCGGCCCGTTCCGCGAGGCGCGCGTCGGCAGGTGACGCGCGCGGGTACGCCGACGCGGGCGGTCCGGTGACACCGGGCCGCCCGTCGTCGTTCTCCGCCGTTGGGGGTCGGTGCGGGTGAAGGGGGACGGATGAACGCGCAGGACCCGGGGGTGGTCGAGCTGTGGCTGCTCGAAGCCGCCGCCGTACCGGTGGGACCGGCCGAGCTGTACGGCCTCGACGAGGAGGAGCACCGGCGGGCCGGGCGCTTCGTCCGGGACGCCGACCGGGCGGTCTACCTGGCCGCGCACGTCGCACTGCGGCACGTGCTCGGCCGGCGGCTGGGGCTCGCCCCGGCGGCGCTGGCCTTCGGCCGGGAGCCGTGCCCCGGCTGCGCCGAACCGCACGGGCGGCCGCGGTTGGCCGGCGGCCCGGCCGGGGCCGCTGCCGGGGACCCGCACTTCTCGCTCTCCCACGGCGGCGGCCGGGTGCTGATCGGCCTGGCCGCCGCCCCCGTCGGCGTGGACGTGGAGCCGCTGCCCGCGGCCGACAGCGTGGAGGTACTCGCCACGACGCTGCACCCGGCCGAGCAGGCCGAACTCGCGGACGTCCGGCCGGCGGACCGTCCCGGCGCCTTCGCCCGGCTGTGGACCCGCAAGGAGGCGTACCTGAAGGGACTCGGCATCGGCCTCGGGCGCCCGCCCGCCGCCGACTACCTCGGCACCGCCGAGCCCGCACGCCGCCCGGCCGGCTGGGCCGTCACCGATGTACCGGCCGGGCCCCGGCACGCCGCCGCCGTGGCGCTGGCCGGGGGCGGCGCGTCGGTGGAGTACCGGCTGCGTCACACCCTGGGCTGACGGCGCCCGGGCCCGGCGGTGCCGGGCAAGGCGTGCCGGAGGGACAGCAGCAGGCGTCGCCGCTCTCGGTCGAGTCCGGTGACGACGACCAGGACGTCCGCGCCGACCCGGAGGACGTCCTCGGGCTTCTCGACGGACGTCCGTGCGAGCTCTTCGAGCGGGAACAGCCCTTCGATTCCCTCGGCGACCCGCACGAACGCGCCGAAGGGGAGCAGCCGGGTCACCTTGCCGGGCAGGGCCCGGCCCACCTCGTTGTCGGCGGCGAAAGCCCGGAAGGGGTCCGGTTGCGTCGCCCGGAGGGACAGCCGGGCCTCGCCGTTCCAGGTGTCGAACTGGAGGAAGGCACAGGAGACGCGCTGCCCGATCCGCACGACCTCCTCCGCCGCCTCGAAGCGCTGCCAAGCCAGTTCGGGGTACGTGATGAAGCCGACGCCCGGGAAGACCGGATGGGCGGGGCCGTCGTCCAGGGCGACGAACACGCCGAACGACTCGACTGCCGCGATGGTGCCGGAGAGGATCTCGTCCCGCTCCAGCCCCTTCAGGAACGCCCAGAGCTCGGGGTGTGCGGCGGCCGCCATGGAGAGGCGGACCACGCCCTCGTCCGGGTCGACGGCGGTCACCCCGGCGGTGATCCGCCGGCCGACCTCCAGGGCGTCGAGTCGGGCGTCCCCCCAGGCCAGGTCCAGGGGGCCGAGCGACCCCAGCGCCTTCGTGGGGAACCCGTCCAGGGTCACCGTCGCTCCGTGGGAACGGGTGATTCCGGTGACCACGCCACTGCAGAGGTCGCCGATGTCGATCGATGCCAAGAAGCTCCGTACATCCCGATCGTCCGACACTTCGTTCATAGCGGTCAGCCTTCCACGAACTCCGTTCGGTGACGGGGATCTTGGTGGCGGGGGAGAATCGGGCGCATGCGTGCTCTGATCATCACCGCCGGTTCACGAGGAGACGTCGCGCCCTTCACGGGGCTGGGGCGGAGGTTGCAGGAGGCGGGGCTCGAGGTTTCGGTGGCCGCGCATTCGGCGTTCGAGGCGCTCATCGGGGGGTGCGGGCTCGGGTTCCGGGCGGTGCCGGGGGATCCGCAGGGGCTGATCCGGGACTGGGCCCGGGCGGGGTCGCGGGAAGAGGTCCAGGCGCTGACGCGGGCGTACGCGGACGGGCTCGCCGACGGGGTGGCGCAGGCCGTGGAGGGCGGCATCGATGTGCTGCTCACGGCCTTCGGCCCGGCGCCGCTGGCCCGGGTGGCGGGGGATGCCCTCGGCATTCCGGTGATCGGTACCTACCTCGTACCGTCCGTCCCCACCGGGGAGTTCGCGCTGCCGAACGCGCGCGGCGACCTCGACGGGCCGGAGGGCAGGCTCGCCGCCGGCCGGGACGTGGTGCGGCGGGCGGAGGGGGTCTTCTCGGGCGCCGCGACCCGGTTGCGGTCGCACTTCGGGCTCCCCGCCGAGGAGCCGTCAGTGCCCTCGGTGCCGTCGGGCGTGCGGCCGGTCTTCCACGGCTTCAGCCCGTCGGTGCTGCCGCGCCCCGCGGACTGGCCGTCCTGGGTCGACGCCTCCGGCTACTGGTGGTCCGCCCGGCCGGAGGGCTGGCAGCCGCCGGCCGAACTGGTCGACTTCCTCCAGGCCGGGCCGCCACCGGTGTTCATCGGCTTCGGCAGCATGGCGGTGGGGGAGGGCGAGCGGCTCGGCGAGCTGGTGGCCGGGGCCGTGCGGCGGGCCGGTGTGCGGGCGGTGGTGCAGGCCGGGTGGGCCGGGCTGTACGGCTTCGGCGGCGACGTCCTGGCCGTCGGCGACGTCCCGCACGACTGGCTGTTCCCGCGCACCGCCGCCGTCGTCCACCACGCCGGGGCGGGCACCACGGCCGCCGCCCTGCGGGCCGGCGTGCCCGCCGTGCCCGTTCCGGTCATGGCCGACCAGCCGTTCTGGGCGGCCCGGCTGTGCGAACTGGGAGTCGCGCCCCGCTCCCTGCCTTTCGCGGACCTCACCGCCGAAGCCCTCGCCACCGCGATCACGGACGCCCTCACCGAGCCGTCCCACCACCGCCGCGCCACCGAACTCGCCCACGCCATCGCCACCGAGGACGGCGCGGCGGCGGTCCTCGCTCACCTCGACTCGGTCGCGGCGGGCTGACCGGGCTCAGAAGAGATCGGCGAGGCGTTGCCACCAGGGAGCGGGGGCGGGGGTCGGCCGCGCTGTGACGACGGGGACGAAGGTGGTCTCGATGGGGGCGTCCCAGGTGAGCAGGGTGGCCGGGAACCAGGCGACCGGTTTCGTGTCGTCGCGGGCGTTGGCCCAGGTGGCGAGGCGGTCGGCGGTGGTGCGGTCGGGGAGCAGTCCGCGGTTGTCGGTGGTGATGCCGAGCTCGCGGACGGCGTCGTCGTGGAGGTCGTTGCAGAGCCAGGTGTGCAGGATGCCCTGGTCGTAGCCGAGCACCTCCCAGCCGAGGGCGCGGCCGCCCTCGGCCGGCTCGGGGGTGGGGGCGGGGCCGTCGAGGTGGGCGAGGAGGACCGGTTCGTGGGTCTCCGCCTCGCGGATGTCGGTGACGAGCGCGTCGACGTGGTCGCCGGGCACGAGCAGGGCGAAGAGCCGGGCGTCGGTGGGGATGTCGATCATGCCGCAGGCGGCCAGGGCCTCGGCCGGGGTGGTGAACCAGCTGCCGTCCTGCCAGAGCTGGTCGGTCAGGCAGTCGGAGGCGGTGGTCAACTGCTCGGTGCGGGGCATCCCGGTGCCGTGCAGGGGTTCCGGCGTGGCGACGAAGTAGCCCGCGAGGACGGGGTCCGCCGTGCGGGGAGGGGCGGCTCTGCGGGACCGGAGCAGTTCGGGGCGTGCTTCGCCGGGGAGTGGCGATCGGCCCTCCGCGAGGTGGAAGAGGTAGCCGCGGAGGTACGTGTCCAGGCCGCCGTCGAGGTGCAACAGGTAGTCGCGCAGCCCCTGCGCGGCGTCCCGGTAGTGCTCCCGGTATTGGCCGCGGACCCGTGACCAGCGTTCGGAGGTCGTGGCCGCCCATTCGCGCACCCGCCCGCGTTCCTGCCACCACTCGCGCACGGAGGCGTCGGTCCAGTGCTCGTCGCCGTCCATCGCGAAGCCGCCGTGGCCGAAGAAGCAGCCGCTGAGGAGGTCCTTGGTCTGTGCGGCGTCGGTCGGCTGGCGGTAGACGAACTCCTGCCCGTCCAGCGGCCCGAACTCGTCGTCGTACGCGATGTGGAACGGCGCGTCGAGCCGCCCCATCTGCATGGTGTCGGTGTCCGCCCCGTAGAACGGTCCGGGGACGTTGCGCCAGTTGCGCCCCTCCCAGACCCCGCCGAAGTGGTCGAGCGACGGGTTCTTGACGAGCAGCCGTCGGGAGGTGGGCAGCGGGTCCCAGTAGCCGCCGGGTATGCGGGTGGTCCCGTCGTCCATGGGGCCGGTCCGTTCTGTGGTGCGGTGCAGGGGCTGGTGGCAGGCTCCCAGTGATATCAGAGGTGGCGGGCATGACGGCCGGAGTGGGTAGTCGGCGGGTTCGACTTCCCACTCCGGCCGCAGCGTTGGCCCGGTCACTTCATCGGGGCGCCCATCGTGGCGGTGGCGTCAAGGTTGTGGATCGGGAGGCTCTCCTCGTAGGAGACGCGGATGTCGCCGACCAGCTTGGCGACGGCGTCCTTCAGGTCCTTCGAGGTGGTGCCCGCCTTGGTGGTAGCGATCTTGATGCCGGAGCCGTCCGGGAACATGGCGGCGGAGTAGACGGGGGCTGGGAGTTTGTTTGACTCCGCCGCTTCTCCGATCAGTTTGATCGCGGGGTCGACGATGCCTCGGGAGTACTGGCACTTCCGGATCGCAGTGTAGGAGGTCTCGATGCCGGGGTGCTTCTTCGAGGCCGCTTCGACAAGGGAACGTGCCCGGCCCTCGTCGGTCGCGAACAGGATCACGTGTCGTCCGGCCGGGTCGAGTTGGAGCGCGCCAAAGGTGTCCTTGAACTCCGCCCGTCCCTGTTCGCCCAGTGCCGACTCCAGGTTTTGCAGGGCGGAGTACGTAATGGGATCGATCGGTGCCTGGGGAGACTCGGGAACCCCGTCGCTGGCACTCGACAATGATCCACTACCGCATGAGCTGAGCAGGAGGCTCATGAGCAGCCCTGCCGACGAAGCGGCCGCCGAGCGTTGCCATTTCACGTCAACTCATCCGTTCTGCCGACTGATTCGGGCTCATTCAAGCATGGTAGGGGGAAAGGCTCAGCCCGACTTCCCTGAAGTAGTCCTTGATTTCGGTCCAGCAAACGTTCTTGGTGTCCGAGCCGGCCGAGACACTTCCTCGGGCCTGGCGAGTACCACCACTGAAGGCGAACACCAGAGCGCCACTGTCTCCGTGATCAGCGGCCCAGTTGTCGGCGTGCCCACAGACTCCGCGGGAGGTGTGCTGCAAACCGTCCCACCAGTAGGGGTTGCTTGTCCTCCAGCTGGTGTCATCGTTGGTGACCTTGATGCCGCACGGCACACCATGGCCGGAATAGTAGGACGTAATGCCGTTCTGGCACACCCAATCGCCGTTGTAACTGTAGGCAACACCTTCCACCCGGTACCACTGGCCCGGGACGTTGTCCGCTTCGTCGGACGTTGCCCCGATTCCTCCTCTGGTCCCTGTGTAGATCGCTTCCATGTCCCATTGGGGAGAGGCGTTGGTAACGGTTCCGATGCGATTGCCTGTCCATTGATGCGCCAGGTCGTGATACGGATAGGCGTTTCCGTAGACCTCCCAGCCATCTGGGAAGCAGTGAGCAGCGGTGAGGATGAAGTCGCCGGTTCCTATGCCTGCGACGGCTCCCGTCGTGCATTGATGGCCGTTGACTCCCACGTAGTCTCCGGCGATGAATGGCTGCTCATCGTTCCAGCGCCATTCAAGGCTCTCCAGCGCTTCGCCTGCTTCAAAGGAGATGGGGATACGAGCCCCTGTGGCGGTCCGGTATTGCATGGCCTCGGACTTTGCGACGGCAGTGGCGGCGTTGACCTTGTCCGTGACAACCTTGAGGCCGCTGGAGTCGGGGTTCAATGACACGGAGCGGACCGAGTACAGAAGTTTCTGTGACTCGGAGTCCGCCATGACCTGGTCCCGCGCTTCGGCGAGGTCCTTTCGGGAGTAGTTCGCTTTCGCGAGCCTGATCACCGACGTGTCGATTGAGGGTGAGGACTTCTTGGCATCAGCGATGAGGCGGTTCGCTTTTGAGATATCCGTCACATAAAGCACGACGTGCCCTTTGGGGGCATCGATGGTGAGTGACCCATAGATGCCGGAGTGGGTCGATCGACCCTGGTCTCCCAGCGCGTTTGCTACTGCTCGAAGCGGTTCGAGGATCTTTGTCTGCCGGGCGGGATCCAGGTGCGCGAACTGCTGGTCCGTGAGATCAGGTTCGGTGGCCGGTGAAATCCCTGTGGTTACTGCGGCCGTCAGTGCCGTTGCTGCAATAGCAATTATTGCGCGTCGAATCATGGAGCCCCCTTGATCGAATTTGCGCCGCACGCCGTGGAGTGAGTTGGTATCAGCCGTGCGACAGCCCCCGAGGGAATTCTGGCAGATCGTTTACTGTGGGGCCACTGAGATGCTGATTCTGGCCTTTGATTTGCCCCTTTCGAGATGATCCGTCGGTTAATTCTGGAGCTCTGGTGTATGCGAGTGATCGCGGGGAGTCGACATGGTTCTTTTGTCGGATTGATATCGACTTCGTGGCAATAGGGACTAAGATGGGGTTCGCGAGATATTGCTGGTCGATGTGAATTGGGGCGTATCGGGCCTCCTTGAAGGTTGTGCGGGTAGGTGCGTAATCCGGCGGAAAATTCCTGATTGGTAACAGAAGACCTTTTGGGGTGCAGTGAACCTGGCGCGCGCGTGCTGGCATGAGCGTGCCCCTCGCTCGGGTCGAGCGAGGGGCACTGAGTAAGAGGTTGCCGCGGCCACGGTCGGGGTGAGCCTCGGCACGGGGCCGGCGGCGGCGGTCAGGCCTTGCGGATGTAGTAGCCGGTGCCGCTGCCGTAGCAGGCGTTGGTGCTGTAGGAGCTCGTGACGATCCAGCCCGCCGGGAGGGGGGAGAAGGAGCACACGGAGGCGGTGGTCTGGGTGGTGATCTTGGCGATGCTGTAGCCGACGCCGGTGCCGACGCACGCGTTGGTGCTGTACGACCAGGTGACGACCCAGTTCGGCGGCATCGGGGTGAAGGAGCACACCGAGGCGGTGGTGGAGTTGGTGACGTTGGCGATGCTGTAGCCGACGCCCGTGCCGGCGCAGGCGTTGGTGCTGTACGACCAGGTGACGACCCAGTTCGGCGGGATGGGCGTCATCGAACAGACGCTGGCACTGGTGGCGTTGGTGACGTTGGCGATGTTGTAGCCGACGCCGGTGCCGATGCAGTTGTTGGTGCTGTAGGACCAGGTGATGACCCAGTTCGGCGGGATCGGCGACATGGAGCACACGCTGAGGCCGGTCGCACCGTTCGAGTCGGTGATGTTGTAGCCGACGCCGGTGCCCGGACAGGCGTTGGTGCTGTACGAGGAGGTGATGACCCATCCGGCCGGGATGGTGCCGTTGGAGCAGATGCTCGCGCCGGCCGTGACCCGCTGCGTGGCTGCCTGGGCCGGCGCGGTCGCGGCGGTCATCAGGCCGAGGAGCATCAGGACGGCGGTTATCAGGTGCGGGACGTGCTTCCGCGCGGTCTTCATGTGGGCCCGGGATCCTCTCGACGTTCCACGGCTGCGGTGATGCAACCGAGACGAACCATTCGCTTACTGTCTGTTCGTCGCGGCTGAGATGGTGTCAGAGATGCTGGTGTGACACCAGGGTGCAGTGGGAACACCCTCCGAGGTTTCGTCAGAGCTTCCGGATGGTGTAGGCGATGTTGCTGCCCGCGCAGGTGCCGGTGTTGAAGGAGCCCGTCACGACCCAGCCGGCGGGGAGGGGCGAGAAGGAGCAGACCGTGGTGGTGGTCTGGGTGGTGATCTTGGCGAGGGTGTAGGCGTAGCCGAACCCCTCGCAGGTGCTGGTGGTGTAGGAACCCGTGATCACCCAGTTGGTGGGGATGGGGGAGTTGGAGCAGACCGTGACGTTGGTCAGGTTGCTGGTGTCGAGGATCGTGTAGATGTACCCGGCGCCCGCGCAACCGTTGTTGCGGTAGGAGCCCGTGACGACCCACCCCGCCGGAATGGGCGAGTTGGAACAAATGGTCGTACCGGCGGTGAGCCGCTGCGGGGTGGCCTGCGCCTGGGTGGAAGCGGCGGTCATCAGCCCCAGGAGCAGCAGCAGGGCGGTTATCAGGTGCGGGACGCGGGTCCGGAAGGTCGTCATGGTCGGCCTCAGATTCTCTTGGTGGCCCCCGGCTGCGCGGATGCAGCCGCGGCGAACCATTCGCTCACTGCCTGTTTGTCGCGGCTGAGATGGTGTCAGAAGTGTGAAGACGGCACCAGAGTGCGATGGGAGTGCTCTCCTCGCCGGACGTGCAAAGGGTTGCCCCCGCGCTCGGGTCGAGCGCGGGGGCACGCGGGGCGAGGGGTGTCAGGCCCTGCGGATGTTGTAACCGAAGCCGTTGCCGCCGCAGTTACTGGTGTTGAAGGTGCTGGTGATGACCCAGCCGGTGGGGATGGTGGAGAAGGGGCACGCGGTGGTGTAGCTGAGACCAGCGGTGTTGACGATGTTGAACAGGTAGGTGGCGCCTGCGCAGTAGCTGGTGGTGGAGGTGCTGGTGGTGACCCAGCCGGTGGGGATGTTGGAGAAGGAGCAGGCCGTCGTGTAGCTGAGGCCGGCGGTGTTGGTGAGGTCGAACATGTAGGTGGCGCCCGAGCAGTAGCTGGTGGTGGAGCCGCGGGCGACGACCCAGCCGGTCGGGACGGTGGAGAACGAGCACGCCGAGATGGAGTTCAGGCCGGCGGTGTCGGAGATGTTGTACGCGTAGCCGCTGCCCGTGCAGCTGCTGCTGGTGACGACGCGGGTGACGACCCAGCCGGTCGGGACCGGCGAGTAGGAGCACACGGTCGCGCTGCCGCCCAGCGGCTGCGGTGCGGCCTGCGCCTGGGTGGTCGCGGCGGTCATCAGTCCCAGGAGCAGGAGTACGGCTGTCAGGAGGTGCGGGATGCGGTTCCGTAGGGTCTTGATTGCCATTGCGGGATCCCCTCGGTGCACTGCGGCCGCGTTGGTGTGGTCGCAGTGAACGATTCGCGCACTTCCTGTGCGCGCCGATGGTGATGCTGGCAGGGCTGTCGCGGGGTGCGCCAGGGTGTGGCGATCGGCTGCCAAGGGGGAGTGGGCAGTTCAGGCCGCCCTGCAAGGTGTTCGGTCGATGGTTCACGTTCCGGCAACGGCGGCGGCACGGGCAGGCCGAAGGGCTTCGGGCCGGACGTCGTGGTCGTGCGGACGATGGCGATGTGGCGGAGCGAGGGCTGTGCCGGTACCTCGTCCACCGGCCTCGCCGAGGCGGCCGGGGCTGCCCAAGGTGGTCTCTACCTCTTCTTCGACTCCAGGCGGGGAGCTGTTCGCCAGGGCGCAGGATCTGGGGGGCCGGACCGGTTCGGAATTGGCCGAGGAATTCCTCTCGCGGCTGGCCGCCGCCGAAAAGTGCGCCCGTACGGGTCGTGCCCCCGCGCTCCGGGTCGAGCGCGGGGGCACGCGGAGCGGGTGGGTCAGACCTTGCGGATGTAGTAGCCGAAGCCGCTGTCCGCACAGCTGCCGGTGTTGTAGGAGCCGCTGATCACCCAGCCGGCGGGGATGGGGGAGAACGAGCAGACGGCGGCGTTGGTCTGGGTCGTGAGCTTGGCGAGGGTGTACATGTAGCCGGCGCTCGTGCAGCCGCCTGTGCTGTAAGCGCTGGTGATGACCCAGCCGGTGGGGACGGGGGAGTACGAGCAGACGGTGACGTTGGTCAGGTTGGCGGTGTTGGCGAGGGTGTACACGAAGGTGGTGCCCGTGCAGATGCCGAGGTTGTAGGCGCTGGTGATCATCCACCCCTTGGGGACGGGGGAGTACGAGCAGACGGTGACGTTGGCCTGGGTGGTGAGCTTGGTGATCGTGTACACGAAGGTGGTGTTCGCGCAGATACCACTGTTGTAGCCGCTGGTGATCACCCAGCCGGCAGGGACAGGGGAGTACGAGCACACCGTGGCATTGGTCAGGGTGCTGGCATCGCTGATCGTGTAGAGGTAGCTGGTGCCCGTGCAGCTGCCGGTGCTGTAGGAGCTGGTGATGACCCAGCCGGCCGGTATCGGCGAGTTGGAGCATATGGTCGCGTTACCGGTGAGTCGCTGCGGAGCTGCCTGTGCCTGAGAAGTGGCGGCGGTCATCAGGCCCAGGAGCAGGAGCACGGCTGTCACCAGGTGCGGGATACGGCTCCGTAAATTCTTCATTGACATTCCGGGATCCCCTCGACGCTCTACGGCTGCATTGATGTAGCAGAGGTGAACGATTAGCGCGCCTTTCCCTGCACGCCAGCTGCGATGGTGGCAGAGCCGGGGCAGGCGCACCAGGGTGCCGGGAGCGGGGCAGAGGCGGCATAATTGCGCCCCCTCGCTCGGGTCGAGCGAGGGGGCGCCGGGGTGCTGGGGTCAGGCGTGGTGGTCGAGTTCGCCTGCCTTGATGGTGCGGAGCAGGTTGGAGAAGGCACCGGGGGCGGTGCGGAGTATGAGTTCGCCGTCATCGGACTCCCGGAGTTCGACCAGCCCACTTGCAGCACGCACCTCGACACAGTTGTCGTTTGCTGCGGAGTAGCTGGACTTTTGCCAGGTCTGGCTAGCCATGCTTGCGTTCACTTTCCTTCATGATGGACTGGATGAGGTCTCGTGACCTTTCCTCGGACAGCGCTGTGGATCCCATCTGGGCGATGAGCGCACGGAATCTCGCCAGGTGCGCGGGTGCATCGAAGAGCTGGCCACCATGGCCTGTGTCCATCTGTGCAGCGTCCAAATCGACGACGGGCCCCTCCGAGTAGGTGAAATTCTCGCTCGGGCTCGGGACGGAATCGACTCCGAACGGAACGATTCGGAGCGAGATATTCGGACGCTCTGATTCGACAAGAAGCGCTTCGAGCTGTTCGGCGAGGTCCTTCGGCCCACTGAACTGCATCCGCAGGGCTGCCTCGTGTATGAAGGCACAGAACGGCGTGGCGGCGGATTGCACCATGAGCTGCCTTCTCATGCGGAAGGACGTTCTGAGTTCAACCTCGTGGGGAGGCAGGGGTGGGTACGTCTGGGAGAACAGAGCCGAGGCATAGGCGGTCGTCTGAAGCAATCCAGGAACGAAGGTGGTCGTGTAGGTGACTAGCCTCCGCGCATCAGATTCCAACTCCGCCACGTCCAGGAAGTCCGTGGCGAGCTCTCCGCGATACTCCTCCCACCACCCACTCTTCCCTCGCGTTGTGATGATGTCGGCGAGAGCGTCGATCAACGGTTGATTGACGCACATGCACAGTGCGGCGATAGTGCGCAGCCGCTCGACACTGATGCCGGTCTTCCCTGCTTCCATCTGCGTCACGTGAGCGGGGTTGATGCCGAGGTCGCGAGCGAGCTGACTGCCTCCAAAGCCGGCCTGCTCCCGCATCCGCCGCAGCTCTGTACCGAGCCTGCGTTGACGGAGGGTTGGGTTGGAGCGAAGGGCCATGGCGTCCTCTCTGGATAGCGCAGGGCCAGTGTGCCGCGCCCACGGCGAGCGGGTCCATCCGGGCCGGATGCCACGTTAGAGGGAACTTCCCGATTGGCGCCACAAATCTGTGGCGACGTGGGCTATGGTCTGTCTCATAGCGATCCGACGGATCGTCAGTAATGCCTGTTTGTATGGGCAGTAGGCGCCTGCTGCCCTTTGCGCCGCAGAGCAGCCATGGCCGGGCCTGGCTCACGGTGACGTCTCCGCCGACGCCTCTTCTCCCCACTCGCACGACCTCATTCGGAGGTTTCTCATGCGTGCCTGCAACCCGCCCGACTGCTCCGCCGTCCGCGCGGAACTGCGTTCCCTCCTCCTCTCCGCCGGGTGGCGGCCCGATGCCGTCGACGACGCCGAACTCGCGTTCCATGAGCTCTTCGTCAATGCCTGGCGGCACGCCGGTTCCGCCGTCCCTGCCGTCCTGGTCTGCCTCCGGCCGACCACGCTGCGCGTCGCCGTCTGCGACGACTGCCCCGATCTCCCCGAACCCCGCATCTCCGCCGACCCCTACGCCGTCTCCGGCCGAGGCCTCCATCTCGTGCGCGCCCTCACCCACCGCCTCGGCGTCGACCCCACCAGGACCGGCAAGGTCGTCTGGTTCGAACTGGACTTCGCCGCGTGAACGCCCCCGTCGACCCCCACGACCCCTACCTGCGCACCTACACCGAACCCGAGGTCACCGCCCTCCTCCTCGAACTCCACGAACGCGGCAGACCCCACGGCCTGCGCTGGGGCTCCATCGCAGTCTCGGACCCCACCATCGACGGCCGCCTCCTCGTCGACTTCGGCGACGCCCCCCTCTCCACCCTCCTCAACCTCCTCACCCTGCTGCGCGAGGCGGCCCCGGGGTGAGCGGCTTCCTCGTCGGCGCCGCCTTCGCCGTCCTCCTCGCCCTCGCCATCGCCACCGTGATCACCGGCGTCGTCACCGCCCTCAGGATCGGCCCGCCCCCGCCGCCGATCACCCGCCACGGCCACTGGGAAACCCACACCCTCCCCGACGGCACCACCGAACACACCTGGACCGCCCACCAGCAGCCCCACACCCGCATACCCCAGTAACCCTCCCGGAGTGGGAAGTCGGACCCACCGACCTCCCACTCCACCCGGTACACGGCCCGGCCCCGGTGGCTCCCTTGCGAGCAGCAAGGGAGCCACCGAACGAGCGTGCAGGAACAGGAAGTCGGCGACACCGACTTCCTGTTCCTGCTGACTTTCGGCCTCCCAGAAGAAGCAGCGTCGGCGGAGGGCTGCCCACAGACGGCGGCGCTCCGGTGGCGCAGGAAGTCGGCCCGTCCGACTTCCTGCGCCACCTCCGAGTTGGCCGGTGCAGTTCATCGGCCCTCACCGGAACCCGACGAGGGCCCTTGCGGTGCTCCGGTGGCCCCTTGCGTGCAGCAAGGGGCCACCGGAAACGATTCTCACCGCGTCCTCCCCTCACTTCGACCTCAGCCGGCTGCCCCTCGCTCAAGCCGAGCGAGCTGGAGTGGGAAGCCGGACTCACTGACTTCCCACTCCACCGGCGGTGCGGCCCGGTCCGGGCGGCTCCGTGCACACGGCAAGGTCCATCGGAGGGAAAGACCTGGGAGTGGGAAGTCGGCGGAATCGACTTCCCTGCTCCCGGTGACCTCCGACCGTGCCAGAAGGACGGTGTTGGCGAACGGCTGCCTACGGACAGCGGTGTTCCGGTGGCCCCCTTGCCGCACAAGGGGGCCACCGGGGCGGAGTAGGAAGTCGGCCCCATCGACTTCTCGCTCTGTCCGGCCCGCGGCATGAGCAGATTCCTCTCGCTCGGGCCGAGCGAGAGGCAGTCGGCCGAGGTCGGGGGAGCGGAGCGGATCGGTGGCTCCCTTGCGCGCAGCAAGGGAGCCACCGAAGAAAGGTTCAGGCCGGCCGGGTCCGCAGCGAGAAGTACCGAGTCGACTCGGCAGTGGTGCCGGACGGCGCCGGAAAACCGCTGCTCCGCTACCCGATCCAGCTGCTAGGAAGAGGGAATGGACGACAAGATCATTACCCCGATCGACCGATTGCTCGCGGAACGCGCTTGCGAGCGGATCATCGTGGACTTCATCCACCGCCTCGACCTCGGTGAGCCGAGTTCGGTGGCTGAACTGTTCACGCCCGACGGCGTCTGGTACTGGCCTCACGGCGACCGCCGCATCGAGGGTCGTGAGGCCCTGGGTGCGTACTTCGCGTCGCGCCCCTCGGACAGGCTCTCGCGTCGCCTGATGACGAACATCCTGGTCACGGTCGAGTCCGCGACGAAGGCTCGCGCAGTTTCGTATCTGACGACATATCGGGTCGACGGCTACACCGGCGGCATCATCGAGCCCCGCCTCCCGGCGAACGTGGGTCACTACGAGGACACCTTTCACAACATCGATGGCAGCTGGCTCCTCGCCACTCGAACCGTCTTCCTTCCGTTTGGTGCCGACACGGAGCGACTCCCCTCCGGTACCGCGCCTCGCACCTGACGGGAACCGCTTCGCGGCCCGAACAGCGGGAGCAGCCGCGCAGGGCGCGGTCGGCCAACGTCCCTTCCTCAATGGGAAGGTGGCGACCGCCGTGGCTGGCCGCTGTCGGGGCAACCGGCTGAGGTCGGGCGATGCGGAGTGGGAAGTCGGCCGCTCCGAATCCCCATTTCACCGGCGGCGTGGCTCGGTTTCGGTGGCTCCCTTGCGCGCAGCAAGGGAGCCACCGAAGAAAGACCCAGAAACAGGAAGTCGGCCTCATCGACTCTCCACTCCGCCCGGCCTCCGACTTGAGCGCCGGCCCCTGGCTCGGGCCGGGCGAGGGGCAAGCCGGGTGCGGCCGGTTGATGTGGAGCGGGGTTGTGACGTCCGCGGGGTGGTGCCCGTCGCCGCCCGGTGGCGACACTGCCGTCGAAGGGGGAGGTCGTATGGGGGAACGGACGGAGTGGGTCGCCCGGGACGGGAAGACGGTGGAGGTCGACTACCCGAGCCCGGCCCGGACGGTGGTGCTGACCGTGGCCGTGGACGGGCTGGAGGAGATCACCGTGCTCGCGGGCGGGGCGGACGGCACCGAGCTCCACCGGGGGAAGGGCGCCTGGAGCGTGCTGGTCCCCCCGGCGAGGCAGGACGAGCTGCGCCGGATCACCGTGACCGGCCCACGCCGGTGGCAGCTGCGGCTCCACGATCCGTCGGAGGCGGCCGAGCTGACCGGCCGGGTCACCGGCGTCGGTCCCCGGGTGCTGGTCCACCCGGGCGGCACTGTGCTGGTCGACGTCACGCACCGTTCCTCGACGAACGACGCCCAGTTGTTCCGGCTGGTCCGGCCCACGGCGGACGGCGGCCGGGAGGTGCTGGCGACCGGTGACCGGGCCGGGAAGCTGTACCGGTCGGACAACTGGACGCTGCTGCTGGAGGGCCGGCAACTGCTGGTGGTCGAGCAGGGGGAGGACTGGTCGATCACCGGCCGTCCGGCGGACCTGCCGCCGTCGACGGAGACGGTGCGGCACGGTATCGGGGACCGCCGCGAGGTGTTCGCGTGGCCCGAGGGGGCGGGTCCGGCCCTGTTGGAGGTCGAGACCGAGGACGGAGTCCTGCTGGGACTGGAGGACCACGCCGGTGGGAGGCTGGCGTTCGTCCATGTCATGGCGCGGAACGGTGTCCAGCGGCTACTGGTGCCCGCCGACCCGGCCCGGCGGGCGCTCGGCCCGTTCCGGGGCGAGGTGATCCGCAGCCGGCGCAGGTGGCGGTTGGAACTGCTGCCGGTCGAGGACGCCCGTGAGCTGACCGGCCGGGCGGACGGCACCGGACACGACGTCCTGGCCTACACCGGGCCCCCGGCGGTACTGCGGGCCTGGTCGCTCGCGGACACGGCCTCGTCCGTCACGGTCGAGGCCGGGGGCCGGCGGATCGCGACCGGGTACGGCAGCCCGGGGGAGTGGGGCGGCGCCATGCCGGTCGGCGGCCCGCCGGAGCCGGGCGAACCCGAGCAGGTCCGGGTGGAGAGCGGCGGCCGGTGGCGGCTGGAGGTGGTGCCGCTCACGGCGGTGCCCGCCTTCGACCGTCGGCTCGCCGGCCGGGGCGCCGAGGTGGTCCGCTGGGCCGGGCCGCCGGGGCGGCTGACCGTGCGGACCGGGCGGTGGCACGGAGGGCTCGCGGAGGCGACCGTGCTGGACGAGCGGCTGAACCCGCTCGGCGCCACCAGCACCTTCGGTCGGCGGCGGCACGAGCCGGTGGAACTACCGCCCGGCAGTCTGGTGGCGGTTCGGACCTGGGGCCTCGAGGACCGCTGGCGACTGGTCGTCCGGTGACCCCGCCCGCTCCGGCCGGCGCCGCAGCAGTACCGCGACCAGCGCGGCGCCCGCCAGGGCGGTGAGGCCGGCGGCCAGCAGGGTGCGGTCGAGGCCGGTGGCGAAGGCGGTCCGGAGCAGTTCCCCGGGCAGCCCGGCCGGGGGCCGGCCGGACGCCAGCGCGCCGGCGGTGGCGTCCGGGTCGGGCCCGGCCGCCGGGTGCCCGGCCAGGGCGTCGCGCAGGCCCCCGTGCAGGACGAGCCCGAGAACGGCGATGCCCAGCGCCTGGCCGAGCTGCCGGAAGGTGTTGAGGGCGCCGCCGGCCATGCCGCCGCGCTCGGGCGGGACGGCCGCCATCGCGGCGGACGCCAGGACCGGGCTGACCGCGCCGATGCCGAGGCCGGTCAGGGCGAGGCCGGGCAGCAGGGCGGCCCAGCCGGAGGAGCCGTCCAGGACGCCCTGCACTAGCGTGCCCAGCCCGATCACGGCCAGGCCGCCCGCCAGCGGCACCGCGACCGGCAGCGCGGCGAGCCGACGGCCCGCCAGCGCCGGGACGGCGAAGGCGACGACGCTCATCGGCAGCAGCGTCAGCCCGGCGGCCATCGGGCCGAGGCCGAGCACCGACTGCAGCCAGAGCGAGATGTACGGCAGGCCGGAGAAGGCGGTGGCCGAGTAGACGGCGCCGCACAGCAGGACCCCGGTGAAGGCCGGCCGGCGCAGCAGGGCCGGCGCCAGCAGCGGGTGCGGGCTGCGCCGTTCGACCAGCACGAACACGGCGAGCGCCACGACCGCGGCGGTACCCGCGCCGAGTACGGCGGGCGAGGTCCAGCCGTCCGTCCCGCCCCGGATCAGCCCCAGCACGGCCGCCCCGGCCGCGACGGTGAAGGCCGCGGCGCCGGGCAGGTCGAGCCGGCGGGCGCCCGGGTCGCGGGACTCCGGCAGTGTCCGCCGGGCCAGCACCACGGCGGCGAGCGCGAGCGGCAGGTTCACCAGGAAGATCGACCGCCAGCCCAGGTACTCGGTGAGCAGGCCGCCGGCCACCGGCCCGACGGCCGCCGCCGCGCCGCTGACGGAGCCCCAGACGCCGAAGGCCACCGCCCGGTCACGGCCCCGGTAGGAGAGGTTGAGCAGCGCCATCGCGGTGGCGAACATCGCCGCACCGCCGCCCGCCTGGACGATCCGGGCTCCCACCAGGGTGGCTCCGTCCGGGGCGAGGCCGCAGGCCAGCGAGGCGAGCGCGAACACCGCCAGGCCCACCGTGTACACCCGCCGCCGGCCCACCCGGTCGGCGAGGGCGCCGAGGCCGAGCAGCAGCGCGGCCAGTGCCAGCGCGTAGCCGTCGAGCACCCACTGCAGTCCGTCGAAGTCCATGTCCAGCCCCGCGCCGATGTCCGGCAGGGCCACGATCACGATGCTGACGTCCGTCAGCAGCATGAACACCCCGAGGCAGACCGCCACCAGCGGTCCCCATGTGCGCATCCCCGTTCCCCCTCGTCCAGGCCCGGCCACTGCGGCCGGACGCCCCGTCACTCTCGGTCCGGCGGCCGCTCCCGCGCCGCTCGCAGGGGCCTTTCCGGCGGATCTCGACACCGCCTACCATCCGGCTGGTGGAAACCGTGACGCTGGACGGACTGGACCGGGCG
The DNA here is from genome assembly GCF_000710405.2 of Kitasatospora sp. MBT66. Taxonomy (NCBI): domain Bacteria; kingdom Bacillati; phylum Actinomycetota; class Actinomycetes; order Kitasatosporales; family Streptomycetaceae; genus Kitasatospora; species Kitasatospora sp. MBT66. Next base: position 251,693 of record NZ_JAIY01000004.1, on the reverse strand, counting down.
CTGCTGCACGCCCTGCACGTGGACGGCCGGGCGCCGTTCCGGCGGATCGCCGAGGTGCTGGGGGTGTCCGACCAGACGGTCGCCCGCCGCTACCAGCGGCTGCGCGCCGCCGGGGTGGTGCGGGTGGTGGGGCGGACCGATGCCCGGCTGCTCGGGCAGGTCGACTGGCTGACCCGGATCCGGTGCGTGCCCGACGCCGCCGCCCCGCTCGCCGAGGCGCTGGCCCGGCGGCCGGACACCTCCTGGGTGAGCCTGCTGTCCGGCGGCGAGATCGTCTGCAACGCCCGCGCGCGGCTGCGGCCGGAGCGCGAGGAACTGCTGCTCGGCGCCCTGCCCCGGAGCCCGCGGGTGCTGTCGGTCTCCGCGCACTACCTGCTGCGCACCTATGTCGGCGGGCAGGTGGCGTGGAGCGGGCGGACCTCGGCGCTGACCGACGGGCAGATCGGCCGGCTCCGCGCCGCGGCGGGGACCGGGCCGACGGCGGCGAAGGCCCCGGGCCTCCCGCATGTCCCGGGCGTTCCTGACGTTCCGGATGTTCCTGACGTGCTGGACGTGCTGGACGTGCTGGACCGGGCGCTGCTGGCGGCGCTCGCGGTGGACGGGCGGGCCCCGCTGGCCGCGCTGGCGGCCGCGTCCGGGAGCCCGGAGACGACGGTGCGCCGGCGGCTGGCCGCGCTGGTCGACGGCGGGCTGCTCTTCTTCGACGTGGACGTCGATCCCCGCCCGCTCGGCTTCGAGGTGGAGGCGTTCTGCTGGCTGACGGTGGCGCCGGGGCGGCTGGCGGCGGTCGGCCGGGCGATGGCGGAGCACCCGGAGGTGGGCTTCGTGGCGGCGACCACCGGGCCGAGCAACCTGGTGGCGGGGCTGGTCTGCCGGGACACCGGGGCGTTCTACGACTACCTGACCCAGGGGCTGGGCGAGCTGGAGGGGGTGGTCGCGGTGGAGACGGCTCCGCTGCTCCGGAGCGTCAAACGTGCCGGGATGATCATGCCGTCATCGAATAATCCGTAAAAGCTCGCCGCTGGCCGGATTCTCGCGGCTTCTGGCTAATTATTTGTCTACAGATCATCAGACAAATCGAGAATTCCATGATTCCCCTCGAAAATGCCTCGCCATGACTTCGGGCCGCCCTTAGTATCTGAACGAACACTTTTGGTGACTGTTCGACCGCGGACAGCGAAGGGGGTCGTCATGGGCGAGCGGCTTCGAACCGTGCTGCGCCACGTCGCCTACCCGTTCCTGCTGGTCACCCTGGTGGGGATAGCCGTCGCGGCCCTGCGTCTGCGCTGGGACCTCGACCGGGTGAACCAGCTGTTCCTGCTCGGCGTGATCGCTTTCATGTCCCTGCTCGAACGTTTGATTCCGTACGAACCGGAATGGTCTCCGAGCGTGCGCGAGTGGGGCTGGTACGGCGTCTACTTCCTGCTGACGATGATCGGCGGGGCACTCTCCCAGGTGCCCGTGGCCGCCCTCGTCGGCTGGTTGGCCCCGCCCCGGTCGGCGCTGCCGCCGTGGGTGGAGATCCCGGCCGCCCTGCTGCTCGGATCGCTGGCCAACTACCTGGTCCACCGCTGGTGCCACACCAGTCCGCGGCTCTGGCGGCTGCACGGCGTCCACCACGTGCCCGACAAGGTGAACGTCGGCAACAACGGGGTGAACCACCTGTTGGACGTGCTGCTCACCCAGGGCGCCGTCCAGCTGGCGCTGGCCGCGGCCGGGTTCTCGGCGCCGACGGTGTTCGTGGTCGGCCTGTTCGTCGTCGCCCAGGGCTACTTCGTGCACGCCAACATCGACGTCCGGATCGGCCCGCTCAATTATGTGCTCGCCGGTCCCGAGCAGCACCGCCTGCACCACAGCACCGATCTGGCGGAGGCCGGGCACTACGGCTCCGACCTGTCGGTGTGGGACCACGTGTTCGGCAGCTTCACCTGGCGGCCCGGCCGCCGGCCGCTCGCGGTGGGGCTGGCGAATCCGGCCGACTTCCCGGCCACCGGCCGGGTGGTCGCCAGCCACCTCCAGGCCTGGCACCGCCCCGCCCGGGCCGAGCGCTCCCCGACCGGCACCACCTGAGCCGCGCCCGCCGTCCCGTCCCCGCCGTCCCGTCCCCGCCGTCCCGTCCATGCTCTGCCCCGCCGTCCCGCCCCAGCCCTGTCCCACCGGCCCGTCCCCCCCGCTCCTCCCGACCGGCTCGCCCCTTCGGCCGACCCGGCTTCCGGCCTGCCCGGAACCCGGCGCGCGGCCGCTGTCCCCCGGCGCGCGCGGCGCTCCCGCAGCCCGCCAGCGCGCGCGAACGCAGCGACCCAAGGACTCGACTCGTATGACGGATTCCCGCTTCGTCACCTCCCCGGACCTCCCCGAACCCTCCGAACGCCCCGTCCCCGGCGGCCCGTCCGCCGCGCCGGGCGCCGGTCGGGAGAAGATCGCGATCATCGGGATCGGCTGCCGCCTGCCAGGCGGGGCCAGCGACCACCGCACCTACTGGCAGAACCTCCTCGACGGCAAGGACTGCATCACCCCGACCCCGCGCAGCCGCTACGACGTCGCCACCCTCGGCAGCCGGGAAAAGGCCAAGCCCGGCCGGCTGGTCGGCGGCCGCGGCGGCTATATCGACGGCTTCGACGAGTTCGACCCGGCGTTCTTCGGCATCAGCGGCCGCGAGGCCGACCACATGGACCCGCAGCAGCGGAAACTGCTGGAGGTGGCCTGGGAGGCGCTGGAGGACGGGGGGCAGAAGCCGGCCGAACTGGCGGGCCGTGAGGTCGGCGTCTACGTCGGCGCGTTCACCCTGGACTACAAGATCGTCCAGTTCTCGGACCTCTCCTTCGACACCCTCGCCGCGCACACCGGCACCGGCACCATGATGACGATGGTGTCGAACCGCATCTCGCACTGCTTCGACTTCCGCGGCCCCAGCGTCTCCCTCGACACCGCCTGCTCCTCCTCCCTGGTCGCCGTCCACCTCGCCGTGCAGAGCCTGCAGCGCGGCGAGACCGACCTCGCCCTGGCCGGCGGCACCCTGCTGCACATCGCCCCGCAGTACACGATCGCGGAGACCAAGGGCGGCTTCCTCTCCCTGCAGGGCCGCTCCCGCACCTTCGACGCGTCGGCCGACGGCTACGTCCGGGCCGAGGGCGTCGCGGTGGTCGCGCTCAAGCGGCTCTCCGACGCGCTGCGCGACGGCGACCCGGTCCACGCCGTGGTCATCGGCAGCGGCGTCAACCAGGACGGCCGCACCAACGGCATCACCGTGCCCAACCCGGACGCCCAGGTCACCCTGATCGAGCGGGTCTGCGCCGAGGCCGGGATCGTCCCCGGCAGCCTCCAGTACGTCGAGGCGCACGGCACCTCGACCCCGGTCGGCGACCCGATCGAGGCGGGCGCCCTGGCCCGGGCCCTCGCCGTCGGGCGCCGTCCCGGCGACAAGTGCTACGTCGGCTCGGTCAAGACCAACATCGGGCACACCGAGTCGGCCTCCGGGCTGGCGGGGCTGATCAAGTCCGCGCTCGCCCTCAAGCACCGGACCGTGCCGCCGCACATCAACCTGGAGCGGCTCAACCCGGCGATCGACCCGGCCGCCCTGCCGTACGAGATCCCCACCGAGGTCACCCCCTGGCCGGAGCACGAGGGCCCGGCCCGGGCCGGGGTGAACTCCTTCGGCTTCGGCGGCACCAACGCCCACGTCCTGCTGGAGGCCGCGCCGGAGCCGTCACCGGAGCCGTCACCGGAGCCGTCACCGGTGTCCGTACCCGCGCTGGCCGGCGCCGCCGACAATGCCACCGCCGCCGACGATGCCACCGCCGCTGCCGGGGGCACCGAGCACGGACCGGCCGCCGGGCGCCCGCGCTGGACGGTGCTGCCGCTGACCGCCAGGGAGGCCGCCGCCCTGCCCGAACTGGCCGCCGGTGTCCAGGCCGAACTGGCCGGCGTCCGCGGCGGCAGCCCGGCCCGCCCGGCCGACCTCGGCCACACCCTCGCCCACCGCCGCCAGCACCACGACGCCCGGCTCTCGGTGGTCTACGACGCCCGCGAGCACGCCGCCCGCGCCTCGCTCGACGAGGCGCTCACCGCCCATCTGCGCGGCGAACCGCACCCCCGGGTCCTCACCGGCCACCGCCGCGAGGCCCGGCACCGCCGGCTCGCCTGGGTCTTCACCGGGATGGGCCCGCAGTGGTGGGCGATGGGCCGCCGCCTGCTCGCCACCGAACCGGTCTACCGGGAGGCCGTCGAGTCCTGCGCCGAGCACCTCGCCGAGCTGGCCGGCTGGTCCCTGATCGACGAGCTCACCGCCGACGAGGCGGACTCCCGGATGGCCGAGACCTGGCTCGCCCAGCCCGCCAACTTCGCCGTCCAGACCGGCCTGGCCGCGCTCTGGCGCAGCCGTGGCGTGCGGCCGGACGCGATCGTCGGCCACTCCACCGGTGAGGTCGCCGCCTTCTACGAGGCCGGGGTCTACGACCTCGCCGACGCGGTCAAGGTGGTGTTCCACCGCAGCCGGCTGCAGCAGGAGCTGGCCGGCACCGGCGGCATGCTCGCGGTCTCGCTCACCGAGGCCGAGGCGCTGCGCCGGATCCGCCCGTACGGGGGCGCGGTCTCGGTCGCCGCCGTGAACAGCCCCACCGCGCTCACCCTCGCCGGGGACGCCCCGGCCCTCGCCGAACTGGCCGCCGCGCTCACCGCCGAGCAGGTCTTCGCCCGTCCGCTGACCGTCGAAGTCCCGTACCACAGCGCCCGGATGGACCTGATCAAGGACGAGCTGCTGGAGTCGCTCGCCGACATCAAGGCCCGCCCGGCGCAGACCCCGCTCTACCTCACCGGCCGCGAGGGCACCGCGCGCGGCACCGAGCTGGACGCCGGGTACTGGTGGCACAACGTCCGCGACAGCGTCCGCTTCCGGCAGGCCGTGGAGCGGCTCGCCGACGACGGCTACGGCCTGTTCCTGGAGATCGGCCCGCACCCGGTGCTCGGCCGCTCGATCCAGGAGACCGTGGAGGCCCACCCCGGCACGGCCGACCGGCCCGAGCCGCGGACCCTGCCCTCGATCCGCCGCCAGGAGGACGAACAGGCCACCTTCACCGCCTCGCTGGCCGCGCTCCACAACCTCGGTGTCGAGGTCGACTGGTCGGTGCTCCAGCCCGCCGGGCGGATCGTCCCGCTGCCCCGCTACCCGTTCCGGCGCGACCGGCACTGGGTCGAGCCGAGGGCGGTCGCCGAGGTCCGGCAGGGGCTGGTCGACCACCCGCTGCTCGGCCGCCGGCTGCCCGGCGCCGAACCGGCCTGGGAGGCCCGGCTCGACGCCGAGGCCCTGCCCTACCTGGAGGACCACCGGATCCAGGGGGACGTGGTGTTCCCGGCCGCGGGCTATCTGGAGATGGCCGTCCAGGCGGTCCGCGCCCTCACCGGCGGGACGGACGCCGCCCTGGCCGACATCGAGCTGCGCAAGGCGCTGCTGCTGCCGGACGACGAGAGCCGCGCCGTCCGGCTCACCCTCTGCGCCGAGCAGGGCACCTTCACCGTCGCCACCGGCGAGGGCCGCGAGCGCACCGTGCACGCCGTCGGCACCGTCCGCCCCGGCCAGCGTCGCCGGCCCGGTCGGCCGCTGGACGCGGAGGCGGTCCGCGGGCGGGCGCTGCGCCGGCTCGCCGGGGCGGACTGCTACGCCGGACTCGCCGCGCTCGGCTACCACTACGGCCCCGCCTTCCAGGGCATCGAGGAGGTCTGGATCGGCCCCGGCGAGGCACTCGCCCGGATCCGTCCGCCCGCCCCGGTCGCCGGGCAGGGCGAGCGGCACCAGGTGCACCCGGTGGTGATGGACGCCTTCTTCCAGACCCTGCTGACGCCCCAGCTGCTGGCCGACCGGCCGGCGGACGCCCGGGGGATCCGGCTGCCGGTGGCGATCGGGGAGGTCCGGCTGGACGCGGTCGGCGACCGCCCGCTCTGGGTGCACGCCACCGTCACCCGGGGCGCCGGCGCCGAACTCCTCGGCGACCTCGCGGTGTACGAGGAGCAGGGCGCCCCGCTCGGCGGGGTCACCGGCTTCCGGGCCGCCGACGTCGAACGGGCCGCCACCGCGGTCGGCCTCGGCACCATCGACGGCTGGCTCGCCGAACCGGCCTGGGCGGAGCTGCCGGCCGCCGGCGACGCCCCGGACCTGCTGGCCGAGCACCCCGACCACTGGCTGCTGTTCGCCGACGGCGGCGGGGTCGCGGACGCCCTGGCCGAGCGGATCGCCGCCCGCGGCGGCAGCTGCCTGCGGGTCCGCCCCGGCACCGGCTACCTGGCCGCCGCCGACGGCCACCCGGCCACCGTCGAGCCGGGCTCGGCCGCGGACCTGGCCCGGCTGCTCGCCGACCGGCGGGCCGGAGGCGCCCCCGACCCGGCCGCCGTGGTCCACCTGTGGAACCTCGACCGCCCCGGGCTCGCCACCGCCGACCCCGCCACCGCGGCCGGCCACACCGCCCCCGGCGCCTACAGCCTGGTCACGCTCGCCGCCCTGCTGGCGGCCGAACTCCCCGACTGCCGGCTCCATGTGATCACCCGGGCCGCGCAGGCCGTGGCCCCCGGCGAAGCCGTGGAGCCGCTCGCCGCCCCGGCCTGGGGCATCACCCGGGTGCTGCGGCACCAGGAGCTCCCCACCCACCAGGGCAAACTGATCGACCTCCCCGCCACAGGCATCGAGGCGGAGGCCGAGGCGGAGGCCGAGGCCGAGGCGCTGCTGCGCGAGTTCGCGCTGGCCGACGAGGACGAGATCGCGCTGCGCGGCGGCCGGCGGCTGACCAGCCGGCTCCGGACCGCCGAGGGGCTCAGCCGCCCGCTGGCGCCGCGGCTGCGGGCGGACGGCGCCTACCTGGTGACCGGGGCGTTCGGGGCGCTCGGGCAACTGCTCTGCCGCACCCTGGTGAAGCGCGGCGCCCGCCGGCTGATCCTGGTCGGCCGCAGCACGCCGCCGCCGCGCGAGTCGTGGCGCGCGCTCGACCCGGAGAGCCGGGACGGGCAGCGGGCGGCCTTCCTGCGCGAGCTGGAGGAGCTCGGGGCCGAGGTCGTCCCGGCCGCGCTGGACGTCACCGACGAGCCCGCGCTGGCCGCCTGGCTGGCCGAGTACCGGCGGTTGGACCGGCCGCCGGTCCGGGGCTTCTTCCACCTCGCCGGGCAGGTCAGGGACACCCTGGTCGGCGAGCTGGACCGGTCGGCCTTCGACACCGTGTACGGCCCCAAGGTGCTCGGCGCCCTCGCCCTGCACCGGCAGCTGGCCGGGGAGCCGCTGGACCACTTCGTGCTGTTCGCCTCGATCGCCTCCCTGCTGACCACCGCCGGCCAGACCAACTACGCCGCCGGCAACGCCTTCCTGGACGCCCTCGCCCATCACCGCCGGGCGCTCGGCCTGCCCGCGCTCAGCCTGGACTGGGGCCCCTGGGCCACCGGGATGATCGAGGAGCTCGGCCTGATCGACCACTACCGGCACAGCCGGGGCATGAGCTCGCTCGCCCCGGAGACCGGTATGGCCGTGCTGGAGCGGGTGCTCGGCCAGGACCGGGCCCAACTGCTGGTCGCCACCGTGGTCGACTGGCCGGTCTTCCTCTCCTGGTACCCGGCCCCGCCGCCGCTGGTGACCGAACTCGCCGCGGCCGCACGGGAGTCCACGCCGGCCGTCGAACGGACCGGGCTGCTGGACACCCTGCGGACGGCCGGCGAGGAGGAGCGGCGGGCACTGCTCACCGAGCTGTTCACCGAGCTGGCCGCCACCGTGCTGCGGGTGCCGGCCGACCGGGTCGACCCGGCCGCCGGTCTCGGCGGCCTCGGGCTGGACTCGCTGCTGGCGATGGAGCTGCGCGCCCGGCTGAGCGGCGAACTCGGGGTCACCCTCCCGGTGGTGGCGCTGCTCGGGAACGCCCCGGTGGCCGAGCTGGTCGCCCGGCTGCACGAGTCGCTGACCGAGCTGCTGGACGAGGAGCCGGCCGGTCCGGGGGCGGCGGGGGTGGAGCGCTACGAGGACGAGTCCGCGCACCCGCTGACGCACAACCAGAAGGCGCTCTGGTTCCTCAAGCAGCTCAACCCGGACGGCTTCGCCTACAACATCGGCGGCGCGGTCGAGGTTCGGGTGGAGCTGGAGCCCGAGCTGATGGCGGCGGCCTTCCGGGCGATGGTCGAGCGCCACCCGAGCCTGCGGGCGAACTTCACGCTCGACGCCGGCCGGGCGGTGCAGCGGATCTCCGCCGAGGTGGAGCCGGACTTCGACGTCTTCGACGTCGAGCACCTGGCCTGGGACGACATCCACGCGATGATCGTCCGCGAGTACCGCCGACCGTACGACCTGGAGCGGGACCCGCTGGTGCGGTTCCGGCTGTTCCGGCGCGGCCCGGCCCGCTGGGTGATCATGAAGGCCGTCCACCACATCATCTCGGACGCGATCTCCACCTTCACCTTCATCGAGGAGCTGCTGGCCGTCTACGAGGGGCTGCGCCGGGGCCGGGTGCCCGAGCTGCCCCCGGTCGCCGCCCGCTACCTGGACTTCCTCAACCGGCAGAACGCCTTCCTGGCCGGCCGCGAGGCGCCGAGGATGCTGGAGTACTGGCGCTCCCACCTGCCGGCCGAGGTGCCGCTGCTCAGCCTGCCGACCGACAAGCCCCGGCCGGCGGTGCAGACCCACAACGGCGCCTCCGAGTTCTTCGTCCTGGACGAGGAGCTCAGCGCCCGGGTCCACGCGCTGGCCCGCGCGCACAACGTCACCGTCTTCATGGTGCTGCTCAGCGCCTACTACCTGCTGCTGCACGCCTACGCGGGCCAGGAGGACATCATCGTCGGCAGCCCGGTGACGGGTCGCACCGACGAGGAGTTCGCCGGCGTCTACGGCTACTTCGTCAACCCGCTGCCGCTGCACGTCTCGCTGGCCGGCGGGCCGACCGTGGCCGAGCTGCTGGAGCGGGTGCGGACCACCGTGCTCGGCGGGCTGGACCACCAGGAGTACCCGTTCGTGCTGCTGGTGGAGCAGCTCGGGCTGCAGCACGACCCGAGCCGCTCGGCGGTCTTCCAGGCGATGTTCATCCTGCTGCACCACAAGGTGGCCACCGAGAAGTACGGGTACCACCTCGAGTACATCGAACTCCCCGAGGAGGAGGGGCAGTTCGACCTCACCCTGTCCGCCTACGAGGACGAGGCGGAGCGCCGCTTCCACTGCGTCTTCAAGTACAACACCGACCTCTTCCTGCCCGGGACGACGGCGCGGATGGCGCGCCACTACGTCAATCTGCTCGACGCGCTGACCACGGCGGGGCCGGAGCGGGCGGCCACCGGGCTGGAGCTGCTCGGCGAGCGGGAGCGGTCCGTGGTGCTCCGGGAGTGGAGCGGCGCCGACCGGCGGGTGCCGTTCGCCGAGCCGGTCCACGAGCTGGTGCTGCGCGCGGCGGCGGCCGACCCGGCGGCGCCCGCGGTGGCGGTGCCGGCCGAGTCCGGCCCGACCGTCCGGCTGACGTACGGCGAGCTGGCCGGGCGCTCCCGCCGGGCCGCCGTGCGGCTGCGGGCGCTGGGCGCCGGACCGGGCACGGTGGTCGCGCTCTGCCTGGAGAAGTCGCCGGAGCTGATCGTGGCGCTGCTCGCGGTGCTCCGCACCGGCGCGGCCTACCTGCCGCTGGATCCGGGCCACCCGGTGGAGCGGCTGGCGTACCTGGTCGGCCACACCGGGGCCGGGCTGCTGGTCGGCGACGACCGCGAGCGGCTCGGCGGACTCCCGGCCCGGCTGGTCACCACCGCCGAACTCGGTGCCGACGGCACCACCGGTGCCGACGACCCCGACGGCGAGGGCTTCGCCGACGTGCCGGTGGGCCTCGACGACCCGGCCTACGTCATCCACACCTCCGGCTCCACCGGCCGCCCCAAGGCGGTGCGGGTCTCCCACGGCAACCTCGCCTCGGCGTACCGGGCCTGGCAGTCCGAGTACCGCCTGGACATCGACGCCAGGACCCACCTCCAGATGGCCGGCCCCGCCTTCGACGTCTTCACCGGCGACGTGGTCCGCGCGCTGTGCTCGGGCGGCACCCTGGTGCTGGTCGGCCGGGAGCTGCTGTTCAACACCGCCCGGCTGTACGAGGTGATGCGCACCGAGCGGGTGGACGCCGCGGAGTTCGTCCCGGCCGTGGTCCGCACCGTGCTGGACCACTGCGAACGCACCGGGCAGGACCTGGCGTTCATGCGGCTGCTGGTGGTCGGCTCGGACGTCTGGAAGGTCGAGGAGTACCGGCGGCTGGGCGCCCTGTGCGGCCCGCGGACCAGGCTGGTCAACTCCTACGGGCTCACCGAGACCACCATCGACAGCGCGTACTTCGAGGGGCCGACGGACGGCCTGGAGCCCAGCCGGATGGTCCCGATCGGGCGGCCGTTCCCGAACAGCGCCTTCCACCTGCTCGACGCCCAGGGCCGGCCGGTCCCGCCCGGGGTGACCGGCGAGCTGTGGATCGGCGGCTCCGGCGTGGCGCTCGGCTACCTCGGAGACGAGGAGCAGACCGCGCGCCGCTTCGCCACCCTGCCGCTCGGCGGCGCCGACGGCACCGAGCCGGTCCGGCTCTACCGCACCGGGGACCTCGCCCGCTGGGACGCCGACGGCGGGGTGCACCTGCTCGGCCGGGCCGACTCCCAGATCAAGGTGCGCGGCCACCGGATCGAGCTGGGCGAGATCGAGACCCGGCTGGCCGAATGGCCGGAGCTGGCCGGGGCGGTGGTCACCGTCCGGGCGGACCGCGGCGGCGAGCACGTGCTCTGCGCGTACTGCGTGCCGGCGCCCGGCCGGACCTTCGACCACCGGGCGCTGCGCCGCCACCTGGCCGGGCAGCTGCCGACCTTCATGATCCCGACCCACTTCACCGAACTGCCCGCGCTGCCGCTCACCGCCAACGGCAAGGTGGACGTGGCGGCGCTGCCCGAGCCCCGCACGGACGCCGCCGAGGCCGCCGAACCGCCGGTCACCCTCTACGAGGTCCGGATGGCCGAGCACTGGCGCACCCTGCTCGGCATCGAGGAGCCCGGCCTCCAGCACGACTTCTTCGAGTCGGGCGGCTCCTCGATCAGACTGATCGAGCTGATCCACGGGCTGCAGGCCGAGTTCAACATCAGCATCCCGGTCAGCCAGCTGTTCAAGGTCACCACCCTGCACGGGATGGCGAAGACCGTGGAGCACATCATCACCGGCCGGATCGAGGGCGCCCAGCCCTACCTGGGCTTCAACCAGGAGCAGCGGCAGACGCTGTTCTGCTTCCCGCCCGCCGGCGGCCACGGTCTGGTGTACCGGCAGTTCGCCGCGCACCTGCCGGAGTACCGCACGATCGCCTTCAACTACGTGTCCGGGGACGACAAGGTCGACCAGTACGCCGACCTGGTCGAGGCGCTCCAGCCGGAGGGCCCGTGCGCGTTGCTGGGCTACTCGCTCGGCGGCAACCTCGCCTTCGAGGTCGCCAAGGAGCTGGAGCGGCGCGGCCGCGCGGTGCCCAATGTGGTGATCATGGACTCGCACCGGATCCCGGAGTCCTTCGACCTCGCCGACGAGCACCTCCAGGCCTTCGAGACCGAGCTCGCCGAGCACCTGCACCGGCACACCGGCTCCGCCGCCGTCGCCCGGGAGACCCGCGAACAGGCCCGGGACTACCTGCGGTTCTGCAGCCGCACCCCCAACCACGGGGTGGTCGCCGCCGCGCTCAGCGTGATCTCCGACGACGAGAAGGTCGCGCTGTACGAGGCCGGCCGGGACGGCGCCTGGCACGGCAGCTCGGCCACCCGGACGGCGGTCTTCAAGGGCTTCGGCACCCACGCCGAGATGCTCGACCGCGAGTTCATCGCCCACAACGCCGGGCTCGCCCGGTCGATCCTCACCGGAGCCGCCACCCATGCGTCCTGAGACGGCCCCCGGGCGGGCCCCGAGCCTGCCCGCCCCCGCACGAGAGACGGAAGCGACCATGCTCCGGCAGCACCCGCCGCTGACCTACCCGTTCGAGCCCAACGGCCTCGAACTCGACCCCCGCTACGCCGAGTTGCGGGACCAGCCGCTGGTCCGGATCCGGATGCCGTACGGCGACGGCGCCTGGCTGGCCACCCGGTACGAGGACGTCCGGGCGGTGCTCGCCGACCCGAGGTTCAGCCTGGCCGCCGCGATGGGCGAGGACCAGCCCCGGATGCGCCCGGTGTCCCGCACCGGCGCCGGCCTGTTCTCCACCGAACCGCCCGAGCACACCCGGCTGCGCTCGCTGGTGGCCAAGGAGTTCAGCGCCCGCCGGGTGGAGCGGCTGCGGATCCGGGCCGCGGAGCTGGCCGACGAGCTGCTCGACGGCATGCTCGCCGCGGGCGCCCCGGCCGACCTGGTCGAGGACTTCGCGATCCCGATGCCGACCACCATCATCTGCGAGGTGCTCGGCATCCCCGCCGAGAACCACCGGATGCTCTGGGAGTGGGCGGAGACGGTGCTCTCCGCCGTCACCCCGGGCGAGGTGCTCGCGGTCGAGGGGCGGGCGTTCATCGACTACATGGCCGGGGTGCTGGAGCTGCGCGGCCGCGAGCCCGGCGAGGACCTCCTCACCACGCTGGTCCGGGCCTGCCGCGAGCAGCGGCTGATCGGCGAGGAGGAGCTCCTCTCCATCGCCTGCGACCTGCTGATCGCCGGCTTCGTCTCCACCACCAACCAGATCGGCAACTTCTTCCACCAGCTGCTGGTCAACCCCGAGGAGTCGGCACGGCTGCGGGAGCGGCCCGAGCTGATCCCCAGGGCGGTCGAGGAGCTGATGCGGTACGTGCCGCTGCTCACCGGCTTCAGCCTGCCCCGGTACGCCACCGCGGACGTCGAGCTGGGCGGGGTGGTGATCCGGGCCGGCGAGGCGGTGATGATCGCGACCGCCGCCGCCAACCGGGACCCGGAGGTGTTCGAGGAGCCGGAGCGGCTGGTCCTCGACCGGCCGGGCAACCCGCACATCGGCTTCGGCCACGGCGTGCACTACTGCATCGGCGCGCACCTGGCCCGGCTGGAGCTGCAGGTGGCGATCGAGCGGGTGCTGACCCGCCTGCCCGGCCTGCGGCTGGCCGTCCCCGAGCGCGAACTGCGCTGGAAGGAGGCCTCGATGGTGAACGGTCTGCAGGCGCTCCCGATCGCCTGGTGACCGCCGTCGCGGGCGGCCCGACCGGGCCACCGCCAGGCACCGCCAGGCACCACCAGGCAAGGCAAGGACCACGAGGAAGGCCAGAGATGGCACGGCAGAAAGACACCGCACCCCGGCGGGAGTCGATGATCGTCATCGGCGGCGGTCTCGGCGGACTGTCCACCGGGTGCTACGCCCGGATGAACGGCTACCGCACCAGGATCTTCGAGATGCACGAGATCCCCGGCGGCTCCTGCACCGGCTGGGACCGCAGCGACTTCACCTTCGACTGGTGCATCAGCTGGCTGCTCGGCAACGGCCCGGGCAACGAGATGTACCAGATCTGGCTCGAACTGGGCGCGCTCCAGGGCAAGGAGATGCGGCACTTCGACGTCTTCAACATCGTCCGGGGCCGGGACGGCCGGGAGGTCCGCTTCTACTCCGATCCGGACCGGCTGGAGGCGCACCTGCTCGGCCTCTCGCCGGCCGACGCCGCCCCGATCCGCGAGTTCTGCGCCGGGATCCGCACCTTCCGCAAGGCGCTCGCGGCCTATCCGTTCCTCAAGCCGGTCGGGCTGATGGGCCGGCTGGAGCGCTGGCGGATGCTGGCCTCCTTCGTCCCCCACTTCAACACCATCCGCAAGTCGATCACGCTGCTGATGACGGACTTCTCGCAGCGGTTCCGCGACCCGCTGCTGCGCGAGGCGTTCAACTTCATCCTCTACGAGAAGCACCCGGCCTTCCCGGTGCTGCCGTTCTACTTCCAGCTCGCCTCGCACGCCAACCACGCCGCCGGGGTGCCGGAGGGCGGTTCGCTCGCGCTGGCCCGGTCGATCGAGGAGCGCTACCTCGGTCTCGGCGGCGAGATCACCTACAACGCCAAGGTCGAGGAGATCCTGGTCGAGCGGGACCGCGCGGTGGGTGTGCGGCTCAGCGACGGCCGGGAGTTCCGCGCCGACATCGTGGTGTCCGCCGCCGACGGCCACACCACCGTGATGAAGCTGCTCAAGGGCCAGTACCTCAACGACACCTACCGGCGGCTCTACACCTCGCTGATCGACGAGCCGGGCCAGCTGTCGCCCGGGTACGTGTCGCTCTTCCTGGGGCTGCGCAAGCCGTTCCCCGAGGGCGACCCGTGCACCACCCACCTGCTGGGCGAGCGGGAGACGGCGGAGCTGACCGGGATCCGCTGCCCCTCGGTGAACGTGCAGTTCCGCACCCGGCACTACCCGGAGCTGGCGCCGGAGAACTCCACCGTGGTGTTCGCGACGTACTTCTCCGACATCGCCCCCTGGCGGGCGCTGCACGAGGGCCCCGAGCAGTCCTCCCGGGTGCGGCGCGGCGAGGAGCTGCACACCCTGCCGGTCAAGCACGGCCGGGAGTACATGGCGGCCAAACGGCGGGTCCGCAACGGCATCGTCGGCTTCCTGGACGAGCGCTACCCGGGCTTCAAGGACGCGGTGGCCGTCGCCGACGTGTCCACCCCGCTGACCCAGGTCCGCTACACGGGCGTCTACGACGGCACCTTCCCCGGCTGGAACCCCTTCGTGGAGGGCGCCGAGACGGTGGAGGAGGAGATCAAGAAGAGCGGCCCGGTGCTGCCCGGGCTGTCGAACTTCTACCTCTCCGGGGTCTGGGCGACCATCGGCGGGCTGATCCGGGCGGCTGCCGCCGGACGGCACGTCATGCAGTTCGTCTGCCGGGACGACGGGATCGAGTTCACCGCCGGGATCGACCCGAGCGCCCCGATGCCGACCCACCTGGTGATCCCGGTGGGGCGGCCCGCGGAGCCGGGCCGGCGGACGGTGCCGCCCGCGAGCAAGCCTGCGAGCAAGGCCGCGAGCAAGGCCGCGAGCGGCAAGGGCGGCAAGAGCGACGAGAACAGCGAGGACAGCGAGAACGTGCAGACGGGAGCCCTGGCATGAGGATCGAGAAGTGGGTGGTCCGGGAGCACCTGGACGGTGTGCCCGACGTCAACCGGGTCTACGAGAAGGTCGTGGAGGACGTCCGGATCGACCTGCGGCCGGACGAGATGCTCTTCCGGACCAGGTACGTCTCGGTGGACCCGTACCAGAACGGCCTGGCGCTGGAGACGCCGATCGGCCACCACATGGGCGCCGACTCGATCATGGAGGTGGTCGAGGCCGGTCCGGCGGCGGCGTTCGCGGTCGGCGACCTGGTGCAGGGCTTCGGCGGCTGGCGCACCCACGTCGTCCACAACGGCGCCGAGGAGCTGTGGACGACCGGCATCTTCCCGATGGTGTTCCCGGCCTACCGCCGGCTCGACCCGTCCTGGTACGGCGAGCGGCTGCCGGTCTCCACGGCGCTCGGCATCATGGGCGCGCCCGGGATGACGGCCTGGGGCACGCTCACCCGCTTCCTGGAGGTCCGGCCCGGCGACACCGTGGTGGTCAGCGGCGCCTCCGGCTCGATCGGCACCCTGGTGGGCCAGTTGGCGAAGCGGGCCGGGGCCGGCCGGGTGGTCGGCACCACCGGTTCGCCGGGCAAGGCCGAGTACCTGCGCGAGCTGGGCTTCGACGAGGTGGTGCTCTACACCCAGGGCGACGACGCGGAGAAGGCCCGGCAGGCGCTGCTGCTGGCGGCGCCGGACGGCGTCGACCGGTACTTCGACAATCTGGGCGGCACGGTCACCGATGCGGTGTTCACGATGCTGAACGTGGACAGCCGGGTGGCGGTCTGCTGGCAGTGGGCGACCACGGTGAACGGTGAGCTGACCGGGCCGAGGCTGCTGCCGTACATCATGTTCCCGCGCACCACGATCCGCGGCATCTTCGCCCAGGAGTGGTTCACCGAGCCGCTGTTGGCGCAGATGCACCAGGAGCTGGGCGGGCTGGTCCGGGACGGGGAGATCCGCTACCACCAGACCGTGCACAAGGGCTTCGACGAGATCCCGGCGGCCTACCGCAGCCTCTACCTGGACCGCGAGCACAACCGGGGCAAGGTGCTGGTCGAGGTCTGACCCGGCCGGGGCCCGCCGGGACTCCCGGGACCCGCCGGGACTCCCGGGATCCGAGCCGGTCCGCCGGCGGGAGGGGTGCCCTCCCGCCGGCGGCGGATCACTCGTCGTCGAGGTCGATGTCGAAGCCGCCGGCGTCCGAGCCGTCCGGGGTGCCGCTGATCGCGTACCCCTGGCGGCGCGCCTCGTAGCAGGCCACCGTGGCGGCGGCGGAGACGTTCAGCGAGCCGACCCGGCCCAGCTGGGGCACGAACACCACCTGGTCGCAGAGGGCGAGCGCGTCCGCCGTGATGCCGCGGTCCTCGTGGCCCAGCACGAAGGCGACGGCCGGGGTCAGCTCGGCGGCGAACATCGGCACCGCCTCGTCGGCCAGTTCGAGGCCGACCACCTTGAAGCCGTCGGCCTTCGCCGCGGCCACCGCCTCGGCGACGGTGGGGAAGTGCTCCACCTTCAGGTACTTGTCGGTGCCCATCGCGGCCTTCTGCGCGCCGGAGGAGCGCACCGACGGGGTGTCACCGGTGAGGTAGAGCTTCTCCGCGCCCATCGCGGCGCCGGTCCGGACCACCGAGCCGACGTTGAACGGCGACTGGAGGTTCTCCAGGATCATCGCGAGCCGGAACTCGTTGCCACGCCGCCAGGAGCGGTGCAGCCGCTTCAGTTCGGTCCCGCGGAGCTGCTTCACGACGTCGTCCCTCGTCCACTCTCGGGGCCCTCGCCCGCCGTCGGGCGGGGCCGCGCTTCCAGAATCCGGAACCCGTTGACCGAGGTCAGCCGGGTGGTCGGCCAGCCGTGCTCGTTCAGCCACTTCTGCAGCGAGTCCGAGCCGAGGTGCTTCTGCACCACCAGGAAGGCCGAGCCGTCCGGGGTGAGCCGGTCCAGCCACTGCTCCAGCAGCCCCCGCAGCGCCGCCTTGCCGATCCGGATCGGCGGGTTGGAGTAGATCGCCGCGAACCGCAGTTCGGCCGGGACCTCCTCCGGCAGCGCGGCGTGCACATTGCCCAGGCCCAGCGACTCCGCGTTGTCCCGGACCAGGTCCAGGGCGCGGCCGTTGACGTCCACCGCCCAGACCGGGAGCCGCTTGCGGCGGCTCGCCCAGGTCAGCGCGATCGGGCCGTAGCCGCAGCCGATGTCCAGGATCGGGCCGCGCACCCGGGGCGGCGGCGCCTGCTCCAGCAGGATCCGGGTGCCCGGGTCCAACCGGCTGCGGGAGAAGACGCCCGCGTCGGTGCTGAGCTCCAGGGTGAGGTCCGGCAGGGTGACCGTGATCGGCCGGCGCTCGCTGGCGACCTCGGGTGCACCGGAGAAGTAGTGCGAGCCGGACATGCGTTTCCCCGTCGTTCGTAAGGGCCTCGGGGCCACCGGGAGGTGTGGGTAAGCCCTGCTGGTACGGCTCCGATCGTACCCCGGTGCCCGGCGGGGCCCGTGTCCCGCGCGGCGGGGGTCAGGGCGTCCCGGGGGTCTTGCGGGTGGCGACGTTGATCCGGTTCCAGGCGTTGATGGTGAAGCAGAGCGAGATCAGCTGCGCCAGCTCCGGCTCGGGGAAGAGCTCGGCGGCCCGCTGGTACACCGCGTCGGAGACGCCGTCGCCGATGCGGGTGATTTCCTCGGCCAGCGCGAGGGCGGCCCGTTCGCGCTCGCTGTAGACCTCCTCCGGGGCCTCGCGCCAGACCGGGAGCAGATAGATCCGCTCGTCGCTCTCGCCGGCCTTGCGGGCGTCCTTGACGTGCATGTCCAGGCAGTAGGCGCAGCCGTTGAGCTGGGAGGAGCGGACCTGCACCAGCTCGACCAGCGCTGGGTCGAGGCCCGCGCGGGCGGCGGCGTCCAGGGCGATCATCGCCCGGAACACCTTGGGGGTGGTGCGGGCGAAGTCGAGGCGGGCGGTGGTCCGGTGCGTGGTGGTGTTCGTCATGGGTACGAGCCTAGGAACGGGGTGCACCCCGGGCGGGGTGCATTCCGGGCCGGTTTTCCCGGGTCAATTCCCCGGGCGGGCAACACGCCGGGGGGCCGGTGGCGCGTCGCGCCGGGCCGGTGGCCGACGGATACTGCGAGTACCCCAGCGAGCGGGACCCACGGGCCGGGGGAAGCCTCCGAGGAACCTTCGAGGAACGAGGACGGACACCATGCCGCAGAACCACGAGGACTACCTGGACGAGGTCGCCGAGGCCGTGGAGGCGGAGAACGAGGCGGCGGAGGACGAGTACGACGAGCTGGCCGAGCGCCGCGCACTGGGCGCGGACCCGGCCACC
This sequence comes from Kitasatospora sp. MBT66, assembly GCF_000710405.2. Lineage (NCBI taxonomy): Bacteria > Bacillati > Actinomycetota > Actinomycetes > Kitasatosporales > Streptomycetaceae > Kitasatospora > Kitasatospora sp. MBT66. Next base: position 233,364 of record NZ_JAIY01000004.1, on the reverse strand, counting down.
GAGGTCGCGGACGTCGCCGAGCAGAGCCGGACCGTCCCGCTGGACGAGGACGAGTACCGGGAGTAGCCGGCCGGGACCCCTCGCCGGGCCCTAGAGCGCCCTGCGGCGCTGGAGCCAGGTGAACGCCGCCCAGCCGGGGAGCACCGGCAGGACGAAGGTGAGCAGCCGGAAGAGCACGACGGCGGCCATCGCGCCGCCCACCCCCATCGAGGGGGCCCGTTCCAGCAGTCCCACCAGCGCGCTGTCCACGAAGCCCGCCCCGCCGGGGGTCGGGGCCGCGTTCCCGGCCGCGTTGCCGACCAGGAACACCACCCCGACCGAGGCGAAGGACGGATCCTGCCCGACCGCCCGGGCGCAGCAGTACAGACAGGCGATCAGGGTCAGCGACACCAGCAACTGCCCGGTGAAGCCGACCGCCAGCCGCCCCGGGTTGCGCAGCAGCTCCACCAGCCGGGGCAGCACCTCGGCGGTCAGCGGGCGCAGCCGGGCGGCCAGCCAGCGCCGGGCCGGCGGCACCGAGGACACCGCGGCCAGCAGGACGCCCGCCACCGCGAGGCCGCCGACCACGGCCGGTAGGGCGTCCAGGTCGGAGCCGCCGGGCTCGACCCCGGTCAGGTAGACGAACGCGCCGAGCTGGAGCAGGTGCAGGGCCAGGCCGAGCAGCTGGCCCACGCCGACGCTGGACAGGGCCTGCGCGGTCGGGATGCCGGCCCGCTGGAGGAAGCGGGTGTTCAGCGCGACGCCGCCGACCCCGCCGGGGGAGACCAGCTTGACGAAGGACCCGGCCACCTGGGCGAGTACGGCGTTGCGGAAGTCCAGCCGTTCGGGGACGAAGCCGACGAAGCCCATCGCCCCCGCGACATGGCCGGCCGCCGCGGCCAGCACGGCGAGGGCGAGCCAGAACGGGTCGGCGTCGGCGAGGGCCGCGATCGGGTTCTGCTCGGTGGCGAACAGCTGCGGCACCAGCAGCCACCCGGCCGCCAGGCCGCCGACGACGGCGAGCAGGGTGCGGGGGCGCAGCCGTTCCAGCCGGACCGGCCGGACGGGCGCCTGCGGGCGGCTGCGGAGCACCTCGGCGCGGATGCCGTCCAGCAGATCGGGGGCGGGTCCCGCGGCGGGCGCGTGGTCGGCAGGCGCGGGGTCGACGGGCGCGGGGTCGA
>NZ_JAIY01000004.1:145656-231762 GCF_000710405.2 Kitasatospora sp. MBT66 | reverse complement strand
GTCCAGGGTGCGGCCGGGCAGCCGCCGGTAGGCGACCAGTGCCGCGTCCCGGCCGAGTTCGGCGGTGGCGGCGACCGGGCGGGTGCGGACCCCGGCGGCGACGGCCGCGTAGGAGACCAGGGCCTCGTGCTCCAGGCCGGTGCGCAGCGAGCGCAGCGCGCGCGGGTGCGGGGCGGTGCGCAGCCGCAGTCGGCGCCAGGCCCGCTGGACCAGGGCGGCGGTGACCGCCTGCCGGTCGAGCAGTTGGACGTCCAGGTCGGGGCGGTCCCCGTGCTGGCGGACCAGGTAGCGGTCCGGGCCGTCCGGGGTGACGGACACCGGCTGCAGGCCGGCCTCGCGCAGGCTGTGCAGCAGCTGGCCGGTCCGGGGCCGGGGGTCCGGGGTGCCGACGGCCCAGCGGGTGCCGTGGGCGGCCGTCCAGCCGATCAGCACACCGAGCAGCAGCGCGGTCGGGGTGGCCGCCCCGGCGGCGATCCCGGCCAGCGCGGACAGGGTGAGGACGGTCCACGGCACCCGGCGTTCGCGGGCCGCGGAGGCGGTGAGGAAGGCCAGGACGGGCGCCAGGTAGCCGTAGACCGGCTCGGTGTGGGCGAGCGGGGCGCCGGGCAGCGGCCGGGTCAGTGCGGAGACCAGGGAGAACGGCGCGGGGTCGTCGATCCACAGCGCGAAGAGCAGGGTGACCCCGTACGCCAGGACGGCGGCCAGCACGCCGTCGGCGAGCTGTTGGAGGACGTGCCGCCGGTCGGCCCCGGGGGCCAGCAGCCGGCGGGCGGCCGAGCAGCCGGGCAGGAGCAGCAGGGCGGCGGTGGTGAGGCCGGTGGCGACGCCGCCCAGCGGGTGCGGGATCAGGGCGGCGGCGCCGCCGACGTCCTCGGCGAGGCCGTTGGTGGTGGCGCGGGCGTAGTCGGCGGACAGCAGGGTCAGGGCGATCACGACGAGGCCCGCGAGCAGCCGGATCAGCGCGGCCGGCTGGCGGACCCGGCCGGTGGCGGCTATGCCCGGGGGGCCGGGCGGGGGCGGCGGGCCGGCCGCCGTGCCGTCCGCCGGGACGCCCGCTGTGTCGCCCGCTGTGCCGTCCGAAGTGTCGCCCCCCGTGCTGTCGTCCGTGCCGTCGACCGTGCCGCCGGCCCTGCCGCTTGTCGCGTTCCCCGTCGCATCCCCCACGGACGGCATGCTCCCACGAGCCCCCGGCAGCGTGTCTCGGGGCGCGGGGCGGGCCCGCCGTCACTACCCTGCGTCCCATGAGCGCCTGCGAAGACCTCGCCGCCGCACCCCGGGACCTCGCGCCCCTGCCACCCCTGGACGGCTGCGCCGACTGCCTGGCGCAGGGGCGCCGGGACTGGGTGCATCTGCGGCTCTGCCTGGACTGCGGCCGCATCGGCTGCTGCGACTTCTCGCCGCAGCGGCATGCCACCGCGCACTTCCACAACAGTTCCCATCCGGTGATCCGCTCCTACGAGCAGGGGGAGGACTGGCGCTGGTGCTACGTCCACGAGCTCATGGGGTGACGGCCCGGCCGGGTCGGGGCCCCGACCGGGTTGACGTCCGGGTGCCCATGGGTTGAGGTGTAACTCCCGACAGATCTGGACATAACGCCCGTACGGCCCTCGGTCGGCGCCTGTCCGGCCGACGGCCGCCGAAGGGAGCCGACGATGACCAAGCAAACAGCGGGGAGCCCTCACAAGCTCCGCCGCGGCACCCAGGAGCTGCTGGAGCGCCGGGGGATGGCCACGATGCCGATCGCGCTCCCGCCCCGCCCGGCCGGTTCCGCGCGGGCCGCCGCCGGATCCGCGAGCGCCGCCTTCCGGCACGGCGGCCGGGACTCCGCGACCGCCGTCCCGCACCCCGCGCCCGCGCAGCACGCCGAACTCAAGGGCCACCGCCACCGCGGCGCCGAGAAGCACAGCGCGCACTGACCCGACCGCGCGCCCCGGTCACCGTCCTGATGTGCGGTCAGGGCCGGTCCGGGGCGCGCGGCGGTGCTGTCGGTGGCCTGCGGTACGTTCGGGACGATCGACGGCGGCGGGCGAGTGGGGGTACGGGCGATGGCCGAGCTGATGACGGAGGAGCCGGTCGAGCTCCAGTTGGAGCGGTACCGGACGGAGTTGACCGGGTACTGCTACCGCATGCTCGGCTCGGTCTTCGAGGCCGAGGACGCCGTCCAGGACACCATGGTCCGGGCCTGGCGCCACCACCGCGGCTTCGAGGGCCGCGCCGCGCTCCGCTCCTGGCTCTACCGGATCGCCACCAACGTCTGTCTGGACGCGCTGAACGGCCGCAACGCCCGGGCCCGGCCGATGGACCTGGCCGGCCCGTCCACCGTGGCCACCGCGACCGATGCCCGGCTGCCCGAGGTCGCCTGGCTCGGCCCGGCGCCGGACGGCCGGGTGCTGCCCGAGACGGCCGACCCGGCCGAGGTGGCCGCGCAGCGCGAATCGGTGCGGCTGGCCTTCGTCGCCGCGCTCCAGCGGCTGGCGCCCCGGCAGCGGGCGGTGCTGATCCTGCGCGAGGTGCTCGGCTGGCGGGCCAACGAGGTCGCCGAACTGCTCGGCGTCACCGTCGCCTCGGTGAACAGCGCGCTCCAGCGGGCCCGGGCCGCGCTCGCCGCCGACCCCGCCGCGAGCCGCCCGGCCCCGACCCTGGACGAGGACCACCGGGCGCTGCTGGCCCGGTACGTCGCCGCGTTCGAGGCGTACGACATGGACGGTCTGGCGGCGCTGCTGCACGAGGACGTCACGCTCAACATGCCGCCGTTCGCGCTCTGGCTGACCGGGCACGCGGACATCCGGGAGTGGATGCTCGGTCCCGGGTCCGGCTGCCGGGGTTCCCGGCTGGTGCCGGTGGTGGCCAACGGCAGCCAGGCGTTCGGGCAGTACCGGCCGAGCCCGGCGGGCGGGCACGAGCCGTGGTCGCTGATCGTGCTGGAGGTGTCATCGGGCCGGATCACCGGGGTCACCAACTTCCTCGACACCGAGGTGCTCTTCCCGCTGTTCGGCCTGCCGCCCCGGCTGGAGGCCGGGGAGTAGCCCCGCCTCCCCGCCGTACGCCTCCCAGTACTCCCCGCCGTCCTGCTCCTCGTCCGGTTCGACGAGCAGTACGGCGGCCAGCCCGCTGAACGCGAACAGTTCGCGCAGCGGGCCGTTGGCGTTGCGCAGGACGAGCCGCACGCCGTGCCGGGCCGCGGCGAGCCGCAGCCGGGCCAGGGCGTCGACCACGGCCAGGTCGGGGGCGGTCAGCGCGCCCAGGTCGCAGATCAACGGAGGGGCGGCGGAGGTGCGGGTCTCGGTCTTCACCCAGGGGAGACCGGTCCGGCGCCCGGGGCTCATCGGCCCGCCGGGAAGTTCTCCGGAAAGTCCGCCGGAAAAACTTCGCCGGGGAGCGATGAGTTTCCGCCGGGCCCCCGGTCTACCCCTCCGAAAGCGCGGCACCGGGCCGCGTGCACCGAACAGAGGGAACCACCACCATGACCGAGAACCTCGGCACCCTGTCCATCGTCCGCGAGCTGCCCGCCACCCCGGCCGAGGTGTTCCGCGCGTACGTCGAGCCCGAGCAGTTCGTCCGCTTCTGGGGCCCGGTCGGCACCACCGTCCCGCTGGACACCGTGACCATCGAGCCGGAGGTGGGCGGGCGCTTCGACAGCACGATGGTGCTGGAGGCCACCGGCGACCGCTACCCGGTGCGCGGCCGGTTCACGGCGGTTCGCGAGGGCGAGCTGCTGGAGTTCCTGGAGGAGGGCGTCGGCCTGACCGGCCGGATCACCCTCACCGACCTCGGCGACGGCCGGACCGAGGTGCGGATGGAGCAGGAGAACGTCCCGGCGATGTACCTGGGCCCGGAGGCCGAGGCCGGGCACAACTCCAGCTTCGACCGGCTGGTCGAGCACCTCGCGGCCCGTCGCTGAGGCCGGCGGGGCCCGGCTGGCAGAGTGGGGCGCACATCGTCCCAGAGCCCGAGGAGGGCCCGCCGTGCCGGTCGAGCCGTTGAAGTCCCGTGAAGAGTGGTTGGCCTCGTTGCCGCGGATCTACGCGGCGGCGGGGTGCGTCCTGCGGGACGCGTCCGGTCGGATCCTGCTGGTGAAGGCCGGGTACCGGGAGCACTGGCAGTTCCCGGGCGGGACGATCGACCTCGGGGAGGGCCCGGCCGAGTGCGCGGCCCGGGAGCTGCTGGAGGAGACCGGCATCGTCCGCGAGGCCGGCGAACTGCTGGCCATCTCCTGGACCCACCCCTCGGGCGAACTCGACCACCCGGCCGAGCACTTCCTGTTCGACTTCGGCAGTGTCCCGGACGGCACCCCCGTGACCGTCCCGGCCGGCGAACTCGACGACCACCGCTGGGTCGAGGACCGGGAGGCGCTCGAACTCCTGGGCCCGGCGCGCTCGCTGCGGCTGCGTGCGGCGCTGGAGGCGAAGGCCGACGGCCGGGTGCGGATCGTCACCACCCACGTGTCGGGCTTCTGACCGCGACCGGCGTCCCGGTCGTCCAGGCCATCCCGGTCGTCCCGGTCGTCCTGGCCGTCCCCGCCGTCCCCGCCGGTGTCCCGGGGGCGCGCCCGTCCCGCGGCCCCCGGAACGGTCCGGTCACGCCTGCCCGGCGCCGGTGCCGTCGGTGCCCGGGGCGGTGAACGCGGCGAGGATCTCGACGACGAACCGCTCGATCCCCTCCTTCCGCACACCGAGGTCGTCCAGCACCCCGGCGCCGTTCTCCAGCTCCAGCAGGGCGAGCAGGATGTGCTCGGTGCCGACGTAGTTGTGACCGAGCTTCAGCGCCTCCCGGAAGGTCAGCTCCAGCGCCTTCTTCCCCCGGGCGTCGTACGGGATCAGCGCCGGCACCTCGGCGGCCGGGGCGGGCAGCGCCGCCGTCGCGGCGGTGCGCAGCGCCTCCGGGGTGACGCCCTGGCCGACGAGCGCCCGCGCGGCCAGGCCGTCGGGCTCGACCAGCAGGCCGAGCAGCAGGTGCTCGGCCCCGATCTCGGCGTTGCCGGCCCGGCGGGCCTCCTCCTGGGAGGCCATCACCACGTGCCGGGCCCGGTCGGTGAACCGGCCGAAGCCCTGGCTGGGGTCGAGGTCGTTGGGCGTGGCCGGGTCCTTGGGCACGAAGCGCTTCTGGGCGGCCTGCTTGCTGACGCCCATGCTGTGGCCGATGTCGGTCCAGGAGGCGCCGGAGCGGCGGGCCTGGTCGACGAAGTGGCCGATCAGGTGGTCCGCGAGCTCGCCGAGGTGGTCGGCCGCGATGACGGCGTCCGAGAGCTGGTCGAGCGCGTCCGGGTGGAGCTTCTTGATGGCGTCGATCAGGTCGTCGAGGCGCAGCGGAGTGCTCTTGGGAACGATCGGATTCTCCATGCCGTCAACCGTAGGTTGTCGATACCGAATCGTCAACCATCGGTTGACGATGGGGCGAGTTGGAGTCTCAGGGGGCCAGCAGCCGGCTGCGGACGGCCGCGAGGTCGGCGGCGGAGACGCCGGCGGCCGACAGCCGGGCGACCGGGTCGAGACCGGCGAGGGCGGCGTGCACGGCGGCCTCGGCGGTGGTGCCGGCCTCGGCGAGCACGGCGTCGATCCGCCGGTACTGGTCCGGGAGGCCGAGCATGCCGTAGAGGGGGCGGACGTTGGGGGCGCTCAGCAGGTAGTCGGCGACGATCTCGGCGGGCTCGACCTCGGCGAGGGCGAGCAGCAGCAGTGCGGCGAGGCCGGTCCGGTCGCGGCCGGCGCCGCAGTGCACGACCAGTCCGCCGGGGCGGGCGCCGGCGATCGTCGCGATCAACTCGGCGACGGCGCGCGGGCAGTGGTCCAAGTAGGGGCGCAGGGCGAGCGGGGTGCCGTCGAGGTGGCCGTAGGCTTGCCACCAGGCGGGGCCGGCGAGTTCGTCCAGCGGGACGCGGATCAGTTCGACGTCCCCGGGGAGAGGGAGGAGCGGCTTGTACTCCTCGATGTTGCGCAGGTCGACGACGGTGCGCACGTCGTGGTCGAGCAGGGCGTCCCAGCCCTCGGCGGTGAGGCGGTCGAGGTTGTCGGCCCGGGCGATCGCCCGGCGGGTGGTGCGGGTTCCGGCGGTGGTGGGCAGTCCGCCCAGGTCGCGGACGTTGAGGCAGCCGTCCCAGACGAGCGTGCGGTCCTCGGTGGCGGTGGTGCGCGCGTCTGCCCGGCTCATCAGGTTCCCCGTTTTCCTCGGCGAGGGGGTCCCGTTACCCCCTCGTTATGTGGACTACCGGTGGAGCGGGATGGTTCCTCGGATCGTCCGATGATCAGGGTGTGACGGTTCGACAGCGGTCCGTCGGCGGCGGTCCGAGGTCGGTCGGCGGTACGTCGGCGGTCCGTCGGTGTCCGGGTGCCGCTCAGGCGGCGGCGGCCTCGGTGCGGACCAGCTTCTCCATCGGCTGCGCGGCGGCCTGCCCGAGCATCGAACCGGCGACGATCGCGCCGACCAGCAGCACCGTGGACAGCCACGCCATGGTCGCCACCGGCAGGGTGAAGGCGCCGGCCACCCGGGCCACGCACTCGGCGAGCAGCGCGGAGCCCCAGATCACCGAGAACAGCCGCTCGTAGCGGCGGAACGGCCGCGAGCCGGCGGCGAGCCGGTCCCAGGCGGCCTCCCGGGCGGCCTCGCCCTTGGTGAGGAAGGGGCGCAGCGCGGCGGACATCAGCGGCCGGGCGGTCAGCGCGGAGCCCAGGATCGCCAGCGCCATGAAGCCGCTGAGCACGGCCTCCTTGGCGAGCATCAGCCGGGCGTCGCCGCTGACGGTGGTGAGCACCAGGCCGACCAGGTTCACCCCGAGCATCAGGGCGGCGAAGCGGTTCAGCGTCCGGTCCTTGGCCAGGCCGAGAACGGTCCGGGCGACCGGGAACGCGCTGCTCCAGGCGAGGGCGGCGAACTCGCTCGTCCCGAGGCCGGAGTGGAGGAGGTAGAAGGCGGCGAGCGGGCCCGCGATGTCGACGGCGAGCGGGCGGAGGGTCCTGACGAGCGGGTGCGGTGCCTTGGCGGTGACGGCGGTGGCGGCGCCGGTGGTGACGGCGTCGGCGGCGGCGATCTGGCTCATGGTGGGTCCTCCCCGGACTGGCTGCTCGGTCGGCGGGGCGTTGCCCGCTCCGTCGTGCCTCCAGTGTTCCGAGCGGGACCCCTCGCCCAGCAGTGCCGTCCGTTGCGGGATCCGCATGACAGTTGTCACGGTGCGCGCCGTGACAGTGCAGCCGAGCTGCGAATACGCCCGACCTGTGAGGGAGTTGACGCAACGTCGGGCCGACCCGCGGTCAGCTGCGCTCGAAGTCCCAGAGCGGCCGGCCCAGGGTGTCCGCGCAGTGCACGGCGGTGAAGCGCTCGTCCTCGGCCGACAGGAATCCCCGGGCGACGCCGCGCAGCACGGTGCGGGCGGCGGCGTCCGCCCGGGTCCAGGCGCCGGTCAGCACCAGCACCCTGCCGACCAGCTCCGCGCGCTGGATCCGGGCCACCGGGACGGCCAGCAGCGTGGTGTTGACCTGCTCCAGTTCGGCGGCGGACAGATAGGTCTCGCCGGTGCCGTCACCGCGCTCCCGGTCCAGCCGGCGGCGCAGCTCGGGCAGCCCGTAGTGGCGGACGGCGGCCACCGAGTCGTCCAGCGCGACCTGCCAGCGCGGCCCGGGCAGCACCTCCCACCAGACGTCCTCCCGCACCGGCAGCAGCTCGCCGATCCGGGACCGCCAGGACTCGATGCCGTAGACGGCGCGCGGGTCCGGTCGCGGACCGGGGAAGGCCGCGGCGGACCAGTCGGCGCGGCTGACCAGGCTCAGGTCGAAGGTGTAGCGGACCCGTCCGTCGGCGGGCCGCTCGACCACGCCGACCATGGCCCAGTGGGTCGGGTCGGGGAGGGCGAAGGTCCGCCGCCCGCCGGTGAGGCCCAGGAGCCGGAGCGCGGGCGCGAGGTGGTCGCGCAGGCCGCGTTCGTGGAACTCGCGGGCGGTGGTCATGACGGTCCCTGGGGGTCGGGGCAGGCAGTGCTCGGCGGCACCCGGGGCGGGGGAGGGGCTGGGCGCGGGCGGCGGCGGCCGGAACGGATCGTTCACCTACAACGTAGGCAGGGCGGCGGTCGCGCGGCCGCGGGCGAAGGCCAGCAGGTCCCGGGACCTTCGCCCCGCGCGCGGTCCGTCCAAGGGCCCGGCGACGTGTGCCCGCCGGGTCCGGGAGCGCCTGCGGACCGCCCCGGGGCCGCCCGCGGACCGGGCCGGGGCCGGACCGGGTAACGGTCGGGCTCACCGGACCGGGGCGTTCGCCCGGATGGCGCATGATGTGGCGGGTGCAGAGTGCAGAACGCCCCGGAGCGGGCACCGACAGCCCCGTCGGCCGGTCCGGACCGGTCACGACGTCAGGCCCGCCCCTCGGCCCGCCCCCGCGCGAGGCCCCCGCCCCCGCCCCCGTCGATCTGACCGAGGCCGTCCGGGCCGCCCAGCGCGGGGACGAGGAGGCCTTCCGACTGCTCTTCCGCAGCGTGCAGCCGGGTCTGCTCCGCTATCTGCGGGTGCTGGTCGGCGGGAGGCCCGAGGACGCCCAGGACGCCGAGGACATCGCCTCCGAGGCCTGGCTCCAGATCGCCCGCGACCTGGGCTCCTTCTCCGGGGACGGCGACGGCTTCCGCGGCTGGGCCGCGACCGTCGCCCGCAACCGGGCCCTGGACCACCTGCGGGCCCGGCGCCGACGGCCGGTCGCCGACCTGCCGGTCGAGTACCTCGCCGAGCTGGCCGGCGGGGACGACACGGCCGGGGCGGCCCTCGCCTCCGTCGGCACCTCGGACGCGCTGGCGCTGATCTCCCGGCTGCCGCGGGACCAGGCCGAGGCGGTACTGCTCCGGGTGGTGATGGAGCTGGACGCGAACAGCGCCGCCCAGGTGCTCGGCAAGCGCTCCGGCAGCGTCCGGATGGCCGCGCACCGGGGGTTGAAGCGGCTCGCCGAGCTGCTGGAGCAGTCCTTCCCGACAGGTGGGGGCGGTGGTGCGGCGGGTGCCGGGATCCCGGCCTCGCGGTCGGTCCCCGACAACGGTCCGGCGGGCAGCGGGACCGTGCGGCAGGGCCGTGGAAGATCCGCGAGAAAAAGTTCTCCCCAAGGTGTGACAGAACGCCGGGCCGCGACGCTGAAGGACATGAGATGAGCACCAACCGACCCCGTCGGATCGACCGTGACACCGCCGAGCAGCTGCTCGCCGGTGCCGTGGGCGGCCCGCCGGCCGGACAGGGCGCCTCGCTCACCGGCCCGGACGGCAGCACCGGGCGCACGGGGTCCCCCCGGTCCGAAGCCGGACCGGCAGACCGGGTCGCCCGTGTGCTCGCCGCCGCCGCGGCGCCGGCGACGGGGGGCGAACTGGCCGGGGAGGAAGCGGCCCTGGCCGCGTTCCGGGAGGCCCGTCTCGCGTCCGCAGCAGTACCCGCCGCACCCGCACCCGTCCGGAGACGTTCGATGGCCGCCGCCACGCTGACCAGGGCCTTCAGTACGAAGGCCGCTGCCGTCGTGCTCGGTGCCACGGCGCTGGGCGGGGTCGCGGTCGCGGCCGGCACGGGCAACCTTCCGGTGACCCTGGGCGGCGGTTCGGACCAGCCGCACCGGGGGGTGGTCGCCCCGGACACCTCCGCCCCGTCGGCCACCGCGGCGACGCGGTCCGAGGCACCGGCCGCCCGGCCGGCGAACCCGCCGTCCGCCTCCGCTCCGACCGGTGGCGCGAGCGGCGGTGCGTCGTCCGGCAGTCCGTCCCGTCCCGGTACCGCCTCGGGCGGCCCGGCCGCCGCGGACCCGACCACGGCCGATCCGTCCGGGCCGGAGAAGCGGACCGAGGAGACGCCTGCCCGCACCCCGGGCGAGGGCCGGAGTTCCGCGACCCCTTCCGCCCACGCGGCCCTGTGCAAGGTGTTCGCCGACCGGGCGGGCAAGGGCGAGCGCCCGAGGCTGCTGGTCGCGGATCCGCAGTTCGGCGTGCTGATCGCGGAGGCCGGCGGGCCGGACAAGGTGGCGGACTACTGCGCGCGGGCGCTCCGCGACCCGGGCGACGACGACCACAAGGACGCCTCCGGCCAGGGCTCCGGCTCCGGGGACTCCCGGCCGGGCGCCGGTTCCGGCTCGGGCTCGGGCAGGTCCGGCGGCGGCTCCGGACCGGGCGGCGGAGACAGCCAGGGCAGCAACAGCCAGGGCGGTACCGGTCAGGGCGGCACCAGCCAGGGCGGCAAGAACAAGGACGGCGACCCCGCGGCCGCGGCCGGTGGCAGCGGTCCGGGCTCCGGTCCGGGCAACGCGGGCAGCGGCGGGAACGGCGACGGCGGCTCCGGCCGCGCACCGAGGACCGCCACCGTCCCGCCGGCGGCGGACCCACCCGTAGGGCCGGGGCCGGACCGCACGGCACGACCCGACAGCACCCCGGGCAACCGGAGGTGACCCAGAACTCCGGATGAGCGGCGGGCGAATCCCCCCGGGCCCGTCGTTCATCCGGACCGCTCCACCCCGCACCACCGCAGTACCCGCATCACCGCAGTACCCGCTCCACCCGGACCCCGGGTGGCCGGTCGGCCCCCCCGTGCCCACCGTCCACCCGGCCGGACCGGACGGACCGGCCGGCGCACCCCGGAACGCGCCGCCGGTCCGGACGGACCGGACCCCGCCGGCCCGCCCGCCCGCAGTCAGGGCGGGCCGGCACCCGCTCGACCTGCCTGCCGAACCGCACCGATCGTGCCCCTCCACCGGGCACGACCACGAGCCGGCGGTCGGGGATCCGCTGCCCGGTTCCCCGGCCGCCACCCCTTCCCGCGGCGGGCCGTCGGCGGACGGGCCGGTCACCCCCGGGGGCTATCGTGCACACGTGCACGAGGCGGTCCGGGACCCCGGACAGGGCCTCTGAGGGGAGCGGTTCCAGGTGATCGGACGCGCGCTGAACGGGCGCTACGAGCTCGTCGAGATACTCGGCGTCGGCGGCATGGCCACCGTGTGGCGCGGGGTGGACCACGTGCTGGGCCGCCAGGTGGCCGTCAAGGTCCTCAACGGGGGGCTCGCCGACGACCCGAGGTTCGCCGAGCGGTTCGGCCGCGAGGCGCAGCACGCCGCGATGCTGGTCCACCCGAGGATCGCCATGGTCTTCGACTCCGGCCTGGACCAGGGCTCGCCGTACATTGTGATGGAGCTGGTGCAGGGCCGGTCGCTGGCCGTGCTGCTGGCCCAGCGCCCGGGGCTGCCGGTCGAGCAGGCGGTCGGGATCGCGGCCGCGGTCTGCGAGGGGCTGGCCCACGCGCACGCGGCGGGCCTGGTGCACCGGGACATCAAGCCCGGCAACATCATGATCACCCACGACGGCGGGGTGAAGGTGGTGGACTTCGGCATCGCCCGCGCTGGCTCCTCGCACAACCTCACCCAGACCGCCTCGGTGCTCGGCACCGCCGCCTACCTGTCGCCCGAGCAGGCCACCGCGAGCCCGGTGGACGGCCGCACCGACCTCTACGCGGTCGGCTGCGTGCTCACCGAGATGCTCACCGGCTCGCCGCCGTTCGAGGCCGAGACCCCGGTGGCGATCGCCTACAAGCACGTCGGCGAACTGCCGCTGCCGCCCTCCGTCCGGCGGCCCGGCCTGCCGCCCGCCCTGGACACGGCGGTGCTGCGCCTCCTCTCCAAGCACCCGGCCGACCGCCCCGCCGACGCCGCCGCCGCGCGGGCCGAACTGCTGGCCTGCGTCCCGGGGCTGGTGCCCGCCGACCCGACCACCGAGCTGCTCGCCGCGGCCTTCCCCCAGGCCGTGCCGCCGTCGGCCGACCAGCGGCACACCACCCTCCTGCCGCCGCAGCCGGCGCCGCCGGCCGCCACCTCGGTGATGGCGCCGATCCCGGCCGCCGCTCCGTTCCCGGCGGCCGAGCCGGTGCGGGAGAGCCGCCGCCGGCCGATCGTGTTCGGGGCCCTGGGCCTGGCCGGTGCGGCCGGGGCGGCGATGCTCGCCCTCACCGCCTTCGACGAGCCGTCCAAGCCCGCCGCCGCGCCGTCCGCCCGGCCCACCACGACCGCGCCGGTCACCCCGGCGCCCACCCCGACGCAGGCCCCCGCCCCGACCCCGACGGCCACCACCCCGTCCCCGACGCCCTCGGCCGCCCCCACCACCCAGCCGCCGCACAACCAGGCCCCGCTGGTGCAGATCAACGCCCTGCGCCAGAGCGTCGCGCAGACCCAGGTGGAGAAGGACCGGGCCCGCCAGATCGAGCTGCTCCGCACCCTCGACGAGGCCACCGCCAAGATCAACGAGGGCCGGCCCGACGACGCCGCGAACAAGCTGAAGAGCGCCCAGCGCACCGTCCGCGACCTCGCCAAGCGGCACTCCATCGAGGGGCCGACCTACCAGAACTGGAACTCCCGTCTCTCGGCCCTCATCACCTCCCTCAACGCCACCGCCGACCAGGACGACTGAGCTCCGGGCCGGGTGTCCCGGGGCAGGAGCCGGTCAGGCGCCGAGGAAGCGCTGGAGTTCGTCGAGCAGGTAGTTGGCGCCCGTGCAGCCGATGCCCTGGAACCACAGCTGGTCGTCGACGGGGAAGGCGCGGTGGGCCTTGACGGCCTCCAGGGCCTGCCAGCCGGGGCTCGCGAGGGTGGCGGTGAGGCCGTTGCGCTCCGGGTCGCCGTAGCCGGCGTACAGGAGCAGGTCGCCGTCGGCCCTGGCGAGCTGGTCCGGCGGGAGCTCCTGGTCCGGTCGGTCGGTGTTCTGGGAGTCCGGGCGGGGGACGCCGACGTCGGCGAGGACGGCGCCGGGGAAGGTCTGCCGGCCGTAGAGGCGGATCCCGCCGCCCTCGACGAAGCGGACCAGGCTGACCTTCCGGCCGCCCGCCCTGGCGTTCGCGAGCGCGGCGGTCACCTGGTTGACGTGCCGCTGGTACGAGGCCATGAACGCCGCCGCGGCGTCCTGCCGGCCGAGCGCCTCGGCGTGGGTCTGCAGATCGGCCTTCCAGGCCGCGCCGGTGGTGGCGGTGAGGACGGTCGGGGCGATCGCCCGCAGCTCGTCGTAGCGGCCGCCGTCGCGGGACTGGTTGGAGAGGATGAGGTCGGGCCGCAGCGCGCGGACGGCGGCGAGGTCCGGGGCGCCGATCGGTCCGACGTAGGCGATCGGGGCGAGCCGGGAGGCGGGCCAGTAGTCGGGGAAGGCCGGGTCCGCCGCCGCCCGGGCCGCGCCGACCGGGGTGATGCCGAGGGTGAGCGCGGAGTCCAGTTCGGCGGTGTCCAGCACGACGACCCGCGCGGGTGCCCCGGGCACGGTGACCGGGCCGGTGGCGGTGGCCACGGTGACGCTCGGCGGCGCGGTGGGGGAGGGGGCCTCGGCGGCGGCCGCGAGGTCCATCGGCGGGGGCGCGGCGGGCCGGCCCGTGCAGCCGGTGAGCGCGGCGCCCCCGAGCCCGCCGAGCAGCGCGGTCAGCAGGGTGCGGCGGGTGATCGGGGACATCGGCACCTCGGGCGGCTCGGACAGCGCAGACGGGCGGAAGGACACGGCAGCGCGTCGATTATGTCCGAATTGGTGCGTAAAAAGCGGCTATGCGTCCACGGTGGCCGCCCACGGCGCGCCCGGCACCACCAGCGGAGTGCCGGTCACCGGGTCCGGCACCACCACCGACTCCAGCCCGAACACCTCGCGCACCAGCTTCGCCGTGACCACCTCGGCCGGCGGTCCCTGGGCGACGATCCGCCCGTCCTTCATCGCCACCAGGTGGTCGGCGTACCGGGCCGCCTGGTTGAGGTCGTGCAGCACCGCGACGACCGTCCGGCCGCGTTCCACGTTCAGCCGCCGGACCAGGTCCAGCACCTCCACCTGGTGCGCGATGTCCAGGAAGGTGGTCGGCTCGTCCAGCAGCAGGATGTCCGTGCCCTGGGCGAGCGCCATGGCGATCCAGACCCGCTGCCGCTGCCCGCCGGACAGCTCGTCCACACCGCGTTCGGCCAGCTCGGCGGTCGAGGTGCGCTCCAGCGCCTCGGCGACCGCGGCCTCGTCCTCCGCCGACCACTGCTGCCACCAGCTCTGGTGCGGCTGGCGGCCGCGCGACACCAGGTCGGCGACCGCGATGCCCTCGGGGGCGGACGGCGACTGCGGCAGCAGCCCGATCCGCCGGGCGATCCGCTTGGTGGGGACGCGGGCCAGCTCCTCGCCGTCCAGCAGCACCGCGCCGCGGACCGGCTTCAGCAGCCGCCCCAGCGCGCGCAGCAGGGTGGACTTGCCGCAGGCGTTGGGGCCGACGATCACGGTCACCCGGCCGTCCGGGATCCGCAGGTCGAGCCCCTCGGCGACGGTGCGGGCCTCGTAGGCGAGCGTCAGGTCCCGCGCCTCCAGGCGGTGGGACACCCGCTGCACGGGCTCGGCGGACTCGGTGTCGGGCAGCATCGGGGCCTCCACGGCTCAGGAACCTCCACGGCGGGAGCGGATCAGCAGCCACATCAGGTACGGCGCGCCGACCAGCCCGGTCACCACACCGACCGGCAGCTCGACGGGCGCCAGCAGCCGGCGGGCCAGCAGGTCGGCGAGCACCACGACCAGCGCGCCGGTCAGTGCCGAGCAGAACAGCGGGATCTGGGCCGACCGGGCCAGCCGCACGGCGATCTGCGGGGCCATCAGCGCCACGAAGTCCACCGGTCCGGCGGCGCCCGCCGCGCAGGAGGCGAGCACCACGCCGAGCAGGGCCATGCCGAGCCGGATCCGGTCCAGCCGCAGCCCCAGGCCGACGGCGGTGGCGTCGTCGAAGGAGATCGAGCGCTGGGCCCGCGCCGCCCACAGCGCCACCGGCACGGCGGCCAGCAGCACCCAGGCCAGCCAGCCGGCCTGGTCGTACCCGGAGCCGTTCAGGCTGCCGGTCATCCACACCTTGGCGGCCTGCGCCTGGAAGCCGTCCCCCTTGGTCAGGAACACCGAGGTCAGGGAGGAGAGCGCGACCGAGACACCGATGCCGATCAGCACGAAGCGCTGGGCGTGCAGCCCGCGCCGCCAGGCCAGCAGGTACACCAGCAGTCCGGCCGCCAGCCCGCCCGCGACGGCCGCGTACGGCACCTGGCCGGTGGAGTCGACCACGCCGTAGGCCAGCAGGCCGACCACGGTGGCGGTGGCGCCCCAGGAGACACCGACCACGTCCGGGCTGGCCAGCGGATTGCGGGCGACGGTCTGGATCAGTGCCCCGGCCAGTCCGAGCGCGGTGCCGGCCAGCAGGCCGACCACCACCCGGGGCAGCCGGAACTCGCCCACCACCAGCTCGTGCGGGCTCGGCTGTCCGAGCACCACCTTCAGCACCTCGCCGGGCGCCACGGTGGACTCGCCCAGGCAGAGCGAGGCGACGACGGTGGCGGCCAGCGCGAGCAGCAGGCCGAGCGCGGCGAGGGCCGAGCGCCGGTGCAGCAGGAAGGAGGCCGGTCCGGCCCGCAGCACGGTGTAGCCGCGCAGGGCGACGGTGCTCATGCGGCCACCACCTTCCGCCGCCGGACCAGCGCGACCAGCACCGGGACGCCGACCAGGGCGGTCATCACCCCGGCCGGCACCTCGGAGGGCGGGAACAGCACCCGGCCGAGCGTGTCGGCGAGCAGCAGCAGCGCGGGGCCGAGCACGGCCGAGAGGGCCAGCACCCAGCGGTGGTCCGCCCCGGCCACCGCGCGCGCGGCGTGCGGCACGGCCAGACCGACGAAGGCGACCGGCCCGGCCGCCGCGACCGCCGACCCGGTCAGCACGGTGGCTCCGAGTGCGCCGACCGCGCGGACCGGTCCGGTCCGCGCGCCGAGGCCCTTGGCGGTGTCGTCGCCGAGCGCCAGCGCGTCCAGCCCGCGCGCCACCGACAGGACCAGCACCGTGCCGACGGCCAGGAACGGCAGCAGCTGCCGGGCGACGTCCGCGTCCCGCCCGGAGAGCGAGCCGACGTGCCAGAACCGGAACTGGTCCATCGCGGCCGCGTCGGTGGTGAGCACCAGGGTGTTGAGGGAGGCGATGAACGCGGAGATCGCCGCGCCGGCCAGCGCCAGCTTGACCGGCGAGGTACCGCCCCGGCCGCGTCCGGCGAGCCCGTACACCAGGACGGTGGCGAGCACCGCGCCGGCGAAGCCGAACCAGACGTACCCGGTGAGCGTGGAGACCCCGAACACGGAGATCGCCACCACCACGCCGGCCGCCGCGCCCTGGCTGACGCCGAGGATGCCGGGGTCGGCGATCGGGTTGCGGGTGATGCCCTGCATGACGGTGCCGGCCAGGCCGAGCGCCGCGCCGACCGCGAGGCCGACGACGGTGCGTGGCAGCCGCAGCTCGCGGATCACCACGGCGTTGGTGCTGTCCCCGCCGTGCAGCAGGGCGTCGACGGTGTCGCCGAACGGGACGGTGCGGCTGCCGACCGCCAGGCTCAGCAGCACCGCACCGGCCAGCAGGGCCAGCGCGGCGGCGAGCCACAGTATTCGGCGGCGCAGCAGCCGGGCTCTTCCGGGTGCGGTGGTGTCGGTCATGGCTCTCTCTCGCAGATAGCTCAGGCAAACCTAAGTTCCGCGTCGAAGCCGGGGCAAATCCCCCCGCCCGCCGAGGCCGAGGCCGAGGCCGCGGCCGGGCGTCGGGCCGGCCGGGCCGGTTGGATAGCCTGACGGCATGCCTGTGACCTCGGACGTCCCGCTGACCGTGGGTTTCGACCTCGACATGACGCTGCTCGACACCCGGCCCGGGATCCGGGCCACCTATCTGGCGCTGTCCGCCGAGACCGGCACCGCCATCGACGCCGACCTGGTGGTCACCCGGCTCGGGCCGCCGCTCCTGGACGAGCTGCGCAACTGGTTCCCGGCGGAGGATCTGGACGCGGTCGCCCACCGCTACCGCACCCTCTACCGGGACCACGCCTTCGCGCCGACGGTCGCCCTGCCGGGCGCGCACGCCGCCCTGGACGCGGTCCGCGCGCACGGCGGCCGGGTCGCGGTCATCACCGGCAAGTACGAGCCGAACGCCCGGCTCCACCTGGAGCACGCGGGACTGCGCGCGGACGCGCTGGTCGGCGACCTGTGGGCGGAGACCAAGGGCGTGGCCCTGCGCGAGCACGGCGCCACCGTCTACGTCGGCGACCACCTCGGCGACATCCGGGGCGCCAAGCACGCGGACGCGGTGGCGGTGGGCGTGGCGACCGGCCCGTACGGCGCCGAGGAGCTGCTGGCGGCCGGCGCGGACGTGGTGCTGTCCGACCTCACGGCCTTCCCGGCCTGGCTCGACGGGCACCTGGCCGCCCGCTGAGGCCAGTGTCGGCGCCCGAGCCGGTGCCCCGATCCGGTGCCCCGTGCCGACCCCGTGCGGCGGCGCCGTCAGGCGTCGGCGCGGACCCGGCGCCGCTGGGCGCGCGCGGAGAGCAGCAGACCGGTCAGGGCGAGCAGGAAGCCGAGCGGCATCAGCATGCTCAGCCAGTACGCGGCCGACGGCAGCGGCGTCAGGTGCAGGAACAGCGGCACGAAGGTCACCAGGGTGGCGAGCGCGCCGATGCCGAAGACGATCGTGCCGGCCTTGACGTAGACGTCGCCTCGGTCGGCGCTCTGGCTGCCGACGCTGCTCGCGCTGCTCACGGGGCTTGCTCCTCTGCGGCGGGGTTCGGCCGCGGCGGCGGGTCCGGCGGCCGTCCCAGTCTCGCAGAGTCGCCCGGGACGCGGGCCGCCGCGGTACCGCCGGGGCGGCCCCGGAAGCGCTTCGCGGGCGAGCGGTCCCGTCACGTTGCGCAGTTTTCCGGGCGCTGGGAGTTTTGATCCCTGCTGGGCGGGGGTATGCAGGCTGTGCCGAGGGGTGCGATCAGTGCGCCCCGTTCTCTCCGACCGGAGGTGTGAGCCAGTGGACAGCGTCGAGTCGCGCCCGGGTCATGCCGATTCCGGGTCGCGCGTGGCCGTCGGGGCTCCGTACGGAACTTTCGCGGAACGCGGATGAGACAGTGACGGACCGTTAGTCTGCTCCTTACAGTGTGCTGATCGTGCGCGCCCCGCAGGGCGCGTCCCCCGGGTCGGCCCGCTCTCCCACCCAGTGATCCCCGGCCAGGGCCGGGATCCCTCATACCCACATCGAGGACTGTTCGAGATGCCCACCGGCCAGGTCAAGTGGTTCAACGAGACGAAGGGCTTCGGCTTCCTGTCGCGCGACGACGGCGGCGATGTCTTCGTCCACACCAAGGCGCTGCCCGCCGGAATCACGTCGCTCAAGCCGGGGCAGCGGGTCGAGTTCGGCGTGGTCGCCGGGCACCGCGGCGACCAGGCGATGCAGGTCCAGCTGCTGGAGGCGCTGCCCTCGGTGGCCGCCGCCCAGCGCAAGAGCCCGGACGACATGGCGGCGCTGGTCCAGGACCTCATCACGATGATGGACGCGGTACTGCCGGGGCTCCAGCACGGCCGCTACCCCGCCAAGCCGGCCGGGCAGAAGCTCGCCGTCCTGCTGCGCGCGGTGGCCGAGCAGTTCGACGTATGAGTCACCCGCCCGACCGGCGACGGTCGGGCGGGCGGCGGCTCAGAAGTCCAGCGCACCCGGGCCGAGCGGGGGGACCAGGCCCTCCGCGGCGGCCCGGGTGAGCAGCGCGCGGACGGCCGCGTGCCCCTCCTCGCCGAGCTCCGCGGTGAACTCGTTGACATAGAGCGCGATGTGCTGGTCGGCGACGTCCGGGTCCATCTCCTGGGCGTGCTCCAGCACGTACCGGCGGCTGGCCTCCGGGTCGTCCCAGGCCTGTCGGACGGAGGCGCGGATCGCCTCGGTGAGCGCGCGCAGCCGCTCCGCGCCGAGCGAGCGCCGGGCGATGATGGCGCCGAGCGGGATCGGCAGGCCGGTCTCCCGCTCCCAGGCCTCGCCCATGTCGGCCAGGCTGCGCAGACCGTAGTTCCGGTAGGTGAACCGGGCCTCGTGGATGACCAGGCCGGCGTCCACCCGGCCGTCCCGCACGGCGGGCATGATCTCGTGGAACGGCAGCACCACGATCCGGCCCAGGCCGCCCGGTACCGCCTTCGCCGCCCACAGCCGGAACAGCAGGTAGGCGGTGGACCGCTCGGAGGGGACGGCGACGGTCTTCCCGCTCAGGTCGTCCCCGCTGTCCGGGCGGGTGAGCACCAGCGGGCCGCAGCCGCGACCGAGCGCACCGCCGCAGGGCAGCAGGGTGTACTCGTCCAGCACCCAGGGCAGGGCGGCGTAGCTGACCTTGAGGACGTCCAGCTCGCCGCGCTCGGCCAGGCCGTTGGTGACGTCGATGTCGGCGAAGGTGACCTCGGGGGCGTCCGCGCCCGGGACCAGGCCGTGCGACCAGGCGTGGAAGACGAAGGTGTCGTTGGGGCAGGGTGAGTAGGCGACGCTCAGCCGTTCAGCCACGGCCGGCCTCCTTCGGCGCTCGGCGCGGTCCGGGCGGGTCGGCCCGGTGGGACTGCGGTTGCCCGGCGGCCCGCGGCCCGGTCGCCACCGGGTCCGACGGGGTCTGCGGGGTCTGCGGGGGCTGGGCAATCGGCGGGGTCTGCGGGTCCAGGGCCGGCAGGACCGGCAGGGCCGGCCAGGGCAGGGCGGCGAAGGCCCGCTCCAGCGCGCCGAGGGCCTCGCCGATCCGCCAGGCGGACCGGTCGCGCGGGCCCACCGGGTTGGAGACGGTGCGCAGCTCGAACGCCGGCACCCCGTGCCGGGCGGCGGCCTCGGCGACCCCGAAGCCCTCCATCGCCTCGGCCACCGCGTCCGGGTGGCGGGCGGTCAGGGCGGCGGCGCGCCCGGCGCTGCCGGTCACGGTGGAGACGGTCAGCACGGCGCCGGTGGCCAGGGTGTCCACCCCGGCGGCCCGCAGCGCCTCGGCGACCAGCGCCACGGTGGCCGGCGCCGGGGTGTGCCGGACGGTCCCGAAGCCCAGCTCGGTGACGTCGGCGAAGCCTTCCGGGGTCTCGGCGCCCAGGTCGGCGGCGACGATCGCGTCGGCGACCACGGTGGTGCCGACCGGCGCCCCAGGGGCGAAGCCGCCGGCGATCCCGGCGGAGACCACCAGTTCGTACCGGTCACCGGCGGGTGCGGAGAGCGCCGTGAGCGCGGTGGCGGCGGCGGCCGCCGCGGCGCCCGGGCCGACCCCGCCGGCCAGCACGTCCACCGTCGCGCCGGAGGGGTGCGCGACCCGGTCCAGCGCGCCCCCGGGCAGCGGCACCCGCCGGGCCGTGCCGCCGAGGCCGCGCAGCACGGCCTCGGCCTCGGCCGGCACCGCGACGACGACGAGCAGCCGGGCCCGCGCGGGGCCCGACTGCTCGTCGGGAAGTCGTACCGTCACCGGTCGACCGTCAGCTGTCCTGGGTGTTCAGCTGGAAGTACCACACGCCGTAGATCGCGTCCGGCTGCTTCGGGTCGCTCTCGACCACGGTGACCAGGGTCTTGCCGGAGGAGTTGAGCGCCTTGCTGGCCGGCACCGAGCCCGAGTAGGTGGCGTCCTTGGCCGCGGTGGCCAGGATGAACCGGCCGCCCTGCGCCTGCTGGCCGCCGTTGGTGTTGGCCCACCAGCCGCGGTCGGCCACGTCGGGGCTCACGCCGACGCCGATCCGGTCGCTCATGGTGACGTCGGACTTGGGGAGGGTGCCCTCGTCCAGAGCCTTGCCGGCCTTGTCCTGGCACTCCTCCTGCTGCTGCTCGGTCAGCGGCTTGCCCTCGTTGAAGCAGAAGGGGTCCTTGACCGTCGAGGAGTTGCCGACGACCAGCGTGACGCGGTGGTCGCTGATCTCGTGCTGGCTGGACGCGAAGGCAATGGACCCGCCGACCGTGCCGGCGGCGATGACGACGACGGCGCCGAGGCCGGCGATGACGCGGGTGCTGAGGCTCATGCGTCAGAGGCTACCGGGCTTTCGCGATCACGCTACGCGGGGGTCGGCAACCGCGTGTTGTCCCCGGACGTCGCCCCGGACGTCGCCCCGGACGTCGCCCCGGGCGCGGGCCGGCGCGGCGGCCGCTCACGCCACCCGGGGCGCGGCGGGCCGGTGGCGCACACCCACCCGCAGGAGCGAGCGGAACGTCCACAGCAGCACCGCGCCGACTACGGCGGCGGCCACCGAGAGACCCAGCGCGCCGTTCAGCGGCAGCAGGATGCCGACCGCGCCGCCCGCCACCCAGGACATCTGGAGCAGGGTCTCCGAGCGGGCGAAGGCCGAGGTCCGCACCGACTCGGGCACGTCCCGCTGGATCAGCGCGTCCAGCGACAGCTTGCCCAGCGAGGCCGCCATCCCGGCCGCCGCGGCCACCGTCACCACGGTGACGGTGCTGTACCAGAGCGCGGCGGCGGCGGTGGCGCAGCCGGCCAGCAGCAGCATCGCGGTGACCGTCATCTCCGGGCTGCGGGGCCGCAGCCACGACCCGAGCGCCGAACCGATCGCGTTGCCCGTCCCCGCGGCCAGCGCCACCAGCCCGAGCGCCAGGGTCGGCTGCAGGCCGCCGATCGGCTCCTCGCGGAGCAGGAACGCCAGGAACATCACCAGGAAGCCGACCAGCCAGCGCATCGCCGCCATCGCCCGCAGGGCCAGGATCACCGAGGGCCCGACGGTGCGCAGCGAGGCCTTGGGCCGCTGCCCCGCGGCCGGCTCCGGCGGGGGCTCCGGCGCGGGGGCGTTCCGGCCGTGCAGGACGCCGTGGTGGCCCGGCGGGTGCTCCTCGGCGTGCAGCACGGCCCGCTGCTCGCCCTTGGCCGAGTCCACCGTGTGCGGCAGGTGGAAGGCCATCAGGGTGCCGGCCACGAAGACCAGGAAGGCGCCGCGCAGCGGCCAGCCGGGACCGATGAGGTGCAGCAGCCCGCCGACCCCGGCCGCGACCATGGTGGCCAGCAGCCCGGCCAGGGTGACCCGGGAGTTCGCCTTCACCAGCGACAGCCGGCTGGGCAGCAGCCGGGGCACCACGACGCTGCGCACCACCCCGTACGCCTTGGACGCGACCAGGACGCCGAGCGCCTCCGGGTAGAGCGCCAACCCGCCGCCGGTCACCACGCCGGCCATGGTCCAGGCGAGCACCGCGCGGGCCAGCATCGACATCGCCATGGCGGCCCGGCGGCCGTGCGGCAGCCGGTCCAGCAGCGGGCCGATCACCGGGGCCAGCAGGGCGAACGGCGCCATGGTGACGAGGAGGTAGAGCGCCACCCGGCCGCGGGCCTCGCCGGTCGGTACCGAGAAGAAGATCGTGGAGGCGAGCGCCACGGTGATGAGCATGTCCCCGAACGCGTTCAGGGCGTGCAGCTCGATCAGCTTGGCCAGGCCGGACTCGCCGGCGCCCTCGGCGGCGGTGGCCCGGCGGATCCGGCGGCCGGTGCCGTGCACCACCTTGCCGGTCCGGGATCCGGCGGCGGAGGCGGTGCGGACCAGGAAGTGCCGGCGCTGCTCCTCGCCGTCGCCGTCGTCCTGTTCGTCGTGCCCGTCCGGCCCGTCCCGGTCGTCCGGCGGGTCCTGGCCGCCGCCCGCCGCCGTCCCCACCGGGGCCGGGGCAGGGCCGTCCGGTCCGTCCGCAGGGGCGCCGGCCGACTCTGCGGCGGGCAGTGAGGAGGGGTCCACCGACCGCGGTTCCCCCGCGGCGTGGACCGGAGACTGCTGTCGCGGCACGGCGTTCGCTTCGTCGGGGCTGCCGGCCTGCGAGGCGTGCAGTGCGTGCTGCGACGGTTTCTCGTCCGCCACATGCCCATCCTGCCCCAGAATCGGGAGGACGACGCGGGATTCCGCTCCGCGCCGCGCGAGCGGGGGCCGCCGTTCCCGTCCCGGACGCCCCGGATCCACTCCGGAACGCCCCGGACTGTGCCCGGTGGCCGACCGGCGGGTAGCCTGCCCAGAGTCCGCCCGAGTGCCCGACCGGCGCCGGCGGACCGGACCAGCGGCGCGGCCGGTATCCGCGGCAGGCCGCAGTCGCGCAGAATGGACGAGGGAATCCGAGCCGCGACGGAAAAGGCAACTCGCCGTGGGCGACAGAAGAAATGGGAGAGAATCGACGCCGTGAGTGCAGCGATGCGAAGCCGTACCCCTGATCGGCTCTGTGCCGAGGCCGTCGAACTCGCCCGTCAGGCCGCCGAGGACGCTGTCGGTGCCGAGACCGTCGGGGGGCACCTGGGTGTCCAGGCCGAGACCGACCGTGTCGTGACCCACACCTTCGAGTGCCTGGACGCGGCCTACCGCGGCTGGCACTGGGCGGTCACGGTGGCGCGCGCACCGAGGGCCAAGAACGTGACGCTGGACGAGGTCGTCCTGCTGCCGGGCCCCGACGCCGTGCTGGCCCCGCAGTGGGTGCCGTGGAGCGAGCGGCTGCGCCCGGGCGACATGGGCCCTGGCGACCTGCTCCCCACCGACGCCGACGACGTGCGGCTGGAGCCGGGCTGGAGCGGCGAGGACGAGCCCGCGCCGAACTCCGCGCTGGCCCAGGCCGCCCAGGAGGACGTGCTGGTCAGCGACGACCCGGCCGTCCAGCCGGCCCCGGTCCGGGCCCAGATCCGCGCCGTCGCCGACGAGCTGGGCATGGGCCGCAGCCGGGTGCTGTCCCGGCTCGGCCTGCACCTGGCCGCCGACCGCTGGGAGAAGGCCCACGGCGCGCAGACGCCGATGGCGCAGTCCGCCCCGGCCGGCTGTGTCACCTGCGGCTTCCTGATCCCCATCGGCGGCTCGCTGGGCCAGGCCTTCGGGGTCTGCGGCAACGAGTTCGGTCCGGCCGACGGCCAGATCGTCTCCTTCGCCTACGGCTGCGGCGGGCACTCCGAGGCGGCCGTCATCCCGGCCCCGCCGGCGCCGGCCGCGCTGATCCTGGACGAGCTGGTGGTCGAGCCGCTGACGCTGCACCCCGACCGGCTCTCCGGCTCGGTCGAGCCCGACGCCCCCACCGAGGAGCTCGGCCACTCCTAGGGATCGTCACGTCCGGCGGCCCGTCCCACCCCGTGGGGCGGGCCGCCGTCGTCCCCGCCGCGGTCCGGGCGGGCCGGCTGCTCCGGGGGTGTGTCCGGGACTGTCCCCGCGGCAGGGAAGAATGCCCCCCGTAGGGCACAACAGGGCGGCGGAAGGCGGCAGGTCCAGTGGAACCTCGGATTCTCGGCAGCGGCACGGACGAGCGCCTCGCGGACCCCTTCGGCAGTGCCGAACTGCGTCGCCGGGTGCTGTACGCCTGGGCCGCCTCCCCGGCCAGGTTCCGGGAGGACGCCAACGCCGAGGAGGAGCTGGCCCTCGGCGGCTACCGCGACCGGCTGGTCGTCGAGCTGGCGCAGAACGCCGCCGACGCCGCCGTCCGCGCCGGGCAGGGACCGGGCCGGCTCCGGCTCACCCTGGCCGACGGCGTGCTGGCCGCCGCGAACACCGGTGCGCCGCTGGACGCGGCGGCCGTCGAGTCGCTCTCCACCCTGCGCGCCTCCTCCAAGCGCGGCGACCGGGACAGCACCGTCGGCCGGTTCGGGGTCGGCTTCGCCGCCGTCCTCGCGGTCACCGACGAGCCCGCCGTGCTCGGCGCGGCCGGCGGTGTGCGCTGGTCGCTCGGCGAGGCCAGGTCGCTGGCCGAGGCGCAGCCCGTCCTGGACGAGGAGCTGCGCCGCCGGGACGGCCATGTGCCGCTGCTGCGGCTGCCGTTCGCCGCCGAGGGCCCCGCGCCCGACGGGTACGACACGGTGGTGGTGCTGCCGCTGCGCGACGCGGCCGCCGAGGACCTCACCCGCCGGCTGCTGGCCGGCATCGACGACGCGCTGCTGCTCACCCTGCCCGGCCTGGCCGAGGTCGTGGTGGAGACCTCGGACGGCACCCGCACCCTGACCCGCTCGGCCGCCGCGCCGCGTCCGGACGCGGCCCTCCCGGCGCCGTCCGGCCGGGCCGCCGGGGCGGAGATCAGCGAGGTCACCATCACCGACGACGCCGACGGGCAGCCGCGGCGCACCGTCTGGCAGACCGTCGGGGCGGCCGGACCGCTCGACGTCGAGCTGCTCGCCGACCGGCCCACCGAGGAGCGCGCCCGCCCGCACTGGACGGTGACCTGGGCGGTACCGGTCTCCGACGGCGGTGCCCCGCAGCGGCCGGCGATCGCCCCGGTGCTGCACGCGCCCACCCCGAGCGACGAGCCGCTGGACCTGCCCGCGCTGCTGATCGCCTCCTACCCGCTGGACTCCACCCGGCGGCACGTCGCCCCCGGCGCGCTCGCCGACTTCCTCACCGAGCGGGCCGCCGACGCCTACGCCGAGCTGCTGCGTGCCCGCGGCGGCGACCTGGGCTCGCTCGGCCTGGTGCCCGGGCCGCTCGGCCGGGGCGCGCTGGACAACGCGCTGCGCGCCGCCGTGCTCTCCCGGCTGCCCGGGACGCCGTTCCTGCCGCACCCGGCGCCGGTCGAGGAGGGCACCCCGGCGCTGCGGCCCCGGGACGCCACCCTGCTGGAGGGCGCGGACGGCTCGGTGGTCGAGGCGCTGGCGCCGATCTTCCCCGGCCTGCTGCCGGCCGGTCTGGAACGCCGCACCGAGCTGCGGGTGCTGAATGTGCGCCGGGTCCCGCTCGCCGAGGTGGTCGACCAGCTGGGCGGCCTGGACCGGGAGCCGGCCTGGTGGCGCAACCTGTACGCGGCGCTCGGCGGCGCCGATCCGGAGGCGCTCGGCGCGCTGCCGGTGCCGCTCGCCGACGGGCGGACGGTCACCGGTCCGCGCCGGGTCCTGCTGCCCTCCGACGACGCCGACTGGGCGGCATTCCCCGGCTACCCGGAGGCGCTGGCCGACGCGCTCGCGGTGCTCGACCTGCGGCTCGCCCACCCGGAGGCCTCCCACCCGCTGCTGGCCAAGCTGGGCGCGGGCGCGGCCACCCCCGCCGGGGTGCTGGACACGCCCGAGGTGCGGGCCGCCGTCCTGCGCTCCTACGAGCTGGCCGAGGACGACCCGGACGCCGCCACCGACCTCGCCGACGCCGTGCTGGCGCTCGTCCGGGCCGCCGCCCCGGCCCCCGGCGAGCACCCGTGGCTGGCCCGGCTGGCCCTGCTCGACGACGAGGGCGAGCCCGCCCGGGCCGGTGAGCTCCTGCTTCCCGACAGCCCGTTCGCCGCGCTGGCGCGCGAGGACGACGCCGCCTGGGTGGACGACGAGCTGCTGGAGCGCTGGGGCCCGGAGGTGCTGGCCGCGGTCGGCGTGCTCGCCGAGTTCGCGCTGGTCCGGGCCGAGGACGTGGTGCTCGACCCGGACGACCTGGAGCGGCTCGACCCCACCGCGCCCGCCGACCGGGCGGCCGGCGGCCACCCCACCGGGCTGATCGACGAGGCCCCGGACGGACTGGCCGACTGGGCCGAGGACGCGCTGGAGGCGCTGCACGCCGACGACGGAGACACGATCGGTGTCCCGCCGGTCGCCGCCGAGCTGCTCGTCGTCCGCGATCTGGACCTGGTGGACGACGACGCCTGGCCGCAGGCGCTTGCCACGCTGGCCCGCCCGCCGTACCGGGACGCCGTGGTCACCCCCGTCCGCACCCTGCTGCCGGACGGCTCGTACGCCGACCTGCCGCCGTACACCGCCTGGTGGCTGCGCGACCACCCGGTGCTGGACGGCCGCGAGCCCGCCGGGCTGCGCGCGGCCGGGGCGGACCCGCTGCTGCGCGGCCTCTACGACGAGGCCCGCACCACCCTGGACGAGCAGTTCCTGCACGCGCTGGGGGTGCGCACCACGCTGGCCGCGCTGCTCGCCGAGCCGCACGGTCCGGACGAGGTGCTGGACCGGCTGACCGACCCGGACGCCGAGATCGGGCACCGCCAGCTGCACGGCATCCACAGCGCGCTGGCCCGGGTCGGCACGGACCGGATCGAGGCGCTGGACGTGGTCAGGGCGGTCCCGCCGATGGACCGCGCCACCGGGCGGCGGCCGGACCGGACCGTGGTGGTGGACGCCACCGAGGCGGTCGTCGCGGACGCCCCCGACCTGGTCGAGCTGCTGCACGACCACCCGCTGCTGCCGGTCGCCCCGGCGCTGGCCGCGGACCTCGCCGAGCGGCTGCACGTCTCGCTGGCCAGCGAGGTGGCCGGCGGGCGGGTGCTCTCCCAGGGTGCGCTGCACCGGGTGCCGGCGGTGGTGCGGGAACTGCTGCCCGGCTGCCCGGTGGCGTACGAGGAGCACGAGGAGCTGCTGGTGGTCGGCCCGGACGGGGAGGAGGCGGCCGTCGACTGGCGTTGGGACGGCGCGGCGGACACCCCGGAGGCGCCGTACGACCCGGAGTCGGCCGAGGAGGCCGACGAGGACGACGAGTTCGAGCTGCCGCCGGTGCCCGGGCTGCTGCACGCGGCCACCCCGGAGGGCCTGGCCGCGGGCCTGGCCTGGTCGGTGGGGCAGTGGCACCGCCGGTTCGAGGTGCTGGCCGCGCTGAGCGAGCCGGACCGGGCCTACGAGCTGTCCGCGGCCCGGGACTTCGAGGGCTGACGGGACGCCGGAGCCGGAGCCGCCGACGAGGGCGGGTCCGGCTCCGGCGCGTCCGGTTCTCGTCGGTCGGGAACGGCCCCGGTCAGGAGCAACGTCGGTCGGGAACGGCCCCGGTCAGGAGCGGGAGCCGGAGCGGGTCCGGCCGCGGGCGATCATCCGCAGGTAGAGCGCGAGCGTGCTCAGCACCCAGGTGGCGGTGAGCACCGCCGCCACCGCCTTGGTCAGCAGCGGGCCCGCCTCGATGTGCGCGAGCGCACCGACCCCCACCAGCAGCCCGGCCAGCAGCCCGGTGACCAGCAGTCCGCCCAGGAAGGCCGCGAAGGCCTCCAGTTCCCCGCCCCTGCGCCCCATCGCGGTACCCCCCGTCGCCGAACCCCTCCGGTTCGTGGCTCAATCATCGAGCCGGCGCCGCATGATCCGCCAGACCACTTCCAGCACCAGCCCGGCGGTCACCGCGATGCCCACCCCGAGCCACGGGTCCCGGGTGCCGGACAGCGAGAGCTGGAAGAAGTCGGAGAGCCACGGCACGGTCATCACCAGCGCGAAGCCGCCGCACATGGTGGCGATCAGCAGCACCCGCCACCAGTTGTACGGGCGGGCCACGATCGCCAGCACCCAGATGGCGACCAGGAACAGCGTCAGGGTGGCCACGCTGGTGTCCGACTCGAGGTCGGTGGCGTGGTTGGCCCGGGCCAGCGCGTACGCGGTGAAGGTCGCCGTGCCGGCGATGACGCCGCCCGGGATCGCCAGCCGCAGCACCCGGCGCACGAAGCCGGTGCGGGCGCGCTCGTTGTTGGGCGCGAGCGCCAGGAAGAAGGCCGGCACACCGATCGTCAGGGTGGACAGCACGGTGGAGTGCCGGGGCAGGAACGGGTACGGCGAGTGGGTGAAGATCACCAGCAGCGCCAGCAGCACCGAGTAGACCGTCTTGACCAGGAACAGCCCGGCCACCCGCTCGATGTTGCCGATCACCCGGCGGCCCTCGGCGACCACCGAGGGCATCACCGCGAAGGAGTTGTTCAGCAGCACGATCTGGGCGACCGCCTTGGTCGCGTCGCTGCCGCTGCCCATCGCCACGCCGATGTCCGCGTCCTTGAGCGCCAGCACGTCGTTGACGCCGTCGCCGGTCATCGCCACGGTGTGCCCGCGCGACTGCAGCGCGCCGACCAGCTCGCGCTTCTGCTGCGGGGTGACCCGGCCGAAGACGGTGGTGCGCTCGGCGAGGTCGGCCAGCGCCTCCGGCTCGCGGGGCAGGGTGCGGGCGTCCACCGGATGGTCGGCGCCGGGCAGGCCGAGGTGGGCGGCGACCGCGCCGACCGAGACGGCCGCGTCGCCGGAGATCACCTTCGCCTCGACCTGCTGGCTCTCGAAGTAGCGCAGGGTGTCGGCGGCGTCCTCGCGCAGCCGCTGCTGGAGCACCACCAGGGCGAGCGGGCGCAGTCCGGCGGCCGGGTCCGGGGCGTCCAGCGGGACGGGTGTGCGGCCGAGCAGCAGGACCCGCAGGCCCTGGGCGCCCAGCTCGTCGACCTCGGCCAGCGCCGGGTGGCCGGCCGGCAGCAGGACGTCGGGCGCGCCGAGCAGCCAGCTGGCCTCGCCGCCGCGCGGCTCCAGCAGCTGGACGCCGCTCCACTTGCGGGCGGAGGAGAACGGCATCGCCTCGATCACCCGCCAGCCGCCACGGGCCCCGGGGGCTCCCCGGCCGGCCTCCGGGCCGTCGCCGTCGGGGGACTGCGGGCCGCCGACCGCGGCGTCCCGGCCGGTGGTCTCCCGGCCGTCGCCGTAGGCGTCGATGACGGCCTGCATGGACGCGTTGGGGCGGGCGTCGGCCCCGGCCATCACCGCCAGCGCCTGCTCGACGGTCTCCTTGAGGGTGCCCCGGTCGTCCAGCGCGCCGCGCTCGTCGGCGGCCCCGGCGTCCCCGCCGTCCGCGTCGGCGCCGAGCACCCGCAGGTCCACCAGGTCCATGCCGCCCTCGGTGAGGGTGCCGGTCTTGTCCAGGCATACGGTGTTCACCCGGGCCAGGCCCTCGATCGCGGGCAGCTCCTGGACCAGGCACTGCTTGCGGCCCAGCCGGATCACCCCGATCGCGAAGGCCACCGAGGTCAGCAGCACCAGGCCCTCGGGCACCATCGGCACGATCCCGGCGATCATCCGGCGGACCGCCTCGCGCCAGTCGCGGCCCTCCACCGCCAGCTGGCTGATGATCAGACCGACCGCGGTCGGGATCAGCAGCCAGGTGATGAACCGCAGGATGCTGTCGATGCCGCTGCGCAGCTCCGACTTCACCAGCGTGAACCGGCTGGCCTCCTCGGCCAGCTGCGCCGCGTACGCCTCGCGGCCGACCTTGGTGGCGGTGAAGGTGCCCGCGCCGGCCACCACGAAGCTGCCGGACATCACCTGGTCGCCGGGCTGCTTGAGGACCGAGTCGGGCTCGCCGGTGAGCAGGGACTCGTCGATCTCCAGACCGTCCGCCTCGGTGACCTCGCCGTCGACGATCACCTTGTCCCCGATGCCCAGCAGCACGGTGTCGTCCAGCACGATCTCGCCGACGGCGATCTGCTGGACCGTGCCGTCGCGGCGGACCTGCGGTCGGGCCTCGCCGATCAGCG
Organism: Kitasatospora sp. MBT66; assembly: GCF_000710405.2. Taxonomy (NCBI): domain Bacteria; kingdom Bacillati; phylum Actinomycetota; class Actinomycetes; order Kitasatosporales; family Streptomycetaceae; genus Kitasatospora; species Kitasatospora sp. MBT66. Next base: position 201,851 of record NZ_JAIY01000004.1, on the reverse strand, counting down.
CCAGGCTGTCCAGGGTCTTCTTGGCGCGCAGCTCCTGGATGATGCCGATCGCCGTGTTGGCGACGATGACCAGGCCGAAGAGGCCGTCCTGGATCGGGCCGACGACCAGGATGATCGCGAACATCACGCCGATGATCGCGTTGAAGCGGGTGAAGACGTTGGCCCGGACGATCTCCTTGGTGGAGCGGCTGGAGCGGACCGGTACGTCGTTGACGTCGCCCCGGGCGACCCGTTCGGCCACCTCGGCGGCGGTGAGACCGCCGCGCCGGCCGGGCAGCAGCCCGAGCGGGTGGGCACCGTCGGGCTTCTCCCCGGTGGGCTTCTCCCCGGCGGCCGGGGCCGCGGTCGGCCGGTCCTCGGCGGGCTGCGCAGGCTGCGTCATGGCACCGACTCTACGGGCGCCTTATGTCCGATGCGTGCTACTAAAGGACTATTCAGTCCGACCGGGTGGCCGGGTCCCCGCCGTTCCCCTCCGGGGCCGTGCGCGGCGACCGCTCGGCCGTCCCCGGGGTGCCCGTCGCACCCGTCGTCCCCGCCTCGGCGGCCCGGCTCCGGGCGATGGCGTCCCGGCGGGCCCGGCAGTACCAGAGGCCGATCAGACCGAGGCCGCCGCCGGCCAGGCAGATCCACGGCCAGTTGCCGTGGCCGTGGTCGGAGAGGGTCCCCCAGAAGGGGAGCAGGACGACGAACGCCACGAACCAGAGCACCGTCCCGCCGCCGACGATCGCGACGTCATTGGCCTCCAGCGGTGGAGGGGAGGGGTGCGATGGCGTCTTGGGCATGGGCCCTAGGGTACGGGTGCGGCGGGCGTTCGATCGATTTCCTGTGCGGACTGTCCGGGGTCGTCCCGATCCACTCCGGTCTACGCGCGAAGATAGCGAACCGGCGATTGCGGAACTCATACTTGTCATTCCGGTTGGCCGGGGCACGCCCAGGACATCGTGCTTCGTGCCCGTCCGACCGGATCGCCCGGCCGCAGTCGCTCGGGCGGCTCCCCCCTCTCCTCCGCCCCCACAGAGGACGCAGCATGCCCGTGGCCCAGCCGACCACCGAGTCGCCCGAGCCCGCCCAGCCCGACGCGCCGAAGCCCCCGACCGGCGCCCTGGACCGCTACTTCCGGATCGGCGAGCGCGGCTCCACCCTGTCGCGCGAGATCCGCGGCGGTATCGCCACCTTCTTCACCATGGCCTACATCCTGGTGCTGAACCCGATCATCCTGGCCAGCGCCACCGACATGACCGGCGCCCACCTGGACAACACCCAGCTGGTCACCGCCACCGCGCTCACCGCCGGTCTGACCACGCTGCTGATGGGTGTGATCGGCAACGTCCCGATCGGCCTGGCCGCCGGCCTCGGCGTCAACACCATCGTGGCCCTCCAGCTCGCGCCGAAGATGACCTGGCCGGACGCGATGGGCATGGTGGTGCTGGCCGGCTTCGCGATCATGATCCTGGTCGCCACCGGCCTGCGCGAGCGGGTGATGAACGCCGTCCCGCTCGGCCTGCGCAAGGGCATTGCCATCGGCATCGGCCTGTTCATCAGCCTGGTCGGCCTGGTCGACGCCGGCTTCGTCACCCGGATGCCCGACGCCGCCCACACCACCGTGCCGCTCCAGCTCGGCACCGGCGGCCACCTGCTCGGCTGGCCGGTCCTGGTCTTCGTGCTCGGCCTGCTGCTGACCCTGGTCCTGATCGTCCGCAAGGTGCCGGGCGCGATCCTGGTCTCCATCGCGGTGATGACCGTCGTCGCCGTCGTCATCGACAAGCTCGCGGACCTGCCCGCCAGCGCCTGGGGCCTGACCGTCCCGGCCTGGCCCGGCAGCCCGGTCGCCAAGCCGGACTTCGGCCTGGTCGGCGAGGTCAGCCTGTTCGGCGGCTTCGAGAAGGTCGGCGTCCTGACCGGCGTCCTCTTCGTCTTCACCGTGCTGATGTCCTGCTTCTTCGACGCGATGGGCACCATCCTCGGCGTGGCCGACGAGGCCCACCTGCTGGACGAGAAGGGCGACCTGCCGGGCATCAACAAGGTGCTGATGATCGACGGCATCGCCACCGCGGCGGGCGGCGCGACCTCCTCCTCCGCGAACACCTGCTTCGTCGAGTCCACCGCGGGTGTCGGCGAGGGCGCGCGCACCGGCTTCGCCTCGATCGTCACCGGCGCCCTGTTCATGGTGGCGCTCTTCTTCTCCCCGCTCGCCAAGATGGTCCCCGCCCAGGCCGCGACTCCCGCCCTGGTCGCCGTCGGCTTCCTGATCCTGGCCAACTCGATCAAGGAGATCGACTGGGCCGACTACACGATCGCGATCCCGGCGTTCCTGACCATCGTGATGATGCCGTTCACCTACAGCATCACCAACGGCATCGGCTTCGGCTTCATCGCCTTCTGCGTGCTGCGCCTCGCCGCCGGCCGGGGCCGGGAGGTGCCGGTCGCGATGTACGCGGTCTCGGCGGTCTTCGCCTTCTACTACCTGATGCCGGCCCTCGGTCTGCTCTGAGACCGGACGCCGGTCGGTCCCGGGCCCTCTCCGCACCGCGGGGAGGGCCCTCGGCGTTCCGCCCTGCCGCCCTGCCGCCCTGCCGCCCTGCCGGTCGCCGGTCGCCGGGGTGCTCGGGGGGCGAACGCGGTCGGTCAGGAGACGAAGACGCGGATGCCGGAGAGCTGGACGGCGCGGTTGACGATGTGGACGATCCGGGCCGGTGGGGTGTTCACGGCCTCGTCGGAGAGGCCGGGGACATCGACGGCGTGGGTCCGCTGCCCCAGGGGGTGCGGGAAGCCGGTGACCACCCAGCGGCCCCCGAGCGGGGAAGTCGGGTCGACGGTCCAGGCCCAGTGGCCCTCGAAGGCGTTGATCATGAACTCGCCCGCGACGCACAGCAGCAGGGCGCGGAGTCGGTGGGCCGCTTCCTCGTCGGCCGGGGTGTCGAGCCCTTCCTCGGCGAGCTGCTCGTCGATCAGGCGTACGGCCAGCGCGGGGTCGGTCCGCATCAGGTCGGGGCTCGCCCCGATGGTGCCGAGGATGTGTGCGGTGTACTCCCGGCCGTCCTCGGTCCATGCGACCGGGTCCGGGTGGTAGGCGTGGGTGTCGGTCGGATCCGTCATACGACGTGATTGTGCAGGTGGTGTCCGCCGGGACGCCGGGCGGGTCAGCCCCAGATGAGGTCCTCGGCCGGCGGGGCGATGACGGTGATCGGCCGGGCCTCGACAGTGGTGGTGGTCTGCGTGGCGGTCTGCCCGGTGGCGGCCAGTCCGGCCAGGGCGACGAGGGCGAAGGTGGCGACCGCGGCGGCCTTGGCGATGACGGTGCGGAACATGGTGGTGGTCCTCTCGGGTGTGCAGCGGCTGGGTCCCGGAGGCCGCATCCCGCGGTGACGCCTCCTCCGGTGCCGTCCGGGGCCTGGCCCCTTCCGGCAGACACCAGCTTCGTCGCAGCTCAGCGCGGGTGGAAGGCCCGGCCGGTGGACGGAAACGGCCCTGGACCGTTCCGGTCAGGGGTGCCGGAAGCGGCCAGCAGCCGCTCGTAGAACGGGGTGACGAGCGGGACGGCGACCCGGTCGGCCCGCCAGCCCAGGAGCTCCGGGAGCGATCCCAGCGCCGTCCGGCAGAACTCCGTCGCGCGGCTCTCGGCCTCGGCGAGCGAGTCGGTGAGGAGGAACAGGCCGAGCACCGGGTCGGGCACGGCGTCGCGGTGGAGCACGAGGTGCTCGATCCGGTCCTCCGGGCGTACCAGGGCCGACAGGAGCTCGCGAGTGTCCGGGGGGAGGACGGCCTCCGGTTCGGGGCGCCGCAGGACGGTGTGCACGAGATACATGAAGCCAAGGGTGCTGAAGCGGGCGATCGGTGTGGAGTGGTTCAACCCGGACACTTCAGGCCCTGGCCGGAAGCGTCCACGAGGTGCCCTGGTCGGGGGTTCGGAGGGTGTGGAAGGATCGCACGCGTAGCGAACACGATTTCGTCACGGGGGAACGGACATGCTGACCGCACTGGGGCTGGACGCTGTCGCGGAGTCCGTCTACCGGGCCATGCTGGCCCACCCGGAGGACGGCGTGGCCGCGCTGGCCGATCGCCTGTCCCTGGCCGAGCCGCAGGTCAGGACCGCCCTGGACCACCTGAGCGAGCTGGCCCTGCTGCGCCCCTCCGCCGAGCGGCCCGGTTCCCTGCGCGCGGTCTCCCCGGACGTCGGGATGGAGATCCTGATGGCGCGGCAGCAGGCCGAGCTGGCCGCCGCGCAGGCCAGGATCGAGGCCTCCCGGGCCGCGGCGGCGCAGCTCATCGCCGACTACGCCGACCTGCGGCCGGAGGCGAACACGCCCGACGTCGAACAGCTGGTCGGGCTCGACCGGATCCGGGACCGGCTGAGCCGCTTCTCCAACGAGGCGCGCGAGGAGATCATGACCTTCGCGCCGGACGGCGGCCAGAGGCCGGAGAACATCGAGGCGGCCAAGCCGCTCAACCGCGCGCTGGCCGACCGCGGCGTGCGGATGCGCACCGTCTACCTGGACAGTGTCCGCAACAGCCCGCACACCGTCGAGTACGTGAACTGGCTGGCCGCCCTCGGTGGCCAGGTCCGGACCGTGCCCGAACTGCCGACCCGCATGATCGTCGTCGACCGGGCGACCGCCGTCATCCCGGTGCGCAGCGACGACACGGCGGCCGGTGCCGTCGTACTGACCGGCCAGGGGATGCTGACCGCGCTCTGCGCGCTGTTCGAGACCGTCTGGGCCGGAGCGCAGCCGCTGGGGGCCGTCGCCCGGCTCGACCGGAACGGCCTCACCGCCCAGGAGCGCACCGCGCTCGCGCTGCTGGCCGAAGGGCACACCGACGACGCCATCGCCAAGCGGCTGGGCGTCTCCCCGCGCACCGCCCGCCGCATCGCCACCGACCTGATGGAGCGCCTCGAGGCCCGCAGCCGCTTCCAGGCCGGCGCCCGCGCGGCCCGGGCGGGCTGGCTGTCGTAGCGCGGCCCATCTGCTCGGCCGGCCGGTCCTGGCCTTCGCGCCTGGCCTGCCGCTGACCCTGGTGCTGTTCGAGGCCCGCACTCCGATCGGAGTGCGGGCCTCGGCACTGTCGGCGACAGTGGCGCTCAGCCCTCCTCGGAGAACGCGTGCGTCTCGCGCCGGTACGGCTGCGGGACCGCGGCCAGCCGCGCGGGCGTCCAGAGGTCGTCCCGTTCGTTGAGGCTGAGCTCGCCACCGCGCCGCAGCAGCCAGACGACCTCGTAGTGGTACTGCAGCACCGCGTCGCCCGGGAGACGGGTCAGCAGGCCCGACACCAGTCGGACGATGTCGTCCTCCTGCCCGGACAGATTGTCGGTCTTGTCCAGCCTGAACGTGACCGAGACGGTCGGTGTGAGCCCGAGGTCGGTGATCAGCGGATTCCACGGCTTGGGGTTGGCGGCGAACACCCGGACCCGGGTGCCGAACCCGGTGTCGACGCCTTCGGTGAGCGACTGCTCCGGCTTCGCGGTCGAGTCGAACAGTCCGATGCCCCGCGCGATGTCGTTCAGCGCACCGGCGACCTCGGCGGCGGGCAGCGGCGTGGCCAGGTTGAAGCTGTGGGAGATCGACACGGCTGGAAATCCGTTCGGTTGCGCCGGGGTGTCAGTGGACGCAGTACTCGTTGCCCTCCGGGTCCTGCATGACCACCCAGGAGCCGCCCGGTTCGGCGACCTCGTGGAGGCTGGTGGCGCCGAGGGATTCCAGGCGGGCGACGGTGGTGGCGCGGGCGTCCGGGCCGGGGTGGAGGTCGAGGTGGAGGCGGTTCTTGCCCTGCTTCGGCTCGGGGACGCGCTGGAAGAGGATGCGGCGGCCGAGACCGGTGCCGGAGACGGGGTCGTGCGGGTCCTCCGGGTGGCGGACGGCGGCGAGGGTGAGCCAGGCGTGGCGGCCGTCGACCTCGGTGATCTGGGCCGGGGTGACCGCGCCGGCGGACAGCAGGTTGCCGATCAGGGTGCTGTGGTCCTCGACGGTGTAGTCGAGGGCGGCGCCCCAGAAGGCGGCCTGGCGGTGCGGGTCGGCGGCGTCGATGACGAGCTTCCAGTGCATGGGCATGTAACCGGTTATATGGGTTGCGGGTCGTCCGGGGCAAGAGGAGGCGTCAAAAAGGTCGCGGTGTAGCGGAGTTGACCGGGGGCATACTCCGGGCGAGACGGGGGAGGGGAGCGGTTCGATGGTGCGACAGGATCCGCCGACGGGGGTCGAGGCCCAGCTGCTGCCGGAGCTGTTCCGGACGGCCGACCGGGCGTCGATCGCCGGTCAGCAGGAGACGCTGCGCTGGTACCGGGGACTGATCTCGATGCTGGTGGTCGCGGCGGTCGTCGGCTCGCTGCCCGGGCCGGACGACAAGGGCGCCGCCGACATCACGCCGCTGTTCTCGGTGGTGGCGTTCCTGGTGGCCGGGTACTTCTGGTCCCGGCTGCGCCGGGGCAACCCGCAGGCGCGGTGGTACGAGGCGCGGGCGGCGGCCGAGTCGGTGAAGACGCTGGCCTGGAAGTACTCGGTGCGGGCCCGCCCGTTCGAGGGTGACGCGGAGTCGGCGGACGTCGACCGGGTCTACCTGCTCCAGCTGGAGGACGTGCTGCGGGCCTTCGAGGACCCGGCGATCGTGCCGCCGGACGCGGTCGCCGAGATCACCCCGGAGATGCGGCGGGTCCGCGCGGAGTCGCTGACCTCGCGCCGCACGCTCTACCTGCGCACCCGGGTGGAGGGGCAGCGGACGTGGTACCGCTCGCGGGCGGAGTCCTGCGAGTCGCAGGCGGTCACCTGGGGGCTGGCCGTCGCGGCGCTGATCATCGTCGGTGCGGCGGCGGCCGTCGCGCAGGCGACCGGGGCGCTGCAGGTGCACGTCTTCGGGGCCACCTCGGCGGCGGCCGCGTCGGTGATCGCCTGGACCCAGCTGAAGCAGCTCCGCCCGCTGGCGGCCGCGTACCAGCTGGCGGCGCGGGAGCTGGAGAACGTCGGCAACCAGCTGTCCGACCTCGACCTGCGGGGGCCCGACGCCGAGCGGGGCTGGGCCCGGCTGGCGGCCGAGGCGGAGGACGCGGTGTCGCGCGAGCACACCACCTGGCGGGCCAAGCGGGCCTTCCCGCGCTGAGCGGGGCGGGCCTTCCGGCACCCGGCCTTCCAGTGCCGGGGCCGGGCCGTCCACTGCCGGGCTCAGGCGTCCAGGGGCGCTAGACCGAACGGGTGGCCGGCCGGGTCGATCAGCACCTTGAGCGTGCGCCCGTGCTGGTACGTGGGCTCGGTCGCGCCCAGGGCCAGCGCACGGGCGGTGGCCTCCTCCAGGTCGTCGACGTAGAAGTCCAGGTGGAAGTGCTTGCCGCCGTCCGGTTCGACCCACGGCTCCGGCCGGTACCCGCTGACCCGTCCGAAGCCGAGCGGGCTGCCGCCCTCCGGGTTGTCCAGGATGGCGAACTGCTCGTCCACGTGCCGGGTCTCCCACCCGAGCAGCTCGCCGTAGAAGGCGGCCAGTGCGACCGGGTCGGCACAGTCGATGGTGACCATGGCGAGGCGGGCGAAGCCGGTGTCGGCCTGCGCGGCCTGCTCGGCGGCGACGTCGGTCATGTCTGCTCGGCCCTTCTGCTGAGGGGTGGTGCGGCGCCGGGGGTCCGCGTGGACCGGGCCCCACGATCCAGCATCGCACCGGGAGTCATCGGGGGCACGGCCAGAGATGTGGGGCGATTCGGTCCGTAACGTTCCGGATCGCTACAGAATCGGCACTTCTTGGGCATCGGGAGACCAATGATTAGTTGTATAAACTTTTGATCCAATCGAGGGATTGTTGGTTACGGGGGGTTTCTCGATGGCAATCGAACTGCCCGACGAAGTCGCGACGCTGCTGAACTTCATCGGTATCCGCTGGCCTTCGGTCAACGAGGACCGGGTCCGCGAATTCGGCGAGCACATCAAGGAGTTCGCCAAGGGCCTCGAAGAGGTGCACGCGGACTCGACCGCGACGATCCATCAGCTCGGCGGCGCCTACGAGGGCGCGTCCTACCAGGCGCTGGCCGCCAAGTGGGCGCTGATGTCCGACAAGCACTTCAACGAGGTCGTCCAGGCCGCGCACGTGGTCGCGCAGGCGATGGACATCGCCGCCGACGCGATCGTCGCGATGAAGCTGGAGGCGCTCGGCGAACTCATCGTCCTGGCCGCCACCTTCGTCGCCGCCCAGGCCGCCGCGGTGGCGACGGCGGGGCTGGCGGAGGTCGGCGCCGTGGCGGCCCAGCAGGCCGCGCGCAAGCTGATGTCCTACCTGGCGCACCAGTTGCAGGAGTACATCGTCGCCCAGGTGGTCGAGGCCGCGCTCAACCCGCTGATCGAGGTCGTCGCGGAGGCGGTGTCCGGGCTGGTCTTCGAGGCGGCCGAGGCCGCGGTCGGCGGGGGCTCGGTCGGCGCCGCGTTCAAGATCAACCCGGCCGCGGTGGAGGCGCACGCCCGGGCCCTGCACGAGCAGGCGGAGAAGGTGGCCCAGCACGCCCAGGTCTTCGGCGCCCGGGTGTCGGCGGTGAACTTCGAGTGAGCGACCCCACGGTCAAGGCGCTCAAGAACGTCGCGTCGAAGCTCGGCAAGACCCTGTCGGACGACATGGGCAAGGCCGCCAAGAAGATGTACAAGCAGGCGGGCGACAACCTCAACAAGACCGCCAAGCACCACAAGGACAACGACCACCACACCGCCGGCGACTTCGACGGCAAGGCCAAGGACAAGGCCGCCGAACCGCCGAAGACGGGCAACGGCGCGGGTGGTGACGGGCCGAAGACGGCACCGCGGAAGTACTACATCCACGACGACGGCCGGGTCCAGGAGATCAAGGACGGCAAACTCGTCGACCTGCAGAACCCGGACGCGTCCCTCAAGACCATCCTGGACGGGACCAACGTCAAGGACCCGACCAAGGCGGAGCTGGACAAGCACCACAACGCGAAGAAGTACAAGAAGTCCGACACGGACGAAGACGGGAAGCAGAAGCAGGACGAGAAGGTCGTCAGCCAGCGGATCGAGAAGCCGGACGAGCTCTCCCGAGCGGTGGAAGAGGTCCGGCGGGCGCAGGGCGACTACGGCGGCAAGAACTACGCCTCGCTCCGGTACCGGGACGAGAAGGGCGAGTTCATCCTGGTCGGCCGGAGCGACTACAACCGGAGCCACTCGGAGCGCTCGATCGGAAAACCGCTGCTCGGGGACAAGGCGGGCAACGTCCGGGACCTCTACACCGAGCGGGAGCCCTGCCAGGCGGGCCCGAACTGCCAGCGCTGGCTGGGCCGGCACTTCGAGTCCCAGAACCCCGAACTGAACGTCTCCCACGGCGTCGCCTACGACAACAAGATCCCGGCGAACGACCGGGACTGGGCGCACAAGGCCTACCTGAAACAGCTCGAGCAGGACCACGCCGCAGGGCAGCACGGTGGCACGATGGGCAGCAAGGACTTCGACGCGCAGGGGCAGCAGGACAAGACGGCCTCGGCCGCGAAGAAGAAGGCCAAGGGTCTGTGACGGTCGAGAACGAAGGATGGACGAGGTGCTGGTAGGGATTGAGTGGCCGGTGGTCGTGGAGCGGGCCACGCCCGGCGACCTGCTGCGGTTCCGCCCCGAGGCGGCGGCGCGGATCTGGCCCGAGGGCGACGGCGCGCGCTTCGTGACCGAGATCGGGATCCCGTTCTCCAACGGGCTCTTCCGGATCCTGGAGGAGTTCGCGGACCGGGACCCGGCCACCCCGGCCCGCGCCTTCGAGACCTGGGACTCCGCGCCGGTCGACACGGAGCACGGCCGGCTGCAGCCGCTGGGCAGCCTCTTCCAGGCGACCGTGTACGTGCACCTCGGCGACGGCACGATCTGGGTCTCGGACCCGGACGCCGAGACCGAGTACGAGCTGATCCACGGGGACGTCTCCTCGCTGAGCTACCTCGTCTACAAGTTCGAGGTCGAACGTCCGGGCCCCGACGAGCGCCCGGACCCCAACGACTGGGCCGCGGTGGAGGAGATCGTCCAGGAGGGCATGGAGCGCTGGGACTCTCTGCCCTTCAAGAGCGAGTTCTGGGCGATGTTCCTCGACACCTGGGCCACCCTGTGACCGTGGACGACGGCGACGGATCGGCGGCGCTGCTGGCGCATTTCGGGCCGCGCGGGCTACGGGCCCTGCCGATCGCGCCGGCCGGGCCGTTGCGGCACCCGGGGCTGCCGGTGCAGGTGGGGCCGTACTTCCGGGCGGCGGAGGAGGGCGATCCGCTGTCGCTGGGGGAATACGCCGCGGCGGCCGGGGCCGACGCCGGGCCGGTGGCGGCCCAGCTGCGGATCGGGACGGACGGCGGGGCGGAGCTGTACTTCGCGCCGGACCGGTCGGTCCGCGCCCTCCTGCTCGGCGCCGAGCCGCTGGACCTGCCGGTGAGCGGCAGCGTGGCGGCGTTCGCGGCGGGGCTGCTGCTGCTCGACCGGCTGCTGCCGGCGGTCGCCGAGGTGGACCGGCCGGAGCGGGCCCTGGCCGCCTACCGGGAGCTGCGGGAGGGCCTGCTGGCCGCGGACCCGACCGCCTTCGACGACCGGGAGGGCTGGTGGCCGCGGGTGCTGGACGACCTGCGGCGGCCGTTGAACATCGATTCCTCGGCGGCCTTCGAGGTGGTCGACGACCAGGGCGAAAAGCGGATCGTCACGGAGGTGGGCGGCCCCGGCCTGCTGCACCCCGAGGAGGCGCTCTGGCACCGGCTGCGGGCCGAGGGCGTGGAGGCCGAGCAGGTCGTCCGGGTGTACTGCGAGCTGGAGCCGTGCATGATGCCCGGCCACTACTGCGCGCGCTGGCTGGCGCGGGAGTTCCCGCAGGCCGAGTTCACCCACAGCTTTGACTACGGCGACACGGCCGAGTCCCGGGAGAGCGGGATCAAGGCGCTGATGATCAGCGTGGCCGAGCGGCGCGGCTGAGTCGGGCACTGCTGAGCTGAGCACTGCTGGGTCGAGAACTGCTGGGCGGGGTACGACCGGGCCGGACACGGCCGGGTCGGGCACGCGGTACGGGAGCACGGGGAGAGGGAAGCGGGCGATGGCGGGGAGCGGGCTGCGGATGCCGCGGCTGGGGGCGGGCCGCAGGCCGGCCGGAATGGCGTTGCTGGGCTGGCTGGACGATCCGCGGGCGCCGCGGCTGTGCCGGGTGGCCGGGCCGCCCGGGTCCGGCAAGTCGCACCTGCTGGCCTGGCTGGTGCGCGGCTGCACCGGGGCCGAGGCCCCGGGCGGGCGGCGGATCCACGCGGTGCTGCCTGCCGGGGGCGCCACCGTGCGGACGGCGGTCTGGTCGCTCGGGCAGCAGCTCGACCTGGTCGCGCACGCCCCGGGCCCGCTGGTCGAGGCGATCGCGGCGGACGGACGGCCGACCGTGGTCTGCGTGCCCGAGCTGGACCTGGCCGAGGATCCGGCCGCCCTGGTGACCGAGCTGCTCGACCCGCTGCTGCGGCTGCCCTGGGTGCGGCTGGTGGTCGGGGCGGCGACGGACGGCCCGGCCGCCCGGGCGTTCACCGCCGTGCCCGCCCCGGCGGTGCTGGACCTCGGTGAGCCGCAGTGGACGGACGCCGCGCGGTTCGCCGCCTGGGCGGTGGAGCAGGGCGGCGACCCGGCCGCCTACCCGCTGCCCGGGCCGGTCCTCGGGGCGCCCGCCGCCCCGCCGGTCCCGTTGCCGCCGCCGCCCGGGACGGAGCTGCGCTCGCTCGGCGAGGAGGCCCTGTCGGCGCTCTGGACGACGGTGGCGGCCGACCCCGGCCCGCTGGCCGCCGATCCGCTGCTCTACGCGCTCGCCCGCCCCGTCCCGGTGACGGCGGCGGTCGAGCGGCGGGACGACGCGCTGGCCCGGGCCTGGCGGGCCGCCGGACCGGCGGTGATCGAGGAGCCGGACCCGGCGGTGCGGGCGGCGGTGCTGCGCACCCGGCTGCTGGGCGGGGACACCGTCGCCGCGGCGGCCGCGGCCGTGCTGGCGCAGCTGCCGGGGCCCTGGGCCGGGCGCTGGGCCCGCTGGGAGGGCGTCGACCGGGACTGGCCGGGGCCGGCGGTGGCGCTCACGGCCGGGGCGGGACCGTACGCGGGGCAGGTGCTGGTGGCCGATCCGACCGGTTCGGTGCGGACCTTCGACGCCGCCACCGGCCGCCGTCTGGGCGCGCTGGTGGTGCCCGCGCCGCGCCCGTTGCGGGGGCTGGCGGTGACGGCGGGCGGTTCCGCGGTGCTGCTCGACGCCTGGGGGCGGCCGGAGCTGGTGGTGCCGGCCGAGCCCCGGCCGGGCCTGGAGCCGTACGGGCTGATGGCGGCGCTGGACGCGGTGGGCGCGGCCTCCGGGGACCTCAGCGCGGTGGCGGCGGTCGGTGGGCTGGCGGACTCCGCGCCCGCCCTCGGCGACGCGGGCGGCGCGGTGCACTGGTCCGAGGACGGCAAGGTGCTGAGCGAGCGGCTGCACCACGGGCCGGTGACGGCGCTGGCCGGTACCGCGCTGGGCGGCGGGCCGCTGTCCGATCCGGAGATCCCGCTGCTGGTGAGCGGCGGCTTCGACGGCGCGGTGCGGCTCTGGGGGCCGCGTTCGGCGCCGATGCCCGAGCCGTCCGACCGCCGGGGCTGTCCGGTGACGGCGGTGGCGGCCGGGGCGACGGCGGCCGGTCCGGTGGTGGCGGCGGCCTGGTCGGACGGGTTCGTCCGGGTGCGCGACCTGGGGACGGGCGGGGTGCTGGACCTGCGGACCGGCTCGGAGGTGTGGTCGCTGGCGCTGGCCGGCACGCTGCTGGTGCTGGGCATGCCGGACGGTCTCGCGGCGGTGGACACCCGGCGCTGACCCTCGCCGGCTCGCGGCGACGTGGCGACGTGGCGACGTGGCGACGTGGCGACGTGGCGACGTGGCGACGTGGCGACGTGGCGACGCGGTGAACCCCTCGCGCGTACCCCGATCGGGACCCCGTGATGCGGGCGATCGCAAACCAATTTTCTTTAGCGAGAGTAATGACGTAAGCTAAACAACATGCCCGAGATGTCCGAGCAGGACCTCGCAGCCATCAGTCAGCTGCGATCGTCCGCCATGCGCCTCTCCCGTCGACTGCGTCACCAGCGGGTCGAGGAGTCGCTCAGCCCCACCGAGATCGGGGTGCTGGGCACCCTCGCCCGGTGCGGGAAGGCCACACCGGGCGAGCTCGCCCGGAAGGAGCACGTGCAGCCGCCCTCGATGACCAGGATCGTCGCGATGCTGGAGGAGAAGGGCCTGGTGCGGCGCGAGCCGCACCCGGAGGACCGCCGCCAGGTGGTCGTCAGCAGTACCGAGGAGGCCGAGGCGATCCTGGCGGAGTCCCGCAGTCGCCGGAACGCCTGGCTCGCCGAACTCGCCGAGGGACTCGACGAGGAGGAATGGGCGAAGCTCCGCGAGGCGGCGCCCGTGCTCTACAAGCTCGCACACCTCTAGGCAGATCGATTCCGGTAGCCGCCGGAGGACGAAGGAGAAACGCATTACCGCAGGACCGAGGACAGACACCAGGAGCGCGACGGCCGGAGCACCGGCCGCCGCGCCGCGAGGGGAGACCACTGTGACACCGCCGGCCGCCGCCACCGCAGCCGCCACCCGTATCCGGACCGACGAGCAGACCACCGACACCGCCGCGGCGAGCGCCGCGGCCGCCGACACCCAGGCACCCGCCCCGACGGGGCTGCCGGGCAACGGCGACGACGACCCCGACGAACGCACCGCGGCGGAGGACCCCGCCGCTCCCGGCCGCAGCCACGCGGCCACGTCCCCGAGGACGGCGGACTCGCCGACCGGAGCCCGGTTCACCCGGCCCGGGGGGATGTTCAGCTCACTGAGCGTTCGCAACTACCGCTACTACTTCGCCGGCCAGGTGGTGTCCAACACCGGGACCTGGATGCAGCGCATCGCCCAGGACTGGCTGGTCCTGAGCCTCACCGGCAGCCCGCTCGCGGTCGGCATCACCACCGCCATGCAGTTCCTGCCGATGCTGCTGCTCGGCCTCTTCGGCGGAGTGCTCGCCGACCGGCTGCCCAAGCGCAAGCTGCTGATCGGCACCCAGGGCGCGATGGGCCTGCTGGCCGCCGGCCTCGCCGTGCTGACCGTGGCCGGCGTCGTGACGCCGTACTACGTCTACGCCTTCGCCCTGCTGCTCGGCCTGGTCACCGTGGTCGACAACCCGGCCCGGCAGGCCTTCGTCTCCGAGATGGTCGGCCCGAAGCACCTCGCCAACGCGGTCAGCCTGAACGCCGCCAACTTCCAGACCGCCCGGCTGGTCGGCCCCGCCGTCGCGGGTCTGCTGATCGCCGCGGTCGGCAGCGGCTGGGCGTTCGCGGTGAACGCGCTGTCCTTCGCCGCCGTCATCGGCGGACTGCTCGCCATGCGCGAGAGCGAACTGCGCCCGACCGAGCCGATCGCCCGCGAGAAGGGGCAGTTGCGGGAGGGGCTGCGGTACGTCAAGGAGCGGCCGGAGCTGTTCTGGCCGATGGTGCTGGCCGGTTTCATCGGCACCTTCGGCTTCAACTTCCCGACCCTGCTGTCCGGTTTCGCCACGGACTTCCACGTCGGCGCCGGGCAGTACGGCCTGCTGAACACCGCGATGGCGGTCGGTTCGCTGGCCGGGGCCCTGATCGCGGCCCGCCGGGGCGCGCCCAGGCTGCGCAGACTCGTCGGCGCCGCCCTCGGCTTCGGCGCGCTGGAGGTGCTGGCGGCGTTCGCGCCCGGCTACTGGACCTTCGCGCTGCTGCTCACCCTGATCGGGGTGTTCGGGCTGAGCTTCAACACCTCGGTCAACGCCGCCCTGCAGCTGGGCACCGAGCCCGCGATGCGCGGCCGGGTGATGGGCCTGCTGGTGCTGGTCTTCACCGGTGGCACGCCGATCGGGGCGCCGATCGTGGGCTGGGTCACCGCCTCGTACGGGCCCCGGCTCGGACTGCTGGCCTGCGGCCTGGTCTCGGCGCTGGCGGCCACCGCGGTCGGCCTGGTGCTGGCCCGCAGCGCGGAGCTGCGGCTGCGCCTCGACCTGCACCCGGGGCGCGGCGGCCGCATCGTCGCCCTGGTGCCGCGGCCGACGGCCGGCGTCAAGCCGGAGCTGGCCACCGCCTGCTGACAGTGGGGCCGACCCGATGGGGGCTGTCCGACAGACGGCCCCCATCGGGTCGGCCCCGGAGCGTCGGACGGCGCTCCGGGGCCCGACGGCCGGTCAGAGCCGGATCGCCAGGATCTGCCCCTGCCAGAGCCCGGCCGGCTGCTCGACCTCGAAGGTCTCGGTCTCGGTGAAGCCGAGCGCCCGGTACTGGCCGACCAGCTTGCGGTCCCCGCCGGCGAAGCAGTCCACCCGCAGCAGGCCGATGCCGCGCCGGCGCGCCTCGTCGAGGGCGTCGGCGATCAGCGCGGCGCCGATGCCGGAGCCCTTGCGCGTCCGGTCGGTCACCAGGTTGCGGATGTACAGCTCGGGCCCGTCCACCGGGGTGGCGTACTCGGGCCGCTCCTCGGACAGTACGCAGGAGCCGACGGCGCGGCCCTCCTCGTCGACCGCGAGCCGGATCAGGAACGGCTCGCGGCCGTACTTGGCGATGTGCTCGACCCGGGCCGGGGTGCCGCTGAAGGAGTGCTCGCCCCACTGGCGGGTGCGGCCCTGGGCGGCCAGCCACTCCACGGCGCCGTCGAGCAGGGACAGGATGTCGGGGATGTCTTCGGGACCCCCGTTGCGGATCTTCATGGAAAACCGTTCTAGTCCAAACCGTCTCCCGGTGGAAGATGTCCCCATGAGGCTCTTCGTGGCGGTGCTTCCTCCGGCGGAGGCGTTGCAGGACCTGGTCGACGCGGTGGCGCCGGTGCGCGGTCTGCCCGGGGCGGACCGGCTGCGCTGGACGGCGGTCGAGGGCTGGCACCTGACCCTGGCGTTCCTCGGCGAGGTGCCGGCCGAGCGGGTGCCGGAGCTGTCGGCCGGGCTGGCTGCGGTGGCGGCGGTGAATCCGGCGCACCCCCTGCGGCTGGCCGGGGCCGGCCGGTTCGGCGACAAGGTGCTCTGGGCCGGGGTCGAGGGCCGGGTGTGGGCGCTGCGCGGGCTGGCCGAGGCGGTGGCCGGGGCCACCGCGGAGATGGCCGGCGGGGCGGACGCGTTCAGCTTCCACCCCCATCTGACGCTGGCCAGGGCCGGGTCCTCGCGGGGGCAGCGGCGCGCGGCGCAGCGGGCGGCCGCGGCGGAGCTGGACGGGCTGGCGCAGGCCCTGGAGGGCTACCGCGGGCCGGAGTGGGAGGCCGCCGAGCTGCATCTGATGCAGAGCGAGCAGGGCGGCGGCTTCGCCCACTACAGCTCGCTCGCCTCTTGGCCGCTGGCCCGCTGGGAGGACTGAGCGGGGGGTCGGGGGAAGCCGGTGGGGGAGGCCCGGTCAGGGCCAGATCCGCATGGCGTCCGCCGCGACCCGCTCCAGTTCGGCGCGGGTCGCACCGTCGCGGGCGCGCTGCGACATGCCCTGGACCACGGCGGCGGTGAACTGCGCCAGGGCCGCCGGGTCCGTCCCGGCGGGCTCGTGACCGGCCGCGACATCGGCGCGGATCAGTGACTCCAGGGCGCGGACGTTGGCGTTGCGCAGCTCCCGGACGGCCCCGGTCACCTCGGGCGAGGTGCAGTTGACGGTCGAGCTGATCAGCAGGCAGCCCCACGGGTGGTCGGGGTCGGTCGCCATGGCGGCGGCCTCGCGCAGCATCCGGGCCACGCCGGCCCGGGCGGTGGGCTCCTCGGCGAGCGCGCGGGTCGCGTAGGCGCCGTGGCCCTCCCGGTACCGGTCGACCACCTCGCCGAAGAGGGCGCTCTTGTCGCCGAAGGCCGCGTAGAGGCTCGGCGGGCGGATGCCCATCGCGGTGGTGAGGTCGGCGACCGAGGTCGCCTCGTAGCCGCGTTCCCAGAACAGTCGCAGGGCCTGCTCCAGGGCGGCCTCGCGGTCGAAGGAGCGCGGGCGGCCGCGCTTCGCGGTGGTGGTGGCCATGCGCCGATTCTATATCGCCCACTACAGAAACCGTGCTACGGTCATTTCATTAGCGATCACTACAGAAGTGGGCGCCGCCGGACCCGGCGGTGCCCTGAAGAAGGGGGCGGTCATGGCGAGGTTGACCGGGCGGACGGCGCTGGTGACGGGCGGCAGCCGGGGCATCGGGCGGGGGATCGCCGAGCGGCTGGCGCGTGAGGGCGCGCTGGTCGCGGTGCACGGGCGGGACCCGGAGGTGGCCGGACGGGCGGCCGAGGAGATCGAGCGGGACGGCGGCCGGGCCTTCGCGGTCGCCGCCGAACTCGGCGTGCCCGGGGACGCCGAGGCGCTCTGGGCCGCCTTCGACGCCGGGCTGGCCGGGTACGGCGGCGGCCACGGGCTGGACATCCTGGTGAACAACGCCGGGATCGGGCAGCCGGGGCGGATCCACGAGGTGGACGAGGCCGCCTACGACCGGGTCTTCGCGGTCAACACGCGGGCGCCGTTCTTCGTCGTCCGGCACGGCCTGGACCGGCTGCGCGACGGCGGGCGGATCGTCAACGTCTCCTCGGGCGTCACCCGGGTGGCGTTCCCGGAGGCCGTCGCCTACGCGATGACCAAGGGGGCGCTGAACACCCTCACGCTGACCCTCGCCCAGGAGCTGGGGCCGCGCGGGATCACCGTCAACGCGGTACTGCCGGGCATCGTGGCCACCGACATCAACCCCTGGCTGGCGGACCCGTCGGCGCGGGCCCGGGCGTCCTCGTACTCGGTCTTCGACCGGGTCGCCGAGCCGGCCGACGTGGCGGACGTGGTGGCCTTCCTGGCCTCGGACGACGCCCGCTGGGTCACCGGCCAGAACCTGGACGCCAGCGGCGGATCCAACCTCGGCGTCTGAGCGCGGAGCGTGCGGGGGTACGCTCGTTGACCGTGGATCCCAAGACTCGCATGCGAATCGTGACCGGCGCGCTCGTCCTGCTGCTGGTGATCGTGCTGGCCAGCTCGCTGGTCAACCGGTAGCCGCCGGGGCCGGCGGAACGGAAAAGGGCCACCGCCCGGAGGCGGTGGCCCTTCACTTGTGCGGGTGCGGCCGGTCGGAGCCGCTCGGGCACGCGGTCGGGGTCAGAGCCGCTCGACCACGTAGTCGATGCAGACCGTGAGCGCCTCGACGTCGGCCGGCTCGATCGCCGGGAACATCGCCACCCGCAGCTGGTTGCGGCCGAGCTTGCGGTACGGCTCGGTGTCGACGATGCCGTTGGCGCGCAGCGCCTTGGCGACGGCGGCCGCGTCCACCGAGTCGTCGAAGTCGATCGTGCCGACGACCTGGGAGCGCTCGGCCGGGTTCGCCACGAACGGATTGGCGAACGAGGACTTCTCGGCCCAGCCGTACAGCCGGGACGAGGAATCAGCCGTACGGGCGACGGCCCAGTCGAGCCCGCCGTTGCCGTTCATCCATTCCAGCTGGTCGGCCAGCAGGAAGAGGGTGGCGATGGACGGGGTGTTGTACGTCTGGTCCTTCGACGAGTTGTCGATGGCCGTCGGCAGGTCGAAGAACGGCGGGATGTACCGGCCGGAGCCGGCGATCTCGGCGGCGCGCTCCAGGGCGGCCGGGGAGAACGACGCCAGCCACAGGCCGCCCTCGGAGGCGAAGGACTTCTGCGGGGCGAAGTAGTAGACGTCGGTCTCGGTGATGTCAACCGGCAGGCCGCCGGCGCCCGAGGTCGCGTCGACCAGCACCAGCGAGCCCTGGTCGGCGCCGGCCGGGCGGGCGATCGGCATCGCGACGCCGGTGGAGGTCTCGTTGTGGGTGAGGCCGTAGACGTCCACCCCGGCCTCGGCGACCGGCAGCGGGTGGGTGCCGGGGGCGGTCTTGATCACGCTCGGCTCGGCCAGCCAGGGCGCGGCCTTCACGGAGGAGGCGAACTTGGAGGAGAACTCGCCGAAGTCGAGGTGCTGGGACTTCTCGCGTACCAGGCCGAAGGCCGCGATGTCCCAGAAGGCGGTGGACCCGCCGTTGCCGAGTACCACCTGGTATCCCTCGGGCAGGGAGAACAGGCTGCTCACGCCCTCGCGCACGCGCTTGACCAGGTTCTTCACCGGGGCCTGGCGGTGGGAGGTGCCGAGCAGGGAGGTCTCGGTGGCGGCGAGGGCACTCAGGGCCTCGGGGCGCACCTTGGAGGGGCCACAGCCGAAACGGCCGTCGGCGGGCTTGATGTCAGCGGGGATCTGGATCTGAGCCACGCGCCGCAGCCTACCGGCCGGGGCACCCGCGGTTCGACGCCCGTCCGCCCGCTGAGATGCCCCCGACCCGCCCGCGAGCTGCGGAAACAGCGGGTCCGGTCGGTATCCGGACCCGCTGTCGGGGGAGCTGCGACGGGGCTGTCAGCCGCCGATGGCCTCGAAGCCCTCGATGTCGCGGGGGCTGCGGGGGCCGGGGCCGATGTAGCGCGCGGCGGGGCGCACGAGGCGTCCGGTGCGCTTCTGCTCCAGGATGTGCGCCGACCAGCCGGCGGTCCGGGCGCAGGTGAACATCGAGGTGAACATGTGCGCGGGGACCTCGGCGAAGTCCAGCATGATGGCGGCCCAGAACTCGACGTTGGTGGCCAGCACGCGGTCCGGGCGGCGGTTGTGCAGCTCCTCCAGCGCGGCCTTCTCCAGCGCCTCGGCGACCTCGAAGCGCGGCGCGCCGAGCTCCTTGGCGGTGCGGCGCAGCACGCGGGCGCGCGGGTCCTCGGCGCGGTAGACGCGGTGGCCGAAGCCCATCAGGCGCTCGCCCTTGTCCAGGGCGTTCTTGACCCAGGCGGTGGCGTCGCCGGTGCGCTCGATCTCCTCGATCATGCCGAGCACGCGGGACGGCGCGCCGCCGTGCAGCGGGCCGGACATCGCGCCGACGGCGCCGGACAGGGCGGCCGCGACGTCGGCGCCGGTGGAGGCGATGACCCGGGCGGTGAACGTGGAGGCGTTCATGCCGTGCTCGGCGGCGGAGGTCCAGTAGGCGTCGATGGCCTTGACGTGCTTGGGGTCGGGCTCGCCGCGCCAGCGGATCATGAACCGCTCGACCACGGTCTCGGCCTTGTCGATCTCGCTCTGCGGGACCATCGGCAGGCCCTGGCCGCGGGCGGACTGGGCGACGTACGACAGCGCCATGACGGCGGCCCGGGCGAGGTCGTCGCGGGCCTGCTCGGCGTCGATGTCGAGGAGCGGCTTGAGGCCCCAGACCGGGGCGAGCATGGCGAGGGCGGACTGCACGTCGACCCGGATGTCGCCGGAGTGCACGGGGATCGGGAACGGCTCGGCGGCCGGCAGGCCGGGGTTGAACTTGCCGTCGACCAGGAGGCCCCAGACGTGACCGAAGGAGACATTGCCAACCAGGTCGTCGATGTCGACGCCTCGGTACCGCAGGGCGCCGCCTTCACGGTCGGGTTCGGCGATCTCGCTCTCGAAAGCGACGACGCCTTCGAGCCCGGGTACGAAGTCGGACATGCACGGCTCCTTCAGTTCTGCGATCGGCGGACCTCCGTGGTGGGGAGGCACACCAGTGACCGAATGGTGGATGGCACTCGGTGCCAGGGTGACAGGCACGGGGTGCATTGCGCCATACACCACCATGGTGATGTTTCCCTGGGGCCCGCTTGACTTTTCGCCCGAGGGCCGGTCGTGCCCGGCAAATCTCCGGAACCAAGGGTGCGGTTCGGGACAAATCACCGTACGACGGGCGGCCAAGCGGTGGCGAGTCACCTTATCTCCCACCGGGGTTTGTCCGGAGGTAGCGGTGCCGGTTGCTTGTCGTACGGGATGATGTTGACGTGCAGACCCCGGACCGCGCCCAGTCGACGCCCCTGCCCCCCGCCACCCGGATCCTGGCCGACGAGGCCCGACCCGGGCCGGACCTCGCCGTGATGCGCAAGCACTACACGCACGAGGGCCTGGTCGAGGGGGACCTCGCCGCCGAGCCGATGGGCCAGTTCACCCAGTGGTTCCACGACGCGGACGAGGCCGGGGTGGTGGAGCCCAACGCGATGGTGCTCTCCACCGCCGACGCCGAGGGACGGCCCAGCTCGCGCACGGTGCTGCTCAAGGGCTTCGACGCCCGCGGCTTCGTCTTCTTCACCAACTACGGCTCCCGCAAGGGCACCGAACTGGCCGTCAACCCGTATGCGGCGCTGCTCTTCCCGTGGGTCGCGCTGGCCCGCCAGGTGATCGTCCAGGGCCGGGTGGAGAAGGTCGGCCGGGACGAGACCGCCGCCTACTTCCGCACCCGCCCGCACGGCTCCCAACTCGGCGCCTGGGCCAGCGAGCAGTCCAGCCCGGTGGCCTCGCGCGAGGTGCTGGAGCAGCGCTACGCGGATCTGGAGCGCCGCTACCCGGAGGGCGAGGGGGTGCCGGTGCCGCCGTTCTGGGGCGGGTACCGGGTGGTGCCGGAGAGCGTGGAGTTCTGGCAGGGGCGGGAGAACCGGCTGCACGACCGGCTGCGCTACCTCGTCGACCCGGCTGCCCCGGCGGGCTGGCGGGTGGAGCGGCTCTGCCCGTGAGTCCGGCCGGGCGGTGCCCGCGGGGCCGGTAGGGCTTGCCCGCCGGGCGGGTCCGGCCGTGCCCGCGCGGGCGCCGGTCCGGGTCGCGCCCGCACGCCCCCGACCAGGCCCGTAGCCCCGCGGGGTCGCACTTGTGACGACACCACTACACCTTCCTTCGCCCACCGGCTGACCTTGCGTCAGCCCGCCAGTAAGGTGGGGTCGTTCACCGGCTCGGTGGGGGGTTGTTGGGTGCGGCCGTACTTCTTCTTCAGCTACGCGCGGCGGGACCACCTGGCCGGGGGCGCCTTCGTCGACCAGTTCTTCACCGACCTGCGGGACGAACTGGCGCGGATCGAGCCCGAGGCCGGTCCGGGCGAACTCGCCTACCGGGACACCGAACGGCTCCGGATCGGCGACGACTGGGAGCGGCAGCTCTCCCGGATGCTCGGCGCCAGCCGCACCATGGTCGCCCTCTACTCGCCCGCCTACTTCTCCAGCCCCTACTGCGGCAAGGAGTGGACCGCCTTCGACCACCGGACGCGGCGCCACGAGGAGCAGACCGGGGAGAGCGTCCCGGCCCTCATCCCCGTCCTGTGGGAGCCGCCGCCCGAGGACCTGCCCGCCGAGGTCCGGCGGATCCAGTACATCCAGCACGACTTCGGCGCCGAGTACGCCACCGGCGGGCTGCGCCACCTGCTGCGGACCGACCCGCAGGGCACCGCGTACCGCAAGGTGGTGCGGGTGATCGCCGAACGGATCCGGGAGGCCGCCTCCTGGCGGGTCGCCGAGCTGCGGGACCTCGACCTCGGGCAGGTGGAGGGCTGCTTCCCGGTGGAGGAGGTCGCCCCGGTCGCCGTCCGCAGCAGCCTGGTCCGGCTCTTCGTCGCCGCCCGGCGGGCCGGCGACCCGCCCGCCGTGGTCGGCGGGGCCGGTGCGGTCAACGGCGAGCGGTTCCCGGTGCAGCGCTCCGAGGCGGACAGCGTCCGGGCCGACCGGGCCGCCGCGGGCGGCGGCCCCGCGAACGGCGGTGGCCCCGCGAACGGCGCCCCGGGCGGCCCGGACGGGCCCTACCAGGGCGGCTGGTACGGGGCGCACCCCCGCGACTGGGCGCCCTACCACCCGCCCCGGCTGCCCTCGTTGGCGGTCCAGGCCCAGCAGGTGATCACCCGGGCCGGGCACAGCACCAGCCTGGAGACGGTCGGCCCGGACCTCGCCGACGCGCTCGACCGGGCGCGGGAGAACAACGAGGTCAGCGTCCTGTTGGTGGACCCCTGGGCGGCCGGCGCCGAGCCCTTCCGGCAGGCGCTGCGCGACTTCGACCGGCAGAACCACCCGGTCACCGCCGTCCTGCTGCCCGACAGCACCGACGACCCGCCGGCCGGTCCGGCGCGCGCCCGGCTCTGGGAGGGGGTGCGCGAGGTGTTCGCGCGCACCTGGTTGCACCGGTCCGGGCCCGAGCCGCTCTTTCGCATCCACATCCGGCGGGAACGATTCGAGCGTGAGCTGCTCTCGACCGTGACCGTCGCCCAGAACCGCCTGCTCGACCAGCTGGACGACGACCCGGTCGCCGCCCGGGCCCAGTTCGGGCTCGGTCCGGACCCTCGACCGATGCCCGGCCTCACCATCCCGGCCTGGCCGCCCGTTCCGCCGGAGCCGCCCGTCTCCCCGGGCCCGCCCCTCCCGCGCCCGGGGAACGCCCCCGGACCGGGGGCGGGCTCCGGTGCGGGGGCCGGCGCCGGAGCCGCGCCGGGGCCGAGGGGCGCCCTGCGCGAGGAGACCGTGCCCCTGACCAACCGGGCGCCCAGTGAAGGAGAAGCGGACCGATGAGCGTTGAGCACGCCGCCCTCGCGGACCACGGGTCCGCGGCCCTCGCGACCCCCGGCACCGGCACGGTCGTCACCTTCTACTCCTTCAAGGGCGGCACCGGCCGCACCATGGCGCTCGCCAACCTGGGCTGGATCCTGGCCAGTCAGGGCCTGCGGGTGCTCGTGGTGGACTGGGACCTGGAGGCCCCGGGCCTGCACCGCTACTACCACCCGCTGCTGGTCGACCCCGAACTCCACGGCACCGACGGGCTGATCGACATGCTCCGGGCCTACGTCGACGAGGCGCTGCCCGGCCCGGACCGCCGCGGCCCCGGCCCCGACCCCCGGGAGTGGCTGGCCGTGCCCGGCCGGCTGGAGCAGTACCTGTGCGGCCTGGCCCTCGACCTCCCGGACGGCGGCAAGCTCGACCTGATGCCCGCCGGCCGGCAGAACGCCGCCTACTCGGCCGCCGTCACCAGCTTCAACTGGCGCAGCTTCTACACCCGCGCCGACATCCGCGGCGCGGAGTTCCTGTACGCGCTGCGCGAGCAGTGGACCAGCAGCTACGACTACGTGCTGATCGACAGCAGGACCGGGGTCAGCGACACCTCGGGCATCTGCACCGTGCTGATGCCCGACACCGTCGTCGACTGCTTCACCCTCGGCGCCCAGAGCATCCGCGGCGGCGTCGACGCGGCCCGCGCCATCGTCGACGCCGACGAGCGCGAGATCCGGGTGCTGCCCGTCCCGATGCGGGTCGAGGACGCCGAACGCGCCGGACTCGCGGCCGGGCGGGACCTCGCCCACGACGCCTTCGACCCCTACCTGGAGCGCTGGCTGAGCCCCGAGCGGCGGGCCGACTACTGGCGCGACGTCGAGGTGCCGTACAAGCCGTTCTACGCCTACGAGGAGGTGCCGGCCACCATCGTCGACCGGCCGCAGCAGGGCCGCAGCCTGCTCGCCGCCTTCGAACGGCTGGCCGCCTGGCTCACCGACGGCCGGGTCACCTCCCTGCGCCCGCTGCCCGACCTGGCCCGCCGCCGCCTGTACGCCGCCTACCTGCGCACCGGCCGCACCCGCTCCCGCCAGGTGCACGTGAGCTACGCCCCCAAGGACCGGGTGTGGGCCGAGTGGATCTCCGAGACCCTGCGCGGCTTCGGCTACCTGGTCAGCCTGCACAGCGCCGCCGTCCCGCTCGACCCCGGCCCGGCGCACGGCGGCGCGCTGCCCGAGGCCGCCGGACCGCTGGACGGCGACGGCCGGCTGCTCGCCCTGCTCACCCCCGAGTACACCGCCCTGCCGCGCGCCCGGGAGATCTGGCGCCGACTCACCGGCCAGACGCCGGTCGGCGACTCCGGCGGCCTGCTCGCGGTGCGGATCGGCGGCGCGGAGGGCATGGAGCCGCCGCAGTTCGCCGGACAGCGGGCCCTGGACCTCGCGCTCGGCTCCGCGGAGCAGGCCGAGGCCCAGCTGTTCGAGCTGATCGGCCCGGCGCCCGGGGCCGGGCGCTGGATGGAGACCGGCGGGACCGGCGAGACCGCCGTGCCGCACCCGGCCCGGTTCCCCGACGGCCGGCCCTCGGTCCAGGAACTGCCGCCCCGGCTGCCCACCTTCACCGGCCGGATGCGCCTGCTGGAGGCCGTCCGCGACGGCTTCACGGCCGACAGCGACGCCGCGCCCGTCCAGGTGCTCTACGGCATCGGCGGGGTCGGCAAGTCCCAGGCCGCGATCGAGTACGCGCACCGCTTCGCGGCCGGCTACGACGTGCTGTGGTGGGTCCCGGCCCAGCAGCCCGCGGTGATCCCGCAGAAGCTCGCCGAACTCGCCCCCGGCCTCGGCCTGCAGACGGACGGCGACGTCACCAGGACGGCCCGCGCCGTCCTCGACGCGCTCGCCAGCGGCCGGCCGTACCACCGCTGGCTGCTGCTCTTCGACAACGCCGAGGACCCGGAACTGCTGGACCCCTGGCTGCCCGCCGCCGGACCGGGCGGCCACGTCCTGGTCACCTCCCGCGACCGGCGCTGGGCCCGCCGCCCGGGCCGCACCGAGGTCGAGGTGTTCGACCGGGCGGAGAGCGTCGAACTCGTCCGGCACTTCAACACCGGGGTCGAGCGGGCCGACGCCGAGCGGATCGCCGAACTCCTCGGCGACCTGCCGCTCGCCGTCGGCCAGGCCGCCGCCTGGCTCCAGGAGACGCCGATGCCGGCGGCCACGTACGCGGACCTGCTCGACGAGACGCTGACCGACATCCTCGACCGCTCGGTGCGGGGGGCGCCGGTGGCGGTGGCGGCGGAGGAGGAGGTCGAGCACGGCTCCGCCGAGGAGGCGGCCGTCGAGAGCGCCGCCGTCCCGGTCGCCACGGCCGCCACCTGGCGGATCGCCGGCTCCGACCTGCGCCGGATCAACGCCCCGGCCGCCCGGTTGTTGGAGGTCTGCGGCTTCCTCGGCCCGGAGGCCATCCCGATCTCGATGCTGTACAGCCCGCCGGTGGTCGAGGCGATCGGGCTGTCGGGCCCGGGCATCTCCGACCAGCGGCTCGCGGTCGGCGAGATCCTGCGGACCGTCAACCAGTACAACCTCGCCCGCTACGACCACGCGGCCGGAACGCTGGTCGTGCACCGGATCGTCCAGGCCCTGCTGCGCGAGCAGGTCGGGGAGGCCGACCGGCCGCGGGTCCGCGCCGCGGCGCACCGCGCGCTGGCCCTCGCCGACCCCGGTGACCCGGACGCGCCGCACAACTGGCCCCGGTACGGCGAACTGCTGGCCCATCTCTGGCCGTCCGGCGCGGTCGGGTCCACCGACCCGGCGGTCCGGCAGTGGATCGTCAACTCGGTCCGCTACCTGTGGCGGCGCAGCCTCCACGACGCCGGCCGGGAGCTGGCCGAACGCGTCCTCGCCCAGTGGCGGGAGATCGGACCGCAGAGTGTCGAGGCCGATGTCAGGGTCCAGTTGCTGCGCGTCCAGCTCGGCAACATCCTGCGCAGTCAGGGGCTGGTCCGGGAGGCGTACGAGACCGACCGGGACGCCTTCGACCGGCTGACGGCGCTGGTGGGGCGGGAACACCCGGACACCTTCCCGGCGGCCACCAGCCTCGGCGGGGACCTCCGGCACCTGGGCCGCTACCAGGAGGCCCGGGAGCTGGACGAGGTGACGCTCGCCGCCGCGCGCCGGGTGCTCGGGTCGGACCACCCGCGCACCCTGATGATCGAGAACAACCTCGCCGTCTCCATCATGCTGTCCGGCAACTTCGCCAAGGCGCTGGCCGTTCACGAGGTGCTCTACCACCGGAAGCTGGAGGTGTTCGGCAAGCGCAGCCCGCTCACCATCCTCGACGGGCTGCTCCGGGGACACCTGCTGCGCGAGGTGGGGCGACCGGTGGAGGCGCTGGCGCAGTTGGAGAAGACCGTCCGTCGGAGCCGGGACGTGCTCGGCGAGGAGCACGACGACACTCTGAGGGCGAGGCGCTACCGCAGTGCCACCCTGCGCCGACTGGGCCGGCTGCCGGAGGCCCTGGTGGAGGCCGAGGACGTCCACCGGCAGCTGTACGGGCGCTACGGGCCCGACCACCCCGGCACCGCCGGTGTCGCCGGAACCCTCGCGGCGGTGCTCGGCGCGCTCGGGGACGGTCAGCAGGCCGTCGTGCTCGCCGACGAGTCGCACCGGTACCACCGCGAGCACCTCGGCGACGGGCATCCGATGGAGCGCCTGGCGGCGGGCAACCTCGCCGTGGCGCTCCGCCGGGCCGGTCGGAACGACGAGGCACGGCCGTTGGCCGGCGAGGTGGCGGACGACCTGCTGCGGCTGCTCGGCGACCGGCATCCGTGGGTCGCGGTCGCCCGGTTGAACCGGGCCAACGACGCTGCCGTCGCGGGTGCTTACGGCGAGGCGGCGGCCCTCAGCGCGGATGCCGGCCGGATCCTGGTCGAGCGGTTCGGTCCGGACCACCCGGACAGCCTCGCCGCCTTCGCGAACCTCGCCCTGGCGCTCGCCGCCTCCGGCGATCCCGAGGGCGGGGCGCTGGGACCGCGGACCCTGGCCCGGGCACGTGGGGTGTCGTACCTGGGGGACAACCACCCGCTCACCGAGTCGATCCGGGTGAAGGAGTGGCTGGACACATCGATCGAGCTGCCGCCGGCGTGACGGCCGGCGGGTCACCGAGGAAGAGGAATTGACGATGCATTCGACCGTGGAGACCGAGGCGGCGCCCGAGCGGACCGAGGAGCGCGGCTCCGGGCAGCGCCCTGGTCTCGCCGAGCTGGCGGGGCTGGACGCGGGTGAGCTGGCGAGGCGTCTGGAGCTGGCCCTGCCCGGGGCCGGGGCCCGTCTGGTCTCTCCGTTCAACTCTGCGATCTGATCGCCAGGATTAGTCGGCTCCAGCTGTTGGAAACGTGCCGTCATGACGTTTCCTCCGCCGCCGATCACGCAGTTCGTCCTGAAGGTCCACAGTCGGTGCGACCTCGCCTGTGACCACTGCTACGTGTACGAGCACGCCGACACCGGCTGGCGGTCCAGACCGCGGGTCGTCGGGGACGCCGTGCTGGCGCGGGTCGCGGAGCGGATCGGGGAGCACGCGGCCGCGCACGGGCTGACCGCTGTCGGGGTCGTCCTGCACGGGGGTGAACCGCTGCTGGCCGGGCCGGAGGTGTTCCGGCGGGCGGCCGGGCTGCTGCGGGCGGCGTTGCCCGAGGTGTGCGAGCTCGACCTGCGGGTGCACACCAACGGGGTCCGGCTGGACGCGGCGTACTGCGAGCTGTTCGACGAGCTGGGCATCCGGGTCGGCATCTCGCTGGACGGGGACCGGGCCGCCAACGACCGGCACCGCCGGTTCGCGAACGGGCGGTCCAGCCATCCGCAGGTGCTGCGGGCCGTCGGGCTGCTGCGCGAACCGCGGTTCCGGCACCTGTACGGGGGGCTGCTCTGCACCGTCGACGTGGCGAACGACCCGGTGGCCGTCTTTCGGGCGCTCGCCGAACTGGAGCCCCCGGCGGTGGACTTCCTGCTTCCGCACGCCACCTGGGAGCACCCGCCGGAACGCCCGCCCGGTGCGGGCGCGACGCCGTACGCGGACTGGCTGCTGACCGTGCACGAGCGGTGGGAGGCGGACGGCCGCCCGTTCGCCGTCCGGACCTTCGACTCGGTGCACCGGACGCTGTCGGGGCTGCCCGGCCTGAGCGAGGCGCTGGGGCTGGAGCCGGTGGACCTGGTGGTGCTGGAGACGGACGGGACGTACGAGCAGGCGGACAGCCTGAAGACGGCCTACGACGGCGCGCCCGGGACGGGGATGGACGTCTTCCGGCACAGCCTCGACGAGGTGGCCGGGCACCCGGGCATGGCGGCGCGGCAGTCGGGCCTGGACGGGCTGAGCTCGGAGTGCCGGGCCTGCCCGGTGGTGCGGTCCTGCGGGGGCGGGCTGTACGCGCACCGGTACCGGGAGGGGTCGTTCGACCGTCCTTCGGTGTACTGCGCGGACCTGCGGGCGCTGATCGACGGCCTGGCGGCCCGCGCGGGGGCTGTCCGGCGGCCGGCCGCGCCGCCGGTGGATCTCGCCGGGCCGGGGCTCACGGACGAGCAACTGGACGAACTGTCACTCGGGTTGGGCGGTCCGGAGACGGTCCGTGCGCTGGCCCGGTCCCAACTGGCTCTCACTCGCACGATGCTGGCCGCTGTGCACGGCTCCTCGGGGCTGGCGCGCTCGGAGGCGTGGGAGCTGCTGGCGGAGCTGGACGCCGTCGAACCGGCGGCGGTGGACGCGGTGTTCGCCCATCCCTACGTCCGGGCGTGGGCCGCGCGGCGGCTGAGCGGCGACCCGGGGGCGGGCCTCGGCACACTGGCCGAGCTGGCGGCGGCCGCGGCGGTGCGGGCGGGGCGTGGGGACAGCGTGGTGGTGCCGGTCCGGGACGGGGTGCTGCACCTGCCGACGCTGGGGCGGCTGCTGCTGGGCGGGGGCGTGCGGGAGGCGCTCGTCACGGGCGGTCGGACGGGATGGACGGCGCGCACCGATGACGGTGCGGTCGCCGGTTCGGGTGACCCGCGCTGGCAGCCGATCCGGAGGGTCGGGAGGGGTATTGCGCTGGAGGACCTGGACCCGCAGCGGGCGGTGCACCGGTGGCCGGTGGAGGAGCGGTTGGCCGCCGCCGAGTACCTGCGCTGGGACGGGGACCTCGGGGCGGCGGCCGACCTGCTCGATCGGGATCTACCGGAGTACGCCGCCGGTCTGTGGGCCGGTCTGACTACGGTCACGCCGTTGCAGCGGCGATCGGACGGGCGCGACGTCAGCTCGGCCGCCCGCCAGGCCTTCGGCGCGGTCGCGATCGCGCGGCCGGGCAGCGCGGAGACGCTGGCGTTGCTGCTGGTGCACGAGTTCCAGCACGTGAAGCTGGGCGCGGTGCTGGACCGGGAGGAGCTGTACGACCGGGGGGACACGAGGGTGTTCGAGGCGTTCGGCCTGACGCCGAGGCCGATCGGCTCGCTGTTCCAGGCGGTGTACGCGCACCTCGCGGTGACGGCATTCTGGGGCACCCGCGCGCATGGGGGGACGGGGTCGGCCCGCGCCAGATTCGCCCATTGGCGCGCCCTGACCGACGAAGCCGTGGATCTGCTGGCCGACAGCGGCGCGCTGACGCCGTTGGGGAAGCGATTCGCTGATGGTGCAAGGGCGTCGGTCGATCCCTGGCTGCGTACTGCCGTGGGATGAGCGGTGGTTCGGTTCTGCTCCCGCGCCCGCGCGGGAGCAGAACCGGGAAGCATCACTCAGGCGGTGAAGTGGTCGAACTCGCCGGCCTTGGCACCTTGGAGCCAGGCGGAGAGCTTGGCCTTGGTGGTGGTGATGGCTATGGCGGGGTCGTCGGACTCGCGGATGTAGACGTATTCGCCGTCCGACGCGATCTCGACGCAGTCGGTGTTCTCCCCGCTGAAGGTCGATTTCTGCCAGTTGAGTTGCTCCACGGCTACCTCCCCAGGAGTTTGTAACGGATGTGTTGGATCATGCCCAACGAGTCACGAAAGGCAGGAGACGGCCCAGGTGCGCTGGGATTCAGGGGCGGGAGGGCCATGCCCTTGATCCGGTCGAACTTCCGTCGGAACGTGGCTACTCCCTCAGGATCTCCCAGGAAGGACGAGCCGTGCGGGTTCTCGACAAGAACGGTGTCCAGCCGGGCTTGTGTGCCGTGCATCACCATGAACGCCGTGTCGGTCGATGCGTAGACCGTGCAGTCGAACGGCAGGATCTGGATCGTCACATGAGGAAGATGAGCCATCTCGACCAGGTGATTCAGCTGGTCTCGCATGACAGCCGGACCGCCGTACATCATGCGTAGGGCCGCTTCATGGATCACCGCGTGGAAGGGAGTGGCGTTCTCCGCCGTGATCACTTGCTGGCGTCGGCGGCGGAACTCGACCTTCTTCTCGGCGTACTCGTGCATCACTTCGGTGTAGGCCTTGGTCTGTAGCAGCCCGGGAATCAGGTGGGTTTGGTAGCTGCTGAACGACTTGGCGGCGTCTTCGAACTCGGCCAGATCTATGGCGTCCGACACGACGTACGGCCGATATTCACTCCACCAGCCTCGACCGCTGCTCTGACACATGGCGGCCATACCGGCTCGGTAGTCGGGGTCGGTCATGTCGCAGACATCGAGCCATACGTGCAACCGTTCGATGTTGAGGCTCAGGCGTCCGGCCTCGGTATGGCTGACCGCCGGACCCTTCATTCCCATCAGCTCGCCGATCTCGGGCCCGGACATGCCGGCGCCCTCTCGCAGGCGGCGAAGTTCTTCGCCGAACCGGCGTTGACGCTCACTGACTACACCCCTGAGTCCCACGCTCGTCACCTCTCGTCCGGACGGATGGCCACTCACAGTCAGTGTATGGCCGCCTGCGGAGAGTGTTGCAAAAATGGCCCAACTTCAATTACAGTCGTGGAAGCCACGCATTCCATGGGTTGTCAGCAGCGCTCTACCCAAAGGCAGTTGGTGCCGAAGTGCCCGGTCGCCCAAGGCGTGCCCCCTCACACTCGCAGGGAGATTCCCCGTGTGTAACCCCAACCTCAACTCCCCCTCCCTCACCCTTGCCCGGCAGTCGTTGCGCGACGCCATGCTGCGCGCCGGGTGGGACGATGCGCGCATCTTCGACGCCGAGCTCGCTCTCGCGGAGCTGATCGTCAACGCCTGGCGGCACGGCCGTACCGCCTCCCCCGTGGTCCTGATCGCCATCCTCGACCGCACCCTTCGCGTCTCGGTCGGCGACGAGAGTCACGACCTCCCCGAGCAGCGACGATCCCCCGTGCTCGGCGAACTCGCCGAGTGCGGGCGGGGGCTCCAGCTCGTCGAGGGCCTCACCCAGCGCTGGGGCGCCGATCCCCAGAAGAGAGGCAAGCTCGTCTGGTTCGAGCTGGACTCCGCCGCGTGACCGTCGTCGTCGCACTCCTTCTCCTCGCCTCGGCGCTGGTCGGGGCGGTCTGCGAGCTGCTGACGCGATCGCTCCGGGAGCGGGTCGACCGGGCGGGCAGCACGGGTCGATCGGTGAGTGCCATCTATGGCACCCAAGCCCTCGCCCGGGTCGGGTGGGGGCCCACCGCGTAAACTCCGGGCCTGTGAACGAGCAGCCGCAGGTCCTGGTCACCCGCCGTCTCGCGCCCGGTGTCGTCGAGCGCCTCTCCGCGCAGCTCCCGGCCGCGCTGCACGACTCCGAACTGCCGATGAGCCGCGAGAACCTGCTCGAAGCCGTGCGCGGCCGCCGGGCGCTGATCACCACCCTGGACGAGCGGGTGGACGCCGAACTCCTCGACGCGGCCGGTCCCGACCTCGAAATCGTCGCCAACCACGCCGTCGGCTACCACAACGTCGACGTGGCGGCCTGCGCCGACCGCGGCATCACCGTCACCCACACCCCCGGCGTGCTGACCGCCGCCACCGCCGACATGGCGTGGGCCCTGCTCCTCGCCGCCACCCGCCGGCTCGGCGAGGGCGAGCGGCTGCTGCGGTCCGGTGAACCGTGGGCCTGGGCGCCGACCTTCATGCTCGGGCTGGAGCTGACCGGCACCCAGCTGGGCGTGCTCGGCATGGGGCGGATCGGGCAGGCGGTCGCCCGTCGGGCCAAGGGCTTCGACATGTCCGTCCGCTACCACAACCGCAACCCGCTGCCGCCCGAGCAGGCCGACGGTGCCGAGTGGCTGCCGCTGGAGCAACTGCTCTCCACCTCCACCGTCCTGGTGGTCACCTGCCCGCTGAGCGAGGCCACCCGGCACCTGCTGGACGCCTCCCGGCTCGCCCTGCTGCCGCCCGGCGCGGTGGTGGTGTCGATGACGGCCGGGGTCGTCGACGAGGTGGCGCTCGCCGCCGCCCTGGAGTCCGGTGCGCTGTTCGCGGCCGCCGTCGACAACTTCGAGCGCGAGCCGGCGGTCCCGGCCGCCCTGCTCGCCCAGGACCGCGCCGTGCTCGCCCCGCACCTGGGCAGCGCCACCGTCCGCACCCGCCAGGCGATGGGCAACCTGGCCGTCGACAACGTGCTCGCCGTCCTCGCCGGGAAGGACCCGGTCACCCCCGTCGCGAGGTAGCCGGCAGCGGGGGTGCCCCGGCCGACGAGCCGGGGCGCACCCTCATGAGCCCGCGCGTCGGGCGATCAGTGCCTCCAGCCCGTCCAGGATGCGCTCGACCCCGAAGGTCAGGGCCTGGTCCCGCTCCTCGGTCGGCGCGGTCATCGCGGCCAGGGTGGCCGGGTAGTCGTCGCCGTGCTCCCGCAGCACTCCGGCGAGGGCCGCGACGAGCCGGGCCTCGGCCTCCGTCCCGCTCGCCCGCGACTGCTGGGCGATGCCGCGGACGTGGCTGGTCAGCAGCACGACGGCGTCGAGCCGCTCGCCGCCGGTGAGGCCCTTGCCGTCCAGTGCGGCCAGGGCCCGTTCCACCCACGACAGTTCCCGCGGGCCCATCAGGCGCGCGCCCACGGTCGTCTCCAGGAGCCAGGGGTGCTGCGCGAAGGCCCGGAACAGGGCCGCGGACCAGGCGGTGAGGTCCGTGCGCCAGTCGCCGCCCGTGAGGTCCGGCGGGTCCTCGACCGCGCGGTCCGTCATCAGTGCGACGAGCTCCGCCTTGCCCGGCACGTACCGGTAGAGCGACATCTTCGTCTTGCCGAGCAGCTCGGCGACGCGCTGCATCGACAGGGCGGCCAGGCCCTCCGCGTCCGCGACCTCGATGCCGGCCCGGGCGATGCCGTCCAGGCTCAGCGCGGGTTTGGGGCCCCGCCTGGGCCGGGCCTGCGGACCCCAGAGCAGCCGTGCCAGTTCGTCCGCCATCGCTTCTCCCGCCCGCCCTCAGGCTTGCCACATCCCAAAACTGTGTCTACCGTACACAACAACAAACAGCGTCCAACGGACACAGTTTTGATCGAGGGGTGGACTCCATGGGCACCAAGGTCCTGATCTCCGGAGCCGGCATCGCCGGGCCGGCGCTGGCACTCTGGCTCGGCCGGTACGGCTTCGAGGTGACGGTGGCCGAGGCGGCCCCGCACCTGCGCGGCGGCGGCCAGGCCGTGGACTTCCGCGGCACCACCCACCTGACCGTGCTGGAGCGCATGGGCGTGCTCGACGACCTCCGCCGGATCCGCACCGGCGGCAGCCCGATGCGCTTCGTCGACGAGCGCGGGCGGACCAGGCTGCAGCTGCCCTCCGAGTTCGCCGGCGGCGACGTGGAGGTCCTGCGGGGCGACCTCGTCCGTGTCCTGTTCGAGCACAGCCGCCAGTTCACCGACTACCGCTTCGGCGAGTCCGTCAGCGAGCTCCGCCAGGACGCCGACGGGGTCCACGTCCGCTTCCGCAGCGGTGAGGCCCGCACCTTCGACCTCGTCGTCGGGGCCGACGGCCTGCACTCCAACGTCCGCCGGCTCGCCCACGGGCCTGAGGAGCGCTACGTCACCCACCTCGGCCACTACGCCGCCGGCTGGTCGCTGCCCAACTACCTGGGCATCGGCCCGGGGGAGGGCTCCGTCGGCCTCAACGTGCCCGGGCGGCTCGCCGCCGTCGGCACCAGTCACCGGGACCCGGGGACGGCCGGGGCCTTCTTCGTCTTCTCCTCGCCCGCGCTGACCTACGACCGCCACGACCAGGAGCAGCAGAAGGCGATCGTCGCCGGGGCCTTCGCCGGAACGGGCTGGGAGGTGCCGCGGCTCCTGGCGTCCCTGGCCGAGGCCGACGACCTGTACTTCGACTCCATCAGCCGCGCCGACGTCCCGAACTGGTCCACCGGGCGCGTCTCCCTCGTCGGTGACGCCGCCTGCGGCGCCACCATCGGCGGCATGGGCACCGGCACCGCGATCGTCGCCGCGTACGTCCTCGCCGGTGAACTGGCCGCGGCCGCCGGGGACCACACCACCGCCTTCGCCCGCTACGAGGGCCTCCTGCGCGGATACGCCCGGGGCTGCCAGAAGGGCGGCGACCGCGCGGGCAGGTTCCTGGCTCCCGGCGCCGTCGGGCTGCGGCTGCGCAACTGGTCGCTGAGCCGCCCCCGCATCCTCGACTGGATGATCGAGGAGGGCCGGAAGGCGACCCACCTCGACCTGCCGGACTACCGCTGCTTCGAGACCGGGCCGGACCGGATCGGTGCGCGCGCCCGGACGGGAAGTTGACCTCGCGTCGGTGCGGCGGAGGGCCCGGTCGGGGTGATCGCGAGCGGCAGCGGTCCCCGACCGGGCCCGGCTCAGGGGAGGACCAGCTGCTGGACGACGACGGCCGTGGACAGGGTCAGGTTGACGGTGATCAGTGCCCACAGGGATCGCCTCGTGCAGATCCCGCTCCGCCGGGTCAGGATCACGTAGGCGGCAACGACGAGGTCGAGGACGGCGAGGACCGCCACGAGGGTCCGCAGGGCGCTCGTCGTCGCGTCGGCTGTCGCCAGCGCGACCGCGAGCCCTGCGGGGTGGTGGAGGTGGGCGTGCACGGGTACTCCATCGGAACGGCGGCGAACGATCGGGGGATCGCCGGATCCGGTTTCCGGCAGGCCGAAACTCTGCCAGGCGGAATGATCACGCCGGGGTGGAATTCGCGGCAGGAACCTGCACATCCGCCTTGCAGGAACTCCGCGGCCCCGCCCGGCTCACCCCGGGCCGGCCTCAGTACTCCCGGTCGCCCGCGCCGTTGACCTCTCGGCGGGCCTGCCAGGTGGTGTGCTCGCGGGAGACGGCGTCCTCGGCATCGCGGGAGAAGCGGGCCCAGAGCTCCTCGGCGTCGGGGGAGTCGATGTCGAGGTGGGCGAGCTGGGCGCGGATCTGGGCCAGTTCGTCGGCGGCCAGGCCGTACGCGGCGGCGAGCGGGCGGTACTGGCGCAGCTGGGCCCAGGCGGTGACGGAGGCGGCCACGGCGGAGACGGCGCCGAGCGCGTCGAAGGAGAAGAGCCCCAGCGCGCGCAGCACGGCGAGCACCAGGCCGAGCAGCGGCAGTACTACGCCCGCCACCCCGGTCCAGAAGCCGGCCCGGGCGCAGTAGCGGGACTTGGAGCGGTACCAGTCCTGCTGCACCTGGATCCGTTCGCGCAGGTAGACGTCCCGGCGCAGGGCCAGCGGCTGTTCGCGCAGGGTGCGCATCGCGGGGGTGATCTGGCTCTCGGCGGGCCGGCCGGCCAGGCCGGGGCCGACCGCGCGGCTGTCCCGGAAGGCGTGCAGCACCCGGCCGAGCTGGAGGCCGTAGAGGCCCTCGGCGTCCGGCAGCGGCCGGGGCGGCGGCTGGACGGCGTCGGCCCGGACGGCGAACTTCCAGGCCAGGGTCTTCACCGACTCGGCGGCGGCCCGGCCCTCGTACCAGAGGCCCTGCGGGTTCTGCCGGCTGGTGACGGCGGAGAGGCCGATCGCGCCGAGGTAGGCGACGGCGGCGAGCCAGGCCCACGGTCGGCCGTCGGCGGAGCCGGCCGTGGCGGCCGCGACCAGCAGCAGCAGTTCGGCGGCGGAGAGCCGGACGGCCCGGTGCTGCCCCTGCTGGGAGGCCGAGTCGGCCGCCCAGAACAGCTCCGGCATCAGCTCGCGCTCCCGCACCACCCGGTCCGCCCCGCCCGTGCCCGACGTCATCCCGTCCCCCCGCTCGCAGCTCCACCACCCGCCCCGGCGGTTCTGCCCCGGCGGACGGCCCGGTACGCCTGGGCGGGCAGGCCGGTGCGCCCGGGGGGACAGGTCCGGACGGGCAGGCGGGGGCAGCCGGACCGGGGCGGGCGCGAGCAGACGGGCCGGGGCGGGCGCGGGCAGACGGGCCGGCCTGCCAGCCCAGGCGGGCCGGACAGCGACGCCCCGGCGGCGCGGGCGTCCAGGGCCGCCGGGGCAGCGGTCGGCCGGGCGGCGTAGCGGGCCCGGTACCGGCCGCCGCGCCCTGCTACGTCGAACGGGCGGGGCGGGGCGGAGAAGTCCCGGAAGGCGGCGGAAGGTCCCGGAAGGTTCCGGAAGGAATCAGAACGTGTAGAAGATCCGGTCGGCGTTGTCGGTCATCTGCTTGGCGTTCCACTCGGTGCCGCCGGGCACGTTGCCCGAGCGGAACAGCGGCGGGGCGGCGCCCTCGCCGGCGAGGGCCGCGTCGGCCAGCCGCTCCACCGCGGAGGCGACCACGGCCTGCATCAGCGCGCTGGTGACGATGGTCGAGACCGGGCCGAAGGTGGTCTCGGCACCGGGGTGGGTCAGCTCGCCGTCGCCGACCGCGATCTTGTTGTCCAGGACGACGTCGCAGTGGTCCTTGAGGTAGGTGCCGGAGGGGTGCCCCGAGGGGACCGCGCCCGGGTAGGCCAGCGAGGTCAGCCCGATCACCTTCAGGCCGCGGGCCCGGGCGTGCTGGGCCAGCTCCACGGGCATGGTCTGCCGGCCCGAGAGCGAGATCAGGAACAGCAGGTCACCGCTGGTGGCGGGGGTGAGGTCCAGGGTGGTGGTGGCCAGTCCCGAGACCCGCTCCAGGGCGCTCGACAGCGGCGCCGGCATCACCGTGACCCCGGCCATGCCGGGGACCTCCAGCAGGTTGATCGGCACCAGCCCGCCGGCCCGGTAGACCACGTCCTGGGCCGCGAGCGAGGAGTGGCCGGCGCCGAAGGCGAAGACCCGGCGGTCCCCGGAGACCGCCTCGGCGAGCAGGGCGGCGGCCGCCTCGATGTTCTCCGCCTCTTCGGTCCGCACCCGCTGGAGGTGGGCGATCGCGGCCTCGAAGTACCGGCCGACCAGCTCGCTCATCTGCTGCCTTCGCTCTCTGCCGGTGGGGGGCCCGGCCGGGTGGCGCGGCCGAGATGGTCCGGACCGCTGGTGGAGAAAGCTACGGCCAGCACCGTGCTGCCTCACCGGTGCCGCTGTCAACAGGCACGAAATGCCGCCCCCCGAGGGCTGGGGCGGGCCCGGTTGTCGTCGCGGTACGTCAGAATTGGCGGTGAGGACCCCGAGGAACGGAGCCAGCGGCGATGTCTGGGCTGATCGACACCACTGAGATGTACCTTCGCACCATCCTGGAGCTGGAGGAGGAGGGCATCACCCCGATGCGCGCCCGGATCGCCGAGCGCCTGGAGCAGAGCGGTCCCACGGTCAGCCAGACGGTCGGCCGGATGGAACGCGACGGGCTGCTCCGGGTCGCGGGCGACCGCCACCTGGAGCTGACCGAGGAGGGCCGGCGGCTCGCGGTGCGGGTGATGCGCAAGCACCGCATCGCCGAGTGCCTGCTGGTCGACGTGATCGGGCTGGAGTGGGAGCAGGTGCACGAGGAGGCCTGCCGCTGGGAGCACGTGATGAGCGAGACCGTCGAGCGCAAGGTGCTCGCGATGCTCGGCCACCCGACCCAGTCCCCGTACGGCAACCCGATCCCGGGGCTGGACGAGCTGGGCGACGCCAAGGCCGAGGGCGAGGGCTTCGACGCCGGGCTCGTCGCGCTGGACACCGTGCTTCCCGGTGAGGACGGCGCCGATGTGGTGGTCCGCCGGATCGGCGAGCCGATCCAGACCGACGGCGAGCTGATGCGCACGCTGCGCCGGGCCGGGGTCCGTCCCGGTTCCACGGTGCGGGTGACCGCCGGGGTCGGCGGGGTCATGGTGGGCTCCGGGGACAACGCGGCCGAGCTGGGCAAGGACATCGCCGCGCACGTCTTCGTCGCGCAGGCCTGAGGACGTCCGGGCCTGAGAGCGTCCGGGCCTGAGGACGTCCGGGCCCGAGGAAGGCTCGCGCCGGTCCGGGAAGGGCTCGCGCGAGAACGGCCGGAAGGGCCCGGTGCTCCCCGTGCACCGGGCCCTTCCGCCCTCCCCGTTCCCTCCCGCTACCGCGCCACCGGCCTCCCCGAACCCGGCCGGTACCGCGGCCCCCGCCCTTCCCTCCCGTCCCCTCCGGTTCCCCTCCGTCCCTCCCGTCCGCCTCGCCCGGCTTCCCCGACCGAGCGCCCCTTCCGGCGGCCCCTCACATGGGAATTCCTGCCACTCGGCCGATCATGGCAATCCTTGAGCGTTGTCACTCGTACGAGGGGCTTTCGCCGTTGACCAGCGGGTACACCGAACCCTTATCCGCACATGCGTATGACGGGCCCGGTCTCCGGTGGGAGACAAGGCCCGTCACTCGCGCGCGGGGTCTCGCGCGGTGCACACCCCTCACCCGATCGGCGTAGGGCGGCAGTCCTCGGAGGGGTCGGCCGTTCGTCGGCACGGCCGTTCGGCCGTTCGGCGGGGCGTCGACGGGGCGTCCCGGGGTGCGGTCAGCGCACCGCCGCGGGCTGGGCCTGCTGCGCCGCCGCCGACGGCGCCTCGCGCCCGCAGGCGTAGGCCAGCGGATTGATCAGCTCGGCGGCGTCCGGCAGCCAGCGGTTGAGCGCGGAGGGCGAGCGGGCCCACTGGGCGAAACCGGTCGGGCCGACCCGGGACGGCGGGGCCACCGTCCAGTCGCCCTCCCCCCGGGCCACCAGGTCCAGCCGGGCCGGCGGCCAGCCCAGCTTGCGGAGCATCTCCGGCAGCTTGGCCGCCACCCCGGGCAGTACCAGGAAGTGCAGCCGCCGCCCCGCCCGGCCCTGCGCGGCCGGGACCACCGCCACCGGGCCGAGCTGGAGGCCCATCCGCTCCATCCGGGCCAGCGCCAGGCAGCCCGCCGTCTCCGGCACGTCCAGGACGTCGAAGGACCTGCCGGTCGGCAGCAGGATCGACGCCTCCGGGCGCTCCGTCCACCAGCGCCGTACCGCGCCCGGCCCCGCGCTCGCCTTGCGCGCCCAGTCCGAGTCGATCGGGTGGGCACCGGGCAGCGCGCAGCGCGGCTCGCCGCACGAGCAGCGGGCGGGGCCGTCGCCGTCGATCAGCCAGGCGCCCGGGGCGACCTCCCAGTGACGGGTCTCGGCGTAGCTGACGGCTTCGACGAGCAGCGGGGGCAGTCCTGCGTCGGAGCCCTGGTCGGGGGAGTCGGGGGTGTCTTCCACGGGCTGCTCAACTACCGTGCGTGAGGCGGGTTACGGTCGGGTGCGGGCCGTTCCGCCACGCGGTGGCAATTCACCCGAACCGGTGAGGCGGACCGTGCGGGAGCGCGCCGGGGGGAGGCGGGGTGGGCGCAATGGGGGCGCACGGGAGCATTTTGCCGGGCGCGTGGGGGGTGGGGATCGTCACCGTGGGTATCCCGCTGGCGTTGCTGATCGCTAACCTGGTGTCAGTTTCCTTGAACGGTAGGACAGTCGGCAACTCGGCAACAGAGATCAGCAGAAAGCGTCGCCCGCCGGCCGGGACCGGAGGGTGTGGGGAGGCGAAGCCCATGGCCGCGAGACCACTTGTCGCACGACAGCCCAACGAGCGCCTGCAGCAGCTGATCCAGGAGGCCAGCTGCTCCAACGCCGGTCTGGCACGGAGAGTGAACCTCTGCGGTGCCGAACACGGTCTTGACCTGCGCTACGACAAGACCTCCGTAGCGCGCTGGCTCCGCGGCCAGCAACCGCGCGGACAGGCACCGGCGGTGATCGCCGAGGCGCTCGGACGCAAACTGGGGCGCAGCGTGTCGGTCGAGGAGATCGGCATGGCGGACGGCAAGAACCTCAGCTCCGGCATCGGGCTGCAGTTCGCGCCGACGCTGGGCGCCGCACTCGAACAGGTCTGTGAGCTCTGGCGCAGCGACGTCGGACGCCGGGACTTCCTGACCGGGGCGACGGTGGCGGCCTCCGCCCTGGTCGAGCCCAGCCGGGACTGGCTGATCACCCCGCCGGACCCGGTGGTGGCCCGCAGCGGCGGCACCCGGGTCGGCCCGACCGATGTCGCGGCGATCAAGGCGACCACCGCGATGCTGGTCGACCTGGACCACCGGTTCGGCAGCGGCCACGTCCGCCCGGTCGTGGTGCACTACCTCAACAGCGTGGTCTCCGGCCTGCTCGGCGGCTCCTACCGGGAGGAGACGGGCCGCCAGCTCTTCGCGGCCGTCGCGCGGTTGACCGAGCTGGCGGGCTACATGGCGGTGGACACCGGACAGCCCGGCCTCGCCCAGCGGTACTACATCCAGGCGCTGCGCCTGGCCCAGGCCGCCGACGACCGGGGCTACGGCGGGTACGTGCTGGCGGCCTCGATGAGCCACCTGGCGGCGACCCTCGGCAACCCGAGGGAGATCGCCCAGCTCGCCCGGGCCGCCCAGGAGGGCGCCAGGACGGTCGCCACCCCGACCGCGATGGCGATGTTCTACGCGGCCGAGGCCCGCGGCCACGCCCTGCTCGGCGACGCCCGGGCGTGCGAGGCGGTGGCCGCCAAGGCGCTGGAGATGATGGAGAAGCGCCGCCCGGAGGACGACCCGGACTGGATCGTCCACTTCGACGACGCCTACCTGGCCGACGAACTGGCGCACTGCCACCGGGATCTCGAGCAGGCGGGCCAGGCCGAGCACTACGCCCGCCGGGCGCTCGACCTGCACCCGCCGACCAGGGTGCGGCGCCGCGCGGTGGACCTCGTGCTGCTGGCGACGGCTCAGCTCCAGCAGCGGGACGTCGAACGGGCCTGCGAGACGGGCGCGCAGGCGGTCCGGCTGCTGAGCGGTCTGC
Source organism: Kitasatospora sp. MBT66 (assembly GCF_000710405.2). Classification (NCBI taxonomy): domain Bacteria; kingdom Bacillati; phylum Actinomycetota; class Actinomycetes; order Kitasatosporales; family Streptomycetaceae; genus Kitasatospora; species Kitasatospora sp. MBT66. Next base: position 160,633 of record NZ_JAIY01000004.1, on the reverse strand, counting down.
GTTCCAACCGGGGCGTGGAGTACCTGGACGAGTTCCGCCGCCGGCTGGAGCCGTACCGGGAGCAGCGGGTGGTCCGCGAGTTCCAGGCCAGGGCGGAGGCGGAGGCCGCGTAGGCCCTGGTGGCGCTGCGGAGCGGAGCGTGCGGGGACGGTGAGGGGCGGACCGCCCACGTGGTCGGCCGGTTCGGTGAACCGGTAGCGTGGGCGCGACGTCCAAGGAACTGTGATGCTCCCAAGAACCGACGAGATGTGGTCCGCCGTCAGCGCGCGGTCGTGCACAGGTGAGGAATCGCGTTGAGCCAGCGCCGCTCGTACCCCAACTCCGGTGACTTCAATCTGGACGATCTGTTCCGTCCGGAGCCGGGGCAGCAACCGGCCGCGGAGCCGGGGCAGCAGCCGGGGCCGCCGCACGGTCAGCAGCCGGGCCAGCAGCCGGGTCAGTACCCCGTCCAGCAGCCCGGTCCGCCGCACGGCCAGCAGCCGGCCGCGCCGTACCCGGGACCGCAGCCGGGGCCCTACCCGGGCCAGGCGTCCGGGCAGCCCGAGTACTTCGGCGACAGCGTGCTGCCCACCCAGGCCATGCCGGTCCAGCAGCAGGGGATGCCGGCGCCCGGCTGGGGCGGCGCGGCGCACCCCGGCCACCCGGCCGACCACGGCCAGGCCACCCAGTACCTGCCGCCGTACCCGGGGGCGGACCCGCAGGGCGCCGGCGGCTATCCCCCGGCCCGTCCGGGATACGCCGACGGGCCCGCGGCGGACTACCCGGACCGGTCCGGCCCGGCCCCGGCCGGGCGCGGCGGCGGCCGTTCCTCCAACAAGCTGGTGATCGGGGGTGTGGTGGTCGGCGGCATCGCCGCGGCCGCCCTGGTCGCGGTGCTGATGAGCGGCGGCGACGACAAGCCCGGTTCGAAGCCGCAGGCCGCCCCGGCGACCACCGGCGGCACCACCACCGCCGCCACCGCGCAGCAGGGCCCCGGTCCGACCACCGCCTCCGTGAGCCCGGAGGTCAAGGCGCAGGCCCAGGCGCTCTCCGACCTGCTCGGCACCGCCAACGACAGCCGGCAGGCGGTGATCGGCGCGGTCGCCTCGGTGCAGAAGTGCGAGAAGCTCCCGGAGTCGCAGCAGGCGCTCACCGCCGCGGCGGGCCAGCGGCGGGAGCTGCAGAGCAAGCTCTCCGGGCTGAAGACGGACAAGCTGGCCGGCGGTCCGCAGCTGGTCGAGCAGCTGAACGCGGCCTGGGCGGCCTCGGCGACCGCCGACGACGAGTACGCGGCCTGGGCCGGGGACGCGCAGAGCGGCTGCGACCCCAAGAAGAACGACAACCAGCACTACAAGAACGCCGTCGCCGCGAGCGGCACCGCGACCACCGCCAAGAAGCAGGCGTCCGGGCTCTGGAACACCGTCGCGGGCCAGACCGCCCTGCCCACCCGTACCGACGGCGACCTCTGAGTCCCCGCCCGAGTCCCCGCCCCGCCAGGTCCCGGCGGGGCACAACGGCGGAGGGCCCGACCACTGAGAGTGGTCGGGCCCTCCGCCGTTCCCGGGCCGCGCCCGGCGGGTCGGCTCAGGCGGGCGGCTTGCCGCCGGTGAGCACCCAGCGCACATCGACGAAGCCGGGCCGCTGCAGGGTCATCTGGCCGCCCTTGACCACCTGGAAGGTGACCCAGGTGTTCACCAGCCGGGGCGACTCGGTGCTCGGCAGCATGTTGGTGGTGGCCCAGTTCAACGGCGGGGTGAGCCCGACGTCGATCGGCTCGCCGCCGTCCAGCAGGGTGGTCACGGCCTTGCTGGTGATCGTCTGCCCGGCCGCGGTCAGGCGCTCGGAGATCTGCTTGAACACCTCGTAGGCGACCCAGGTGGTCTGCACCCCGGGGTCGGCGGCGTCGATGTGCCGGTCGGAGTCGGCGCGGATCACCGCGCGCAGGCCGTCCCAGATCTTGGCCGACTCCGGCGGGTACCAGCCGGTCACGAAGGCGCCGGAGAGCGGGCCGCTGTCGCCGCCGGTGGAGTCGACCACCGACTGCTGCACACTGCCGATCACCGAGGCGATCCTGGTGTTCTTCGCACCGGTCCGGCGGAAGGCGTCGAGCAGGTTGCCGGTCGGCTCGGCGCCCAGCGCGCTGGTGACGCAGTTGCCGGCCTGGTCGCCGCCGATCGCCTTGCGGACCACCGGGCTGTAGTCGTTGGACTTCTCCGGCGCCTTGACGTCCAGCAGCTTGATCCCGGCCGGCTTGAGCGCGTTGCCCAGGTAGCCGAGCAGGTTGTCGCCGGCCGGGGTGTCCGGGCGGATCAGCGAGACGGCCTTGCAGCCGGCCTCCACCAGCTGGCGGCCGCTGCCGCCGATCAGGGCGGGCATGCCGCCGCCCACCGGGTAGGACAGCGGGCTGCTGAACTCCGGCTGGGACAGCCCGTAGCCGCCGATCAGCGGGATGCCGGCACGCTCCAGGACGGGCATGAAGTCGTCGCCGAACTGGCTGTAGGAGCCCAGCACCGCGACCGCCTTGGCGTCCACCGCCTGCTGGGCGCAGGCCCGGGCGCCGTCGGAGGTGTTGTGCTCGTTGCAGGTGATCACATTGAGCCGGCGGCCGCCGAGGCCGCCCTTGACGTTGAGGTCCTTGCCGATGGCCTCGGCCAGGGCCGTCATGCCGGGACGGTCGGCCGAGCCGGTGCCGGACGGTGCCCAGGTCATGACGGTGAGGTCGCCACTACCGGTGGCGGCGTCGGCCGGTCCGCCGCACGCGGAGGCCGAGAAGAGGGTGGGAAGCAGCGCCGCGGCGGTCGCGACGGCCGCGATCGGGCGCCGGTTGCGCCGTCCTGCGATCGGGTTCATGGCCTGGGACGAGCCCCTTCGGCTGGTCATGGGTCTTTCCCTCCCGGGGCGCTCTCTGCTGCGCACCTGTTCCAGCCAATCCCTGGTGCCGCAAGCCGAGAGGGCCGTAAAGCCAACAAACGACCAACGGAGGAGGAACTCCGGGCGTGAACGCGTGTAGATCGGGAGTGGAGTACGAACGGTGGGGGAACGTACGATCGATCTCCATGTCCGCCAGCACAGAATCTTCGTATCGGTCTGCCCGAAACCCTTCTCGTCCGGGCCACCGCTCCAGCACGATGGGCGGCATGCCGCTCAACGACCTGCCCTGGTGGCGCTGGCGGGCCCGACTCCGCTCGGCCCTGCACATGCTCTCCGACCCCGGGTTCCAGCGGGAGGCCTGGCTGGCCGGCCGTGAGGGGTACGGCGATGTGACCGACGCCGTCTACCGGCTGGTCGAGGACACCTGGCTGGACCGCTGGTCCGCCGAGAAGTACATCGGCACGATCTTCCGGGACTCCGCCGAGGCCACGCTGGTGGACCTCGCGGTGCTCCGGGTCGTGCAGATCCTGCACGAGGTCGGTGCGGACGCGCCGGCCGGCGCCTACCTGGGGCACCACGACTGGCCGGAGGCGGTCCGGGCGGCCCGGGAGGCGCACGTCCTGCTGGCGGCCAACGACGGCGAGGACCCGGACGCGCCGCCGCGCTCGCTGGACATCCTGCGGATCCTGACCCAGGTCTGACCGGTCCGTCCCGGAGTGCGGGCAGTCCGGCTGGGGGTGTCCCGGAGTGTGAAACGCTGGAGCATTCACACCAGCACGAGCTCAGGACGGGATACCCCCACGTGGAACAGCAGCCGGCCAGCGCCCAGTACGTCCTCACGCTGTCCTGCCCCGACAAGCAGGGCATCGTCCACGCGGTCTCCAGCTACCTCTTCATGACCGGGTGCAACATCATCGACAGCCAGCAGTTCGGTGACGGGGACAGCGGGCTGTTCTTCATGCGGGTGCACTTCTCGGCGGCCGAGCCGGTGACCGTCGACAAGCTGCGGGCCAGCTTCGCCGCGATCGGCGCCTCGTTCGGGATGGACTGGCAGATCCACCCGAGCGAGCAGAAGCTGCGGATCGTGCTGATGGTCAGCAAGTTCGGCCACTGCCTGAACGACCTGCTGTTCCGTACCCGGATCGGCGCGCTGCCGGTGGAGATCGCCGCGGTGGTCTCCAACCACACCGACTTCCGCGACCTCACCGAGGGCTACGGCATCCCGTTCCACCACATCCCGGTGACCAGGGAGAACAAGGCCGAGGCCGAGCAGCAGCTGCTGGACCTGGTCGCCAAGGAGAACGTCGAGCTGGTCGTGCTGGCCCGCTACATGCAGGTGCTGTCGGACCACCTCTGCACCGCACTGTCCGGCAAGGTGATCAACATCCACCACTCCTTCCTGCCGAGCTTCAAGGGCGCCAAGCCGTACCACCAGGCGCACACCCGGGGCGTGAAGCTGATCGGCGCCACCGCGCACTACGTCACCGCCGACCTCGACGAGGGCCCGATCATCGAGCAGGAGGTGGCCCGGGTGACCCACGACGTCACCCCGGACCAGCTGGTCGCGCTCGGGCGGGACGTCGAGTGCCAGGCGCTGGCGCGTGCGGTGAAGTGGCACAGCGAGCACCGGGTGCTGCTGAACGGCAGCCGGACGGTCGTCTTCGCCTGAGCCTGCGGGGCTGCCCGTCCCGTCCGGCTCGCTACGGCCGGGACAGCAGGGGCGTCGCGCGCAGCACCTCGCGGATCGCGGCCCGGTCGCCGTGCTCGCCGACCGGCACCCGGTCCGGGTCGCGGTGCGCGGCGGCCAGCTGGCAGAACTCCAGCCCGTCCAGCACCATCGCGGCCACCGGCTCGCCGCCGGGCGGACCGGCGTCCGGGCCGTCCAGCGGTATCAGCCACTCGCCGGCCGCCGGGCCGTCGATCACCAGCCGGATCCGCCGACCGGTCCGGCGCCCGGCACCGGTACCCGTTCCGGAGCCGTCCGGCCGCCCGTCGGCGCCGCCGAGCGCCGCGCCGGCCGGTTCGGGGCGGGCCGCCCGCTGCCCGGCCAGGGCCAGCGGCAGCATCCGCACCGCCAGGTCGATCATCTGCCGCAGGTGCTGCGGGGTCGGCGGGTCGTACGGGTAGGCGACCGCCCGGGCGATGTCCTCGCCGTGCACGTAGCACTCGAAGGCCCGGTCGACGAAGGCGTCCCGCAGCGGGACGGTGGCGAAGCCGAAGTCCACCGGGGTGTTGCCCTGCGGGGCGAGCGCGGCCGAGCGGACCAGTTCGTGGCAGTGCCGGCGCCACCGGGCGCGGATCCGCTGGGGCGGCTGGCCGGCCTGCTCGGCGGTGAGCCGGGCGGTGCGTTCGGTGATCCGGGCCCAGGGCGGGCCCGCCTGCGGCGGCACCCGGGGTGCGGCGACGGCCTCCTGCGGCGGGACCCGTCGTCCGGCGGGCGGCCCACTGCCGGCGCCCGGGCCGCCCGGTACCGGGTCGGGCAGGCCGAGCGCGACGGCCAGATAGCCGTCCACGGCGGCGAGATGGCACAGGACCTCGGCCGGGCGCAGGTACTCGGTGCCGCCGTGCCAGGGGAGTTCGGCCACCTCCTGCCACTCCTCGGGGCCGAGGTCGCGCAGCAGGGCGTCGAGCTTGGCGGTCTCGGCGGTGTACGGCATGCCCCAGGTGGGCACCGGCAGGTCCGCCGGACGGCGGGTCAGGCACCAGTCGAGCACCTGCTGGCGCAGTGCGCCGGGCTGGTCCAGCGGCTCCTCGACGGAGAGCCAGCCGGCCGCCTCGCGGAGCCGTCCGGCCTCCTCGGCGCACTGCGGGCAGCCGGTCAGGTGGAGTTCGAGTTCGGCGGCCTCGGCGGAGGGGACGGCGCCGAGGGCCCAGGCGCCGAGCAGTGAGCGCAGCGCCTCGTGCCGCTCGTCGGTGGTCGTCACGTCCCTCCGCCCTCCGTCCGTTGCCCGTCCTCCCCGGCCCTCGGCCCGTCCGCGCTCCCGGCGCCGTGGGTCGGCAGCCCGCCGCGCGGACCGCCGGCCGCCGGGGCGGAGGGCCGGTGCCGCTGGCGCTCCTGCTCCAGTTCGGTGGCCAGCAGCGCCAGCCCCAGCCGCATCCGCTGTTTGGCGGCCTGTTCGCTGATCCCGAGCCGACGGGCCGTCTCCTGGTAGGTGCGGCCGTCGTAGTAGGACTCCGTGATCGTCTCACGCAGCGGTTCCGGCAGGGCGGAGACCACGTACTGGACCCGGGCGGCGGTGGCCACCGTACGGATCTCGTCCTCCTCGGCGGGACCGGCGTAACCCGCCGCCTCGGCGCGGCGGGCGCGCAGCCGGTCCACCGCGCGACGGTGGGTCAGCGCGCCGAGCCAGGAGCGGAGCGAGCCGCGGGACGGGTCGAAGGCCTCGGGGTGCTCCCAGACGTGCGCGAAGATCTCCCGGGTGAGCTGGGCCGCGGCGGTCTGGTCGGACAGTATCCGGCCCGCCAATCCGTGCACCATCGGGGCGAGTTGGTCGTACAGCTCGCCGAGGGCGGTCTCCTCGCCGCGGGCCAGGCGCCGTTGCAGCTGCTCGTCCCGGCGCGGGGCGTCGTCGGTGGTGGCCACCGGTCACCACCCCTCCTGCCGGACCGACCGCTGACGCGTCCACGGTATCCCGGGGTGTTCGGGCGGCGGAGCGATTCGGGGAAGAACGGAGCCCGGTGCTTCGGATGGTCGGATCGTGGGATCTGCGGCCGATCCCGCTGTTGCGCTGTTCGAGAGTGGTTGGACATATGTCGCACGGGTGGTTCGCGAGTGGCGGGCGCGGCGCGAGGGGCGGACGGCGGTAGGTTCGCCTCTGCGTCCGGGGCCGGTCGGAGCGGCCGGGCGATCGCCGGTCCGAGGCTCGCCAGAGTGAGCGGGACAGTATGCCCTGCCCCGTCCCCCGATCGCTGGAATATGCCCGAAGCGCTTGCTGCGGTCCGCCGGCCGACTCATCCTGAGGCGTATTCGCGTCGTGGTCGATGAGCGACGGACGAGCCGGTGCGGGTGCACCGCACCGGGCGTGACGTGCGGTGACCCGGCGGACAGCGGCCCGGAGGACGGGCCCGGTGCGTACCCGGGCCGGCCGGGCGACCAGGGCCCGGTCGAGACGGTGCCGAACTGCGAGTGCGGGTGGTGGAGCGGTGCAGGTTCTTCAGGTACAGCTGGCGGTGCAGGCGGACCCCGCCGAGGTCGGCCGGGCCCGCCGGTGGGTCCGCTCCCGGCTGCTCAACCACGGGGTGGACCCGGACGCTCCGATCGCCGAGACGGTGGTGCTGGTGGTCTCCGAACTGGTCACCAACGCCGTGGTGCACACCGGGTGTCCGGCCGTGCTGCGGCTCTGCTTCCCGCTGGGCGACTTCCCGGGCGCGCCGCCCGACGGCTCCCCGGCGGGCTCGGCGGCCGGGTCGGCGGTCGGCCCGTCGGGTGTCTGTGCGAATGGCTCGTCCTCCTCAAGTGCCGCCCCGGCCGGGGGCGGTGAGGTGCGCGAGGCGGCGACGGTGGGCCCGCTGCGGGTCGAGGTCGCCGACGCCAGCCAGGTCGCCCCCGCACCCCGGCATGCGGGTGCGGACGTCGACGCCACCAACGGGCGCGGGCTGGAGCTGGTCGAGCTGCTCTGCGACCGCTGGGGCTGGTACCCGGACGGCTCGGGCAAGCGGGTCTGGTGCGAGATCAGCCCGGACGCCCGGCCGGTGGACCCGCTGGCCACCGTCGACTGGGCGGCCCTCGCGCAGTAGGGCCGGGCCGCGGGACAGGCTTCGGGCGGGCCGTCGGGGCCCGGTGATCGCCGGGCCGAAAGCTGACGCAACCATTCCGAATTTCGGACAACCCATTGACGTGACGTATCCGACTGATCACGCTTGGGTGCAGCTCTCCGTCGCGAGGGGACGCCGAGGGACATCCGAACGCCGCCGCGGTGCTGCTGTCCAGGGGGATCACGTCAGCAGGGGGGCCGTAGGCAGGGACGGTCGGGCGACTGTTCCTCGGCGAGTGCGGAGGGCGTGGCACGGGTTCAGGGCCCGTGCACCGAGGTTGGATGGCGGCCGGCCGTGCCGTGCTCGGGGTGCGTGCGGCCCGCCGCCATCCGATCCGCCCGCTGTGGGCGATCCTTTTCGGCCACCGGTCCCGGTTCGTCCGGGCGCGGACTCCGGACGGCCGGTTCCCGCTCCCCGGTTGGCCCGATTCCGACGAAAGCTGGCAGCCCCGCCCCTCGTCGCGCCACGGCCCCTTCGGGAGACTCGGCCGCGTGAACGAAGCGAACGCCCCCACCGGCACGGCGGCCCCGGCCGGGCCTGTCGACCGTGTCGACCCTGCCGACCTCGCTGGATCTGCCGGACCTGCCGACCTCGGCGGAGCGGCGGGCCCGGTCGCCCCGGCCCGCGCCCCCCGGGTGCACTACGCCTGGGTGGTGGCCGGAGTCGCCCTGCTGGTGCTGCTCGGCTCGGCCGGATTCCGCTCCACGCCCAGTCTGATGATGGACGCGCTGCACACCGAGTTCGGCTGGTCGATGGGCACGATATCCAGCGCCACCTCGGTGAACCTCACCCTCTACGGCCTCACGGCCCCGTTCGCCGCCGCGCTGATGGACCGGTTCGGCGTCCGGTTGATGGTGGTCTGCGCGCTGCTGACCATCTCGGTCGGATCCGGCCTCACCATGCTGATGCGCGAACCCTGGCAACTGGTGCTGTGCTGGGGCGTGTTGGTCGGCCTCGGCAGCGGCTCGATGGCCGGGGCGTTCGCCACCACCGTCACCGGCCGCTGGTTCAGGGCCAGGCAGGGCCTGGTGACCGGGGTGCTGACGGCCGCCGGGGCAGCGGGCAACCTGGTCTTCCTCCCGCTCGGCGCCTGGCTGGTCCAGCAGCACGGCTGGCGCTCGGCGGTCGTGGTGGTCTCGCTGGCGGCCAGCGCGGTGGCCGTCCCGGTCCTGCTGCTGATGCGCGAGCGGCCCGCCGACCTCGGCCTGCTCCCGTACGGCGCGACCGAGCCCCCGCCCGCCCCGGCGGCCGAGGGGCGGGCGCTGGCCCGTTCGCTGCGGGTGCTCAGGGACGCCGCCCGAACCCGGGCGTTCTGGCTGCTGGCCGCGTCCTTCGCGATCTGCGGCGCGACCACCGCCGGGCTGGTCGGCACCCACTTCATCCCGGCCGCCCACGACCACGGCCTGCCGGTCACCACCGCGGCGAGCCTGCTCGCGCTGATCGGTGTGTTCGACGTGATCGGCACCGTCGCCAGCGGCTGGTTCACCGACCGCTTCGACGCCGGGCGGCTGCTGGTCGTCTACTACGCGCTGCGCGGGCTCTCGCTGCTCCTGCTGCCGCAGTTGTTCGCCGGCTCGCTGGAACCGCCGATCCTGGCGTTCGTGATCTTCTACGGTCTGGACTGGGTGGCCACCGTCCCGCCGACGGTCGCGCTCTGCCGGCAGTACTTCGGGGAGGACGCGCCGATCGTCTTCGGCTGGGTGCTGGCCTGCCACCAGATCGGCGCCGCGGTGGTGGCCGGCCTGGCGGGCGTCGCCCGGGACGCGCTCGGCGACTACGACCTCGCCTGGTACGTGGCGGGCGGGCTCTGCGCCGTCGCGGTGCTGCTCTGCCTGGCCCTGCGGACGCCGGGGCGGGGGACGGACCGCGCGGTCCCGGCCCTGAGCTGAGTGAGCCGAGCTCGGTGGGACGAGTGGGCCGAGCTGGGGCGCCTGAGTGTCGTAAGGGGTGGCTAGGCTCCGGAGCCATGACGCTGAGCTTCACCCTGGACCCCGGATTCGGCCCCGAACTGCGCGCCGAGGTCACCAGCCTGTGGACGGCCGCCAGCAACGCCGGCGGGGCGGTCGGTTTCGTCCACCGGGTGACCGAGGACGAGGTCGGCGCCGTCGGGGCGAAGCAGTTCGCCGGGCTCGCCCCGGCCGGACCGGACCGGCTGCTGATCGCCCGGGAGGCCGGGACCGGGCGGCTGGCCGCCATGCTGCTCCTGGAGTCGATGCGGTTCGGGCCGATGGACCACTGGCGGCTGGTCTCCAAGGTCATGGTCCACCCCGAGCTCCAGGGGCGCGGCTACGGCGCGGCGCTGCTGGCCGAGGCCGAGCGGATCGCCCGGGAGTGGGGACTGGCCGGGCTGAAGCTCCAGGTGCGGGGCGGGCTCGGCCTGGAGTCCTTCTACCTCCGCAGCGGCTACGTCGAGGTCGGCCGGGTGCCCGGCGCCATCCGGGTCGCCCCCGGTGACGACCGGGACGATGTCGTCATGTGGCGCGACCTGCGCTGATCATGCCCGCGCCGGGGCGGTCCGGGGCGGGACCCGTTCCCCGCCGGGCCCGTCGGGCATGCTTCACTGGGAGACCGGCCGGTCCCAGCGCAGTGAAGGATGTGTCCCCGGTGAGCAGCAATGTGAGCAAGAAGTCGCACGCCACACTCCGCTACACCTCGATGCGGGTCTCCGTCTTCCTGGCCTGCCTGCTGGTCGCGCTGATCCTCGGCCACTTCCAGGTGATCCCGGTCTCCGGCGAGGCCGGGGTGATCTTCCTCTTCCTGCTGGCCGCCGTCGTCTCGGCGCCGCTCAGCTATGTGCTGCTCAGCCGGCAGCGTGACGAGATGTCGGTCGAGATCTCCGGCCGGGTGGACGGCATCCGCACCCGGACGGCCTCCCGGATCGCCGCGCAGAACGCCGAGGAGGACGCCGCGGTGGACGACGCGCTGCGCGCCGCGACCACCAAGGCGCCGACCGGCCCCGCCGCCTCGGCCCCGCAGAACTGACCCGCGCCACCGTGCCGGAGAACGCCGCACCCGAGGGCGCGGAGCCGGGGGACGCCGTACCGCCGGTGCGCCCCGAACCGGCCGCCGGGACCTGGCCGGCCCCGGTCCGTCGCCCGACCGGCCGGGACGTCGCCCGCCTCGCCGGGGTCTCGCAGGCCACCGTCTCGCTGGTGTTCTCCGGCTCCGAGGCGGGCCGCCGGGTCTCCGACGCCACCCGTGAGCGGGTCCGTGAGGCCGCCCGGGGGCTCGGCTACCGGCCGCAGGCCGCCGGCCGTCAACTCCGGCTTGGCCGCAGCGGCATGATCCTGCTGGCCGTGCCGAACATCCTCGGCCCGTTCTTCGGCCGGGTGCTGGAGGGCGTCCACGAGGAGGCCGGCAAGCACGGCCTGGCCGTCGTGGTCAGCTCGGGCTGGGGGAGCGCCACCCTCGCCGAGGCCGCCACCACCAGCCGCTTCGACGGTCTGCTGATCTGCTCCCCGGACGACAGCCAGCTCGGCGAACTGCCCGCCGACACCCCCGTCGTCTTCCTGGACGCCGACCCCGGCACCGACCTGGCCCGTCCGACCGTCGAGCTGGACGTGGGCGGCGGGATGCGCGCCGCCGTCGCCCACCTCGCCGCCCTCGGCCACCGCCGGATCGCCAGGCTCCGCTCCACCCACGCCGCGTACACCTTCCGGGTCCGCCAGGCGGCCTTCGAGGAGACGGTCCGGGCGCTGGGCCTGGACGCGGTCGAACTCGGCGTCAGCCTGAACGAGGGCCAGGCCGCCGCCCGCGAGGTCGCCCACCGGCTGCTGGAGCTGCCGGACCGGCCGCACGCGGTGATCTGCGACGACGACGTGGTCGCCGCCGGCGTCTACCAGGCCGCGGCCGAGCGGGGCCTGCGGGTGCCCGCCGACCTCTCGGTGGTCGGGATCGACAACGTCCCGGTGGCGGCGCTGCTCACCCCGCCGCTCACCACGGTCGACCTGCCCGGCGAGGAGCTGGGCCGGGCCGGGGTGGCGGCGCTCGCCGGACTGCTCCGGGGCGAGGCGGTCGCACCCGTACCGCCGCTCGCCACCTCGCTGGTGCTGCGCTCCTCCACCGCTCCGGTCTCCCAGGAGCACTGACTCCGACGGTATTCGCCGCCCGCCGCCCGCCGCCCGCCGCCCGCTGCCCCGGCGCAGGGGCGCAGGGGCGCGCCTGCGGGGCGGACGGGCGCGCGGTGCCGGCGCGGACCGGAGCGGGTACGACAAAGTGGCTGCGCCCGTCAGCCAGACCACCGGCCCGACAGGCGCAGCCACGTCCATGGGGATGCGGCGGGCGTCAGCCCACCGGCACCGGAACCGGCTCGGCGGCGGGCAGCGGGTGCGCCCCGGCCGAGGTCCCGCCGGCCGGGCGGATCCAGCGGCGGGCACCGAACAGCAGCAGCCCGCCCAGGCCGATCCCGCCCGCCGCGCAGAGCGCCACCGAGCGCAGCGACCCCTCCGCGAGGTGGCCGGAGACCGCGTAGCCCAGCGAGTTCCCGGTCGCGAAGAGCGTGACCAGCCAGGCGAACGCCTCCGTCACGGTGCCCTGCGGGGCCAGCTCGGCGACCAGTACGAAGGCCGCCGCCAGCAGCGGAGCCAGCGCGATCCCGGAGACGAAGGCGAGCACGGCCATCACGGCCGGGCCCGGGACCAGCACCAGCGGCAGGTAGCTGACGGCCATGCCGAGCGCCATCAGCCAGGTCCGGGTAGCCGTCGAGCTGCGCCACCGCACCGCGCCGTAGGCGAGCGCGCCGAGCAGGCCGCCGAGTGCCGCGAGGGCCAGCAGGCTCCCGGCGCCGCCGGGCAGGCCGTTCCCGTGCTGGGCCTCGGCGTAGGCGATGAACAGCACGTTCTGCGCGCCTACTGCCCAACCGGCGCCGGCCAGGCCGATCAGCAGCAGGACCAGGCCGGGGGAGCGGAGCGGTCCGAGCAGGCCCGCCGAGTGCGCGCGCGGCGGCGCCTGCCAGGCGCGGGCCGGTGCGGTGGTGGCGACCACCAGTGCCCCGGCCAGGCCGAGTCCGGCCGCCACCCAGAGCGCCGTGACCGGGCCGGCGGTGCCCGCGATGCCGGCCACCGCGAGCGGGCCGGCGACATAGAGGATCTGCTGCGAGGCGGAGTCGAAGGCGTAGGCGGTGTCGAGCTGCTTCTCCTCGACGACGTCCGGCCAGAGCGAGCGCAGGCAGGGTTCGAGCGGGGGCATCGCCAGTCCGGCGATCGCCGCGCCGACGGTGGCGGAGACGGCCGACGCCGGTGCCAGCGCCAGCAGGGCGTACCCGCCGCCGGCGATCACCGCGGAGACCAGCAGCACGCGCGGCTGGCCGGTGCGGTCCACGATCCGGCCGAGCACCGGCCCGCCGATGGCCGCCGCGATCGCGTACGCGGCGGTGGCCAGCCCGATCCGGCTGTAGGGCGCGCCGGCGTCGCGCAGCGCGAGGGCGATCACCAGGGCGGTCATACCGGCCGGGAGGCGGCCGAGCAGGGTGCCGAAGAGCAGGCGGCCGACGTGCGGGGCGCGGAGCAGGGCGAGGTAGCCCATGGGCGGGATTCTCCGGTCTGGGCAGGGGCGGGCGGGGGATGCTCTCCAAGTTATACGTATAACTGCTGAGCGGTCAATCGGGCCCGCGCGGGGCGTTCCTCAGGGCCCGCCCGGAGCGACCCCCGGGGTCCGCGCGGAGCGCCCCTCGGAGTTCGTGCAGGCCCCCGGGTGTCGCGCCGGGATCCTTCGCGTCCGGAACTCAAACAACTACTTTGAACATCTCAAACCTTTACTGCTAACGTGTCGCCCATGACCACCTCAGACGCACGTTCGGCGCACGGCCTGGGCTCGCAGCCCGGTGCCGCCCGCGGGCGTCTGTCCGGTGCTGTGGACAGCCCGCGCCGTTGTCGCGCCATGAGCTGTATTCAGGCGGCACGCCCCTGATCGGGGCCGGTTCCCTTCCCGCTCCGGCTCCCGCGCCGTGCCGCCTTTCCCGCCCCCCGCCACACCGTCAGTCACGCCTCCCCCGGAGCCGCACCGTCATGTCCACAGCGCCCGAGGCGACCTCGTCGCCGTCCGTGCTCGCCAGAATCCGCAAGACGCCCTTCTGGGCCCAGATCGTCGCCGGCCTCGTGCTCGGTGTCGCCCTCGGTTACCTGGCCCGCGCGGCCGACATCTCCTGGCTGGCCACCACCCTGGAGACCATCGGCCGGATCTTCGTCCAGCTGCTGAAGCTCGCCGTCCCGCCGCTGGTCTTCACCGCGATCCTGGTCAGCGTCGCCAACCTGCGGAACGTCACCAACGCCGCCCGGCTGGCCGTCCGCACCCTGCTCTGGTTCGCGATCACCTCGCTGATCGCGGTGGCCATCGGCCTCGGCCTCGGCCTGCTCACCAACCCGGGCGAGGGCACCAACCTCAAGACCGAGGGCCTCAAGGCGCCGAAGTCCACCGGTAGCTGGATCGACTTCCTCACCGGGATCTTCCCGACCAACATCGTCACCGCCTTCACCGAGGTCGAGGTCCTGCAGATCGTCTTCCTGGCGATCGTGGCCGGTGCGGCGATCATCAAGCTCGGCGCCAAGGCCGAGCCGGTGCTCAAGCTCAGCGAGTCGGTGCTCGAGCTGATCCAGACCGCCCTCTGGTGGGTCATCCGGCTCTCGCCGCTCGGCACCCTCGGCCTGATCGGCAAGTCCGTCGCCAAGTACGGCTGGGACCTGCTGGAGCCGTTCGCGACCCTGACCGTCGACGTCTACGTCGGTTGCGCGCTGGTGCTGTTCGGCGTCTACTCGCTGCTGCTGAAGTTCGCCGCCGGCCTCAACCCGGTCAACTTCTTCAAGGGCGCCTGGCCCGCCATCCAGCTGGCCTTCGTCTCCCGCTCCTCGGTCGGCACCCTGCCGGTCACCCGCAAGGTCACCGAGCGGCTCGGCGTCCCGGGCGAGTACGCCTCCTTCGCCGTCCCGTTCGGCGCCACCACCAAGATGGACGGCTGCGCCGCGATCTACCCCTCGCTGGCCGCGATCTTCGTCGCCCAGGTGTACGGCATCGACCTCGGCATCAAGGACTACCTGCTGATCGCCTTCGTCTCGGTGATCGGCTCGGCCGCCACCGCCGGTCTGACCGGTGCGATCGTGATGCTGACGCTGACCCTCTCCACCCTGGGTCTGCCGCTGGAGGGCGTCGGTCTGCTGCTGGCCATCGACCCGATCCTCGACATGGTCCGCACCGCGACCAACGTCGCCGGCCAGGCCCTGGTGCCGGTCGTGGTCGCGGCCCGGGAGAAGACGCTCGACCTGGTCGCGTACAACAACCCGGCCGCCGACCTCTACGACGAGGCCCCGGCCACGGTCACCGTTCCGGCCCAGGCCGGTGCCAAGGCCCCCGCGACGGCCTGACGCCCGCCCCGTACGAG
>NZ_JAIY01000004.1:78194-145621 GCF_000710405.2 Kitasatospora sp. MBT66 | reverse complement strand
CGTCCTCGTACGCGCACCCGGGCACCTGCGGTGCTCCGGGGTGCGGGGAGGTGTCCCGGGCCGAGCCCGGAAAAGGCAGGGGGCCCGCCGAAAGGCGGGCCCCCTTGGGTACTGCTGCTCTTGTGCTCACCGAGACGGCCCTGCGGCCGTCGACGGACCCGACGGGTCCCGAGCGATCAGATCCTCATCGAGGATGGTTCAGACAAGGGTGACGTTCTCCGCCTGCGGGCCCTTCGGACCCTGGGTGACGTCGAAGCTGACCGCCTGGTTCTCCTCCAGCGAGCGGAAACCGCTCGCGTTGATGGCGGAGTAGTGGACGAAGACGTCGGGGCCGCCGCCATCCTGGGCGATGAAGCCGAAGCCCTTCTCAGCGTTGAACCACTTGACGGTTCCCTGAGCCATGCCGTTCTCCTTGCGAGGGACGTGTCGGGGACCACACCGTGTGGCTCCCGGTCCGCTGCGCTGATCGCCCTGCCTCCGGACGGGTCCGGAGTTTTCGATATTGCTGAAAAACTACAAAAAGCCTGCGGTTACATGCTCCGCAGGCTTCAAGTACTGCAAGGGGAATCAAACTGCAACTGAGGGCAACGCTAGCATGCGGCTGCTGTGACGACCAGGGGTGACTTGCGTGCTGGACACCGCGTGTCGTAAGGCGGTTGCGATGATCGGCACGGTGCGTCACGGAAGGGTGGTGCGGGGCTTCCCGACCAGCAGGCATACCCTGCGGGGAGGCGCACGAACAGTAAGGGAGCGGCGCGGTGGCAGTACCGGACGAGGAAACGCGGGAGACCCGGGAGAACACCCCGGTCCGGCCCCGGGTGGGGCATATTCAGTTCCTGAACTGCGTGCCCCTCTACTGGGGGCTGGCCAGGACCGGCAATCTGCTCGACCTGGACCTCACCAAGGACACGCCGGAGAAGCTCAGCGACCAGCTGGTCGCGGGTTCGCTGGACATCGGTCCGATCACCTGTGTGGAGTACCTGCGCCACGCGGACGAGCTGCTCGTGCTCCCCGACATCGCCGTCGGCAGCGACGGCCCGGTGATGTCCTGCGTGATCGTCAGCAAGGTGCCGCTCGCCGAGCTGGACGGCCGGAAGGTCGCCCTCGGCTCCACCAGCCGGACCTCCGTCCGGCTCGCCCGCCTGCTGCTGGAGGAGCGGGAGGGGGTGCGGCCGGAGTACTACAGCTGCCCGCCCGACCTGGAGGCGATGCTCGCCGAGGCCGACGCGGCCGTGCTGATCGGCGACCCGGCGCTGCGCGCCTACCTGGGGCAGGCGGCCGAACGCGGCCTGACCGTGCACGACCTGGGCGATATGTGGAAGGAGTGGACCGGGCTGCCGTTCGTCTTCGCCGTCTGGGCCGCCCGCCGCGACTTCGCCGAGCGCCGGCCCGAACTGACCGCGGCCGTCCACCGCGCCTTCCTGGAGTCCCGGGACCTCTCGCTGGTCGAGGCCCGCGAGGTGGCGACGCACGCCGCCCGCTGGGAGACCTTCGACGCGGAGGTGCTGGAGCGGTACTTCAGCGAGGCCCTGGACTTCTCGCTCGGCGAGCGGCAGTTGGCCGGGGTGGCCGAGTTCGCCCGGCGGGTCGCGCACGACAGCGGGTTCGCACCCGATGTGGCCGTCCGGCTGCTGGAGCCCGCGCCGGTGGAGCCGCTGGAGCCGGCGCTGCTGGAGCCCGCGCCGCTGGTGGTCTGAGCACGTCCCCGCCTCCTCCCGGGACGGCGTGCCGCCACGGGAGGAAGCGGGTTGCGGCACGGCGTCCGCCCGCCGCCCGATAGCGTCTGCACCCGAGCGGGCCCCGGCGGCGGGCCGGGCGGGTGACGGGAGCGTGCGGGGGATGCAGGCACTGGGATCGGACGACCCGCGACAGGTGGGCGCGTACCGGCTGCTGCGACGGCTCGGCGCGGGCGGCATGGGCCGGGTCTACCTCGGCCGGACGGCGGGCGGCCGCACGGTGGCGGTCAAGGTGGTCCGCGGCGAACTCGCCGAGGACGCCGAGTTCCGGGCCCGGTTCCGGCGGGAGGTGGCCGCCGCCCGCCGGGTCGGCGGGACCTGGACCGCCCCCGTCCTGGACGCCGACACCGAGGGGGCCCACCCCTGGGTGGCCACCGGCTACGTCGCCGGCCCCGCGCTGGGCGGCGCCGTCCGGGAGTACGGGCCGCTGACCGACCCCGCCGTCCGCACCCTGGGCGCCGTCCTGGCCCAGGCACTGGAGCACGTGCACGGGCTCGGCCTGGTGCACCGGGACGTCAAGCCGTCCAATGTGCTGCTCACCCTGGACGGCCCGCGGCTGATCGACTTCGGTATCGCTCGCGCCCTCGACGCGGCCACCGGGCTCACCCAGTCCGGGTTCGTGGTCGGATCGCCCGGCTTCATGTCGCCGGAACAGGCGAACGGCCGCCCGGTCGGGCCGCCCGGCGACGTCTTCTCGCTCGGCGCGGTGCTCGCCTACGCGGCCACCGGGGTGCACCCGTTCGGCGAGGGGGTGAGCGCGGCCGTCCTGCTCTACCGGGTGGTGCACGAGGAGCCGGACCTGAGCGGGCTGGCCCCCGGGCCGCTGCGCTCGATCGTGCTGGACTGCCTGGCCAAGGACCCGGCCCTCCGGCCGACGCCGCGGCGGCTGCGGGAGCTGCTGGACCCCGACGGCTCGGCGGTCGGCCGGCTGGGGCAGGGCGGCGGCTGGCTCCCGCCGGCGCTGGCGGCCGCGGTCGGGCGCAGTGCGGTGCAGCTGCTGGACCTGGAGGGGCTGGACCCGGAGGGGGACGCGTCCGCCGGAGGGGTGGCGGTGGAGCGGACGCCGACCTCTGTGACGGGGGGCGGCGGGGCGTCGGCGGGGGCCGAGGGCGGTGCCGGTGCCGGGGTCGGGGTCGGGGTCGGGGTCGGTGTGTCGGCCGGGGTCGAGGGGGCTTCGGGGACGGGGACGGGGTCGCGGGAGGTGCCGCCGGTGCCGTCGGTGGCGCCTCGGCCGGGGGTCGCGGACGCGACACCCCGACGGCGACGGGGTGCGGCAGCGCTGGCGGCCGCCGCGGTGCTGCTGGTGCTCGCGGGAGGCGGGTACGGCGCGTACCTGGCGTGGGGACCGGAGGAGCCGGGCCCGGGGCCGACGGCGACGGCGTCGGGTGCGACCTCGGCCACCGGTGGGGCGACAGGTGGGGTCACCCAGGCGCCGCCCTCGCCGGTCCGGTCCGTCCCACCGTCCTCGTCACTCTCGCCGACCGGTTCGCCCTCGTCGTCCTCGCCGACCGGTTCGACAGGTTCGTCGGCGACGACCGCGCCGTCGGGGCCGAACGTCGTGCCCGAGGCCTTCCTCGGTACCTGGCGCGGGGACATGGTCACCCAGAAGGGGGTTCCTGCCGGCGCCACCACCCTGGTCATCGGCCGGGCCGCGATCGGGCAGGAGGCCACCACCAGCCGCAACGAGCTGACCGGCCTGCTCTCGATCACCTGCGAGGGCGCCTGGACGCTGACCTCGGCCGAGCCGGAGAAACTGGTCTTCACCTCCCGCCTCGTCCGCTCCTCGCTGCCCGGGGCGTGCACAGGCGGTGCCTACTCCGAGACGCTCACCCTGCAGAAGGACGGCACCGTCCGCTTCGCCTCCGCCGACCCCAACGCCGGGAACCCGTCCGGGACGCTGCGGCGGACGGGCTGACGCAGGGCTCCGAGGGCCCTGGCGTAGGCTGATCCGGATGCGACCCGGTGCCGCGGCACGGAGTCGTCGCACGTTGTAGTACCCGGAGCGGTCGGCACCGTCGGACGGCCCGGAGCACGCGAAACACCGGTAGTACCGGAAGTACCGGATGTACCCGAGAGAGAGAAGGCCGCAAGGTGTCCGAGCTCGCAGCGACCACCCTCGATGCGCCCAGCACCGACCTGCAGGCCGTCCTCGACCGGGCCGCCGGCGGTGGCCGGATCAGCCCGGAGGAGGCGCTGGAGCTCTACCGCTCGGCCCCCCTGCACGCGCTGGGCTCGGCGGCCGACGCCGTGCGCCGCCGCCGCTACGCCGGTACCGAGCACATCGCGACGTACATCATCGAGCGCAACATCAACTACACCAACGTCTGCGTGACGGCGTGCAAGTTCTGCGCCTTCTACGTGCCGCCGAAGAGCGACAAGGGCTGGTCCCGCGACCTCGAGGAGATCCTGCGCCGCTGCGCGGAGACCGTCGAGCTGGGCGGCACCCAGATCATGTTCCAGGGCGGCCACCACCCGGACTACGGCGTCGAGTACTACGAGCGCGCCTTCTCGGCGATCAAGGCGGACTTCCCGCAGCTGGTGATCCACTCGCTGGGCGCCTCCGAGGTCGACCACATGGCGCGGATCTCCGGCGTCTCGATCGAGGAGGCCATCACCCGGATCCACAAGGCGGGCCTGGACTCCTTCGCCGGCGCCGGGGCCGAACTGCTGCCCGAGCGCCCGCGCAAGGCGATCGCGCCGCTCAAGGAGTCGGGCGAGCGCTGGCTGGAGATCATGGAGGCCGCCCACAAGCTGGGCGTCGAGTCCACCTCCACCATGCTGATGGGCACCGGCGAGACCAACGCCGAGCGGATCGAGCACCTGCGGATGATCCGCGACGTGCAGGACCGCACCGGCGGCTTCCGCGCCTTCATCCCGTACACCTACCAGCCGCAGAACAACAAGCTCCAGGGTTCGACCCAGGCGACCGTCTTCGAGTACCTGCGGATGATCGCCATCGCCCGCCTGTTCCTCGACAACATCGCCCACATCCAGGGCTCCTGGCTGACCACCGGCAAGGAGGCCGGCCAGCTGTCGCTGCACTACGGCGCGGACGACCTCGGCTCGGTCATGCTGGAGGAGAACGTGGTCTCGGCGGCCGGGGCCAAGCACCGCTCCAACCTCACCGAGCTGATCCACCTGATCCGGGCCGCCGACCGCGTCCCCGCCCAGCGCTCGACCACCTACCAGCACCTGCGCGTGCTGGACGACCCGGCCAACGACCCGGTCGACCCGCGGGTCGCCTCGCACATCGCCTCCACCGCGATCGAGGGCGGCACGGCGCACCCCGAGCTGAAGATCCTCGACAACCGCTGATCGTCGACCGCCACCGACCGCTGACCGCTGACCCGACCGCTGACTGCTGAGGCTCCCGCACCGCCGTGCTGACCCTGCACCGGGCCGCTCTCGTGCTGCCCGACCCGGCCGATCCCACCGCCCCGTCCCACCTCGACGGGGCGGTGCTGGTGCGCGACGGGCTGGTCGAGGCGGTCGGCCCGTACGCGGAGCTGGCGGCGGCGCAGCCGACGGCCCGGGTCCGGGACTGGGCTGACGCGCTGCTCACCCCCGGGCTGCGGCACCCCGAGGGGTACCGGCTGCTGGAACGGGCGTACCACCCCGACCCGCGCGAGGAACTCGGGGACGCTCCGGTGCCGGACGGCCTGGTGGGGGAGGCGGACGAGGCACGGTGCGGGGCGAGCGCGCGGCGCGGGCTGCAGCGCATGCTCGGGTTCGGGGTGACGGCGGTGGCCGGGCCGTTCGAGCGTGCCTCGGTGCGGACGGCGGTCACCCGTTCGGGGCTGGTCGCGCTGCCGGGGGCGGTAGCTCCGCCGGGGGCGGGCTCCCTGTCGGAGGCTGGCTCCCTGCCGGAGGGGGTGTGGTCGCTGGATCCGCTGGTGGGGCTGCCGTTCGCCGAGGCCGTGCACGGTCGGCTGGTGGTGGGCGGCCGGGCGGACTTCGCGCTGTTCGCGCCCGGTGCGGACGGTGGGCCGTCGGCGGGTGGTCCCTCGGACCGTGGGCCGTCGGCCGGTGGGTGCCGCGCGGTGGTGCTCGGCGGGCGGCTGGTGTTCCGGCGGCGCTGAGCGTCGTCCGGGTCCGTCCACCTCCTCGTTCTCGCTGTCTCTTTCTCCTTTCGCTGCCGTTCCCGCCCCGGTCCGCTGCCGGGCGTTTCCCGCGGCGCGTGTCGCCTACTCGTCGGTAGGCGTTCGATTTTTCCTCCGGTGCTCCGTACTCCCCTGCGACGTACGGGACTTGCTTCGTATGCCGTCGAACTTCGGGTCCGTCCCGGTGGCCTGATTCCCCCTTCGCCGTGACCTGAAGGCCCGCCAGCGGATAGCATCCGGCTCAGCTCAGTCCGTACCCTCACCACACTTCGCCCGTTCCCGCGGGCGGCGGGGCCCCGTCCCAGGCCCCGAACGCACGCCAGGACAGGAACCATGCGATCCGCGACCGTCCCCCCGCAGCGATCCCCGCGGTTGGGCCGTGGCTGGTACGTCACCGCCGTGCTCAGCGCCGTGCTGGCCGTCGGGATGTGCCTGCTGGGGTGGCGTCAGGCCGAGCAGGCCGACCGGATCGGAGCCCACCCGGTGCGGGTCGAGGGCGTGGTGACCCAGTTGCCGGGCGGCGGCGGTTCCTACAGCACCGTCAGCTACCAGGCCGGTGGCCAGCACCACACCGCCACCGCGCTGCCGCTCGCCGACGGTGCCAAGGTCGGCGACGGGGTCTGCCTGGAGCACGCGGCCGACGACCCGGGCGCGGTACGGATCTGCGGCGACACCTATCCGCAGCCGGTCGGCGTCGGCCTGGCCCGGTTCAGTGTGCCGGTGGCGGTGCTGCTGTTCGCGGTCTGCATGCTGCGGATCCGGCGGCACCGGCGCGCGGTGGCCGTGCGGAGCGGGCAGAACCGGTTCGCCACCACGGTCGCCCTGGCGACCGGTGCGCTGGCCGACGGGATGCCCGCGATAACCCAGGGCAAGCGCTCGCGCCGTCGGCGCCGCTCGGGCGGGCGACGCGCCCTGCACTGAGGCGGTCCGTTCCCGGGGAGTCGGGACCGGCAGTCGGACCGGGGAGTCGGGCGGGGAGTCGGACCGGGGTGGCCGTTGTTCGGGGGGCGTGAGGGCGGCCCTGTGCGCCCTCCGAGTGCTTCGAGACCGGGGCAACGGCGGGCCGGTGCCGATCCCGGACTGTCCGGAAGGCGCCCCCTTGCCCGGATCGCCGGAGCCAGGGTGAACAATGGGGGCGTGACCCGAGCCTCCCTGGACAAGCAGCCGCACGAAGTCGCCGCCATGTTCGACGACGTCGCGGCCAAGTACGACCGCACCAACGACGTGCTCTCGCTCGGCCAGGCCCGCGCCTGGCGCCGCGCGGTGGCCGAGGCGGTGGACGCCGGGCCGGGGGACGTCGTGCTCGACCTCGGGGCCGGCACCGGCACCTCCTCGCTCCCCTTCGCGGAGGCCGGGGCCAAGGTCGTCCCGTGCGACTTCTCGGTCGGCATGCTCGCCGAGGGCAAGCGCCGCCACCCCGAGCTGGCGCTGACCGCCGGCGACGCCACCCGGCTGCCGTTCGCCGACAACACCTTCGACTCGGTGACGATCTCCTTCGCGCTGCGCAACGTCCACGACACCGAGGCCGCGCTGAGCGAGATGTACCGGGTCACCAAGCCCGGCGGCAAGCTGGTCATCTGCGAGTTCTCCACGCCGACCTGGACGCCGTTCCGGACCGTCTACACCGAGTACCTGATGCGCGCGCTGCCCCCGGTCGCCACCGCGGTGAGCAGCAACCCGGACGCCTACGTCTACCTCGCCGAGTCCATCCGGGAGTGGCCCGACCAGCCCGCGCTGGCCGCCCGGCTCCAGGAGGCCGGCTGGTCCAAGGTGGCCTGGCGCAACCTGACCGGTGGGATCGTCGCCCTGCACCGGGCCCACAAGGTCTGACCGGTCACGGGCCGGTCCGGTCCGGCGGCGCCTCCGCCGGGACCGGCCGAAGCGCCGTCCGCAGCTCATAGACTCGTCCAAGCCCAGCCGCGCCGGCCCCCGCCGGCCGGTCGACCCCCAGCAGGAGTGTGCCCACCGTGTCCGAGACCGCCGTTGACCTGAGCGCAGGCGTTGTGGAGAGCACCGCGGACGTCATCGTGGTCGGCGCGGGCCCGGCCGGGGCCACCACCGCGTACTACCTCGCGCAGGCCGGTCTGGACGTGCTGCTGCTGGAGAAGACCAGCTTCCCCCGGGAGAAGGTCTGCGGCGACGGCCTGACCCCGCGGGCCACCAAGCAGCTGGTGGACATGGGCATCGATGTGTCGACCGAGAACGGCTGGCTGCACAACAAGGGGCTGCGGATCATCGGTGGCGGGATCCGGCTGGAGCTGGACTGGCCCGAGCTGTCGGCCTTCCCGGACTACGGTCTGGTCCGCAAGCGGGCCGACTTCGACGAGCTGCTCGCCCGTCAGGCGGAGAAGGCCGGGGCCCGGCTGTACGAGCGCTGCAACGTCAGCGGCCCGGTGCTGGACGAGCGGACCGGCCGGATCGTCGGCGTCACCGCCAAGCTCGGCGACGAGAAGCGACCGGTGACCTTCCGCGCCCCGCTGGTCGTGGCGGCCGACGGCAACTCCACCCGGCTCTCGCTCGCCATGGGCCTGCACCGCCGCGAGGACCGCCCGATGGGCGTCGCCTACCGCACCTACTTCAACTCGCCGCGCCACGACGACGACTACCTGGAGTCCTGGCTGGAGCTGTGGGACACCCGGGCCGGGGAGCGCAAGCTGCTGCCCGGCTACGGCTGGGTCTTCGGCATGGGCGATGGCACCTCCAACGTCGGTCTCGGCATCCTGAACTCCTCACCCGCCTTCGGCGAGCTCGACTGGCGCGAGGTCCTCAAGGCCTGGTGCGCGAGCATGCCGGAGGAGTGGGGCTACACCCCCGAGAACATGACCGACCCGATCCGGGGCGCCGCGCTGCCGATGGCCTTCAACCGGCAGCCGCACTACACCCGCGGCCTGCTGCTGGTCGGCGACGCGGGCGGCATGGTCAACCCGTTCAACGGCGAGGGCATCGCCTACGCGATGGAATCCGGTCAGATCGCCGCCGGGGTGATCGTCCAGGCCCACGCCCGGGTGACCGAGTCCGGCCGGGAGCGCGCTCTCCAGGCCTACCCGCGCATCCTCAAGGACGTCTACGGCGGGTACTACACGCTGGGCCGCGCCTTCGTGAAGCTCATCGGCAACCCGAAGGTCATGCAGCTCGCGACCCAGCGGGGGCTGACCCACCCGCTCCTGATGAAGTTCGTCCTCAAGCTCCTCGCCAACCTCACCGACCCGCAGGGCGGCGACGCGATGGACCGCGTCATCAACGGCCTGGCCAAGGTCGCGCCCAACGCCTGAGGCCTGAGGTCTGAGGCCTGACGCTTGGCGTCTGATGCCCCGAGGCCTGACCGCCGGCCTTCGGGTGGCCTGGCCCGGGTGGCCCAGGCCACCCGGGGGCCTACGCCTCGCGGCGGCTGGCTGCGGAGCGGTTCTCGACGTACGCGAGGCGGTCGGCGAAGACCTGGGCGGCGTCGGGGGTGAGCGTGCGGAGCGCGACGAGGGCGGAGAAGACCACGTCGCACAGCTCGTGCTGGACGTCCTCCCAGGTGTGGGTCACGCCCTTGCGCGGATTCTGACCGGTCGCACCGATCACGGCCGCGCTGACCTCACCCACCTCCTCGGAGAGCTTGAGGATCCGGGCCAGCCGCTCCTCCTGCGGAGGGAGCGGGCTCTCCACGTCGAGCCAGGCGACCACGTGGTCGACGCTTTCCCAGATCCTGCTGTCCATCGGCACGGCTCCCGTACGGCTGGCGGTCGTGCTGACCACCGTACGGGAGCCCGGCAGGCCCCGAAGGTGGCTCAGCGGGTGGAGATCTTCACATTGCGGATGTTCACGGGCAGGGTGGGGAAACCGTCGCCGGGGTTGTTCTGGTCGTCCTCGCCGCCGGCGGCGATCTTCTGCAGGACGTCCAGACCTGCGGTGATCCGGCCGAAGGGCGTGTAGGCGGGGGAGAGCTTGGTGTCCTTCCAGACGAAGAAGAACTGGCTGCCATTGGTGTTGGGGCCCGCGTTGGCCATCGCGACCGTGCCGGCCGGGTAGGTCGCGCCCTCCAGGTTCTCGTCCGGGAAGGAGTAGCCGGGGCCGCCGCTGCCGGTGCCGGTCGGGTCGCCGCACTGCAGGACGAAGATCCGCTGGGTGGTCAGCCGGTGGCAGTGGCTGCGGTCGAAGTAGTCACGCTCGGCAAGGAAGCGGAAGGAGAAGGTCGTGCAGGGCGCCTTGTCGGTGAGGGCCTGGAAGGTGATCGACCCCTGGGAGGTCTTCAGGGTCGCGCTGTAGGG
This sequence comes from Kitasatospora sp. MBT66, assembly GCF_000710405.2. Classification (NCBI taxonomy): domain Bacteria; kingdom Bacillati; phylum Actinomycetota; class Actinomycetes; order Kitasatosporales; family Streptomycetaceae; genus Kitasatospora; species Kitasatospora sp. MBT66. The sequence goes on along the minus strand of NZ_JAIY01000004.1, from coordinate 135,532 downwards.
CTTGGCGGCCTTCTTGGCGTCGAAGACCGGGATGCCCTTGAAGTTGTCGGCGGGAACCGCCGGGCTGTAGGTGCAGGTGGTGCCGGCCGCGCCGATTCCGGCCCCGGTCGACGGGGTGTCCGCGACGGCGGTGCCGGTGCTCACCACGATCGGCAGAACGGTGGCTGCGGCGATCAACGCCCAGTGCTTCCGGGTCACTTGGCTGGCCTTCCGGTCCGTGGGGGACAACTGCATTGTCATGGCGACATCATCCACGCCGGGGTGGAGATCCGGTAGGGGTCGGTGGGAAGGGTTCGGTGGGCGGGGTTCGACAGGCAGGGTGCGGCAGGAGCGACGTGGCAGGCGGGAGTCGAAAACCGTTGATCGGGAACGGTGCGGTGCGCGAGGATGACGGGCGCCTGCTCAACTCCGGGATCCGTCCGACGACGTGCGCGACTCTCGTGTGCCGCCTCCGTTCGCTTCGAGAGGGTCCCGCCCATGCGCGCATCGTCCTCCGTCCTTCTGCGTGACCTGCCGGTACTGCTGGTGGCGGTGGTGTGGGGGTCGAGCTTCCTGGCCGTGCAGCGGGTGGCCGAACCGGACACAGTGGTGGCGATGCTGGTCCTGAGGTTCGGCCTGGTCCTCCCCGTGCTCGGACTGTTCGCCTGGCGGGCGCTGCGGCGGCTGCGGCGTGCCGAGTGGCTGGGCGGGGCCGCCCTGGGGCTGGTGCTCGGCGCGATCTTCCTCCTGGAGACCTTCGGCGCGGTGCACACCTCGGCGACCAACGCGGGCCTGATCATCAGTCTCACGATCGTCTTCACCCCGCTCGCGGAGAGCGCGCTCGCCCGGACGCCGCTGCCGCGCCCCTTCCTCGCGGCAGCCGGTCTGGCGGTGGTGGGCATCGCGCTGCTGACCGGCGAGGGCGGGCTGCGGGCCCCGTCGGCCGGGGACCTGCTGGTGCTGGGTGCCGCCGTCGTGCGGACGATCAATGTGCTGGCCACCGCCCGCGTCCGGGCGATCCGGGAGACCGACACGCTGGCCGTCACCTGGGTCCAACTGGCGACCGCGACGCTGGTGTTCGCCGTTGTCGCGCCGTTCGTCGGCCCGCTGCCCTGGACGGTCGCGGCCACCTACGGGCCGGCCCAGTGGGGCTGGCTGCTCCACCTGACGCTGCTCTGCACGCTGTTCGCGTTCTTCGTACAGATGTGGGCCGTCCGCACCACCTCTCCCTCCAGGGTCAGCCTGCTGCTGGGCACCGAGCCGCTGTGGGCGGCGGTGTTCGGCATCACCCTGGCCGGCAACCACCTCGGACCGCTCGCCCTGCTGGGCGGCGCCCTCGTCCTGGTCGGCACCGAGTGGGGCCGCCGGACCGCCTCGGCACCGCGCCGTGCGGTGGAGCCGGTGGAGCCGGTGTCCGTCCCGGTGTGACCGCGGGCCGGTCCTCCGGTGCGGGCGATCCTGCCCCCGGCCGTCGTCGGCCCGGTCACCTGCGCCGCCCCAGGGTGCGGCGGGCGTAGGCGAAGGTGACCGCGGCGACCAGCGGGCCCCAGGCGACCATGGGCAGGTAGCAGAGGGTCATGACCACCGCGGCGAGGCCCTGAGGGGCCTCGGGATCGCTCAACTGGTCGGCCCAGCCGCCGAAGAGCGCGCTCGTCCCGATGTAGGTCAGCACGGCCGAGCCGATCGCGGCGGGGACGATCGCGGCGAGCGGCCGGACGGCGCGGCCGCCGATCAGCGGGATCCAGGACGGGACCACCTCGCCCCAGGGCCGGACGAGCCCCAGGGTGAGGAAGGCCAGGAACTCGGCCAGCCCGCTCAGCGTGACGAGGTACGCGGTGCCCCAGCCGGGGGTGTTGTGCTCGAACACCGCGGCCAGCTCCCCGCTGAAGCCGACCGGGATGCCGACGCCGAGGGCGAGCCGCCAGAGCCCGGACGGCACGGTGGTCCAGACGGTGGCCCTGGCGGCCAGCTCGGCCCAGCGGGGGGTGCCGTCCGGGCGGACGGCGCGCTTGCGGGCGGCCCGGGGAGTGGTGGTGGCGGTCGTGCCCGGGGCGACTCCGACGCCTGCGACGGGCGCGGTGGGTGCGGTGGTGGACATGGTGGCCGACTCCTTCCCGGCCGGCCCTCGTGGCCGGTCCGACGGGATCAAGACTGGCCGTCGGACCGGGGTCGCCATCAGTGCCGATCGGGCTGTCTTGGCTGCTCGAATCGGGTGCGGAAATGTGCCGATCGGCACAGGCGGAGGCCTCCGACGATCCGTAGGCTGCTCGCAGGAAGGAGGCGATGATGAGTCAGATGCTGGCGTTGGCCGCCCCGGCGGCGGTTCTCTGCGGGTGGTTCCTGCGGTCCCGGTACGGGATCGCGGCGGTGTGCCTGGCGGCCGCCGTGGTGTCGATCGGGGCCACGATCGGCGCCTGGGCCGCCGGCCGCTGGGCCGAGTCGGAGCGCTGGACGGGCCTGGTCGGCATGCTCGAACTCGCCTCCCTGCTGGCGCTGGTGGTCCTGACCCTGCGGGCCGAGGGCGGTCGGCGCGGAGCCGTCGCGGTCTGGACGATCGGCGGCGCGGTCGCGCTCTGGCCGTCCCGGTTCCAGGACGCGTCCGGAGCGGTGGGCGCGCTGACCCTCTTCGGCTTCGGTTCGGTCCTCACGTTGCCGCCGGTCCTGATCGGGCTCTACCTGCGCGGGCTGGACGAGAGCCGACGGCGCTCGGTGGCCGCGGCCAGACGCGCCCAGCGACTGGAACTCGCCCACGACCTGCACGACTTCGTCGCCCATGACGTCAGCGGCATGGTCGCCCAGGCGCAGGCGGGCACCGTACTTGCGGCCTTCGACCCGGTGCGGGCCGCAGCTCTGTTCGAGCGGATAGAGCAGGCCGGGTTGCAGGCCCTGGCCTCGCTCGACCGGACGGTCCACCTGCTGCGCAGCGAGGACGGGGACGGGGACGGCCCGGAGCGTGGCCCGCAGCCCGGCCTGGCCGAACTGGCCGAGCTCACCGAGCGGTTCACAGGCTCGGGCGAGGTGGTGGTGAGACTGGACGCTCCGGCCGAGGAGCCGACGGTTCCCCGGGAGGTGGCGGCCACCGCTTACCGGATCGTGGTCGAGGCCCTGACCAATGTGCGGCGGCATGCTCCCGCCGCCCGTGTGGTCGACGTCCGGGTGCGGAGCGAGGGGCGGCGGTTGACGGTACGGGTCCGGGACGACGGCGGTGGGGTCTCGCCGCCGTCCGGGTCGAGGCGGGGCGGGGGCGGCAGTGGACTGGCAGGTCTCTCCGCCCGGGTGGAGGCGCTGGGCGGCACGCTGAGTGCCGGCCGCGAGGGCAGCGGTTGGCAGGTGGCGGTCACCATGCCCTTGAAGATCGGGTAGCGGCTCCGGGGTCGGGGCTCCGGGGCGGAGCGAGACCCGCACCGCCTCGGGCGGGAGAGGCACCACCACGACGGTGCAACGGACAGGTGGGACAGGAACGGCAGGCGAGGGACAGAGGCCCTGCCGGGGAACGGAAGGAGGTTCGGCCGATGAGCATCCGGGTGCTCCTTGCCGACGACGACGAGGCGATCCGCAGCGCGTACCGGATCATCCTCGACGCACAGCCCGACATCGAGGTGGTCGACGAGGCCGCGGACGGTGAAGTGGCGGTCGCCCTGGCCGAGCGGCTGCGTCCGGACGTGATCCTCGCCGATATCCGGATGCCCAGGCTGGACGGCCTGGAGCTGACCCGGCGGCTGGGCGGGGAGTTCCGGGTGGTTGTGGTGACCACCTTCGATCTGGACGAATACGTGCACGAGGCGCTCCGCGCCGGGGCGGCGGGCTTTCTGCTCAAGCGCTCGGGGCCCGCGCTGCTCGCGGAGGCGGTCCGGGCCGCCGTGGCGGGGGACGCGTTGATCAGCCCGCAGATCACCGTCCGCCTGCTCCGCCAACTCTCCGGAGTCGGAAGCGGGAGCGGCATCGGAGGAGGTATCAGAAGCAGCAGCACCGGTGGTGCCGCAGGCCAGGGGGCACGGCGCCCCCTGGGCGGACGGATCGCGGAGAGCGAGCGGATCGGCCCGGTCGAGGAACTCACCGCACGCGAGAAGGAGATCGCGCGGCTGGTCGCGGACGGCGCCACCAACGGCGAGATCGCGGAGCAACTGTTCATCAGCGCGGGCACGGTGAAGAACCACCTGGCCTCGGTCCAGCGGAAGCTCGGCGCGCGCAACCGGGTCGGTATCGCCGCCTGGGCCTGGGAGAGCGGAGCCTGAGTCGCTCCGTCCCGTCGGGGTACCGCCGGGACGCACCCAGCCCCACCGTCGGCAGACGGCCCGAACCACCGCCGGACCAAGGCGTCCCGACCCACCACCGAGAGGCGCTCCGGCCCACCACCGAGAGGCGCCCCGGCCCACTGCCGGGAGACGCTCCGGCCTGCGCTCGGCGCGCTTGTGAACGAAGGGTCAAGCGGGCGTTCGCGGGGCCGCCACCCCTGAGGGTGAGCCGCCATAACACGTCAACATGACGCCCGGAAATTTGCCTTCCGCTAGACGAAGTTGATATAGGACCACGCCCCTGACCAGCCGCTTCGCAGATAAATGCGACTGCTTGTGACCATTTGACTTCTTTGTGTTGACAACTCTCGTCATGCTCACCTTCATCATGATTCACAAGGTGGCGGAGATCACAAAGATCGTCTTGAACTGCGTGTCGCAGATCACAAGCCGACGGGCATAGGATGCGCTCGTTCCAGGCTTTGTGAACTGCCTCACATGGGGTGGATTCCGGGAACTGGAACGCCGGGTTCACCACAGTGTGACCCGACGGTTCCGATCTGCAGTCAAGGACGACTGGACGGAGGGAGCGGGGGCTATGAATGCCTACGCGCCGATCCTCGTACTCGGTGCCATCGCGGCGGCGTTCGCGGTCGGCTCCGTCGTGATGGCCTCACTGACCGGGCCCAAGCGGTACAACCGGGCCAAGTTGGAGGCGTACGAGTGCGGCATCGAGCCGACCCCGCAGCCCGTGGGCGGCGGTCGGTTCCCGATCAAGTACTACCTGACGGCGATGCTCTTCATCGTCTTCGACATCGAGATCGTCTTTCTCTATCCGTGGGCGGTGAGTTTCGACGCCCTGGGGATCTTCGGACTGGTCGAGATGCTCCTGTTCATCGCCACTGTCTTCGTCGCCTACGCCTACGTCTGGCGTCGCGGCGGCCTGGAGTGGGACTGAGCCGGGGGAGGGGCCGGGTACCGGGCGTCCGTCGGACCTTGTGAACGGGCGGACAAGCCCGGACCAGCGGACAGGCCCGAACGGGTGGGCGAACCACAGGACTTGAGGGCATTGAGAGGGATCTGATGGGAATCGAGGAGAAGCTGCCGAGCGGCTTTCTACTCACGACCGTGGAGACAGCGGCCGGCTGGGTACGCAAGGCGTCGCTCTTCCCGGCCACCTTCGGGCTGGCCTGCTGCGCGATCGAGATGATGACCACCGGCGCGGGCCGCTACGACCTGGCGCGCTTCGGCATGGAGGTGTTCCGGGGCTCGCCCCGGCAGGCCGATCTGATGATCGTGGCGGGCCGGGTGAGCCAGAAGATGGCCCCGGTACTGCGCCAGGTCTACGACCAGATGGCCAACCCGAAGTGGGTCATCTCGATGGGCGTCTGCGCCTCCTCGGGTGGGATGTTCAACAACTACGCGATCGTGCAGGGCGTCGACCACATCGTCCCGGTGGACATCTACCTGCCCGGCTGCCCGCCGCGCCCGGAGATGCTGATGGACGCGATCCTGAAGCTGCACGACAAGATCCAGCACGAGCCGCTCGGCGTGAACAAGCGCCGTGCCGAGGAGTTGGGCGAGGCGCTCGCGCTGCAGGCCACCCCGGTGAGCGAGATGCGGGGGCTGCTGCGATGAACGAGCAGGTACCCGAGACCCGCCGCGAGGAGCCGCGCCGGGAGATCCCGGTCGAGGTGGTCGGTCGCCGGCAGGGCATGTTCGGCGCCCAGGGCAGCGGCGACACCTCCGGCTTCGGCGGCCTGGTCGCCCCGGTCGTCCTGCCCGGAGCCACCGAGCGCCCGTACGGCGGCTGGTTCGACGAGGTCGCCGACGAGTTGGAGGGTGCCCTGGAGGAACAGGGCCTCGACCCGGCCGAGGTGATCGAGAAGACCGTCGTCGACCGCGCCGAGCTCACCTTCCGGATCGCCCGCGAGCACCTCCTCCGCACCGCGCGCACCCTGCGCGACGACCCGGCGCTGCGGTTCGAGCTCTGCCTCGGCGTGAGCGGTGTGCACTACCCGGGCGACAAGGGCCGCGAACTGCACGCGGTCTACCACCTGCGCTCGATCACCCACGGCCGGCTGATCCGGCTGGAGGTCACCGCGCCGGACGCGGATCCGCGCATCCCGTCCGTGGTGAGCGTCTATCCCACCAACGACTGGCACGAGCGCGAGGCCTACGACTTCTTCGGCCTGGTCTTCGAGGGGCACCCGGCCCTCACCCGGATCATGATGCCGGACGACTGGCTGGGACACCCGCAGCGCAAGGACTACCCGCTCGGCGGCATCCCCGTCGAGTACAAGGGCGCCCAGATCCCGGCGCCCGACCAGCGGAGGTCGTACAGCTGATGAACACCCAGCACTACGAGGAGACGAACCAGGGCGGCGCGGCCGAGGCAGGCGCCCGGGAAACCACCGAGGGCCGGGTCTTCACGGTCACCGGCGGCGACTGGGGCGAGGTAGTCGACGCCGTGGCCCGGGCCGACGACGAGCGCATCATCGTCAACATGGGCCCCCAGCACCCCTCCACCCACGGGGTGTTGCGGCTGATCCTGGAGATCGACGGCGAGACGGTGACGGAGGCCCGCTGCGGCATCGGCTACCTCCACACCGGCATCGAGAAGAACATGGAGTTCCGCAGCTGGGTCCAGGGCACCACCTTCGTGACCCGCATGGACTACCTGACCCCGCTGTTCAACGAGACCGCCTACTGCCTGGCGGTCGAGAAGCTGCTCGGCATCACCGACGACATCCCGGAGCGCGCCGACGTCATCCGGGTGCTGATGATGGAGCTCAACCGGATCTCCTCCCACCTGGTCTGCCTGGCCACCGGCGGCATGGAGATCGGCTCCACCACCCTGATGATCTACGGCTTCCGCGACCGCGAGCTGATCCTGGACGTGTTCGAGCTGGTCACCGGTCTGCGGATGAACCACGCCTACGTCCGCCCCGGCGGCCTCGCCCAGGACCTCCCGCCCGGCGCGGTCGACCAGATCCGCGAGGCCGTGAAGACCATCCGCTCGCGGATGCACGAGTACGACAAACTCGCCACCGGCAACCCGGTGTTCAAGGCCCGTCTGGTCGACGTCGGCTTCCTCGACCTGCCCGGCTGCCTCGCCCTCGGTGCCACCGGTCCCATCCTGCGCGCCACCGGCCTGCCGCACGACCTGCGCAAGACCGACCCGTACTGCGGCTACGAGAACTACGACTTCGAGGTCGCGGTCGCGGACGGCGCCGACTCCTACGGCCGCTTCCTGATCCGGCTGGAGGAGATGAAGCAGTCCCTGCGGATCGTCGAGCAGTGCCTGGACCGGCTGCGCCCCGGTCCGGTCATGGTGGCGGACAAGAAGATCGCCTGGCCGGCCCAACTCGCGGTCGGCCCGGACGGCATGGGCAACTCCCTCGACCACATCCGGAAGATCATGGGCACCTCGATGGAGGCCCTGATCCACCACTTCAAGCTGGTCACCGAGGGCTTCCGGGTCCCGGTCGGCCAGGCCTACGCGGCGGTCGAGTCGCCCAAGGGCGAGCTGGGCGTGCACGTGGTCAGCGACGGCGGGACCCGCCCGTACCGGGTCCACTTCCGGGACCCGTCGTTCACCAATCTGCAGACGATGGCGGCGATGTGCGAGGGCGGCCAGGTGGCCGACGTCATCGTCTCGGTGGCCGGGATCGACCCGGTGATGGGAGGCGTGGACCGGTGACAGATGTCCAACTGGGGATGCCGGCGCTGCCGGCCAGGCCGTACCCCGAGGAGGTGCGCGCCCGGCTGGCCGCCGACGCCGCCGAGCTGATCGGCCGCTACCCGGTGGCCCGGTCCGCGCTGCTGCCGCTGCTGCACCTGGTGCAGGCCGAGGAGGGCTTCGTCAGCCCGACCGGCATCCGGTTCTGCGCCGAGCAACTGGACCTCACCACCGCCGAGGTCACCGCCGTCGCCACCTTCTACACCATGTACCGGCGCCGGCCCGCGGGCGAGTACCACGTCGGGGTCTGCACCAACACCCTGTGCGCGGTGCTCGGCGGCGACCAGATCTTCGCCGAGCTCCAGGAGCACCTCGGGATCGCGAACAACGAGACCACCGAGGACGGCCGGATCTCGATCGAGCACATCGAGTGCAACGCCGCCTGCGACTACGCGCCGGTGGTGATGGTCAACTGGGAGTTCTTCGACAACCAGACGCCGGAGAGCGCCAAGCTGCTGGTCGACGACCTGCGCGCGGGCCGTGAGGCCGTCCCCACCCGTGGCGCCCGGCTCTGCTCCTTCAAGGACTCCGCCCGGATCCTGGCCGGCTTCCCCGACGAGCGCCCCGGCGCCGTCGACGAGTCGGGCGCGGGCGGCGCGGCCTCGCTGGCCGGTCTGCGGCTGGCCCGCGGCGAGGCCCTGCCCGGCACCGGCGGCACCCGCGTCGTCTCCCCCCGCCACGAGGACCCCCGCCACGAGGGTGCACGCCACGAGGGCGGGTCCGCCGAAGGCACCGGCCAGGAAGGGACTGAAGCGTGATGACTTCCGCCGAGCCGGCCGAGAAGCTGCTCACCCCCGTGCTGTCGGCGTTCTGGGACGACAACCGCCCCTGGACGCTCGCCACCTACCGACGCCACGCCGGCTACGAGGGACTCAAGGCCGCCCTCGCGATGCCCCCGGACGACGTGATCGCCCTGGTCAAGGACTCCGGTCTGCGCGGTCGCGGCGGCGCCGGCTTCCCCACCGGCCTGAAGTGGCAGTTCATCCCGCAGAACGACGGCAAGCCGCACTACCTGGTGGTCAACGCGGACGAGTCCGAGCCGGGCACCTGCAAGGACATCCCGCTGCTGTTCGCCAACCCGCACTCGCTGATCGAGGGCATGATCATCGCGTCCTACGCGATCCGCTGCGACCACGCCTTCATCTATCTGCGCGGCGAGGTCGTCCCGGTGCTGCGCCGGCTCCAGGCCGCCGTCGCCGAGGCCTACGAGGCGGGGCTGCTCGGCCGGAACATCCTCGGCTCCGGACTCGACCTGGACATCACCGTCCACGCCGGCGCCGGCGCCTACATCTGCGGCGAGGAGACGGCGCTGCTGGACTCGCTGGAGGGACGCCGGGGCCAGCCCAGGCTGCGCCCGCCGTTCCCGGCCATCGCCGGTCTCTACGCCTGCCCGACCGTGGTGAACAACGTCGAGTCGATCGCCTCGGTGCCGCCGATCCTGGCCCGCGGCAAGGAGTGGTTCAAGGGCCTGGGCACCGAGAAGTCCCCCGGCTTCACGCTCTACTCGCTCTCCGGCCACGTCACCAACCCCGGTCAGTACGAGGCCCCGCTCGGCATCACCCTGCGCCAGCTGCTCGACATCAGCGGCGGCATCCGGGCCGGCCACCAGCTCAAGTTCTGGACCCCGGGCGGCTCCTCCACCCCGATGTTCACCGACGAGCACCTCGACGTCCCGCTGGACTACGAGGGCGTCGGCGCGGCCGGCTCGATGCTCGGCACCAAGGCCCTGCAGATCTTCGACGAGACGACCTGCGTGGTCCGCGCCGTCACCCGCTGGACCGAGTTCTACGCCCACGAGTCCTGCGGCAAGTGCACCCCCTGCCGCGAGGGCACCTACTGGCTGGTCCAGCTGCTCAAGCGGATCGAGGCCGGCCAGGGCGTCGAGGGCGACCTCGAGAAGCTCCTCGACATCGCCGACAACATCAACGGCAAGTCCTTCTGCGCCCTGGGCGACGGCGCGGCCAGCCCGATCGTCTCCTCGCTCCAGTACTTCCGGGCCGAGTACGAGCAGCACCTCGCCGAGCGCCGCTGCCCGTTCGACCCGGCCGCCTCCACCGTCTGGGCCGACGGCCCCCGCCCCGGCCACCAGTCCGCCACCGAAAGGGAGGTGCACGCGTGACGATCACAGAGCCATCCACCTCCACGGGCGACAAGGCCGCGGTCGAGCTGGTCACGCTCACCATCGACGGCGTCGAAGTGCAGGTCCCCAAGGGGACCCTGGTGATCAGGGCCGCCGAGCAGATCGGCACCCAGATCCCGCGCTTCTGCGACCACCCGCTGCTCGACCCGGCCGGCGCCTGCCGGCAGTGCATCGTCGAGATCGAGGGCCAGCGCAAGCCGGTCGCCTCCTGCACCATCCCGGTCGCCGAGGGCATGGTGGTGCGCACCCACCTCAGCTCGCCGGTCGCCGAGAAGGCCCAGCGCGGTGTGATGGAGCTGCTGCTGATCAACCACCCGCTGGACTGCCCGGTCTGCGACAAGGGCGGCGAGTGCCCGCTGCAGAACCAGGCGATGTCCACCGGTGACACGGACTCCCGCTTCGAGGGGATGAAGCGTACCTACGAGAAGCCGGTGCCGATCAGCAGCCAGGTGCTGCTGGACCGCGAGCGCTGCGTGCTCTGCGCCCGCTGCACCCGGTTCTCCCAGCAGATCGCCGGGGACCCGTTCATCGACCTGGTCGAGCGCGGAGCCCTCCAGCAGGTCGGCACCGGCGAGGGCGACGACTTCGAGTCGTACTTCTCCGGCAACACCATCCAGATCTGCCCGGTCGGCGCGCTCACCTCGGCGGCTTATCGTTTCCGCTCCCGCCCGTTCGACCTGACCTCCTCGCCGAGCGTCTGCGAGCACTGCTCCTCCGGCTGCGCCCAGCGCACCGACCACCGCCGCGGCAAGGTGCTGCGCCGGCTGGCCGGTGAGGACCCGGCGGTCAACGAGGAGTGGAACTGCGACAAGGGCCGGTTCGCCTTCCGCTACGCCCAGCAGCGGGACCGGCTCACCACCCCGCTGGTCCGGCGGGACGGCGAACTCGTCGCCGCCTCCTGGCCGGAGGCGCTGGCCCGGGCCGCCGAGGGGCTGCGCGGGACCCGCGCCGGAGTGCTCACCGGCGGCCGGGTCACGGTCGAGGACGCCTACGCGTACGCCAAGTTCGCCCGGGTGGTGCTCGGCACCAACGACGTGGACTTCAGGTCCCGCCCGCACAGCGGCGAGGAGGCCGACTTCCTGGCCGCCGCCGTCGCAGGCCAGGGCGTCGACATCGGTGGCAGCCCCTTCGGCTACGAGGAGCTGGAGGCCGCCCCGGCGGTCCTGCTGCTGGCCCTGGAGCCCGAGGAGGAGTCGCCGATCGTCTTCCTGCGGCTGCGCAAGGCCAACCGGGGCCACGGCCTCAGGGTCTTCTCGATCGCTCCGCACGCCTCCCGGGGCCTGGCCAAGCTGCACGGATCGCTGCTGCCGGCCGCCCCCGGCACCGAGGCCGAGTGGCTGGCCGCGCTCGCCGCCGACGAGCCGCTCAACGACGACGCCGGCCGCGCCGCCGAACTGCTCCGCACCCCCGGCGCGGTGATCCTGGTCGGCGAGCGGGCGGCCGCGGCCCCCGGCGCGCTCACCGCCGCACTGCGGCTGTCGCACGCCACCGGCGCCCGGCTGGCCTGGATCCCCCGCCGGGCCGGTGAACGCGGCGCGGTCGAGGCCGGCGCCCTGCCCGGCCTGCTGCCCGGCGGCCGTCCGGTCGCCGCACCGGCCGCCCGGGCCGAGGCCGCCGCCGCCTGGGGCGTGGCCGAACTCCCCGCCCGACTGGGCCGGGACACCGAGCAGATCCTCGCCGCCGCCGTCAGCGGCGACCTGGACGCGCTGCTGGTCGGCGGGGTCGACCCGGAGGACCTGCCGGACCCGGCCCTGGCCGAGGAGGCACTGGCCGCGGTGCCGTTCGTGCTCTCGCTGGAGCTGCGCCCGTCCGCCGTCACGGCCCACGCCGACGTGGTGCTGCCGGTGGCCGCGGTCGCCGAGAAGGCCGGCACCTTCCTTGACTGGGAGGGCCGGGTGCGGATGTTCGAGGCCGCGCTCAAGCCGGACCAGCAGATGGGCCGTCACCTGCACCCGGACCTGCGGGTGCTGAACATGCTCGCGGACGCCCTGGGCCACCGGCTCGGCCTGCCCGACGTCCGCGCCGCCCGGCAGGAGCTGGACCGGTTCCTGCCCTGGACGGGCGACCGCCCGGCCGCGCCGTCCGCCCACCCCGGCCTGCTGCCCCGCCCGGCCACCGGCCAGGCGGTCCTGGCCGGCTGGCGGCTGCTGCTCGACCGGGGCTCGCTCCAGCAGGGCGACCCGCACCTGGCCGGCACCCGGCACCCGGCGGTCGCCCGGGTCTCGCCGACCACCGCCGCCGAGATCGGCGCCGCGACCGCGACCGCGCTGCGGCTGACCGGCCCGGCCGGCTCGCTCACCCTGCCGCTGGAGATCGCCAAGGAGATGCCGGACCGCACGGTCTGGATCCCGCTCAACTCCACGCCGGGCGGCGCCTACCGGACGCTCGGCACCACCGTCGGCCACCTGGTCACCATCGCCGCCGCCGAGGCCACCGCGCCGGCCGGGACGGCCGGGCCCGAGGAGGAGGAGAAGTGACCCCGACCCCGCACCCGCTCGCCGGACACGGCCCGGCCGCGCTGGCCGAGCTCGCCGCGAACGAGACGCTCGGCTTCTTCGGCCGGGACCCGTGGTGGCTGGTCCTGCTGAAGGCGGTGTTCTGCTTCGGCTTCCTGGTCGGCACGGTCCTCGTGGCGATCGTCTGGGAGCGCAAGGTGGTGGCCTGGATGCAGCTGCGCATCGGGCCCAACCGGCACGGCCCGTGGGGCCTGCTGCAGTCGCTCGCCGACGGCGTGAAGCTGGCGCTCAAGGAAGACCTGGTGGTCACCGGCGCCGACAAGGTCGTCTACATCCTGGCCCCGATCGTCTGCGCCATCCCGGCGTTCATGGCCTTCGCGGTGATCCCCTTCGGCCCGGCCGGCGACGAGATCTCGATCTTCGGCACCCGGACGCCGATGCAGCTGACCGACTTCCCGGTGGCGCTGCTCTACATCCTGGCCACCGCCTCGGTCGGCATCTACGGCATCGTGCTGGCGGGCTGGTCCTCCGGCTCGACCTACCCGCTGCTCGGCGGGATCCGCTCCTCTGCCCAGATGATCAGCTACGAGATCGCGATGGGCCTGTCCTTCGCGGCGGTCTTCATCTACTCCGGCTCGATGTCCACCTCGGAGATCGTCTCCTCGCAGCAGCCCACCTGGTTCGCGGTCCTGCTGCCGGTGTCGTTCATCGTCTACATCGTCGCGATGGTCGGTGAGACCAACCGCGCGCCGTTCGACCTCCCGGAGGCCGAGGGCGAGCTGGTCGGCGGCTTCAACACCGAGTACTCCTCGCTGAAGTTCGCGATGTTCATGCTGGCCGAGTACGTCAACATGGTCACCGTCTCGGCGGTCGCCTCGACCCTGTTCCTGGGCGGGTGGCGGGCCCCGTGGCCGGTCTCCACGTTCTGGGAGGGCGCCAACCACGGCTGGTGGCCGCTGCTCTGGATCACTCTCAAGATCCAGCTGCTGCTGTTCTTCTTCATCTGGCTGCGCGGCACCCTGCCCCGGTTCCGCTACGACCAGTTCATGAAGCTCGGCTGGAAGGTGCTGATCCCGGTCTCGCTGGCCTGGCTGGTCATGGTGGCCAGCGTCCGGGCCCTGCGCAACGAGGGCTACGGCTTCGGCGAGGTGGTGCTGTACGTCGGTGCCCCGGTCGGCGCGCTGCTGCTGCTCGGCCTGCTGCGGGACGTCCTGAAGCGCAAGCCGGAGCCCGGGTCCGAGGCGCCGCAGGGGGAGTTCGACCCGATGGCCGGCGGCTACCCGGTGCCCCCGCTGCCCGGCCAGCAGCTCCCGCCGGTCCCGCGCCGGCGCAGCCGCGCCCCGAAGCAACTGCAGGACGCCCTCAACGGGGCCGACCATTCCGAAGGGAGCTGAACCGAGATGTCGTCCGACCAGAACGCCCGGAACGACCGGTCCGAACGGGCCGACAAGCCGTCCATCCTCGGACCGGCCGCCGGCTTCGGCGTGACCTTCAAGGCCATGTTCAAGAAGCGGCTCACCGAGCAGTACCCGGAGCAGAAGAAGCCCACCGCCCCGCGTTTCCACGGCCGCCACCAGCTGAACCGGCACCCGGACGGCCTGGAGAAGTGCGTCGGCTGCGAGCTGTGCGCCTGGGCCTGCCCGGCCGACGCGATCTACGTCGAGGGCGCGGACAACCGCGAGGACGAGCGCTACTCGCCCGGTGAGCGGTACGGGGCGGTCTACCAGATCAACTACGCCCGCTGCATCCTGTGCGGGCTCTGCATCGAGGCCTGCCCGACCCGCGCGCTCACCATGACCAACGAGTACGAGCTCGCGGACTCCTCCCGCCAGGACCTCATCTTCACCAAGGAGCAGCTGCTGGTCGGCCTCTCCGAGGGCATGGTCGACAGCCCGCACTCGATCTTCCCCGGCGCCGACGAGGGCGCCTACTACCGGGGCGAGATCACCGCGGCGGCGCCGGGCACGGTCCGTCAGGAGCCGACCGAGCGGGAGAAGGAGGCCCAGTCGTGAGCGCCGCCACCTCGCTGAACCTCGCGGCCGTGACGGGCGCGACCTCCACCGGTGAGGCCGTCCAGTTCTGGGTGCTCGCGGTGATCGCCGTCGGCGGCGCGCTCGGGACGCTGCTGATGCGCAAGGCGGTGCACAGCGCGCTCTGCCTGGCCGCCACCATGCTCGCCCTGGCGGTCTGTTACATGGCCCAGGGCGCGGTGTTCCTGGGTGTGGTGCAGATCGTGGTCTACACCGGCGCGATCATGATGCTCTTCCTGTTCGTGGTGATGCTGGTCGGCGTGACCAGCGCGGACTCGCTGAAGGAGCAGCTGAAGGGCCAGCGGTTCGCCGCCGCGCTCTGCGGCCTCGGCTTCGGCGTGCTGATGGTCGCCGGGATCGCCAACGCCAAGCTGGACAGCTTCGCCGGTCTCGGCGAGGCCAACGCCGAGGGCAATGTCCAGGGCCTGGCCCGACTGATCTTCACCAAGTACGTGTGGGCCTTCGAGGTCACCGGGGCGCTGCTGATCACGGCCGCGATCGGGGCCATGGTGCTGACCCACCGCGAGCACGTGAAGGCCCCGAAGACCCAGCGCGAGCTGGCCGCCCAGCGGGTCGCCGACAACATCCAGGTGCCGCCGCTGCCCGCGCCCGGCATCTACGCCCGGCACAACGCGGTGGACATCCCGGCGCTGCTGCCGGACGGCTCGATCGCCGAGGACTCGGTGATGGCGACCCTGCGCGAGCGCGGCCAGATCCGCGACGTCAGCCAGGAGATGCTGGCCCGGATGGCCGAGCTGGAGTCCACCACCGCCGACTGGCTGGGCCGCCCGCCGTCCGAGCGCCCGCCGGTGACCGGCCCGCGCAAGGCCCTGGAGCCGGTGGCCGCCAACCACCCGGCGCCGGCGAACCGCCCGGCGTCCGACCACGACGAGGAGGGGGCGGAGTGAATCCGGTCAACTACCTCTATCTCTCCGCCCTGCTGTTCACCATCGGCGCCTCCGGCGTGCTGATCCGGCGGAACGCGATCGTCCTGTTCATGTGCGTCGAGCTGATGCTGAACGCCTCCAACCTGGCGCTGGTCACCTTCTCCCGGATGCACGGGAACCTCGACGGCCAGATCATCGCGTTCTTCACCATGGTGGTGGCGGCGGCCGAGGTCGTGGTCGGCCTCGCGATCATCGTCTCGATCTTCCGGACCAGGCATTCCGCTTCGGTCGACGACAGCAACCTGATGAAGCTGTAGGCGGAGGACCTCGGTGAACTCTCTCATTCCCCTGCTGGTCGCGGCCCCGCTGGCCGGTGCCGTCCTGCTGCTGCTCGGCGGCCGGGCCTTCGACCGCCTGGGCCACTGGCTGGCCACCGCGCTCGCCGCGCTCTCCTTCGGCTTCGGCCTCGCGCTGTTCTCGGACATGCTGGGCCGGGACGCGGAGGACCGCACCCTGACCCAGCACCTGTTCAGCTGGATCCCGGTGAACGGCTTCCAGGCCGACATCTCCTTCCAGCTCGACCAGCTCTCGATGACCTTCGTCCTGCTGATCACCGGCGTGGGCACCCTGATCCACCTCTACTCGGTGGGCTACATGGCGCACGACGAGCGCCGGCGCCGTTTCTTCGCCTATCTGAACCTCTTCCTGGCGGCCATGCTGCTGCTGGTGGTGGCCGACAACTACCTGCTGCTGTACTTCGGCTGGGAGGGCGTGGGCCTCGCCTCCTACCTGCTGATCGGCTTCTGGCAGCACAAGCCGACCGCCGCCACCGCCGCCAAGAAGGCGTTCATCGTCAACCGCGTCGGCGACATGGGCCTGTCCATCGCGATCATGCTGATGTTCGTCGAGTTCGGCTCCTTCGCCTTCGAGCCGGTGTTCGGCGCCGCGGGCAGCGCCAGCGAGGGCAAGCTGACCGCGATCGGCCTGATGCTGCTGCTCGCCGCCTGCGGCAAGTCCGCGCAGGTGCCGCTGCAGTCCTGGCTCGGGGACGCGATGGAGGGCCCGACCCCGGTCTCCGCGCTGATCCACGCGGCCACCATGGTCACCGCCGGCGTCTACCTGATCACCCGCTCCGGGGCGATCTTCAACCTGGCGCCGGACGCCCAGACCGCCGTGGTGGTGGTCGGCGCGGTCACCCTGCTCTTCGGTGCGATCGTCGGTTGCGCCAAGGACGACATCAAGAAGGCGCTGGCCGGCTCGACCATGTCGCAGATCGGCTACATGATCCTCGCGGCCGGCCTCGGCCCGATCGGGTACGCCTTCGCCATCATGCACCTGGTGACCCACGGCTTCTTCAAGGCCGGGCTGTTCCTCGGTGCCGGGTCGGTCATGCACGGCATGAACGACGAGGTGAACATGCGTCACTACGGCGGCCTGCGGAAGTACATGCCGGTCACCTTCGTCACCTTCGGCCTCGGCTACCTGGCCATCATCGGCTTCCCCGGCCTGTCCGGCTTCTTCTCCAAGGACAAGATCATCGAGGCGGCCTTCGCCAAGGGCGGCACCGAGGGCTGGATCCTCGGCCTGTGCACCCTGGTCGGCGCCGCCGTCACCGCGTTCTACATGACCCGGGTGATGATCCTGACCTTCTTCGGCGAGAAGCGCTGGCAGCCGGACGCCGAGGGCCACGACCCGCACCCGCACGAGTCGCCGAAGACCATGACCGTCCCGATGATCGTGCTGGCCTTCGGCTCGGTCTTCGCCGGCGGGCTGTTCGCCTTCCACGAGTCCTTCCTCACCTGGCTGGAGCCGGTCACCGGGCACGAGGAGGGCAACTCCCCGCTCACCCCGCTGGTGGTCACCCTGCTCACCACCGCCTGCATGCTGGCCGGCGTCGCGCTCTCGTACCTCATGTACGGCCGCTCCGCCGTCCCGGTGGTGCCGCCGTACGGCTCCCCGCTCACCCGGGCCGCCCGCCGTGACCTCCTCCAGGACGACTTCAACCACGCCGTCCTGGTCCGCCCCGGTTCGGCGCTGGCCGCGGCGCTGGTCTACTTCGACAGCCGCGGCCTGGACGGTTTCGTCAACGGCCTGGCGGCCACCATCGGCGGCGTCTCCAGCCGGCTGCGGCGGATCCAGAACGGCTACGTCCGCACGTACGCGCTCTCCATGTTCGGCGGCACGCTGGTGCTGGTCGCCACGACTCTCCTGATGAGGTCCGTCTGATGCACCCGGATTACACACATCGAGGGGAGGCCGAGGCATGAGCGTCCTCCTCACCGCCACCTGCGCCGTCCCGGCGGTCGGTGCGGTGGTCACCGCCGCCCTGCCCGCCGGGTCCACCGAGGCGCGGCGGCGGAACACCAAGATCGTGGCGACGGTCTTCTCCGTCGCCACCCTGGCCCTGGCCGGCGCGGTGGCCGCGCGGTTCGACCCGGACGGCGCCCGCTACCAGCTGACCGAGTCCTACAGCTGGATCCGCTCCTTCGGCATCACCTTCGCGCTCGGGGTGGACGGCATCGGCGCCGTCCTCGCCCTGCTCACCGCCGTCCTGGTCCCGGTCGTGCTGCTCGCCTCCTGGCACGACGCGGACCCGGCCGTCGCACCGCCGGAGGGGTCGTTCGAGAACCGGCGGCGCACCCAGGCGTTCTTCGCTCTGGTGCTGGCGGTGGAGGCGATGGTGATCGTCTCCTTCTACGCCACCGACGTCTTCCTCTTCTACGTCTTCTTCGAAGCCATGCTGATCCCGATGTACTTCCTCATCGGCGGCTTCGGCGACCGGGCGGGCGGCCCCGAGTCCGCCCGCCAGCGCTCCTACGCGGCGGTCAAGTTCCTGCTCTACAACCTGCTCGGCGGCTTGGTCATGCTGGCCGCCGTGATCGGCCTGTACGTGATCGCGCAGGACCAGGGCCTGGGCACCTTCGACCTGCAGACGCTCACCGCGGCGGTCGCCGACGGCCGGCTGCAGATCGGCGGCACCGCGGAGAAGGCGCTGTTCCTCGGCTTCTTCTTCGCCTTCGCGGTCAAGGCCCCGCTCTGGCCGCTGCACACCTGGCTGCCGAACGCGATGGGCGAGGCCACCGCCGGCACCGCCGTGCTGATCACCGCCGTGGTGGACAAGGTCGGCACCTTCGCGATGCTGCGCTTCTGCCTCGGGCTGTTCCCGGACGCCTCGAAGACCTTCGCCCCGGCGATCCTGGTCCTCTCCCTGATCGGGATCGTCTACGGCGCGCTGCTGGCCATCGGCCAGAAGGACATCAAGCGGCTGGTCGCCTACGCCTCGATCTCGCACTTCGGCTTCATCATCATGGGCATCTTCGCGATGACCAGCCAGGGCCAGAGCGGTGCCACCCTCTACATGGTCAACCACGGCATCTCCACCGCCGCGTGGATGCTGGTGGCCGGGTTCCTGATCTCCCGCCGCGGCTCCCGGCTGATCGCCGACTACGGCGGCGTGCAGAAGGTCGCCCCGGTGCTCGCCGGGACCTTCCTGATCGGCGGGCTGGCGACGCTCTCGCTGCCCGGCCTGGCGCCCTTCGTCAGCGAGTTCCTGGTCCTGGTCGGCACCTTCAGCCGGTACCCCGCGGTCGGCATCGTCGCCACCTTCGGCATCGTGCTCGCCGCGCTGTACGCCCTGCTGCTCTACCAGCGCACCATGACCGGCCCGGTCAAGGAGGAGGTGCGCGGCATGCCGGACCTCAAGGTCCGCGAACTCGCCGTGGTCGCCCCGCTGGTGGCACTGACCGTGCTGCTCGGTGTCTACCCGAAGCCGCTCACCGACCTCGTCAACCCGTCGGTGAACGCCACCCTCTCGCAGGTGCACCAGACCGACCCGACACCGGCGCACCCGGTGTCCGCCGACCACGGGACCGCCCAGGACGGGACCGCCCGCTCAGGAGGTGAGCACAAGTGAGCAGCACCGGATGGCTCGCCGCCGCCGGCGGCAGCACCCAGAGCATCCCCGCGCCGCACATCGAGTACGGCCAGCTGTCGCCGATGCTGGTGGTGTTCGGCGCCGCGGTGGTCGGCATCCTGCTGGAGGCCTTCCTGCCCCGGCGGCTTCGGCACTGGGCCCAGGTGGTGACCGCCCTGGTCGGCCTGGCCGGCGCCTTCGTCGCCGTCCTGGTGCTCGCCGTGCAGGGCTACGGCACCACCAAGGTCGGGGCGATCGCGATGGGCGCGGTCGCCCTGGACGGCCCGACGCTGTTCCTCCAGGGCGTGATCCTGCTGGTCGCGGTGGTCGCGGTGCTGACCTACGCCGAGCGCCGGCTGGAGCCCAAGGCCGGCGGCGAGCCGGCCGACGCCTTCGCCGCCCAGGCGTCCGCCACCCCCGGCGGCGAGCAGGAGCGCAGCGCGATCCGGGCCGGCTTCACCACCAGTGAGGTCTTCCCGCTCACCATGTTCGCGGTCGGCGGCATGCTGCTGTTCCCCGCCGCCAACGACCTGCTGACCATGTTCGTGGCGCTGGAGGTCTTCTCCCTCCCGCTCTACCTGCTCTGCGCGCTGGCCCGGCGCCGCCGGCTGCTCTCCCAGGAGGCGGCGGTCAAGTACTTCCTGCTCGGTGCCTTCGCCTCGGCGTTCTTCCTGTTCGGCACCGCGCTGCTGTACGGCTACGCGGGCACGGTGCGGCTCGGCGAGGTCGCCGAGGTCATCTCCGGGAACGCGCTGCTCACCCCGGCGCTGGTCTCCTCGACCCAGAACGACGCCCTGCTGCTGGTGGGCCTGGCGATGCTGACGGTCGGTCTGCTCTTCAAGGTCGGCGCTGTGCCGTTCCACTCCTGGACCCCGGACGTCTACCAGGGCGCGCCGACCCCGGTCACCGGCTTCATGGCGGCGGCGACCAAGGTGGCCGCGTTCGGCGCGGTGCTGCGGCTGTTCTACGTGGCCTTCCCGGCGCTGCGGCTGGACTGGCGGCCGGTGCTCTGGGGTGTGGCGATCCTCACCATGGTGGTCGGCGCGGTCCTGGCCGTCACCCAGCAGGACGTGAAGCGGCTGCTCGCCTACTCCTCGATCGCGCACGCCGGGTTCATCCTCACCGGTGTGATCGCCAGCAACCGGCAGGGCGTCGGCTCGGTGCTGTTCTACCTGCTGGCGTACTCCTTCGTGACCCTCGGCGCCTTCGCCGTGGTCACCCTGGTGCGCGACTCCAAGGGCGAGGCCACCCACCTGTCCAGCTGGGCCGGCCTCGGCCGGCGCTCCCCGCTGGTCGCGGCGGTGTTCGCGCTCTTCCTGCTGGCCTTCGCGGGCATCCCGCTGACCTCGGGGTTCACCGGCAAGTTCGCGGTGTTCCAGGCCGCGGCGGCGGGCGGCGCCACTCCGCTGGTGATCGTGGGTGTGCTCAGCTCGGCGGTGGCGGCTTTCTTCTACATCAGGGTCATCGTGCTGATGTTCTTCTCCGACCCGCAGCCGGGCGGCCCGACCGTCGCCGTCCCGAGCGCCTTCACGGCGACCGCGATCGGTATCGGCGTGCTGGTCACGATCGGGCTCGGACTGCTGCCGCAGTACTTCCTCGATCTCGCCTCGAAGGCAGTGTTCTTCGTCGGCTGACCGTCCGCCGACGGCCCGGCCGAACGCCCCGGCGGCGGTCCGGTCCGACCGCTCCGACGACCGTCCGGGTCGCGCCCCGTGCGCGGCCCGGACGCTTCGTTCGGGCATCCCCGCTGGCCAGCGGGGACGCCCCGCGCATGACAGAGCCGCACGCCCGTGCAGTGATCCACTCGTGACCGGATACCCTGCCTGTATGGCCAGCGGCGGCACTCAGGGACCGGGCCGCTAGATCGACCAGGGACAGAGGAGTGGTCTTCGTGACCGTCGTGGGACCCTTTGGGCTCAGCGTGCAGGACCGCGATCTGACCCGTGACGTCCAGGCCGGGATGGACGCGGTGGAGATCGCGCTCGCCGAGGCCGTCAAGAGCGACGTCCCCTTCATCACCGTCACCGCCAGCCATCTGATGGCCGCGGGCGGGAAGCGCTTCCGTCCGCTGCTGGTGCTGCTGTCCGCCCAGTTCGGCGATCCCGGCGCGACCGGCGTGATCCCGGCCGCCGTCGTGGTCGAGCTCACCCACCTCGCCACGCTCTACCACGACGACGTCATGGACGAGGCCCCGGTGAGACGCGGCGCCCCCAGCGCCAACTCGCGCTGGGACAACTCGGTCGCCATCCTGACCGGCGACTTCCTCTTCTCCCGCGCCTCCCAGGTGCTGGCCGACCTCGGCCCGGAGGCCGTCCGGCTGCAGGCCGACGCGTTCGAGCGGCTGGTCACCGGCCAGATCCTGGAGACCGCCGGCCCCGGCCCGGACGACGACCCGCTCGACCACTACCTGGGCGTGCTGGCCGGCAAGACCGGATCGCTGATCGCCGTCTCCTGCCGGATAGGAGCACTGGCGGCCGGCGCCGAGCCGTGGATGATCGACATCCTGAGCTCCTTCGGCGAGCGGATCGGCATCGCGTTCCAGCTGGCCGACGACGTGCTCGACATCGCCAGCGACGGCCACGAGTCCGGCAAGACCCCCGGCACCGACCTGCGCGAGGGCATCGAGACCCTGCCGACCCTGCTGCTGCGGCAGATGCCGGCCGACCCGTCCGACCCCGCCGACGCCCGGCTGCGCGAGCTGCTGCACCAGGACCTCGCCGACGACGAGCTGCACGCCGAGGCCCTGCGGCTGCTGCGCCGCCACCCGGCGCTGGAGCACGCCCGCCGGGAGACCCTGCGCCACGCCGAGGAGGCCCGCGCGATGCTGGACCCGCTCCCGGACGGGCCGGCCAAGGACGCGCTCCAGGCGCTCTGCGACACGGTGGCCATCCGCACCATGTGACGCCCGCGGGCGGGCGGTGCGAATCGCCGTCCGGCGTCCCGGCGGCCACCCGGATGGGGGAGACTGACACCCGTCAGCACCGTGTCCCCAGCTCCGCCCATCCGGAAGGCCGCCATGCTTCGCGTCGTCATCGCCGAGGACTCCGTACTGCTGCGGGAGGGGCTGACCCGGCTGCTCACCGACCGGGGCCTGGAGGTCGTGGCCGGCGTCGCGGACGGTGACGCGCTGATCAAGACCATCCACGACCTGGCCGCCGAGGACGCGCTGCCCGACGTGGTGGTTTCGGACGTGCGGATGCCCCCCACCCACACCGACGAGGGCCTGCGGGCCTGCGTCACGCTCCGTGGCCGCTATCCGCAGCTCGGCGTGCTGGTGCTTTCGCAGTTCGTCGAGGAGCGCTACGCCTCCGAACTACTGGCCGGATCCACCCGGGGCGTCGGTTACCTGCTGAAGGACCGGGTCGCCGAGGTGCGCGAGTTCGTGGACGCGGTGGTCCGGGTCGCCGAGGGCGGCACCGCGCTGGACCCGGAGGTCGTCCAGCAGCTGCTCAGCCGCAGCCGCAAGGGCGATGTGCTGGCCGGGCTGACCCCGCGCGAGCGCGAGGTGCTGGGGCTGATGGCGGAGGGCCGGACCAACACCGCGGTGGCCAAGCAGCTGGTGGTCTCGGAGGGCGCGGTGGAGAAGCACGTCAGCAACATCTTCCTCAAGCTGGGCCTGGAACAGAGCCGCGGTGACCACCGACGGGTTCTCGCCGTGCTGACTTATCTGAATTCCTGACCGGCTCGCCGACGGGTCGCCCGCAGCCTGTATTCGTATTCGAACCAACCTTCCCCGGTCGGGTACGGTTCCGGTCGTCCACGGCGTTGTTTATGGGTGCGGCGGTGATTTTCCGCCGCATCGGGGAGTTCCGTCCAAGGCAATCCTTACCCGCATAGGATGCGAGAGGTGCACCAGGCGGACGGGGCACACGGCTCACGCCCGCGGCTGGTGCCCACGAGGAGGTCCGCGGCAGTGACCAGTCAGGTCGATCAGTCAGAAGCAGTGGACGGCTCGGACGGCGACGAGGGCGGGTCCGGGCCCGGCGGGGGCCGCTCCGGCCCTGCCGTGCCGGTCGGTCCGCAGCACCGTGGCGCCAAACCGATCCGCAGGCTGGACCGGGTGATCATCAGATTCGCCGGCGACTCCGGCGACGGCATGCAGCTCACCGGTGACCGCTTCACCTCGGAGACGGCGTCCTTCGGCAACGACCTCTCCACCCTGCCCAACTTCCCGGCCGAGATCCGCGCTCCCGCCGGAACGCTGCCGGGTGTCTCGTCCTTCCAACTCCACTTCGCCGACCACGACATCCTGACCCCGGGGGACGCGCCCAACGTCCTGGTGGCGATGAACCCCGCGGCCCTCAAGGCCAACCTGCCCGACCTCCCGCGCGGCGCGTCGATCATCGTCAACACCGACGAGTTCACCAAGCGCGCGCTGGCCAAGGTCGGCTACGGCGCGGACCCGCTGGGGGACGGTTCGCTGGAGGGCTACCACCTGCACAAGGTGCCGCTCACCACGCTGACCCTGGAGGCCCTCAAGGAGAGCGGCCTGGCCCGCAAGGACGCCGAGCGGGCGAAGAACATGTTCGCGCTGGGCCTGCTGTCCTGGATGTACCACCGTCCGACCCACGGCACCGAGGCGTTCCTGCGCACCAAGTTCGCCAAGAAGCCGCAGATCGCCGAGGCCAACATCAGCGCCTTCCGGGCGGGCTGGAACTTCGGCGAGACCACCGAGACCTTCGCGGTCTCCTACGAGGTGCCGCCGGCCAAGCTGCCGCCGGGCCGCTACCGCAACATCTCCGGCAACCTGGCGCTGTCCTACGGCCTGATCTCCGCCTCCCGGCGCTCGGGACTGCCGCTCTACCTGGGCTCCTACCCGATCACCCCGGCCTCGGACATCCTGCACGAGCTGAGCCGGCACAAGAACTTCGGCGTGCGCACCTTCCAGGCCGAGGACGAGATCGCCGGCATCGGCGCGGCCCTGGGCGCGGCCTTCGGCGGCGCGCTCGGCGTGACCACCACCTCCGGCCCGGGCGTGGCCCTGAAGAGCGAGACGATCGGGCTCGCCGTCTCGCTCGAACTCCCGCTGCTGGTGGTGGACATCCAGCGCGGCGGCCCGTCCACCGGCCTGCCGACCAAGACCGAGCAGGCCGACCTGCTGCAGGCGATGTTCGGGCGCAACGGCGAGGCCCCGGTGCCGATCGTGGCCCCGGCCACCCCGGCCGAGTGCTTCGACGCGGCACTGGAGGCGGCCCGGATCGCGGTCACCTACCGCACCCCGGTCTTCCTGCTCTCGGACGGCTACCTGGCCAACGGATCGGAGCCCTGGCGGATCCCGGAGGTGGACGAACTGCCCGCCATCGAGCCGGACTTCGCCACCGGGCCGAACCGCGAGGACGGCGCCTTCTGGCCGTACCTGCGCGATCCGCAGACGCTCGCCCGCCCGTGGGCGGTGCCCGGCACGCCCGGCCTGGAGCACCGGATCGGCGGCATCGAGAAGCAGGACGGCACCGGCAACATCTCCTACGACCCGGCCAACCACGACTTCATGGTCCGCACCCGGCAGGCCAAGGTGGACGGCATCGAGGTACCGGACCTGGAGGTCGACGACCCCAGCGGCGAGGCCCGGGTCCTGGTGCTCGGCTGGGGTTCGACCTACGGCCCGATCACCGCGGCGGTCCGCCGGGTCCGGGCGGACGGCGGCGAGGTCGCCCAGACGCACCTGCGCAACCTCAACCCCTTCCCGGCCAACCTCGGCACGGTGCTGCGGAGTTACGACAAGGTCATCGTGCCCGAGATGAACCTCGGCCAGCTGGCGCTGCTGCTGCGGGCCAAGTACCTGGTGGACGCGCAGTCCTACAACCAGGTACGCGGACTGCCCTTCAAGGCGGCGCAGTTGGCGGACGTGCTGTGGGCGGCGATCGGAAACCTGGACGAGGAGGACAACCGATGAGCGAGCAGTTCCCCTCCTTGAAGCTGGTCCCGAAGGCCGAGGCGCCGCAGAGCGCCAAGGAGTTCAAGACCGACCAGGAGGTCCGCTGGTGCCCCGGCTGCGGTGACTACGCGATCCTGGCCGCGGTACAGGCCTTCATGCCGGAGCTGGGGATCAGACGGGAGAACACCGTCTTCGTCTCCGGTATCGGCTGCTCCTCCCGTTTCCCGTACTACATGAACACCTATGGAGTGCACTCGATCCACGGCCGGGCCCCGGCGATCGCCACCGGGCTGGCCTCCTCCCGGCGCGACCTCAGCGTCTGGGTGGTGACCGGCGACGGCGACGCGCTGTCGATCGGCGGGAACCATCTGATCCACGCGCTGCGCCGGAATGTGAATCTGAAGATCCTGCTGTTCAACAACCGTATCTACGGCCTGACCAAGGGGCAGTACTCGCCGACGAGCGAGATCGGCAAGATCACCAAGTCCACCCCGATGGGATCGCTGGACGCCCCGTTCAACCCGCTCTCGCTGGCCATCGGCGCGGAGGCCACCTTCGTCGCCCGGACCATCGACTCCGACCGCCAGCACCTCCAGTCGGTGCTGCGGGCGGCGGCCGAGCACGAGGGCACGGCGCTGGTCGAGATCTACCAGAACTGCAACATCTTCAACGACGGCGCCTTCGAGGTGCTCAAGGAGCCCGGCACCCGGGACGAGGCGCTGATCCGGCTGGAGCACGGCCGGCCTATCCGGTTCGGGACGGACCTGGCCCGGGGCGTCTTCCGCGGCGCCGACGGCGAACTGACCGTCGGCGAGGTCACCGCCGACAACGAGTCGGCGGTCCTGGTCCACGACGCCCACGCGGCCGGCCCGGCGACGGCGTTCGCGCTGTCCCGGATCGCCGACGCGGACACCCTGCACCACACCCCGATCGGGGTGCTGCGCCAGGTCCGGCGGCCGGTGTACGACGAACTGATGGCCGACCAGCTGGACACCGCCGTCGCCGACCGGGGCGAGGGCGACCTGGCCGCGCTGCTCGCGGGCGGCGACACCTGGTCGGTCGACTGACCCGGACCGACTGACCGGCCGACTGACCGGCCGACTGACCAGCCGACCGGCTGACCGACTGACTGGCCAGCCGACCGGCCGAACGAACGAACAGGCGAACGACGGTGCCCCCGGCCATTCCCGGCCGGGGGCGCCGCCGTTCACGGTGCTCCAGATGCTGTCGGTGTTGTCAGTGCTGTCAGTGCTGCTGCTCCGCCCACTCCACGAGCTGGACCACGACCCCGTTCGGGTCGGTGACCTGGAACAGCCGCTCGCCCCACGGCTCCTCGCGCAGCGGCATGGTGATCTCCACCCCGGCGGCCCGCAGTCGGGCCTCCTCGGCGGCCACGTCGCCGACCACGAAGGCGAGGATCAGCCCGGCGGCGACCTCGTCGCGGTACTCCTCGGGCAGGACCTCGGTCCCGCGCCGCAGGAAGACCACGTTCACCCCGGCACTCCCGTGCCCGAGCGAGACGAACCCGTCCGCCGCCATCTGCTCGGTGAACCCGAAGTGCTCCCGCAGGAACGAAGCGGACGCCTCGACGTCCTCGACGGTGAGTGAAACGGCGGAGGAAGTGATCTGCATGCCTGATGGCCCTCTCGTCGACTGTTATCCCGTACGAAGTACACTATACATAGTACGGAGAATGTGGCTACAGTGATGCCGGTCACAGTCGCGGTCGTTCTCGAAGAGTGCGGCTAGTCCAGCCCGGGCAGGGTGTCCTGCTCGACCTCGTGCCGGGCGACCCGCTCGGCCGGGTCCCGGCACTCGGGGCCGAGCCGCAGGATGCGCGACTCCGGGTCGTGCAGCGGGCGGTGGCAGCGGCGGCAGGTGACCCGGGGGCGGACGGCCTCGCGGGTGTCGGTGCCCGGCAACGGGTCGGGGTCGGCGGTGGTCATGGCTCCGACCGTACCGGCGGGCCCGGCGTGAAAGGATCGGTCCATGGCCAGTGACCGCAGCAGTTCCGGGGACCCGGCGCGCACGCTCGCGCTGCTCTGGGGTGTGTCGGCGGAGGAGAAGCCCGGCCGGCGCGGGCCCCGCCAGGCGAAGTCCCCGGCGGAGATCGCCGCCGCCGCGATCGCGATCGCGGACGCCGAGGGGATGGACGCCGTGACCATGCGGCGGGTCGCCCAGGCACTCGGCGTCTCACCGATGGCGCTGTACACCTATGTGCCCGGCAAGGCCGAACTGGTCGACCTGATGCTGGACACCGCCTACGCGGACATGCCCCGCACCGCGCCCGACGGGGACGGCTGGCGGGCCCGGGTCGCCGCCGTCGCCGAGGACAACCGCGCACTCCACCGCGCCCACCCGTGGACCGCCGTCGTCGCCACCGGCCGCCCGCCACTGGGGCCGGGCCTGATGGCCAAGTACGAGTACGAGCTGCGCGCCTTCGAGGACTCCGGCCTGTCCGACCTCGACCTGGACGCCGCGCTCACCCATGTGCTCGGCTTCGTCCAGACCTGCGCCCGGATGGCCGCCGACCGACGCGCCGCGCGGCAGGACAGCGCGATGACCGACGCCCAGTGGTGGGAGGCCAACGCCGAGCTGCTCGCCCGGGTCCTCGACCCCGAGCGCTACCCGGTCGCGGCCCGGGTCGGCGCCGCCGCCGGCGAAGCGCACGGCGCCGCGTACGACCCCGACCACGCCTACACCTTCGGCCTGGCCCGGGTGCTGGACGGACTGGCGGAGCTGGTCAGGGGCGGGTAGCCCGTCCGTCGTACTCCTCGCGCGCGTCAATGACGGCGCACATGCTGGCCTCCACCCAGTGGGCGAGCGCCGACACGTACTCGGCGGCCTTCAGGCCCAGCGGGGTGAGGCTGTAGTCGACCCGGGGCGGGATCACCGGGTGCGCCTCGCGGAGCACGAAGCCGTCCCGCTCCAGGGTCTGCAGGGTCTGCGCGAGCATCTTCTCGCTGACGCCCGACACCCGGCGGCGCAGCTCGCTGAAGCGGTACCCGCGCTCCCGCAGGGCGACCAGCACCAGCACCCCCCAGCGGCTGGTGACGTGCTCCAGCACGCCCCGGGACGGACACATGCGGTCGTAGATGTCGGGCGCCCGGTCGAGCAGTGGCGAGCCCTGTGTCATTACCTCCATGTCAGTACCCTACTTCAAAGTGCGTACTATCCAGAAGTTAGTGCCGTCCCTAGGGTGAGTATCGAAGTCGACGCGGCTTCGGAGCAGGACACCGCGCCGCGGCTTCGAAGCCGTCGCCACACCCAAGAGGAGCAGGGACATGTACGTCGTCACCGGAGCCACCGGACAGCTCGGCCGCCTGGTCGTGGAGGGGCTGCTGGCAGCCGTTCCGGCGAACGAGATCGCGGTGGTGGTGCGTTCCGCCGCCAAGGCCGAGGAGTGGGAGAAGCAGGGCGTGCGCGTCCACGAGGCGGACTACAACCGCCCCGAGACGCTCGCCGGGGTCTTCGCCGCCGGCGACCGGGTGCTGCTCATCTCCGGCAACGAGTTCGGCCGCCGGGCGGCCCAGCACGGTGCGGTGATCGACGCGGCGAAGGCCGCCGGGGTCGCGCTGCTCGCGTACACCAGCATCCTGGGCACGGCCACCTTCGGGCTGGCCGACGAGCACCGGGCGACCGAGGAGGTGCTGCTCGGCTCCGGCCTGCCGCACGCCCTGCTGCGCAACGGCTGGTACACCGAGAACTACCTCGGTGACGCCGCCGGCACGGTCGAGCGCGGTGCGGTGGTCGGCAGTGCGAACGACGGCCGGGTGGCCACCGCCCCCCGCCGCGACTACGCCGACGCCGCGGTCGCCGTCCTGGTCGGCGAGGGCCACGAGAACAAGGTCTACGAGCTGAGCGGCGACGCCGCCTGGGGCCTGTCCGAGCTGGCCGCCGAGCTGGCGCAGGCCTCGGGCCGTCCGGTCGAGCACCGGAACGTCACCCCGGCCGAGCACCGCGAGGTGCTGATCGGCGCGGGCATGCCGGAGGGCTACGCCGATGTGTTCGTGGACGTGGACGCCGGTATCGCGCGCGGCGAGCTGGCCACCGCTCCCGGCGACCTGTCCCGGCTGATCGGCCGCCCGACCGTGCCGCTGGCCGACACCGTCCGGGCCGTCCTGGGCGCCTGATCCCCGGACGCCCGATCCCGGCCCCCCGCCACCTCCGGCCCCACCCCCGACGGACCGTCGCGGGTGGGGCCGGAGGCATGTCATGACCAAAAACCGAATACGGAGATGACAGGCGCGGTCGCGCCCGCTACCGTCGGCTCGACACTCGCGCGCGCGGAGGGCAGACGGTCCATGCCAGACACGACCCAGCAGGAGGCCGGACGCGGCCTCTGGAGCGGATTCGCCGCCTACGGCATATGGGGGCTCTTCCCCCTGTTCTGGCCGCTGCTGGAGCCCGGCGCCGCCGACGACATCCTGGCCAACCGGATGGTCTGGTCCCTGGTCGCGGTGGTCCTGCTGCTGGTCGCCCAGCGGCACTGGGGCTGGATCCGCCCGCTGCTCCGCCAGCCCCGCCGGCTCGCCATGCTGGGCGCCGCCGCCACGGTGATCTCGATCAACTGGGGCGTCTACATCTGGGGCGTCAACACCGGGCACGTGGTGGAGACCAGCCTCGGCTACTTCATCAACCCGCTGGTCACCATCGCCTTCGGCGTGCTGGTGCTCAAGGAGCGGCTGCGCCGGGCCCAGTGGGTGGCGGTCGGGATCGGCGCGCTCGCGGTGGCGGTGCTGGCAATCGGCTACGGGCGGCCGCCGTGGATCGCGCTCACCCTGGCGTTCTCCTTCGCCACCTACGGGCTGCTGAAGAAGAAGGTCGGGCTGAGCGGGCTGGAGAGCCTGGCCGCCGAGAGCGCCTTCATGTTCCCCTTCGCCCTCGGTTACCTGGTCTACCTGGAGGTCGCCGGCCGCGGCACCTTCGGCCACACCGCGGCCGGCGAGTACGGCTGGGGCCACACCGGACTGCTGATGCTCAGCGGGGTGATCACCGCCGTCCCGCTGCTCCTCTTCGGCACGGCGGCCGTCCGGGTGCCGCTGAGCGTGCTCGGGCTGCTCCAGTACCTGGCGCCGGTGTTCCAGTTCCTGATCGGCATCGCGGTCTTCCACGAGTCGATGCCGCCCGCCCGCTGGGCCGGCTTCGCCCTGGTGTGGGCCGCGCTCGTGGTGCTCACCTGGGACGCGCTGCGGCGGGTCCGGGCCGACCGCACCCGGACCGCCGCCGCTGCTGCCGCTGCCGCCGCCGCCACTGCCAATGCCGCCGCCACTGCCACCGCAGCGACCGGGGCCGCCGCGGTGGCCGGGACGGCCGACGCCGTGCCGGTCAGGCCGTGATGTCCCGCGCGGTGAACCGCGACCAGGACGCCGAGCCGAACACCGCCACATAGGCGGCCTGCAGCCCGAGGTTCTTCAGCACCCCGTCCCACTCCATCGGCGCCCGCAGCAGATCGCCGAAGGTGAGCCAGTGGTGGGTGAAGAGGAACGGCTGGATCGCGTGCAGCTGCGGGAAGCTGTCCAGGATCTGCACCGTGATCACCAGGCCGACCGTCGCCGCCATCGCCGCGATGCCGCTGCCGGTGAGGGTGGAGATGAACAGCCCGATCGCCACCAGCCCGGCCAGCGACGCGGCCACCACCGCGGCCACCAGGACCGCCCGCAGCAGCGCCGACCCCAGGCCGATGGTCTCGCCGGAGATCAGCGTGACATCGCCGACCGGGAACAGCGCCGCCCCGGCGATGACCGCCGCCGTGGCGACGGTGACCGTCGCCGCCAGGCAGAACACCAGCCCGGCGGTGAACTTGGCGGCCAGCAGCCTGGTCCGCCCGGCCGGCGCCACCAGCAGGTAGCGCAGGGTGCCGGTGGCCGCCTCGCCGGCCACCGAGTCCCCGGCGACCACACCGACCGTCATCGGCAGGAACACCGGCAGCGCCACCGCGAGGGCCGTGAACACGAGGAACAGGCCGTTCTGGGTGACCTGGGCGATGAACGCCGGGCCCTCGCCGCCGCGCGGCCCGTCCGTCTCGATCCGGACCACCACACCGATCAGGACCGGCAGCAGGGCCAGGATCCCCAGCAGCACGACGGTCCGCAGCCGGCGGAAGGTCAGCACCAGCTCGTTGCGGAACAGCGCCAGGAACCCGGCCGCCGTCTGCGGGCGCCGTCCGCGCGCCGCAGCCGCAGCCGTGGTCACGGCCGTCGCCGCGACCGCCTCGGCCGGCACCGCCTCAGCCCGCGACATCGAAGCCCTCCCCGGTCAGCGCCACGAAGGCGTCCTCCAATGTGCCCCGCTCCACGCCGAAGCCGTGGACCCGGACCTCCGCCGCGACCAGCGCCGCGCAGAGCCCGGGCAGCGCGTCCTCGGCGAGCGCGCCCAGTTCGCCGTCCACCCGGTTCTCGGCGATCCGGAGCTCGGTGACCTTGTGCGCGAGCAGCACCTCGCCCGCCCGGTGGGTGTCCGGCGTCCGTACCACCAGCCGGCCCCGGGCCCGGGCGGCCAGCTCGGCGACGGTGCCCTGCACCAGCAGCCTGCCGCGCGACATCACGGCGGCATGGGTGCAGACCTGCTCGATCTCGTCCAGCAGGTGCGAGGAGAGGAAGACCGTGGTGCCCTCGGCCGCGACCTCGCGGATCAGGGCCCGGATCTCCCGCATGCCCTGCGGGTCCAGGCCGTTGGTGGGCTCGTCCAGGACGAGCAGCTCGCGCGGCTGGAGCAGCGCCGAGGCCAGGCCGAGCCGCTGCTTCATGCCCAGCGAGTAGGCGCGGGCCTTCTTGCCGGCCGCGGCGGTCAGCCCGACCCGGTCCAGGGCCTCGGAGACCCGCCGCTCCCGGGTCCGCGGGTCGGCGGTCGGGTCGGCGGCGTCGAACCGGCCCAGGTTGTCCCGGCCGGAGAGGAAGCCGTACAGGGCGGGCCCCTCGATCAGCGCGCCGACCCGGGGCAGCACCGAGGACACCGACTGCGGCATCGGCTCGCCGAGCACCGAGGCGACCCCGGAGGTCGGGGCGATCAGCCCCATCAGCATCCGGATCGTGGTGGTCTTGCCGGAGCCGTTCGGCCCGAGGAAGCCGAAGACGGAGCCCCGGGGGACGCTCAGGTCCAGCCCGTCCACGGCGAGCTGGCCGCCGCGGAACCGCTTGGTCAGGCCCCGGGTGCTGATCACGTCGTCGGACCGGTGGGAGCTCGAAGCGGCACGGGGGGCCGGGCGCGTCAACGCGCCCGGCCCCCCGGCCGGCTCCGTAACGTCCCCCGTTACGGAAGCCTGGGCCACTACTTCACCCCGGCCGCACTCTGCAGCACCGGCAGCGTCACCGCGCCCGCGAAGACCCGGCCGTCGTCGGTGACGAGCACGTTCAGCACCTTGGTGCTGATCAGCGAGCCGCCGGCGACGGGCTTGCCGAGCGACTTGACCAGCGCGAGCGGGTTCTGCAGCTTGCCGCCGCCGCCCGGGCCGTGCCCGCCCTTGCCGCGCGGACCCTTGCCCTCGGCCGGGACGAACACGTCGTTGCCGGGCAGCTTGGCGGAGAGCACCGCCGTCCAGCCCTCGCCGATCACGTTCACACCCTCGGCGGCGGCCTTGGCCTCCTCCGGGGTCACCTCGGCCCGCGGCGCGGCGTCGGCCTTGCGCTCCGTCACCTTGGCGCCCTTGGGGACGGTGAACTCGAAGGTCTTCGCGGACGGCGCCGCGAAGGAGACATCGGTGAAGTGGACGTCCAGCACGGTGCTGCCGTCCGTCCCCTTGACCACGACCGACAGCGGCACGCCGTTGTCGGCGGCCACCGCGATCCGGACCTCGCCGATCGTCGAACCGGAGCCGGTCGGCTTCACGCTCAGCCGGTAGGCCTTCTGCCCGGCCACGTTCACGGTGCCGTCCACGGTGACCGTGGTGGTGCCCGCGCTCGCGCCCAGGAACTGCTGGGCCGCCTCCTGCGGGGTGGTCGGCACCCCGGTCAGCGGACCCTTGCCCGGGTGGCCGTCCGCCTTGGCGTCCGGCCGGGCCCCGGTCAGGTGCACGGCCTCGTTGCTGCTGCTGTCCCAGGTCCACACCTGGTCGCCGTTGCGGATCATCTCGTAGCCGGCCAGCTGCTCCAGCAGGCCGATCCGCTGCCGGTCGGGCCCGTCCACCGCGACCCGCAGCCGGTGCTCGCCACCGAGCAGGCCGGTCAGCTTCGCCGTCGGGTCGGCGCCCGAGGACTTGCCCCCGGAACCGCCGCCCGGCGCGCCGCCGGCGAGGCCGCCGGCCGCGGCACCCAGCAGTTGGCTCGGCACACCGAGGTCGGCCGAGAGCGACACCGTGCCGGTCAGCGTCTCCGCCTGGGAGCCGAGCACCTTCGCCGCCACCTGCTCCGCCGTCAGCGCGGGCAGCTCCGGCGGCGAGGAGTCCGCCAGCGCCGGTACCAGCCCCACCCCGGCGGCGATCGCTGCCGTGACCGCCAGCGGCACCGCGACGCGCACCAGCGTGCGTCGGCGGGACCGGTAGGGAGCCCCGTCCTGCCACTCGTCCGCCGGGCCGCTGCCCGCGGTCGCCCTGTCGTCCGTCATCCGTCCAACCCCTCCGTCAGTGACCGACTGTCCCTGGGTATCCATTAGACGGTGCCGCGTCGCCCGCGTCATCGCCCTGCAGGGTTGGATACGGGTCGATCTCGCGACGCAGCCGACCCTGATTCCCCCTCAGGGTCGTCTCCTCCGAACGTACGAGGAACGTACGTGAACTGGCGTAGGGTCGCGGCATGGACGCATCCAACACTCCGACCGCCAACGCGATGCGCCGCGCCCTGCGCCGCGCCCGGGACGGTGTCGCGCTGGACGCGACCGAGGCGGCGGTACTGCTCCGGGCCAGGGGCGAGGACCTGCGCGACCTCTGCGCCTCCGCCGCCCGGGTCCGCGACGCCGGGCTCGAAGCGGCCGGCCGCCCCGGCGTCATCACCTACTCCAAGAGCGTGTTCATCCCGCTCACCCGGCTCTGCCGGGACAAGTGCCACTACTGCACCTTCGTGACCGTCCCCGGCAAGCTCCGCCGGGCCGGCCACGGGATGTACATGTCCCCGGACGAGGTGCTGGACGTCGCCCGCAGGGGCGCCGCGCTCGGTTGCAAGGAAGCGCTCATCACCCTCGGCGACAAGCCCGAGGACCGCTGGCCCGAGGCCCGTGAGTGGCTGGACGCGCACGGCTACGACGACACGATCGCCTACGTCCGCGCCATGTCGATCCGCATCCTGGAGGAGACCGGGCTGCTCCCGCACCTCAACCCCGGGGTGCTGAGCTGGACCGACTTCCAGCGGCTCAAGCCGGTCTCCGCCTCGATGGGGATGATGCTGGAGACCACCGCCACCCGGCTCTGGAGCGAGCCCGGCGGCCCGCACCACGGCTCGCCCGACAAGGAGCCGGCCGTCCGGCTCCGGGTGCTGGAGGACGCCGGCCGCAGCTCGGTGCCGTTCACCAGCGGCCTGCTGATCGGCATCGGCGAGACGTACGAGGAGCGCGCCGAGTCGCTGTTCGCGCTGCGCCGGGTCTCCCGGGCCTACCACGGCATCCAGGAACTGATCCTGCAGAACTTCCGTGCCAAGCCGGACACCGCGATGCGCGGCATGCCGGACGCGGAGCTGGACGAGCTGGTCGCCACCGTCGCGGTGGCCCGGCACATCATGGGCCCCTCCGCCTGTCTGCAGGCCCCGCCGAACCTGGTGGACGGCGAGTACGAGCGGCTGATCGCGGCCGGCGTCGACGACTGGGGCGGCGTCTCCCCGCTGACGCCCGACCACGTCAACCCGGAGCGCCCCTGGCCGCAGATCGACCAGCTGGCCGAGCGTTCGGCGGCGGCCGGCTTCGAGCTGCGCGAGCGGCTCGCCGTCTACCCCGAGTACGTCCGGCACGGCGAGCCCTGGCTGGACCCGCGGGTGCTGCCGCACGTCCGGGCGCTGGCCGACCCGGAGACCGGACTGGCCCGCCCGGACGCGGTGGTCACCGGACACCCCTGGCAGGAGCCGGAGGACCTGCCGGAGTCCTACGGCCGCACCGATCTGCACAGCACCATCGACACCGAGGGCCGGACCGGCGACCGGCGGGCCGACTTCGAGGACGTCTACGGCGACTGGGAGGTGCTGCGGGAGCAGGCCGCCTCGGCCGTCCCCGGCCCGACCGGGGCCCCGGAGCGGCTGGACGACGAGGTCAGGGCCGCGCTCGCGGTGGCGGCCGACGACCCGACCCGGCTCACCGACGCGCAGGCGCTGGCGCTGTTCCAGGCGGACGGCCCGGCCCTGGACGCGCTGTGCCGGATCGCCGACGCGGTCCGCCGGGACGCGGTCGGTGACGAGGTCACCTACTGCGTCACCCGGAACATCAACTTCACCAACGTCTGCTACACCGGCTGCCGGTTCTGCGCCTTCGCCCAGCGCCGCACCGACGCCGACGCCTACAGCCTCTCGCTGGAGCAGGTCGCCGACCGGGCCGCGCAGGCCTGGGAGGTCGGCGCCACCGAGGTCTGCATGCAGGGCGGCATCCACCCGGACCTGCCCGGCACCGCCTACTTCGACATCGCCCGTGCGGTGAAGGAGCGGGTCCCGGGGATCCATGTGCACGCCTTCTCGCCGATGGAGGTGGTCAACGGCGCGACCCGGACCGGTCTGTCGATCCGGGACTGGCTGCAGCGGGCCAAGGAGTCCGGTCTGGACACCATCCCGGGCACGGCCGCCGAGATCCTGGACGACGAGGTCCGCTGGGTGCTCACCAAGGGCAAGCTGCCGGCCGCGACCTGGGTGGAGGTCGTCAGCACCGCGCACGAGCTGGGCATCCGCTCCTCCTCCACGATGATGTACGGGCATGTGGACACCCCCGCGCACTGGGTGGGCCACCTGCGGCTGCTCGCGGAGATCCAGCAGCGCACCGGGGGCTTCACCGAGTTCGTGACGCTGCCGTTCATCCACACCAACGCCCCGGTCTACCTGGCCGGGATCGCCCGGCCGGGACCGACCGCGCGGGACAACCGGGCGGTGATCGCGATGGCCCGGCTGCTGCTCCACCCGCACATCCCCAACATCCAGACCAGCTGGGTGAAGCTGGGCGCCGAGGGCGCGGCGGAGATGCTCCGCTCGGGCGCCAACGACCTCGGCGGCACGCTGATGGAGGAGACCATCTCGCGGATGGCCGGTTCGGCGTACGGCAGCTACAAGTCGGTCCGGGACCTCCAGGCGATCGCCGAGGCGGTCGGGCGGCCGCACCGGCAGCGGACCACGACCTACGGGGAGGTGCCGGCCGAGCGGCTGGCCGCCGCGCTGGCCTCGGACGGGCACCTGCCCGACCTGCTGCCGCTGGTCGACTGAGCCCGTCCGGCCGCCGGGCCCCGGCGGACGGCGGCCCGGCCCGGACCGGGTGAAACCCGGGGAGTCCGGCGGGTGGTGGAACATCCGGTGGTGATCCGGTGGAGCGGGAACCCTGCCGGGCTGTTCGGGCATTCGAATACAGTGCGAGGGCGCGCGACCGGCCGTGCGTCGCGTGTCCCTCCCGCTCCCGGACGAAAGGCGCTTGCCGTGATGCCACTGTGGTCCCGCGCCCAGCAGCAGGACTTCCGCAGCCGGGTGCGGGGATGCCTGCTCGGCGGAGCGATCGGTGACGCACTCGGCGCGGGCGTGGAGTTCGAGTCCCTGGAGAAGATCCGTGCCGCGCACGGCCCGCTCGGCGTCACCGGGTACGTCCCCGCGTACGGGCGGCTGGGAGCGGTCACCGACGACACCCAGATGGTGCTGTTCACCCTCGACGGGCTGATACGCGCCCACATCCGCCGGGACACCGGCAGCTGGCACCCGCCCACCGACGTCCACCGCGCCTATCTGCGCTGGGCCGTCACCCAGCGGGACTGGGGCCCGGACGAGCGCCGGGACGACCTCGGCTGGCTCGGCCGGGAGGAGTGGCTGTACGCGCAGCGGGCGCCGGGCCAGGCCTGCCTCTCCGGCCTCTCCGGGCCGGACGCCGAGCGGCTGGGCACCCTGGAGGCGCCGAAGAACCCGCACTCCAAGGGCTGCGGCACGGTGATGCGGGCGGCGCCGTTCGGGCTGCTGACCACCTGGGAGCCGGGCCTGGTGTTCCAGCTGGCGGTGGAGTGCTCGGTGCTGACCCACGGCCACCCCACCGGCTACCTCTCGGCCGGGGCGCTGGCGGTGATCGTCCAGACGGTGGCGCGGGGCGGCACCCTGGAGGAGGGCGTGCACCTGGCGCTCGCGCTGCTGTCGGAGCGGCCGGCGCACGAGGAGACCACGGCGGCGCTGCGGGCCGCGCTGGACGCGGTGCGGGCGGGGGAGCCGTCCGCCGAGCGGGTCGAGGCGCTGGGGGAGGGCTGGGTCGCCGAGGAGGCGCTGGCGATCGGGGTGTACTGCGCGCTGGTCGCGCACGACGTCCGGTCCGGGCTGCTGCTGGCGGTGAACCACTCGGGGGACAGCGACTCCACCGGCGCGGTCTGCGGCAACCTGCTCGGGGTGCTGCACGGTGACACCGCGCTGCCGCCCGGCCTGGTGGCGGGTCTCGAGGGGCGCGGGGCGCTGCTCGAGCTGGCCGACGACTTCGTGCTGGAGCTGATGCACGGGCCCGAGCTGCACAGCCGCGACACCGCGGAGGGCGCGGCCTGGGCGGCCCGCTACCCGGTGCTCGGCTGATCCTCCGTCCGTCGGGCCGGGGAGTGCTTGTCGGGGGCATGCCTCCGGGTGCCGAGATGCCCGTAGCGGTGGCCGCCGCCCCGGGGGAGAGGCGACGGACACCGCTACGGGCACCTGGGCCGGGAACCGGCACGAGGTCGATCAGAGGCTGCCGAACGCTCCGGCGCCCGCCGCGGCGGCGAACGCGTTCCAGGCCTCGGGGGAGAAACTCAGCTGCGGTCCCTCCGGGTCCTTGGAGTCACGGACGGCCACCCGGTCGGCGGCCGGCACCCTGATCTCCACACACGCGCCGTTGCCGCCGCTGTGACTGCTCTTGCGCCAGCTCGTCCTGTTCTCGATGGTGGTGCTCATCGGTGGTATCCCTCTTCGATGTCGGCTATCAGTGAGCGGGTCTCCGCCACCCCGAGCGCGGCCGCCCGCAGGTGGTCGTAGAGACTGGTATAGCGGCGCACGTCGGCCTCCTTCTCCAGGTAGAGATCGCTCGTCACCCCTTCGAAGTAGACAACCGTCGAATCGGCTGACTCCGGGAACTCCAGCAGGGAGAATGTCCCGGTCATTCCGGGGTGGGCACCGTGCGAGAACGGTATGACCTGGATCGTGATGTTGGGGCGCTGGCTCAGCTCCAGCATGTGCTTCAGCTGGTGGGCCATCACCTCCTTGCTGCCGACCTCCCGGCGCAGCACCGCCTCGTCTATCACCGTCCACAGGCTGCCCAGCGGGTTCTCGCCGTTGACCCGGTCCTGGCGCTTCATCCGGACCTGCACCCGGCGCTGGACGGAGAGGGCGTCGGTGTCCGGCTGGGTGCCCTCGACCACGGCCTGGGCGTACTGCTCGGTCTGCAGCAGCCCGGGCACGAAGGAGGACTCGTAGGCGCGGATCGAGGAGGCCTCGGCCTCCAGCCCGATGTAGACGCTGTACGGGGTGGGCATGTCGTTGAAGTCGTGCCACCAGCCGCGCTGCCGGGACTCCCGGGCCATCTCCATCAGGCTGGCCCGCATCGCCTCGTCGGTGACGCTGTAGACGTCGCACAGGTCGCGGACGTCGCGCTGGCTGATGCTGCGGCGGCCGTTCTCCAGGCGGCTGATCTTCGACTGGGAGACCATCAGCCGGCCGGCGACCTCCTCCGCGGTCATCCCCGCCGCGTCCCGGAGCTTGCGCAGCTCCGAGCCGAGGCGTCGACGACGCACCGTGGGATTGATGTTCGCGGACACGTCGACCTCCGGTCGGACCTCTGGTGATCGTTGGAACGGAAGTCCTCGGAACACGGTGGAAATCTGGATCAACCCCCTGACGTTCTGCAGCATGTCACCCCGGGTCAGGTCGGCGCCGGGAAATCACTGGAGCGCAGTAGAACAGATCATCGGAAAAGCGCTTCGGTGAGACAGCGGACGCCTCCAGGTGGTAGAGGCGCCGCGGCCCGGTCCGGTGGTGGGGCGACGGCGTGACGGATGCGGTGCGGACGCGGCCCGGGGGCCGCGCAGGTGCTGGTGGCACGTGCGGGGGCGGTATGCGGCCGGGGGTCCGGGTGGGGGGCGGACCGACTCGGGGGACGGCGGAGGGGCGGTCGCCCGGCGACTTCCGTCGCGGGCAACCGCCCCTTCTCACTGCCTGGTGATGCCGGTTGCTCGGCGCCTCTGCGGGGCGTGAGCGGTTCGGCGTGCGCTGCCGTTCGCGCTGGTGCGCGCTCGGCGCACGGGGTGGTTCGGGTGCCCGCGGGACCGCGGGCCGAGCTGGGGGCCCGGACGAGGATCCGGACGGTGGTCCGGACCCGGGTCCTGGCGAGGGCCCCGATGCGGCCCTCGGTGCGGTCCCCGGTGCGGCCCTCGGCGGGCGTCCGGCCTCGGCGGGAGCCTCAGCGGACGCCGACGCGGGATGCCGCGACCCGGCCTCCGCCGCTGCCGCGCCCGGCCGCCGAGCGCTGACCGGCCCGGCCTCCCGAGCCCGACGGCGCCGCAGTTGCCTGGGCGGAACGGTTCTGCTGGCTCGGCAGGCCGTTCTGCACGTCCATCACGGCGTGCGCGACCATCCCGCCCAGCGGGTCGTAGCGGATCAGATCGCGCAACCGGGACCGCGAGGACCGGCCCTCGTTGCCCGGGTAGAGGTGCTTGCCCAGACCGACCGAGTGCGCCAGGGCGGCGAGCGCGGCCGTCCGCGGGTCCGGCGGCACGCCGGTGCGGATCGCGGTGTCCAGTCGCTGCTTGATCGCGGCGTTGGTGCAGTCGTCCGACGCCTGGTAGCGGATCGTCGGCAGCACCCCGCACACCTGACCGGGCACGGCGGTCACCATGCCGCAGCGCTCCAGGTGTGCCAGGTAGGTCTGCCGCAGCCCCAGCCGGGGCCCGCCGATCCAGTGCGTGGCGCGGACCGGGCTGCCGCGTCGTCGCAGCAGCTCGAGCGCGTGGTCGAGTGTCGGGTCACCGGTCGGCCGTGGCAGCACCACGGCGATCCGGTCACCTTCAGGAACGATCCGTCCGGCCAGGGACAGCTCGACCAGCTGTGCCCCGGCGAGTCCGAGGTCGAGGGTCTGCGGCTGCGCAGTGGTGCCCGTGGCCGGGTCCAAAGCGAGCAGCAAGAGTTCCTCGGGAACAGTTCTGCGGCTCTTGCCCATCCAAGCCTCCCCGCGTGGATGGGAAACAGCGTGACGCCTCTCACACGGGCTTGTCGAGTACGCCTCCGAATCGTGACCTTGCGATCGACCGGGGGAACCGCCCGTGGCGGGCCCGGCGTCTGACCGTTGAACAGGCCGCGGTGCGGCCGTGCCACGGTAATAACCGCCGGTCGGGCGGGGTGTGGGCGACCGGATCGGTCGCCGGTGGCGGAGACTGTACAGGTACACGGGGCGGGGTACCGGCTTCCCGAAATCGGGTCGGCCGGTGCCCCGCCGGGCGTTGAGGAGGCTGGGTTACGTGGGCGAGTCCCCCGACAGGGTGCTGCGGGACGGCGATCGGGCGCGGGAGCGGGACGGCGGAACGGCCGGGCCCGCCGCGGCCGAGGAGGCGGCCGCGCCGACGGTGGACCGGGCGGCGGACGCGGTGGCGGACGGGGCGGTGGAGCCGGAACCGGGCACCGCCGCCGAGCCCGCGGACACCGTCGACGCCCCGTCCGCCACCCCGTCCGCCGACTCGGGCGATGCCCCGTCCGGTGGGTCGGACGGCGCCCCGGACCTCGCCGACGGCGGATCGGGCCGGCCGGCCAAGCCCGCCACGGTGCAGCTGCGCGTCCGGGATTCGGACACCCGGACGACCGCGCTGCGGATGCCCGTGGACCAGGCGACCACCGCGCTGCGGATGCCGTCGGACGACGCGACCACGGCGCTGCGCCTGTCGTCCGACGACGCCACCACCGCACTTCGCCTGCCGAAGGAGCCGGGCCGGCCGTCCGGGGCCACCGCGATCGGTTCGGCCGAGCGGGCGGAGAAGGCCGACGGGGCCGGGTCCGGCACGCCGGAACGCCCGACCGGCGCCGACCCCCGTCTCGCCATTCGGACGGCGCCGACGACGGCGGCCGGGTCCGCCGGCGCGGCCGGTCGCACCGAGGCCGAGGCCGAGGCCGAGTCCGAGTCCGAGGCGGAACCCGCCGGGAGCGACGCGGACACCGACGGGCAGCCGGCGTCCCCCTCCCCGTCCCCGGCGACCGAGCCGACCGAGTCGACAGAGCCGACCGACTCGACCGAGCCGACAGAGCCGACAGGGCCGACCGAGTCGGCCGCCGCGGCCGCGCGGGCCGAGAAGTTCGAGAAGCGGGAAGACGCCGAACGCACCCGGATGCTGCGCCTCCCCGCCGCCGCGGGCACCGTCCCGAAGCCTCCCGCCCCGAAGCCGCCGCCCGAGCCCGAGCCCGATCCGGTGCCCGAGCCCGAGCCCGGGCCGACCCCGGAGCCGCGCCCCGCCCCGGCCCCCGCGCCGCCGCCCGCCCCCGAACCGCTGCCCCTGCCCGAACCGGCGCCACTGCCCGAGCCCGAACCCGCACCGCTGCCCTTCCCGGAGTCCACCTCCGAGGCGATGGACGTACTGGCCACGCTCAACGGCCGGCCGGTCTCGCCGCTGCGCCGCGCGCTCAAGCGGATCACCATCTGGACGGTCTTCCTCGCCGTCGTCCTCGGCGCGGTGGTCACCGCCCAGCTGCTCCGCCCGCTGCCGGACACCAAGGTGCGGATGACCGCCGCCGGCGGCTTCGGCTTCCCCGGCGACCCGCTCGACCTGGCCTGGCCCGCCAAGGGCCAGTCGGCCGCCGGGGTGGTCGGGGTCGGCAGCCTGGGCAGCTCGGGCCCGGAGACCCCGGCCTCGATCGCCAGCGTCACCAAGGTCATGAACGCCTACCTCATCCTTCAGGCGCACCCGCTGAAGAAGGGCGAGGGCGGTCCGAAGATCACCGTCGACAAGCAGGCCGCCCAGGAGTCCGGCAACGTCGACGAGTCCCGGGTCACCCTGACCGAGGGGCAGCAGCTCAGCCAGTACCAGGCGCTGGAGCTGCTGATGCTGCCCTCCGCCAACAACGTCGCCCGGCTGCTGGCGCGCTGGGACGCCGGGTCGGAGGAGGCGTTCGTGAAGAAGATGAACGACACCGCCGCCGCGTTCGGCATGACCAACACCACCTACACCGACCCGGCCGGCTTCAACGCCGAGACCAGGAGCACGGCCAAGGACCAGCTGAAGCTGGCCGAGCAGGTGATGCAGGACGAGATCTTCCGGCAGATCGTGTCGACCCCGGACACCACCTTCAACAACCAGAAGATCTCCAACACCAACACGCTGATCTCGCCCAAGAACGGCATCATCGGCGTCAAGACCGGCTCCAGCACCCCGGCCGGCGGCTGCCTGATGTGGGCCGCGTTCAAGGACGTCGCCGGTGCGCGGCGGCTGATCCTCGGTGTCACCCTGGGTCAGCCGGCGACCACCGCCGAGCCCAGCATCCTCAAGGTGGTGCAGAGCGTCAGCGCCAAGCAGATCCAGGCGGCCCAGAACGGGCTCACCGGTCAGACCCTGGCCAAGCAGGGCGACGTGGTCGGCCGGATCGACGACGGCCTCGGCGGTTCCGTCCCGGTCGTCGCCGCGCAGGACCTCTCGGTGGCCGGCTTCCCCGGGATCACCGGCACCCTGGTGCTGGACCCGCAGAAGGTCGGGCACCGGGTGACGGCCGGGACCCAGGT
Organism: Kitasatospora sp. MBT66; assembly: GCF_000710405.2. Lineage (NCBI taxonomy): Bacteria > Bacillati > Actinomycetota > Actinomycetes > Kitasatosporales > Streptomycetaceae > Kitasatospora > Kitasatospora sp. MBT66. The sequence continues at coordinate 92,482 of NZ_JAIY01000004.1, read as the reverse complement.
CGGTGTGCTGCGGTCGGGTGAGGGTGCCAACAAGGTCGAGGTGCCGGTCGTGCTGAAGTCCGACCTCGCCCCGCCGTCCATCCTGTCCCGGCTGACCCGGGCCCTCTGAGGCCCGTCGGCCCGGGCACACCCGCTGGGCCGGCCGGCGGGGCGGGACGCGCTCAGGCGCGCCGTCCGCCCCACCGGCCCGGCTCGGTGCGCGAGCCCAGGAACTCGGCGACGACCTCCTCCTCGGCCACCACCCGGCCCAGCGCGATCGCCAGCGTCACCCCGGTGAAAACCACGATCAGCCAGGACAGCGAGGTGAACACCACGCCGTAGGGGCCGAACTGGCCGATGCTGCGGGTCATCGCGTTCGGCAGGTAGACCCGCGAGGCCACCCCGACCCCGACCACCGCCACCCCGCAGAGCACCGCCCCCGGCAGCAGCGGCAGCCAGCGCACCCGGTTGCCCAGCAACAGGTGCTGGGTCCACCACCAGAGCGCCGTCGCCCCCAGGAAGGTCAGTGGGACGCCGAGCCAGGCGCCCAGGCCGAAGCCCTCCCGGACCGGGGTCTGGCACACCAGGCAGACCAGCCAGACCATCAGCCAGACCAGCCAGCGCCAGGCCGCCACCCTGGTGCCCGACTTGGGCAGCTCCCAGCAGCGCTCGCAGACCCGCTGCATGGCCCGGCTGAGCGCCGTCGCCGAGAGCAGGGTCACCAGCGCGCCGATCACCCCGAAGCTGGTGTCGTCCTGGTGGCCGGTCCCGAGCAGCTGCTGGACGGACTGCGCGGCCGCGCCCTGGAGCCCCAGCTCCTTGCGCAGCGAGTGCACCAGCCCGTCCCGGATGGCGGCGGGGGTGAACACCGAGATCACGAACAGCGCGGGCAGGGCACTCAGGAAGGCCTGTGCGGCCAGCCGGGTCGCGCAGTCCAGCAGGTTCACCCGGAACAGCTGGCGCAGGGCGCGGCCCACCAGCGGGACCTGCTGGGGCAGCTCGCGCGCCGAACCGGCCAGGGCCGTCGACCGCTGCTTCCACCGGTCCGTACGCCGGGGCGCCGGACCTTCCGGCCGAGGGGTCCGCCGCTCGGGAGGCTGCTCGCTCGGCTGCTCGCTCACGGACGGTCCTCCCGACCTGGTCGCCGTGATCCATGGTCGCCCGGGCCCCGGCGCGCCGCATCCGGGCCGCCCCGCGCCCCGCGGATCTGCGGCCCGGCCGGCCGGTGCCGCGGGAGGGGGTCAGCGGCCGGCGCCGGCCCCCTCCAGCAGCGCGAGCGTCATCCCGCCCAGCGGCGTCACCTGCTGCGGCGGGCCGAACCGGCCCCGCAGGGCGGCCGCCTCGCCCTCGGGCACCTCGGCGAGCGGATCGGTGGTGTCGCCCAGCACGACCAGCCAGGTGCGGGTCCCGGACCCGGTGCAGTCGGCGGGCTTCGGGCACGGTATCGGGAAGAGGTCCCCGGCCGGGACGGCCCCGCTCGCCACGAACAGGGGATACGGCCGTATCCCGTCCGGCAGGTAGTAGGAGACACCGGGGCCGACCATCGACCAGGCCTGCCCGCCGATCGGCACGGCCAGTCCGTCCCCGGGCCGGTAGCCGGCCGTGATCAGCCGGGCCACCTCCTGGTACGGCTCCTTGGACTGCGCGTGCGAGCCGGGGTAGCGCACCAGCGACTGCCGGGGCAGCGCCGTCACCCCGGTCACCGCCACCACACCGACCGCGAGCACCAGCCCCGCCGCCCGCAGCTCCGGCCTGGTCCGGCCGGGCTTGGCCGCGGCCGTCACCGCCGCGTACACGGCGCCGACCCCGCAGCCGGCCAGCGCCGCCCAGGCCGGGACCGTGAACAGCAGGTACCGGTCGAGGAAGTACGAGGTGGTGCCGCGCGAGAGCACCCAGACCGCCAGCACCGGCAGCACCGCGAGCAGCAGCAGCCGCAGCGCCGGACCGCGCCGCCCGGGCAGCACCAGGGCCAGCACCGTCAGCACCAGGAAGACGTCGAACACCCGGGCCGAGCCGAACAGCGGCTCGCCGAAGTGCCACAGCTGGTCCACGCTCGGCCGGGCGAGCCAGCCCAGCTGCCGCTCCGACTGCTGGCGGCCGAGCAGCGCGACCGGCAGCACCGCCACGACCAGGGCGGTGATCACCGCCGCCAGGCGGACGAGCAGCCGCCGCAGGTCCGGGCCGCGGGCCCCCCACAGGTGGGGCGCGACCAGCGCCGCCTGCCCGGCCAGGGCGCTCAGGGAGACCAGGTGCGCGGCGCCGGCCACGGCCATCGCCAGGCCGTAGGCGATCCACCGCCACGGCGTCGACCGGTCCAGCGCGCGCAGCAGGAACCAGGTCGCGGCCGCGACGGCGCAGGTCACCAGCGCGTAGGAGCGGGCCTCCTGCGCGTACCGGGAGACCAGTGGCACGGTCGCGAAGAGCAGTCCGGCGCAGGTGCCCGCGACGCGGCCGCCGAACAGGCGTGCGGCGACCAGCGCGGTGAACGCGGCCGCGCCCGCCATGGCCAGTACCGAGGGCAGCCGCAGCACCGTGACCGAGTCGCCGAACAGCGTGATCCAGCCGTGCAGCAGGACGTAGTAGGTGCCGTTGCTGGCGTCGACGTGCTGCAGCATCCGCAGCAGTTCACCGAGCGGGCGGACGGCGGACGTCCAGGTCGCCACCTCGTCCCGCCACAGGGTGGGGGTCCCCAGCCGGTAGCCGCCGACCACCAGCATCGCCAGCGCCGGGACCAGCCAGGTGGCCGGTCCGGCCACCCGTGCCGCCCGGCGGACGGATCTCCCGTACCACCGCTCGTCCGTCACCATCTGCCGCCCCCGCCTCTGTCCACCGGCCGGACGGCCCGGGGCCGAGGGCCGCCGAGTCCCGTCCTCCCAGGCTATCCGGCGGCCCCTCCGCAGGTCGGGCCACCCCCGGCCCCGCTGACCCGCCGTCGGCCCGTCCGTCCGGGCCCGTCCCCGCCCAACCCTCCCCGGCGATCCGCTAGGCTGTCAGCGGTCTTCCCCCGCCTCAGTAGCTCAGGGGATAGAGCACGGCTCTCCTAAAGCCGGTGTCGCAGGTTCGAATCCTGCCTGGGGCACAGCGCCGGTTCCGGCGGACGACGTAGTACGCGGGCCCCCTCGGTCACGACCGAGGGGGCCCGCGGCGTTCCGGTGAGCGGTTGTCAGCCCGGTGGATCGTCGGCCCGGTCCCGTCGGCGCGGTGGATCGGCGGCGCGGAAGGTCCTCAGCGCAGGAGGCCGTCGGGGCGGTCGGGGACGGGGTCGGCGGCGGGTCCGGCGACGGGGGCATTGTCGGAGGGGGCGTCCGGGAGGTCGTCCGCGGGATCGTCCGAGGGGTCGGTGTCGCGGGGCGGGCGGGCGGAGGAGACGAGCACCCGCTGGACGCGGGGGCGGGTGCGCCAGTCCACCCGGCGGAAGTCGCGGGCGAGGGCGCCGGGGCGGGCGAGTTCGACGAGGACGGTGACGGCGCCGAGGACGATTCCGGCGGCGAGCCAGCCGGCCAGGACGTCGGTGGTCCAGTGGACACCGAGGAAGACCCGGGAGGCGCCGATCGCGAGGACGGTCAGTGCGGCGGTCGTGCAGGCGGTGGTCCGGCCGGCGCGGCGGGCCCGGGGCCAGAGCAGGCCGACCAGCACCGCGCAGGTGATCACGGAGGCCATCGCGTGCCCGGAGGGGAAGGAGGGACCGTCGGCGTGCGCGACCGGGTCGGAGAAGGCCGGCCGGTGGCGGCCGAAGGAGAGCTTCAGCACCCACTGGCCGCCCCAGCCGATCAGGGTCTGGGCCGCCACCCAGCCGGCCAGCGTCCGGGCGCCGATCAGCCAGAGCCAGAGCGCGACGGCGCCGAGGACGCTGCGCATCGTGATCGTCCCGCCGATGTCGGAGAACATCTGCACCGAGGCGGTCCACACGGTGTGATCGGCCGCGTAGCGGTGCAGATCGCCGGTGAGCTCGCGGTCGAACCGGGCGAGCGGGCCCCAGCCGGTCTGCACCAGGGCCGCGAGGGCGGCGAACAGTCCGGCGCAACAGACCGCGAGTGCCGCGTGCCGGAGCAGGTGGCGATCACGCGCGGTGATGGTGGGCGAGCTGTTGGTCAGGTGCATGGCTGACACCTTCCCAGCCGCCTGCGCCGAGCGTGCGCTGCGGTGATAGCGATTTGGCATCTTTTGTGCGGAGAACCTGCGTGCGCCGGTGCGGGAGCGCGGGTCCGCGCGGGAACGCGCCCGGCGCCGGCGGGGTTGTGCCTGGCGGGGGCCGTGCGCGGGGTGCGCCGAAACGGTCCCGGAACGGCACCCGCGGTGCTCGCGCTGTCACCCTCCGTTCGGAATCGGGGATAAATCTCGCAGGATACTGCATCCCTGGAAGAATCTGAGCGACTTGGGAATGTTGTCCGGAATCTGTTCGTTGGATCGTTACGTGTGAGCCCCTCGGGGCCCGCACATCGTGCCCTCCTGGGGGCAGGCAGCCCAGACCTCGGCAACACCAGCAAAGGGAGCAAGCATGGCCACCCGTGCCGTCGTTCGCGACAGGGCCGACCGGACTCGCGCGGCCCGCCCGACCAACTTCGAGGCCGACCGTGACCTGGTCGGCATGTATCTCGACGAGATCGCCAGGACGCCCCTGCTCGATGCCGCCGAGGAGGTCGAGCTCTCGCTGCGGATCGAGGCCGGCGTGTACGCCCAGCATCTGCTGGACGAGGGCGGGCTCCCCGAGGGCGTCCAGCGCGAGGAGCTGGAGGCGATAGCCGAGGACGCCGAGCGCGCCAAGGACGTCTTCATCCGGTCGAACCTCCGTCTCGTGGTCGCCGTCGCCCGGCGCTACCCGCGCAGCGGCCTGCCCCTGCTGGACCTCATCCAGGAGGGCAACGCGGGCCTGGTCCGCGCGGTGGAGAAGTTCGACTACGCCAAGGGCTTCAAGTTCTCCACCTACGCGACGTGGTGGATCCGCCAGGCCATCACCCGGTCGATCGCCGACCAGTCGCGCACCATCCGGCTGCCCGTCCACCTGGTCGAGGAGCTGGGCCGGATCCGGCGGGTGCAGCGGGAGAAGTCGAAGGAGCTGGGCCGTGAGCCCGAGCCGGCCGAGATCGCGGCCGAGCTGGACACCACCGAGACCCGGATCAAGGACGTGCTGGACTGGGCGCGCGACCCGGTCAGTCTGAACATGTCGGTCGACGACGAGGGCGAGACCCAGTTCGGCGACCTGGTCGAGGACACCGGGGCGACGTCCCCCGAGGACGCCGTGATGGTCATGCTCCGCCGTGAGGAGCTGGACGGCCTGATCGGGCGGCTGGACGACCGGACGGCATCGATCATCCGCTCCCGCTACGGGATGGAGGACGGCCGCGAGCGCACCCTCACCGAGGTGGGCAAGCAGCACGGGCTGACCCGTGAGCGGATCCGCCAGATCGAGAAGCACGCGCTGGCGGAGCTGAAGAAGATCGCCGACCATGCGGGCTTCGAGGCCGCGTAGCGGAGGTCTACGGAGACGTGGGGCGCGCGGGGCGGCGCGGCCGGAGGTGGGTACGGGGGCGGGGACGGCCCGGTGGGCCCGGTGCGGAGCGGTCCGCGCCGGGCCAACCTTCGTCCCCGGGCCGCTCCGGGGCCTTCTAGGCTTGGTGGGCAGGGGCGGGCGACGGCGGACAGCGGCGGGGACGGCGAGAGCGGTGGAGGAGACGATGGCGAAGGACGCGACGGACGGCCGACCGGGCACGCAGCCCGGTACCGGGCCAGGGGCGGGGAGCGGGCCGGCACAGGCCGCCCCCAAGGCACAGCCGGGTGCGGACGCGGCGGCGAAGGCCCGGCTGATCTTCGGGGACCCGCTGGACCGGCAGTCCCGGGACGACACCGACACCGGGTGGGGCGAGCGCCCCGGGGCCGGGGAGAGCGGTGGACGGGGGCTGGACTGGTACCTGAGCCAGCGCCCGCCGCACCACGGGGACTGATCCGAGGGGGAGGGGCCGCCGGGCCCCGGGCGGGACGGGGCGTGGCGCGGCGGGGTTCGGACGGGCCAGGGGTCAGGCGGCCCGGGTGACCAGGGCGTCGCGGATCTCGGTGAGCAGCAGGACCTCCTTGGCCTCGGCCTCCGCCTGGACCTCGGCCAGGGTCTTGCGCCGGGCGGTGAACCTGGTCATCGGCAGGATGAGGCAGAAGTAGACGACGGCGGCGGTGATCAGGAACTGCAGGGCCGCGCTGAGCACGCTGCCCCAGAGGATGAGGATTCCGGACGTCACCTCACCGGCGGCGGTCACCTCGCAGGGCCCCTTGATGCAGGAGCTGTAGGACGCGAGGTCCTTGGCCCCGAACGCGCCGACGATCGGATTGATGACGCCTTTGACGAAGGCGTTGACGATGCTGGTGAAAGCCGCACCGATGACTACGGCGACGGCCAGGTCGACGACGTTTCCGCGCAGCAGGAATTCCTTGAAGCCCTTCATGCCGCGTGAACGACGAAGTCGTTCCTCGGTTACGGGTGATTTCCTCCCCCCTCCGCCGGACAACCCGTTCGGCCGACCGGCGGTGCCGATTCCGGCGTCCGCGGGTCCGCCCAGGCCGGTCCGAGGGCGAGTGCGGCCGCCATCGCGAAGAGCAGCACGGCCGGCACCCGGGGGCCGGCTGCCAGCAGCTGTCGGAGCCGGCCGCGCAGACCGGCCCGGCCTCCGATCGGCGGGAAGGAGGGCACCGGCTGCCGGGGCGGAACGGTCGGCGCGGGCAGCGGCGGGATCGGCAGCGGACGGGGCGACAGGGCGGGCGAAGCGGTACGCACGGGTACCTCCACGGGTCGGGTTCGGGGCTGGCGGTGCCCACTCTGGGCCGCCCGCGCGACCGCCGGAACTCCCTTTTCCGTACCTGTGGAAAACCCGGCCCTGTGGACAACGGGACCCACCCGCGGGGGTGAACCGACCCGCCCGGCGCTGACAGAACCCGCCCCCGGGACACCCGCCCCCGGGACACCCGCCCCCGAAAGCCCTGCCCCCGAAACGCCCCAGCCCCGAAACGCCCGCCCCCGGGACACCCGCCGCAGAACGCGCGAAAGGCCCGCCGCACCCGTGGAGAACGGGAACGGCGGGCCGTCCGAGAAGCTGCTGCCGCGACCCGGCAGAAGGTCAGCCGGCCGCCGGAGCGGGGCTGGCCGCGGGGGCCGAGGACCCCGACGAACCCGAGGAGCCCGACGAGGACGAGCCCGACGAGGAGCCCGAGGCCGACGTCGACGAAGAGGACGACGACGAGCCGGATCCCACCGAGCTGCTGGAGGAGGAGCGGCTGTCGGTCCGGTAGAAGCCGGAGCCCTTGAAGACGACACCCACCGCCGAGAAGACCTTGCGGAGCCGTCCCTGGCAGTCGGGGCACGTGGTCAGCGGCTCGTCGGTGAACTTCTGCACCGCCTCCAGGCCGTTGCCGCACTCGGTGCACTGGTACTGGTACGTGGGCACTTGTCTTCCTCCTGGCACTCTCGCCTGATGAGTGCTAACGATCCTCAATGATGCGGCATTCCGGAGGATCAGTCCAGCGACTCGAATGTGAGATGAGTCGGTTCTGGCCCCGGGGTCAGCCCTTGACGGCCCCCACCAGCCCGGCGGGCGCACCGCGCTCCACCGAGCCGGCGACCACCGTGCTGCGGGTTCCGGCCGGTACCAGCAGCCCCCGCAGCGAGAGCAGGGCGATCAGGCCGAGACCGGCACCGGCGACCGGCACCAGGAAGCCGACCGTCGGGCCCTGCGCGTCGATCAGCCGCCCGGCCGCCGTCGCGCCGGTCGCCAGGCCCAGGCCGATGGCGCCGGTCAGCCAGGTGAAGGCCTCGGTCTTGGCGCCGTCCTCGACCAGCGTCTCGACCAGGGTGTAGCCGCTGATCAGGGTGGGCGCGATGGCCAGGCCGCAGACCAGCCCGGCGACCGACAGCGCGACCAGGTTCGGCATCGCCCACAGGGTCGAGCAGCCCAGCACCAGCAGGCCGTAGCTCATGACCATCCGCTGCTGGACCGACCGCCGCCAGGCGACCATGCCGTACAGCACGCCGGCCAGCATCGAGCCGCCGGCGAAGATGCCGTAGACGGTGCCCGCGGCGCCCGGCCGGCCGACCGAGTCGGCGAAGGCGTTCACCGAGACCTGCAGGCCGCCGAAGACGGCGCCCACGCCCAGGAAGGTGGCGGCCAGCAGCCGGACGCCGGGGGAGGCGAGGGCCGAGGCCTGCCGGACGCCGGGCTCGCGCACCACCCGGGCGGGCGCGGTGCGCCGCTGGGCCGCGAAGGCCAGACCGCCGACCAGGGTCAGCGCGGCCTCGGCGATCAGCCCGGTCGAGGGGTTGACCGAGGTGGCCACGGCGGCGGCCAGGATCGGGCCGACGACGAAGGTGAACTCGTCGGTCACGGACTCGAAGGCGAAGGCGGTGCTCACCTTGGCGGCGGAGGAGGCGGAGGCGCCCTCGGCGGTGAAGGTGGAGATCCAGCGGGCGCGCACCATCGCGCCGATCTGCGGGACGCTCGCACCGGCCGGGGCGGCGGCCAGGAACAGGCTCCAGGCCGGCGCGTGCCCGAGGGCGAGCGCGATCAGCGCGCCGACCGAGGCCGCGTGCACCAGGACGGTCGGGACGAGCACGGCGGCCTGGCCGTACCGGTCCGCGAGCCGCCCGGTCTGCGGGCCGATCAGCGCCTGGGCGACGGCGGCGACCGCCGCGACCGTGCTGGCGGTGCCGTAGGAGCCGTGGGTGTCCTTGACCAGCAGCAGGATTCCCATGCTGAGCATCGCGTAGGGCAGCCGCGCGAGGAGCGCGGGGGTCAGGAACGTCCAGGCCCCGGGAGTGCGCAGCAGGGCCCCGTAGCCGACCCGGGCCGGCGCGGTGTCCGCGCTGCCCGTGCTGCCGGCGTCGCCCGTGGCGTCAGCCTCGGCCATGGCATTCTCGGCGTCCTCGACGCTCTCGACCGTTCGGCGGGCCGTCACGGTCGGTCCTTCCTGCTGCCTGGTAGCGCGGCAGGGCATGGGGTGGCCCCGACGGCGCCGAGAGTCGTCCTCTCGCGCGTCGACCGGGGTAGTTACCGGGCCGGTCCGGCGGTGGGCCGGGTCCGGGCCGCGGCCGCCGAGCGGTCGCGCCAACTCTGCTTCAGGCAGATGCTGGGGTGTGGTGTGTCAGCAAACAATGGTTATACGCGCGTAGATGTCGCGCTCGACTCGACACTACAGGACGGATCCAAAGTTGTCCTGTTAAGTCAAGGTGAACTCCGCGCGAGACCTTCAGGTCCCACGTCCGTGCAGCCAGTCGGCCAGCTTGCCGCCCTTGTCCACGGCCCGCAGCCGCCGCTCGGCCGCCTCGCCCACCGCGTCGGTGGTGACGACCAGCAGCTCGTCCCCGCCGCGCAGCACGGTCGCCTTGTCGGGCACGAAGCTGCTCCCCTCCCGCACCACCAGGGTGACCGCCGCCCCGGTCGGCAGCCGCAGCTCGCCGATCTCCACGCCGGACATCCGGGAGTCCGGCGCCAGCGCGACCGACAGCAGGTGCCCGTGCAGCTTCTCCAGCGGCGCCGACTCGATGCCGAGGTCCTGCCCCATCGAGCCGTCGCCGATCCGCAGGCCCTTGGCGACCCAGGGCAGGGTCGGCCCCTGGAGCAGGGTGAAGACCACGACCAGGATGAAGACGATGTTGAAGACGTCCTGGGCCATCGGCGCGCCGGCCACCATCGGGATGGTGGCCAGCACGATGGGCACCGCCCCGCGCAGGCCGGCCCAGCTGAGCAGGGCCTGCTCGCGCAGCGGCAGCCGGAACGGGGTGAGTGTGAGCACCACCGAGAGCGGCCGGGCGACGAAGACCAGCACCGCGCCGATCACCAGCGCCGGCACCACGGCCGAGCCCATCGACTCGGGGGCGCAGAGCAGGCCGAGCAGCACGAACATGCCGATCTGCCCGATCCAGGCCAGGCCGTCGGCGAAGCCCCGGACGGCCGGGCCGTGCGGCAGCTTGGCGTTGCCGAGGATCACCGCGGTGACGTAGACGGCGAGGAAGCCGGAGCCGTGCAGCAGCGCGCCGCCGGCGTAGGCGAGCACGGTGAGGGCCAGCACCGCGATCGGGTAGAGGCCGGAGGACGGCAGGGCGACGCGCTTGACGCCGTACGCGCCGAGCTTGCCGATCGCGAGGCCGACCGCCAGGCCGATCGCCAGCTCGGCGAGGATCGTGCCGATCAGGACGTACCACGGGTCCGGCTCGCCGACGGCGGCGAAGGCGACGACCAGGATGACCACCGGCGCGTCGTTGAAGCCGGACTCGGCCTCCAGCAGACCGGTCAGCCGGCGCGGCAGCGGCACCGTCCGCAGTACCGAGAAGACGGCCGCGGCGTCCGTGGACGAGACGATCGCGCCGAGCAGCAGTGAGGTGCGCCAGTCCAGGCCGACCAGCCAGTGGGCCCCGGCCGCGGTGACGAAGACGCTGATCGCGACGCCGACGGTGGCGAGCACGGTGGCGGCCCCCATGACGGGTCTGGCCTCGCGCCAGTTGGTCTTGAGGCCGCCCTCGGCCAGGATCACCACCAGGGCCGCGTAGCCGAGGACCTGGGTGAGCTCGGCGTTGTCGAAGGAGATGCCGAGGCCGTTCTGGCCGAGCGCCACCCCGATGCCGAGGTAGATCAGCAGGCTGGGCAGGCCGGATTTGGTGGACACGCGCACGGCGACCACCGCGATCAGCAGGATCACGGAGAACTCGAGCAGCAGCTGGTTCAGGTGGTCGACATTCACGCAGGGGCACCTCGGACGTGGCGGGGGCGGACGGGGTCCCGACAGGGGTGGCGACCTGGGGTGCCAATTACTCCCCTTGCGGATCGTTACTCAGTCTAACATTTTGCCATATCTTTAGGTTCATTGGCCACGCGTTCCCTCGAGCCCGCGCTTCCGGCCTGTTCCCGGCCTCCTTCCGACCGCCTTCTGACCTCCTCCGATCCCACCGTGAGCGTCCCCCGTGCACGGCCGCCAGCCGAGTCGGCCTAATGTGGTGCCCTGTCACGGCCCCGTGCCCTTGACATGTCCGCCCGCCCCCCAGTGAGGACCGCAAGGACCCAGATGCCCCGCTCGAAAAAGTTCCGGCGCGCCCGTCTGATCGTGATCGTGCTGGTCGTACTGCTGGTGGCCGGCGCCGGCTACGGCGGCTACCGGGGGGTGGCCGCGGTCCGCGCGTCCTTCCCGGAGGTCGACGGCAGCGTCAAGGTGGCGGGCATGAGCGCGCCGGTCGACGTGAAGCGGGACGCCAACGGCATCCCCCAGCTCTACGCCGACAGCTCCGAGGACCTCTTCCGCGCCCAGGGCTACGTCCAGGCCCAGGACCGGTTCTGGGAGATGGACGTCCGGCGGCACATCACCGCGGGCCGGCTCTCCGAGATGTTCGGCGACAGCCAGGTCGACACCGATTCCATGATCCGCACCATGGGCTGGCGCCAGGTGGCCCAGAAGGAGTTCGACACCCTTCTCAACGCCGACACCAAGAAGAACCTCCAGGCCTACGCGGAGGGGGTCAACTCCTGGCTCGCCGAGCACCCGGGCGGCTCCGCCGCCTCGGTGGAGTACGGCGTGCTCGGTGTCGTCAACGGCGACTACAAGCCCGAGCAGTGGACCCCGGTCGACTCGGTGGCCTGGCTCAAGGCGATGGCCTGGGACCTCTCCGGGAACCTCCAGGAGGAGATCGACCGCTCGCTGCTCGCCCAGGACTTCAGCCCGGAGAAGATCGCCGAGCTGTACCCGGACTACCCGTACGCGCGCAACGGCACGATCGTGAAGACCGGCACCGTCAACGGCACCTCCTACAAGCCGGCCGACGGCTCCGCCCCGGCCGCCCAGGGGACCGCCGCCGGCACCGCCCAGGGCGCCGCCGCCACCTCGGCGCTGCTCAAGGGCGTCACCGACCGGATCGACGCGCTGCCCGAGCTGCTCGGCCGCAACGGCCAGGGCATCGGCTCCAACTCCTGGGTGGTGGCCGGCAGCCACACCACCACCGGCAAGCCGCTGCTGGCCAACGACCCGCACCTCGGCCCCGGCCTGCCCTCGGTCTGGTACCAGATGGGCCTGCACTGCCGGACGGTCTCGCCGACCTGCCAGTACGACGTCTCCGGCTTCACCTTCGCCGGCATGCCCGGTGTGGTCATCGGCCACAACAAGGACATCGCCTGGGGCTTCACCAACCTCGGCGCCGACGTCACCGACCTCTTCCTGGAGAAGGTGACCGGCCCCGAGACCTACCTGGTCGACGGCAAGGAGAAGAAGTTCGAGCTCCGCAAGGAGACCATCAAGGTCGCCGGGGGCGAGGACCGCACCATCACCGTCCGCACCACCGAGACCGGCGCCCCGCTGATCTCCGACCCGAGCACCGAGCAGCAGAACGTCGGCAAGTACGCGCCCAACGGCGCCTCCGCCCCGGACCGGGGCACCGGCGGCTACGGCGTCGCCCTGCAGTGGACCGCGCTGATCCCGGGCCGCACCATGGACGCCGTCTTCGCGCTCGACCGGGCCAAGAACTGGGACGACTTCCAGAAGGCCGCCGCCGACTTCACCGTCCCGTCGCAGAACCTCGTCTACGCCGACGCCAAGAACATCGGCTACCAGGCCCCGGGCTACATCCCGGTGCGCGGCAAGGGCGACGGCCGCTACCCGGCGCCGGGCTGGGACTCCGCCTACCAGTGGAAGAAGGACCCGGTCCCGTTCAGCGCCATGCCCTGGAGCCTCAACCCGAGCAGCGGCTACATCGTCACCGCCAACCAGGCCGTGGTCGACCCGAGCTACAAGCCCGCGCTGACCACCGACTGGGAGTACGGCACCCGAGCCAAGGAGATCACCGACCAGCTGGAGGCCCGGCTGAAGAACAACGGCAAGATCTCGCCGGACGACATGCAGGACATGCAGCTCGACAACACCAGCATCCTGGCCAAGACCCTGGTCCCGATGCTGCTCAAGGTCGAGGTCGACGACCCCTACGTGCGCGAGGCGCAGGACCTGCTGAAGGACTGGAACTTCCACCAGGACGCCGACTCGGCCGCCGCCGCCTACTACAACGGCGTCTGGCGCCAGCTGCTCACCCTCGCCTTCGGCCAGAAGTTCCCGGCCGACCTGCGGGCCGAGGAGAACTGCCTGCTGGTCCGCCAGCAGATCGACCCGACCAGGCCGGACAGCAAGTCGAAGATCGTCACCGAGTGCGGCACCCGTGACCCGGCCAAGGCCCAGCCGGACGGCGGCGACCGCTGGAACGAGGTCGTCCGGCAGCAGCTGGAGAAGCCCGACAGCGGCTGGTGGACGTACATCGACTCCCAGCACAAGGAGCAGAAGGGCCTGGACAACCTGCTGCGCGAGGCGATGACCAACGCCCGCCAGGAGCTCACCTCGCTGCTCACCAAGGACATCACCACCTGGAGCTGGGGCCGGCTGCACAAGCTGGAGCTGCGGGAGCGCACCATGGGCTCGGACAGCTCCTCGATCGCCTCGGGTGTCGTCCACCAGCTGCTCAACCGGGGTCCCTACCGGCTCTCCGGCGGTTCGGCGGCGGTCGACGCGGCGGGCTGGAACGCGGCCGCCGGGTACCAGGTCGACTGGATCCCCTCGATGCGCATGGTGGTCGACCTCAACGACCTCGACGCCTCGCGCTGGATCATCGTCGGCGGTGCCTCCGGTCACGCCTTCCACGAGAACTACAACGACCAGACCGACCTCTGGCTCAAGGGCAAGCTGCTGAGCTGGTCCTTCTCGCCGGACGCGGTCGAGCGGGCGACCAAGCACAAGCTGACGCTGACCGCGGGCTGAGGCCCGCCCGCCGCGTCGAAGCCCCGCGCCCCCGGATCCGTCCGGGGGCGCGGGGCTTTCTGCTGCGCCCTCTGCTGCGGCCTCTACTGCGCCCTCTGCTGGGCCCTCTGCTGGGCCTTCTGCCGCGCCCGAGCCCGCCCGTCGCCCCGGTCGCGGCCGGACCTCACCCCAGCCGGTGGGCACCGGAGGGGGTCAGCGCGAGGTCCACCGGCCGGTCGTGCGGCTCGGCCGGCACCCGCTCCAGCAGCTCGTGCTCGTACAGCAGCACCGCCAGCACCGGCCGCGCCCCGGCCCGCTCCAGCCGGGCCAGCACCCGGTCGTACGAGCCGCCGCCGCGCCCCAGCCGCAGCCCCCGCCGGTCCACCGCCAGCCCCGGCAGCAGCACCAGCCCGGCCCCGGTCACCGCCTCGGGGCCGAGCCGCCCGCCGACCGGCTCCAGCAGGCCGCGCCCGGCCGGGGCCAGCGCCGACGGCCCCGCGTACTCCGCCCAGTCCAGGTCGTTGTCGGCCAGCAGCACCGGGAGCAGCACCCGCAGCCCGCGCGCCCGCAGC
>NZ_JAIY01000004.1:21595-77145 GCF_000710405.2 Kitasatospora sp. MBT66 | reverse complement strand
GCCGCCCGCGCGGACGGCGGCGACTGCTGGCGCCCGGTCGCCCCGGCGGCGCTTTCCGGAAACGTCCCGGCAACCGGGGCGACGGTCAATTCCCAGCAGTCGGACGGAGTCTTCGCAGCCGAACGTGACCGTTAGGAAAAGCCGGGTAATCTGTCGCCCTGTGTCGGAGGGGACCCCCTCACCCCGCCCGGCCGTCCCCCTTGCCTGCCATCGCGGCCGGGTCCGGCGACGTGCTGCCCAAGCATCGGTCAACTGCGCCCGGTCAGGCGAAATACGTGCCTTAGTAAGGTAAACGCATGACGACGACCAACTCCCGTATCCCGGTCACCAAGGCAGTGGTCCCCGCGGCCGGTCTGGGTACCCGATTCCTGCCGGCCACCAAGGCCACTCCGAAGGAGATGCTGCCCGTCGTCGACAAGCCGGCGATCCAGTACGTCGTCGAGGAGGCGGCCTCCGCGGGCCTGTCCGACATACTGATGGTCACCGGCCGCAACAAGCGCGCCCTCGAGGACCACTTCGACCGCGCCTACGAGCTGGAGGAGCTGCTCGCCCGCAAGGGCGACCAGGACCGCCTCCGCCGGGTCCGCGAGTCCGTCGAGCTCGCCAACATGCACTACGTCCGCCAGGGCGACCCCAAGGGCCTCGGCCACGCCGTCTCGGTCGCCGAGCAGCACGTCGCCGGCCAGCCCTTCGCCGTCCTCCTCGGGGACGACCTGATCGACCCGCGCGACCCGCTGCTGTCCCGGATGATCGAGGTCCAGCAGGAGCTCGGCGGCTCGGTCGTCGCGCTGATGGAGGTCGACGCCTCCCAGATCCACCTGTACGGCTGCGCCGCCGTCAAGCCGAGCACCTTCGGCGACGACGTCTTCCAGGTGACCGACCTGGTCGAGAAGCCGGAGACCGCCGAGGCGCCGTCGAACTACGCCGTCATCGGCCGGTACGTGCTCGACCCGTCCGTCTTCGACGTGCTGCGGGACACCCCGCCCGGCCGCGGCGGCGAGATCCAGCTCACCGACGCGCTTCGTGAACTGACCACCCGCCCCGCCGACACCGGCGGCCAGGTCCACGGCGTGCTGTTCAAGGGCCGCCGCTACGACACCGGCGACCGCTCGGACTACCTGCGCGCTATCGTCCGTCTCGCCTCGGAGCGCGAGGACCTCGGGCCGGAGTTCCGCACCTGGCTGCGCGAGTTCGTCGCCACCGAGCTGCAGGACTGACACACCGACAGAGAGCGAGCGCGCCCATGACCGGGTCCACGGAGAGCGGTACCACCCCCGCAGCCTGCTGCGACGACTCCGCGGACCCGGCCGCGGCCGCCCGCCCCGGTGCCCGTCCGGACGGTCTGTGGACCGTGGACGAGCACCTCGCGGACGTCCTGGCCGCCGTCGGCCCGCTCCCCGCCATCGAGCTGCAACTGCTCGACGCGCAGGGCTGCCGGCTGGCCGAGGACGTCGTCGCCGAGGGCGACCTGCCCCCCTTCGACAACAGCTCGATGGACGGCTACGCCCTGCGCACCCCCGACACCGTCGGCGCGAGCACCGCGTACCCCTCGGTGCTGACCGTGGTCGGCGACATCGCCGCCGGCGCCGGTGAACTCCCGGCCGTGGGCCCCGGCCAGGCCGCCCGGATCATGACCGGCGCGCCCGTCCCGCCCGGCGCCGGGGCTGTCGCCCCGGTCGAGTGGACCGACGGCGGCACCGGCACCGGCCGGCCCGCCGACGCGATGGCCGCCGCGGTCGAGGGCGAGGAGGTCCGGGTGCTGCGCCCGGTCGCCGAGGGCGCCCACATCCGCCGCCGCGGCAGCGACGTCGCCGCCGGCAGCCGGGTACTGACCGCCGGCACCCGGCTCGGACCCGCCCAGCTCGGCCTGCTCGCCGCAATCGGCCGGGCCACCGCCACCGTCCGTCCGCGCCCCCGGGTCGTGGTGCTGTCCACCGGCAGCGAGCTGGTCCAGCCCGGCGAGCCGGTCGGACCCGGGCAGATCTCCGAGTCCAACAGCTTCACCCTCACCGCCGCGGCCCGTGACGCCGGCGCGATCGCCTACCGGGTCGGCGGCGTCCCCGACGACGCGGCCAGGCTGCGCGCCGTCCTGGAGGACCAGCTCGGCCGGGCCGACCTGGTCGTCACCAGCGGCGGCGTCAGCGTCGGCGCGTACGACGTGGTCAAGGAGGTCTTCGCGGAGTACGGCGGGGTGGACTTCCGGCGGCTGCGGATGCAGCCCGGCAAGCCGCAGGGCTTCGGCCGGATCGGCCCCGGCCCCGGGGTGCCGCTGCTGGCCCTGCCCGGCAACCCGGTCAGCGCGTACATCTCCTTCGAGCTGTTCGTCCGCCCGGTGATCCGCGTGATGCTCGGCGCCGAGGACGTCCACCGCCCCGTGGTCCGGGCGCACTGCCCGGTGGCGCTGCGCTCGCCCGCCGGCCGCCGGCAGTTCCTCCGCGGCCGGTACACGGCCGCGGACGGCCTGGTGGAGCCGGTCGGCGGCGCGGAGTCGCACCTGGTCGGCGCGCTCGCCCGGGCGGACTGCCTGATCACCGTTCCCGAGGACGTCACCGAGCTGCCCGCGGGCAGCGAGGTCGACGTGGTGCTGCTCGGCGGCTGAGCACGGCCGAACTCCCTGTTGCGGCGGGGCCGTCCCACCGATGCGGCCCCTCCCGCGCCGGGACCGGGACGGGGGGTACGGTAGCGCGGTATTCGACCTGCGCGCCCCCTGGAGCCACCCGTGACCGCCTCACCCCCCGGCGACCGCCTCACCCATGTCGACGAGCAGGGCGCGGCCCGGATGGTCGACGTCTCCGCGAAGGACGTGACCGCCCGGACCGCCGTCGCGGCGGGTCGGGTCCGGGTCTCCCCGCGGGTGGTCGAGCTGCTGCGCGGCGAGGGAGTGCCCAAGGGCGACGCGCTGGCCGTGGCCAGGATCGCCGGGATCATGGGCGCCAAGCGGACGCCCGAGCTGATCCCGCTCTGCCACCCGATCGCGCTCTCCGGCGTGAAGGTCGAGCTGACCGTCGCCGACGACGCGGTGGAGATCACCGCGACCGTCAGGACCACTGACCGGACCGGGGTCGAGATGGAGGCGCTGACCGCCGTCGCGGTGGCCGGGCTCACCGTGATCGACATGGTCAAGGCCGTCGACAAGGGCGCCGCGGTGGAGTCCGTCCGGGTGCTGAGCAAGACCGGCGGCAAGAGCGGTGACTGGACCGCCCCGGAGGGGGAGGAATGAGAGCCCTCGCGGTCACCGTCTCCAACCGCGCCTCCGCCGGCGTCTACGCCGACCGGGGCGGCCCGCTGCTGGTCGAGGGCCTGCGGGCGATGGGCTTCGACGTGGACGGCCCCCGGGTCGTCCCGGACGGCGAACCGGTCGAGGCGGTGCTCCGGGAGGCCGTGGCGGCCGGCTACGACGTGGTGCTGACCACCGGCGGCACCGGCATCTCGCCGAACGACCTCACCCCCGAGATGACCGCCCGGGTGATCGACCGGGAGATTCCCGGCATCCCCGAGGCGATCCGGGCGTACGGCCGGGACACGGTGCCCACCGCCGCGCTCTCCCGGGGGCTGGCCGGCCTCGCCGGACGTACCCTGGTCGTCAATCTGCCGGGATCGACCGGCGGCGTCCGGGACGGCCTGGCCGTCCTGGCCCCGCTGCTCGCCCACGCCGTCGACCAGCTCGGTGGCGGGGACCACCCCCGGCCCGACACGGCAGCTTCCGGGAGCGCGCACTGAACGCCGGCTGGCCGGTGGAACTCCACGAGGGGGACGTCGTGCTGCGCCCGATCAGGGCCCGCGACCAGCGCGAGTGGCAGGAGGTCAGCCGCCGCAACCGGGACTGGCTGCGCCGCTGGGAGGCCACCGTGCCGCCCGGCCCGGCCGGTCTGGCGGCGGGCCCGCGCCCGACCTTCCGGCAGATGGTCCGCTATCTGCGCGCCGAGGCCTCGGCCGGCCGGATGCTGCCCTTTGTGGTGCTGTACCGCGGCCGGCTGGTGGGTCAGTTGACCGTCGGCGGAATCACCTGGGGGTCGATGTGCTCGGCCAATGTCGGGTACTGGATCGACGAGGCGGTGGCTGGGCGGGGCATCATGCCGACCGCCGTCGCGCTCTCGGTGGACCACTGTTTCCGCACTCTCGGCCTGCACCGGATCGAGGTGTGCATCCGGCCCGAGAACGCCCCGAGCCGGCGCGTGGTGGAAAAGCTCGGCTTCCGCTCGGAGGGAATGCGTCCGCGCTATCTGCACATCGACGGCGACTGGCGGGACCACCTGGTGTTCGCGCTCGCCGCCGAGGAGGTCCCGGAGGGGATGCTCGAACGCTGGCGTTCTCTCAGCTCCGGCCGCCGACCACGTAATTGAATGTATGTTCGAATGAAATATCGATATGGCATCGGCGCGACGACGGACGGGCACAAATACCGGCAAAATAGTCGGAGAATCAGCTTGATCACACGACACGCCGTGCCAAATTGCTACCGGCCCCTCCTGCACGCCCGTACGGTGTGAATCGTGAGCAGTAGCGGCCTTATCTACGCCGTCATCGTAGGGGCCTGGGCCGCCTATCTGGTGCCGATGTGGCTCCGCAGGCAGGACGAGCTCAACGAGGCGCGCCCGACGGAACGCTTCAGCACCGCCATCCGCCTGCTGGCCGGGCGTTCGGCGCTGGAGCGGCGGGCGTCCCGGGCCCTGGGTGACGAACCGCGTGACGACGAGCAGAGCAATGACGGCCCCCCCGAGCGGGACGCGGCCGCCCCCGGCGACCCCGCGGACGCCCCGGACACCCCGGGTGCCCCGGACCTCCCCGACGACAGGACGGACGCGCCCGCGCCCGCCCGGCCAGTGGAACGCGACCGAGCCGAGCCGAGGCCGGCACCCCGAGGCGGCGGCCCCGAGCGCCGGGCCCGGCTGCTGGCGCGCCGGCGCCGGATGGTCACCGCGCTGTTCCTGGCCTTCGCGCTGGGAGCGGTGGTCGCGGCCGTGGCCGGTCTGGCCTTCCTGTGGGTCCCCGCGGTCCCGGCCGCGCTGCTGACCCTCTACATCGGGCACCTGCGGCGCCTGGAGCGCCAGCGGTACGCGGTGAAGCTGGACCGCAACCGCGCGGCCCAGGCCGCCGAGCGGCTGCGCAAGCGCGAGCAGCAGCGGGCCGAGGCGGGCCGTGCGGCCGCCGCCCCGGTGCCGGCCCCGGCGGCCGAGCCGGAGCCGCGGACGCCCGCCCCCGGGCGCGGACGCCCGCACCTTCGGCTCGCCACCGAGGCGGACGCGGCGCGGGCGGCCTCCGGGGGGAGTCCGGCGGCGGGCTCCGCGGTGAGCCCTGCCGGGGTCCCGGTCGGGGCCTCCTCCGCATCGGCCTCGGCCGTCGCGGAGGTCACCGAGCACGAGGAGTGGGTCGACGGCATGCGGGAGCGCGGTGCGGCCGGCCCGGACTCCTGGGAGCCGGTGCCCGTCCCGCTGCCGACGTACGTGACCGCGCCGGTGGCCCCCCGGGTCAACCGGGGGCTCGACCTGTCGGCGCCGGGCACCTGGACCGCCGGCCGCCCGGTCGAGTCCCGGAACACCCCGCTCTTCGACCAGTACGCCGAGCCGCCCGCCCAGGAGCCGCGGCCCCGCGCCGCGAACGAGTAGCGCGAGCGGTCCGCGACCGTCCGCGAAGAGGCCCCCGCCGTCGGGGGCCTCTTCGCGTTCCGCCTCCGTTCCGCCCCCGCCCCTCCCCCCGCTCCCGTCCTGCCGCAGGGGCGTCACCAGGAGGGTGGTCACGGACCACCTCGGAGAGGTGCTAAAGTTTCTTCTTGTTGGGGCTGTGGCGCAGTCCGGTAGCGCACCTCGTTCGCATCGAGGGGGTCAGGGGTTCGAATCCCCTCAGCTCCACCCAACGGAAGTCCCGCCCGATCGAAAGATCGGGCGGGACTTCTGCGTTGTGGGGGTGTGTTGTGGGGTGCGCCGGCCGACGGGGGGTCAGCCGGACTGCCGGGGCGGGGTTCCGGCGGGGTGTGAGGCGGATCACGCGCGGGCGGGCCGGGAAGCGGTGAGGGCCGGGCCGGAGAGGTCTCCGGTCCGGCCCTCGGGGTCCGGGCGGGTCAGGACTGGCCGGAGCCCGCGTACGGGCCCGGCTGCGGGGCGCCGGACTGCGGCGGCACCGAGCCGTAGCGGGCCGGCCGGCGGCCGCGCGGGTGGCGGGTCAGGGTGTAGCCGGCGACGCCCGCCAGGGCGGCCAGCACGCCGCCGCCCAGGGTCCAGAACCAGCGGCTGTTCCAGCCGGAGAACCAGCCGGTGTACCAGTGGTCCTCGGGCTCCTCCGGGGCCGCCGCCTTCGCGGTCGCGGCGCCGCCGCCGACCGGCGGGACCAGCGGGGCCTTGAGCTCGCCGCCCTCCGGCTGGGCGTTGTCCTCGTCGCCCTTGGCGGTCACCCGCAGCTGCACCGCGGCGGCCAGGCCGAGGTCGGGCTGCGGGGCGTCGGCCACCGAGAGCCGGACGTAGTAGGTGCCGGGCAGCGGGTCGCCGGACCACGGCTCGGCCCAGGAGCGGACCTCGCGCAGGGTGCAGCTGAGCGCCAGCGAGCCGGCGGCCTGCTCGGCGGTCGCGTTCTGGGTGCCGTCGGTGCAGGACTGGCGGCGGCGCAGCCCGTCGAACACCTCGACGTTCCAGGTCTGCGGCCCGTGCCGGTCGGCGGACGGGGCCAGCGAGACCGTGAGGTCCACCTTGGCGGTCCGGCCCTCGGCGGCGCCGAAGGCCCAGTACAGGTAGTCGCCGGTGGAGACGTCCACCTTGGCGTCCTGGCCGGGCGCCAGGTTGACGGCGGTCAGGAAGGAGGTGCCGGCCTTGTTGGCCGGGGCCGGGGTGCCGCTCGCGCTCGGGGAGGGCGAGGCGGCCGTGGCGGCCGGGGCCGCGAGCAGCAGCGCCGGGAACACGGCCAGGGCGGCCGCGGCGGTGCGGAGGAAGGTCGTACGCATGGTCAGTTCTCCTGCCAGACAGCGATCCGCCAGCGCGCGATCCAGCCGAACAGCAGGCCGGTCAGCAGGCCGGCCAGGGTGAGCACCAGCAGCAGGATCCAGCCGCGGCCCAGACCCATCGCCGGGCCGTCCGGGGCGGGGGAGGCGGCGGTCAGGTCGACCGTCAGCTCCAGCGGCAGGCCGGGGTCGGCCGCCGCACCGGCCTGCGGGGCCAGCGAGTTGGAGACGACCAGGCAGACATTGGTCTCCGGCTTGCCGCTCGGCGAGGCGGAGGCGGTGGCGGAGGCCGTGGCGTAGCCCTTGGAGGCGGCGGCGGACCAGCGCAGGCCGGTGGAGACCACGTCGGTGCGGCTGCTGCCGGCGTCGGTGCCGCGGACCAGTTCCTGGCCGGTGGTGCTGGTGGCCTGGAGCAGGACGCCGTAGTCGCGGGCCACCGGGCGGTCCAGGGCGACGCTGACCGAGGCGCGCAGCTCCTGGCCGGCCTTGACCGGGACGCGGTAGACGCGGTGCTCGGAGAACTTCTCGCGGTCGCTGTAGACGCCCGGGGTGAGGACCGGCGCGGACTCGCACTTGTCGGTGCCGGCGGTCTTGACCGGGGCGACCGTGTAGGTGTCGTTGGAGCGGTCGACCAGCTGCTTCACCTTCTCGGTGAGCTGCTCCTGGGTGCGCACGTCGGTGTAGGTGCCGCCGGTGGCGTTGGCGATGCAGAGCAGCTGCTGGCGGGTCTTGTCGTCGTGGGCCAGGCCCAGGGTGTCGACCACCAGGTGGATGCCCTGGGAGGCGAGTTCGCGGGCGACGTCGCAGGGGTCGGGCGGGGTGCAGGTGTCCTCGCCGTCGGTGATCAGCACCACCCGGCGGGTGGTCTCGCCCTTGCCGAGGTCCTGGGCGGCGCCGCGCAGCGCCAGGCCGATCGGGGTGAAGCCGGTGGGCCGCAGGGTCGCGACCGCGGTCTTGGCCTCGGTCTTGTTGGTCTTCCCGACCGGGAAGAGCTGCTTGCTGTCCAGGCAGCCCTGGGCCTTGTCGGTGCCGGGGTAGTTGGCGCCCAGGGTGCGGATGCCGAACTCGGTCTCGGCGGGCAGGGCGTCGATGACGTCGCTCAGGGACTGCTGGGCCACCGAGATTCGGGTCTTGCCCTGGATGTCCGCCTCGCGCATCGAGCCGCTGACATCGAGTACGAGATCGACCCGCGGGGCCTCCTTGCCGGCTGGGTTGGCTGATGGTTCGTCGGCATGGGCGGGCAGGCCGCTGAGCAGCGCCCCGCCCGTTATCGCCAGGGCGGCCAGCAGGCTGCCGAGCCTGGCCTTCGGTCGTCGTCCGGTAGTCACCCGTCGATCCTAGGGACCATCAGTTCGCCGTGGCCAACGCGCGATGCGGCGGGACACACCGGGTGAACCGGGCGGAATACCCGCACAGTGCTCGTTAGGGTGGCGAAGGGGATGGGGGTGCCGCCCGTCCTCCCCGGTGGTCGTCCCGGCGGCGCCCGCAGCCCCGACTCCCAGGACGGTCCGTGGCGACACCCTCCGCCGTGACGAGAACCGCCGGCCGGCCCCGCCGTACGGTGCCGACCCGGCGCAACACCGAACTCGCGCTGGTCCTCGCCGCCGTGCTGACCGCCGTGCTCGGCTACGCGGAGGTGGGCCTCAACGTCGACGGCGCGGTGCCGGCCGACGCGGGCGAGTACGGGGGCGCGCTGGGGGTGCTCGCGCTGCTGGCGCACGGCGCGGTCCGCTGGCGGGCGCCGTACGCGGACCCGCTGCCGCTGCCGATCGCGGTGCTGCTGAACGGCGTCGGACTGGTCGTCATCTACCGGCTGGACCGGGCCACCCCGGGCAACGCGGCCCCCACCCAGCTGCTCTGGTCCTCCCTCGGGGTGGGGCTGTTCGTCCTGGTGCTGCTCCTGCTGCGGGACCACAAGCGGCTCCAGCGGTACGCGTACATCGGGGCGCTGGTGGCGCTGGTCCTGCTGGTGCTGCCGATCTTCTTCCCGCCGGTGTACGGATCGCGGATCTGGATCACCTTCGGGCCGTTCTCCTTCCAGCCGGGCGAGTTCGCCAAGGTCCTGCTGGCGGTCTTCTTCGCCGCCTACCTGGCGGTGCACCGGGACGCGCTGGCGCTCACCGGGCGGCGGGTGTGGCGGCTGCGGCTGCCGCCCGGGCGGGTGCTCGCGCCGGTGCTGGCGATCTGGGCGGCCTTCGTCGGGGTGCTGGTGCTGGAGACCGACCTCGGCACCTCGCTGCTGTTCTTCGGCCTCTTCGTGGTGATGCTCTACGTGGCCACCGCGCGGACCGGCTGGATCGCCATCGGGCTGTTCCTGGCGGCGGTCGCGGCGGTGGGGGTGGGCCGGCTCTCGCCGCACGTGCACAGCCGGGTCGCGGACTGGCTGGACCCGCTCGGCTCGATCGCCGCCGGGCACGGGGCCAACCAGATCGCCCAGTCGCTGTTCGCCTTCGCCTGGGGCGGCGAGCTGGGCGCCGGGCTGGGCAGCGGGCACTCGGCGCTGATCGGCTTCGCCGCGAAGTCCGACTTCATCCTGGCCACCATCGGGGAGGAGTTGGGGCTGACCGGGCTGGTCGCGGTGTTCCTGCTGTACGCGCTGCTGGTGTCGCGCGGGTTCCGGACCGGGATCGCGCTGCGCGACCCGTTCGGGCGGCTGCTGGCGATCGGGCTGGCGGCGCTGGTCGGGCTGCAGGTCTTCGTGGTGGCGGGCGGGGTGCTGGCGCTGGTCCCGCTGACCGGCATGACGCTGCCCTTCGTCGCCCAGGGCGGTTCCTCGGTGGTCACCAACTGGGTGATCGTCGCGCTGCTGGTGCGGATGAGCGACATCGCCCGGCGGCCCGGCCCGGGGGAGGGCCGGTGAAGGGGCTCGGACGCGGGCGGGGGAGCGGACGTCGCGGCGCCGCCGCCGGGGGAGGGCCGCCGGGCGGCGG
Organism: Kitasatospora sp. MBT66; assembly: GCF_000710405.2. Classification (NCBI taxonomy): domain Bacteria; kingdom Bacillati; phylum Actinomycetota; class Actinomycetes; order Kitasatosporales; family Streptomycetaceae; genus Kitasatospora; species Kitasatospora sp. MBT66. The sequence continues at coordinate 67,287 of NZ_JAIY01000004.1, read as the reverse complement.
GCCGCAGGGGCTGCCGGGGATCTCGGTGACCGGGCGCCGGGCCGGCACCTTCTGTCTGCTGCTGACCGTGGCGCTGTGCGTCCAGGCCACCCGGGTGCAGGTGTTCCGGGCCGACGAGCTGAACCACAACAGCGCCAACCAGCGGCTCGTCGTCGAGCGCTACTCCCAGCCGCGCGGCAGCATCCGGGTGGGCGCCGACAGCGTCACCGGCTCCGAGCCCACCGGCGGGCGGTACGACTACAAGCGCACCTACACCGACGGGCCGCTGTACGCGGCGGTCACCGGCTACTCCTCGCAGACCTACGGCAACAGCCAGCTGGAGGGGACCGAGGACGCACTGCTCTCCGGCACCGACAGCCGGCTGGCGAGCTGGGCGGTGTGGGACGCGGTGGCCCGGCGGCAGAACCCCGGCGGGGACGTCCGCACCACCGTCGACCGGGCCGTCCAGGAGGCGGCGGTGCGCGGGCTCGGCCGGCAGAAGGGCGCGGTCGCGGCGGTCGAACCGGCCACCGGGCGGATCCTGGCGCTGGCCTCCACCCCCTCCTACGACCCGGGGAGCTTCGCCGGCACCTCCGCCGACGACCGGGAGGCCTGGAGCCGGCTGCAGAGCGACCCCGACCGGCCGATGCTCAACCGGGCGCTGCGGCAGACCTACCCGCCCGGCTCGACCTTCAAGGTGGTCACCGCGGCGGCGGCGCTGGAGAGCGGGGTGGTCACCGACGTCGACGCGCCGACCGACACCCCGAACCCCTACCTCCTGCCGGGCACCTCCGTGCCGCTGGTCAACGACTCGGCCGCCTGCGACGAGCCGAACCAGTCGCTGGCCACCGCGATGGCGCTCAGCTGCAACAGCGTGCTCGGCCGGCTCGGGGTCGAGGTCGGCCTGCGGCGGATGGCGGCGACGGCCGAGGGTTTCGGCTTCAACGAGGCCCGGCTGGACACCCCGGTGCGGGCGGCCAGGTCCAACTTCGACACCCGGATGGACGAGGCGCAGCTGGCGCTCTCCTCGATCGGCCAGTTCGACACCGCCGCCACCCCGCTGGTGATGGCGATGGTCGCGGCGGGCATCGCCAACAACGGCACCGTGATGCGTCCACAGCTTGTGGACAGTCTGACCGCCGCCGACGGCACGGTGGTGCACTCGGTGCGGCCGTCGGTGTACCGGCAGGCGGTCGGCCCGGGCACCGCCGGGCAGGTGCGGCGGCTGATGGTCGACGCGGTGGAGAACGGCACCGGTCGGGCCGCCCGGATCGACGGCGCGGTGGTCGGCGGCAAGACCGGCACCGCCCAGCACGGGGTGGACAACACGGGGACGCCGTACGCCTGGTTCATCGCCTGGGCGGCGCCGGCCGGCTCGGCCGCGGTGCCGCCGGTGGCGGTCGCCGTGGTGGTCGCGGACAGCGACGCGACCGAGGTGACAGGCGGGGGGCTGGCGGCGCCGGTCGCGCGTGCCGTGATGCAGGCGGTGCTGTCCCGGTGAGCTCCTTACCGACGGCGGTGACCTGCTGCTTTATCGGCTCGCCGGGAGATCCGCCGTTTGCGAAGTGTCCGGTTTGTACATGCCGATGCGACGGTTCGTACAATGCGCGCGCCGGGACTGTTCGTTTGCGACACTGGTGCTTTCGCGCGGTACTGTCCCATCTTTGTTCGGTTGGTCCCCGATGGCACCCTTCGGTGTGTTGCGCGACCGGCCACTAGGACACCCTCCCCCGCCTAGAAGGACACCCCCGCTTTGGCCCCCAACACGCTCGGCGCACGCCTCCTCAGGCGCAAGCCCGTCTCCACCCTGATCGCCGAGAGCGAGGGCCGTGAGGGCCCGCCCGCCGGGGCGCCCGAGGAGGGCGGCCGTTCCGGCATCCACCTGCGTCGCTCGATCGGGCTCTGGCAGCTGTCCGCGATCGGCATCGGCGCCACCATCGGCACCGGTATCTTCTTCGTGCTGAACAGCGCCGTGCCGTCGGCCGGCCCGGCCGTCATCCTCTCGTTCGTGATCGCGGCCGTCACCGCCGGGCTGACCGCGCTCTGCTACGCCGAGATGGCCTCCGCGATCCCGGTCAGCGGATCCTCCTACTCCTACGCCTACGCCACCCTCGGCGAGGGCGTGGCCTTCGGCGTCGGCATCTGCCTGCTGATGGAGTACGGCGTCTCGGCCTCCGCGATCGCGGTCAGCTGGGCCGAGTACCTGAACAAGTTCTTCGACCTGGCGTTCGGCTTCAAGATCCCCGAGGTGATCGCCGGCGCGCCCGACGCGACCCACTGGTTCAACCTGCCGGCGCTGCTGCTGGTCGCCATGGTCTGCTTCCTGCTGATCCGCGGCGTCAGCGAGTCGGTCAAGGTCAACACGGCCATGGTGGCCGTCAAGATCCTGATCCTGCTGCTGTTCATCGGGGTCGCCCTGACCGGCTTCCACTCCGGCAACCTGACCCCGTTCATGCCGCTGGGCATCGGCGGCGTCCAGGTCGCGGCCTCCAGCATCTTCTTCTCCTTCATCGGCCTGGACGCCGTGTCCACCGCCGGTGAGGAGGTCAAGAACCCCCGGCGCACCCTGCCGATGGCGATCATCATCTCGCTGGTGGTGGTCACCGTGCTGTACATCCTGGTGGCCCTGGCCGGCATCGGCGCCCAGCCGTGGCAGAAGTTCGACGGCCAGGAGGCCGGCCTCGCCCAGATCCTCCAGGACATCACCGGCCAGAGCTGGCCCGCCATCCTGTTCGCGATCGGCGCCATCGTCTCGATCTTCTCGATCACCCTGGTGGTCATCTACGGCCAGACCCGCATCCTGTACTCGATGGGCCGCGACGGCATGCTGCCCAAGCGCTTCGCCGAGCTCTCGCCGCGCACCGGCACCCCGGTCTGGAACACCATCGTGGTCGGCCTGGGCGTCGGCGTGCTCGCCGCCTTCGTCCCGCTGGCGCGGCTGGCCGACATCACCAGCCTGGGCAGACTCGTTCGGCCGCGTCTCGCGTCGTCTCTATCTGGAGACAGGCAAGGATGCGGGCTTGCCGTTCCTGCTGGTCATCGCTTCCTAGCGGCACCGAAGATGCCCCGGTCAACTGGCCGGGGCATCTTCGTTTTTGCCGCCTAAATGTGGAGCATGCAGGGTTGCAGGACTACACCGAGTGGGCATACCGTCACAGTTCTATCGTGCAACCCTGCACGCCCAACGGAGGGGACAGGCATGTCTGAGTACGGGGAGTACCAGGACGCCAAGGACAAGCAGGACAGCAACCAGGGCAAGCACAGCAAGCCCGGAGGGCCCTCCGGGGACGGCGAGAACACCGGGTGCATGGTGCCCGGGGTCGCTGTAGGGGTGGCAATCGGTATCGTGGCCCTGGCGGCCCGCACGGCGACGGCCAGGGCGCGGAGGAGGTAGGGCCCGTGGATCAAGTGGCCAGGCTCAAGGAAAGATTGTCAGGTCTGGAACCCGGGGAATTCGAAAAGCGGTTGGCCCGCCTCCGGGGGCCGGACTTTGGCAAGGTGGTCGCTGATGAGGAATACATCAGTTACGTCAAGGCCCAGATTCGAAAGGATCTTGGCTACCCGGAACCTCAGGGGTTCGCGCCAAGGTATGCCGTTCCCATCCTGCTTGCGGTCATAGCAATGCTGGGCGTTCTAGTGTGGGCCACGGCCCGCTAGATGGCCCCTTGAGGCCCCAACGCCGCCCGCCCCCTCGGAAGGGGGCGGGCGGCTGTCGTTTGGCCCCCTGTGGGGCTGATGGGGGCCGGAGGGCGACGACGTGCAGGGTTGCACGCTGCTAATAGCCCCGTTACTCTCGGATTTACCGGCAAGAAATAGATCGGGCGTGATTCTTCACGCCTTTGCCGGCATGGGCCCATTCGGGAGGGAAGTCAAATGGGTAGGCCGTCAAACCTTAACCGCGAACTCATCGTGCGGGCGTACGAAACCGAGGTGGACAAAAAGACGGGAAAGCCGCTTTCGATTAGGAAGATTGCTGCAATGTACGGAGCAACTTACGCGGCTATTCATTACCACCTTAGGCAGGCTGGTGTTACCTTTCGGGACACCAGCGGAAAGAAGCGCGGCTAGATCGGCGCAAAAGGCGGGATTGCCGGCCGGGGCGCAAAGAATCACCAAAGAGCAGGTTGCGTTTCTTATTCGGCGCGGATACTCGCTTGAGATGATTGCTTTTGGATTTGGAATTAGCCGTCGAACCTTGATGCGACGGCTGGCAGGCTGGAAGATTCAAGCGAAAGACCTAAGGACCCAAGGTTGGACAATGAGGGTTTCCCCTCCGTCGCTTCGGGAATTTTGGTATTCCGGAAGGGAGGGCGCTCCGACCGCCATTAAGGAAGTCCCGCCGCCTTCCAGGCGGAAACGTCTAATGGCGGAATTGCGTGGAATGAGTGCGGCTCAAGTCGCCTCCCATTTCGGCATTACGCCAATCCAGGCGAAAGAGTTGATGGAAGACCTGAGAACTCTTGATCCGTCGTGAGTTGATTGGGATCGGGCACGGGGCCCACCGGGGCCCCGTGCCTCTCGGGGCACCCTGATGACAGGTGTATCGGTCGCGCAATCGACGGAATACCTGTCATGTCCACATACGTACTGAATTGACCCCCGCCATGTGGCTGGACCTGGCCTGATCACGTAGCGTCGCTGAGCTGCTTGGCCCAGTGATCTTGACCCTTCGCCTGTCGGCGCCTAGCGTGATGTCCAGTACCGCCCTTGACAACCTCCCCAAACCAGTTGACACACGGCCTAGGCCGTGTGTAAGTTGGGTCGAGAGAGAGGGCAGGGAAAGACGTGAAAGATAAGGCCGGATTCTACTTATGATTGTCAGGTGTTGTTTCGATGACTGAGCGGACGGTTCCCTACGCCCATGATGACAAGATTAAGGCGGAGGCCCTAAGGCTAATCCTTGAGGAAGGATATTCCTACCAAAAGGCTGCCGATCAACTCGGTTTGTCGAAGAACACTGTTGCCGCATGGGTTCGAAATTCGAAGCAAAATATTGCGGCGCTTGTTGACTATTCCGGGTACCTGCCCCACAATCTTGCAGACACCCACTCACGGCATGACATGGCCGTTGCGTTGCGCGCCATTGCAGAGCAGGATGCAAATATTTCGGTCACTGGCCGACGATCAGATTTCGCCGAGAGTTTTAGAGTTATGTCCGGTGACCACATTTGCCACTATGACCCCGAATTGGCATTTGGGTTCTACTGGACTCGTCGCAAGTCCGGCGATGAAGGCTGGATTGTCGTGGATTGAGACCCTTGTCCGATTTGGCCACATTTGGGGCCAGGCTGATGCCTGGCCCCTGTTCTTTTTTGGATCGTCCATGCAACCATCGGCCGCCTGGAACGTCTCACTGTCAGAGGGGGGGCGTAAGGTCCCTTCGTGCCCAGTTGAAACGCCCTTGACCTGTGGTTTAAGGCTTTACTAAGATCAGCAAGCCCCCTGTTCGAGCCATGTTCGAACGGTGGTATGCGGGTGGGCAAAACGGACAACAGGCACCGATTCGCCCGAAAAGAACCTTTGGGGGTTTTCCATGACGATTGAGCAGGTGTTTACTATTCGACAGGTTGCAGTCAACACGCTTTGTGGTATTGAGATGGGCATTGACAATGCCCGCAATGTTGCCTATTTGGCTGTAGCAGAAAACCCCGACTGGTCGGCATTCCATGAGGAATCCGACCGCCTTACCGAACTTTTCGGCGAACCAGTAGAGGAAACGATTGCGCCGGACGGCCGCCTTTACTATGCGTGGACGGCATCCGAAGAGGGAATCAGGGAGCTAATATCGTAGCAGGACACAAGAGCGTTTCTCAGCTACTCGCATATTCGGGTTGCTCAGAACGCTACTACCTAGAGAGAATCCGTCGTGCGCCGCAAACCCCGGCAGGCTGGACATTGCAGGGGCTAGCTGTTCACGAAACGGTGGAAGCGTGGGAGCGCTCCGGCCGGGCGCTTGACGGCCGGGCACTCCGGCAAATCTATAACGACACGTGGCAAAAGCATTACGCCCGTATGCTGCGTGACGAACCGGATGTAAACCGATGGCTAACGGGAAACATCCGGGTAAAGGGTGAAACTGATGTGCAGCGTCGATTTGATCGAGGATACGATCAGGTCGACTTTTATATTTCAGATGCCCTCAGTGCTGAATGGGCAATCTGGGAAACCCCTGACTACGATCCCGCCATTGAACTTCCTTTCGCCATTGACCTTGATGGAGTGGAAGTAATCGGCTACATTGACCAAATCCGCGAGTGGCCGGATGGTTCCCTGGAAATCGTGGATGTAAAAACGGGGTCGAAGACTCCCGATTGGGATTTGCAGCTAGGGATGTACCGTCTAGCAATCATAGAAGCATATGAACTTGCGGGCCCCGTATCGGGGTCCTTTTTCATGCTCAAAGACGGAAAGTATGTTCCGGCAAAGAACCTTGAGGCTTATACGCGGGACAGGCTAACCGCATGGTTCAAATCCCTTGACAGGGGAGTTGAAAGCCAGGTCTATTTGCCGAACCCCGGCTCGCAATGCCGTATATGTTCGGTCTGGAAATATTGTTCCGCAACGTAAGGAGAGAATTTGTCTGACGTGCAGTACACCTCTGGCGTAACCGTGACCATTAAGGCCGGGCCCACCCAGGATTCGCCGTGGATTGTCTTCCATGGCACCGATCCGGACCATTGCTTTGCGCTGCTTGAAGAGGCGCAGCAAAACAACCTTTACGCCAAGGTTGGCGACGCCAACAATTTGTTTGCGGCTGTGGAGATGATCCGCCGGGAACTTCCGGCAACTGTGATGCCACAGAACGGCCGCCAGGGCGCCCCCGCCCCGCAGGGGCAGCAGGGAGGCTATAGCCGCCCACAGGCGCCCCAGGGCGCCCCACAGGGCGGCCAGCAGGCCCCCCAGGCTCCGCCGCCGAACCACGACCTTGCCGCCGTGTGCCGACACGGAGACAAGCTGTATGTGAGCGGCATTTCCCAGAAGACGGGAAAGCCCTGGTTCGGCTTTGATTGCCCGTCGAACTTCAAGACGGCCGAGTGTGCGCGTTTTGCCAAGGCAAATGGTTAAGGCGTAACCCCCAAACGATGCGGGCCGTTTCGACGGCCCTTTTCTATGCCCAAAAACAGGGGGATTATTGCTCACACTTGTACAGGCGCGACATTTGGGAGGCCAGGCCGGAGAACCTTTGCCGGCCGCCTTTCCCCAACTCGAAAAAGCCGGTTGCCATATTCGCCGGGGGCAGCTCACACTAATTGCAGCCGGGCCCGGAGTCGGAAAATCCGCCCTAGTAACCACCATTGCCACACGGGCGGAGGTTCCCACACTCTATTTCAGCGCAGACAGTGACGCATTCACACAATACGTGCGACTGGCCGCCATGCTTACAAACACCCCGGTTTGGGCTGTTGAAAAGGACATGGAAGCTGGCAAAAGCGTTCACTATGACACGCAAATCAACAATCTGGACTATTTGCGGTGGAACTTTGATGCCGCTCCGACGCTGGATAACCTCGATCTAGATGTTCAGGCTTTCGGGTATCTCTTTGGATGCTGGCCGCAGCTAATCATTGTAGATAATCTCCGAAATGTTTGGACTGAATCCGGGGACGATAACAGCAAATACGGGGAGATCATTGATTACCTGCATGAGCTAGGCCGTAAGACTGGGGCGGCAATTGTTGCGCTGCACCATCTGACGGGAACCTATGACGACGGGATCAGTCCCGCGCCCATGTCGGCACTTATGGGAAAGATCAGCAAGGTTCCAGAGGTAATCCTTACCTTGCACAAGTCGGGTTCCATTGACTTCGGGGACCTGAACATAAACGTTTCAATCGTTAAGAACCGGGGCGGCAAAGCCGACCCTTCGGGAAACTGGATAATTCCGCTGAATGCGGACATGGAAAGGATGCGCATTGATTGACAGCATGAACCTTGAGAACGGCACCATTGAGATTGACGGCAAGACCGTTCCGAAGATTGTTCACCATGACAACGGGTGCCAGACGTGGAATCTGGACCCCGAGACGGCGGCGGCCATTCAGCGCGCCGTGGCTGCCGCAATCCTCCGAATGATTGTCGATTCCCTGGCCGGAAGTGACGCGGATTCCGAGTTTGACGACTGATGAACGGACGGGCCAGTAAGTCAAAGGGCTACCGGGGAGAAGTGGAAGCCGTTGAAGTCTTCTCCCCGGTCTACCCGGAGGCGGAACGTTACGGCGGAATCAACGGAGCCAACGACTTGGGCGACATTAAGGGAATTCCCTATTGGGCTATTCAGGTCAAGAACGTGGCCGTTGCCCAGCTAGGCAAGTTCGTTGCTGACGCCGAGACTCAGCGCATAAGGGCCGGAGCCCTTTGGTCGGCAGTAATGCTGAAACTCAAGGGCAAGCACATGAGAAATGGCGTGTTTGTGATGTCGAATGAACAGGCCCTAAGGATTATGAAGCGACTAGAGGAGTGTGAAAATGGCACGTGTCGTTCGAAAGATTGAGATTCAATCCGGACCGCTCCGGTTCGATGATGACATTCCCCTGAGCGTGCTTGAGAAGTTTGTCGAGGAAATTCGGGAGATTGCCGGCATGGGGGTTGATCCCATGGTGAATGTCCCGCCAAATGTCTATTTCGAATACACCGAGGAGTAATCATTTCCCCCCGATACAACGGAAACACCAACCGACGCACTAAGCGGCGGGACCGTAGTGCAGGACTTGTCAGCAATCAGGATTCCTACGACGAGTGGGAGCGTTATGCGCTGGCCATGCTGCGGGATGACCAGCACAGTAACGACTACCCGAACGAATACCGCAGCGACACTCCGCCCGAGGCCGCCTAGGGCCCGCTAGGTGGCCCACGAAAGGCAGGCCGATGGATGCCGCCGACAAGCCGCCGATAGGGGCGCTACTGGGCCATTACGGGGCGGAGATCGGGGACACCGGGCGCAAATGGCAGTCTGTCCGGTGCCCCTTTCACGCCGACCGGTCCGCGTCCGCAAGCGTGAGCTTTGATGCAAATGTTTTCAAATGCCACACGTGCGATTTCGGAGGCGACAGCTTTGCACTAGTCATGTGGCAAGAGGGGATACGCGATTTCGGTAGTGCTGTCGGATTCTGCGAAAGAATTCTTGGAGAAGAGTACCGCCCGATACGCAAAGGCGGTGGCGAAAAGCGCCGCCGCCGGACGGTTCTTGGAGAAGAGATTTGGGCCCCGAGCGCAGGACAGCGCTCGATTGTTTCGGCTAGGCGTCGTCGCCGACCCATTGCCGGGGCATGAGCAATATGCCGGCATGCTGTCCATTCCCTACGAAACCCCCTACGGGGTTGTAGGACTGAAATTCCGCTGCTTGCAAGAACACGACTGCAAAACAGTTCACAAAAACAGGTACCTAAATCCACCAGGACATGAACACCGACTGTTCAACGTTGCGGACCTTTTCCGGCCCCTTCCATACATTGCGCTATCCGAGGGCGAGATAGACGCGATAACCAGCAGTATGGCCCGAATACCTACCGTAGGGGCCCCCGGCGCAACGTCATGGAAACCGGCCTTTACGCGCCTCTTTCTTGGATATGAAACGGTCTACATCCTGACTGATAACGACGATGACGGAACCGGGCTGGAAAAGTTCGCAAGCCCGCTTGCGGAAAAGATTCCCGGCGCGCGAATCATTCTCATGCCAAAGGGGCAAGACGTGAACAGTTTTGTAATGGAAAATGGCTATGACGCCCTCAGGGAACTAGTGGGAGTGTAATGCGAAACAATCGAAACAGGCCCAATGGCCTTCCCCCGGAAACTTTCACGTGTGACGAAAGCGCTGGCCTTGATGTAATTACGGTGGCCGAATCAACCTACGACCCCGAGGCGGTGTATATCACCGCATCGGAATACAACACCGCCGGGGTTATGACGCACCATATCGGATTCTTTATGACTCCGGGCAAGGCGGTTCGCCTAGCAAAGCGAATTCTTGATGAAGCAATCAGCAAGACGAAGGGAAACGGCTAATGGCTTACGCAGACGGTGAAACCATCTCGGTCGGTAACTATCAGGTCTATTTCTACAAGTCCGATGCCGGTGGATTTCGTGCCGAAATTCGGATTGATGGCCTGGAAGTTGATGACGACCAGATCACTAGCTATGAGGCCGCTGGACTTGTCGGCCTGCTGGCGGATCAGGGCGCAGCATGAGCCTTGACGTCTGGATTGCCAGGGTTACCCGCCCTGGGCGCCCCAAGCGGCTCTGCGGGTCGCGGGTGTACGACACCAAGCCAGAAATGCGGCGGTCCGTTGCGCAGCTCTATGCCCGGTACGGGCGGGAATACGTAGAGGTCTGGCAAATCGAGGACGGCCAGGCAATAAAGGAGGAATTTCCGCTTGACAATGATTAGCGACAGCCCGCATACCGTTCTACTCATTCCCGATACACATGTTCCCGAACATCACACGGGTACCGTTGCAAATATTGCCAACCTGATTCAGGAGGGCGGTTTTGCCGGAGTAGTGCACACCGGAGATTTCCTGAACCTGGATGCCCCGTCGCGTTGGTCCAAGGGGACCATCAGCGAATTTGCCGGAAACGTTCGGACAGAACGCGAGGCCGGCAAGCGCATTCTTGACCTTTGGTTCTCCAACTACGACGGTTACAAGGGAATGCATCTGGGAAACCATGACAGGCGCATTTCTGACTACCTGTGGAAATACGCTCCCGCCGTCGCGGATATGCCGGAATGGGAATACTCGCGGCTACTTGATTTTGATGCATTTGGGATTGAGCAGCGCGAAAATATCCACCGTGTAGCCCCGGGATGGGTCACCACGCACGGGGATAACCGAGAAATCACCCTTAGCCAGACTGCCGGGGCAACGGCCTACAATGCGGCCGTCAAGTATGGCGTAAACGTCGCATGCGGGCACACGCACCGTGCGGGAATCGTTCAAACGTCACACGGGTGGGGTGGTCGGATGAAGCCCAGAATTGGCATGGAACTGGGCCACATTTCCGACCTCAGGAAGGTTTCTTACCTTCCCAACGGATACGCAAACTGGCAAATGGCTTTTGGAGTTCTGCGAGTTGCCGGCCGCCGAGTTGATCCAGAAATTCACATGATTGCCGGGGACGGCAGTTTTACCTACGGCGGGGTTATCTACTCCGGCGGAAACCTTCGGAAGGCCAATTGACAATCGTTGCCGTGGATTTCAATCCCACTGACTTTCTTCCTCTGGCAAAGAGCGTTGCCCGATCCTTTGCCCGGGATTGGCCCGGCATTGACGCGGACGACCTTTACGGGGAACTTTCACTCAAGCTAGTGGAAAAGTCGGCGTCATTCGCCAAGACTGACAACACCAATGCGGCTGTTGCCGTAAGCCTCCGGCGCTTTGCCACGGAATATTGCGGCAAGGAACGTGGGCGGGCATTGCACGGAAGTGCCGACTACCTTTATTCCGCTACGGAGGTAGAGGTAATCATGAACTCGATGTTTTTGCCCGCCGATGAGTGGGGCCAGCAAACGCGGGCAGGTGCATTGCTTCCCGACTGGTCACAGGGGGCTCACAAGGGCCGTGACGGCATGGGGCACGTGGATGCCGTGCTAGACGCCAGGGCGGCATGGGAAAGGCTCCCAGAGGCCGCCAGGGCCGTTCTAAGGGACGGATGGGCTTACGGGCCTACAGCCTCCGCAGAGGCCGCCGGAACGTCCCTGGCAACGTGGTCCAAGCGCCACAGCCGTGCCGTGGAAAAGCTCAGGGACTCCATGAACACCAACCGCCTCCGGCGCGGCCAGGACCACAGCGGCCCCGGCAGCCGACAGGCAATTTCCAACAATCAGGCTCGAAATGCGGAGTGAAAATTGAACGAAAACGAAAAGCCGTGGCTTATCTGGTTTTTGACCGGCCTAGCCCTAACTGGGCTCGTATTTGCGACGGCTGGTCTGGTATTCATTGAGATTGTGATTATCGGCGCAATCTTTCACATTGCTACCGGCACGGCCATTCAGGCCACAATTGGCATAATCCTGCTAGGCGGAACCATCGCCCTGGCATATTCATTCTGGAAGAACGAAAAGGAGTAACAATGGCAATTATCGAAGAGACCGCCGTTTTCTACCGGTGTAACATCTGCGGCATTTCATACTCGGTCCCGGTAGCTGAGTGCTTCAACTCCCTTGACGCCGTGCACCAGGCTCTAGAGCCTGCCGCACCCACCATTCCGCCGCCGCCACCCTTTGAGCCGCCGCCCGAGGAATAGAAAAGGCCCCCGCCAATGGCGGGGGCCTTTCACTGTTGCTACTTCATTTGTTCTCGGCGTAGTTCAAGCCACTTCTTAGCCGCGCTTTTGTTTGTAAATGACTGTACATAGCTTCCGCCAGTGTCGTACAAGTGGAACGAGCCCTTGTCATATTGCGTAACCGTGTTGTCTCGCAAATGAAAGAAACGCTTAGACAGCGTCCAAAGGCCGTCGGGCATGCCAGTTGCGTGCCACGTGTGAGACTGCTCGGTTTCCTTGAACGCAACCGGGCCGTAGTCGACAACCATAGCGGTTTTCACGACTTCAAGAGCCTCTAGGAGTTGCATGTAAACATTGCCGTTGAGGAATTCCATACTAGCCGCACGGTGTTCCGAGGCAACCATCACGTTTTCGTTCGTGGGGTCATTGAACATCCGCAAGGATTCCTCCGCTTCTTTAAGGCGGGCCAGCAATTCGACGGCGCGGCGGCCCTTAAGGGAAAGGGTGTAGTCCATGGTGATTCTCCTTTACGTGGACGGAGGCGGGGGCCCCGGAGGGCCCCCGCGCAATTCTTTCCCTTACTGCCAGGCCGTAACCAGGGCAGCCAATTCACTCGGGGTTGCGGATGCGCCGGAAACCGCCCGGGTAATCGCCCCCCAGTAGCCGTGAACCTTGGCGCTGGTACCATCCTTGGCCAGTTCCACGCTGTAGACGGCATCCTCGCCGTAAGCGTCGTGCCAGAGAGAACCAATGATGCTGGTGGCCGTCTCGTAAACCAGGACCATGCCCCACCGGGGCGCCGTCTGGTTGCTAACCCGGTAGGAAGGCTGTTCGGCAGCCATTCGCAGGACGTCCCGGATCACGTCGTCCCGCAGGCGCACCGTGTGACGGTTGAGCGGCAGATACGGCATTTCCTTGACAGTCTCGGGCCGGAAGCGCTTCGGAGCCATTTCGTTTCCCTTCATCGTTCTTTCCCCGCCGGGGTTGATGAGATAAACATACACACGGGGCGCAGCGTGTGTCAATGGAAAGGGCGAAACTATTTCGTTCCGCCCTTTCCATTGGGTCGGGGTCACTCCCGCCAAGCCGCCGTTTCGTCGTGGTAGCTCACATACCCGTAGTGAGACACGGGATTAGCGGCAACAATCCACCGCTCACCGTTGAATTGAACCTTTTCAATGTCGGCCTCCGGCCAGTTGTGAGGCTCATTCACAACAGGGTAGTAGGTCGGACCGGTGGGGTTCGGGTAATCATTGCGGTATTCAAACTCGATGCAGTCGCCGTGAAGAGTGAAAACCCCCGAGTATGTTTCGTACGTCGGCCTGTCCATTTTCGCTCTCCTGTTCGCCGGGGTTGATGAAGCAAAGATACACACGGGATGCGCCGTGTGTCAACGTTTCCGGGAAAGGAAATGGGCCCGCCATGGCGGGCCCATTGGTCTAGCTAATCCAGATTTGGTCATACCCAAAGGTCCGGGAAAGTCTGTTTGCTTCCCGCAACAGAATCTCACGATATACGGCCCTGTTGGCCTCCGGCCAGTCTTCCCACCCTTGGGGCATTCGTTCATCCTCATAGCATGCGGCAGCGCTAACCGCGTGCAACAGGCGGTTTTGGGCATGTTCCTTGAGGGCCTTACGGGAAATGCTTTCCGACACGACCGTCCCCTAGTTGGCCTTAGGCATGACGCCATGTTCCCTGAGTACGTGGTGTGCTTCCTCGGGAATATCCATGAGGGAACCCGCCAGATCGGCCCCGATAAGAAACAGGGGCCCCCAAATACTTCCGGGCGGAACCCGCCCCGGGGGCATCAGAACGCGAAACAATTCCGTTGCCCGCCTATTTGGGCAACCGGGCCCCCATCCCTCGACGCTTACGAAAAGCGTCAACGTATCCCCGTCCTGATTTACGGCGAATGACGTTAGAGGTTCCGGGCTGGGGCCAATGGAATCCGCAAAGGCATTCATTGCGGCCCTTTCATCAAGACCCGTAAAGTCCACCCATTTCGGCATGCGGGTTTCGTCGTGGTGGATTAGAATTCCTCGCAATACCTCACCCCTCGAAACGCTTGCCAGCAGCATGCCGGCAATTGTGGCAGGAGAAAACATATGTACGGCGCTGGGGCGTGTCAATTGGCGAATGTCCGAATTGTCCTGGCTTGATGCAATTATCCAGGGACTTTGACCAGGGGAGGGAAGGTAAGTAAGGTAAGTATGGGGTTGCCGGCCAAGGACCCTTTCTTACCTTCCTTACCATACCTCCCCCGGCGGGGCGACAGGAGAAGTGAACAGATGTTCGAAGACAAGCCCGATGAGGCCGTCTACACGGGAATTCTTGGCGAGATTGTAAAGATCCTAGAGCCGAGCGAGGAAGCGGACCCAATCGGAATTCTGGCTTCTCTCATTTCTCTTACGAGCGCCATGGTTCACCCGGACATTCGAATCCCGATTTCCCGGAGCGAAAGGCACCCCGTCACGGCGTGGACCATGCTGGTCGGCCTCACTAGCAGGGGTCGAAAGGGTTCCGCCACGAATGCGGCACTAAAAACGGGGCGGAAGGTCAGCAGGACTTTCGTTGAAAACAATGTTCTGCGCTCCCTTGCATCGGGAGAGGGTTTGATTGAAGCAATTGCCGATCTCTCCCCCAAAGAGATTCGAGAAATGGAAGAGGCCGGGCAAGCAATTCCGGAACAGGGCGGGCAAAGTCGCCTTCTTTACCTTTCCGAATACGGGAAGATTATGGGAAAGTCGGTCGGCCCCGGTGCCACTCTCGGCACAACGCTACGGGAGGCATGGGACGGGGAAACCCTTGCCGTGCCGACGCGCAACAATCCAATCAAAGCCACACGGCCGCACTTGTCCGCCGTGGCGCACGTTACCCCGGGCGAATTTTCAGACCGTCTGAACCTCACGGAATTGGCCGGTGGTTCGTACAACCGGTGGATGTTCTTCTATGTCCAGCAGACAAAAGTTCTCGCGGACGACGTGCCAATTGATGAAGCAAAATATGCCGCCCTTTGCGCAAAGCTCAGGAACAATCTCGCCGACGTTGGAATGAAAGCGCAGACGGTTGTAGAGGCACAAAAGGCCGCATGCGCTGACGATGAGAACGACGATGGGGAAGCGGACTTCTTTCTCATTGAGCGCACGCCAGAGGCAAAGGAATTGTGGCGAGACATTTGCGCCACCCTTGAACAGCAAAAGGCCATGTCGCCCATCCTGGACTCATTCACAGGCCGACAGAGGCCGCACATTATGCGCACGGCGGCAACCTATGCCATTGCAGACGGACGCACGGAGATCAACGAAGTTGACCTAGCCGCAGCGTACGAGCTTTTCGAATACTCCCTAAAGTCCATTCGGTACGTGATTGGGGAGGACGAGGACATTCCCGAAGGGGGATACTCTGCAAACGCAAAGCTGAATGAGGACGCTAAGAACGTAGCGGCGGCGCTCAAGCAGCGGGCGGCCAACCTGAAAGACGGATTGACCCGCACGGAGGTCCGGGCAATCTGCGGCGGAAATAAGGTATCCGCCACCTATATTGACGAAGTGCTGAACGTCCTTGGGGACAACATTTCCCGTGGACAGAAACCGGGCGCGGGAAGGTCGGCAGTTCTCTACTCCTGGACCGGACCCCTGGTGCGCGAGATGACCGAGGAAGGCGTCTAGAAGCGCCTAGAAACACGAAAGGGCCCCCGCCTTGGCGGGGGCCCTTTCTGCGTCTCCTAGTCGGTGTATTCGGTGATTTCCCGGATGTCCCCGTAGGTGTCCATGGTCACGAACATTTCCATGACCGCCTTGGCCTCCCAGTAGCGGAAGAACTCCCGGACCGCCTCCGTCTGGCCGCTAAGGCGAGTCTCCGTGTAGGCGCCCATTCCGTAGGTGTAGATGTCGACCACCTTGCAGCCCATCATTTCAAGGCGGTAGTCGTGACGGCCCTTACGAAGGTTCACAGCCATTTTCTTTCCTTCTCTAGTTTCTCTGCCCGCCGGGGCTTGATGAGATAAACATACACACGCCGTGCGCCGTGTGTCAACGATTCCGGGAAAGAAACTTTCTCGGCCTTTGGGCTTGCAATCGGGCAATGGGCAATGCCAGAATGGAGACATCAAGAAAGACCCCGGCGAAGAGCGGGAAGGAAGCAAAGCAATGAAGATGCTTCACCAGATGGAAGCCGAAGAGATAGAAGGCCGGCATGTCAAGGCCGGAATGCGAATCATTGAGCGCAACCGAGCATGGCTGATCATCGAGATCACCGAAGAGGACGGCGTTTACACGGTGCATGGAATGCTCACCTCAATGGACTTTGAGCCCGATGATAGGGTGACCGTGGAAAAGCGATAGAAAGCCACCGGGGGGCCCGCCAAGGGCCCCCTGGGGTCTCCCCGCCAAGAACCCTAAAGGCGCGGCAGGAAAAGATTTCAAAGCCAGTGTTGACACACAGTCTGTGCCGTGTGTATCTTTTACTCATCAGCCCCCGGCGGGGAAGAAACGAACGAAGGAAAAGACAATGGCTACGGTCTACACGGTTCGGATGACTGGCAAGCTTGCTGACTACATTGCCGAGACTGGCCTGATGCAGACTCAGAAGCCCGCCGACAGGGCGGAGGCCGGGGCCCTGGCTGCCTGGAAGGAAGCCCCATCGCGGAAGGTCGGGAAGTCGGCTTACTACCTGACTGTTACCGCCACTAGGGCGGCCTTGGACATCTTTACGGACCACGCTAAGTTCATTCTGAACATGGGCGAGGAAGCCGACTTTTCCGAAGCTGAAATCAAGGCCGCCGCTACTTGGTTGGACCGTGTGAAGGCGGCAGAGGGCCGGGAGGAAACCGAGCTTGAAAAGTTCGAGCGCGTGAACCGGGAAAAGGCCCTTTCCCCGGCCTTTGGCGAGCCGGGGAAGGTGGAAACCCCGGCGCCCCCGCGCAAGCCCGGGAAGGCCCCTCAGAACTTTGTGGACATGGCCCGGTTGGCAAACTCGGAAACGGCAAAGGCGTTTTGGGCCCGTAAGGTGGCAGAGTACGAAGGCTAAATGAAAAGGCCCCCGCGAAAGCGGGGGCCTCCCATTGACACACAGGGTTGTCCGTGTGTATCTTTGTTTCATCAACCCCGGCGGGAAGATGAGCGAGGAAACCAATGGAAATGCAAATGGTCCGAGTGTTCTGGAAGTGCCGAACAAAGGGCTGCAAGGTTCGCGCGGTGACCGATCTTCCAAGGATCGGAAAGGGCACGGCGCTTCTCATCGGAAGCGAACCCGGACAGATGGTGGACATTCACTATTGGATGTTTGCCGACACCCCGGAAAAGGCCGCTGAGGCCCGGGAACTCTATGCGTCCCACGGCGCCCTGTGCGCCGACCACGGGCCCATGGAAGGTCAGCACCTTAATGCCCGCTACCGGGCGGAAAAGGTTTGTGACGGACGCTGCCTGTCGGCAAAGTCGGCCGCCTGCGAATGCTCATGCGGCGGCGAAAATCACGGACAGAACTTCATCTAGAGAGAGGCCCCCGCGAAAGCGGGGGCCTTTTTTGGCAAGACAAGCGAGCAATCCAGTTGACACACGGCACCGACCGTGTGTAGAGTCTTTCTCGTAAGGCAGCGCAAGGAACCCCGCACGATGCGGGGGGAGCATTGCCAAACACCAAATCCCCGGCGGGAAGGCTTGACGGATTATGACATTAGTCATGAACCGGATAGGGCCAATCGGATTGGCACTAAGACGGGACACCGAGGGAACGGTTCATACCGTGCACTCCGGCCCCGTTGACTGCCTGATAGCCCGGTCCCTGTCGATACTCGGGCACCCGTGGGTGCCGGATAGGACACTGTTCAACCAGTACAACGTTTGTTCGGAATGCTGGTGTCTGGTGGTTCAGGGATTCACCGAATGGCAATCCGCAAATGAACTTGACCGGCGCGGAGAAAAGCCGCTAAAGTCTAGTCAACAAGGAATGAGAACAAGGGAGGAACGAGGAATGGCGCTCGGCGCTTTCTTCAACACCGGCGAGACTATCGTTCACGCCGACCAGCGGCCCCGCGAGGGTTGCATCAAGGTTCAGATCGCCGTGGCAAAGCGGCTCATCGGAACGAACAAGCTGGACCTTTCCGTGCCTCTGCCGGAGGGATTCACCCTCTGCCCCCGGTGCGAATCCACGCTCAAGCCGCGCATTGAGGAACTGGCCGCCTACGTGGCCGAGGACAACGCGGAGGAGTCGGAGGAAACGGAATCCGACGAAACAGCCGAGGAAAAGGCCGCCCGGGAAAAGGCCGAGGCTGACGCGGAAAAGGAAGCCGCCGCCCGAAAGAGGAAGCGGGACCAGGCGGAGGCAAAGGCGCTCAAGGGCCTTGGGGTTCGCTCCCTGACCGACGCGCAGGCCAATTGGCTCCGAATCCTGGAGCAGCAGGTTCCGGGAACCCCGGCGTTCGATTTCTGGAATGCCAAGGTTGACGCGGTTCTCATCGCGACCATTGAGCTTGACGAAATCGACGCGGCCTAATCGGGGATAGGGGAAAAGCAAATGGCAGTCATTGAGACCAAGACGACTCAGGTCAAGGACGACCTTTCCGGCGAAATCATCGACCAGAATGCGAGCGATTCGTTCCGGTTCGGATTCGACGGGGTAAACTTCGAGCTGGATTCCTCGCTTGAAGCGATCAACAAGATCCGCGAATTCCTCGCCCCGTATGCGGCGGCGGCCCGAATCGTGGAAGACGCTCCGGTGCAGGTTGGCTTTCCGTCGGTTGCGGCGGCCACCCGTGGACAGCAGCAGCCGCGTAAGCGCGCCGCCGCGACCCCGGTGCGATCCTCGGGGCCGGACCCGGCAAAGGTTCGGGAATGGGCCCGTGCACAGGGCCTGGAAGTGAACGAGCGTGGCCGCCTTTCCAGCGGCATCGTGGAAGCCTACGAAAAGGCCCACGGCTAAAAGCAAAAAGAGGGGCCCCGCCATTTGGCGGGGCCCCTCTTTTGCATGCCCTTACTTACCTTCCTTACCTTACCTCTCGGGAGATGTCCGCCCGGTCCGGGGCGGGGGTGTACAGGGCCTCTGAGACGGCCGCCCGGTGCTTGCCCACAGGGACAGTCACGGAGTCCACGGAGAGGCCCAGGAGGGCCGCCACAGCGGCCAGGACGAGACCGACAGGCAGGGACGGTAGGTAGTGGGCCCCCAGGGCCAGCAGGGCCGCAGCGACCGCGTACAGTCGGACCGCGTTGCGGGTAATAAAGCTAATCATACCTATTCCTTTCTATTGACTTACTGGAATGTCCCCCTTACCTTGTGCCGCCAAGGAAGGGGGTAAATCATGCTGAAAAAGAAACTTCTACTCACGCTTGTATTTGACGATAAAGCGTGGATGATCGTAGGACCAGAACAAAGCTGCAACGACGCCAACTCAGGGAACGGCGGCGGGGATAATCGTAGGGGCGGCCTCCGGGCCGCCCCTACGGGCGTTCAGCCCTTGAATGCCTCCGCCCAAGTAGCGGGCCCAACCACACCATCCACCTCTAGGCCGTGCCGGGCCTGGAACTGTCGGGTAATGGAATCAGTCGCCGGACCAAAAGAACCGTCCGCATCAATCTGCCACGTACGTTCCTTAAGGCGCGCCTGGAAAGTCCGCACATCCTCGCCGGTCATATACGGTCGAGTCAGCTTGAGAAAGCGGCCAGGGAAAGCCGGAATGCCGGAAGTCGGCGGCTTAGGCTGAGGGGTCGGAATGGAGTTGCCGGCATAGGCCGGATATCCATATCCGAGAACCTGCCGGACCTTACGCGGACGAGTGCGACGGTAGCAACCGTCACCATTGGACTGAGAACCGGCATTACCGGCAGACGTGTTTCCCTCAAGGGTGGTAATAGTGGTGTCAGTAAACGACTCCACAATGCCAACGTGATCGGCAAGACCGTCACCATCCCAGTCATAGAAAACAATGGCGCCGACCTTCGGGTATTCGGACCACTGCTTTCGGGCCCGGAACCAATTCACGTGCGACGGGCAGTAAGCCGCCCGGCCAACCGAATCCGCATTGCCGGAAACGGAAGCGCAGTAACTAATCCACATATCGCACCACGCCTGATTAGGCAGGCCGTACCACTTACCGAAAAGGGTATCGTTATTGCGACCCTCCTTATAGCCCTGGTTAATCCACTTGCGGCACTCGTTCAGCATGCTGTCAACACTCATTAGTATTTCCTCTTTCTTTGTTTTGGGCATGAGAAAGCCCCCGGCCGGCAAACCGGGGGCGATTGTCTGTGTGGCCCCTAGGAGGGGCCCTTGTTGCTTGCCGGTCCTGCTGGACCCTTGCGCGTTTCTACGGCCCGCACAGAGCCACGTAGGGCCGACAGGGCGGCCATTGCTTCCCGGTGATAGGTGGTCACCGTGACCGAGAGATCCTGAATGGCCCGTTCACCGGTGACAAGTGAGCGAAGCAAACCATTTTCAGTTTCAAGGCGTTCAACGCGGGCCGTAAGATCTCTAATGGTTCCTTCCAGCCGATCACCCCGGGCCTTTTCTGCCTCTGCATTTTCACGCCAAAGACGCGCAGATTCATTGTCGGTTTCCGACCGGAATCGAATGAATGCAATTCCTAGGCCGATGGCTAGGCCGGCAATACTCAGGGCCGTATTCCAATACTCCATTTACCTCCTTTCTAGTGGCCTACGGCCGTAACGTCCATGGTGGTAACCCAATCAACGGCGGCGCCATTTACCTTGACTTGGTGCGAAAGTCCTTCCACCCGATAGGCCCGACTGTAAACAATTCCCCCAGGGAAGGCCGGATTGTTTTCCTGAATAGTGAGCTTTCCCATAAGTTCAAGGGAGAGGATCTTTGATGCCAGACTGTCATTAGTGGAGAGTGTCCACTGAAGTGAGCTGAGGCGCGGAACGGGGTTCTGCCAACGTTCCATAAACTCTCGCGAAAACTGCCGAACCCACGAATCCTCAATGCTTTTCAACTCGCGCTTGTACATGCGACGACCGAAGGACTGTACAGATTTCGCACTGGATGCCGTACTAGAAATGCCATTCTTTCGAGAAATCGTCACGATATTGTAGACGTGCGACAAGTCGTAATCCAGAGAGTAGCCCGGTTCCGGGCCCTCTCCCTTGTCGGTGTATAGCGTCATTTCATTTCCAGGAATGGCTATGGCATCCTGCAACAGGCCATCAAGGGTAGATTTCACAAGGTATCCGATGCGGCCCTCACGGGTGGCAAAGAATACGCTTTGCAAATCGCCGGTAATTTCCTGTATGTGGGCCAGTGCATTGACACCACTAAAATCAAGTGGGCCAAAGATTGTTGGACTAGAGCCAGGCCCCCATTTCCAATTCGACATGTCGTATCGAGGGTGAACCTTGGAAGCGAGAAAGTTGGTTCTAGTGGTTCCACCGTGAACGGTATTGTTCTTTCCTACCTGCCATTTCGCGGTGACATCCTCGGAGCCTGTGTCATAAATGGTGACGCAAGAAAGCTGGCCGGCAAACTGGTCGGGCTGCCAATCTGCCCACCACGAACGGCCCCCAATACTGGCCGGAGCCTCATAGCCGGAATCCGGCTGTGTGCTTACGTAAGTCTTTCGGTAGGCCCAGTCATTGACGTTCAGGGAAATGATTCGCTTTCCCGTGGGATCGGCGGGACCGGCGGACACGGAAAGAAAGTGCGAATCCGAATTGGTGAGGTAGCCCAATGGCATGAGCATGTAGGTAATGCCCTCATTTCCGGTGAGGGCATAGAGGCAATCATTGCTCGGTGTTAGTGCCACACCGATATGAACATTTCGGCCCAACGCTACGGCTGCAAAATGTGTCACCCCCGAATCAGGGCGGGGAATGCTGTTCGTCGGAAAGATAGCCCAGAAATCAACACTCCACCCCTTGTCAATCCTTCCCTTGGAACGGTCCTTGTTTGTGGTGGCCAATGCGGCAATCGCCGGGTCGGTAATATCAATCACGGTTCCGAATGAACCGTTAGCCCATTCAAAGGAAAGCGACGTCCCGCCTTGAATACCGTGAACAAAAGGAAAAGCGCCGTAGGTAATGGGCCGTCCACCATTCGTACTGTTGACAAGAGTACCGGGGGACCCAACAAACCCGGCCGCTTCTCCAACGGTTCCAAATGATTCCGCAGGATCGGTCAGAGGGAAATGCGCCAGGACGTTTTGATTCTTGTTTGCAACCGCCTGATAGGGGGTGTTCCAAATTGTTTCCGAAAAGATTCGGAGGTCATCGGAACATTCCATCTTCACATCGTTCGCCCCAAGCGTCCAATTGTTTTGAGCCTGAATCCTGTCAATGAATCCAGAGAATACCGGTTCGGCTCCGTCACCGTACTGAAAAGGCACCACCCGATAACCGGTTGCATTGTCAGAACGGGCGCACTGTAGGCCGATTAGGTCAAATCCGAAGTCTCCGGAAATAGTTGAACGGTCGTTGTTCGGGAGAACGCTTAAAGTCAACTTCATCGTTGGGGCAATCATTCCCCACGGCATCGTTCCATTGAAATTGAATGGTGTCCAGCTTGAACCCGGAGTGATTGTTGCGATGGTTCCAAGTGACCAAACATTGGACGGGTTAACCTGATCTGTCACCCATCCAACAATGGACATTGTTGTTCCGGCGGGAAGTGCTTTGTATCCGGTTCCGGCCGCCCACTTCACCCAACCCGAAAATGTGTAGTTGTAAAATGGGATCGGCGCCGTGTAGACATGAATTGAATTGGCGCCAACCTTGAGGCTCGACCCAGAAACGGCATCAGCCAGCGCCTTTCGGTAGGAAAAGCGAATATGCTTGGTACCAACCCCGGTGGACGGCTCCGATGCCCCGCTTATAAAGTTCAGTTCCCACCAGGATTCGCCGTTGGGACCCTTGGGATATTCCCACCGATCGGAAGGGGGAATGGGGGCGGTCATTCCCTGAACGCCCTTCCCGTTGAATCCCTTTTCCCAAGTTCCCGAAGTTTCGGGGGATGACGCCCAACGCGGAAAGATATTGTTTCCAATTACGGAGTTGATCCGGATTCGACGGTTGGGCCGAATAGTGGTCTGATCTTCGGTGAAATACCAATCCGGCTCACCCACAAATGGCGGCCGATTGTAAGCGAATGCGCTTGTCATGAGAAACGAGGAAGCAACGTTGGTTGCCCCTCGGGCAACCAACCGGTATTGCACCTTTACGGCGCCAACCGGGGCGACGTGCTTAAAGATGAGCGGCTGTGCAGTGTCCTTACTGATAGCCGAAACCTTTATTGGTGTAGTGCCATGCGCATATCCAATGGCCACATCCTTGGAGTTTGAGTAAAGCACAAACAGGCCAATGGAAAGATCCGGCTGACTGACGTCAGCCTTGCACAGCCGGACTTGGAATTGCGATTCCTGGCCTTCAATTACCTTGGCATCCGGAAATGCAACGATGTCCGACCATGTTGGCAGAAGGGTCGGGATGGAAACCCGGGCGCATCCGGTGAAAACGTCGCCAGCCCCGCTGACCTTTACCGTGACGCCATTCCCGTATGTGATTAGCTTTGAGATGGGAAAGTAAGGGCCCCCGGGGATCGTGTCGTATGCCCCGGGGGAATCACTCGGGAACAGGTTGTTTTCGGGACTGGAAACCTTGATGAAGGGGTCCGGGGAAAATCGATCGTCGGCATTGTCAAATGAAACCGTGGCTGTTCCAGTTTCGAAGTTGTCAAGTTCGAATGAACGCCCGCGCTTGACGTCGAATTCCTTTACCCATGGCGTGACATTACGCCATGCCGGCGTCTCGTTAATCAGGGATTCAAATGCGATTTCCGTTTCAAAACCTAGGCGACTAGTCATGCTTGCAGACCGAAACCGGTCCTACCCCCATTCCTTTTAGAGATTCGGATAATTTCATCGCGGACGCTGGCCGCAATAGATCGGGCCAGGTCTCTTTCGGCGGTCACTGAACCGGCCACGGAGACGTTCACAACGACAGTTGGCCCTGTCGGCCCGGCCTGGCCGGGAACGTCCTGCTGTGCCCCCGTGAGGGGCGTTACGCGGGCCCCTGTCGGAAGCTGTAGAAGCTCGGGCCCGGCGTCACCAACAATGGCGGCACCGCCCCCGAGGATATTGCCACCCTTGGCCAGGTAGGGAAGATTTGGCGTACTAATGGTGTATGAAGGAATATTCATTCCGAAAACGTTTCCACCACCGACGGTGAATGAAAGATTATTCCATGCGCCAATGATCTTGTTAATGGCCCCCTTGAAAGACCCCCAGATGCCGTCCCAAACTCCGCCAAAATTGATATTCAAGTTGGAAGTGAACCAATTCTTTACATTCTGCCAACCGTCCTTGATCCATTTCATGGCAGCATCAAAGTTATTGATCATGTTGTCAATCGGCCCCTTGAAGGCGCCGTAAACCATATCCCAAATTCCCTTAACGGTTGAGTAGATTACTCCGGATATTCCGCTCGCAATGTCCTTGATGCCTTGCCACATTTTCGACCAATTTCCGGTCAAAAGGCCCGTGGCAAATTCCCAGACGCCACGCAGAATATCTAGAAATCCGTTGATCTGGCCCATGACCGCTCCGATAAAAGCACCGGCCACACGGAGAAGATTGTCACCCCAATTCGACCAAATGTACGAGATAACCTTAATGACAGCTTCAATCTCTGCGCGGATAAACTCGAAACCGGCATAAATGGTTGTCTTCAGGTTCTCTACAACAGGTGCAATCTTGGGCCACATTGATTCGGCCCAGGGCAGGACTTGATCCCGGATCACTCCGGCAAAGCGCTCCAACGCCCCGCGTATCGACTCTATGGCGCCCGACACCGGGCCGCCCTCAGTAGTCAAAGAAGAGATGAAAGAGCGGACGGAAGAAACGGCGCTGTCGTAGATTGAGCGCGCCATTGCTCCGGCTTGAATAACTGTGTTAATCCAGCCGGAACTAATGCTACTGGTGTCTGCACCGGCGCCCGTAAACGCTCCAAAGAAAAGACGAACGGTGTCACTTGCAGCGCTAACAATGGGCCCAAAGGTAGTGCTCAGAACCTGCCCAAAGCGTTCCAGCACGGGAAGAACATTGTTGCCGATAACCGAAACAAAGCCCTGTTCAAGGCCGCGCTTAAAGCTTTCAACCTTTGTTGCTGCATTATCGTGCAGCGTGTTCCCAAGGTTTTGCGCAGCACCCGCCACATCACCCATTGCCTTGGTGGCCGTGCTCGGATCAAGAGCATAAAGGCTCTGTCCCATATCCTCGGCTTTAGTACCAAAAAGTTCGACCGCAATAGCATTCCGCTTAATCGGATCTTCGATCTTGCGGAGGGCATCAAAGGTCTGGTCTAGGGCGTCATTGGCAGACGGCCCACCCTTGGCAATAGCGGCAAACATCTTGTCGGCATTAAGTCCGACCTTTTCGTAACCCGCCCTAATCTTGTCGGAGCCGGCAACCGCTTCAATGGAGAATTCCTTGATGGTGTCGGCAATGGTGTCTGCATCCCGCGCACCGGCCTGTAGACCCTGGGAGATAAGGCCCATGGCCTGTGTGCCATCGACACCGACATTACGAAACTGGGTCGAATATTCGACCATGGTATCCAGCAAGTCATCCGCTTTATCATTTCCCTGCTGGAAACCACGGGTAAGAATGTCTAGGGCCTCTTCAGAATTCTTTGCCAAGCCCGTTCGCACCATCTGTGCGGCAGCATTGGCGGTGCCCTTGACATCCTGGTCAAACGTTTCCGCAAGCCCCATGGCGGAAGCGGTGATCTTTTCAATCTGTGCCGTAGTGGCGTCTTCATCGAGAAGCCCACTCTGCCAAACTTCCTTGACAGCGTTTGTGGCGTCACCGACCGATTCGCCGTAAGCCTGGCCGTAAAGTCGGCCCGCAATTCCGCCAAACTCTTGAGCCATTTCCGGGGTTGTACCAAGCTGGGCTTGCAGCTTGCTTATACCCTTTCCCTGGTCCATCGCTTTAGCGATACCATCGGTCAGGGCCTGCCCGGCCTTAAGGGCAATGGCCGCTATGCCGGCCACCATTAGCGCGCCCTTGGAAAGGAATCCCTCACTAAGGCTTTGCCCGCCGGTTTCTCCGGCATCCTGCCCCTCGGAGGCAAGTCGACCCGAAGCGTCACGCATGTGGTCCTGGAGACCAGCGGCCAGGCCGTTGGTCCCGCGTTCCACTCCGTCCGTGACGGCCTGGCCGCCGTCCTGGCCGACCGCCTGTCCAGCTGCAACAAAGCGGCCCCGGCCGTCCCGCATGCGGGCGCCTAGACCTGTCCCAACGTCCTGAGCGGCACTGTCCGTAGCGTCCGTGACGGCCTGGCCGCCAGCCTCACCAAGGGACTCCCCTGCTGCCACGTAGCGGCCCCGGGAATCCCGTAGGCGGCCCGCTATGCCCTGGCCCAGAACCGCCGTGGCCCTGTCGGTTGACTCTGAGATTGCGTCGCCCGTGGCGTCGCCTAGGGCCTCTCCAGTGGTCACAAAGCGACCCCGAGAATCCCGCAGCCGAGTAACAACCGTTTGGGTAAGGTCGTCGGTTCCCTCGGTGACACTGTCCACTACCGCAGAAATGGCGCGGTCCGTGGACTGCACTACCTGAGTCATTGCGCGGACAGCGCCCACAGCATCGCCGGTTACAACAATTGAAAGTTCCTGGCTACGGTCCGCCAATTATCCCCTTCCGGTAGTAGCCCCCCTCATGTATTCGGTGTAAGCCGTGTAGGCATCCAAGGGCATTTCCATTAGTTCCTGATATGTCATTCCATAGAAATGACAGAAAGCCGCATACTGTTGCAGCTCATCTAGTCTTTTGGGTCGGCCTCCGGGAGGCTCACGTCAAGCTCTACAGCAGGCACGTTCATGGCATCGTCAAAAGAAAAGTCCGGGTTTTCCTTTCGGCCAATGAGCCAAACAAGAGCAACCAGGGAAAGGGGGTCAAGGTCGACCCTTCGAATCGGCCTCCCCTTTTCGTCCTTCTCCGGAAGGCCGGAATCATCAAGCACCGGCTTTGCCTTGAAAGCATCCTGAACCGAAAGACCGGTCTTGTCCTTGAAAAGAACCATGTCTCCGAGAGTGAGAGACTTTGGGTCGAAAGAAATGTGCATAGTTCTCCTATTCTGGAAATGCCTTTGAGAGGGCTGCCCCGAGGGCCCGGTAATATGTTTGCTGCTGTTCGTAACGTTCAACTACAAACTTCGCCTGAAAGACGAAATAGCCGCTGGAACGGAACGCTCGAAACTGCTTATAGGCGAATGACCCGAATTCGGCACCCATGGCGTAAGGCCATTGGTTTCCTCCGTATCGGACCTTGACCCCTCTGCGGCCCCTTTCGGCGCGCAGGGATTGGGCAGCCTTTGCGGGGAGACGCCCTTGGCTGGTTGCCATTCGCCGGGCGGACTGAATCGTCAGTTCTGCTACGGCCCTATCCGTCTGTTCTACAATGCGCGGAATGTCTTGCGCCACGTTCCGCAGTTCGTCCCGAAAAGCCGTAAAGCCTTCAAGGCGAAAGGCTGTCGTGTTACGGCTAGCCAATTAGATAGCCGTATCAAGCGTCTTGTACGTAATGGCAATTGCGTCATTTCCGGTGCCGTTAAGGGCGGTACCAGAAATTGACAGATCTGGAATCTTCCCCGCCTCAATGTTGGGGGTGGCCGCATCAAAGCGCATGTTGGGCATAGTGACGGTAATCACGGGAATGACAGTCGGCTTTAGCGGATCGGGCGCAACTCCGCCCCAAGTAAGAACGACATTTCCCAGGTTTCCAGTCGCCAGAGCGGCAGACGCCTTATTGTAGGCAGTCATACTGTCAAATTCCCCCTTAGAGGAGAATTCAATCTTTCGGGCCTGCTGTTCCCGAGGCTCACGCCGTCCCACGCCAATAGTCCAACGGTCATCCTTAAGACCGTTGTCACCCTTGACGGAAGTCTCCGAAACAGGAAATGCGGCAGAATCCAGCGTGACAGTTCCACCAAGGTAGGTGAAAAGACGAGCACCTGCGGGATAGGTGGGCGTGACCGGGGAACCAGTCCGAACGGTTTCCCGGGAAAAGATCATGTCAACCGAAAGAGCTAGAACACCATCAATTTCGTTACTGAGTTCCCAACCGCCAACCTTTCCGCCAGGATAGACAAACTGGTTAAGGCCGCCGCCGGAATCGGCGCGGCCCACTTCAAGGGTGAAACTCTTTCCCGCCAGATCAGCAATTGTGGCGGTAAACGTGGTAAAACCGTCGGCATCCTTCGCGCCAACTGCCACATTCCCTAGCATGTGCTTAAGCCAAAATGCAAAGGAACGGTCCAGAACCTCTAGTTCTAGCGATCCATCTGCGCCCTTGGCATTCGGTGCAAACCGGTCGGCACGCATAACACGCTGGCCTACTGTCATGGCTGCCGATTCAATGCGCTCGTACTTTCCGGAAACAGATTCCTTTGAAAGCTCAAAAAATCGACTTACCGGAAGCACGGCGCCGTAAGTCACCTCATCGACGGCCCCAATGTATGAATCAAAAACAGATGCCATTAATCCTCGCTATTCTTAGTCCTGGCCTTGATCCAATCCCCTCGGGAAATTAGTTCAATGGCAATGGGTTCCGGCACGTCCACCGACGGGCCTCCGCCGATGGCCTCAAGGCCAAGCGACGGAATCAGAACGGCCCCCAGGGGCCCCGTGTACACAACTCGCATGTCTTTCTCTCTCCTGTCTCTACAGGGCCGCCACAGCCCCCTAGCGGCTGTCCCTGGCCGTGATCCTGGCCAATCCCTCCCATTGGGCTTCAAAACCATCCGGCGTAGGCCAGGAAATCAAACGATCGGGAACAAGGGCGCTGGATATTGCCGCACCCCCAATAGTCGGATCAAACATTAGGGAAAGTCGAATACTCTCGGCAGCAGTAAATGCCGCCGTCTCAACTCGTTCCGCATCGGCGCCGGGCACAGCAACGGAAACCACAACATGAACGTCATACGTGGTTTCCGTCTGCCGATTAGTAATCCAGCGCGTATCTGACCAATCAATCTTTCCGACCATGACCCAATGCCGGCCAGGAAGGCGGGGGAAGGACCATGAAACCTGAAATGAGGAAAGCCCCGGGGCGACCTTCAAATGCTCGACTAGTGCCCGCTTGACTGAAAGCGCATGAATTGTCACAGCATCCACCAATCAAGCGTGTACCGAGCCAACGTGGCATCGACGTCCGGAATTCCGGTTTCAAAGCCCGCTCGTCCGGCGGTTGCAAGTTGATAGGTTCCCATTTCGGAAACCTGGAAGGAAACCGCACGATCCGGAATGGCCGAGTTGTCAGAGAGAAGTACGTCACGAATCCGAATTAGTGCAGCCCGACGGACATCCGGCGGGGCCGGATACAGGCCGTATTCAATGGTGACGCTGCCATCCGGGTTATCAAGGATTCGACGAGTATCGTTTTCCTCGCGGTAGGCATCAATAAAGAATCCGCGACGCGACCGAATAACGAATGACCGGTCAGTGATCTTTTCGAATTCCTCTTCAACGGCATCCCGGACGGCCGCCACCAGGGCGGCCGGGAATCGTGTGGAATCGGATATTGCCTCATCGAATGCACGGACTTCCGAAACCGCAACGATAGGTGCTTCGGTTACCTCAAAGTAGAATCGGCGGTAAATGCCGCCGGTCGCTTGCCAAATGCCGGTGAACAAACCCATTCCCGGGGGTGTCCAATCGGCCGTGAAAGTACGGCCGTCCCCGACCGCCTGTATGTCGGCCACAGGGTTTGTCGAATCCGGTCCGGCCTCATGACCGGCGTGGACCAGGAGGTGAACCCCGGCGGCCTGGCCGCCGTTCTCATCGTCCCCAAAATCAACCCTGAGGGTGGCCAACCTGCCTACGCGCAGGCGCAATGAACCCCCTTCCTTACCTTACTTACCTTACTTCGCCTTGGGCGGGCGCCCACGGCGGGGCCTGGCGGCCTCCCCCTCGGTAAAGGGGGCGTCCGCCGGAACGGCATTGCCAAGCTCAATATGACGAGTGGCAATATCGTCCGGCACATCAAGAGTTTCGCCAGGGCCAGGATTTAGAACATTTCCGACCACGCCAATTAGCTGTCCAGTTAGAGAAATCTTCAAAAGGCTTCTCCTTAGCTGGCGGCAGATCGCAGGACTGAAACGGCCTCAAGGTCCATGAGGTCACCATCACCGCGCCAAGTAATCTTCCAGGAAACCATGTCGGAATCCCAGCCGTATTCGTCGGAACGGGAAACGGTCATGCCCTTAACCTGTCGTACCTTGAACTGCGAGAAATCGCCGTACCAAATCAGATCAGTATTTGCGACACCGGCCTTTGCGGCAATGGTGGCGTCAACGGCATAGGGCTTTCCAAGGATTAGATCCGGCACGCCGGCAACGTAGCTGGGATTCCAAATCGGGTTGCCCTGAGTATCCTTAATCTTGCGAAGTTCGGCAAGCTGGAGATCACCGAAAAGCCATGCGGCATTTCGGCGGTAGCCGGTCCGAATCTTGTGCTGAACATCAATAAGATTGTCATAGGTGACAGGCCCAAGCCCGGCACCCTGAGTAATCTTCTTTCCTGCAGGAATGGCCGCCTGAAGCTTGGCCAGCATATCGGCGGTAAGGCGGTCGGCCAGGGCCTCCCCGGTGTCCGTGGCTACAATGCCGGTAATGTCCACCTCGCTATCATTGATCAGTTCGGTAGAAAGCTGGGCACCAAGACCGTACTTCTTGGCGCCAAGGTCCCGAGTGGTGAAACCGCCCTTGGCAAAGGGAATCTTGTCACCCTCGGCAAGGATTGCAACGTCCGTCGGAAGCGGACGGGCATTCTTTACCGGGTAGCGCATAACCTCACCGGTGGAAGTATTGAACGTACTTACCAGGGAAAGGAAGGGGGACCGCTCCCGCATCGATTCGAGAACCTGCGCAATAAACTGCACAGCCGTGGTATTGCCAGCAAAGGCCGGATCGGAAACCTTTCCCGCCTGTGGCTGAACATTGGCGCCCGGAGCACGCGTCTCCGGTGCGATAAGGGCATCACGGATCTCGCCACGGGCAACACTGACAAGGATGGAACGAACGTCGGTAGACGGCTCGTTGTCGGGGCCGGAGGGCAGGACAGAGCCCCACTTTTCGGCGGCACGCTTAGTCTCCGCCTCCGCCTCCGCCTTGGCGGTGAAGTCGGCAATCTCGGCACCCTTTTCCTCAAGGGCGGTGTCCAGCTTCTCAAGGCGGCCCCGTCGGTCCGCATCGGTCAGCGTCGCGTCATTAAGAACCGCCTTGTAATCCTCGAAAAGGCGGGCGCGGGCATCAATGGCGCGCTGAGCAAGTGCAATAAAAGTCATGAATTCCCCTTTACGGTAAGCGAAAGAATTTCAAGGCGGGCAGCATCCATGGAATGCTGAATCTCGCGAATGCGGGACCCGTAGCCCCGACTATTGGCAAGACGCCGCACGCGCGCCTTTTCTAGATCACGCTGGGCAAGACCGGAATCCGTATCCAAATATGCGGGATATGTAACCGGTGAAACATCAAATAGGGCAAGATCGCGAATCGTCCGCAAGTCTCGGCCGTCCGTGTCTAGTGACCAGTCGGCATCTAGTACACGGAATCCGAAAGAAGATTGCGAGATGTCACCGCGACGAAGGGATTCCGAAAGGTCCCTGCCGGCACTTGTGTCCGGCAAATCCACTTCATATCGCAGGCCAATTTCATCCTGGATAAGTCGAAGTGTTCCGGCGACGGTTCGACCGATTACTAGGTTCGGGTCGTGGTTGATGAGCGCCCGCACGTCGTGCGCTTCCTCAATTGCCCGCGAAAAGGTTCCGGGGGCTATGGTTTCCACAAATCCGCCAAGATCCTGGGAACGCGTATTGAACTTGGCGGCATAGCCGACCATTACCGGGCCAGTGCCATCATCTGCGGACCGGATTTCAAAGCTACTCAGGCTGGTTCGGATCTCCCTTTCCGGGAGCGTTGACATTGGGTATTTCCTCCTGTCCGGTATTGTCGTTTACCGGCGGAGGGGCCGCCGGAGCAGGCGGAACCGGATTGATGGTTTCCGCCGTAATGGGGGTGAGATTTGCGGGACGGTAGTACTGTGCGCCAAGTCCATCCGGAATTGGCTCCCAGTCTTCAAGATTGGCGATCATGTCGGCATTCATGAATCCGTTCTGAATGCCAATTGCATACCCCTGATACCGTTCAGCAGTCTTTGCCCTGAGTCGGGCATTCAGATTGAATTTGATATACCGATTCCCCGGAAGCAGGAACGTAGATATTGCCTGTTCGATCCGGGTAAGCCATGGGGCTAGTGTCTGGTCAATAAACCATTTGTTCTGTTCCTCTACCCCGGAGCCCCAACTAGACGTAACTGTTGGGTCTACCTGATTGGCCGGAACGCGGTAGATCAAAGCAATCTCGGACTTTTGAAACCGTCGGGTTTCAAGAAACTGTGACTGTTCAGGTGTAATGCTGACGCTTTGCCATGTGGCCCCACCGGTCAAGATTCCGAGGCTATGGCTATTCGCCATGCCGGAATGATTTCGACGGAACATGTCCCTAAGCATCAAGGCTTGATCCTTTGTCGGATTTCCTGGATGCTGAATTATTCCGGTCATGCTGGCGCCCTGGCCAAAGAAGCGGGCGCCGTATTCCTCGGCGGTCAACCCTAGG
Organism: Kitasatospora sp. MBT66; assembly: GCF_000710405.2. Classification (NCBI taxonomy): domain Bacteria; kingdom Bacillati; phylum Actinomycetota; class Actinomycetes; order Kitasatosporales; family Streptomycetaceae; genus Kitasatospora; species Kitasatospora sp. MBT66. The sequence goes on along the minus strand of NZ_JAIY01000004.1, from coordinate 34,477 downwards.
CCGATAGCCTGCCGCGCAATCTCTAGGGGCGAAAGTCCCCGAGGTTCACCGGGAATAGTGAATGCCGGAATCCAAAGAATCTGTGACCGGTCATATTCCTTTCCATTGTGCTGAAAGACAACGTCCCTACCATCCTGCGTCTGAACAATTACGACAGAACGGGGGTTTAGGGGATAAAGGGCCACGACCGATCCGCTTTCATCGCGCACGGTGGCAATGAATGCGTTGCCATCCATAAGAAGCGAGACGGCAACGCGATGCCAAAAGTCGTAGCGAGTCATGTACGGATTCGGTGAAACAAGCCAGGCCGGATTAGAAATGGATCGGTTGGTCACCTTCCCAGAAAGAAAGCTGTCTACCGGGAGAGTAGAAATACTGTCAGCGATTAGGCTTACGCAATAAAAGACGGCGGGGAAAGAAAGACTGCCGCGCTGGCTGACGGTTTTGCCGGAGTGAGTCTTTGCCCCAATGTCTCGGAAAACTTCCCCGTTCCATCCAACCGGGTTGGTGAGATCGGGCGGGGAACCCCGGCGCTCAAAGAGATTCCAGAGACCCACTAGCGGCCCCGTTCAGAGGCCATTCCGGCCCCCAGGAACAGAATGCCGGCCACCAGCGCCCCGGCCGCCCAGGAGGCAGCGCAGGCAGCGCCGGTAATGAAGACGCCCCCAAGGGTCTGGAATACAGCGTAGGCCCGAACACGGGCCAGGAAATCGGGCTTCTTAATGGTTCTCCCTTCTCCGCTTGCGGCGGATTAGTCATCAAAGGAAATGAACTCTACTTCGGGTTCGTCCTCTGCTGGTACAAGCGAAACCGCCAAAGCATTGAGGCTTGCGGCGATTCCATCAATCTTGTCTGAATCGCGAACACGCTTGGGCTTCATCAGGCCGTCGGCCTTGAATTCGAGTTCAACGTTATTTGCCATCCAAGTGAGCACAGGGTTTCCACCGTGGCGAAACGTTTTTTCAGCAATGAGCGATTCAAGCATCTTGCACGGTTCATTAAGCCGGGTAGCAGACTGGGGGACCTTGACTACGGAAAGGCCGCCGTCCTCTAGACGCTGGACAATCTGTAGGGCATTCCACGGGTCATAGCCAACGTGCTTAATGTTGAACATTTCGGCATCGGCAGCTATGCCGGCATAGACGCTTTCATAATCAACAGTCTCGCCATCGGTAATGGTGAGGAAGCCCCGGACTTCCCATGTAAGGAATTCCTCTCGCTGTTCTGTCCGCCGCTCTATTGCCGCGCGCGGAATCCAGAATCGGGGGAGGACGGTAAAACCGGGGGCCTCCGGGTCATCGGCGGTACCGGGGAACAACAGTAGCCAGGCCGTAAAATCGGCCGTAGAAGCCAGGTCTAGGCCGCCATAGCAGGGACGGCCCCGGAAGTCCTCCGGATCGATCCTGGGGCCCGCTGTGGCGGCCCAGGCGTCCATGCCGATCCATCGTGTTGCCTGCGCAACCCACTGATTCAACCGAAAGACGCGAAAGGCATTCTCCGCACTCGGCTTTTCTTTGGCATCTCGAAATTCGTCCCGCAGGGTCGAAATGTTAAGGAAGTCCCCGAGGGCAGGGTTAGCCCAATACCAACCTGTCGGAGGAATGCCATTCTCTGGATCACCCGGGGAACCCTCATCCGACCAATCGGCATCCTTGGGAAGATTGCGAAGATATACAAAGCGCGCCGGATCTAGGCTCTTGTCCTTTTCCACGCGCTCTGAGTAATCGTGTTCCTCTAGGGCAAAACGTGCTGAGGTATATGCCGCTGTAGTGATGCACAGCATCAATGGTTGCGTACGGGTACCAAAACTCTGACGCATTGCATCGAATAGATGGCGGTCCCGTTGGGTAAGAACCTCATCCATCAATACCATTGAGGCATTAACGCCAAGGGCGCCCGCAGCATCCCCAGGAAGAACCGCGTAAACAGAGTTGGTTTTGCGGTCGACAATCCGTTTCCGGGAATCAATGATCTCTAGACGCCGGGAAAGAATGGGGGAAAGCTCAACCATTCGTTTGGCGGTATTGAAGACTAGGGCCGCCTGGTCCCGGTCAGCAGCAACCGAGTAGACCTCTGCCGATTCCTCGCTGTCTCCAACAAGTCCAAGTAGCGCAATGGCGCTAGCTATTTCTGATTTGCCATTCTTTCGGCCTAGCTCAATCCAGCCCATTCGGTACTGACGAACCCACTCGCCGAGTTGTTTGTCATATCGGACAGTGCCGAACAGTGGCTCAAAGATCCCTGCCTTTTGCCACGGGGAAAGAATAAAAGGGTGCCGCGCCGTACGGCCCTTAGTGTGGACCAAAATCTTTTCGACAAAATCAATGGAGCGTTTAGCCCGCGCCGAATCGTACCGCCACCAGTCAGGATGCGGATTGGTCGGCGCATGGCTAGCTATGTCATACGGCAATCAATTCCTCTCATGAGACGGGGCATGCAAAAGGGGCCCCGGAGGGCCCCATGGGTCAAAGGAGGGTAGTACAGGACCGACACTTTAGTAAGTGTGTCGCCATGCTGTTATTGACACCACGACGGTCATTCCAAATCCGGCTGTTTCTCTCGCTACCATCCCGCAAGCGATCCAAATGAATCTTAAGTTTCATAAAGTCTGCACATCGGAGGTGACCGTTCGGCATTCGAGTCATTCCCTCGGGGGCATCGGAATCAGTCGTCATCTTCGGGTTCCTCTTCAAGGGGGCCGAAAATATCAAGCCATGTTTGCTCTTTGCGGAGAGCCTTACAGGCGGCCCGGTCGGCACACTCGACCCATGCCGGATTCTTAGTAAGTGCGAAGAATCCGGGACCAACTGCGCGAATGAATGCAGTAGTAAAGTCGAGTGCGATATAGCAGTGACTGCAAGAAAATACTTTGGACTTAGCGGAAAGTCGCTTCAATGGGCCATCAGCCGAAAGGGTGGGAGTACCCGGGCTATCGTTTCGCCAATAGCAAATCCACTGATCCGCGCAAACATTTCCCGGCCTACCTTTTCGGGTTTGCACAGAAAACAATGTTTGCCCCGAAGGTACGAGGTTGCAACATTCGTCGCAATAGCTCAGACGGTCCATGGGTGTCACGGTGTCAAGGTGGTGGGTCGGTGGGGCCCCGGGGAAATGCGAAAGCTCACTAGGCCGCCGGAGGCGCGCATTTGAACATAAACCTGTTGGCCAGCCATCAGGCGATAGACGGTACTCACAGGCGGTTTGAAATTGGAAAGGCGAACCCACGTATCAAGCGCCCGCTTTTCCGCGTAAGTCAAACGGTACTGTTGAAGGAGCCCGCCCACAATGAGAATCGCACGGACGGCATCCTGTGTAAGGAATTCCCCCAGCTTGTTTCCAGCGTGACCGTAAGCAGTCACCTTGAAAGTTAAAGGTCCCATTCGGCCCACACACACTTTCTGAATCCGACAGTTACCGTTACACCGGTCCTGTCGGCCTCATCATTAATTAGGTGCATTCCGCGACCATGCATTTTCATGGTCTCGATGTCGAAAACGCATTCCCGTTGAACGGGCAGCAGGTGATAAGCGGCGTCATAGACGCGGAGGGAAAGAACCCGCTCAACAATGTCAAGCTCAATCAAGAGATCGTTTCCGAGCAGATCGGCCCCAAGGCGATTGCCGCCGCGCATGCCGTGCCTCAGAACGTTGGTAGCCAACTCGCTGGACACCAACTGAATTTGACGCCAGATGGGCGTTACAACGCCCCAGGAGGACGCCCGGTCGGTTACCCACGTACGCGCCTCCGAGACAACGCGCTTGGGTTCCTCGGGGGCGGGAGACGTGGTTCCGTCGTCATTGAAGCGAGTGAAAAGACGCCACGACTTGTGAGCCGTGTGCACTGCCTGCATTTCGATTCCGGGCATAACCAGGACACCCCAACGCTTGGCCGGCATGGACGCCATACGCCAAGGACGCCGGGGAAGGGTCGGTGGCGCTGTGTGTGCAACCCTGCATGATCCAGTAGGCAGCGTGCAACCCTGCACGCAGAATTGGCCTCAGAATGCCCGGATTGGGTGGAAAAGTCTGTATTCGGCTGACGCGGGATCGGGCAAACTGGTAGGGCCCACACGGCAGCAGAGAGGTAGGGGCGGGATGCCCAGGCGGATGGATCAACCCACGGCGCGACAGGTTCGGTTGGGGTCGGCGCTGCGGACGCTGCGGCTTGCGGTACCCGGGAATGACAACGGTCAAGAGGCTGTTGCTAAGCGGTTGGGTTTCACCGAAAGCAAGCTAAGTCGAATCGAGAGCGGCAAGATCGGGATTAGCGATTCTGATTTTGCAGTGATGCTGGATCTTTATGGCCCGGAGGAAAACCACAGGGCCTATCTTTTCGACTTGCGGAAACGCAGTAAAGTTGTGGGTTGGGAAGCCGACGTTCGCAACAGCATCGATCCAGACTATGCCGACTATATCGGGTATGAAGGCGATGCGTTCCAAGCCTTCAATTTGGAAACCGGAATCATTCCGGGGTTGCTGCAAACCCGTGAATATGCAGTTGCAAACAGTCCGGCGTCACCCTGGTATGGTCACGCCGAGATTGAAGAGAGCTGGAAAGTAAAGCAGCGGCGCCAACAAGTTCTCACCAAACCAAATCCGCTGAGGCTTTGGACCATCATTTCTGAATCCGCGTTCCGGCACGAAATTGGTGGACCCGAAGTAATGCGGGCGCAACTGCTGCACCTGATCGACCTTTCGGAATCCCTGCCGAACCTAAGCATTCAGGTTCTTCCGGAGAAGTCTCCTGCACATGGCGGCCTCTTCGGTCCTTATATGATCCTGTCGTTCCGGGAGCGCTGGGAACCCGATATCGTCTACATTGAAGGCTTGACGGATACCCGATGGGTTGAACGTCCGGACAAGGTGACGGATTATGGCGCTCAGTTCAACGCCCTTATGGCCAATGCGGCTCTACGGCGCGAGGAATCAATAAGCCTCATCCGGGAACACGCCAACCGTCTCTAACATTACAGGAAGAATGATGACGCACATCGTAAACGCCAGCGGCATTCCGGGCATTGTCTGGGAGAAGCCGGAAGCGTCGGGAAATCAGGGAAACTGCTTTGAATTTGCCGCCCTTCCGGATGGCAACGTGGGCGTTCGGAATAGTCGGTTCCCGGACGGCCCCGCCCTGGTCTACACGCGGGCAGAGGTGGCCGCCCTGGTGGAGAGCGCCAAGGCTGGACAGTTCGACAAGTACACGGCCTAAGAGGCCCCAGGAAGGCCCCCGACGCTCCGCCGGGGGCCTTCCCCCATGGCCCCGCCCTGGCGCCTCGCCAGGAAGCCGCCAGGGCCGCTACAGTGGGCCCGTTCCTTTCGCAGTACAGGCGGGGCCCATGGCAGTGGGCCCGCCTAACCAGAGGGGCCCCGATTCCGACGGGGCCCCTCTGGCGTTCCCGGACCTTATGAGTCTCCGCTTAGCTGAGAAGCCGGAGGACGTCAGCATCCGGGCCAGAATCATCATCGGGCGTAACAGCCAACCGGGCACGGTCGCTTGGAGACAATCCAAGCTTTGCACCCCACTTAGCCATTTGATCCTGTGCCGCAATCTGCGCCTGTAGCGCAGGATTCTTCACAATGGACCCTTGCCGGCCTTCCGCCGAAAAGCCGTTGGCCGACAAATCCCGAGTAGCATTTACATAAAGAGAATAAGCCTGGCAATACGCGGCAATGGCAACCCGGTCCGCACCGGTAATAATTCCCATTCCATCAAGAATAGGTGCAAGCCTATTCCATTCCCCCAAGGCCATATCATCAAGCCAATCCGGCGGGGAAGGAAAGTCGCCGGACACAACCGGCGCTTCAAAAATAGGACGATTGCCAGGATTGCCATCAAGTCGTTTCACGGAGGCGGGCTTAGGCGCCCGCCCCGAACCAATGCCACCCAAACCTCCTCCTCACTTTTATGCATTGCCTGTCGGTCGTGTAAAAGGGTCATGCATAACCGCATGAATATGCAAGCATGAATATGCACCGCGGAATGTATGAATATGCGGACTTTGCATCGGTTCTATGCGCTGCCCAATTTTGGTTTCTCCGCACGCGAGTCACGGGGGGAAGGAACGGGGGGGTTCCTAAGGAAGGACTACACTTTTACATCCCCCTATGCCCTTTCTGCATATTCAGGGCTGCATACTATGCATGAATGATGCATGTATGATTATGCGATGAGTATGCATGGTGAGTGATTATGCGAAAACCATGCATGGCCTATGCATGATCAGCTAGGCTCAACGCATGACGGATAAGGGCAAGCTCAGTATTGAGGGGCTAACGGTCCAGCCGTGCCCCAATTGTGAACGATGGACTAGCATCAAGGGCGCATGCTGTTCGCCCTGTGCCAGTGGGGGAAAGTACCCGCATCAGTGGCTCTGCGAACAGAACGAGAGTAAGCGTCTCAAGTATCCGCGTGAGTTGCTTGACCCAAACACCATTTGCCCTGTGTGTGACAGGAACTTCCTTGTATGGAGTTCAAAGCCTTACAGGATGGAATGGGGGTGGCGGTGCACTGATTACCAGTGTCCTGGCTTCCGGTTAGGTTAATGATCCTGGGCCCCGCATTTCCTTTCCCTGGATAGTTGACACACGGTGTGGACCGTGTGTATTCTTTTTCTATCGACCCCGGCGGGTCAACCAACTAGGAAAGGAAACACAATGTCCGTCATGATTCACGGTGTGACTGCCTGTGAGGCCGACAACTGCACCAACCGGGTTACCACCGGCATTACGGTGCGTTCCCGGAGTGGTGTCGCGTTCACGGATGAGGTGTGTGCAGAGTGCACCCCGTACATCCTGGCTTTCTACATGGGCCACTCGTATGAGGAGATCATCAAGGTCTCTGTTCTGTAGCCGCTAGACCTAGGGCCCCTGCTACGGCGGGGGCCCTTTTGCGTCCCCTATGGACGCTGTAGGGCCGCTAGGGCAGCCCGGCCGATGTACGCCGTGTAGGCGGGCGGTATGGCCTCCCTGAGACCGGCCCTAGACGCCCATGGCATTCCCATGATCTCCCTGGCCAGATCAGCGCCAATGAAGTTTCCAACAATGTGCATATATTCCCCGGGCTGCACAACCCTGCCCATCTTCGTGATAGGCGCCATGTGACGTGGATGGTGCATGGCGGATACTGGAAAGTTTGTTTCGAATATGCGATGCCGATAGGTGCGGAGTTTGAACATTGACCCGCACAATTCGAGCGGATCATTCAAGGGAGCCCCTACCACATTCTCAATGACGTAAGGCTTTCCTGTTGCAATGAGCAATTCCCGAAGTGGATTGATATAGTCGGGGTGTTTATTGTTTCGGATTCGCTGTGCATGAGAATACTTTTGGCATGGTGGCGAAGCGTGAATTAGATCGTATTCCTGGCCGTGCTTGGCCAGGTACGTCATTGCGTCGCCTTGAAGAAACGTAAATGGATACCGGGGCTGATTCTTGTTGTCCACCCCGGTAACATCGAAACCGGCCAGGGAATATCCCATGCCGGCCCCGCCCTGGCAACAGAAAAGGTCCAACGCCCTAAAACGGGGCGTGGACCCATTGCCGGACAATGAATGTGGTACCGCTATAGCTCTCCCCTCAGGGCCCACCAGGGCCCGCTAGGCGGCTATAAACGGGTCATGCGATTGCCCCTGCGACTGTTGCACGTACGACAGAGAACCCGGATATTGCGCGGCTCATTGGTACCGCCACGGCTCACCGGAATAATGTGATCCCCTGTAAGGGGATTGTCTGGACTTCCCTTTGTCATGCACCAATTGCAATATGGCCGCTTTGCGATAGCGGCCTTAACATTTGCAAGCCATTCATTTCCATAACCGCGTGAGTGTCGATTCTTGGACTTGTATACGCGGCCCTTTGCCGGCCGCGCCATAATGGGAGCGCAATCACTACAATATGCGCTCCCTAGATTGTGCAGGCGCAGGCAACGCCTGCACATTATTTTAGGCAATTGGGCCCCTTTCGTGAGGGGCCCTTTATGCGGGGCCCGTCAAGGCCCCGCTATTTAAGCCTTATGACGGGCCCCGGAAGGGCCCTTAATTGGTACGGGCCGCCTGGGCGGCCCTTTACGGGAGAGCCACCTAAGCGGCTCTCCCTTTCCCTCTCACTTATAGAAGACCTGTCTAGGCCCAGATACTTGGCACGTCACTGATGTGACGTGGGTCACACGGTGACCCTGCTTACCCCTTTCGGGGGCCAAGCCTTGGTTTCTCGCCCAACGAACAGGCCGGAGGGGCTCCGTTGGAGCGATCCCGACCCTGACGCCCTGTACGGCCTGGATGCCGTCCTGGCCAACGCTGCGACGGTGCAGACCGTATGGCGTGAGCAGCACCGACGTCCCCAACGACCCCGCGTAGCAGGCAAGTTGGGGTCCAAGGACGGTGCGCGAGAGGGCCGATCCAATAGCCGTTGACACACGGTGCACGCCGTGTGTAAGTTCGTCTCATCGCCCCAACGAGGGGGGGAAGGAAGAAAGCAAGGCGCTTAGGCGCGGGTAAGGCTGCACCATGAAAAGGCCCCGTTTCGGCGGGGCTTTTTCATTCCCAAAAACAGGTCCGGAGGGGTTTTCAATGGCTGAACTTGATTTCATGACTGAGGTAGAGGTTCGTAAGGCCAAAATGATCCTCAAGCCCTACCGAAACATGCCTAAGCTGCATTCCCTTGCCCTCCGGGCCATTCTGCGAGTCGCATACGATGGTGGCGATATTGGAGAGGCGGCTTTTAAAGCGGCACTTGCGTTGTCGCAGGAAGAATCTTGCCAGGGCTACGAATGGGCCCTTAAGGAACGGCGCGGAAACCGGCCGGTTTACGCGATTCTTGACGAAAGGAAGATTGCATGACGCTTCGACTTCTCCCCAATGTTTTTGAGAAGGCTGCCGAGATTATCGAAAAGGACGGCCTTGCCAAGGGTGTTTATAAGGACGCGGATGGCTGCCATTGCGCACTAGGCGCCCTGAATGCCGCACTCGATAACGGGTTTGTTGGAATCAACGATGATCACGGTGGGGCCGCCATTGCCTCGGAAGGACTTGCAGAATGGATTACCTACGCGGACCACCTGAATACTCAGGTGCCGGACGAATACGGCGATGTTCCGGAATGGAATGATGAGCCGGAACGGACAGCGGCGGAAGTTGCCGCATTCCTCCGGAAGGCGGGCAAGGATCTCCAGGAAGACTACAATTCCCACTATTACGCGTGACCACGTTCACGGCTGTAGGCGATTCCGAGGATATTGGCCGCGCCCTCTATAACGCCCTTTGCTTTCTCCCTGCCCGTTCAAGCCCTCCGTACGTGAGGGCTTTTTTCATGCCCGGACGCGTCGAATTCACGGCAACAGACTGTTACACCATCGGTCGGGATTGGGCAGAACTCGAATTTGGCCCGAAACAACCAGTCGAAGTTTGGATTACTCATGAGGCGGCGAAAAGCTTTGAGGCCACGGCACGCAAAGACGTTGTCCCGAAATCCCGTGCGCCAATGGATGCACCGGACGGCCGGGGTCGGGGCGCTATCACCTATTACAGCGGGGATGCTCTACATTTCGCCCCCCAGCTTGAAGGAATGCCAACGTCCGGGAAGGACTGCACAGGACGTGTCGGCCCTGTTTTTTGTCCTACCGGAGTAGTGAATCTGGCAGACCTCTGGAAAGCCTGTGATGACCTGTTGGAGCCCCTAGAGGCCGGAGAGGGTGACAGGCCCCCAGACAAGGCCATGTTTGACCCTTCGCTACTTGGCCGGTTTTCTAAAATCAAAACCCCCGGCCGGCAACTCGCTCATATGGACATGCTTTTTACGGATTCGTCAAACGTGACACTGGTAAAGATTGGGTCCAGGTTCCGGGGCGCCATTATGGCTATCGACCGAGAAACGGCGGCCGATCATCCGGCAATGCCGCAAGAGGGGCTTTGGTGAGACGTTCTTGATTACCGCAGTTCTGGTGGCAGCATTCATCATTTGGGATTGGACCCGAAAGAAGAGCTAATTGCCAAACAAATATGACCGGCCACAGGGCCGAATTTTGGAACTTCTCATGTCCAAGGAATGGGTTTCCACTACGGAAGTCTGTTCCGCGATTGGCGGAAGCAACAACGGTACTAGGCGGTTGCGTGAACTCCGCAAGAAATACGGCCTAGACATCGAATGCCGGCCAAAGGCTAATTGCCCATCCAAGGATTGGGAATATCGGCTCAAGGATAGGCCGCAAAGGGCAATGGAAATGGAGCCGCTGTTTTGAACGCCGTTACCTCCGGGCAGCAGAAAGGCCCCCACGTTGCCATGGGGGCCTCTCGCTTCCCTGAACCCCGGCGGGGAGAACTAGGAAGGAACACCAGGATACCACCCGACCAGGGGGCGTTGCGTAACACGATCAAATGGGAGGTTTCTGATGAATTCGGACAGCTAGGCCGAAAGCGGCTTTTGTCAATCCTATTCACGCCCGGGAAGGCGCGTGGTAGTATGCCCGAAAATTGAACTAGCCCCAGTCGCCTAAGCGAGCTGGGGCAAGTCCGGTCCGGGACGTACGCCAATACCCCCGGCCTGGAACACTCGGATGAGGAGTGAACATGTCCCAGGGTACAACCCTGCCTGCCCACGTTTCCAGTCGGGTGCCCAGCACGTTTCAGGGGCCGGTCCGTGCTATCCGTGCAGCGCTCATGGCGCGAGTGTCGACCGAGGAACAAACCGTTGGCTACGGCATCAAGGTCCAACTTGATGAGGGTAAGGCTTATATCCAGGAACAGCCCGGGTGGTTTCTTCCTGATGACCTCATTTTCGTTGATGAAGGCGTTTCGGGAACGGTAATTGACCGACCCCAGATGCTTCGACTGGAAAAGCTTGCCCGAGAGGGCAAAATTGATGTCATTGTTGTCCACAAGTTTGACAGGATTGGCCGAACGGGCCGGGCCTTTTGGACTTGGATTTGGGCAATGGAAGACTTGGGCATTTCCTTTGTCTCCGTAACCCAGAAAATCGACACAACCACTCGGTATGGCCAGCAGCAATTGCAGTTTTATGCCATGATGGCCGAAGCGGAATGGAATCAAATCCGCGACAGGACCATGGGTGGTCGTCTTGCTGCGGTTTTGGCGGGTTTCTGGCCGGGCGGGCCTGCCCCGTACGGACACAAGATTGTCGGTCCGAAAAAGCGCAAAACTCTTGTCGTCAATAAGGCCGAACAAAAGGTCATCTTTGCGGCGACCGATCTTATTGTTGATGAGGGATTGAGCGTTGAAGCCGCCGCAGAGCAGTTGAATGTAGAGGGGTTCCGGACGCGGAGCGGGTTGCTTTGGACCGGGGCTAACCTTATGCGGAAGCTCAAAAATGAAAGCCTTATCGGACGATTCCTTTACCGCGACCCGAATAAGGATTGGCAAAAGAAGAAGAACGAGACTGTTCGGGTGAATCTGGACGGTACTCCAATGAGCCCTGCCCCGGCTATTGAACTTCAATTCCCGCCCGTAATGGATGAGGAACGTTACACGCTATTGCGTGCCGCAATGCAACTTACGGCCTACGGTCCCCGACGGGACAACCTGACTTATCCCCTTTCCCGTCGCATCGGAAGTCCGTGCGGCCGTCACTATGTAGGGCGCCCCCAGGGCGAGGAACGCATTCGGGGTTATCGGTGCCAGGGCCGCACAAGCCGGAGCATTCCCAAAGCGCAACGGTGCAAGTGCCTTGATGTCGATGCAACCCTTATTGAGCCCGTGGTTTGGCGGGAGGTTCACGGCCTCTTGGGGGACGAACAGCGGCTTACTGTGCTGGCTCAGGAATGGGTTAAGTCGCTCCCCGGTGATGTTGAAAGCTATCGTAAGCGTGTCGCGCTGCTGGAAAACAGTGTTGCAAACCAGCAGGACCTAGTAACGAACGCTGCAATCAAGTTTGCCACTACTCCCGGAATTGATGCGGAGATTCAGCGAGTGGCAATGGAGCGGCTTAACGAGGACTGGGAAAAGGAAAAGAAGCTTCTTGGGGAAGCGCGCGGCTTGCTGGAAGAGCGCGAAAGGGCAGAGGCCCAGGCCCGGAGCATTATGGATTTGATTCGGGTGGCCAGGGCCAATCTTGATGAAATCGGCCTTCAAGAAATCAAGGATATTTACGGAATCCTTGATGTCAAGGTGACTATGGCTGGTGAGGTTACAACGGCGCGCGGCGCGGCCCGCGCATGTTCAGTAACTGATTGGCACGATGAAACCGAGACGCCAATTCCGGATGAGATAAGCGTTGAAGACTGGGAGGCTTGGGGAGTTCACGGCCTGATAGAGGCGGAGTTGGGCCAGCGGGTGTACTGCCGTAAGGGTCTGAGCTTGCGTGAGCAAATCAACGGGATGTTGTTCCGTCTGCGTTCGCGCTGTGCATGGGATGCGGTTCCGGCGGCCTACGGCACTCCGACCGCGCTCAAGCTTCGCCAGGGGGCCCTCTGGGGGGCCGGAGCGTGGCCAACCCTTGCCGGGTACCTGTTGGAGCGTGGCGGGGCGTCTATGCCCCCGTCCTGGCGCTCCCTGCCCCCTCTGACCATCACGGGCCGCCTAAGCGCCGACCTGGCCCGACTTGAGATGGACGCTACGCCGGATGCCGTCGAACCAGCCTGGGCACCCTGATCGCCTTCTCGGTGGTCTCGATCGGCGTGATCGTGCTGCGCCGCACCCAGCCCGACCTGCCGCGCGGCTTCCGGGTCCCGGGCTACCCGGTCGTCCCGCTGGCCAGCATCGGCTTCTGCGTCTACCTGATCACCGGGCTGCACGCCGACACCTTCAAGGCGGGTGGGGCCGCCCTGGTGGTCGCGGTGGCCGTGTACTTCGGTTACAGCATCAAGCACTCCAAGCTGGAGCGGGCCGGGGAGCGGGCGGACGCCGGCTCCAAGGTCGGCTGAGCGGCGACGTGA
>NZ_JAIY01000004.1:7695-21533 GCF_000710405.2 Kitasatospora sp. MBT66 | reverse complement strand
CCGCGGCTGTTCCCGGCCGTTCGCCCGCCGGTGTCCCGGCCGGTGTCCCGGTGGGAGTCCGAGGCCGTGGCGCCGGACACTCGTGTCCTCCGCATGGCGACAGGGCACCACCCCCGGCCCTAACCTTCCACCATGGTGAGCACCCGCACGCCCGGCTTCTCCCGCCCGCGCGGCCGCTCCACCGGCCGGAGCGCGACGCCGACGGCGCCCGTTCCGGCCGTGCCCCCGACCGGATCCGGACGACCGCCCGGCGACCGGGGCCACCGGCCGTTCCCCCGCCAGCGTGGTGAGGAGGGCCCGTCCTCCCCGCCCGATCGGCTGAATCCGGCCCGGCTCGCCGGGCACCGGGGCGTCCAGCTGCTCGGCAGCCTGGTCGCGGCCGGCTGGGCGGCCGGATTCCCGATCGTCTCCGACCTCCCCAACCAGCGGCTGTGGGGGACCCTCGCGGCCCCCGCCTACCTGCTCGCCGGAGTGTTCTGCCTGCTCCTCCCGCGCCGGATCGCGGCCCGCGCCGGGGCCGCGGCGGCCCTGCTCGGCGCCGTCCTGGTGCCGCTGGTGGTCCTCGTGCTGCAGGGGCGCCACCAGTCCGAGGTGATGGTGGTCGAGCGTTCCGCGCGGTTGCTCTTCAGCACCGGCAGCCCGTACCTGCCGGATCCGGTGGTGGTCACCGACTACAACCCCTACCTGCCGGCGATGTCGCTGTTCGGTGTGCCGCGGGCGCTGTTCGGCGACGGCAACGCGCTCGCCCGGCTGGCCGGGGACGCCCGGATCTGGTTCGCGCTGGCCTTCGTCGCCTGTCTGCTGGCGAGCTGGCGGCTGTTGCGGCCGAGCCGGGACCGCGCCCCGCTGCTGCCGCTGACCGTGCTCACCGCCTCGCCGCTGGTCGCGCTGGCGCTGGTGGGCGGCGGGGTCGACCTGCCGTTGATCGGCCTCTGCTGTCTGGCGATGGCGCTGGCCGAGCGGGACCGGACGGTCGCCGCCGGACTGGTCCTGGCCCTGGCCGGGACGCTGAAGTGGACGGTCTGGCCGGCGCTGCCGGTGGCCGTCCTGCTGCTCTGGCGGCTCTACGGCCGGCGCCCGGCCGCCCGGGCCGGGCTGGCCGCGCTCGGCGCGGCGTCCGCCGTGATGGTGCCCTACGTGCTGACCCGGGCCGAGGAGCTGCGCGACCAGGTGGTGCGCTTCCCGCTCGGGCTGACCGCGATCCAGACGCCGGCCGGCAGTCCGCTGCCCGGCAAGGTGCTGGCCGGCTTCGGGCCCACCGGGCACACCGCCTCGCTGGTGCTGCTGACCGTGGGCGGCCTCGGGGTGACGATCTGGCTGCTGGCCCGGCCGCCGGTCTCCGCGATCGCCGCCGCCGACCTGCTGGCCACCGGGCTGGCGATCGCCTTCATGCTGGCTCCGGCCGGGCGGTTCGGGTACCTGGCGCTGCCGGCGGTGCTGGTGATCTGGCCCCGGCTGGCGGCGCGGCGGTGGAGCGGTGCCCGGCCGCCGGTCCGGCCGGCCGCCTGCCTGCTGAACCAGGCCGGGCCCGCCCTACCGGTGCGGTAGGACGGGCCCGGTCGGGGCTCGGCGTCGGCGTCCGCCGGCCCGGGGCCGGTGTCCGCCGTCCGGGGGTCAGCGGTTGCCGGCCGCCTTGATGATCGAGGCGACGGCGGGGCCGGCCGCGTCCACGCCGTGGCCGCCGCCCTCGACCTCGGAGGCGACCGCGAGGTTGCCCCGGTAGGCGGTGAACCAGCTGTTGGTGGTGGCGATGCCGGTGGCCTCGGCCGAGCCGGTCTTGGCGCCCGCGTTGTCGGAGATCCCGGCCATCACGTCCTTGGCGGTGCCGCCGACGGCGGTGGCGGCCATCATCTGGCGCAGCTTGCCGGCGACGTCGGGGCCGAGGTCACGGGGGGCCTTCTGCTGCGGCAGCTCGGCGACCAGGATCGGCTGCTTGAAGGAGCCGCTCTGCACGGTGGCCGTGATCGAGGCGATGGCCAGCGGGTTCATCTGGACCTTGCCCTGGCCGATCGACTGCATGGCCTGCTCGTCCTTGTTGGTGCCGGCGTCCGGCACCACCGCGTCGAAGCTGGGCAGACCGGTCTGCCAGTTCAGGCCGATGCCGTACACGTCCTTGGCCGTGGTGGTCAGCGCGCCCGGCTTGAGGCTGGCCAGGCCCTGGTCGATGAAGGCCGTGTTGCAGGAGATCATGAAGTCCTGCTGCAGGGTGTTGTTCGGGTACGCGTCGGGGAACGAGTTCGGGATCTTCTTCGGGTTGCTGCTCAGGGTCGGGCAGGCCACCGGGGTGTCCGGGTTGACCCCGGCCTCCAGCAGGGCGGTGGAGGTGAGGATCTTCAGCGTGGAGCCCGGGGCGAGCTGGCCCTGGAAGGCCCGGTTCAGACCGGTGACCGGCGCGTTGGCGAAGGCCAGCACCTGGCCGGTGCTCGGCTCGATGGCGACGATCGAGCCCTTCTTGCCGCCCAGGTCGGTCATCGCCTTCTCGGCGGCGGCCTGGAGGGTGTTGTCGATGGTGAGCTTGAACGGCTTCGGGGGCTTCGGGTCGACGATGGTGAACAGCCGGTCGGGCACGCTGTTCTGGTCGGCCGCGTTGGTGATCACCACGCCGGTGCCGTTGTCGCTCTGGTCCTTGTTCTGGTCCGCGAGCAGCTTGGCGACCTTGGCCTGCAGGGTCGGGATCAGCGGGGTGATCGAGGCGCCGGTCAGCGGCTTGTTGTTGCGGTCCACCACGTTGCCGGCGATCGGGGGCAGCGGCTGCACGCCGATCGTCTCGCCCGGGGCCAGGTGCGGGTGGATCACCGAGGGCGCCCAGTGCACGGCCGGGGTGTTGTCGCTCATCTTCACGACGCTCAGGAAGCCGCTGTAGTCCCAGACCCGGTTGGTGCCCTCGAACTCGGCGCGGGCCTTGAAGCCCATCAGCACCCCGGTCGGGGCGGCCGGGGTGGCCGGGGCGGTGGCCGACGGCGAGTCGGTGGCGCCGGGGGTCGGCGCGCCCGAGGCGGTGGCCGGGGGCTTGGGGGCGGCGCTCGGGGAACCGGTGGCCGCGGCGAAGGCCGCCGGGGTGGCCGGGCCGGCCGGGGCAAGGGTGAGCCCGCTCGGCTTCACCTGGTCCCGGAACGCCGTCAGCGCGGTGGTCGCGCCCGCCGGGTCGTCGGTCAGCGAGGCCGCCTTGGCGAGGTCGCCGGCCGCCCACGCGTCCAGGAAGTCCTTGGTGCCGGCTGCCGCCTGCTCGGCGCTCGGGGGCTCGGCGACCACCGTGCGCGCCTTCTTGGCGGCCGGGGCGTCCTTGTCGTCGGAGCCGCCGACGAGGCTGTACGCCCCGTAGCCGCCCGCGGCGAGTACGGCGACGGCCACGCCGGTGATCAGGCCGGTCTTCGCGCCATTGCGCATGGTGATGTTCCCCCAAGGGTCAGGCGGTCGGGCCGCAGCCGGACGAGGCCGGATGCGCGTTCGGAGTCCAGCCTAGGCAGCCGGACTCCGTGCCCCGGCGAATCGGCGGCGTCTTGTGACGGATCTGGTACGTGTCACGCACCACTTCGGTACGCTTCGCCGCCCGGCACCGCCCCCGGCGCGCCCCCGCCGTCAGATCCAGGTGTTGAACCACATCCGCTTGCGCCAGTCCCCCATCGGGATCGTCTCGCCCGTGTACAGGGGGTGGAAGAAGAGGAAATTCCACATGATCAGCAGGACCACCAGGCCCGCCGCCGCCCCGCCGATGATCCGCCGGTCCCGGGAGGCCCCGGCCGGTCCGACCAGCGCGCCCAGCAGCATGGTCACCGCGAGCACCAGGAAGGGCACGAAGCAGACCGCGTAGAACAGGAAGATCGTCCGCTGCTGGTAGGCGAACCAGGGCAGGTAGCCGGCGGCCAGGCCGCAGAGCACCGCGCCGGCCCGCCAGTCGCGCCGGGCCGCCCACCGCCACAGGCAGTAGACCAGGGCGATCACACCGGTCCACCAGAGCAGCGGGGTGCCGATCCCGAGCACCTCGCGGGCGCACTCGCTCACCGTGCAGCCGGCCGTGCCCTGCTTCGGCGACTCGTAGAAGAACGACACCGGCCGGCCCAGTACCAGCCAGCTCCAGGGGTTCGACTGGTAGGTGTGCGGGTCGCTCAGATGGGTGTGGAAGTCGTAGACCGTCGAGTGGTAGTGCCAGAGCGCGCGCAGGCCCTCCGGGATCCACGGGAAGTCGGTGGAGCGGCCGACCGCCCAGTCCCGGCCGTAGCCGCCCTGGTTCGGCACCGTGCTGCTGGCGAACCAGCCCCACCAGGAGGCGATGTAGACGGCCACCGGGACCACCACGAGCGAGACGAAGGCCGGCACCGCGTCCCGGACCAGGGTCCACCGGTAGGGGTGGTCGGCCCCGGCCAGCCGGCGCGAGCCCGCGTCCCACAGCACCGTCAGCAGGCCGAAGGCGGCCGCCACGTACAGGCCGCTCCACTTGGTCGCGCAGGTCAGACCGACGCAGACACCGGCCGCGATGCGGTACGGGCGCCAGCCCAGGTTGAGCCGGTGGGCGATCCCCGCGTCCGGGCCGCCGTCGCCGAGGGCGGTCAGCCGGGCCGCGATCCGGGCCCGGGTGCGGTCGCGGTCCAGCAGCAGGAAGCCGAAGGCGGCGACGATCCAGAACATCACCACCAGGTCCAGCAGCGCGGACCGGCTCATCACGAAGTGCAGGCCGTCCACGGCGAGCAGCAGGCCCGCCACGCAGCCCAGCAGGGTCGAGCGGAACAGCCGGCGGGCGATCCTCGCCAGCATCAGCACCGACAGGGTGCCGAGCAGTGCCACCGCGAACCGCCAGCCGAAGGGGTTCATCCCGAACAGCTGCTCACCGGCGCCGATGATCCACTTGCCGACCGGCGGGTGCACCACGTACGAGGGGTTCGACCGGTACGGGACCGGGCCGCCGGCCATGATCTGCTCGTTGGCGCCGTCCGGCCAGCTGATCTCGTAGCCGCCGTGCCAGAGCGCGTAGGCGTCCTTGGCGTAGTACGTCTCGTCGAAGACGATCGCGTTCGGCGAGCCGAGGTCGGTGAACCGCAGCACCCCGGCGAACAGCGTCACCGCGAGCGGGCCGAGCCAGCCGGCCCAGCGGCAGAGCCAGGACCACAGCGGCGCCGGCAGGGCGAGGCCGAGTCGGAGCAGCAGCGGGGACGGCGGCACCCGCTCCGGGGTGACGCCCGGGCCGTCAGGCATCGGCGGGACCAGGCGCTCGGCCGTGGTCGCGGCGGGCGCCGGGGCGTAGCCGAACCGGGCCAGGCCGCGCAGCCAGGCGGGGCGCGGCGGGGGCGGGGCGGGTATGGAGCCGTCCGGGACGTCCGGGGCCGGGCCGCCCGGTTCGTCCGGACCGCCGTCGGCGGCGTCGCCGGCCGGGTCGCGCGGGCCCGGCAGGGCGGGCGACGGCTGGTCCGCCAGGACCGGCCCGCCGACGCCACCCCGCGCGGTGAGGTCTGTACCAGTGGGCGTCTGCGCCGCCGTGTCGCCGTTCATCCGCCACATGGTAGGGGTGCGTCATGACGGTGGGACCGCTCCCTCCGAAGCTGCCCGAAACGTCACCAAAAGCACCCGGCGGCCGGTTGCTGGAAGGATGGGGTCCGTGACAGGAGTACTCGTACTTGCAGGAACCCCCATCGGCGACGTCGCGGACGCCCCGCCCAGGCTGCTCACCGAGCTCGCCGCGGCGGACGTCATCGCGGCCGAGGACACCCGGCGGCTGCGCCGGCTCACCCAGGCACTCGGGGTGACCCCGGCCGGGCGGGTGGTCTCCTACTTCGAGGGCAACGAGGTCGGGCGCACCCCCGAGCTCGTCGAGGCGCTGCTCGGCGGGGCCCGCGTCCTGCTGGTCACCGACGCCGGGATGCCCTCCGTCTCCGACCCCGGCTACCGGCTGGTGGCCGCCGCGGTGGCCGCCGACCTCAAGGTGACCGCGGTGCCGGGGCCGTCCGCGGTGCTCACCGCGCTGGCGCTGTCCGGGCTGCCGGTCGACCGGTTCACCTTCGAGGGCTTCCTGCCGCGCAAGACCGGCGACCGGGCCCGGCAGCTGGCCTCGATCGCCACCGAGCCGCGCACCATGGTCTTCTTCGAGGCCCCGCACCGGATCGCGGAGGCGCTCGCCGCGATGGCGGAGGCGTTCGGCCCCGAGCGGCCCGCCGCCGTCTGCCGGGAGCTGACCAAGACCTACGAGGAGGTCAAGCGCGGGCCGCTCGGCGACCTGGCCGCGTGGGCGGCCGAGGGGGTCAGGGGCGAGATCACGGTGGTCGTGGCGGGCGCGCCGCCGGCCGCGCCGAAGGAGCTGGGCCCGGCCGAGCTGGCCCGGCTGGTGGCCGTGCGGGAGGAGGCCGGGGAGCGGCGCAAGGAGGCGATCGCTGCGATCGCGGCCGAACTCTCGCTTCCCAAGCGCGAGGTGTTCGACGCGGTGGTGGCGGCCAAGAACGCCGCCGCGGGCGGGGCCGGCTGAGCGGACGGCCGGGAGGCGGTCGGGGCGGTGGCGGGCAATCCGGTCGGGAACGGTCGACGAACGGCCGGGGAACGGTCGGAAAGCGCTTCGGAAGGCGCCTGAGCTGCGAGTACACACGGTTCGTGGGCGAGGTGCCGCCGGGCGCGCGGGCGCGTACCTTGGAGAGAAGGCCCCGGGTAAACGCCCGCCGAGCTGAAGCTTCGGTCGAGGTTTTCGGACAGGACCCACCCTTTCGTATAGGGCTTCCCAACCCCCCTCCAAGTCTTCACAAGACGGGCATCGGCCGGGGCGTTCCGGGCATTTGCTGGGATGGAAAGACCCAGCCGGGCGAGCGCCCGGCGGGCGCTGGGAGACGGCTATGAGCGAGACGATCGGTAGCCCCCGCGGTGGCAACGCCCTGAGCGACCCCGGCCCGAGCAGCGCCGGCCCGAGCGGCCGGGCGCACACCCCCGTCGAGACCGTCCGGGAGGCCTACTCCTTCGTGTGCCTGAGCTGCGGGTACGGCTGGGAGCAGGCGTACGACATCGAGCACCACGTGGCCCGGGACGGGCGCGTCGTGTTCGAGTACCACGCCAACGGAGTCCGGGTGCCGTCGCCGCTGCTCAAGCCGGCCTGCCCGGGCTGCGGCGGCCACACCGTCCGGATCATGCGCGAGGGCCGGGTGGCCGGGCAGGACCAGCCGTGGCAGCACGCCCCCGGGTACTCCTCGCACGCGGAGCCGGCCGTCCCGGCCGACGCGGCGCGGCCGGTGCGGACCGCCCCCTCGGGCGGGCGCTGGGCGCGCTTCTGGGCGCGGATGCGGGGCTGACGGTGGTAGCGGCGGTCGGGCCCGTACCCGGGCCCGACTAAGCTTGCCGACCATGGCGGCCACTGCAGACCACAGCACCACCGGGGGCACCACTCCCGCGTACTACGTCACCACCCCGATCTACTACGTCAACGATCGCCCCCACCTGGGCCACGCGTACACCACCGTGGCGGGCGACGTGCTGACCCGCTGGCACCGCCAGCGCGGCGAGCGGGTGTGGTACCTGACCGGCACCGACGAGCACGGTCAGAAGATCCTGCGCACCGCGGAGGCCAACGGCGTCACCCCGCAGGAGTGGTGCGACAAGCTGGTGGAGGAGGCCTGGAAGCCGCTCTGGCAGCACCTGGAGATCGCCAACGACGACTTCATCCGCACCACCCAGGAGCGGCACACCGCCCGGGTGCAGGAGTTCGTCCAGGACCTGTTCGACAAGGGCGAGATCTACAAGGGCGGCTACTCCGGCCCGTACTGCGTCGGCTGCGAGGAGTACAAGCTCCCCGCCGAGCTGCTCGACGGTGCCACCGAGGGCGAGAAGCTCTGCCCGATCCACAAGAAGCCGGTCGAGTGGCTGGAGGAGGAGAACTACTTCTTCCGCCTCTCCGCGTACGGCCCGAAGCTGCTGGAGTTCTACGCCGAGAACCCCGGCTTCATCGCCCCCGAGACGGCCCGCAACGAGGTGCTGCGCTTCGTCGAGCAGGGCCTGCAGGACCTCTCCATCTCCCGCTCCACCTTCGACTGGGGCGTCCCGCTGCCCTGGGACGACAAGCACGTCCTGTACGTGTGGGTGGACGCGCTGCAGAACTACATCACCGCCGCCGGTTACGGCGCCGACCCGGAGCGCTTCGCCGAGCTGTGGCCGGCCTCGGTGCACCTGGTCGGCAAGGACATCCTGCGCTTCCACGCGGTGATCTGGCCCGCGATGCTGATGGCCGCGGGGCTGCCGCTGCCGAAGCGGGTCGTCGCCAACGGCTGGCTGATGGTCGGCGGCGAGAAGATGTCCAAGTCCAACCTGACCGGCATCTCGCCCACCGATCTGACCTCCCACTTCGGCGTGGACGCCTACCGCTACTACTTCCTGCGGGCGATCCCGTTCGGCACCGACGGCTCGTTCTCCTGGGAGGACTTCACCGCCCGGTACACCTCCGAGCTGGCGAACGACTTCGGCAACCTCGCCTCCCGGGTGGCGGCGATGGTCGGCAAGTACTTCGACGGGGCCCTCCCGGCCGCGCCCGCCCACGGCGACGCCGAGCAGGCCGTCGCGGACGGGCTCGCGGCGGCGGTCGCGACCGCCGACCGGAAGATCGGCGAGGAGCTGGACTTCGCCGGCGGCCTCGCGGCGATCTTCGAGTTCGTCAAGCAGGTCAACGGCTACCTCACCGAGCAGGAGCCGTGGAAGGTCGCCAAGGACGACTCGGCCGAGGGCCGGGACCGGCTGGCCACCATCCTCTACACGGCGGCCGAGTCGCTGCGGGCCACCGCGGTGCTGCTCAACCCCGTCATGCCGGCCACCGCCGAGAAGCTCTGGGACTCGCTGGGCGCCGCCGAGGGCCTGGGCGCGCTCGCGGAGCAGACCGTCGCGCAGGCGGCGCAGTGGGGCCTACTGCCGGTCGGCGCCACCGTCACCAAGGGCGACATCCTGTTCCCGCGCCTCGAGGAGAAGCCGGCCGCCTAGGGCTTGTCCCTGGGGCCGGAGGAGGACGACCGATGCCGAAGAAGGACGACGAGCGGTCCACCCCGCCGCCGCTGCCGGCCCCGCTGGCGGTGGCGGTGGCGGACTCGCACACCCATCTGGACATGCAGTCCGGCACCCCCGAGGAGGGCCTCGCCAAGGCCGCCTCGGTCGGGGTGGCCACCGTCGTCCAGGTCGGCTGCGACGTGCCGGGCTCGCGCTGGGCCGCCGAACTGGCGGCCCGGTTCGAGCAGGTGCACGCCGCCGTCGCCCTGCACCCCAACGAGGCGCCGCGGATCTTCCTCGGCGACCCCGACGGGTGGTCCGGGCAGCGGCGCGAGCCCGGCGGGCAGGCCGCGCTCGACGCGGCGCTGGCCGAGATCGACGCGCTCGCGGCGCTGCCGCAGGTCCGCGCGGTCGGCGAGACCGGCCTCGACTACTTCCGCACCGGGCCGGAGGGCGTGGAGATCCAGAAGGAGTCGTTCCGCCGCCACATCGCGATGGCCAAGCGGCACGGCAAGGCCCTGGTGATCCACGACCGGGACGCCCACGAGGACGTCGTCGCGGTCCTGCTGGAGGAGGGCGCGCCCGAGCGGACCGTCTTCCACTGCTACTCCGGCGACGCGGAGATGGCCAAGGTCTGCGCCGAGCACGGCTGGTACCTCTCCTTCGCCGGCCCGGTCACCTTCAAGGCCAACCAGCCGCTGCGGGACGCCCTCGCGGTCACCCCGCTGGACCGGGTCCTGGTCGAGACCGACGCCCCCTTCCTCACCCCGCACCCCTACCGCGGCCGCCCCAACGCGCCGTACCTGATCCCGGTCACGGTGCGGTCGATGGCGGACACCCTGGGCCTGCACGAGGACGCGCTCGCCACGGCGATCGCGGAGAACACGGCGCGGGCGTTCGGGTACTGATCCGTTCGAACGAATATCTGGTTCAGGAGAAACGGTTCGGCACTCCTGGCGGCTTCCTAGGCTGGCTAGCATGAGTGCAGTGAGGGAGGTGGCCATGACCGCCATGCCGATCGACTGGATGTACCCGCCGTCCCAGGGCTGGACGTACGAGCAGGTCAGGGAACTCGATCTGCCGGTCGACTGGGAACTGGTGGACGGAGCCGTCGTGGTCCGGGGTATGACGAAGTGGTGGCACGACCAGGTACGTGACGAGCTCTATTCGGCTCTTCGCGGTGCGAAGGTCGCGCCCCACGTGGCGAACATAGAGCGATGCGTACTGCTCGACGAGTACAACACCGCCAAACCCGATGTTGTGGTCATCGACAAGACCGGCCTCGATTTCTTCGAGCTGGAGTGCATCCCACCCGAGTCGGTGGTGCTGGCTGTCGAGGTGGTCTCGCCCGGATCCCAGGTCGCGGACCGCTTCCGCAAGCCCGGGCAGTACGCCGACAAGGGCATCCCGTACTTCTGGCGGGTCGAACGGGGTCTGGACGACCTCCCGATCGTCCATGAGTTCCACCGGGACGAGGAGAAAGGCGTCTACCTCCCCGTCGCCCAGCACGAGGGCGTGCTGCGGACCTCGGTGCCGTACCCCGTGGAGATCGACCTCGCGGCGGTCGTCGAGCTGTGAGGGGGCGGGGCGCCCGTATCCTTGGCGGGTGAGCACCACCGACCCCACCTCTGACAGCCACCTGCTCGGCGCCGCGGACATCCGGGCGCTGGCGGAAGCGTTCGGCGTTCGGCCGACCAAGCAGCGCGGGCAGAACTTCGTCATCGACGGCAACACCGTACGGCGGATCGTCCGGGCCGCGGAGGTGACCGGCGAGGACACGGTGGTCGAGGTCGGGCCCGGGCTCGGGTCGCTGACCCTCGCGCTGCTGGAGGTCGCCCGGCACGTCACCGCGGTCGAGATCGACCCGGTGCTGGCCCGCCACCTGCCGGACACCGTGGCCGCCCGGATGCCCGGCAAGGCCGACTCCTTCGACCTGGTGTTCAGCGACGCCATGCTGGTCACCGAACTGCCCGGTCCGGCGCCGACCGCGCTGGTCGCCAACCTGCCGTACAACGTGGCCGTGCCGGTGCTGCTGCACATGCTCGCCACCTTCCCCAGCATCGAGCGGACCCTGGTCATGGTGCAGAGCGAGGTCGCCGACCGGCTCGCCGCCAAGCCGGGCAACAAGGTCTACGGCGTCCCCTCGGTCAAGGCCAACTGGTACGCCGAGGTGAAGCGGGCCGGTGCGATCGGCCGCAACGTCTTCTGGCCCGCCCCCAACGTGGACTCCGGGCTGGTCTCGCTGGTCCGCCACGACCCGCCGAGCACCACCGCGAGCCGCGAGGAGGTGTTCGCGGTCGTCGACGCCGCGTTCGCCCAGCGCCGCAAGACCCTGCGGGCCGCGCTGGCCGGCTGGGCTGGCTCCGCCGCCGGGGCCGAGCAGGCGCTCGCCGCCGCCGGGATCGACCACAAGCTGCGCGGCGAGATGCTCACCGTCGAGCAGTTCGCCGCCATCGCCGAACACAAGCCGGAGTAAGGGTTTCCCAGTGACCGTCACGGTACGCGTGCCCGCCAAGGTCAACGTCCAGCTCGGGGTCGGCGGACTGCGCGCCGACGGCTTCCACGACCTGGCCAACGTCTTCTTCGCGGTCGCCCTCGGCGACGAGGTGACCGCGACGGCCGGCGAACCCGGCGCGGGCGTCACCCTCAGCTGCACCGGGCCGGACGCCGACGCCGTGCCGCTGGACGACAGCAACCTCGCCGCCCGCGCCGCCCGGCTGCTCGCCGCCCACCACGGCCTCGCCGCGACCGACGTCCACCTGCACATCGCCAAGGCCATCCCGGTGGCCGGCGGCATGGCCGGCGGCAGCGCGGACGGCGCGGCCGCGCTGGTCGCCTGCGACGCCCTGTGGAAGCTGGGCACACCCGCCGAGGTGCTGCTGGAGCTCGCCGCCGAACTCGGCTCGGACGTGCCGTTCGCCCTGGTCGGCGGCGTCGCCCTGGGCCGCGGCCGGGGCGAGATCCTGGAGCCGCTGCCCGTCGCCGGCACCTACCACTGGGTCTTCGCCGTCGCCGACGGCGGCCTGTCGACGCCTGCGGTCTTCCGCGAGTGCGACCGCCTTCGCGAGGAGGCCGGCACCGGCTCCGCCGACACCGAGGTGGCCACCCCCGACGCCGACCCCGCGCTGCTCGCGGCCCTCGCCGACGGCGACGCCGTCGCCCTGGCCGCCGCGCTGACCAACGACCTCCAGCCGGCCGCCCTGTCGCTGCGCCCCGCCCTCGCCGCCACCCTGCGGGCGGGCACCGAGGCCGGCGCGATCGGCGCCCTGGTCTCCGGCTCCGGGCCGACCTGCGCCTTCCTGGCCAAGGACGCCGACGCCGCCGAGGCCGTCGCGGCCGCGCTGCGGGCCTCCGGCAGCTGCCGGGCCGCGCACGCCACCCGCGGGCCGGTGCCGGGCGCAGCGGTGACCGCGGGGGAGTAGCGGGGGAGCGGAACGGCAGCGGGGCGGCGGCGGGGCAGCGGCGGTCGCCGGCTCTCGGGCGGGAGGGGAGCCGGGGCGGGCCCACTAGGCTGGGGAGGATCCGGACCTCCGCCCGAGCCCGGACCGTCGAACCCAGGAGCGCAGCACACGTGGCCGTCAATCTCGCCACCATCGAGTCCGTCACGAAGGTGTACGGCACCCGGGCCCTTCTGGACGGGGTCAGCCTCGGCGTCAGCGAGGGGGACCGGATCGGCGTCGTCGGACGCAACGGGGACGGCAAGACCACCCTGATCCGGATGCTCGCCAAGCTGGAGGAGCCGGACGGCGGGCGGATCACCCACGTCGGCGGGGTGGAGATGGCCGTCCTCACCCAGCACGACTCGCTGGACCCCGAGGCCACCATCCGGCACGAGGTCATCGCCGGCCGCGCCGACCACGAGTGGCTCGGCGACTCCCGCATCCGCGACATCATCGAGGGCCTCTTCGGCGGCCTCGACCTGCCCGGCTTCCCCGACGGCCTGGACACCGTCATCGGCCCGCTCTCCGGTGGTGAGCGCCGCCGGATCGCCCTCGCCAAGCTGCTGCTGGGCTCGCCCGACCTGATCGTGCTCGACGAGCCCACCAACCACCTCGACGTCGAGGGCATCGCCTGGCTCGCCCAGCACCTCCAGAACCGGCGCTCCGCGCTCGTCTGCGTCACCCACGACCGCTGGTTCCTGGACCAGGTCTGCACCCGGATGTGGGACGTCCAGCACGGCTCGGTGCACGAGTACGAGGGCGGCTACTCCGACTACGTCTTCGCGCGCGCCGAGCGCTCCCGGATCGAGGCCACCGAGGAGCAGAAGCGCCAGAACCTGGCCCGCAAGGAGCTCGCCTGGCTGCGCCGCGGCGCCCCGGCCCGCACCTCCAAGCCGCGCTACCGCATCGAGGCGGCCAACGCTCTCATCGCCGACGTCCCCGAGCCGCGCGACAAGAGCGAGCTGATGAAGTTCGCCAACGCGCGCCTGGGCAGGACCGTCTTCGAGGTCGAGAACATCACGGTCAAGGCCGGCCCGAAGCTGCTGCTGGAGGACGTCACCTGGCAGCTCGGCCCCGGCGAGCGGATCGGCCTGCTCGGCGTCAACGGCGCCGGCAAGACCTCGCTGCTGCGGGCGCTGCGCGACGCGTACACCTCGGAGGGCGACATCCAGCCCGCCTCCGGCGTGGTCAAGGTCGGCAAGACGGTGCGGCTGGCGTACCTCTCCCAGGAGGTCGCCGAGCTGGAGCCGACCACCCGGGTGCTGCAGGCCGTCGAGCAGGTCCGCTCCCGGGTCGACCTCGGCAAGGGCCGGGAGATGAGCGCCGGCCAGCTGTGCGAGCGGTTCGGCTTCGGCAAGGACAAGCAGTGGACGCCGGTCGGCGACCTGTCCGGCGGCGAGCGGCGCCGGCTCCAGCTGCTCCGGCTGCTGATGGACGAGCCCAATGTGCTCTTCCTCGACGAGC
>NZ_JAIY01000004.1:2579-6967 GCF_000710405.2 Kitasatospora sp. MBT66 | reverse complement strand
GCGCCGCCGCCGTCAGCTCGTCCAGCGCCCGGCCGACCCGCTCCACCTCCGCCCGCTCCGGCACCCGCCCGCCGTAACGGCGCTGCGCCGCGAACGCCGCCACCGCACCGCTCAGCCGCTCCAGCGCGGCCGTCGCGGGCAGCCACTCGGCCGCCAGCCGGCCCGTCGGCGGCGGCTCGGCCAGGCCCCGCTCCACCTCCGCGCGGGCATCCGCGAGCGCCCGGTAGGCCGTCCGCCGCAGCCACACCTCGGACCGGGGCTCCGGCCCGTCCTGCCGCACCACCGAGGCCAGATAGGCCTTCAGCGCGGCCGCCGCGGACACCAGCCGCGGCTCGATCCGGTGCCGCGGCCGTTCCGGCCAGAGCAGATGGCCGAACAGCAGCACGATCGCGCTGGCCAGCACGGTGTCCAGCACCCGGGGCCGGAACTCGGCCGCGCCGTCCTGCCCGCCCAGTTGCAGCAGGACCAGCGCCATCGGCGTCATCACCACGGTGTTCAGCCCGTAGTGCGCCGCCGTCGCGTACGGCAGCAGGGCCACGCAGAGCGCGGCGATCGCGACCAGCGCCCACGGGCCGGGAGCCAGCGACAGCACCGCCGCCGTCACCGCCACCCCCAGCACCGTCCCCACCGCACGGCTCACCGAACGCAGGAACACCGAGCCGAGGTCCGGCTTCAGGACGAAGGCGATCGTCATCGGCACCCAGTAGCTCCGGCTCAGCGGCAGCGCGGCCGTCAGCGCCGCCCCCACCGCGATGCACAGTGCCAGCCGCGCCCCGTACCGGGCCGCCCCCGGCGAGACCAGGCGCACCCGCAGCCGCCACGGGTCCGGCGGGGGCGCGGGAGCCGTGCCCAGCGCGGCCTCCCGGCCCGCGACCGTCGCCGCGGCCGCGCGCAGTGCCGCGTCCAGGGCCTGCCGGGACGGCGTGTCCGGCGCCCAGTCCGGCACCGGCACCTCGCCGGCGCTGTGTTCCGCCCCGCTGCCGCCTTCCACCGCGCGGGCCAGCAGGCCCGGCACGGCGGCCACCTCGGGCGGCACCGGCCGCAGGGCCCAGAGCAGGCCGGTGGCCGCCTCGGTGGCGGCGAGAGCGGCCCGGTACATCGTGTGGACGCGGTGGGCGGTGGCGCCGGGCGAGGTCCCGGGGTGGCGGGGAAGGGGCGGGAGCACGTCCTGGAGCTGGTTCAGCCGGGCGGTCAGCACCTGGCGGGAGGCCGACCCCCGCGGAGTCCCGAGATCGGCGAGCATCCGCCCCAGCGCGTCGTACACGGCGGCGAGCGCGCGCACGGCCGGGTCGGCACCGGGAGTCCGGCGGCCGCGCAGCGGCACACCGAGCAGCAGCACCAGCACCGCACCCGCCGGCAGCACCGCCGCGGCCGCCCACCACGGGTGCGGCAGCGGCATACCGCTCCCGAGCGCGGCCGAGACGAGCAGCAGCAGCCCCGCCGCCGAACCGCGCGGGCCCGTCGCACTCAGCGCGCCGGAGACGAACGCCGTCACGGTCAGCCCGGCGCCCAGGCCGAGCGCGCCGACCTGGGCGTGCTGGAGCGCGCTGCCGATCAGCATGCCGAGCGCCGAGGCCGGCACGGCGGTGGCGATCCGGCGGGCCCGCAGCCGGACCGGCTCGACGCGGTCGTTCATGGTCGCGTGCATCGCACCCAGCCCGGCGAACACCCCGAGGTCCACCCGGTGCGCCAGCAGCCCGGCGGCCAGCGCCAGCGCCATGGCGAGCGCGGCCCGGGCCATCGGCGCCCACGGCAGCGGCGGCCGGGCCGGACGGGCGGCCCGGGCCCACCAGGGGGTGGCGGGGTTTGGGGCGCTCGGGCTGTTGGGGGCGCTGGGGTCGACCGGGGTGCTGGTGGGCATGCGGGGCGTCCGATCCGCGGCGGGGCCGGGGCCCGGCGGGTGCGGGGCTGGGCGGCGGCCCGGGGCGCTGCTGTGCGACGCTGCGCGGCAGTGGAGGTCTCGTCCGGCGCGACCGGACCCGGCCAGTCTAACGGCGCCCGCCGACCGGGCCGCCCGGCCCCCGCACGGGGTGCACGTGTCAAGTTCGTACCGATCGCGTTCAAGCGGAGCACGGGCCCTGCCGGTCCGACGGAGGCGGTGGCTACGATGATTGAGGCGCCGTCCGTCCCGATGGGCGGACGGTTCTGCCGGATCGACCCGATGGGCCTGACGGGCCCGATCGATCTGTGCGGCCGGTAGGACCGAGTAGTTGACGGTGTGTCGCGGTGCGGCGACCCGCGGGGGCCGCGCCGTGCACGGGGGAGAGGTGGATGCTGTGCCAGGCGAGGCTGGACCGGGAGGCGCGGGCTGGGCCGACGGCCCCGACGGTGAAGTGATGCCGTGGACGCTGAGCAACAGTTGGATCGGTCGCGTGGTCGGCCAGGTCCAGGTTGACGTCAGCGCCAACGCGCTGGTGGCGGCGTTCGGGTCCAAGGACGTCAAGATCGAGCTCGACACGCTCACCAACTTCAAGAAGAAGGTCGACGCGCTGCTGGCCTCGCTGGAGGGTTCGGAGGCGGCGCAGCACAAGATCAAGGAGCAGAAGCTGCACGCCGGGAACCTCGGCAGCGGCTTCCACGAGTCCGCCGACCTGATCGCCGCGTACGAGAAGACGCACGCGGCGATCGCGCAGCTCTCGAAGTCGTTCGCGGAGCAGATCGACAAGATGAGCAAGGCGGTCGCGCAGACGGCGGGGAGCTACGGCAACAACGAGGAGCACCAGACGGCGGCGGTCAAGGCGGTCGCGAAGAACGCGGACGGCGGCCCGGGCGGGCCGGCGGCGACCGGCAAGTACTGATGATCGGCGTGTGTGTTCGCTTCGTTGGAACGGGGAGCAACTGATGGCAGGTGGAACGAACTTCGAAGGGCTGGGACATCCCCAGCTCAAGCTGATGGTGGCCGGCAGCGATCCGTCCAAGGTGACCGGTCGTGGCAACCAGCTCAAGGCCGCCGGGCGCGTCCTGGACGAGCTCAGCAAGGCACTGGCAGCCCACGTGACGCAGATCCAGTGGGAGGGGCCGGCCGCCGAGAACTTCAAGTCGTGGGCCGGTGACCTGCACAAGTCGGCGTCCATGATCAGTGAGTACTCGAAGGGCGCGGGCGACGCCATGGTGCAGGCCGGCGAGGCCCTGAGCACCGCGAAGACCGGCGTGCCGGAGGTCCCGACCAAGGACCTCGACACGGTCAAGCGGCACTCCGAGCAGCCGTGCCTCAAGCCTTCGCCGTTGAGCATCGCAGGCTTCGGCAACCCGTCCGTCTCCACCGACGCGATCATGAAGAAGGAGGACCCGACCTGGGTCTCCTACACGGAGGCCGCGGCGGCGCAGAAGCGGGTGGACACCGCGCACCAGGAAGCCATCCACCAGATGGAGAAGCTGGGGCAGGCCTACGAGGCGGCGACGACCAAGCTGAACTCGCTCAAGATGCCGGATCTGCCGGGTCAGTCGGGTGGCGAGTCGCACAGCGGGGCGGAAGAGGTATCGGTCGGTGGTGGCGGCGGCGGACGTGCCGGCTCCGGCGGCACGGGCCGTACTCCGCGTGGCGGCTACACCGGCAGCAGCGGCTACAGCCCGCCCTCCGGCGGCGACCGGAGCGGCGGCGGTTCCGTGACGCCGCGTCCGCCGGTGCTGGTGACGCCCGGGCCGACCCCGCCGGGGAGCGTCACGCCGACGCCGCCGCGGCGCGGCACTCCGGTGCCGCTGCCGGGCGACCCGACCACGCCGGGACCGGTGCCGACGGGACCGACGCACCCCGGGGACCGTCCCGGTACCGGGCTCGACAGCCTGCCAACGGTACCGACGCTGCCCGGCCCGACCGGACCGGTGGGTCCCGGGGGCGGTCCCGCGCCCGTGTACCCGCAGGGCGGCGGTCCCGGGCACCCGGGTACGCCCGGTGGCGGCCCCGGTGGATTCCCGGGCGGGGGGCCGATCCCGTTCGGCGGGACCGGTCCGTTCACCGGTGGGACCGGTCCGCTCAAGAGCGGCGGAGGCCCGGTCCCCCCGAGCCGGACCGGCGCTGTCGGGGGCAGTCTGCCGACGAAGAACGGCGGTCCGGGCGCGAGCAACGGCGGCACGGTCTTCGGGGCGCGCGAGGCCCAGGGCCGGTCCGGCGGGTCCGGTGGCGGAGGCTTCGGCGGTCCGGGTGGCGGGATGCACCAGGGCGGCGGTCACGGCGGTGGCGCGGTCGGCGGTGCGCGCGGTCGGGGCTACAGCTCGACCGGCGGCGGTGTGGTCGGCGGGGCGAAGGGGCCGGTGGCCGCCGGGGAGTTCACCCCGGGCGGCAGCGGCCTGCGCAACCGGGCCGCCGCGGCCGGTGCGGCGTCCGCCGAGGGCGCGGCGCGGCCGGGCCAGAACGGCATGATGGGCCCGGGCATGGCGGGGGGGGGGGG
>NZ_JAIY01000004.1:1054-1629 GCF_000710405.2 Kitasatospora sp. MBT66 | reverse complement strand
GGTGGATCTCGCAGCTCCGGGAATCGATATCTTCAGCGCTTGCGCCGCGTCCTCCGGCTATTGCAAGGGGCACGGCACATCGGATGCGACGGCGCTCGTCTCGGCCTCGGCCGCATTGGTGTGGGCGGCGCATCCGGAGTGGACCGCCAACCAGGTGGCGCGGGTTCTGCTCAATACGGCGGGCAAGGCGGACGACGGCGCCCAGCGGAACGACGCCATTGGATACGGCATCGTCCGCCCACGGGTGGCGCTGACGGAGCCGGGGGATCCGGGGCCGGCGGATGTGTACCCGATCCAGGAGCAGCCGGTCGGGCAGTCCGCGCCGAGTGGCTCGGCCGCTCCGTCGGCATCTGCCCCGACGCCCGTTGTGTCCCAGAGTCCGGCGGCACAGCCCGCGCCCACCCCGCCGCTCTCGGCTTCCGCCGCGCCGGCCGCGGAGCAGAAGGACGAGGGCTCGGCCCTGGTCCTGGTGGCCTCGGTGGCCGGGGGGCTGGTGCTGGTGGCCGCAGTACTTGTGGTGCTGCTGCGGCGGCGGAGGGCGTAGGGGACGCCCACACCCCCCGGCGAGCGGGCGG
>NZ_JAIY01000004.1:399-701 GCF_000710405.2 Kitasatospora sp. MBT66 | reverse complement strand
GGTGTCGCTGCTGCTGATGGGGCTGTCCACGGCGGTGGTGGGGGTGCTGCCGGGGTTCGCCGAGTGGGGGTGGTGGGCGCCGGTGGCGCTGGTGGTGCTGCGGGTGTGTCAGGGGTTGGGGCTGGGCGGGGAGTGGGGCGGTGCGGCGCTGCTGGTGGCGGAGAACGCGCCGGCCGGGCGGCGGGGGCGGTACGGGGCGTATCTGCAGTTGGGGCCGACGACCGGGTTCGTGCTGGCGAACGGGATCTTCCTGGTGCTGCAACTGTGGTTGGACGAGGCGGCGTTCAGGTCCTGGGGCTGGC
>NZ_JAIY01000004.1:0-378 GCF_000710405.2 Kitasatospora sp. MBT66 | reverse complement strand
GTGCCGTTCCTGGCGTCGCTGGGGTTGGTGGCGGTCGGGCTGTTCGTGCGGCTGCGGCTGGAGGAGACGCCGCTGTTCCGGGGCGAGGCGCGGACGGGCGTCGAGCGGGCGCCGGTGGTGGAGGTGCTGCGGGGGCACTGGTGGACGGTGCTGCTGGGCTGTGGCGCGATCACCGTGGGGTACGCGCTGTTCTACCTGACCACGACGTACTCGCTGGCGTACGCGACGGCGGGGCTCGGGGTGCCGAGCACGGTGGTGCTGTCGATGCTGCTGGCCGGTGCGGTGGGGAAGGGCGTGACGGTCTGGCTGAGCGCGCGGCGCAGTGACAGCTGGGGGCGCCGGCGGACGCTGCAGGGGGCGACGGGCCTGGCGGTGGTG
>NZ_JAIY01000003.1:1072142-1104786 GCF_000710405.2 Kitasatospora sp. MBT66 | reverse complement strand
GGTGATCAGGTGGTCCACGGCCAGCTTGGTGGCGCCGTAGGTGTTGGTGGGCGCGGTGCGGGCGGTCTCGGCGATCGGGACCGACTCCGGCTCGCCGTAGGTGGCGGCGGTGGAGGAGAACACCAGCTTGCGCACGCCCGCCGCGCGCATCGCGGAGATCAGCTCCAGCGAGCCGGCCACGTTGTTGCGCCAGTACTTCTCCGGGTCCACGACCGACTCGCCGACCTGGGAGGAGGCCGCGAAGTGCAGCACGCCGTCGAAGGAGCCGTCCAGGACCTCGCCGGCCTCCTGGATCCGTCCCTCGACGAACTCGGCACCGGCCGGCACGCCCTCCCGGAACCCGGTCGAGAGGTCGTCCAGGACGGTCACCCGGTGCCCCGCCTCCAGCAGGTGGGCGGCGACCACACTGCCGACATAGCCGGCGCCACCCGTGACCAGGTACTTACTCATGATGCGACCTCGTTCCGATCATGTCGTCCTTCGTGCGGGCTCCCGCAGTTCTGGGTCGCCCCGGCAAGTAGAGTAAACATAATTAAACGTAAAACGACACAAGTCAACATTGCTCAGGTTCGGGACGAGAGCTCGACGCTACCGGCCGCTGTCGGGGTGCGCGGTCGCGGACCGCTTCGAGCCGGTGGGCGACCGGTCGAGGGTGTCCACCGAAAGAGCCCGACCGGCGGGCATCGGTCGGGCTCTTCTGGCAGCCCGACAACAGGCGCCGCGCCCGGTTGCGTGCCGCCGGCCGTCGGGCCGGTCGTCAGTCGACGGATGCCTCCGGCCCGGTGGCACCACCCTCCGGATCGTGCGGGCCCGAGGGGGGCCGGTCGTGCCGCGTCGGAGGCCGAAACTCCCGTTGCGGGGCGCGGGGTGGGGGTGGGATTTTCGCTGCGGGGGGGCGCTGTCGCGCTGGGTGGCACGGCGCCGAGAGGTGTGCCGGAGATGGCTGCGGAGAGTGATCACGGCTGTCTGAAGGACTGTTCGCTTCCGACCGATGCCTCGGGTTTGCTCTGACATGTCCGGGTTAATTTCTGCCGGAGAAGCCTTGTGCCGCCTTCCTCCGTGTAGCAGGATCGCCACTGTGCCTGGGGGGAGGCGCTCATTCAAGCCATCCTTCTGATCAGGCAGAACCTGCTCCGTGAACGTTTGATGAGGATGGATCGTTGATGGGCTCCACCGTCGTACGGCATGATCCGACCTCCGTTCCCGGCGACCTGCTCCGCTCGACCTCCGCGGTCGGCTCCTTCGGGGCGGTCTCCCGCCCGCTGGACCGGCGGCTCCTGGGACCGGTGGCCGGACCGGACGGTGGCACCCCGCTCCCGCTCCCGCTCCGGGACGTGCTGGCCGTCGCGGCCCTGGTGGCGCTCGCGGACTTCTCCGGTGGCCGGGAGTTGTACGTGGGCACGGCCGTGGGGCCGGACCGGGGAGCGGCGGAAGGCTCGCCGCGGGGGCTGACGATGGCGCTCACCGAGCGGGACAGCCTGCGGACACTGGCGGCCCGGGTCCCCTCCGCCGTGCTGGAGGAGGACGAGCCCGGATTTCTGGTCCTGGTGACGGTCGACCCGCCGGCCGACCCGACGGAGCCGGCACCGGGGCTCGAACTGGTGCTGGCCTTCGAGACCGGGGGCCCGGCCGGCGAGCGGCCCGGACAGCTGCTGGTCCGGTATGCCGAGGACCTCTACGAACCGGACACCGCCAGGCAGTTGGCGGACCATACGGTGACCGTGCTGGAAGCGTTGCGGGCCGACCCGGACCGGCCGGTGGCCGAGGCGCTGCGGCCCGCCCTCGACGAGGCGCTCGGCTTCCTGCCCGGGCACCCGGGGGACCCGCTGCCGGACGAGTTGTTCCGTCCCGGCGACCTGGTGCGCGACTGGGTGCGCCGGACGCCCGACGCGACGGCGCTCCTCGACCCGGCCGGCGAATCGCTGACCTATGCCCAACTCGGCTCCGTCGCGACGAATCTGGCAGCCCGTCTGAACGCGGTCGACGGCAGTGGCGCCCCGGTCGCCGTGCTCGCCCCGGACAACCGGACCGCGGCCGTGGCGATGGTCGCCTGCCAGTTCGCCGGCCGCTGCTACGTCATGATCGACCCCGAGGTGCCGGAGTCGCGCAACACGGCTCTGATGACGGCCGCCCGG
This sequence comes from Kitasatospora sp. MBT66, assembly GCF_000710405.2. Lineage (NCBI taxonomy): Bacteria > Bacillati > Actinomycetota > Actinomycetes > Kitasatosporales > Streptomycetaceae > Kitasatospora > Kitasatospora sp. MBT66. The sequence goes on along the minus strand of NZ_JAIY01000003.1, from coordinate 1,102,651 downwards.
TGCGGCGTCCTGTTGTACGACCCGGCCGTCCGGGAGACCGCCGTCGCGCTCGGCGCGGCCGTCGGCCTGGACACCGTCGCCTACGTGGAGGAGCGGGACGGCAAGGGGGCGCCGACCGGCGAGGGGGGACAGGCCGACGACGGCGAGCCGAACGACGGGGCCCCGGCGCTGCGGGCCGCGGGCCCGGACACCGCCTACATCGCCTTCACCTCGGGAACCACCGGCCTCCCCAAGGGAGTTGTCCAGCCGGAACGCAGCTTCGCGCTGTTCCTCGCCTGGCAGCGGGCGCAGCTGGGACTCGGCCCCGGATCGCGGGTCGCGATGTGGTCCGCACCGGTCTTCGACGCCTGTTACATGGAGGTCTTCGGGGCCCTCGCCTACGGTGCCACGCTCTGCGTGCCGCCCGCCGGCGAGCGGCGCGACCCGGAGGCGGTCGCCGCCTGGCTCTCGGCGGCGGAGGTCACCTTCTTCCAGGGCATTCCGAGCTTCATCGAGTACGTCGTCGCCGCCCTGGAGGCCAGGCCGCGGCCGATGGCCTCGGTCGAGAACGTCATCGTCGCCGGCGAGGTGTTCCCGCCCGCGCTCGGCCGCCGGATGCGGGCGGTACTGCCCTCGGCCCGGGTGCACAACATGTTCGGGCCGACCGAGTGCGTGCTCGCCACCCGGTACGAGATCCCGGCCGGACACGCGGACCACCGGCGGGTCCCCGTCGGCCTGCCGATCTCCGGCCGCCGACTGCTGCTGACGGACGAGCAGGGGCTGCCCGTCCCGCGCGGTGCCGTCGGCGAGATCGGCATCGTGAGCCGCTTCCTGTCCAGTGGCTACATCGGCGACGAGGCCCGGACCAGCAGCCGGTTCCGGCCCCTCGACGACGGGTCGGAGCAAGGCACGACGGTCTACCGCACCGGGGACTTCGGGCGGGTCGGCCCCGACGGCCTGCTGCGCTACCTCGGCCGCCGGGACGCCCAGATCAAGGTCAGGGGCATCCGGGTCAACCTGGACGAGGTCGAGGCGGTGCTCGCGGTCCAGCCGGGCGTGGCGCGCTGCAAGGTCGTGGACGTGCGGGTGGCCGCCGGCCACGTCCAGCTGGTCGCCTTCGTCCAGCCGGAGGGTGACGGTTCGGCGGCGGGCGCCGCGGCGGCGCTCGCGGACCCGGAGTCGGCAGCCCGGTGGCGCTCCTGCATCGGCGAGGCGCTGGGGCCGCGGGTCGCGCCCACCCGGTACGTGGTGGTCCGCGCCTTCCCGCAGACCGCCACCGGCAAGCCCGACCTGGGTCGGATGCGGCTGATCAACGAGGAACTGCGCGCCGCCAGGCCCGCACCGCCGCCGAACGCGCCGGCCGCCGTTCCCGCGCCCGGGGCCGCCCTGCGCGAGCGGATCCGGTTCGCCGCCGAGCAGGCCGCGGGCCGCGAGGTCCGGGACGACGAGGACCTGTTGGCCACCTCCCCCGACCCGCTGCTCCTGGCACTGCGGCTGAGGAAGTCGCTGCTGACCCACTGTCCCGGTCTGTTGGACGGGGTCGACCCGAGGAAGCACCCCTCGGTCCTGGCCCTGGAGACCGCCGCCGCATCCGGGGCGTCGTCCGGCTCGGCCGGCTGAATCCCCATCAGGTCCGGCCGTACCGTCGTACCTTCACCACGGGTGCTCGTCACGAACACCCGCCGAAGCGGCACGCCCCGTGCGGGCGTTCCCGTTCCTGCCTGAAACCACGCTCTGCGAGAGGCGTTCCACTCCATGACCAAGAAGTCCCTGCCGGGTGGCGGGCGGCTGCTGTGGCAGCAACTGAGGCCGGTGAAGGCGATCTCGGCGGCCGCGCTGCTCGCAGCCCTGGCCGGTGTCGCCGCCGCGCTGGCCGGCCCGTTGCTGATCCAGCGCTTCATCGACGACGCGAGCCGGGGGAGCACCGAGCACGTCCTGGTGACCGGCGCGCTGGCCTTCCTCGGCGTGGCGCTGGCCGGAGCACTGGCCAGGGTCGGTTCGGGCTACCTGGCCGCCCGGGCGGGCTGGAGCATCGCGGACGGGCTGCGCCGGCGACTGCTGCGCAACGCCCTGCTGGAGCGTCCGGTGCTGGAGGTGGAGGGGCGGCAGGCCGGCTCCGTCCTGGAGGAGATCGAGGGCAACTCCGACATCGTCGGGACCGCCGTCGCCGAGGCCGGGTTCCGCATGGTCGCCAACGTGGTGACCGCACTCGGCATCCTGGTGGTGATGGTCGCGGTCGTCCCGGCCGCCGGGCTCGGCATCACCGTCCTCACCGCGCTGATGTTCCTGGGCTTCGCCCGGCTCACCCGCCGGGCCACCCGCAAGTGGGAGGCCGCCCGGCAGACCCAGACCGACTTCTACGGCTTCGTCGGCGACTCCCTGGCGGTGCGGGACGACCTGATCCCGCTGGGACGGTCGGAGTGGGTGGTCGACCGGACCCGCGGCCGGTTGGAGGAACTGTTCCGGGTCGAGGGCGCCGCCTACATGGCGGGCCGCGCGCTGTGGCCGCTCGCCCAGTTCTTCTTCGCGCTCAGCCTCGGCCTCGCGCTGGGCTTCGGACTGGAGGCGCTGGGTCAGGACGGCGTCACCGTCGGCACGCTGACGATGCTGTACCTGTACGTCAACCTGCTCCAGGAGCCGCTGGAGGAGATCTCCTCGCAGGCCGACAGCCTGCAGCGGATGACGGCCGTGCTCACCCTCTCCACGCGCCTGCTGGCCCGGGAGGGCGCTGTCGCCGCCGCCGAGGACGTCGCGACCGTCGGCCGTCCGCGGACCGACCGCGAGGAGGCCGTGGCCCCGCAGGCCGTGCGCTTCGAGAACGTCACCTTCGGCTACGACCGGGAGCCGGTGCTCCACGACGTCTCCTTCGACGTCCCGGCCGGCCGCAGCCTCGGCATCGTCGGCCCCACGGGCGCCGGCAAGAGCACGGTGGTCAGCCTGCTGTGCGGGCTCGCCGAGCCCGGATCGGGCCGGGTGACGCTCGGGGGTGAGGACGCGGCGTCCGTCCCGGCGGCCGAACTGGCCCGCCGGATCACCGTCCTGAGCCAGCAGTCGCACCTGTTCGCGGCCTCGCTGCTCGACAACGTGACCCTGTTCGACGATTCCTTCCCGGAGCGGCGGGTCTGGGAGGTGCTGGAGCAGCTGGGCGCCGCCGACTGGATCCGGGCCCTTCCCGAGGGCCTGCGGACCGAGGTCGGCGCGGGCGGCCGGCAGCTGTCCGAAGGTGAGGCGCAACTGGTCGCCGGGGCCCGCGCGATGATCAGGCCGACCGGCCTGCTGGTGATCGACGAGGGCAGCTCCCGCCTCGACCCCGAAACCGAGAAGGTCTGGACCGCGATGGTCACCACACTGAAGTCCGACCGCACGGTGATCATGGTGGCGCACCGCCTGGGCACCCTGCGCGACGTCGACGAGATCCTGGTGCTGAAGGACGGCCGCGTGGCGGACCTCAGGCCCGGCACCGCACTGGACGAGCTGGACACGGCGGCGGGAGTGACCCGATGAGCGACGCACCGCAGGACCTCGGAACCGGCACCTTCCTGGGCTTCCTCCACCGCACCGCCCTCCGCGGCAAGGGCGTCTACCTGTCCGCCATGGGTACCTGGACCGTGATCCACGGACTGCCGCTGGTCGTCGGCCTGGTCATCTCCCGGTTGATCGACGGCGCCGGCCAGGGGGTCGTGGACGGCACGGTGTGGGGCCTGCTGGCACTGGCGACCGGCCTGATGGTGCTGCGCGCGGCCGTGCTGATGGGCGGTCTGCGGCTCACCTTCACCCTGATCTTCCAGGTCGGTGCCTGGCTCAAGCTGCACGTGCTGGGGCGGGTGCTGCGCACCCCGTCGGCCCGGTCGGCCTCCCGCGGCAACGGCGACGTGCTCAACCGCCTGCGCGAGGACACCGAGGAGATCGGCGGCCTCCTCGAGTGGACCACCGACCTGATCTACCGCTCGGTGCTGCTGGTGGCGGCCCTCGCGGTGCTCCTCGGCACCGACGTGGTCACAACGCTGCCGCTGGTCCTGCTGCTCGGCGGCCTGTGGGCGTCGGTGTACCTCAAGCGGAAGGTGTCCGCCCTGCAGGAGGAGGTCCGCGAACAGCAGGGCGCCGTCTCCGGGACGATCACGGACCTCCTCACCGGTGTCCGCGACCTCCGGCTGTTCGACGCGGCCGGAGGCCGGGTTCGGGCCCTGGACGCCCGGTTCGCGGCCCGCCGCCGCACCCAGGTGCGCCACCAGGTGTTCGAGGGCCTGATGGCCGACCTGTTCCGCAACACCGTCATGATCGGCACGGCCGCCGTGCTGCTCATCGTCAGCACCCGACTCGTCAGCGGCGACTTCAGCATCGGCAAGCTGGTGCTGTTCCTGACCTACATCGCCTGGCTGGGCGAGCAGATGTTCTTCTTCGGCTACATCCTCGCCCGGATCCAGAGCGGCCGGGTCTCGCACGACCGCCTGGCCGAGCTGGTCGAGGGGACGACGCCCGCGGCCCCGGCGCTCCCGGACACCGAGCCGCCGCTGACCGAGCTGGAGGTCACCGGGCTCACCTGCGACACCGCGCCCGGCACCACCGCGCCGCGGCCGGTGACCTTCACCGCCCGTCCGGGCCGGCTGGTGGCCGTCACCGGTGAGGTGGGTTCGGGCAAGAGCACCCTGGTCCGCAGCCTCCTGGCGACGCAGCCGCAGGTCCGCGGGAGCGTCCGGTGGAACGGCGCCGAGGTGGCCGGGCAGCAGGACTGGTTCCGCGCCCCGCGGATCGGCTACGCGCGCCAGTCGCCGCGCTTCCTGCGCGGGACGGTGCGGGAGAACCTGTCCCTCGGCGCGCCGGACCTGACCGACGCCCAGTTGGAACGAGCCCTGGCCGCGGTCCGGCTCGGGCCGGGCACCACCGGCCTCCCGGACGGTCTCGACACCGTCCTGGACTCCGGCGAGGCCCGCCAGATCTCCGGCGGCCAGCGCCAGCGGCTGGCCCTCGCCCGGATGCTCTGCCGCCCGGCCCAGGTGTACGTGGTCGACGACTGCGACTCCTCCGTCGACGGCGAGACGGCCCGGCTGATCTGGGACACCCTCCCGGCCGAGTGGCCCGGGGCCTGGATCGTGGTGTCCCACAACCCCGATCTCCTGGCCAGGGCCGACGAGGTCGTGACGCTCGAACGGGTGGCCGAGCAGAGCCCGCCCGAGGAGCACCCGGAGACGGTCGCCGTCGGCTGACCCGGGCGCCCCTCCGGGGGCGCCCCCACCGGGGACCTCCTCACCCGGACCCTCCGCCTCCCGCACCCTCCGCCTCCCGCACCTTCCGTACATCCACCGCACATCCACCGCACAGGAACGGCGCTCCGCCGTGGCCTGCCCGCGGGCTGCCCGCGCACGGTCGCGCGGGGCCCTGCCCGCCACCCCACGTCCGCCATCAGTACGCCTACTCGCTCGGGGGCCATCGTGATCGACCTGCAACCACGGGATCCTGCACGCACCGCGGCACACGCCTTCGCGCGGGTCGCCGCAGCGGTGCCGGCGCGTCCGGCCGTGCGCCACGGCGCGGACGAGCTGACCTACGCCGAACTGGCCGAGCGAGCAGGGGGCGTGGCCGAACGGCTGCGCGCCCTGGGCGTCGGCCGGGGGGACGTGGTGGCGACCCTGCTCGACCGCTCCGAGCTCTGCGCCGTCGCCGTGCTCGGTGCGTGGGCGGTCGGCGCCGCCTACGTGCACATCGAGCCCACCGACCCCGACGCCCGGGTGGCGGCACTGCTGGCCGCCGTCGTCCCGGGCGCGGTGCTGACGGACCGTCGCAACGAGGCCCGGATCCCGGCCGGCGCCGTCGCCGTGTCGCTGACGGACGCGCCGCCGCCGGTGCCGTACCGGGTGTCCGACGGGCTCGGCGAGGACGACTTCGCGTACCTGGTGTTCACCTCCGGATCGACCGGCGTGCCGAAGACCGTCGAGGTCGGGCACCGCGCCCTGCTCAACTTCTGCGCGGGCTTCCGGGGTCTGACCGCCGGGCTGGAGCCGCTGGAGAGCTACGGCGCGACGACCACCTTCGCCGCCGACATCGGCAAGGCCTCCGTCTACGGCGCCCTGCTCTCGGGCGCCCGGCTCGACGTGTACGACCGGGCCGCCACGCTCGACCCGCAGGCGTTGGCCGCCGAGCTGCGCCGGCATCCCGTGGATGCGCTGACCTACACCCCCTCGCTGCTGGAGGCGCTGGCGAGCGAGGGGGAACTGGCCGCGCTGCTGCCCCGCAAGCTGGTGGTCTTCATCGGCGAGGCACTGCCCCCGCGGCTGGTCGCGGCGATCCTCGCGGCCTCGCCCGGCATCGAGATCCACAACGGCTACGGCCCGGCCGAGGCCACCATCTTCGCGACCGCGCACCGGGTCCGGCCCGCCGACACGGAGCTGGAGCGCACGCCCGTCGGCCACCCGCTGCCGGGCGTGCTCGCCCGGGTGCTGGACGACGGCGGCGGGTCCGTCCCGGACGGCACCGCCGGGGTGCTCCACCTGGGCGGCGAGTGCCTCGCCGGCGGCTACCGGGGCGACGAGGAGAAGACCGCCGCGAAGTTCGTCCACATCGGCGGCGAGCGGCTCTACCGCACCGACGACCTGGTCGTCCGGGACGCGGACGGTTGCTTCGACTACCTCGGCCGGGTGGACAGCCAGCTGAAGATCCGCGGCAACCGGGTCGAGCCGGGCGAGGTCGAGACCGCGCTGCTGGCCGTACCCGGGGTCCGGCTCGCGGTCGTCACCGGTGAACGCGCCTCCGCCGGGGCGCCGATGGAGATCGCCGCCTACGTCGTCGGCACCGCCACCCGGTCCGAGATCGTCGCCCGGCTGGCCGGCCACCTGCCCGCCGCACTGATCCCCAGCCGGATCCACCCGGTACCGAACATCCCCGTCAACCAGAACGGCAAGGCGGACCTCAAGGCGCTGCGGGCCCTGGCGGCCGAGCCGGAGGACCGGGCGGCGTCGGCGCAGGACGCGCCCGAGGCGCCGGCAGGAGAGGTCGAGGAGTTCGTCGCGGCGATCTGGTGCGAGGTCCTGGGCGCCGAACGGGTCGGGCGCCACGAGCAGTTCGCCGAGGTCGGCGGGACGTCGTTCAACGCGCTCACCGTCTACGGGCGCCTGCGTCGCCGCTACCCTGGGTTCGCGATCGCCCAGCTGTACGCCCACCCGACCGTCGCGCAGTTGGCCGCGGTCCTCTCCGGCACGGCGGCGCCGACGCGGTCCGCCACGGCGGTGGTCGAGCTGTGAGCACCACCGGAACCGCCCGCACCCCTGCCGCCACCGGCGGCGTCCGCAGCACCGGGGCCACCCGCACCGCCGGTGCGGACCGCGGCACCCGTGCCGACCACGATGCCCGCACGACCCGCCCCGGCCGCGGAACCCGCCCCGGCCGGAACGCCGCCGCCGGCCGGGACACCGACATCGCCGTCATCGGCGTCTCCTTCGAACTGCCCCGCTGCTCCACCTGGGAGGAGCTGGAGCGGCTGCTCGACGAGGGCCGGCACCAGGTCGCCCCCTACCCGCAGGAGCGGGTGGACGCGCTGGGCCTGGTCCGCACCGAGCAGGACGCCGAGGGCTGCTGGCAGGAGAACCTCGGCGCCTTCGACCACCGCTACTTCGGCATCTCCAGGGCCGAGGCGGAGCTGATCGACCCGCGCCAGCGGCGGATGCTCAGCCTGGCCGTCGCCGCGATCGGCCACGCGGGCCACGCCCCGAAGCAACTGCGCGGCCGGAACGTCGCCGTCGTGGTCGCCGGCTACTGCGGGATCCTGCCGAGCCTGCTGCACCTGCTGCCGGAGGACGAGCAGCGCACCGGGCGGGCCTTCGCGGGCAGCCTGCCCGCGTACTCGGCCGGCCGGCTTGCCTACCACCTCGACCTGCGCGGCCCGGCCTTCGTCGTGGACACCGCCTGCTCCTCCTTCCTGGTGGCCCTCCACGAGGCCCGCTGGAAGCTGGCCCGGGGCGAGAGCGAACTCGCCCTGGTCGGCGGTTACGCGGCGATGCTGGGGGACATACCGGCCCGCCCGGCCGCCGGCGAGGGCATGGGGGTGAACTCCCCGAGCAACCGCTGCCGGTCCTTCGACGCCGGGGCCGACGGCACGGTCATCGGCGAGGGCGGCGGCTTCGTCCTGCTGAAGCGGCTCGACGCGGCGCTGCGCGACGGCGACACCGTGCACGCGGTGATCCGCGGCAGCGCCCTCAACCAGGACGCGGGCCGCAGCAACGGCCTGACCTCGCCCAGCCCGACAGCCCAGGCCGAGGTGATCGCCGCCGCCCTGCGGGACGCCGACATCGACCCGGCCACCGTCGGCTACGTGGAGGCCCACGGCACCGGCACCCGGGTGGGCGACCCGATCGAGATGAAGGCGCTCGCCGAGACCTACGGCGCCCGGTCGCGCGGCGGGGCCAGCCTCCCGGTCTCCACCGTCAAGGCCAACGTGGGCCACCTGGACGCGATGGCCGGGCTCGCCGGACTGGTGCGCGTGATCGCCCAGTTCCGGGCCGGCCGGATCTTCCCCACCGCCGGCTTCCGCACCCTCAACCCGCTGATCGACCTGACCGGGGTGCCGCTCCACGTCACCGCAGCCACCGAACCCTGGCCCGCCGGGGAGGAACCCCGACGGGCCGGGATCAGCGGCTTCGGGCTGAGCGGCACCAACGCGCACCTCGTCGTCGAGGAGCCTCCGGCACCGGCCCCCGCCCCAGAACGGCCCGTCCCCGGCGAGCGCCTGGTGGTGCTCTCCGCCCCCACCCCGGACGGACTGCGGCGGCTCGCCGGCGCCCTCCGGGAGTCCGTCGCCGCAGGCGGGCCCGGGCTGGACCGGGTCGCCGACGTCCTGGCGGCCGGCCGGGAGCACTTCGCGCACCGCCTCGCCTGGATCGCCCGCGACGGCGCGGACCTGGTCGCACAGATCGACGCGACCCTCGCCGCCGGGGCGCAACAGGCCCTCCCGAAGACCCCCGTCGTGCTCGTCCTCGGCGACGCGCCGGTGACCGATGCGCAACTCGGCCTCCTGGCCGGCCCGCCGGCGGCGGCGGACGTGCTCCGCCGTGCCGAGGCCGTCCTGCCGCGCGAGCGGTGGACCGCCGCCCAGCGCTCCGTCGTCCACCTCGCCGCCCAGCACGCCGTGCTCGCCCGGTACGGCCTGCGCTTCGACCTGGTGCTCGCGCACGGGACGGGAGCGCTCGCCCGCCGGGTGGCCGACGGCGAACTCGGCCTGGACGAGGCGATGCGCACCGCCGCCGAGGCAGCCGCTGCCCCGGAGCGGTCCCGACTGGAGGGCGCGCTGGCCGCGTTCGGGAGCGGACCGCTGCTGGTCGACCTCGCGCCGGACGGGCCGCTGTCCCGGCTGCTGGCCGAGGTACGGCCGGACGCGACCGCGGTCGCGCCCGGCGCCCGTCCCGAGGAACTGCTGCGCCTGCTCCACCTCCAGGGCCGCGGCGTCGACTGGGCCGGGGGCCTGGGCGAGGGCGTCCGGCGGGTCGAGCTGCCGCTCGCGCCGCCGGCCGAGGAGCCCTGCTGGCCGACGGTGCGGCCGCGTCCGGCCGAGCCCGGGTCCGCCCCGGCGGAGGACGCCGGGACGGACCCCTCCGACAGCCTGACCGTCGAGGAGGTCGTCCTCCGGATCACCGGAGAACTCCTGAAGGAGCCGGTCACGCCGGCTGACGACTTCTTCGCCCGCGGTGGCGACTCCCTCGCCGGCACCCTGCTGGTGGCACGGCTCAACCAGCGCTTCGGCACCGGGTTCGAGGTGCTGGACCTCTACGACATGCCGGACCTCGCGGCGCTCGCCGAGGCGGTGCGCGAGGCGCTGGCCGAGTCCGGGAGCGGCGTCGCGCCCGCTGTCGCCCCTTCGCCCGCGTCCGCGCCGGCCCCCGGGCCCGACGCAGCCGGTGCGGAGGTGGCGCCGTCCCCCGGCATGGAGCTTCCCGGCATGGAGCTGTCCGGCCAGCAGGCCGCGATCTGGACCGCCGTCACCCTCGACCCGGGCTCCGACGCCTACAGCGTGCCCGCCGCCTTCCTCGTCCGCGGCGAACTCGACGAACAGCGGCTGGAAGCGGCCCTGGACAGGCTGGTGGCCCGGCACGACATGCTGCGCTGCACTCTGGAGGACACCGAGGACGGCCCGCGCCAGTACATCGCCGCCCCGGTGCCGGGCGACGCCCGACTGCGCCGGGAGACCTGGGACTTCGGGGACCTCACCGCCGCCGACGGCCACCTCGCCCTGCTGGCGCGGCTGGGCGGGCTGGTCGCCGAGCCGTTCCGCCCCTACGAGGAGCCCTCGCGCCGCTTCCATCTCGTGCGGGCCCGCTTCCGGGACGGCGAGCGGGCGGTGCTCGTCCTCAACTTCCACCACCTCTTCTTCGACGGCTGGTCCTGGGAGCTGGTCCTGGCCGACCTCGGCGCCGACGGACCGTCGCCCGCGCCCGGACGTGGCTACCGGGACTTCGTCCGCGACCAGGCGGCCGCGCTCGACGGCGACCGCGGCGAGGTGCTGCGCCGCTTCTGGGCCGACTACCTCGACGGGACGGAGCCCGGTTCGCTGCCCGTCGACCTGCCCGGCGGCGCTCCGGCGGCGGCCGGCGCCGACCTCGCGCTCCCGGTGACGGGCGCCGGTGCCGCGGCACTGCGCGACCTCTGCGCGACCGAGCGAATCTCGCTCAACATGCTGTTCCTGGCCGCCTGGGGCGCCCTGCTCTGGCGGATCTCCGGCACGACGGACCTCTGCGTGGCCATGCCGGTCGCCAACCGGCCCCCCGGCCACGAGGCGGTCGTCGGTTGCTACACCAACACCGTCCTGGTCCGGGTCCGGGTCGACCCGGACGGCACCTTCGGCGACCTCCTCGCCCAGGTGCGGGAGAGTTCCCTCCAGGCCATCGGCCACGGCGACTTCCCCACCGACCGCATCCTGCGCACCGCCCGGCACCCCTCCGGACGGCCGCTGGCGGCGACCATGCTCGGCCTCCAGAGCGGGGGCGAGCCGCGGGCCCCGGGCGAGGGCGCTCCCGTGCTGGAACCACTGGACGTCCGGCAGGCCGGCGCCCAGTTCCCGCTCGAACTCACCGTGCTGAACGGGCCCGAGGACTTCGGACTCGTGCTCAAGTACGCGACCGGAACCTTCGCTCCCGGCACCGCCGGAGCCTGGCTGGAGGAGTTCGGCGAGCTGCTCGGCCGCATCGCCCGGGAGGGCCGGGGCCTCGCCCTCGGCACGCTCGCCCGTCCTGCCGCCGAACCGCCGCCACCCCGTCCCGCCGCCCTGGAACTGCCGGACTTCGACTTCTGAGACCACGAGGCCATGCACCGTACAGCCAATGACAGCAGCAGGCCTGCCTTCTGGCAGGCCCGCAGGGAACGCGTCGAGAACGCCGCCCGGACCACCCTCGCCGCCCTGCCGCCCGGCGCCGTCGGCGAGGAGGGGACCGGCACCGCCCGGCGCCCCCTCGACCCGGCGCTCGCGGCCCGCCTGGCCAAGGTGACCGGCGGGGACGCCGTCCTGCAGTGGGCCGCGGCCGCGGCCGCCCTGGCCGTGGTCCTGCGCCGCCTCGGCGCCGAGGGCGAGGTCGTGCTGCTCGCCGACGACCCGCTCCCCGGACGACTGCCGGTGCTGGTCGAGGCCCGGCCCGAGCTGACCTTCCGGGAACTGCTCGGGGAGGTCCGCGCCACCCTGGCCGAGACGATCGCCCACGCCCCGGTGCCCGACCCGGACCTCGCCGACCTGGCGGCCGTCCGGCTCGCGCACCCGGGTCCGGCGGACGGCCCCGTCCCGGCCGCCGGCACGGGCCTCACCGTCACGCTCGGACCGGACTGGATCGGGACCGCCGCGCCCGCGGTCGGCCGCGGCCTGCCGGAGGCCGTCGCCACCGGCGTGGTCGAGGTCCTGCGCCAGGGCCTGGCCGAGCCGGGCACGCCCGTCGCCGAGCTCGGCATCCTGGACGAACCGACCCGCCGCACCGTCCTCACCACCTTCAACGAGACCCGGCAGATCACCGGTGACGTCCCGTTCCGCGAGCTGCTGCTGCGCCGGGCCGCCGAACGGCCGGACGCCGTGGCCGTCCACGACGCCGAACACGAGGTGACCTACGCCCAACTGGTCCGCTACGCCACGGAGATCGGACGGCGGCTGCGCGCGGCGGGCGTCGGCAGCGACGACGTGGTGGCGCTGGCAGCCCCGCGCGGTGCCTGGTTCGTGGTCGTGGCGGTGGGCATCCTCTTCTCCGGCGGCGCGTACCTGCCGGTGGAGCCCGGGCTGCCGCCGGCCCGCCGCGAGCAGATGCTCACCGGAGTGCGCGCGCTGATCGCCGTCCCGGACGCCGAACTCCCCGCGGACCGCGGGCCGGAGCTGCGCTTCGGCTTCGAGGAGCTGTGCCGGGCGGCCGGGGCGAGTACCCTGCGGCCCACGGAGGAGAACGCCGTCGAACTGCTGGGACCGGTGCCGGGCCCGCACGATCTGGCCTACGTCATCTTCACCTCCGGCTCCACCGGTACGCCGAAGGGCGCCTGCCTGGAGCACCACAGCTTCCTCAACTTCCTGAAGGTCCGCACCGTCGACTGCGAGCTGCACCCCGGCGCGGAGTTCCCGCAGACCGCGCCGATCAGCTTCGACATCTCGGTGTGGCAGATGTTCGCCCCGCTCACCGGGGGCGCCGCGGTGTGCGTCCTGGACGACGAGACGGTGCAGGACCCGGCGGCGGTCTCCCGCATGATCGTCGGGCACGGCTACGCGCACATCGAGCTGGTGCCCACCTTCATCGCCGTGCTGCTCGACCAGTGGGCGGTGGAGCCGGAGCTGCGGAAGGAGGCCGGGGCCGTCCTGCGCGGTCTGATCTCCACCGGCGAGGTGCTGGGCGTCGACCTCGCCCGGCGCTGGCACGCGGCGATGCCGCAGGTGGAGCTCTCCAACGCGTACGGCCCCGCCGAGTGCACCGACGACGTGGTGCAGGGCCCGGTCGACCTGGACGACACCGCCACCTTCGCGCCGATCGGGCGTCCGCTGCCGAACGCGCGGATCTACGTGCTGGACGCGGACCGGCAGCCCGTCCCGCCCGGGGTGATCGGCCAGATCTTCGTCGGCGGTGCCAACGTGGGCCGCGGCTACTTCCTGCGGCCCGACCTCACCACCGCGGCCTTCCTCCCCGACCCCTACGCGGTCGGGCCGTGGACCCGGATGTACCGCACCGGCGACCTCGGCCGCTGGCGCCCCGACGGGGTGCTGGAGTGCCTGGGCCGGGCCGACTCCCAGGTGAAGCTGCGCGGCCGGCGGATCGAGCTGGGCGAGATCGCGCACGCCCTGGAGACCCATCCGGCGGTGTCCCTGGCTGCGGTCGAGCTGGTCAAGGACGACGGGGTCGAGCGGCTCGTCGCCTTCGCGGCGGGCACCGGGGAGACCCGGCCGGACGCCCAGGAGCTGACCGGGCACCTCGCCGGACTGCTGCCCGACTACATGGTCCCGCACCTGGTCGTGGTCATGGACGAGCTGCCCGCCAACCAGAACGGAAAGGTGGACCACCGCGTCCTGCGCGAGCTGGCCCGCGAGCACGGCCGCGGCGGGGGTCCCGGCGCCGGGTACACGGCGCCGCGCGACGACCTGGAGCGGACGCTCTGCGCGATCTGGTCCGGTCTGCTGAACACCGGCGAGGTCGGTGTCCACGACGACTTCCACGCGCTCGGCGGCGACTCGATCGTCAGCATCCGGGTGGTCCAGGAGGCCAGGCGCCGGGGGATCACGCTCCGGCCCCGGCTGGTGCTGGAGCTGCGGACGGTCGCCGCGCTCGCCGCCGCCGTGCGCGCCGCCGCGGCGGAGGATCCTGCCGCCGGGCCCGCCGCCGCGTCCGGGCCGGAGGAGGCCGCCGCCGCGGGCGGGCTGCGCGAGCTCTCGCCGCCGACGGCCGCCCAGGCCGACTTCCTGCGGCTCGACGTGCCCGAACCCGACCACTGGAACAGCTCGGTGCTGTTCAACCTGCCGGCCGGTGTCCCGACCGCCGACATCGAGCGGGCCGTCGAGCGGCTGGCGGACCGTCACCGCGCCCTCGGGGCCCGGTTCACCACCACCGCCGACGGTGTCCGCCAGGGCTGGACCGAGCAGCCGCCGCCGGTCACCGTCCACGACCTGGCCGGCCTCGACGCCGCCGAGCGGGATGCCCGGATCCACGACCTGGCCACCGAGCTGCACACCGCGCTGAGCCTGACCGGGGGGCCGGTCTGCCGGGTCGGCGTCTTCCGCTGCGGCGGGGGCGCGGACCGCCTGCTGCTGGTCGCCCACCACGCCCTGCTGGACCAGTACTCCTGGGACGTGTTGGCCGAGGACCTGTCCGTCCTGCTGCGGGACGGTTCGGCGGCGGGGCTGCCGCCCGTCGGCACCTCGCCCTTCGCCTGGGCCCGCCGCCTGGCGGAGGAGGTCCACCGGGACCCGCGGCCCTGGGGCGAGGAGTACTGGCTCTCCGGGGCGTGGCACACGGCCGTCGCTCTCGGGCCGGGGGACCGGGGCGTCCAGCGCGACGAGCGGGTGGTCACCACCGAACTGGACCCGGACCGGACCGGCCGGTTCCTGGACGGCCGCGGCCCTCGCGCGACGGTCAACGAGCGGCTGACGGCCGCGCTCGGCCGGGCCTTCCAGCAGTGGCTGGGCGTCGACGGGGGCGAGCTGCTGGTGCAGCTCGGCGGGCACGGCCGCGAGGACCTGTTCCCGGACCTCGATGTCACCGGCTCCGTGGGCTACTTCAGCACCGCCTACCCGTTCCTGCTGCCGTTGCCGGGCCGGCTGGGGGTGCGCGAGCACGCCGGGGCGGTCGCCGACCGACTGGCCCGGATCCCCGTGAACGGCCTGGGCTTCGGCCTGCTGCGCGCGCTGCACCCGGATCCGGCCGTGCGCGCGCGGCTGGACGCCGTCCCCGCGCCGCCGGTGGTCTTCGACTTCCTCGGCGAGACGCGGCTGGTGGACGTGGCGGAGGCCGGCGGGCGGCTGGGGTTCCTGAGCGACCCGACCCACCGCGGCTCGGGAGAGGCCCGGGCGGCGAGCATGCCGCGCCAGGCCCTGCTGGACGTCCGGGTCAGCATCGAGGGCGGCCGGCTCCGGGTGGCCTGGCTGTTCAGCGACCGGGTGCTGCCCGTCGGCCGGGTCGAGGAGCTGGCCCGGGCCTACGAGGCGGCGCTCCGGCTCGACGAGCGGCCGGGCGGACGGCCCGGGCCCGAGCAGCCGACGGCCGAGCGGCCGACGGCCGGACAGCAGGTGGACGACGTGCCGACGAACGACGAAACGGAAACGCCCCGATGACACCCAAGCACACCGACCCCGCCGCCCGTACCGACGGCGCCGACGGCGCCGGGAAGAAGCCGACGCTGATCGTCGTCCACGACAAGAAGGGCGCGCCCCCGTCCGAGGTGGCGGTCCCGCTGGTCTGGGCGCGGTGTGTCTTCGTGATCCCCGCCACCGACGAGGCCCGCGGGGTCGCCCCGGTCCTCGCCGCCTTCGGCGAGGTGGTGGAGATGGACCCGGACGCGGTCGAGGAGACCGCCGACCGGTTGCGCGCCTACGCGCCGGACGGCATCATCACCTACTGCGAGCAGCTCCAGCGGGCCACCGCCCACCTCGCCGAACTGCTCGGTCTTCCGTACCACAGCCGGGAGACGGCGGAGCTGCTGACGGACAAGTGGCAGCAGCGCGCGGTCCTGCGCGAGGCCGGCGTGGACTCGGTGCGCACGGCGTTGATCCACACCGAGGACGACTGGGCCGGGGCCGTCGCGCACGTCGGGCTCCCCGCCGTGCTGAAGCCCGTGCACGGGGTCGCCAGCGGCAACACCTTCCACGTCCCGGACGAGGCCACCGGGCTCGGGCACCTGCGCGAGGTACTGGCGCTGGACCGGCCCGGGCTGGTCCGGGGCGGCGGCCTGGTACTGGAGGAGTACCTGGTCGGCCGCCCGACCGGGCCGTACGGCGACTACGTGTCGGTGGAGATCGCCGTGGTCGACGGCGAGCTGTACACCCTCGGCGTCACCGGGAAGCCGCCCCTGGTACCGCCGTTCCGCGAGACCGGCCGGTTCTGGCCGTCCCCGTTCGGCCGCGCGGAGGACGAGCAGTGCACGGCCCTGGCCCGGAGCGCGGTGGCGGCCCTCGGGATCCGCACCGGCATCACCCACACCGAGCTCAAGCTCACCGCGCGGGGTCCGCGCCTGATCGAGGTCAACGGCCGTCTCGGCGGCGGCATCCAGGACCTCGCGGTCAGCGCGATGGGCCTCGACCTGATCGCGTACGCCGCGCGCATCGCGCTCGGCGGGACCGAACCGCCCGCGCTGGTCCCGGTGGAGGGCGTGCACTTCCAGCTCCTCCTGCCCGCGCCCCGGCGGCCCTGCACCGTCGTCGCCGCGGAGGGCGCGAAGGAGGTGTGGGCCCTGGACGGCGTGAGCAACTGCCGCTTCTACGTACGGCCCGGCCAGGTCCTGGACGGCGGAGTGGCCACCGACGAGGTGGGCCGCGTCAACGGTGTCGTCGCCGACCACGGGACGTACACCGCGCTGGTGGAGCGGATCGACTCGATGATCCGGCTCGGCTTCGCCTTCGTCGGCGAGTCGGAGCCCCGCTTCGTCGACGGCACCGAACTCTCCTCACTCTGAAGCCCCTCGGCACGTCCGAAACACCACGAAAGGATGACGATCATGGTTCACGAGCCGCCCGCCGCACCGGCGGCGAATCCGTTCACTCCCACCGAGGCCGTGATGGCCGAGGTGTGGGAATCGGTGCTCGGCATCGAGGGGGTGGGCCCCGACGACGACTTCTTCTCCTGCGGGGGCGACTCCCTGCTGGTGATCACCGTGGTCGCCGAGGCGCAGAAGCGCGGCCTGGAGATCACCATGGTGCACCTCTTCCAGCACCCCACCGTGCGCGGTGTCTGCGCCGCGCTGTCGGCGGGCCGCCCGTCCGCCCCCGCCGCGGTGACGGACCTGCTCTCGCCGGAGGACCGCGCCAAGGTCCCGGCCGGAGTCCAGGAGGTCATGCCGGCCACCCGCCTCCAACTGGGCCTGATCTACGAGAGCCTGATGAGCGACGGCGCGCAGTACGTCTGCACGGCCGCGCACGACGTCCGGCGGCCGCTGGACGAGGTCCGGCTGCGGGAGGCGCTCGCCCTGGTCGCCGCACGCCACGAGCTGCTGCGGATGCGCTTCGACCTGAGCACCTTCCGCGAGGCGGTGCAGATCGTCGAGCACGAGGTCGAGCTGCCGCTGGCGGTCGCGGACCACAGCGGGTTCGACCCGGCGGAACTCGACGAGCACACCGGCCGGGTGATGCGGGAGCTCGGCCGCCCGTTCGACCCGGAGACCGCGCCGCTGATCCGCTTCCACGCGGCCGCCACCGGTGCGGAGGCGTTCCGCCTCACCTACTCGTACCACCACGCGCTGCTGGACGGCTGGAGCGCGGCGAGCCTGCTGTTCGAGCTCGTCACCGGCTACGCCGGACTGCTCGTCGGCGAGGTCCCGGAGTTCGGCCGCCCGGTGCCGTTCGCCGAGTACCTCCGGCTGGAGCGAGCCGTCGACGAGGACGCCCCGCGGCACTTCGAGGCCCTGGCCGACGCGGCCGGGGCCACCCCTGCCGCGCCGGGCGGCGCCGTGATGAAGGGCTTCGGGGCACCGGTCCCGCAGGCCGACGCCGACCGCCTGTTCGCCCGTGCGGCCGACTGGCACCTGCCGGTGAAGAGCCTGCTGCTGGCCGCGCACGGCGCTGCGGTCGCGGCCGAGCGCGGCACCCGGTCCGCCGACGTGGCGATGCTGACCAGCGGGCGGCCCGAGCTGGAGGGCGGCGACCTCACCCTGGGGCTGTTCGTCAACTACCTGCCGCTGCGCCTCGACCTGGCCGGGGTCACCTGGGAGGACGCGGCCCGGCTGGCCTTCGAGGCCGAGCGCGGCCTGATCGCGCACCGGCGGTTCCCGCACGCGGAGGTCCGCAAGCTGGTCGGCGGCGGCCCCTTCGAGGCGTCGTTCAACTACGTCCACCTGCGCCGGGGGATCCAACTGGTCGAGGACGGACTGGTGGAGCCCGGCAACTTCGCCGACGTCAGCTTCGACATCCCGGTCTGCGTCGACTTCCAGAACACCGGTGACGGGCTGCGGATCCACATCGCCGCCGACACCGCCCGGTACGGCGAGGACTTCGGGCCGCGCCTGCTGGCCCGCCTCCTGGAAGCCGTCCACCACCTCGCGGAGAGCCCGGAACGCCATGTCGCCGACGCCTGAGCGCCACCGGGTCCCCGTGCGCGGGCCGGCCGGCCGCGGCGGACGGAGGGGCCGCTGATGGCCGTCATCTCCGCGCCGCACGAACTGTCCGACGCCAACACCTATCTGGCGCTCGAGTCCGTCGTCGGGCGGCAACTGCACATGAAGTGCGAGGGCCTCAACTTCGGCGGTTCCGTGAAGATGCGGGCGGCCGTGGCCATGGTCGCGGCGGCCGAGAAGGCGGGGCTGATCGGTCCGGACTCGGTGCTGATCGAGTCCTCCTCGGGCAACCTGGGGGTCGCCCTCAGCGTCGTCGCGGCCGGCAAGGGCCTGGCCTTCGTGTGCGTCACCGACCGGCGCTGCAACGCGACCACGGCCGCCGCGATGCGTGCCCTGGGCGCCGAGCTGATCACGGTCGACGAGCCCCATCCGGTGGGCGGCTACCTCCAGGCCAGGCTCGACCTGGTGCGCGAGCTGTGCGCCGCCGACCGGCGCCGGCTCTGGCTGAACCAGTACACCAACGAGGCCAACTTCCGCGCCCACTACGAGGGCACTGCCCCGCAGATCGTCTCCGCCTTCCCCGACCTGGACGTGCTGTTCGTCGGCGTCGGGACGGCCGGCACGGCCATGGGGTGCGCGCGCTACCTGCGCGACCACGCTCCCGGCGTCCAGGTCGTCGCGGTCGACTCCGTCGGCTCGGTGACCTTCGGCGGCCCGCCCGGGCCGAGGCTCATCCCCGGCCTCGGCACCAGTGTGGCGCCCCCGCTCTTCGAGCCCGAACTGTTCGACGAGCTGCTCCAGGTGTCCGAGGTGGACGCCGTCCGCTCCTGTCGCCTGCTCTCCTCGCACGGCATGCTGCTCGGCGGCTCCACCGGGACGGTGGTCAGCGGAGCCCTGCAGTGGCTGGAGCGCAACGACCCCGAGCGGCGGCTGCGGACCGTGTGCATCTCCCCGGACATGGGCGACCGCTACCTCGACACCGTCTACAACGACGCCTGGGTGCTGGAGCACCTCGGCCCGGCCAGCCTGCTTCCGCTGCCGGGCGCCCGGCGGCCCCGGCCCCCCGCCGTACTCAGCGCGGTGTGACCGCCCCCGCCGTTCCCGTACACCCCATCCCCAGTGAAGGCAGGGAGATCCAAGAAGTGTTCCCGTTCCATGTGGTACCCGGAAAGGCCGTCCGCGAGATCCTGGAGGCCGACCGGCCCGGAGTGGTCGACGTCGTCCGCCGGACCTACCTGAGCCACCGCACCGGCGACACCGTCAATCCGGACAGCTACTTCCTGCGCTTCCCGGAGAAGCCGGACTCGCGGATCATCGCCCTGCCCGCCTACGTCGGGGACGACCTCCGGCTCGCCGGCATCAAGTGGATCTCCAGCTTCCCCGCCAACATCCGCTCCGGCGCGCCGCGGGCCTCGGCCGTCCTGGTCCTCAACGACTACGAGACCGGCTACCCGATCGCCTGCCTGGAGGCGGCCGGCATCAGCGCCGCCCGGACGGCCGCCTCGGCCGCGCTGGCGGCCGCCGCCCTGCGCCCCGGCGGCCATGCCGGGACCAGGATCGCGGTGGTCGGTGCGGGCGTCATCGCCCGCACCATCTGCACCTACCTGGACGTCGTGGGCTGCGCTCCCGACTCGTACCTGGTGCACGACCTCGACGAGGTCGCCGGCCGGGCCCTCTGCGGCCACGTCCGCGAACGGATCGGCCGGCCGGCCGAGTTCACCGCCGACCTGGCCGAGGCGCTCGACGCGGACACCGTGGTCTTCGCCACCACCGCGCTCGCGCCCTACGTCACCCGGGAGTTCGCGCCGGGGCAGCTGGTCCTCAACATCTCGCTCCGCGACCTGGCGCCGGAGACGGTCCTGGCCGCGGACAACTTCGTGGACGATGTCGACCACTGCCTCAAGGCCGACACCTCCCCGCACCTGGCCGAACAGCGCACCGGCAACCGCGACTTCGTCACCGGCACCCTGGCCGACGTCCTCAGCGGCGCAGTCGCCGTCGACCCGGCCCGTCCGGTGGTCTTCTCGCCGTTCGGCCTCGGGGTCCTCGACCTCGCGGTCGGCGCCCACGTCCTGGGCCGGTCCCGGGAGAGCGGCACCGCGCAGGAGATCCCCGACTTCTTCGGCGAGACCACCCGCTGGTGACACGCGGTCGGCGAGCCCGGCCGCTCCGTCACCACCGCACGCCCCACGAGCGCACGCCCCACGAGCGCGAATCCCGGGCGAACACCTTCCGCCCTTCCCTTCCGACGCCCCCGCCCGACCGGGCGGACGAGCAGATGTGAGAAACCACGCTATGGCTCTCAAGGCAGACCTCACCGCACTGCAGGACAGCTACCTCCGCTGGGAGAAGGAGGGCAACACGCCGTTCTTCCCCGTGGTGGAGTCCAACCAGGGCAACACCGTCACCGTCGAACCGCACGGCGAACTGGTGATGTTCGGCTCCTGCGACTACCTCGGCCTCTCCCAGCACCCCGCGCTCAAGCAGGGCGCGATCGACGCGATCCAGCGTTTCGGGACCAACACCTACGCCTCCCAGCTGATCTGCGGCCACACCCGGATCCACACCGGCATCGAGGCCAAGCTGTCGGAGATGACGGGCCGCACCGCCATCATGTTCCCCTCGGGCATGTCCGCCTCGCAGGGTTCGGTGGCGACCCTCGCCGGCCCCGAGGACGTGGTGATCAACGACCGGCTCGCCCACAGCTCGCTTTTCATGGGCAGCCGGCTGTCCGGCGCCGAGGTGCGCACCTTCCCGCACAACAGCATGAAGCGCCTGGAGACCATCCTGCGCGAGACCGGGGACAAGCGGCGCCGGATCATCGTCGTCGACGGCCTCTACAGCGCCGACGGCGACTACGCCCCGCTCGACCGGATCACCGAACTGGCCGCCCAGTACGACGCGCTGACGGTCGTCGACGAGGCCCACTCGTTCGGCTCGATCGGCCCGAACGGCCTCGGCGTGGCGGAGCACTTCGGCGTCCTCGACAAGGTCGACGTCGTGATCGGCACCATGAGCAAGACCCTCGGCAGCATCGGCGGCTTCGTGCTCACGCACGACTGGTTCGAGCGCGAGCTCCGCTACATGTCGCCCTCGTACACCTCCTCGCGCGGCTCGGCCCCGGCCGTGGCCGGCGCCACCCTCGCCTCCCTGGAACTCCTGGACGCCGAGGGTACCCAGCTGCGCAAGAAGCTGGAGGAGAACACCGAGTACATCACCTCCCGTCTGCTGGGGGCCGGCTTCAACCTGCTCAACACCCGCAGCCACATCGTGCCGGTGGTCGTCGGCACCGAGGACAACACGGTCGCGGTGACCCAGTGGCTGCGCGGCCGCGGGATCATGGTCGCGCCGTTCGTGTACCCGCACGTGCCCCAGGGCTCCGGCCGGCTGCGGGTGGGCGTCTCCAGCATCCACACCCGGGCCGAGTGCGACCTGCTCGTCGCCGCCCTGGTCGACGCGAAGCAGCAGTTCGGCTTCTGATGGAGCGTCTGAC
This sequence comes from Kitasatospora sp. MBT66, assembly GCF_000710405.2. Lineage (NCBI taxonomy): Bacteria > Bacillati > Actinomycetota > Actinomycetes > Kitasatosporales > Streptomycetaceae > Kitasatospora > Kitasatospora sp. MBT66. The sequence goes on along the minus strand of NZ_JAIY01000003.1, from coordinate 1,080,990 downwards.
AATCCACCGTACCGACCCGGAGGGAGCGGGATGGACTTCGGACTGACCCCCGAACAGCGAGAGTTCGCCGAGAATGTCGAGAAGTTCGCGCTCCGGGAGCTCAACGACGATCTGATCGGACGCGACCACGAGGGCGTCTTCGCCGCCGAGAACTGGCGCAAGTGCGCCGACCTCGGTCTGCTCGGCCTGCCCGTACCGGCCGAGTACGGCGGGCTGGACGCCGACGCCACCACCACGATGGTCGTGCTGGAGGCGCTCGGGCACGGCTGCCGCGACAACGGCCTGCTGTTCTCGCTGCACGCCCACCTGTGGGCCGGGGTGTCGCCGGTCGTCCGCTTCGGCTCGCCGGAGCAGCGCCGGAGGTACCTGCCGGCGATGTGCGCCGGGGAACTGATCGCCGGGCACGCGATGTCCGAACCGGGTTCCGGCTCCGACGCGTTCGGGCTGACCACCTCGCTCACCAGGCGGGGCGACAACTACGTGCTGAACGGTTCGAAGACCTTCGTCTCCAACGCGCCGATCGCGGACACCCTGCTGGTCTTCGCCGTGGACGAGCGCCGGCGCGGCTTCGCCGGGGTGAGCGCCTTCCTGGTGGACCGGGACACCCCGGGGCTGACGGTGTCCAGGCCGATCTCCAAGATGGGCCTGCGCACCTCCCCGATGGGTGAGGTCCACCTCGACGACTGCCTCGTCCCGGCCTCGGCGCTGCTCGGGCCCGAGGGCGCCGGGATGTCGGTCTTCACCTGGACCATGGAGCGCGAGCGCAGCTTCATCCTGGCCACCGCGCTCGGCACCATGCGCCGGGACCTGGAGCGGTGCGTGGAGTACGCCCGGACCCGCAAGCAGTTCGGGCAGCCGATCGGCGCGTTCCAGGCCGTCTCGCACCGCATCGTCGACATGCGGATGCGCCTGGACGCGGCCCGGCTGATGCTCCACCGGCTGGCCTGGCTGACCGATCGGGGCGAACCCGCCAAGACGGAGGCCGCGTTGGCCAAGGTCTACGTGTCCGAGGCCTTCGTCCAGTCGGGCCTGGACGCGGTGCAGATCCACGGCGGCTACGGCTACACCACCGAGTTCGAGTTGGAGCGCGACCTGCGGGACGCCATCGCCAGCCGGCTCTACTCGGGCACCTCCGAGATCCAACGGAACCTGGCGGCCCACCAGATGGGGCTGACCCCGCGCGGCACCGGCAAGTGACGGCGGTCCCCGGGCGCGCCCCCGGCGCCTCCGGGGACCACGAGCGCCCGCGGTCGGGCGTACCGGCCCGCGGCAAGCGCGGCGACGACCGTGAACCACCCACGAACGAACAACCGAGAGGCAACACCATGGCAACCGACATCAAGGACTCCGTGCGCGTCTTCATCCGTGAGGAGCTCGAATGGTCCGGTCCGGACGAGCTGTTGGCGGACGACGCGTCGCTGATCGACGCCGGCGTCCTCGACTCGCTCAACCTGCTCGAACTCGGGAACTGGATCGGCAGCCACTACGGCTTCAAGGTCGACGAGACGGACATGATCGCGGCCAACTTCGAGACCCTCGGCTCGATCGAGGCCTTCGTCCGGCGCGGTACCGGGGAGTGAGTGCGCACAACGGCGACGGCCCGGGTGCGCTGCACCAGCTCCTCCGGGAGGCGGCCGCGGCGCACCCGCACCGCACCGCGGTGGTGGACGGGGCGCGCACACTGACCTACGCCGAACTCGACGCCTGGTCCGACCGGTTGGCCGCCCGGCTGCTCGCCTCGGGCGTCGGTAGCGGTGACCGGGTGGGCCTGCACCTCGACAAGTCGGCGGAGGCCGTGGCCGGTATCCACGGCGTCCTGAAGGCCGGTGCCTGCTACGTGCCGCTCGACCCGCAGGCGCCGCTCTCCCGGCTGCGCGGGATCGCCGAGGACTGCGCCGTCAGCGCGCTGCTCACCGGCCCGCGCCGCGGCGGCGGCGCCTCCCCGGACGACCTGCCGGGCCTGAAGGCGGTGCTCGACCTCACCGACGACCCCGCGGACACCGGCGAGCTGCTGCCCGACCCGGTGGACACCGGGGTCGGCCCGGACGACCTCGCCTACATCCTCTACACCTCGGGCTCCACGGGCCGTCCGAAGGGGGTGACCCTCACGCACGGCAACGGCCTGGCCTTCGTCCGCTGGGCCGTCGCCGAGTTCGGGCTCGGCCCCGAGGACCGGATGTCGAGCCACGCCCCGCTGCACTTCGACCTGTCGATCCTGGACGTGTTCGGCGCGGCCGCGGCCGCGGCGGCCCTGGTGCTCGTCCCGGCGCGAGCCTCGGCGTTCCCGGTGGAGCTGGCGCAGTTCGTCCGGGAGGCCGGGCTGACGGTCTGGTACTCGGTGCCGTCCGTCCTGACGCTGCTGCTGCGTCAGGCCGGGCTGGAGGCGGATCCCTTCCCGGAGCTGCGCCTGGTCCTGTTCGCGGGCGAGGTGTTCCCGACCCCGCAGCTGCGCCGGCTGATGACGCTGATGCCCGCGGCGCGGCTGGTCAACCTCTACGGTCCGACCGAGACCAATGTGTGCACCTGGTACGAGGTCGCGCAGCCGCCGGTCACCGACGATCCGGTGCCGATCGGCCGGGCCCTCCCGGGGGTGGCGGCCGTGGTGGTCACCGACGTCGGCGGGATCGCCACCGAGCCCGGCGAGAGCGGTGAACTGCTCATCAGCGGGCCGACGGTGATGCGGGGGTACTGGAACGACCCCGTGCGCACGGAGCAGGTGCTGGTGCCGACCCCGGTCGGGGCCTCCGGTGCCGGCGGCGGGCCGTGGGCCTACCGGACGGGCGACCTGGTCCGGCTCGGCGCGGACGGCAACCTGGTGTTCCTCGGGCGGCGCGACCACCAGGTCAAGACCCGCGGCTACCGGGTGGAGCTGACCGAGATCGAGGCGGCGCTGCACGCCCACCCCGCGGTGGTGGAGTGCGCGGTGGTGGCGGTGCCGGACGAGTTGGTGACCAACCGGCTGGTGGCCTGCGTCGTGGCGGCGGAGGGGACCACCGGTCTGGCGCTGTCCAAGGCCTGCCGGGACCGGTTGCCGCGGTACATGATCCCGGACCGGTTCGAGCTGGTGGACGCGCTGCCCAGGACGTCCACCGACAAGACCGACCGGAGGGCGCTGGTCGAGCGCTTCTCCTGACGGCCCCGCCGTCGACGGTCCGGCCCCGCGTCCACCCGGCGCCGGGGCCGGACCGCGTCCACCCGGCGTGGGGCCGGACCGTGTCCGTCCCGGCGTCCGTGCGGCGGGACGGACGCGGCGGGCCGCACGGAACGGCGCGCCGGGACCGCGATCAGCCGACGGTGGCTGGCTCCTCGACGACCCGGCCGTCGCGGAGTTCGACCACGCGGTCGGCGAGTTCCATCAGGTTGGGGTCGTGGGTCGCGACCAGGACGGTGACGCCCTCGCTGCGGACCACCGCGCGCAGCAGCTCCATGATCGAGCGGCCGGTCTCGGAGTCCAGCTGGCCGGTCGGCTCGTCCGCGATGATGAGGTCGGGCTCGTTGGCCAGGGCCCGGGCGATCGCGACGCGCTGCTGCTGGCCGCCGGAGAGCTCCCCGGGGCGCTGGTTGGCGTGGTCGGCCAGTCCGACCAGGGCGAGCAGGGTGCGGGCGCGCTCCTCGCGCTGGGCGGCGGGCACCTTGCGCAGCCGCATCGGGATGCCGACGTTCTCGGCGGCGGTGAGCACGGGCAGCAGGCCGAAGGACTGGAAGACGAAGCCCAGCCGGTCGCGGCGCAGGGCGAGCCGTCCGTCCTCGTCCAGGCTGCCGAGGTCGGTGCCGTCCAGGGTGATGGTGCCGCCGGTCGGGGCGTCCAGGCCGCCGACCAGGTTGAGCAGGGTGGTCTTGCCGGAACCGGACCGGCCCTTGAGGGCGGTGAGTTCGCCGCGGCCGATGGTGAAGGAGACGCCGCGCAGGGCGTGCACGGCGCGCTCGCCGGAGCCGAAGCTGCGGTGGACCTCGGTGACGGCCACCATGGGAGTGGTCACGGTGCCGGCCGGTTGCTGAGTCATGCGGCGTCCCCCTGGGATTCGCCCGGCGGGTCCTGCCGACGGCGGCCGGCCGAGGTGATTTCGCGGTGTTGCTTCGAGAGGTGTACTTCGAAGCGTTTCTTTGAAGTGCTCATGTCTTAGCAGAATCGCGGGCCTGGTGCTCCGTCGGCCGCCGACCTGCATTGCCTTGTCGTACTGCGCATGCGATGCGCAGCATTTGCTCATTACTTACATCCTTCGCGCAAGTCCCTTCCTTTCCTTGACCGGATCTGAAAGCATCGTCCGCTATCCGGTGATCAAGCGCCGGTGATCACCATGACGAAAGCGCCCCGGGGGCCCGTCCGCGCAGTGCGAGACACCTGCCCGGACCGGATGCGGCGCGGACACCATTGACGACCGGGGGAGGATCGGGATGCTCGGCTTTGTCATGCGCCGTCTGCGCGGGCGACTGCCCCTGGCCACAGCCGCCCTGCTCACCGTACTGATCACAACGGCGGTGCTCACGGCGCTGGTCGCCTTCCAGCGCACCGTCGGCGAGATCGGACAGCGACAGGCACTGCAGGGCGCGGGCCACCCGCGGACCACCGTGGTGGTCAACTCCGAGCACGGGCTGGACCGGAAGGCCAAGGACGACGAGGCGGTCGCCGACTACGCCCGGACGCTCTTCGGCGACCTGTCGGCCGAGACCCGCGGCCTGTCCCGCAGCCGCTCCTACGGACTGCCGACCGGCCCGGCGGGCGGTGCGCAGGCTGCCCCGACGGGCAAGCAGGCGGGCACTCCGGCCGCCCCGGCGGACACCGGCGCACAGCCCGGCACCACCAGGGCCGACGACCTCACCCTGCTCGCCGCCCTCGACCGCGGCCACGTCCAACTCCTCGCCGGGGACTGGCCCGCAGCCGCGGCCCCCGGCGCGTCGGGCCCCGTCCAGGCGGCCGTCCCGAGGTCCGTGCTCACCCGCCTCGGCCTCACCGCCGAGGCCCTGCCCGCCGAGGTCCGGCTCACCGACCGCTACGGCGGCCCCCCGCTGGTGGTCCGGGTCACCGGCGCCTACCGCGCCAACGACCCCGCCGACCTCTACTGGCGGCTCGACCCGGTGCAGGGCCGCGAGATCCTCTCCGGCGGTTTCACCACCTACGGCCCGCTGCTCGTCGACGAGACCGCCTTCGGTGCCGGCGGCATCCCCCAGAACGGCCGCAGCTGGCTGATCGACGCCGACTTCACCGGCGTCGGCACCGCCGCCGTGGACGCCGTCCGCGACCGGGTCACCCCGGCCGGCGACGCGCTCAACCGGAACGCCGGACTCATCGCCCGCACCGAACTCCCCGCCCTGCTGCGGGAACTGGACTCCGGCGCGATGGTCGCCCGGTCCACCCTGCTGATCGGCGCGCTCCAGCTGATCGTGCTGGCCGCCGCCGCACTGCTGCTCGTCGTCCACCTCATCGCCAGCCGCCAGCAGTCCGAGAACGCCCTGCTCGCCGCCCGCGGCGCCTCCGGGACCCGGCTCGGCGGCTACACCGCCGTCGAGGCACTGCTGCTCGCGCTGCCCGCCGCCCTGCTGGCCCCGCTGCTCACCCCGCCGCTGCTGCGCGTCCTCGGAGGCTTCGGCCCGCTGCGCCACGTGCCGCTGGACACCTCGCTGCACTGGACGCTGTGGCCGGTCTCGGTCGCCTGCGCCCTCGGCTGCGTCCTGCTCGCCGCCGTCCCCGCGCTGCTGCGCGGCGCCGGCACCGCCGTACTGCGCCGGGCCGGCCGTCGCCAGGCCCTGGCCGCCGGCGCGGCCCGCTCCGGCGCCGACCTCGCTCTGCTCGCCCTGGCCGTCCTCGCCTACCAGCAACTCTCCCAGTACAGCGGCGGGTTGTCCCCGGACGCCGACGGCCGCCTCGGCCTGGACCCGGTCCTGGTCGCCACCCCCACGCTCGCCCTGGGCGCCGGCACCCTGCTCGTGCTGCGGCTGCTGCCGCTCGTCGCCCGACTCGGCGCCCGGCTGGCCGCCCGCGGCCGCGGCCTCGGCCCCGCCCTGGTCGGCTGGCAGCTCGCCCGCCGCCCCGGCCAGGCCAGCGGACCGGTCCTGCTCCTGGTGCTCGGCGTATCCACCGGCGTCCTGGCGCTCGGTCAGCACGACACCTGGAACGACTCCCAGCAGGACCAGGCCTCCTTCGCCACCGCCGGCGGCCTGCGCATCCACGGCGCCCACACCGCCGCGATCGGCCAGGGCAGCCGGTTCGGCGCCCTGCCCGGCGGCGACCGGATCATCCCGGTCGGCCGGCAGGAGCAGTCGCTGCCCGACGGCTCCCACGGCCAGGTCCTGGCCCTGGACGCCGCCGCCTTCGCGGAGCACGTCCCGATCCGCTCCGACCTGCTCGACGGACAGGACCCGAAGAGCCTGTTCACCCCGCTCGCCGCCGACACCGCGGGCGCCGCCCCGACCGGCGTCCCGCTGCCCGGCAAGCCGCAGCGGATCGACGTCGACCTCACCTACACCCCCGGCCCGCGCCCCGCCGCGGCCACCGACGACAGCTTCGGACCGGCCCCGGCACCCAGGGCCCCGGAAGCCTGGCTGCTGCTCCGGGACGGCCACAACCTCTCCTTCGTCGCCCCGGTCACCGGCATCCCCGCCAGTGGTGACGCCCGCGCCACCGTCGACCTCGCCGCGCTCACCGACGGCGGCCTCAGCTCGGTGTCCGCGCCGCTCTCCGTGATCGGCCTGACCCTCTCCCTCGGCCCCAAGGACGCCGGTGAACTGACGATCCGCCGGCTCGCCGCCGCCGACCGCGCCGGCGACCCCGGGGTACCGGCCGCCGTCCCCGCCGGACTCGGCTGGAGCACCAGCGGCGACGCCGCCGAACGCCCGGTCGGCGTGGACGTCGTCCCCGGCACCTCCGACGACCGGAAACTGCTGAGCGTGCGCTACGGCATCGGCTCCAACTCCCTCAACAACCGGCGCGCCGTCATCACCCCGGCCGAGGCCAAGCCCCCGGCCGCGATCCCCGGCGTCGCCACCCGCGGCTACCTCACCGCCACCGGCTCCGCCGTCGGCGCGACCGTCCGGGTGCCGTTCGGCCTCACCACGGTGCCGGTGCGGATCACCGGCGAGGTGTCCTCCCTGCCCGTCGTCGGCGACAACGCGGTGCTCGTCGACCTCGGCGCGGTCGGCCGGACGCTCGCCGTCGGCGGCCGGGAGACACCCGCCCCCGCCGAATGGTGGCTGCCCGCCACCGGACCGGACGACCGGACCCCCGCCCAGGCCGCCGCCGCACTGCGCGCCGCGCCCGGCACCCCCGGACTCCAGCTCCGCGACGAGGTCGCCGCCGACCTGCTCGGCGACCCGCTCAGCGCGGCCCCGCAGAACGCCCTCGCCGCCATCGCCGTCGTCACCACCGTGCTCGCCGCGATCGGCTTCGGCGCCGCCGGGGCCGCCGCCGCCGGCCAGCGCTCCCGCGACTCCGCGCTGCTGCTCGCCCTCGGCGCCCCCAGGCGCCGCCTGGTCCGCACCGCCGCCGCCGAACAGGCCGTCCTGGTGGGCCTCGGCAGCGTCGTCGGACTCGCCCTCGGGGCCCTGATCGTCCATCTGATCGTGCCCCTCGTCGTCCTCACCCCGGCGGCCCGCCGCCCCGTCCCGGAGGCCCTGGTGGCCCTGCCGCTCGGCACCGCCGCGCTGCTGGCCGTCGCGATCTCCGCCGTCCCCCTGCTCTCGGCCCTGCTCGGCGGCCGCCGCCGCCGCGACGTGGCGCAGCGCCTGCGGCACCTGGAGGAGATGTGACCGGCCCGGCCGCCACCACCGCCCCCCGACCCACGGGCACCGGAGCGGGCCACCGCCCGGCCCCGTGGGTGCGCACCCGGCTGCGCGCGACCCCGCTCGCCGCCCTGCTCACCGCCGTCCTCGCGCTCGGCACGGTCTTCCTGGCCACCGCCTTCCCGCGGGTCCTCGACCGGGCCGCCGACCACGGCCTGCGCGACTTCCTCCGCGACCGGGGCACCGTCGCCACCAGCATGTACGCCTCCGCCGCGCTGGCCGGCGGGGCCAAGACCCTGGACGACGACGCCGCCCTGCTCGCCGCCCACGTCGGCCCCACCCTCGCCGTCGCCCCGGGCGGGCTCGTCTACGGCGCCCGCAGCGGCAAGTCGCGCTCCCTGACCAACCCCGGCCTGGCCCGGCCCGAAGGCGTCGACCCGCAGATGGGCCTGCTCTACGTCCAGGGCCTGCGCGAGCACACCACGCTCGCCGAGGGCCGCTGGCCTGACGCCCCCAAGGGCGCCGCCGCGCCGGTCCCGATCGCACTCGTCCGCGACTCCGCCACCACCCTCGGGGTCCACCTCGGCGACATGCTGAACACCGGCGAGACCCTCGACGGGGAGGAACCGCGCAAGGCCGAGGTGGTCGGCATCCTCGACGCCAAGGACCGCAACGACCCGTACTGGGCCGAACTCTCCTGCCCCGTCCAGGCCTGCCTCGACTTCACCCGGGGCAAGCAGTCCTACGCCTACTGGCGCCTCACCGGACTCGTCGACGGCAGCGCCCTCGACGCGGTCCAGACCTGGCAGACCGGCGCCCAGGACTTCTGGCGGATCCCGGTCGACGTCGACCGGCTGCGCGCCGACCGACTCGACCGCACCGACCGGGAACTCGCCGCCTTCCTCACCGGGAACACCGCCAACGCACTGGCGAACGCCACCAGCCGCCCCGGCCTGCAGATCACCTCGCCGCTGCCGGACCTGCTGGACAAGGCCACCGCCCGGCAGCAGGCCGCCGCGCCGCTCGCCGCCATCGGCCCGGCCGGCCTGGCCGGCGTCGGCCTGGTCGTGCTCGGCCTGGCCGCCGCCCTCGCCGGCGACCGGCGCTCCGCCGAACTGCGCCTGCTCCAGGC
>NZ_JAIY01000003.1:997463-1071949 GCF_000710405.2 Kitasatospora sp. MBT66 | reverse complement strand
GGCTCTGGTCGCGGCCCCGGGCCGGCAGCGGCCGGCGGCGCCTGGCCGGCGAACTCGCCGTCCTGGCCCTGACCGTCGCCGCCGTCGCCGAGGTCCGGCGGCGCGGCGTCGCCCCCACCGGGACGGGCGTCGACCCGCTGCTGGTCGCCGCGCCGCTGCTGCTCGCCCTCACCGGCGGACTGCTGCTCGCCCGCCTCCAGCCGCTGCTGCTCGGCGCCTTCGCCCGGGTGGCCACCCGGCGGCCCGGCGCCATCGGCTTCCTCGGCCTGGCCCGCGCCGCCCGGGGCAGCACCGAAGGGGCCCGGCCCTCCGTCCTGCCCCTGATCGCCCTGCTGCTCGCCGTCACCACCGCGGGCTTCGGCTCCACCGTGCTCGGGGCCGTCGACACCGAGCGCACCCACGCCGCCCGGCTGACCGTCGGCGGCGACGCCTCGGTGGTCGTCCCGATCGGCGTCCCGGTGTCGGAGGGCTTCGCCGAGGCGGCCGCCAAGCTGCCCGGGGTCCGCGCCTCCGCCCGGATCTGGGCCGACACCGAGGTGTTCGTGCTCGACGGCAACGGCTCCACCCGGGTCTTCGCCGTGGTCGCCGACCCGGTCGCGTACGCGGAGATGTCCCGCTCGCTCGGGCGGGGCGCCTTCGACGCGGCCGCGCTCTCCGGCGGCACCGGCGCGGCGGACGCCCCGGTGCCCGCCCTGGTCTCCACCGCCCTCGCCCGCAAGCTCGGCCCGGGCGCCACCCACCGCCTCCGGCTGCCCAACGGCGGGGAACTGCTCACCAGCACCGCCGCCACCGTCGACGGCACCCCGGCGCTCCAGGGCGACGACCGCCTGTTCGTCGTCCTTCCGGCCGGCCCGGCCGTCGCCCTCGCGCCCGAACTCGGCCGCGCCAACCTCTGGCTGGCCACCGGCTCCGTCGACCAGGACCGGCTGCGGAGCCTGGTGCGCGAGCAGATCGCCACCGAAGCCCAGCGGGCCACCGCCTTCCCCACCGCGGCCGGCGAAGGGAACGACGGGCTGCCCCCCGGCTACAGCGTGCGCACCAGCGCGGCCGTGAGCGCCGCCCTCGCCGCCGACCCGCTCCAGTCCGCCGCGGCCCGGCTGTTCTGGACCGCCGTCCTCGGGGCCGGCACCCTCGCCCTGCTGGCCGTCCTGCTCACCCTGGTCCGGGCCGCGCCCGAGCGCACCGCGCTGCTGGCCCGGCTGCGCACCATGGGCCTGCGGCCCCGGCAGGGCCTGACCCTGATCCTGATCGAGACGCTGCCGCAGACCCTGGTCGCGGCGGTCGGCGGCGGCCTGGTCGCGGTCGCGGCGGTCGCGCTGCTCGGGCCCGCCTTCGACCTGTCGGTCCTGGTCGGCGCGGACATCGCGCCCGGCCTGCCGGTCGCCGTCCCGCCGGTGCTGCTGCCGACGGTGGGCCTCGCCGCCCTCGTCTCCGCGGGCGTCGTCGCCGAGGCGCTGATCGCCGGCCGGCGGCAGATCGCCACCGAACTGCGGGCGGGGGACCAGCGATGACCCTCCCGCCCCGATCCCCGTCCGGGATTGGGAACGACCCCGGGTCCGACCCGGCGTCCGGGAACGACCCCGGGGCCGACCCGGCGTCCGGGACCGACCCCGGCGCCGCGTCCGGGGCCGCTCCCGGAACGCCGACCACACCCACGACGACAGGCCCCACGCCGACGAGAGGAGCACCGCGGTGAACGGCAGCGCCCAGGACCAGAAGACCGCCCCGGCCCCCACCTTCCAGGAACTCCAGGAGCGCGCCCGCGCTGCCGCGGCCGGACCGGCGGCGCACAGCGCGGACGCGGCCATCGTCTGCGACCGGCTGGTCCGCATCTTCAGCGCCCAGGGCGTCGAGGTGCAGGCCCTCCAAGGGCTCGAACTGACCATCCGGCAGGGCGACCTGGTCGCCCTGGTCGGCGCCTCCGGCAGCGGCAAGTCGACCCTGCTGACCATCCTGGCCGGGCTCGACGTACCGACCGCCGGCACCGCCACCGTGGCCGGCTGCGACCTGCTGGAGATGTCCGCGCGGGAACGGCTGCGCTACCGTCGCGAGGTGGTCGGCTTCATCTGGCAGCAGACCGCCCGCAACCTGCTGCCGTTCCTCACCGCCGCCGAGAACATCGCCCTGCCGATGCAGCTGCGCGGCGGCCGGTCCTCGCGCGTCGGCTCCCGGCAGCAGGCGGCCAGGGTCGCCGAGCTGATGGAGGCGCTGGAGATCGGCGAACTCGCCCGCCGGCGCCCGACCGAGATGTCCGGCGGCCAGCAGCAGCGCGTCGCCATCGCCGTCGCCATGGCCAACAACCCGCCGGTGCTGCTCGCCGACGAGCCCACCGGTGAGCTCGACTCGGAGACCGGGGCGAGCATCTTCGAGGCCTTCCGCACCGTCAACCGCGAACTCGGCGCCACCGTGGTGATCGTCACCCACGACCCGATGGTGGCCGGGGAGGTGCGCCGCACGGTCGCCATCCGCGACGGCCGCACCAGCAGCGAGGTGCTCCGCCGCACCCTCACCGACGAGCACGGCGAGGAGTCGGTCAACGAGACCGAGTACGTGATGCTGGACCGCACCGGCCGGGTCCAGCTCCCGGCCAAGTTCCTGGAGGCGCTGGGCATGGAGCACCGGGTCGCCGTCGAGCTGGCCCCCGACCACATCGCCGTCCGCCCGGACGACCTGGAGGGCCACTGAGGGTCCCGAGGGCCACTGAGGGGCGCTGAGGGTCACTGAGGGGCGCTGAGGGGCGCTGGGGGTCCCGCCGTCGGTCCCGTCGCTGTCGGAGTGTCAGCGGCGGGACCGGCGGTCCTCCCGGCGGAACCGGAGGTACTCCCGGGCGAGCAGCCGCAGCGCGGCGGGCTTGGCGGGGCTCGCCGAGCGGCGCAGCAGCGCGCCGAGGTCGGCGCGCGCCGCCGCCCCGGTGAGCTGCTCCACCCCGACGATGCAGCGGACCATCGGCCGGTGGACGGCCGGGACCAGCCCGATCACGGTCCGGGCCTCGGCCAGGGTGCGGTCCGCCTCGTCCAGCAGGCCGCCGAGCAGCTCCCGGACCGCCGGCAGGTCGCGGGCCTGTTCCAGATCGGCGCGGGTGACCCCGTGCCGCTCCAGCCGGTCCCGGGGGACGGTCAGCCGGCCCTCCGCCAGGTCCTCGGCGAGATCGTTGACGAAGTCGAGCCGCTGGCTGCCGTCGATGAAGGTCCGGCACGCGGCGCGGTACTCCGACTGGTCGCCGGCCGGGCCGAGCAGCGCGGCGACGACCATGAAGCCCGGCAGCGAGTACCCGTCCACGTAGCGCTGGTAGTCCGCCTCGGTGTCGAAACCGGTGAAGTCGAGATCGGCCTCGGCCGCGGCGAGGTGGTCCAGGACCCTGTCGCGCAGCTCGGGACGGGCCTCCGCGCTGTGCAGCAGCGGCCGCAGCTCGGGGTCGTCGGTCCGGCCCTCGGCGAGGCTGCGGGTCACTTCCTCGTGCCAGCGGGCGGCGGTCGCCCGCCGTTCCGCGAGCGGGCCGCTGTCGAGCAGGGTGTCGGTCCGGTGCATGAACGCGGCCGCCGCGATCACGTGCGGGACGGTCCGCTCCGGCAGCAGCAGCCCGGCCGCCACCGCGACCTCGCGCCGGTAGCGGGTCACCTGCTCCCGCTGCCGCCCGTAGTCGGCCCGCAGCCCCGCCTCCCGCACCCCGGCCGCGTCCAGCGCCCGTTCCCACCTGCCCACTCGGCTCACCCGTCCCTCTGCTCGGAAGGACCGAGCCTATGGCGTGTCCCCCGGACCCCGGGGCCCGGGCCCGTCGGGGGCCGTCGGGCCCGGGTGGGGAGGCCGGGCCCGGGTGGGATACTGGACCGGTCCATTCCGCGGCGGCAGGTGGTGAGGGGCGGCACATGAGCAGCCGGGTGCGGGTGCTGAGGAAGCAGAACCGGCTCAGTCTGGAGGCACTGGCGGAGCGGGTCGGGGTGACCAAGAGCTATCTGTCCAAGGTGGAACGCGGCCTCAGCGACCCGTCGATCTCGACCGCGCTCAAACTCGCGCACGCGCTGAACGTCGATGTCGGCCGGCTGTTCTCGGACGAGGTGGAGCCCGAGCTGATCACCGTGGTCCGGGCCGACGAGCGGACCCCGATGGGCGCCGGGACCGGTCCGGGCGACACCCGCTACGAGGGCATCGCGACCGGTCTGACCGACAAGCGGATGGTGCCGTTCATGATGCACCCGCCGACGGATCCGGTCGACCCGCCGTTCAAGTCCCACGCGGGGGAGGAGTACCTCTTCGTCCACGAGGGCACCGCCGAGCTGGAGTTCCCGGAGCGCACGGTGACCCTGGGGCCGGGCGACAGCGTGTACTTCAACTCCGCCCTGCCGCACCGCTGCCGCTCCACCGGCGGGCGGCCCGCCGCGGTCCTCGTGGTCATCCACGACGAGCCGGCCGGTCCCGCCGACCGCGTCCCGACCCTGCCCTGACGCGCACCGGCCCCGGCGTACGCTCCTGACGCGCATCGGCCCCGGTACCGCCTGAGCGGTACCGGGGCCGATGCGGCGTCGGCGGCTCAGCCCGCGGCGGAGAGCAGCTCCGCGAGGCGGGCGGTCCCGGCCCGGTCCAGGGGCAGCAGCGGACGGCGCGGCTCGCCGACGTCCAGACCGAGCAGGGCCAGACCGGCCTTCACGGTGGTGGGCAGGCCGCCGCCCAGGATGAACTCCAGTACCGGGAGCTGGCGTTGGAAGACCTCCAGGGCGAGGTCCCACTCACCCGCCCGGACGGCGCGGTGGAGTTCCAGGACCGGCCCGGGGATCAGGCAGGGCGCGGCGGTGCACCAGCCCGCCGCGCCGGCCGAGAAGGCCGCCAGCGCGAGCGGGTTGCTGCCGTTGTAGAACGGCAGGGCGCCGTCGGTGAGTTGTGCGAGCCGGTGCATCCGCCGTACGTCGCCGCTGCTCTCCTTCACCATGGTGATGTTCTCCACCCGCTCGACCAGCGAGACCATCAGCTCGGGGGAGAGGTCGACCCCGCTGGTGACGGGGTTGTTGTAGAGCATCACCGGGACGCTGACCGCGTCCGCCACGGCCGTGAAGTGGCCGGCCACCTCGCGCTCGTCGAGCTTCCAGTAGGCCTGCGGCAGCACCATCACGGCGTCCGCGCCCGCCTGTTCGGCGAACCGGGCGCGCCGGACCGCGCCCCGGGTGGTGAGGTCCGCGACACCGACCACGGCGGGCACCCGGCCGGCGACCGCGGCGAGCGAGGCCTCGGCGGCGGTGTACCACTCCTGGTCGTCCAGGTAGGCGCTCTCGCCGGTGGAGCCGAGCGGGGCGATCGCGTGGCAGCCGGCGTCGATCAGCCGGTCCACCAGGGCGGTGAGGGCTTCGGTGTCCACGCCGCCGTCGTCGCCGCCCTGCTCGCCCGAAGCGAACGGGGTGACCGGGTAGGCGATGATCCCTTCCAGTGCGAGTCCGGTCATCTCAGGCACCACCCTCGGAAGTCGCGTCGTCGTTGACGGCGTTGACGGCGTTGACGGCGTTGACGGCGTTGACGTTGATCGCGTCGCCGTGCCCGGCCCGCAGGGCGCGGCGGGCGTAGTACGCGAAGTTGGCCTGGCTGCGCTTGACGGTGGAGGTCCAGTCGTGGGCCTCCCGGGCGAGCGGCGCGGGTATCTCCTGGATCCGGCCGGCCGCCGAGGCCAGCAGTTGGAGCCGGGCGGCCCGTTCGAAGAGCACGGCGAGGGTGCAGGACTCCTCCACGCCGGCCGTGGCGACCAGCATGCCGTGGTGGGCCAGCAGCAGGGCCCGCTTGTCGCCGAGCGCGGCGGTGATGATCTCGCCCTCCTCGTTGCCGACCGGGATGCCGGGCCAGCTCTCCAGGAAGGCGCAGTCCTCGTACAGCGGGGTGAGGTCCATGTGCGAGACGACCAGGGGCGTCTCCAGCATCGACAGCGCGGAGATGTGAGCCGGGTGGGTGTGGATGATGCAGGAGACGTCGGGGCGGGCCCGGTACACCCAACTGTGGAAGCGGTTGGCGGGGTTGGCCATGCCCTCGCCCTCCAGGACCTCGAGGTCCTCGTCGACCAGGAGGAGGTTGTCCTCGGTGATCTCGTCGAAGCCGAGGCCGAGCCGCTGGGTGTAGTAGGTGCCCGGCCGTTCGGCGCGGGCGGTGATCTGGCCGGCCAGGCCGGAGTCGTGTCCGGCCTCGAAGAGGATCCGGCAGGTGAGGGCCAGCTTCTGGCGGATGGTCCAGTCGTTGTCGGGGATCGCGGTGCGCATTCTGCGGTGCGCGATGTCGACCAGGTCCGCCTTGGCGGTGGTCAGGGTCTCGGCCATGGCCGGGGTGCTCCTTCGTTCGGGGGCGTGCCGCAGCGGCGCGCGGCGGCCTGGTGTCGCGTGCCGGGCGCACCGGCAGGACACTGTGTTCACCATAGGACACGTCGTGTCCTGGCGTCGACAGTGATGCCGGGAGCGACGCCGACGGTGACCCCGGGTTCGGAGCGGGAACGGGCCGCCCGGGCGTCAGCTTTCTCCGCTCGTGCGACGGATCAGCCCCGAGCGCTCGGCGTCCGAGCGCAGATCGCTGCCGGGGGCGCCCCGGTCGATGCGGTCGCCCCGGCCGGCGGCCGTGCAGAGGGCGAAGACGAGGATGGCGCTCGCCGCCGCGGCGAGGATGCCGAGGGCGGTGAGGACGCGGAGCCAGGTCACGGGAGATGCCTCCAGGGGGACGGCGCGAGGGAGTGCCGCCGGGGATATCGGCAGACCGGCCGACGAGGTCGAGTGTCCACGGGCGGTTCCACCTACTGACCGCCGCGCGCACGGTCGTGCACGCGGGCGGTCGAAGCACGAACGGCGTGCACTACGCCGGGCCGTGCGCCCCTGGTGCCGTCGTCACCGGTGCCGGGGGTGCCGGGGGCACCGCAGGGGCGGCCGGGTCGGTCGGGGCGGCTGCATCCGGTACCAGGGCCCGGAGCGCCCCCAGGTCCGGCTTGCCGGTCCCGGACAGCGGGAGGTCCGGGAGCACCAGGATCGTCGCCGGCTCGCACAGCGGCCCGCCCCGCTCCCGCACCCACCGGCGCAGCTCCGCCACCGTCACCCCGCTGCCGGGGGCCACCGTCACGGCGGCGTGCGCGTGCTGGAGCCGGTCCCGGTCGGTGGTGGTGAACATGACCGCCTCGCGCACCGCCGGGTGCGTCAGCAGCGGGCCCTCGACCTCGCGGGGGAAGACGTTGTGTGCGTCGACGATCGCCACCGGATCGTGCCGCCCGGCCACCGTCAGATACCCCGAGCCGTCCAGCGCGCCCAGATCGCCGGTGTCCAGCCAGCCGTCCCGGAGCACCCTCGCGGTCGCCCCGGGGTCGCGCCAGTAGCCCTGCATCGCGGTCGGCGTGCGCACCCAGATCCGCCCGACGTCGCCCGTCGGCATCGGCCGGCCGTGCTCGTCCAGGATCCGCACCCCGGTGTCCGGGAGCGGCCGCCCGGCCGTGGTCAGCAGCCGGGGGTCGAGGTGCTCGTCCGGGGTGAGCCGGGTCACCGGGCCGCACTCGGTGAGGCTGTACGTCTGGTGCAGCACCCGGCCCAGCCGGCGGGTGGCCTCGGCCAGCCGCTCCGGGGCCGCCGGGCAGCCGGTGTAGGTGACGCGGCGCAGACTGCCGGTGTCGGTCCGGGCCAGCGCGGGGTGGTCGAGCACCCGGTACAGCAGGTGCGGCGGGAGGTAGGCCCGGGTCACCCGGTACCGCTCGATCGCCGCCAGGACCTCCGCCGCCGCGAAGCCGTCCTGCAGCACCACCGTGCCGCCCGCCGCCAGGGCCAGGTCGGCCGTCGTCCCGCCGCCGTGGCAGAGCGCCGTGCACAGCAGGAACACCGAGCCGGCGACCAGCTCCGGGCGCGGCGGCCGGGCGAAGCCGCGCTGCACCCCCTTCGGCCGCCCGGTCGAGCCGCCGGTGAACCGGATCGCCATCACGTCCTGCGGCCGGAACCGGGGCGCCACCGGCGCGGGCGACAGCGGTTCGGCCAGTGCCGTCAGGTCCGTGCCGAGCGGGCCGGGGCCGAGGGCCAGCAGCCGGGCCGACGGCAGCGCGCCCGCGATCCCGGCGGCCGCCGCGCCGCACCCCTCCGGGTCGAACACGAACGCCTCGGTCCCCGCCGAAGCGGCCAGCGCGATCAGCTCCGCGACCGTCCGGCCGGCGGGGAGCATCGCCACCCGGCAGCCGATCAGATTCGCGGCGAGCCGCACCAGCAGCGCCTCCGGCCGGTTCCCGGCCAGCAGCGTGACCCCGTCGCCGCGCCCCAGCCCGGTGGACCGCAGGGCCCGGGCGAGCCGGTGCACTGCGTCGAGGCACTCGGCGGCCGTCAGGGACCGCTCCCCGTACCGCAGCGCGACCCGCCCCGGATCACGCGCCAGCCCCGCCAGCACCTGCCCGGTGTACGTCGCGCCCGCCACCCCGGCATCCGCCCCACCCGCCCCGGCCCGCAGCGTCTCCGTCACTTGGCGCCCTCCACCCGCCCCGGCGGCCCGGGGGTCTGACGGTGCATCATGAACGGCGACCACCATAGGACCCTCGCCCCCGCCCCACCCGCCGGGGTCCGCCCCGGGAGCGTCGCCCGCCGACCGGAAGCCCCTCGCGCCCACCCGCGTGTCGCCGATACCTCGTGCCGACTCCGCTGCCTGCCCCTCCGGAGCCACCGCTGATCCCGGCCGAGCCAGGCCGGGCCGGACCGTCCGGTGCCGACCGGACCCGATCCCGTTCCGCCGAGGCGTCGAGCTCGGAGGCCGGCTGTCGGACCCGGCGGATAGGTTCCGCGCATGGTCAGGTACGGAGAGCCGGGAGCGGTGGCGTGGGTGGAGTCCCTCGGTGGGCCGTTCGTCGTGCTTCCCGAGGTCGTGCTGGAGGCGTGGTCGGGATCGGCCGGGAACGACGACGCCGGTGACGACTACGACCGGGCCTGTGCCGTCGAGGGCTTCATCGGGCTGCTCCGGGTCGGCTCGGCGGAAGGCCTGGTCCTCGGGGACGAACCCGCCTCGACCGCCTACCTGCCGGCACAGGGTGTGTTCGTGCGCTGGTCGGCGGCGGAGTCCGAGGAGGCGATGCTCGGGAGCGTGGACGCGGCGATGCGTGCCGCTCCTTGGGAGCCGGAGCTGACCTGGAAGGTGCCGGGGCCGGTCGTGCTGTTCGACTCGGCCTGGACGGGTGAGGAGTCCCGTCTGCAGGAGCACGTACGGGTCGACCTGGAGGCCGGGTCCTACGGCGTTCGTGCCGCCTACGTCGAACCCGACCCGCAGACCGCGCTCACGCTGGTCGCCGTGCGCCGCCTCCCGGGGTGATGCGTCCGGACCGGAGCGCGTGACGAGGAGTCGTCCTGCGGCAGGAGGCGTACTGTTCGCCGGCAGGGACCGCGAGCTGTCCGCCCGTCCGCCCGTCCGGTTGCCGCGGTGTCCGTGGACAGCCCCGCCGCCGAACGCCCCCGTCCTCGGGACCGGGCGCCGGGAACCGCGGCGGGAGTCGGCGGCGTGGATTGTTATCGTTCCAGGTCGGGCACGGACGGGACGGGTGAGCAGTATGGACGGGTCGGCCATCGTGGGCGGAGCGAGGGCGGGCGCGCCGGGCGCGGGCCGGACGGCGGGGGCGGGGATGGAACCGCGGGGACCGGTGGACCTGCGCGGCGTGGCCGGCGAGCCGTTCGTCGTGCTCTACCCGGCCGACGCGGTCGTGGTCGTCTCCGGGCTGCCCGGCAGCGGCAAGAGCACCCTGCTACGGCGCTGGTCCGCCCGCGCGCCGCAGGCCGTGACCGTCGACCCGCGCGCCGTGCACGAGGCCTGCGCCGCTGTCATGCCGGACCGCCTGCCGTACGCGGTCTACCGCCCCTGGGCCCGGCTGGAGCACTTCCGGCTGCTGCGCCGCTCGCTGCGCCGGGGCGGCCCGCTGCTGGTGCACGACTGCGGCAGCCGGGCGTGGATGCGCCGCTGGCTGGCCCGCGAGGCCGCCCGGCAGGGGCGGGAGCTGCACCTCGTCCTGCTCGACGTCGGGGCGGCGACCGCCCTGGCCGGTCAGCGGGCCCGCGGCCGCTGGGCCTCGAACCGGGTCTTCGCCCGCCACCGCCGGGGCCTGGACCAGCTGATCGCGGCGCTCACCGCGCACACCCGGGGCGACGGGGGGACGCCGGTGCCGGAGGCGGCGTCGGTGCTGCTGCTGGACGGCCGGTCCCGCTCGCGGGCGGCCGAGGCGCGGTTCGGCCGCGACGCGGTGGCCGACGGGGGCTGACCCGTGCTCGACCGCCGGCCCGGCCTTCGGACCGGTCCACCGCGCCGCCCGGGAGCCGCCGATGGACCGTGGCCGGACGATCCTGTTCCGGTGGGCGGTTGACGCGGGTAAGGGTCGGCCGGGGAGACTGTGCGGGTAGACCGTCCTGCCGATCAGTCAGTCGCGAGGGAGCGCACCCTATGCCCGGCCCCACCGCCGTCACCGACAGCCTCTGGTTCCGCCGTTTCCATCCGTTCGACACGGCGCCCGTCCGGGTCGTGATGTTCCCGCACGCGGGCGGCTCGGCGGGCTTCTTCCGGGACTGGTCGGCCGAGCTGTCGCCCTACGCGGACGTGCTCGCCACCCAGTACCCCGGCCGGCTGGACCGGATCGACGAGCGGGCGCTCGACTCGCTGCCCGAGCTGGCCGACCGGGTCTATGCCGCGCTGCGGCCGTGGGCGGACCGCCCGCTGGTCCTGTTCGGGCACAGCATGGGGGCGGCGGTCGCCTTCGAGGTGACCCGCCGGTTCGAGCGCGACAAGGTGGCCGGTCCGGTGCGGCTGGTCGCCTCGGGCAGCCGGGCGCCGTCCGAGCCGCGCGACTCCGCCGTGCACCTGCTGCCCGACGAGGGCCTGCTGGCCGAGCTGGCCAGGCTCGGCGGCACCGACGAACGCCTGCTGGCCGACCCGGAGTTGAGGGCGATGATCCTGCCCTCGCTGCGCGGCGACTACACGGCCGTCGAGACCTACGTGGCCGCGCCGGAGGACACGGTCCAGGTGCCGGTGACCTCCCTGACCGGCGACAACGACCCGCGGGTGACCCTCGACCAGGCGGGCGACTGGGCCGCCCACACCACCGGCGGTTTCGAGCTGAAGGTCTTCCCCGGCGGGCACTTCTACCTGACCCACGAGCGGACCGGCGTGCTGGACGTGCTGAAGTCCCACCTGCGCGAGATCTGAGTCGCCGGTCGTCACCGGTCGTCGCCGGGGCGCGGGCGTGCGCGCCCCGGCGACCACCGACTCCTCCGGCCCTCACCCGGCCCGGTTCAGGGCCGGGCGAGGGCCTGTTCGAGCAGTTCCTGGAGCGCCATCCGCTGCTCCGGGCCCAGCCCTGCCAGCGGTGAGTCGGCGGCGAGCAGGGCCAGCAGCCGCTCCCGCAACCCGGTGCCCGCCGGGGTGAGGACGAGCTGCCGCGCCCGCCGGTCGGTGGGGTGGGGGCGCCGTTCGACCAGCCCCTGCCGTTCCAGCCGGTCGACGACGAAGGTGGCGTTGGACGGCTCGCAGCTCATCCGTCCGGCGAGTTCACGCATCGTCAGCGGGCCGTGCAGCTCGCGCAGTGCGGTGGCCTGGGCCGCCGTGAGGCCGAGCCCGGCGGCGTGCTCGCGCAGATGGTCGCCGATCCGCTGGGCGAGTCCGTTCACCAGGCCGCAGAGGGCCCGCTCGGCCCGGACCCGTTTGGTACGGATCTGTTCGGCGCGGACCTGTTCGGCCCGGACCCGTTCGTCCGGCACATCCGGGGGCGGTGTCATGCGGCCATGCTACCCAGCAGAAAGCGTCAAGCCGGAACAATGCAAGCTTGAAGCATCTCGCCGGTGAGCTCCCGCCGATCGCCGTCACGGCGTCAGTCCTCCTTCGGGGGCCGGGGAAGTGCCCGGGGCGGGTGGTGGTCCCAGCTGCCCGGCCGGGGCGGTTCCCAGACCGAGCAGTCGTGGGCGAAGAGGACGCGTCGAGGGTCGAACTCGCCGAGGCGGTCCAGCCAGGGCCGGTAGTCGGGGAGCGGCTGTTCCACGCCTCGGCGGGCCGCGTGCCGGGCCAGGTGGTCCGATCCGAACTCCGACGCGAAGTCGTGGGCCTGGCCGGCCAGGACCACGGTGCCGTCGTCCTGTTGGACCACGAGCGACTGGTGTCCCTCGGTGTGCCCGGGGGTGGGGAGGATCCGGATTCCGGGCAGGACCTCCGCCTCGCCGTCGAGCTCCTCGTAGGTCGCGCCGGGGAAGTCGACCAGTTCGTCGATGGTGTAGCCGCCCCGGCGGGCGGTGGCCAACTCCACGGTCTGGACCAGGATCGGCGTGCCGCCCAGCAGCGGGTTCCCGCCGCAGTGGTCGAAGTGGAGGTGGCAGTTCACGACCAGGGAGACGTCCGCGAGGGTGACTCCCGCGGTGGCGAGGGCGCCCTCCAGCGGCCTGCGCCGGGGCCGGTAGTGGGCCTCGGTCCCGGGGTCGGCGGCGCCGATGCCGGTGTCGAAGAGGATCAGTCCCCGGTCGTGCCGCACCAGATAGGCGAGCACGGGTTCGACACGTGGCCGGGAGCCGCCGGTCTCCGAGGCGGGGCGGACGAAGTAGCCCAGGTCGAGTCGGCGTACCGCTGTGTGATTACCCATCCGGTCATCCTGACGCGCGGCCGGGTCCGCTTCGGGACTGTCCGCCGACAGCGGATCCGGCCGGATGCACGGGCGCGGCCGATCGGCTCTCCGGGGCGACCGGGTCCGCCGGTCGCACGGATGTTGCTCAGGCAGGGATGACCGGAATGACAGGAGCAATCGGGGAGACATCAAATGTTGACACGTTTGTGACAACAGGTCACGCGTAAAGCCTTCCCCAAATGCTTGCTGTTCTGGCATGTTGCGTTCAACCCCCGTGTGATCCCCTCAAGCACGGGCCCCGATCGGAGGACGCACGTGTCACCCCTGATATCCCGGCGGGTCGGCCGCCCCACCGCCGCGCTCGCCCTGCTGGCCGCCGCGGCCCTGGCCACCCCCGCGACCCTGGCCGTCGCGGCACCCGCCGCGCCCGCCTCCGCCCCCGTCGTCCAGGCCCCGGCCGCTCCGGCCGCCGCGGCCGCGTCGCAGAGCCAGGCCGCGCCGCAGGCTCCCGTCGCCGCCACCGCCTGGGCCGCCGGGACCCGTGCCTACCTGGTGATCAGCGCCCCCGCCGACGTCGCCGCCGCCAAGTCCGCGGTGACCGCCAACGGCGGCACCGTCTTCGCGAGTTACGACGCGATCGGCGTCGTCGTCGCCCACTCCACCGGCACCGGCTTCGCCGCCGCGGTGCGCGGGGCGGCCGGCGTCCAGCAGGTCGGCGCGACCCGCACCTCGGACGTCCCGGCCGACGCCTACAACCCGGCGCTGCCCGCGAACCCCGCCCAGTCGGCGACCACGCTGACCGAGTCCAACCGCTGGGACATGACCCAGATCAAGGCCGACCAGGCCTGGGCCGTCTCCACCGGCTCGTCCGCGGTCAAGGTCGGCGTGCTGGACACCGGTGTCGACGACCAGCACCAGGACCTGGCGCCGAACTTCGACGCCGCCGACTCCGCCTCCTGCGCCTACGGCAAGGCCGACACCCGCACCGGTGCCTGGCGCGACGTCGACACCCACGGCACCCACGTCGCCGGCACCATCGCCGCCGCCAAGAACGGCAAGGGCGTCATCGGCGTGGCCCCCGGCGTCAAGATCGCCTCCGTCCGGATCGCCGAGCCGACCAGCACCCTGTTCTTCGCCGAGAACACCGTCTGCGGCTTCGTCTGGGCCGGCGACCACGGCTTCAAGGTGACCAACAACAGCTACTACACCGACCCGTGGCAGTTCAACTGCCCGGACAACCTGGACCAGGCCGCCATCATCGAGGGCGTCCGCCGGGCCCAGGCCTACGCCGAGGGCAAGGGCTCGCTCCAGGTCGCCGCGGCCGGCAACTCCAACTACGACCTGGCCAACAAGACCACCGACAGCGACAGCCCCAACGACTCCACCAAGGTCACCCGGACCATCACCAACGCCTGCATCGACATCCCGACCGAGCTGCCCGGCGTGGTGACCGTCTCGGCCATGGCCAGCGGCACCGGCAAGGCCTCGTACTCGAACTTCGGCCGGGGCGTCATCGACGTCGCCGCGCCCGGCGGTGACGGCGCCACCGGCGTGTACTCCACGCTGCCCGGCGGCAAGTACGGCACCAAGAGCGGCACCTCGATGGCCTCCCCGCACGTGACCGGTGTCGCGGCGCTGATCGCGAGCGCCAACCCGACCTTCACCCCGGCCGACATCCGCGCCCGTCTGGCCACCCAGGCCAACGACGTGGCCTGCCCGTCCGACAGCCGCTGCACCGGCACCACCGCCAACAACGCCTTCTTCGGCGAGGGCCAGGTCGACGCGCTCAAGGCGGTCGGCGGCGGCACCCCGCCCACCGGCAAGTACTTCGAGAACCTGACGGACGTGGCGATCACCGACAACGCGACGGTGGACAGCCCGCTGGCCGTCACCGGGGTCGGCGGCAACGCCCCCACCGCGCTCAAGGTCGGCGTGGACATCAAGCACACCTACCGCGGTGACCTGGTGATCTCCCTGGTCGCGCCGAACGGCACGGTCTACCTGCTGGAGGACTTCACCGACAGCGACAGCGCCGACAACGTCGCCAAGACCTACACCGTCAACGCCTCCGCGAGCCCGGCCGACGGGACGTGGAAGCTGCGGGTCAAGGACGGCGCCTCCGGCGACGTCGGCACCGTCGACGCCTGGAACCTGACCTTCTGACGGTCGCCCCGTCCGGTGGGCAGTGCGGACGGGGACCGGGACGCGCCACGGCGGCGGGGGCAATCCCCGCCGCCGTGGCTTTTTCGTTCCTGCTCCCCGGGTTCCTCCGGTGGTTCCTCCGGCGCCGGCCCGTTGTGTCCTCAGCGGGAGGACGGCCCCGGCAGCAGGGGGCCGGGGAGCAGCGGGCCGGTGACGTTCTTGACCTCGTCGTCGTCGTTGTCGTTCACGGCCGTCGTGACCGAGCTGGTCACCCCGGAGGCCAGGCCGAGCACCAGGAAGAGCACCAGCAGTCCCCGGCCCGCGCCGCTCATGACCAGCGGGCGGGTCGCCGACACCGTCCCCTCGGGGTCCAGACCGGGCTCGTCGCCGAAGAGCCGCTTCGGGTAGGCCGGGGTGAGCATCACCAGGTAGGCCGTGTACCGCATCCGGTAGCGCAGCACCGCCGCGGTCGCCTCGAACAGCGGCTGCGGCATCCGTCCGAGGACCAGCACCACCAGCCAGCTGATCCAGCCGACCACCCACCAGCCCGCGTAGAGCAGCCACTGCACCACGGCGGCCGGGATGACCAGCACGATCCGGAACAGCACCGCGAGCCGGTTCAGCTCCCCGGGCCTGAGGCCGACCTGCACGGGGTACTCGGGGACGCGGAAGGCGAACGGCGGGTAGCTGCCCGTCGTCATCAGCAGGTACGCGTTCACCCGGGTCTCGTACGGCACGTACGCGCAGAGGTAGTCGGCGGCGAAGACCGGGAGCCGTCCGAGGACGAGGGCGCCGAACCAGCCGATGACCGTGACCACGAACGCCACGATCGACAGCACCCAGAGCACGATGAACTGCGGGATCAGCAGCAGGAGCCGGAACAGCACGGTCAGCCGGTTCTGGGCTCCGGGCGCGGGAATGTCGAGCGTGGGCAGCCATTCGTTCGGGTACGGGGCGGCGGCGGGGGGAGCCTGCCACATCGGGGCCTCCAGGGCTCGACACCGGGGCGCGCGGTGGACCCGCGCGTGCTCCGAAGATCGCAGCCGTCCGGGGAGCCCGCGCGCTGCGTTGCGCCACCCGTGCGACGCCGGCCGTGCGACGCCGTCCGTGCGACGACGCCCGGCCGGCCGGAACCAGGCCGGTCCGGATCGGTCATTCAGGCAGTCGATCTGATAAGCAAGCGGTCGCGATACGACAGCGAAACCTTGGTGGAGTGGTCGTGATCGATCGATTGTGGTCGAAGGTTCTCCTGGGGGCGCAGACGGGGCAGCATCGGTTCCGGGGCGATCGGGAGTTCGCCCGATCGTCCGTCGGACGCGGAGCATCCTCCCGGCTGTCATGTCCGGGACGTGATGCGCCGTGCTGTGCCGTGCTGTGCTGTGCCGTGAATGCGACACGACGTGATGTGACCATGCGACCTGCTCACCATGGGGGTGCCGGCTTGCCAGGGTTCGACGACTACCATCACCGCCTCTCGGGACCGGTGGCCGAGGGGCTCGACCCCGGGGCCGACACCGACGAGCCGGACCGGGCGGCGTACGGCTTCCCCGCGTCGGGCGACCTCCTGGAGCTGACCGACTTCGCCGACTTCCTCCGCTTCTCCGCCGAGCTCACCGGCTTCGACGAGAGCGAATTGCGCGACACCGGCATGGCCCACGAGCACCACCGGACCCTGCTCGCCCACCGGGTCCGCGACGAGCACGCCCTGGTCCACCTCTGGTATGTCGGCGCCTGGCCGGACGAGCCGCCCGCCTCGCCCCGGGCCCACGACCGCGGCCTGATGTGGCGCACCTTCCACGGCGCCGCCCCCGGCAGCACCGCCCCCGGCCACGGCAGCTGGGCCGAGGCCCCGCAGGACGGGGCCGGCCGATGACCCGGGACGCCGCGCGGCACCGGGACGGCGCCCGGTCGGACGCCAACCGCGAGGACGGCACCCGCCAGGAGGCCCGCCGGCACTGGGACGTGATCGTCGTCGGCGCGGGCTTCGCCGGCTCGCTGGTGGCCCACCGCCTGGGCGGCCACGGCCACCGGGTCCTCGTCCTCGAAGCGGGCCACGACGTCCCCGACCCCGCCACGACCGCCACCGCCTACCTCGCGGCCGGCGGCGGCACCCCCACCTCGCCCTACCCCCGCAGCGCCGACGCGCCGTCCCCGGACGTCGACGACCTGACCGGCCTGCCCGACGGCGGGTTCACGGCCACCGGATACCTGCTCCAGCACGGCCCGCTGCCCTACGCGAGCGGCTACCTGCGCGCCAACGGCGGCACCGGCCTGCTCTGGACCGGTCTCACCCCGCGCATGCACCCCGAGGACTTCCGCACCGCCGACCTCGGCCACGGCCGCAACTGGCCCATCGGCTACCAGGACCTCGAACCGTACTACCGGCAGGCCGAACACGAACTCGGCGTCGCCGCCGACGCCGACCAGCAGCGCCGCGCCGTCGGACTGCCCATCCCCGCCGACTACGCCTTCCCGATGCGCGCGATCCCCGCCACCCACCTGGACCGGACCCTCGCCCGCGCCCTCGACGGCCGGACCGTCCGCGACCCGGCCGACGACGAGGACGCCCGCCTCGCCGTCAGCACCACCCCGCACGCCCGCAACGGCATGCCCACCCGACCGGAGCACCCGGTCGGGCCGCTCTGCCAGGGCACGGCCTCCTGCGTGCCGGCCTGCCCCAGCGGCGCCAAGTACACCCCGCTGCGCACCCAGGCCCGCTGGGCGCCCAGTGTCCGGCTGCGCACCGGAGCCGTGGCGAGCCGGGTCCTGGTCGACGGCACCGGCCGCGCCACCGGCGTCGAGTACCACGCGGACGGCACCACCCACCGCGTCCACGCCGACCTGGTCGTCCTTGCCGCCCACGCGATCGAGAACGCCCGGCTGCTGCTCCTCTCCGGCCTCGCCAACCGCAGCGACCAGGTCGGCCGCAACCTGATGGACCACCCGGCCCTGCTCACCTGGGGCCTGCTGCCGGAGCCGACCGGTCCCTACCGGGGGCCGGGCTCCACCAGCGGGCTGGAAGCCTTCCGCTTCGGCCGGGCCCGGGCCCGGCGGGCACCGTTCCGGATCGAGATCGGCAACTGGGGCTGGTCCTGGGCCGGGCGACCGCCCCAGGTCGAGACCGGGGCCCTGCTGCGCACCGGGGTGCGCGGCAAGGACCTGCGCGAGCGCCTCGGCGACCGGCTCGGCCGTCAGTTCTCGCTCCAGTTCGAACTGGAGCAGCCCGCCGACCCGGCCAACCGGGTCACCCTCGACCACAGCCGGCCGGACCGCCTCGGCCTGCCGAGACCGGCCCTCCACTACGACCTCTCCGGCTACGTCCGAGAGGGCATGGCCTCCGCCCGGGCCGTCTCCGACCAGCTGTTCGCCCTGCTCGGCGCCGAGGACCACACCCGCTACGAGGCCGGCCCCGGCTGGCCCGGGCGGCTCGAACACGACGGCCGGCCGTACGGCTACCGGGGCGCCGGCCACGGCGGCGGCACCCACACCATGGGCGAATCGCCGGGCACCTCCGTGGTCGACCAGTGGCAGCGCTGCTGGGACCACCCCAACCTCTACGCCGTCGGCTGCGGCTCGATGCCCTCGCTCGGCACCTCCAACCCCTCGCTCACCATGGCCGCCCTCGCCCTGCGCAGCGCCGACCGCGCCCACCACGACCTGACGGCCCTGCGCGGCCCGGCGGAACTCACCGCGCCGCGACCGTCCGAGCCTTCCGCCGCGCCCGCTTCCTCCTCCGCGCCCGCGTCTTTACCGACCCCGTCCAGGGAGCCCTCATGACCGGTCTGCCACTGCCCCCCGTGCCGGAGCCGTACTACCTGCCCTTCCACTACGGAGCCCTGCACAACATCGGGGTGGACTACCTGGTCGACCCCGGACCGGTCCAGGAACTACTGGCCGAGCGTCATCCGGCTCTGGCCGCGGCCGACTTCGGCGGCCGGGCCTGCGTCTCGCTCAACTACCAGCTGTACTTCGCCCAGTACCCGACCGGCGGCGGGATCACCGAGGAGGTGGAGATCAACGTGATCGCCCACCCCCGGTCCGCCGCCGACCGCCTGCCGGCCGTCGACTACGGCCAGTACGCCCGGGGCCACGACCAGACCAGGCTGCTCGGCATCGCCCGCCTCCATGTGCTCTGCGACAACCCGCTCGCCATCGACGCCGGCACCCGGCTCTACGCCGAGCCCAAGCACCCCGGCTGGTTCACCGCCGTCCTGCCCTCCCTGAACGCGGCCGCCGTGCACGACCGCTGGTCTGTCGCCTGCCACCGCGCCACCCTCGGCCCGGACGGGCTGCGCCGGCACGAGGAGGAGTTGTTCGCCGTCGAGGCCGACCTGGCCGGCCTCGACAGCGAGCCGGTCGTCAACACCCCCGTCACCGGCTACGGCACCGACGAGGAGGGCCGACTGCTGGCCGGCCCGCTCACCGTCCACCAGCCCTACCGCTTCCACCCGCTGGACGCCCGCACTGCCGACCGGGTCCGCCTCACCCTCGGCGAACGCGGCCCGGAAAGCCCTGGCGCGGACAGGCCCGGTCCGGGCGGTCCCGCCCGGGAAGCCGTCGCCGACCTCGCCCGCCTGGTCGGCGACGCCCCCGCGGCCGGCGCCTGGACCTACCAGTCCGCACCGGTGGCCGCCCACCACCGCCCCTACTACATCCCCTGACGCCGGGTGGGTGCGGAGGTGGGCGCCTCCTGGTCGATGGTGGACCGGGCCCGGAGGCTCCGTCCGCGTCCTTGCCCACAGTGACCGGTGGGCCGGACAGCAGCCGCCCGTGGGCTCCACCGGCGGCTGCTGTCACGGGCCCTGGTTGCGCCCGGCGCGCCCCGTGGGCCGCCGTTCGGTCAGAGGCAGGGTGCCGTGCGGAAGGTCGGATCCGGGCCTACGGCAGGTTGACGCTCGCGCTTCCGTAGATGGGGCTGGTCACCGGGGTGCCGCCGAGGACCGTCGTGATGGTCGCCCGCGCGCCGGTCTGGTACGAGCCCTGCTTCAGCGGGTACTCGGTGTCGGCGGTCGCATTCAGCGCGTTGTACGCGGTCCTGGAGTTGTAGGTGACCTGGGAGCCGTTGTAGTAGAGCGCCACATCGACCTGGATCTTGTAGACGAGGGCCGAGCACTCGACGCTCGCCAGGCCCTCCTCCCCTCCGCCGTAAGGGCCCCCGTAGTAGCGGAAGGGCGTCGACGGGGTCACGGTGCAGTCGATCGTCAGCGGCGCGGCCCCGGGGCGGGTGGCGGGGACGGTGAGGGTCAGGACGCCGGCGCCGTTGCCCGGCTTGGCCAGGGTGGCGGTCGGGTGCGCGGTGGCCGCGTGCGCGGTGGTGCTCGGCACCACCAGGGCGGCCAGGGCCGCCGCGCAGGCGCCGAGGGCGGCGCGTCGGATGAAGGGGCGGGTGTCGTTGCTCATGGCTGTCTCCTTGGACCGCCCGCGCGCGGAGCCGGATGCTCCGGTGGCGGGGCTGTGAAGAAGTGACATGTACGAGCGGAACACTCCGGGGCGGCGGCGCCGGGGATGGTGCCGCGCCAGGGCCGTGCCAGTCTTCAGGCATCCTGACTGAACGTCAATATGCCTTTGTCATACTCGTGTTGACCCCCGAGCCTCCTTCGTCCGCCTGACCTGCGGGAGTCGGTTCCCCGTCCGCGGCTCGGGACCAGCGCCCGGCCAGGAGCGCGCCGGCCACCAACTGCAACTGGTGGTACATCATCAGCGGCAGCACCAGCAGACCCGCCCGGGAGCCGAAGAGGACGGTGGCCATCGGCAGCCCGGCGGCCAGGCTCTTCTGCGAGCCGCAGAGCACCGCAGCGATGCCGGAGGCGCGCTCCAGGCCCAGCGCCCGCGCGCCGAGCCTGGCAATGGCGAGGGCGGCCGTGAGCAGGCACAGCAGCACCGCCAGCAGCCCGAGCAGCGCGACCGGTGTGACGGTGGCCCACACGCCCTGCTCGACCGCGCCGCTGAACGCGGTGTACACGACCAGCAGGATCGACCCCCGGTCGACCGGGGCGAGCGCCCGGCGGTGGCGCCCCAGGAAGTCGCCGATCCAGGGGCGCAGCAACTGCCCCGCCACGAAGGGCGCGAGCAACTGGGCGCAGATCCGCAGCAGCCCGTCGGCCGAGAGGGCCGCGCCCGCTCCCAGCAACCAGGCCGCGAGGAGCGGCGTCAGCAGCAGACCCGCCAGGCTGGAGTAGGTGCCGGCGCAGATCGCGGCCGGGACGTTCCCCCGGGCGACGCCGGTCAGTGCCACCGAGGACTGGACGGTGGACGGCACCAGGCAGAGGAACAGCACCCCGGTCCGCAGCGGGCCGGTGTCCGCGACGGGGGTCACCGCCGTAAGGGTGAGACCGAGCAGGGGGAACACGACGAAGGTGCAGGCCAGGACCAGGCCGTGCAGTCGCAGGTGCCGCAGTCCGGCGACCGTCTCCCGGGTGGACAGCCGCGCCCCGTACAGGAAGAAGAGCAGCCCCACCGCGAGCTCGCAGGCCAGCTCGGCCCGGTGCGCCGCCCGTCCGGAGGCGGGGAGCAGCGCGGCCAGGGCCACGGCCCCGGCCAGCGCGGCCACATAGGGGTCGAGCACCCGCCACCACGGCCGCCGCCGTTCGCCGCTGCCCGCCGGGGGCGACGCCTCCGGCGGGGGCGTCGCCCGGTGCTGACCGACCGTGGTCATTCCTCGTCCTCCTCCGCTGCCGGGGGTGGGGGCAGGGGCGCGGCGGTGCTTCCGGCGAGGTCCAGCAGGCCGGGCAGCACCGAGGTCGAGCCGTCGTGGTCGCTGCCGGCGGACCCGTGCCCGAAGAGGAGATCGGCCGTCCGGTCGATCTCGACGATCGAGTCCGCCCCGGAGTTGTCGATCACGGTGAGGAGACTGCCTGCCCCGACGGCCACCCCCGGGACGGCGCAGCCGAGCAGGGCCCACGCCGCCAGCGCCAGCCCGACGGCGAGCACCCGGTGGCGGCCCCGGCGCGACGCCTCCGCCGGGGCCGGTACGGCCGGACCGGGCACCCGGAGCGTCATACGCCCACCTCCTCGCGCGTCCGGACGCCGGCGATGTTCCGCTCGAGCAGCTCGGTCGACTCGCGGACGCCGATCGGCTGGCGGCCTCCGGCCTCGGCCGGGAGCCGGCCGTCCGCGACCTTGAGGCCGGCGAGCGCCTCGTCCATCGCCCGGTGGGCGGCGAACAGGCACGGGGTGCTGTAGATGGCCACGTCCACCCCGAGGGCGTCCAGCTCGGAGAGCGACAGCCGGGGCGACTTGCCGCCGGCGATCTGGTTGAACAGCAGCGGCTTGTCGCCCACCACCCGGCGGATCCTCCGGATCCACTCCTCGCTGCGCACGCCGTCGACCAGCACCACGTCCGCCTCGGTGGCGGCGAGGGCCTCGGCCCGGCGCAGGATGTCGGCCTCCTCGGTGGCGTCCGTGCGGGCGACCACGACCAGATCGGTGCGGGCCGCGAGGACCTGGTCGAGCTTCTCCAGGTACTCGTCGAGGGGGAGGACCTGCTTGCCGTCGGCATGGCCGCAGCGACGCGGCCGCTTCTGGTCCTCCAGGATGACGCCCGAGGCTCCGATCCGCTCCAGCCGCCGCACCACGTGGCAGGCCACCTCGGGGTCGACGTAGCCGTCGTCGATGTCGACCAGCAGGTGGTGCCGGGGGAAGGCGCCGCGCAGCCGCTCGACGAAGGCGACCATGTCCGGCCAGGCGATGAAGCCGATGTCGGGCAGTCCGTAGTAGGAGGCCGCGAAGCCGAAGCCGGAGACGAACATGCCGTCGTAGTGCTCGGCCGCGATGGAGGCGGAGTACATGTCGTAGACGCCGATGAGCGGGGCCGTCCCCGGGGCGGCGATCCGCTCGCGCAGCCGCTGCCCGTAGCCGTCGTGAAGGTTCTCGTGACGCAACGTCATCTCCTCGTCTTCCGGGGATCCGTGCGCGACACGCACGGGACTTTGCCGAAAGTTGGCCATTCCTATGGCCAACTGAGGCATCATCACTATGCGCTCTTTAATGTTCCGTGGGCAAATCTTTAATGGATGTTCCCTCGTTCGAGTGAGTCCGATCAGATTTATCTGAATGGTCATTCCATCGGATATCGACTCATCGATCCGGCGTCTGCCCGACGGCCGGGTGGACTGCCGGGGCACCGGCCGTGACACCGGCCGGGAACGGCAGCCGGCCGCCCCGCACGTACCAGTGGCCGCCCGCCCGCAGATGGTCGACCAGGGCGCGCTGGACGGCGGTGTCGCGGGGCAGGGAGTCCAGCGGCCGCTCGACGTCGCCGAAGACGAATTTCAGCGGATTGGTGTCCTCGGGCACCGACGGCCGGTCCGGCTGCTCCAGCGGGGAGAACCGCCGCTGGAACCGGACGATGTTCGACCCGGCCGGCAGGTGGTCGGCGAGCTGCGGATCGAGCAGCCAGGAGAAGATGTGGCAGCTCCGGTACGGCTCCCCGGGGAAGTGGCGGGGGAAGAACTCTCGGGCCCGGTCCAGCGCGCGGTCGCAGGCCGCGGGGGAGAGCGGCCCGCAGTGGTCGGGGATGTGCAGCTGCAGGCTCCACGCGTCGGCGCCCCCGGTCCCGGTGGCCGGGATGTCCGCGGCGGCGAGCCGGGTGCGCTGGAACTGGAGGCGGCCGAGCTGGAACAGCTCGCCCCGGAAGTGCAGCGTCAGCCAGCGCGCGTTGCCCAGCCCGGACCGGCCGCGCCACCGGCTGACCGCGAGCTGCCGGCCGAGGTCGGCCAGCGTCGACCCGGTCACCTCGGCCGGGATGCCGAGCGCCCGGTGGTGCGCCCGGGCGAGCGGTGCCAGCGCGACGAACAACAGGGTGGCGAGGCCCGCGCCGCCGGCCGTTCCGGCGGCCCAGTCGCGGTCCAGCCCGGCCGGTTGCCCGAGCGTCCCCACGGCCGCGGCCTGCGTGCGCAGCATCTCCTCGAAGAACGTCCGCAGTCCCCGGTCGCGGTCCAGCCGGGTCCGGGCCGCCAGCAGGCCGTTCACCTCCTCGAACGGCACCGCGAGCCCCCGCAGGGCCTCGACCAGTTCCTCGTCCGACGGGAGCGGGGGGAGTTGCGGGAGCGATGCGAGCTGCTGGAACTGCTCGAGCCGGGGGAGCCGAGCGGACTCGGAGGCGTTCGGTGGGTACGGCAGATCGGGCGTACGCGACGGCACTTCGGGGCCCTCCACGGGTGCGGCGTCCGGCCCGCCCGGCCGGCGGACCCGACCCGGCGACCCTATCGGCGGTCCGGCCCTACCCGCCGCGCCCGTCGCACCTCCGCTACGCCCCCGGCCCCCGCCGCGTCCGCAGCGCGCCCAGCGCCCGCCGGACCGACCGGGTGGCGACCGGCGGCAGCAGGTCGAGCAGCACCCGGCGCGCGCCCGAGCGCCGCGCCGCCGGACGGACCGCGTTGTTGAGCCGCAGCACCGACTCGCCGGCGATGGTGTCCTCGTCCACCGTGAACCCCTCCGCCCGCCAGTCGCGCGCCAGCAGCGCCCGCCGGACCGGATCCGGATCGCCCCACGTCCCGTAGAACTTCATCGGCGTCAGCAGCACCGGCCGCAGTCCGCCGGTGAACACCGCCTGCCATACCGCCGCCGACACGCCGGGCGTGTGCTCCGAGCGGTAGTCGTCCAGCACCACCAGGCCGCTCCCGGACAGCGCCCGCCGCGCCACCGCGATGTCCCCGGCCACGTGCTCGTAGAGGTGGGAGGCGTCGATGTGGACGAAGCGGCAGCTGCCGTCCGGGACCCGGCCGTCGGCCAGCACCGAGGTCGGTGCCTGCACGATGGTCGGCAGTTCGGGATGGAACGCGAGGTAGTTCGCCTCGAAGCCGCTCCGGGTGAGCGAGGCCCGGTAGGACATCGTCATCTCGGCGGCGTTGTCGGCGTCGCCCGCCTCCGAGTCGAACAGGTCGCAGACCGTCAGGTGCTCGCCCGGCCGCAGGTGGTCGCCGAGCAGGACGGCGCTGCGCCCCAGGTAGCTGCCGAGTTCGAGGATGTCGCCGGTGGTGCCGGCCGCGCTCTGGGCGGCGAGGAGGTGGCCGAAGGCCTGCTGGTCCAGCCGGAAGAACCAGCCGGGGATGTCCTCCCGGCGTGCGGCGGCCCGGGGCGCGCCCGGTCCGGGGCCGGTCGCGGACCGTGCGGCGCCGGCGGTGTGCGCGGTGTTCGCGGCGGCGGCGATGTCGGCACTGGGCACGGCGGTCTCCCTCGGGTGCGGACGGCGCGGGTCGGGGACCGGCCCGTGACCTGGCCACTCGCGGCGGGCGCCGGGGTGCCGGACGGACCGGCCGCGGGGGTGGCGGTCATCATAGCCACGCGCCGCGCCGGTGGGATCCCCTCGGGGGCGACGTGTCCGGCGGCCCGTTCAGGCGTTCGGAGTGCCGCGTTCCAGTTCGGCGATGGTCTCGGTCAGCCAGGCCCGCTCGGCCGCGCCGGAGGCCCGGGCGACCAGCAGGATGCCGCGCCGGAACGGGTTGGGTTCCTGCTCGGCGGTGACCGGGAGACCGTCCGCGTCGTAGAAGAAGCTGCTCGGCGCCTCCAGGAAGGCGAGCCGCCGCCCGAGGACGGCGGCCTGCCGGGCCGGGTCGGCCAGCCGGTCGAGGAAGGTGGCGACGGTGAAGAAGCGGATCTGGTCGGAGATCTCGACCTCGGTCGGCTCGGCCAGCCGCCGTTCCAGCTCGGCGCGCCCCTCGGCGGTCAGCTCCAGGACCTGCCGGGGGGCGGCGCCGGTGCCCGGCTCGGTGCGCCGCAGCAGCAGCCCGGCCTTCTCCAGCCTGGTGATCGCGGGGTAGAGCGCGCCGTCGCTGACCGGCCGGACATGGCCGGTCAGACCGGTGATCAGGGCCTTCAACTGGTAGCCGTGCAGCGGCTCGTCGTGCAGGAAACCGAGGATCGCGAGCGTCAGCACGGTCGGGGGCCCTCCGTCGTCGTGGCGTTCCGGCGTCGCGGCGCGTCGCCGTTGCGTGGTGGTGCACAGGTGCGACGGCGCCACAATATCTCTTGTCGAGGTGCCTCGATTCGATGTATCTCTATTCGAGGCCAGCAGGCCAGCGGGCCGGCGAGGCCAGCGAGGCCATCGCGACCGAAGGCCGACGGGGACAGCGGAGGAAGCATGCGGGGGCATCTGCCACGGCTCGTGGCACTGGCGGGACCGGTCTACGGGGAACTGCTCTCGGGGGTGGTCGCCTCGGTCGTCGGCGCCTACTGGGTGGCCGGGTTGGGCGCACCGGCGGTGGCCGCCGTCACCCTGGCCGGCACCGTGGAGAACCTGCTGCTCGGCCTGGTCCTGGTGGTCGCGTCCGGCACCACCGTGCGGCTCGCGCACGCCCACGGCGCCGGTGACCGGGCCGGGGCCGGGCGCGTCGCCCGGGCCGCCTGGCGGCTCTGCGCGCTCGGCAGCCTCCTGATTGCCGTCCCCGGCTTCCTGGTCAGGGACCGTATCGCCGGCGCCTTCCTGGACGGCGAGGCCGCCGCGCTCGCCGCCGACTGGTTCACCGTGGCCTTCCCGGCCTTCGCCCTGTTCTTCGCCCAGCGGATCGCCGACGAGCTCTTCAAGGGCGTCGGCGACACCCGGACGCCGCTGCGGACGGCCCTGCTCGGCAACGCCCTGCTGCTCGTCCTGGACCCGTTGCTGATCCTCGGGCCCGGCCCGTTCCCGGCGCTCGGCGTGACCGGCGCGGCGCTGGCGCTGACCGCCTCCCGGGCGGTCGCGCTCGCCGTCACCGCCCTGCTCCGCCGCCGCCACCGGTTGCCGGCCCCGGCGGGCGGGGCGCTCGCTGAGGGGCCGCTCACGGAGGGCCTGCTCGCGGAGGGGCGCGCGATCACCGCGACCGGCGCGCCGTTCGGCCTGGACTTCACCGCGCGGATGGGCGTCGGGACGGTCCAGCTCGGACTGGTCGCGGCCTTCGGCGTGCCGGCGGTGGCCGGGTACGGAGTGGGCTACCGCGTCCTGCTGATCGTCACGATGGCCTTCTACGCCGTCCGGCAGGCCGCCGCCATCGAGGCCGCCCGGCTGACCGGCGCGGCCCGTCGGGCCGGAGTCGACCCCGCCGTCCTCGTGCGCTCCCTCGCCCGCGACACCGCCGGGCTGGCCGGGGTGCTCGGGGCGGCTGCGGCCCTGCTCTGCGCGGCGGCCGCGCGACCGGTGGCCGCGCTGTTCACCGACGACCCGGCGGTGGCCGGCGAGGCCGTCGGTTTCCTCCGGATGGCCGGCCTCTACCTGCTGCCCTACGCGCTGGTGGTCGCCCTCGGCGGAGTGCACCAGGCGGCCGGTGCCGGACGGCGGCCGGTGGTCGCGGTGCTGCTCGGCCTCACCGCCCAGCTCGCCTCCGGCGCGGCCCTGTCCGGTCCGTTCGGGGTCCGCGGCCTCTGGGCCGGGATGACGATCGGCGCGCTGGTCCAGCTCGCGCTGCTCCTGCTCCCGCTGTCCCGCCGCCGGGCCGGAGCAGTTGGGGACGAACCGCGCCGGAACGTGCCTGAGGAGTCGTCAGAAATTCGATTGATCGAGCGGAACGCGTCTGCCTAAGGTGCGTGCGATCGATTTCCGAGACCGGAGCGTGCGCCATGGAACTGAACAGCCGTCACACCGCCCTGATCGGTGCCGCCACCGCGGCGCTCGCCGCCGCCGCCGTGGTGAGCGGCGTCAGCGCGGTCCAGGAGCCGGCCACCGCCCCCGGCATCGTCGTCGAGGCGCACATAGCCCTGTTCGGGCAGCCCGTCGGCGGCTCCGACGGGCTGGCGGTCCAGGACCACATGGCGCTCTGACCGCTCGCCGGACACCGCCCATGACCGAGCCGACGGCTGCGCCCGGGCACCCCGGGGCGGGCGCCGCCGCCCGGCCCGGCGACCCCACCGCCCTCATGGTCGCCGGCACGGCCGAGCGGCTGATCCGCCTCTGGGCCGGCCGTGCCGAGCTGCACCACCCCGGGTGGGGCCGACCGTTCCGGCAACTCGGCGACCTGCTGCCCGAGCAGGACGTCGAGTTCGCGGCGCACAACCCGCAGATGGTGCCGCTGCTGTGGTACCCCGCGCTCCGCCACGGCAGCCGCACCCGACCGGTCGTCGAGGTGTTCGACCACCTGCCCGCCGGGCTGGGCCCCGCGCTGCCCCGGCGGCAGGAGCTCTCCCGGGTCTACAGCTGGGCCCTGGCCTCCCGCACCGCCCTGGACTGGATCGCGGACTGCCTGGACGGCCGGGGTCTGCTGGAAGTGGGTGCGGGCAGCGGTTATTGGGCCTGGCTGTTGCGGGCCCGCGGCGTCGACGTGCTCGCGACCGATGTCGAGTCCCGTACCGAACGGAACGGCTTCACCGACCGCTTCCAGTACACCGAGGTCCGGCCCGGCCGGGCCGCCGAGGACGCCGCCGCCCACCCCGACCGGGTACTCGCCCTGCTCTGGCCCCCGCACCGCGACCCGATGGCCGCCGACACCCTGCGCGCCTACCGGGGGCCGGGCGTGCTGTACCTGGGCGACCGCCCCGGCGGCCTCTGCGCCGACCACGACTTCTTCACCGAACTGACCACCCACTGGCGTCGGCTGTCCCGCTGCCCCCTCACCCTCCGCTGGCTCGGCAACCGCGACGCCGCCACCTACTTCGTCCGCCGCTGAGCCCGACCCACCGATCATCCCGAGCCCGTCGGGGCACGCATCCGACGATCCGGCCCGACGAAACGACCTTGGCGGAGCATCAGCGACGCCGGTAACCTCCTGGCGGTGACTCCGACGGAGAAGCAGGGCTTCGTGACGATGACCGACGGGGCGCAGGTGCACTGGAAGGCCCTGGGGGACACGACTCGGCGGCCGGCCGTGGTCCTGCTCCACGGTGGTCCCGGGCTGCCGGACTACCTGGGCGGCATCGCCCCGATGGTCGCGGACCTCGCACCCGTGTACCGGTACGACCAGCGCGGCACCGGTCGATCGGAGTGGCGCGGCCGTCATTCCCTCGCCCGGCACGTCGAGGACCTCGCCGAACTCCTCGACGCCTGGGAGCTGTCCGAGGCCGTGCTGATCGGCCACTCCTACGGCACCGGTCTGGCGAGCCGGTTCTGTCTGCGCCACCCCGAGCGGGCGCGCGCCGTACTGCTGCTGTGCGGTCCGTTCGTCGGCGACTGGCGCACCGGCGAGCGGGCGGAACGCGGCCGCCGGATGTCGACGGCCCAGCAGCAGCGGCTCCGCGAGCTGGAGGAGTTGCCGCAGCGTACGGAGGAGCAGGAGGTCGAGCTGCTCACCCTGGCATGGTTCACCGACCACTCCGATCCCGAACGCGGGTGGCGCTGGGCGGCCGAAGGTGCCCGGCGGCGTCGGCCGGTCAACTGGTCCATGAACGCCGAACTCGGCCGCGAAGGCCGCGCCGATCCGCTCGACGGCCACCTCGCAGACCTGCGCACTCGCCTGCCCACCCGGACGGAGCTTCTCGGTGGGGTCGACGACCCCCGTCCGGTGTCGGCGCTCGAGTCGCTCGCACTCCGGCTGGGCGTGCCGCTGACCCGGATCGAGGGCGCGGGGCACGAGCCCTGGCTGGAGCAGCCCGACGAGGTGCGCGCGCACCTGCGCCGGTTCGTTCGGGACGCCATCGGCACCGGCCAAAGGCTGTCCGACAGTTGATCTTGTCGCAGTTCGAGGCGAGCTGACGGACGGCGGCCCCGGATGGGCATCGGCCCGGGCCGGTGCCGGCGCTCACCCGATGGAGTGGCCACGAACGGCCAGGTCGCGCGGAAACCCGCCACCCCGCAGACGATGTAGACCGGGCGCCTGGCCCTGGTGGCCGGGGCGGCCTTCATGGCCGTGCTGGTGCCCGCGACGACGGCCCAGGCGGCCGTGCCGTCGAATTCCGACCTGGAAGTGGTTCGGCTCGACCCGGACCCGGCCACGCCGGGCGGTTCGACAACGCTGCACGGCTTCGTCGCCAACGGCGGCCCTCAGAAGACCGCGAACAGCTTCACCGTCAGCGTCCGCCTGCCGCGCGGCGTGACACCCGAGGAGCCCTACTTCCCCGAGGACTGCCAGGCGACGCAGGGCCTGCTCGGCGTGTGGACCGTCCGGTGCGTCTTCCCGGCCGGCCTCAACGTGGACGACAGTGCCACCGCGCTCGTCCCGGTCAGGGTCTCCGAGGATGCTCCGCTCGGGAATCTGACCGGCGGACGGGTCAGCGTCAGCAGCATCGACGACATCCTCCACCTCGGCAACAACACCACGCCGTTCGTCATGAAGATCGTCGAAACAGGCCGGCA
The DNA here is from genome assembly GCF_000710405.2 of Kitasatospora sp. MBT66. Classification (NCBI taxonomy): domain Bacteria; kingdom Bacillati; phylum Actinomycetota; class Actinomycetes; order Kitasatosporales; family Streptomycetaceae; genus Kitasatospora; species Kitasatospora sp. MBT66. Next base: position 1,042,058 of record NZ_JAIY01000003.1, on the reverse strand, counting down.
GGGCTGAAACCCGCGGCAGGGCTGAGGCCCAGCGGCGAACCCCGGGGGCCGCCCCCTGCTCACCGGCACCGCCGAGGAGCAGGGGGCGTCGCCCTTGCGCCGAGCACCGTGGCGGCGGCCCGGGCGGCGGCCCGGCTGCTGGAGCCGGTCGCGGACGGGGAGCCCGTCCCGGCACACGGCCGGAGGCATGTCCGAGGCCGGGCTTCAGCGCTCAGCGTCCCGGAACGCGGGCGCGGGCGCGGGCGCCGGTGTCGGTACCGGTGCGGCGGGTCGGTGGGCGGCCGGGAGGCGGGTGGCGAGGAGTGTGCCGGTGACGGCCACGGCTGCCAGGGTGAGCAGGGCCGGGGCGAGGGCTTCGGCCGGTGGGCGGCCGGCGGCGAGGGTGGTCGCGGCGGCGACGCCGAGGGCGGGGCCGATGTTCATCGCGGTCTGCTGGAGCCCGCCCGCGACCCCGGCGGCCCCGAGCGGCGCGGCGCGGACGACCGCCGTCGTCGCGGTGGCCATCACCGACCCGAAACCGGCGCCCAGCAGCAGGAACGCCGCGCTCGTCACGATCACCGGGGTGTCCGGGCGGAACCCGAAGGCGAGGAGGATGCCCAGGGTGAGCGAGGACATCCCCGCCACCACCGTCCGACGCGGACCGTGACGGCGGCCCAGGGCGGCGGAGGCGGGCGCGGCCACCACCATCGCCAGCGCGAGCGGCAGTGCCCGGAGCGCGCAGGCGAGCGGGTCGAGGGCGAGCACGTCCTGGAGGAAGTAGGTGACGAGGAAGAGCGTGCCGAACAGGGCCGCCGAGGCGGTGAGCAGGACGCCCAGTGCGGGGGCCACCGTCGGGGCGCGGAGGACGGCCGGTGGCAGCAGCGGGTGCCGGGTCCGCCGTTCGTGACGGAGGAAGGCGGTGCCGAGCGCCGTCGCGGCCGCCAGTCCGAGCCAGACGGCCGGGGACGGGCCGTGCTCGGGCACCTCGGCCAGGGTGAACACCAGCGCGGCCAGCGCGCCGCCCAGCAGCCCGGCGCCCGGCAGGTCCAGCCCGGCACCCGGCGCGGCGGCGGTCGCCTCGGCCGACGGCGGCAGCCGCACCAGCAGCGCCGAGACCCCGGCGACCGCGGCGGGGACGACCGTCAGGAAGAACACCGACCGCCAGCCCAGTTGGGCGGTCAGGGCGCCGCCGACCAGCGGACCGGCGGCGGCCGACAGCCCGATCGCGCTGGTGCGCCAGGCGATCGGCCGGGCGAGCAGTTCGGCCGGGTAGACGGCCCGGAGCAGCCCGAGGGTGGCGGGTTGGAGCAGCGCGCCCGCCACGCCCTGGAGGACACGCAGACCGATCACCCAGCCGATGCCGGGGGCGAAGCCGATGCCCGCCGAGGCGGCGCCGAAGCCGATCGCGCCGACGGCGAAGACCTGGCGGTGGCCGAACCGGTCGCCGAGCCGGCCCGCGAACACCAGCAGGGCGGCCACGGTGACCAGATAGGCGGTGCTGGTCCACTGTACGGCGGCCAGGGAGGTGTCCAGGTCGCGGCGGAGGCTGGGTTGGGCGACGGTGAGCACCGTGCCGTCGAGGGCGACGACGGCGGCGCCGAGGATGCTGCCGACGAGGGTGAGGCGCCGGGTGCGGGCGGCCGTCATCCGGCGTCCCGGCCGAGGTGGGCGTCGAGGGTGGCGCGGAGGACCGGTTCGACGCTGTCGCCGCCGGTGGCGAGGCGGAGGCTGCCCCAGGCGCGGAGCTGGGCGAGACCGTGCAGATTGGCCCAGAGCGCCGCCGCGACCACGGTGGGCGGCGGCGGTCCGTCCCCGTCCCCGTCCGCATCCGCGGACGGCCGGATCGCGGCGACCAGGCGGGTGACGGCCTCGAAGAGGGGGAGCGAGGTGCGGCGCAGCTCCGCGCCGCTGCCCTCCAGCACGTCGTGACGGAACATCAGCTCGAACATGCCGGGCTGCTCGGCCGCGAAGGCGAGGTAGCCGCGGGCGAGTTCGTCGAGCCGGGTCCGGGCTGCTGCGGCGGAGATGGTGCTGGCGGGCGGTGCGTCGAGGCCCAGCGCGGTGGCCAGCTCGCCGAAGCCGTGCCCGGCGATGGCGGCGAGCAGTTCGGCGTGGGTGGCGAAGTACCTGCGCGGGGCGCCGTGCGAGACCCCGGCCTGGCGGGCGATCTCGCGCAGGGTGAGGGCGTGGACGCCCTCCAGCGCGAGCAGTTCGACCCCGGCCGCGACCAAGCGGGCACGCAGGCCGACGGACTTGTCCTGTTCGGTCATGGGGATGTGTCTATCAAGATCGAGTAGACATTGTCTACTCGCGCTCCCGTCCGGCCCGGGGGCACAATCGCCGCATGGACGAGGGCGGCGAGCCGGCCTGCTGGCTGGACCGGGTGTGCGAGGACTGCGGACGCGTGCGCGAGCGGCCGGGTCCCGGCTCCTGCGAGAACTGCGGCAGCGGCGCGGACGCGGTGGACGGGAAAAAGGAGCAGCACAACGAGAACCCCCGGGCGGATCACCGGAGGTGAGCCGCCCGGGGGCAGGGGGTCAGGCGTGTCCCGGGGTCAGCGTGACAACCCGTCCAGAGCCTGATCGGGGCCGGGGTCCAGCACGGTCCCGGAGTCCGGCGAGTCCTCCACCGGCTCCACCTCCGGACCCTGCGCGGGCAGCACCGCCTCCGCGGCCGGGACGGCCGCAGTCACGCCTCCCGCCCGCGCCTTCGGCACCCAGGCGCCCCGCCGCCGCGCGAACACCGCGCCCAGCCGCTCCACGGCGGGCTGGGTGTACCGCGCGGCCAGCGGCCCGGTGATCACCAGGATCAGCACGTACGCCGTGGCCAGCGGCCCGAGCCCGGGCTCGATGCCGGCCGTCACGGCCAGCCCGGCGATGACGATCGAGAACTCGCCCCGGGACACCAGCGCCCCGCCGGCCCGCCATCGTCCACGGGTGGCGATCCCCGCCCGCCGGGCCGCCCAGTAGCCGGTCGCGACCTTGGTGACGGCGGTGACGGCGGCCAGCAGCAGGGCCGGCAGCAGCACCGGCGGGATGCTGGTCGGATCGGTACTGAGGCCGAAGAACACGAAGAACACCGCCGCGAAGAGGTCCCGCAGCGGGCTGAGCAGGGTGTGTGCGCCCTCGGCGGCCTCGCCGGAGAGCGCGATGCCGACCAGGAACGCGCCGACCGCCGCCGACACCTGGAGCTGCTGCGCGATCCCGGCGACCAGCAGCGTCAGCCCCAGCACCACCAGCAGCAGCTTCTCCGGGTCGTCGTGCGAGACGAAGCGGGAGATCAGTCGGCCGTAGCGGAGCGCGACGAACAGCACCGCTCCCGCCGTGGCGAGCGCGATGGCGAGGGTGATCGAGCCGGCGACCAGGCCGGCCCCGGCCAGCAGGGCGGTGAGGATCGGCAGGTAGACCGCCATCGCGAGGTCCTCCAGCACCAGGATGCTGAGGATCACCGGGGTCTCCCGGTTGCCCAGCCGTCCCAGGTCGCCGAGTACCTTGGCGATGACTCCCGAGGAGGAGATCCAGGTGACGCCGGCCAGCACCACGGCCGCCACCGGGCCCCAGCCGAGCAGCAGCGCGGCGATCGCGCCGGGTATCGCGTTGAGCAGGAAGTCGACCGCGCCGGCCGGGTACTGGGCCTTCAGATTGGTGACCAGGTCGGCGGCGGTGTACTCCAGACCCAGCATCAGCAGCAGCAGGACGACGCCGATCTCGGCGCCGGTCGCCACGAACTCCTCGCTGGCGCTCAGCGGCAGCAGCCCGCCGGTGCCGAAGGCGAGGCCGCCGAGCAGGTAGAGCGGGATCGGCGAGAAGCCGTACCGGCCGGCGATCCGGCCGAGCAGACCGAGGACGAGGATGACCGAGCCGAGCTCGATGAAGACGGTGGCGGTGTGCACCCCCCGATCACCCCCGGTCCAGGATCGCCGCCGCCGCGTCCACACCCTCGCGGGTGCCGATCACGATCAGCGTGTCTCCGCCGGCCAGCCGGAAGTCCGGCGCGGGGGAGGGCACGGCGCCGGTGCGCCGCAGGACGGCGACGATCGAGGCGCCGGTCTCGGTGCGCATCCGGGTCTCGCCCAGCAGTCGCCCGTTCCAGTACGAGGTGCCGTCGACCGGGAGCCGCTCGGCGACCAGGCCGAGGTCGGTGGTGTGCAGCAGACCCGGGCTGTGGTGGGCCGGCGTCAGGGCGTCGACCAGGGCGGCGGACTCCTCGGCCGTCAGCCGGAACGCCTGCGAGCAGGCGTCGGGGTCGTCCGAGCGGTAGACGTTGAGGCTGCGCGAGCCGTCGCGGTGTGCGATCACCGACAGGTGCCGCTGTTCTCGGGTGGTGAGGTCGTACTGGACGCCGACACCGGGCAGCGGGGTGGTTCGGACACGGGCGATCGACACGGCGGCTGTCCTCTCGTCAGGGGGGGTTCCCTCGGTGGTGCGCGGACACGGACGCGGACACGGGCGTGCCGGGGCAGGGGAACACCGGCGCCTGACCGCGTACAGGACGCGAACGCGCTACCGGATCAATAGTAATGAGTATGTAAAGTCCGAAAATATGACCAGGCCCGTGCGGGGCGCCGAAAGGCGCGCGCACGGGCCTGGGACGGACCGGGCGACTGCGTGACGGTCCGTGGTTCTGGAGCTCGGGGGGTCCGACGCGGTGGGCCTACTGCGGCGGCCGGTCGTCCCGCAGCTGGTCCTTGATCTTGTCCTGCGCCGTGTCGACGTGGCCGCTGTACTTGCCCTGCGTCCGCTCGTCGACCATGTCGCCGGCTTTGTCCACGCCCCTCTCGGCCTGGTCCTCATGGCCCTTGAGCAGGCCCTTGAGCTTATCCATCATGGACATCTGGTCACACTCCCGGAAGAGACGGCCCCACCTCCTCCAGCATCGCCGCAGAGCGGGGTGTCCGCATCCGGTCAGCTTTCGCGCCGGGGTTGGCAAGACGTCCCGGAGCATGTCAAATCGGGAGACCCACAGACCGTCGGAAGGACTCACGTTGAACGCTCGGACCGGTCGCCCGGCCACCGCACCCCGCTCCAACGCCGCCCCCACCCGCCGGACGGCGGGCGCCGCGCTGGCTGTCGCGGCGCTGGTGACCCCGCTGCTGCTGGTCGGCACCGGCAGCGCCGCCGCCGACGCGGACCCGGCCCGCAACGGGGCGAAGCTGGCCGCCCGGCTGATCGCGGGCAGTGACGCCGACGACGCCTTCGGGACCCTGGAGGCGTTCCAGCGGTTCGCCGACCGCAACGGCGGCACCCGGGTGGCCGGCGCCCGGGGCCACGAGCAGTCCGCCCAGTACGTCTACGACCAGGCCCGCCGGGCCGGGCTGAAGGTCTCCAAGCAGGAGTTCGAGTACACCTTCTTCCAGGCCCTCTCGGAGAAGTTCGCCGTCGTCTCCCCGCAGGCCGAGGCGGTGCCGCTGAAGGCCATGACGTACTCGCTCAGCGGCCCGGCGGGCGGCATCACCGCCCCGCTCGCGGTCGTCCCGGTGGACGACACCACCGGCTGCGAGGCGTCCGACTACGCGGCCGGCGCCTTCACCGGCAAGGTCGCGCTGATCAAGCGCGGCGGTTGCAGCTTCGCGATCAAGCAGGCGGCCGCGGCGGCCGCGGGCGCCGCCGCCGCCGTCGTGTACAACAACACCGACGCCGAGCTCAGCGGCACGCTGGTGGAGCCGGACGCCGGGCGGCTCCCGGTCGGCAGCACCAGCAAGGCGGCCGGCGAGGCCCTCGCCGCCAAGGCCGCCGCCGGGCCCGTCACCGTCAGCCTGGACCTGCGCACCTTCATGGAGAAGCGCAAGACCTGGAACGTGCTGGCCGAGACCCCGGGCGGGGACCCGAACAACATCGTCATGGTCGGCTCCCACCTCGACTCGGTGGTCGAGGGGCCCGGCATCAACGACAACGGCTCCGGTTCGGCCGGCATCCTCGAGGTCGCCAAGAACCTCGGCACCCGGCCGGTCAAGAACAAGGTGCGGTTCGCCTGGTGGTCCGCCGAGGAGTTCGGCCTCAAGGGCTCCGAGGCGTACGTGAACTCGCTGTCCGAGGCCGAGAAGAAGAAGATCCGGCTCTACCTCAACTTCGACATGATCGCCTCGCCCAACTCGGCCCAGTTCGTCTACGACGGCGACGACTCCGACCACGTCGGCTCGGGCCCCGGCCCGGCGGGCTCCGCCCAGATCGAGCGCCTGATCACGGACTTCTTCGACGACTGGAGCGTCCCGCACGAGGGCACCGACTTCACCGGCCGCTCCGACTACGGGCCGTTCATCGAGGCCGGCATCCCGGCCGGCGGCACCGACACCGGCGCCGAGGTGATCAAGACCGCCGACCAGGCGGCCAGGTACGGCGGCACCGCCGGGGTCGCGTTCGACAAGTGCTACCACAAGGCCTGCGACGACCTGGACAACCTGGACCTCGCCGCCTTCGACCTCAACATCGACGCCATCGCCAACGCCGTCGGCCGCTACGCCTGGGACCTCTCCTCGCTGACCGCGCCCGTCGCGCCGAAGCAGACCGACGGCCAGGTGGGCAGCGGCGGCGGCCTCCAGGAGAGCCACGCACACGAGGTCGCGTCCTGACCCGTCCCGAACCGGCCCGAACCCGGGCCTGACCAGGCCTGATCCCGCCTTCGGCCCCGCCCCGCGCTTCTCGGGGGCGGGGCCGCGGGCTTGTCGGGCGGGCGCCGGTCCCGGGCGATCGGGGGTCCGCCGGGTGCGCGGAGCGGCGGCCTGACACCATGGACGGCGAGAGCACGACACCGTGACACCCTCGGAGGAATCAGCACCATGAGCAGCAGCACGCACTACGACGTCGTCGTTCTCGGGGCCGGTCCCGGCGGTTACACCGCGGCTGTGCGCTCCGCCCAGCTCGGCCTGAAGGTCGCCGTCGTGGAGTCGAAGTACTGGGGCGGGGTCTGCCTGAACGTCGGCTGCATCCCCTCCAAGGCCCTGCTGCGCAACGCGGAACTCGCGCACATCTTCACCAAGGAGGCCAAGACCTTCGGCATCAAGGTCGAGGGAACGGTCACCTTCGACTACAGCGAGGCGTTCAAGCGCAGCCGCACCGTGGCCGACGGCCGCGTCAAGGGCGTCCACTACCTGATGAAGAAGAACGGCATCACGGAGTACGACGGCCGCGGCACCTTCGTCGACGACCGCACCCTCCAGGTCGCCCTGAACGGCGGCGGCTTCGAGGTCGTCACCTTCGACCACTGCATCATCGCCGCCGGTGCCAGCACCCGGCTGCTGCCCGGTACCAGCCTGAGCGACCGCGTGGTGACCTACGAGGAGCAGATCCTCACCGAGGACCTGCCGGGCAGCATCGTCATCGCGGGCGCCGGCGCGATCGGCGTCGAGTTCGCCTATGTGCTGCACAACTACGGTGTGCAGGTCACCATCGTGGAGTTCCTCGACCGGATGGTGCCGCTGGAGGACGCGGACGTCTCCGCCGAGCTGGCCAAGCAGTACCGCAAGCTCGGGATCCAGGTGCTCACCTCGACCCGGGTGGACTCGATCGACGACAAGGACCCGGCCGCCAAGGTCAAGGTCACCGTCACCGCCAAGGACGGGCAGCAGCAGGTCCTGGAGGCGGACAAGGTCCTCCAGGCGATCGGCTTCGCGCCGCGCGTCCACGGCTACGGCCTGGAGAACACCGGCGTCAAGCTCACCGAGCGGGGCGCGATCGCGGTCGACGGCCGGGGCCGCACCAACGTCCCGCACATCTTCGCCATCGGTGACGTCACCGCCAAGCTGATGCTGGCGCACGCCGCCGAGTCGATGGCCGTGATCGCGGCCGAGACGATCGGCGACGTGGAGACCATGGAGCTGGACTTCGCGATGATCCCGCGCGCGACGTACTGCCAGCCGCAGATCGCGAGCTTCGGCTACACCGAGGCGCAGGCCCGCGAGCTGGGTTACGACGTCAAGGTCTCCAAGTTCCCGTTCACCGCCAACGGCAAGGCGCACGGCCTCGGCCACCCGATCGGCTTCGTCAAGGTCATCAGCGACGGCACCCACGGCGAGCTGCTCGGTGCCCACCTGATCGGCCCCGAGGTCACCGAGCTGCTGCCGGAGCTGACGCTGGCCCAGCAGTGGGACCTCACCGTGCACGAGGTCGCCCGCAATGTGCACGCGCACCCGACGCTGGGCGAGGCGGTCAAGGAGGCGATCCACGGGCTGGCCGGTCACATGATCAACATGTGATCAGCCCGTTGAACGGCCGGGTCCGTCCGGCGGGGACCGCCCCGCCGGACGGACCCGTCGTGTTTCCCCGGCGGCTGTCGCCCTCGCCCCGGTCAGAGCGCCGGTGACGGCGGCCGCTCGAAGAAGGACTCCAGCACCACGGTCGCCCGGGTCCCGTTGACGCCCTCGATCGCGTACAGCCGGCGCAGCACGTCCTGGAGCTGCTCGGTCGTCGGCGTCCGCACCTTGACCAGCACCGACGCGGCGCCGGCGATGACGTGGGCCTCCTCGATCTCGGGGATCGCGGCGAACGCCCCGGCCGAATCGCCCATCCACGCCGACGAGTCGACCATCACGAAGGCCAGTACCCCGAGGCCGAGCGCCTTCGGGTCGACCTCCACCGTGGTGCGGCGCAGGACGCCGCGCTCGCGCAGTTTGCGCACCCGCTCGTGGGCGGCGGCGGTGGAGAGCCCCACGGCGCGGCCGAGTGCCGCGTAGGCCTGGCCCGCGTCCTGCTGGAGCAGCGCCACCAGGGCCCGGTCGGTGTCGTCCAGATTTTCGATCGCCATGGTGGAACCATACCTGGTTCTGTCATACTCATGATCATCAGAACCACGTTCGGCCGTTTGCGATAGGACATGAATGATGTCTGGTCAGATTGAGTTCGGGTTGTACGAGATCCTGGACGACCGCTTCCGCGCCTGCACCTACGGGGACACCCGGCTCGAGCAGCTCCACAGGGACTGCCGCTGGGCCGAGGGCCCGCTCTACGTGCCCGCCTGGCGGCAGCTGATCTGGAGCGACATCCCCAACGACCGGATCCTGCGCTGGGACGAGTCCACCGGGACGGTCGGCGTCCTCCGGTCGGCGGCCGGGCACAGCAACGGCAACACCCTCGACCGCGAGGGCCGCCTGATCACCTGTGAGCAGGGCAACCGCCGGGTGACCCGCACCGAGTACGACGGCACGGTCACCCTCCTCGCCAGCCACTACCGGGGCAAGCGGCTCAACTCGCCCAACGACGCGGTGGTCCGCTCGGACGGTGCGATCTGGTTCTCCGACCCGGACTTCGGCATCACCAGCGACTACGAGGGCCATGTCGCCGAGAGCGAGATCGGCGCCTGCAACCTCTACCGGATCGACCCGGACAGCGGCGAGGTCCAGCTCGCCGCCGACGGCTTCCGCGGCCCCAACGGGGTCCTGCTCTCCCACGACGAGCAGCGCCTCTACGTCTCCGACAGCCGCGCCGGGCACATCCGGGTCTTCGACATCCGCGAGGACGGCACCCTGGCCGGCGGCGGCGTCCACATCGAGGGCAGGGGCAGCCGCTTCGACAACATCCGCTTCGACCGCGACGGCCGGCTCTGGGCGGCGGCGTTCGAGAACGGCATCCACTGCTACGCCGAGGACGGCACCCTGATCGGCCGCATCCTCGTCCCCGAACCCGTCTCCAACCTCACCTTCGGCGGCCCGAAGCACAACCGCCTCTTCATCACCGCCACCACCTCGCTGTACTCGCTGGTGACCTCGATGACCGGTACCCACCGGGTCCCCCGCCACGCCTGACGCGGGACCGGTACGACGGCCCCCGGTGCGACGTTCCGCGTCGCCCGGGGGCCGTCGTCCTGCTCGCGCCGCCGCCGTCGTCAAGGTGCCGTCAAGGCGGGGCCGGTTCGCGTACGCCCCGCGTCAAGAGCCGGTGCGGACCCCCGCCCGTGGGGGTGGACTGGATCTGCGAGCGGGACCGACCGAGGCCCCCGCCGCGACCGGAAGGACGACGACCCGCCATGACCGAGTTCCAGGTGATCTCCGACGACCCCCGCAACCGCCGGCTGTCCGGCGCCGCCGAGGAGGCCCTGCTGCGCCGACTGCTGCACGGCACCGTCTTCGACCCCAAGGCCGGCGCGGCCGCCACGACGACGGCGGAGCGCGAGCCCGAGGAGCGCCGCGCGAGCTCCGCGCACTGCCGTCACGCGATGTACTACGAGGACTGACCACCCGTCGGCCGGCCCACCGCGCGCCGCCGACCCCGTCCTTCCCCTCCCGTTCCTCCCCTCCCGTCCTGTTCCGACCAGGAGCACCGTGTGACGACCACCCTGCGCACGCCCCCGTCCTCCCCGGGCCCCGAACCCGTCCGGTTCCCCCTGCCCCTGCCCGCCGCCGAGCCCGGCCCGCTCGGCAGCCCCTGGCCCGCTTCCGCCCGCCCCGGCCCGAACGGGGACCTGCTGATCGGCGGCGTCGGGCTGGCCGAGGCCGCCGACCGCTTCGGCACCCCGCTCTACGTCCTCGACGAGCAGGAGTTCCGCTCCCGCGCCCGGGCCTTCCGCCGTGCCCTGCCGACCGCCGAGGTCTTCTACGCGGCCAAGGCCTTCCTGTGCAGCGCGGTGGTGGACTGGGCCGCCGACGAAGGTCTCGGCCTCGACGCCTGCTCGGCGGGCGAACTCCGCCTGGCCGCGGCCGCCGGCTTCCCGCCCGAGCGCATCCTGCTGCACGGCAACGCCAAGACCCCCGAGGAACTGCGCCTCGCCCGCCGCCTGCGCGTCGGCCGGATCGTCGTCGACGGCGCCGCCGAGATCCCCCGGCTGGCCGCCCTGGCGGTCGCGGACGCCCCGCAGCGGGTACTGGTCCGGGTCCTGCCGGGGGTGGCCGCCGGGCACCACCGCGCGGTGCGGACCGGCGTCGACGGGCAGAAGTTCGGCTTCCGGATCGCCGGCGGGGACGCCGCCGACGCGGTCGCCCGGATCCTCGGCCAGCCCGGCCTGCGGCTCACCGGGCTGCACTGCCACCTGGGCTCCCAGATCACCGAGGCCGGACCCTACCTCGCCGCCGTCGACCGGCTCGTCGGACTCCTCGCCGAAATCCGCGACCGGCACGGCGTCGAGCTGCCCGAACTCGACCTCGGCGGCGGCTACGGCGTCCGCTACCTCACCGGGGACGCGGAGCTCGACCCGGAGCGCTTCGCCGCCGAGCTCACCGCCCGGCTCGCCGCCCGCTGCGCCGAACACGGCCTCGCCGTCCCGAGCCTGCTGGTCGAACCCGGCCGGGCGATCGCGGCTCCGGCCGGGGTGGCGCTCTACCGCGTCCTGTCGGTCAAGCGCGGCACTGACGGACGGGCCTTCGCGGCCGTGGACGGCGGCATGAGCGACAACCCGCGCCCCGCCCTCTACGGCTCCGCCTACCAGGTGCGGACGGTCGGGCGGCCCACCGACGGTCCGACCGCGACCTTCGACGTGGTCGGCCGACACTGCGAGGCCGGGGACGTCCTGGTGCACGGCGCCACGCTGCCGGCCGACCTGCGCCCGGGGGACCTGCTGGCCGTTCCGGCCGCCGGCGCCTACCAGCTCTCGATGGCCTCCGGCTACAACCTGGTCGGCCGGCCGCCGGTCGCCGCCGTGCGGGACGGGCGGCTGCGGCTGCTGATCCGGCGGGAGACCGTCGAGGACCTCCGCGCCCGCGAGGTCGGCCGCTGACCCGTCGGTGGCTGACCCCGTCGGTTGCCGACCCTGCCGACAGCTGACCCTGTGGACAACTGCCCCTGCCGACAGCTGACCCGCCGACAGCCGTCCGGCACGCCCGGCCCGGGAGCGGATCTGCCTCCCGGGCCCGGAAATCCAGGTGCGCCCGGGCCGACTCCCGCCGCACACTGGGCCGGTCACGCACCGTCGCCGCGAAGGAGCCCCGTGCAGGGAGCAGTCAGCGTCTCGCCCGCCCAGATCCCCGAACTGCTGCTCGGCCTGGCCACCGTCCGCCCGGTGTTCCTCTGGGGCGCCCCGGGGATCGGGAAGTCCTCCCTGGTCAGGGAGTTCGCTGAGGCGCTCGGACTGGAGTGCGTGAGCCTGGTCGGCACCCAGCTGGCCCCGGAGGACCTCATCGGCGTGCCGCAGCTCACCCCCGAGGGCCGCTCCCGCTTCTGCCCGCCCGAGCAGATCGCCCGCGACCAGCCCTACTGCCTGTTCCTGGACGAGCTCAACGCGGCGTCGCCGGACGTCCAGAAGGCCTTCTACTCGCTGATCCTGGACCGCCGGATCGGTTCCTACGAGCTGCCGCCCGGCTCGATCGTGATCGGCGCCGGGAACCGTGCCACCGACGGCGCGCTCGCCCGCCCGATGGCGTCCGCACTGGTCAACCGCATGGTCCACGTGCATCTCCGGGCCAGCGCCGAGGACTGGCTGCGCTGGGCGGGCGTCGCCGGCATCCACCCCTGGATCGTCGACCACCTCACCGACCGGCCCGACCACCTGTGGTCCGCGCCGCCCAAGACCGAGGAGCCGTTCTCCACCCCGCGCGCCTGGCACATGCTCTCGGACGCGCTGCACTCCTTCGGGCCCACCCTGGACGAGGGGACGCTCAAGGTCGTCGCCCACGGGCTGCTCACCGCGCAGCACGCGATCGCCTTCTGCGGCTACGCGAAGATCGTCCGCAACTCCTACGGCCTGGAGGCGATCCTCAAGGGCGACGCGCGCTGGCCGCACCGGGTGGAGGACCGCGACCTGCTCTACTACCTGGCCGACGCCTTCCGCGGCCGACTCGTCAAGGAACTGCCCGCGCAGAAGGAGCACGCCTCCGGGGCGCAGCGGCAGACCGCGTTCCGGGCGAAGTCGCTGCTGGTCCAGCTGGCCGAGATCTCGGTGGAGGTCGCTCGGACGGTGATCGCCGACGGTGCGGACGGCAACCCGGTGCTGCCCGCCTGGTTCCTGATCGAGGCCGCCCGGGACATGCCCCGGCTGGTCGAGGCCCGCCGGTGAGGCGCACCGCCGGCCCGCGGGTGAAGCCCGTCGTCGAGGTCCGCCGGTGAAGCGCACCGCCGAGGTCCGCCGGTGAAGCGCACCGCCGAGGTCCGCGGGTGAAGCGCGCCCAGGCCGACCGGAGGGAGCCGGACCCGGGCACCGAGGCCTTCGCGGAGGGCGTCCGGCTGCTCCGCCGCAATCCGGCCCTCGCCGCCCTGCGTGCCGACATCTGCCGCACCGAGAACTGCGACACCGCCCCGCCGGACGGCTGGGCGGTGGCCGACTCCAACGGCACCCTGCACGTCAACCCGCGCCGCCGGGCCGAACCCGAGGAGTGGGCCTGGGTGCTCGCGCACGCCCTGCTGCACCTGGGCCTCGGCCACCTCCCGGGCGCCCGCGGCACCCGGACCCCGCCCGACGCCTTCGAGGCCGCCGCCCGCTGCGCGGTGGTCAACCGCTTCCTCGCCACCTTCCCGGTCGGCCGCGCCCCGGTCGCCCTCCCGCAGGAGTACCCGGGCGGCGGCGAGGAGGAGTTGGCCGCCCGATGGCGCCGCGACGGCCTGCCCGCACCCGCGGTCGCCGGGACCGCCGGGACGGCCGGAACCGCCGAGCACGACCAGCTGCTGCTGGAGTGGCGCGGCCACGGGCCGCCCGAGGACTGGACGGTGGAGTTCGCGGCCGCGCTCACCCGTACCATGTCCGCCGCCATGGACCGGGCCGGCGGCCGGTTCGACGCCGAGACCGGCGAGCGCCTGCCCGAGCGGCCCTGGAGCAGGGCGCTCAACTGGTTCGTCTCCTCCTACCCGCTGCTCGGCGTCGTCGCGGCCGGCCTCACCGTGGTGGCCGACGCCGAACTGGCCCGGGCCCACGACATCGCCGTGGCCGCCGTCGACAGCGAGGCCGGGGAGATCTACGTCAACCCGCTGCGCCGCTACTCCGACGAGGAGTGGCGGTTCGTCCTCGGCCACGAGATCCTGCACGCCGCCCTGCGGCACGGCGAGCGCCGCGGCGGCCGGGACCCGTTCCTGTTCAACGTCGCCGCCGACTACGTCATCAACGGCTGGCTGCTGGAGATGGGTGTCGGCGAGATGCCGGACGGGCTGCTGCACGACCCGCAGTTGAAGGGCCTGTCGGCCGAGGAGGTGTACGACCGGATCGTCCGCGACCGGCGCCGGATCCGCCGCCTCGCCACCCTGGCGGGGAAGAACCGACCGGACATCCTCGGCGAACGGCTGGGGCCGCCCCGGGACTTCGTGGACCTCGACGACTTCTACCGGCGCGGCCTCCAGCAGGGCTTCGAGCTGCACGGGCGCGAACGCGGGCTGCTGCCGGCCGGGTTGGTGGAGGAGATCCGCGCACTGGCCCACCCGCCGCTCCCGTGGGACGCGCTGCTGGCGCGCTGGTTCGACGAGTTCGTGCCCCGGCCGGAACCGGTGCGCAGCTACGCCCGCCCCGCGCGCCGGCAGTCCGCCACGCCGGACATCCCCCGGGCGGGCCGCCACCACCCGGAGGAGGAGGCGCCGCGCTGCACCTTCGGGGTCGTCCTGGACACCTCCGGTTCGATGGACCGGACGCTGCTCGGCAAGGCGCTCGGCGCGATCGCCTCCTACGCCGCCGCCCGGGACGTGCCCGCGGCGCGGGTGGTGCACTGCGACGCCGCCGCGCACGACGCCGGGTACCTCCCGGTGGAGGAGATCGCCGGGCGGCTCCGGGTGCACGGGCGCGGCGGCACCGTGCTCCAGCCGGGCATCGACCTGCTGGAGCGGGCGGAGGACTTCCCTCCCGGGGCACCCGTGCTCGTGATCACCGACGGCGAGTGCGACGTACTGCGGCTGCGCCGCGAGCACGCCTTCCTCGTTCCGCGCGGTGCCGCACTGCCGTTCACGGCGCGCGGGCCGGTCTTCCGGATGAGCTGAGGTCCGCCGCACCGGGCCGCACCGGGCCGCACCGCATCGGGCCGGACCAGTGGCCCGGCCCGGTGCGGACGGAGGGTCAGCCGACCGGCCAGCCGTCCACGGTGGTGACGGTGCGGTGGTAGGGGCCGTCCGGGCCGGTGCTGCGGTAGTCCTCGGTGGCGGTGCCGGTGCGGACGGTGGTGTCGCCGTCGTGGCGGTGGGCGGTCGGGCGCAGGGTGTGGTCGACGGTGCTGCGTTCGGTCACCCGGGCGCCGGTCGCCGTGGTCGCCTCCCGGTGCTGGCCGAGTTCCATGGCGGTGGTCTGGTCGGTGTTGCCGGCCGCGTCCTGGGTGTACCGGTAGGTGACGTCGAGCGGCTGGCTCTCGTGCACCGTGCTGGTGCGCCGGGGGCCGGAGCCCCAGGTGGCGGTGGAGCGGGTGAGGTCGGTGCGGTTGTGCAGGGTCAGGTCGTTGCCGTTGGCGCGGAAGCGCTGGGTGGAGCCGAACACGAGGTCGTCGCGGACCTCGGTGGTGACCCGGCCGTGCGAGGTCTGCAGCCAGCCCCGGGCGAGGTCGTGCCGGGCGGCGGTGACCGTCCAGTCGCCGCTGCCGCCGCCGTGGTCGCGCTGGGCGGTGGTGGTCGCGGCCTCCGGGGCGACCCGGTAGTCGGTCAGCTGCCCGGTGGTGCGGGCCGCGCCGTGGTCGACCTCGGCGAAGAGGTTGACCTGGCCGGTCCAGAGGTCGTTGCTGCGGGCCTCGGCGGCGTTGACGGCGATCGCGACCCGGTGCGGGCGGCCGTCCACCAGCAGCCCGGCGTACGGGGTGAGGTCCAGCCGGTAGGCGGGCAGGTCGAAGGCGAAGACGCCCGGGGTGGGCCGCCACAGCAGCGGGTCCCAGCCGCCGGTGTAGATCACGGGGTAGGGCCAGACCGCGCCGACCACCCGTCCGTCGACGCTGAGCCGCAGTTCGCGGAACGGGCCCTGGCCGCAGACGCCCGTCCCGGGGTTGGCGCGGGCGAACTCCTCGGGCGCGGAGGCGTAGGCGAACTCCTCGCAGGCGCCGCCGCCGCGTGCGTACACCTCGGCGGTCAGGCGTTCCAGGTTGGGCGGGAAGGTGAGGTCGGTGCCTGCGCTCGGTGTGGCCCGGTCGAGTCCGAAGGGCCCGGTGGTGAGCAGCCGGTCGGCGGTCCTGGCGGCGGGCCAGTGGGCGGAGGCGGTGTAGAAGGTCAGGCTCGCGGAGATCCGGAAGACGCCGGTGTAGGTGTCGTCGGTGACGTTGGCGAGGTCGAGCGCGAAGGGCTGAGGTCCGGCGGCGAACAGCGGCGCGTAGCGGGTGACATCGCGTTCGAGCGCCCACTCGATGCCGTCCTTGGACGGTTCGGGGGTGGAGGAGAGCAGGACCTGCACGCCGCCGACCCGGACGGTGAACAGCCGGTCGAACTGCCGCCCGGCGACCTGCCCGTGCAGGTCGAGCACGACGGCGGACCAGGGGCCGGCGCAGTCGGCGGGCGGGGTGACGGTGGTGTTGTACGGCGTGTCCGGCGGGTTCCCGTAGCCGTTGCGGAACGGCTGGTCACGCATCACTTCGACGGTGCAGGAGCGGGTGTCGGGCCGGGTGAGCGGCTTCGCCGCGGTGAACGGGTCGTGGTAGTCGGTGCCGAAGTCGGCGTGCGCCGGTCCGGCGGCCGTCAGTGCCCCGGCGAGGGCGAGGAGGACGGCGGCGGCCGTTCGGCCGGCTCGTCGGATCAGTGGATGGACGGCCAAGGGGGGCCCTCTCCCGGCCGACCGGAGGGTGGGGCGAGGACGGTCGGCGCGTAGCTCGTCGGACGGTTCCGGCATCCTCCCGAGCATGGCATGCAAGCGTCAAGCGGTAGGCCGGGCCGTGGGAAGCGCGCCGGGACGCGGGGAGTGCCCCGGCGCGGTCCGGCACGGTCCGGGAGGCAGGATGGCCCGGTGACCGACATCATCCTCAACCTCTGGCGGCAGCACCTCGGCACCGTGCCCGAGGAGGTGTGGGACCGCACCGATCTGACGGTCCTGATCCTCGCGGACACCGGCATCACCGAAGTCCCGCCCCGGATCGGCCGACTGAACCGGGTGCGGACCCTCGACCTCGGGCACAACCGGATCTCCGCCGTCCCGGCGGAGCTCGGCGACCTCGCCGGCCTCACCGACTTCCTCTACCTGCACGACAACGCGCTCACCGGACTCCCGGCCGCCCTCGGCCGGCTCACCGCGCTCCGCTACCTCAACATCGGCGAGAACCGGATCGCCGAACTCCCGTCCGAGATCGGCGCGATGACCGGCCTGGTCGAACTGCGCGCCCAGCACAACCTGCTCACCGCGCTGCCGGACTCGCTCGGCGGCCTGCGCGCGCTGCGCGAACTCTGGCTGCGCGGCAACGCGTTGACCGGCCTGCCGGACTCCTTCGCCGGGCTCGCCGAACTGCGTGAACTCGAGCTCCGCGAGAACGCGCTCACCGAGGTGCCCCCGGCCCTGGCCGGCCTGCCCCGGCTGCGCCGACTGGACCTGCGCGGCAACCGGATCACCGCGCTGCCGGACTGGCTGGCCGACGGGGCGGCGGGGCTGCCCGCGCTGGAGAAGCTGGACCTGCGCTGGAACCCGGTCGAACCGGCGCCGTCACTGCTCGCCGCCCTGGCGGCACGCGGCTGTGAGGTCCTGCGCTGAGACCGGGCGGAAAACCGTTCGCCCACCGCGGCGTTCGGCTGTAGCGTGGACGGCATGAAGCGCGCTGCAGCCGTCCTCACGACGACGCCGGAGAGAGTCCCGGCGCGCTGACTGCTGACTGAGTCCGAAGCCCCGGGGCGAGTGCCCCGGGGCTTCGCCGTACCCGTCCACTCGCCCGCACCGCAGAGTGGAGACCCCCGTGAACAGCCACCCGATCGCCCCCGACGCCGGCCCCGGCGCCGCATCCGATGCCGGCCCCGACGCCGCTCCCGTCCCCGTCCGCGCTGCCGGCCCCGACGGCGACCACCGCCGGCTGGGCCGCGCGCTCGGACTCTTCGACACCGATCCGCTGATCGGCTCCGGCCTCCCGTACTGGCTGCCCGACGGCGCCGCGATCCGGCACACCCTGGAGGAGTTCGTCCGCGACCGCGAGCGGCGCGCCGGATACCGCCATGTGTACTCGCCCGTCCTCGGCAAACGCGAGCTGTACGAGATCTCCGGCCACTGGCAGCACTACCGGGACGACATGTTCCCGCCGATGGACCTCGGCGCCGAGCAGGTCGTGCTGCGCCCCAGCCTCTGCCCGCACCACGCCCTGATCTACCGCTCACGGCCCCGCAGCCACCGGGAGCTGCCGCTGCGGATCGCCGAACTCGGCGGCATGTACCGCTCCGAACTCTCCGGCGTGCTCGGCGGGCTGACCAGGGTGCGGGCGATCCAGCTGAACGACGCGCACGTGTTCTGCACTCCCGACCAGGCCGCGGACGAGGCGGTCGCCGCGCTGGAGCTGATCGGCGAGGCGCACCGCGCGCTCGGCATCCGGCCGGTCCGGTACCGGCTCTCGCTGCCGGGCGAGGGCGGCAAGTACGTGGCGGACCCGGCGCTCTGGGAACGGGCCACCGCGCTGCTCACCGAGGTGCTGTCGCGCTCCGGCGTGCCGTTCGAGGCGGTGCCGGGCGAGGCCGCGTTCTACGGGCCGAAGATCGATGTCCAGATCGCCGACGCGGCCGGGCGCGAGTCCACCCTCTCCACCGTGCAGATCGACTTCCACCAGCCGGAGAGGTTCGGGCTCCAGTACATCGGGCCGGACGGGGCGAAGCACCGCCCGGTGATGGTGCACCGCAGCGTCATCGGCAGCGTGGAACGGGTGGTCGCGCACCTGATCGAACTGTACGGCGGGGCCTTCCCCGCCTGGCTGGCACCGACCCAACTGGTGCTGCTGCCGCTGACCGAGGGCGAGCGGGCGCTGGCCGGGCAACTGCGCGAACGCTGCCTGGACCTCGGGCTGCGGGCCGAGGTCGCCGGGCCCGAGCGCGGCAGCCTGGGCGCGCGGATCCGCGAGGCCCGGCTGGTCCCGTACCAGGCGGTCGTCGGCCCGCGCGAGGCGGCGGACGGCCGGCTCGCCCTGCGCCTGCGCGACGGCCGGCGGCCGGAACCGCTGCCGGCGGGGGAGGCGCTGGCCCGCATCCGCGCGCTCGTCGGCGCCTGCGCCGAGGAGCTGTGGGACGAGCCGGGGGAGAGCCGGGGCGGTTCCGCCGGCTGACACCGGGTGAGCCCGGGTGGCCGCCGCCGGATCGCCCCGGACGCAGTCGTACACATACGACTAGCGGCGCGCGCGGTGTGTCGGCCGGGCCGCCCGGCGCACCCGCCGTTCGAATGGGGGCGGCGGCCACCGTCCCCGGCCGCCGCCGTCCCTCAGTCGAGCTCCTCCGGAGGTACCCCATGCGCCTCGCCCGCCGAATCGTCGTCACAGCCCTGACGGCCGGGCTGACCCTCGGCGGTGTGGCGGTCGCCGCCCCCGCCACCGGCGTCACGCTGCGCCCGCTGCCGGTCCCGGACTCCCGGTACTGCACGGCCGCGGTCGGCCACACCCCGGCCGCCGCCCGCCAGATCAGCCCGCTGCACGGCCGGACCTGCTCGGCGCTCTACCACCTGGACGCCCCGCGCTAGGGTCCCGTCCTCGGACCCCCGCCTGCCGCGCGACGCTCCTCACCCCGACCGGCGGCACCCGCAACGACAGCGCCCCGTCTGCCCTGCCCGCCCTGCCCGCCCTGCCCGCCCCGTCCGCCCCGGACGGGGCGGTGCCGTTTGCCGCCGCCGAGCGGTCTCGACCGAGAGCCCGTCGAGTGCGAGTGAGTCTCCTCGGCGTTTCGTCAGTTCCGTGCTTGTGATCGTTCTTTTCTCGCCTCCGGCAGCCGGGTGCTGAATCCGGATCAGTCCGCCGGAGCGGCACGGGCGGACCGGCGTCGGCCGTGACCTGCGTCTTCAGGAAACGTTCAGCCTGCCTCGGCCATGCTGGCCGCGCCACCCGATCGCACTGGCGCGCGAACGCCGCGCAGCCCCTGGGCCCGGCAGCCCGTTGCGGGGCCGCCGCCCGGCGATAACGGCGGTGCAGGCAGCGGTCCGGCCCGGGCTGCGGGACGGCGCCCGGGCCCCTCCTCCGAGCGGAACGGGAAAGACACGATGCGAAGCGAACAGCGGGCCTGTGCGGCGGGTGTCCGGTGATCAGCTGGTTCCACGCGGCCGTCCTCGGCCTGATCCAGGGGCTCACCGAGTTCCTCCCGGTCTCCTCCAGCGCCCACCTGCGGGTCTTCTCCGCGCTGCTGGGATGGGACGACCCGGGCGCCGCGTTCACCGCGGTCACCCAACTCGGCACCGAGTCCGCGGTCCTGATCTACTTCCGCAAGGACATCACCGCGATCGTCTCCACCTGGATCCGCTCGCTGTGGACGCCGGAACTGCGCCGGGACCCGAATGCGCGGATGGGCTGGTTCGTGATCGTCGGCACGCTGCCGATCGCGGTCCTGGGCAAGCTGTTCCAGACCACGATCGAGACCCAGTTGCGGGACCTGCGGATCATCGGCACCACGCTGATCGTCTTCGGCCTGGTCCTGGCGGCCGCGGACCGCAGCCGGGCCGTGCGCAGTGCCCGGCGGATCGACTCCCTGACCTTCCCGCACGCGCTGGTCTACGGTGCCGCCCAGTCACTGGCGCTGATCCCGGGTGTCTCGCGGTCGGGCGGCACGATCAGCGCGGGCCTGTTCCTCGGCTACAGCCGGGAGGCCGCCGCGCGCTACTCCTTCCTGCTGGCGATCCCGGCGGTGCTCGCCTCGGGCGTGCTCGAGCTGTTCAAGATCGGGGAGGGCCCGGCGCCCGCCTGGGGACCGACGATCCTCGCCACGCTGATCGCCTTCGCGGTCGGCTACGCGGCGATCGCCTGGTTCCTGAAGTACATCTCGCACCACAGCTTCCTGCCGTTCGTGGTGTACCGGATCCTGCTCGGCGGCCTGATCATCGGTCTGGTCACCGCCGGGGTGCTCGCCCCGAACGCCGGCACGGTCCACTGACCCGCCGGCCCGGCCGCCGGG
Source organism: Kitasatospora sp. MBT66 (assembly GCF_000710405.2). Taxonomy (NCBI): domain Bacteria; kingdom Bacillati; phylum Actinomycetota; class Actinomycetes; order Kitasatosporales; family Streptomycetaceae; genus Kitasatospora; species Kitasatospora sp. MBT66. The sequence goes on along the minus strand of NZ_JAIY01000003.1, from coordinate 1,021,233 downwards.
CCGGGTCAGTACGACTGGAGCTCGATCAGCCGGCCCTCCGGGTCGCGCAGATGGGCGGTGCGCAGCCCGGGCCCCCACTCGGGGCGGTCGGTGGGGCCGACGACGGAGCCGGCGCCGTGCCGCAGGCAGAGGTCGAACGCCTGCCCGACGTCCTCGACCCGGAACACCAGCATGGTGCCGTCCTGGGCGGCGGCCGGTTCGGCGGGCAGTGCGGCGGTGCCGACGGTGGCGGCCAGCAGGCTCCGGTCGAACAGCGACAGCACTGCCTGACCGTCGAGGTCCCAGGTGGCGTAGGGGCCGTCGGGAGTGCCCTTGACCAGGGCGGCGCCGGTCAGCGGGGTCAGTACGGCCCGGTAGAAGCGGAAGCAGGCGGGGAAGTCGGCGACGAGCAGGCGGTGGTACAGGGCGTCCATGGTGAGGGCTCCTCGCCTCGGGTGAAGGTGGTTGGCGACGCGAAATCATAGGTCTGCACCCACTATAGGGCCGCACCCTAGACTTCTCCCATGGCCCCAGAGGAACCCGGCTCCACCGCTCCCGCTCCCGCCGGTCCGTCACCCGCGGGGGCGACCCCGCCGACCCTGCTGGACCTCAGTACCTACCTGCTGTCCCGGACCGGGAAGGCGGCCCGCTCGCGGCTCGCCGAACGCCTCGCCCGGCGCGGACTGCGGCTGTGGGACATGGCGGTGCTCGCCGCGCTGGCCGACTTCGGCCCGCACGCGCAGCGGGACCTCGTGCGGCGGCTGGGGGTCGACGCCAGTGACATGGCCAAGGTCGCCGACCAGTTGGCCCTCGCCGGGTACGTCGAGCGGGCCCGGGACGCCGCGGACCGCCGTCGGCTCTCGGTCACCGTCACCGAGGCCGGCCGTGCGCTGCTCGCCGAACTGCGGGCCGAGGCGCTGGCCGTGCAGGACGAGGTGCTGGCGCCGCTGAGCGGGGCGGAGCGGCGCGTCCTGCACGAGCTGCTCGCCCGGGTCCACGCGGAGCTGCCGGGCACCCCGTGATCCGCTGCGGTCCGCCGTGCCGCCCGTGTACCGCCCGGCAGGTCCGGGCTGCCGCCTGACAGCAGCAGCCCGGACAGCGGCAGGTTCCACTCCCGTCCTCCACTCGCGTCCTCCAGGAGCGTGCGGAGGCCCGGTGCGGGAGCTCCCGGCCGGGTGCGGGCGGTTGCGCGGTTCGGGTTCGGCGCCCGACCCGTCCCGGCCCGGCGTGTCAGTGCCGGCTGCGATCCTGTGCGGCATGGACGACGAGACCTTCTGGGCGCTCATGGACGAGCTGAGCCGTCGCCCCGGCGGCCGCCACGAACGGCTGGAGTGGCTGCGCGGGGCGTTGCGGTGCGGTTCGGCGGCGGAGGCAGTCGAATTCCAGGCCCGTCTGGAAGCCGCGTGCGCGGCGGTCGCCACGGGCGCACTCTGGTCGGCGGCGGACCGGATCGAGGGTGGCCTGTGTTCCGACGACGGCTTCGACTACTTCGCGCTCTGGCTGGTGGGCCAAGGGCAGGAGACGTACCGGGCGGTGCTCGCCGCCCCGGACGCCCTCGCCGACGTTCCCGAGGTGCGGGCCCTGGTAGGAAGGCCCCTGCGGGAGTGGCGCGACGAGGAGTGGCCGGAGTGGGAGGAACTCGACTATGCGGCCCAGGAGGTCTTCGGCGAGTTGACGGGTCGGCAGGGCGACAGCCCGGAGGCGTTCTACGAGGCCCTGGACGCCGTCCGGGGGACATGGGCGGACCCCGAGGAGGACAGCGCCACCGTAGCGGTCGCGGCGAGGACCGGAACACCCCGGCTCGACGCCCTCTTCCCCGCAGAAGCCGGCTCCTGACCGCCGACGCGACGTCTGCGCAGGGGGCATGCCCGACGCCGACCCCCGCGGGCGCGGGGACGGCATCCTACTAATCGGTCCAGCGGACCGGGTGTCCGGACGGGTCCGTGGTGAGCCAAGTGCCGTCGCCGAGGGGGTGGATGTCGTAGGGATCCCTCCCATGTGCGTCGAAGTCGCCGCGGACCCGGCCGGAGCGCGCGTCGACGCGGTAGTGGCGGAACCATTCCTCCTCGTCCTCGGTCTGGCCGACGACGGTGACGATGACGGTGTCCGGGTCGAGATGGCCGCCGGACCATTCCAGACAGGCGTCGGCCGGCTCGTGCCCGAAGGCGTCGACCGAGAGGGTGAACACCACCTCGCCCTCCGGGAACGCGTGGACGGCCATGTCGCCCTGGTCGTGGTTGACGGTCATGAACCGGTGGCCGTCCGGCGACAGGTCGATGAGGCACCGGTCGTCCCAGGGGTACTGGAAGAGGTCCAGCCCGGTCCCGGTCAGCGAGGCGCGGTAGACGGCCGTGCCGTCCTGTCCTTCTCCCACGTTGAGGAGGACCTGGCCGCTCGCGGCGTGCGGCAGTTGCACTCCGCCGTGCCCGGCGGTCCGGAGGTCCGCCTGCGCGGTGACAGCGCCGGAGCCGGCGTCCAGGGCGACCCACTGGTCGGGGCGGCCGCGGCCGGCCATGACGTCGGGGCGGTAGACCCAGAGCACGCGTCCGTCCGGCGACAGGACACAGCCGGGTCGGTGTGCGAACTGCCGGGCCGACCCCGGTTCGAGTCCGGACCTCCAGACCTCGACGCCGTCCGGTGCCACGCACACGACCGCGTCCGGTGTCGTGCCGTACAGACGCCGAAGGTCGGCGGCAACGGCGTGGTCGACGACGTCGTCCCCGGGAGCGGGCGACCAGACCAGGACGGGCGACAGCCGACCCAGGTCCTCGGCGGCCAGGTCGTAGGCGCAGATGCGTCCGTCCACGAGCCGCGTGATCATCCGGCGGGGGTGTCGTGATCCAGTCATGCCCGGAGGCTAGCGTCCCCGGCGGACCCGGGAGGTCACGGGCCGATGCGGCGAGGCCCCGGGGGAAGTTCCTGGCGGTCGAGCGGCAGCGGGCGCCGGGCGCCGGCGAACTCGCGGGCCCAGCGCGGCAGGTCGAGGACGCCCTCGACCCGGGCCACCAGGGTGCCGGTGCGTTCCGCGTGGATCATCGCGCCGTCACCGGCCCAGAGGCCCACATGGTGCAGCGGCGCGTCCGGGCGGGAGAAGAACAGCAGGTCGCCGGGGAGCAGTGCGCTCCGGTCCACCGGGGCGGAGCGGTGGAACTGGGCGACCGTGTAGTGGCCGAGCTCCACCGCTCCGCCGCTCGCCCGGTACCAGCAGTGCAGCGACAGGCCGCTGCAGTCGAAGCCGATGGTGCTCTCGCCCAGGCACTGCCCGTCCAGGTAGCCGTTCTCCTCGTCGCAGAAGCCGAGGCTCGGGCCCAACCGGTCGCCGCCGCCCCAGGCGTACGGCACGCCGATCTGCGCGGCCGCCACGGCGGCGACCCGGAGGCCGAGCGCGAGCCCCCCGTCCTCCTCGCGGGGGCGGGCGGCGGCGGAACCGGCCCCCAGCGGGGCCAGGGCGGCCCCCAGGGCGACTCCCAGCAGCCCGCGGCGGCCCCAGCCCCCGGTGGTGTGCGGAAACGGCACGGCAGCCCCCTCGGTCGTCGGCGAACCACCAGGATCCCGGTTCGGGCTCCCGCACCGCCATCACCCGCAGAGGTGAATTCCCGGCCGGCGGGGCCCGGGGCGTCCGGGGCGGCGCGGTAAATCGATTGACGGTCAGGGCCCCGGCTTCGAACGATGGCTCCGACAGGACCGAACGACCGTCCGGGAGGCACCCATGAGCAGCGCCGTCAGGCTGATCCGCAACCACCGGCTCACCCAGGCCGTCGACTACGCCTACGCGGCGGCCGTCGACGTGCCGGTCCGCTCGCTCTGGCTGGCCGGCGCCTGTCCGCTGGACACCGAGGGGCGCACGGTGGCCGTGGGCGACTACGCGGGGCAGGCCCACCAGGTGATGCGGAACCTGATCGCCGTGCTGGAGGGCGAGGGTGCCGCGCTCACGGACCTGGTGCGCACCACGGTGTATGTGGCCTCCTCCCGGCAGAGCGACCTGGTGGCCGCCTGGGAGGTCTACCGCGAGTACCTCGGCGCGCACGATGTGCCGAGCACCCTGCTGGGCGTCTCCGTGCTCGGGTACGCCGACCAGTTGGTGGAGGTCGAGGCGGTCGCGGTGCTGAAGCGGGAGGGGGAGGAGCTGGAGGTGGAGGCGGGGTGAGCTGAGCCGAGCGGGGGCCGGGGCGGGCGGAGCCGGACCCCTCCGGCCGGTCGCCGCCCGGGAGTTCGGCCGGAGTCGGCCCGGAGTGCGCCCGGGAGGCGGGCCGGGGAGCAGGTCCCCGCGTCGGTCCGGACCCGGGGTACGGGTCCGGACCGGACCGCATGGTCGGTATTCTCTGACAGCCCGTGTGCGGGCGCCCCCGCCGGGACGGCAGTAGGGGCGTTCCCGCGCCCCGGGTAAGATACGGGCTGTTTGGTTTTGTTTCGGTGCGGGTGTGGTGGGGGTGGTCGGGGTGGTGCGACAGGAACGGGCGCTGCGGACGCGGCGGCTGATTCTGGAGGCCGCGGCCTCGGTGTTCGACGAGTTCGGCTACGAGCGGGCGACCATCGGTGAGGTCGTGGCCCGGGCCGGGGTGACCCGCGGTGCCGTCTACTTCCACTTCGCCTCGAAGCGGGAGCTCGCGCAAGGGGTGATCGAGGGGCAGTTCGAGGCCGAGGCGGTCCCGGAGCGCTCCTGCAAGCTCCAGGAGTTCGTGGACACCGGCATGGTGGTCACGCATCTGGTGCCCATCGACCCGCTGGTCAGCGCGGCGGTCCGGCTGTCGGTGGACCAGGGCGCGGACAAGCAGATGGGCATCGACGCCGCGCCCGGCTGGATCTCCCGGCTGGAGCGGCTGCTGGTCGACGCGGGCGAGCGCGGCGAGCTGCTGCCGCACGTGGTGCCGGCCGACACGGCCGGGCTGATGACGGCCTCCTGGGTCGGCGTGCAGCTCCAGTCGCAGCGCTTCACCGGCCGCGCCGACCTGGCCGTCCGGGTCTCGACGCTGTACCGGCACCTGATGCCGAGCGTGGCCGTCCCCGGCGTGCTCGCCAACCTGGACCTGGCGCCGGACCGGGGCGCACGGGTCTACGCCGAGATGACGGCGACGCGGGAAGCGGCGGCACGTGAGGTGGCAGCGCGTGAGGTCGGGGAGGCCGCCGGTCCGGAGGGCTCCGGGGCCGACGTCGGCTGAGGCACTGTCACACCCCTTCGCCCGTAGCGCCGGTGACGCCGGTGGTGCGGGCGAACCATACGGCGCGTCCGGTTTTCCCGCCGGACCGCCCCTCCGGGCCGACTGCGGAGGGTAGCCGCCCCGGCCCCGTCAGTGCGGTCACGGGCGGCCGTCCAGGGCACGCAGCGCGTCCAGGACGTCCAGGCCGAGGTCCGGGTCGGCGTCCTCGGGCAGGCTGACCGAGACCCTGGTCGCCAGACCGGCGTAGCGGCGGTGGATCTCCCGGGCGGCCTCCTCGACGGTGCCCGCGACGGCGAAGGTGTCGAAGACCCGGTCGTCGATCAGCGCGGCCATCTCCGGCCACCGTCCGCGCAGCGACAGCCGGTGCAGTTCCTCGTGCAGGTCCTCCCATCCGTGCTGGGCCAGCACCGGGCGGTAGGCGGGCGTGGAGGCGTAGAAGGCGAGCCGCTCCCGGACGGACGCGCGGTGGGCCCGCAGTTCCTCCTCGGTGCGCCCGGTCGCGGTGAGCACGCTCCCGACGATCTCGAACGGCCGGCCGGTCCAGGCCGCGCCCGCCGCCTCGGCCGCCCCGCGCTCCTCGGCCAGCGCCGGCAGCACCTGCCCGGTCAGGTAGCCGACCGAGGTGAACGGGTGGCTGAGGAAGCCGTCGGCCACCGCCCCGGCGGCGCGCACCATCAGCGGGCCGACCCCCGCCAGCAGGATTCGCGGCACCCCGGCCGGGATCGGGTCGGGGGCGAACACCGGCGTCATCACCGTGTGGGTGTAGAAGTCGCCCCGGAAGCGCAGCCGGTCGCCGGTCTGCCAGCTGTGCCAGATCGCCCGCACCGCGTGCACGTACTCGCGCATCCGGGCGGCGGGCCGGTCCCAGGGCATCCCGAAGCGCTTCTCGATGTGCGGCTTGACCTGCGAGCCGAGTCCGATCACGGCCCGGCCGCCGGAGGCCGCGTGCAGGCCCCAGGCCTGGTAGGCGAGCGTCATCGGGGTGCGGGCGAGGGCGACCGCCACGCCGGTGGCCAGTTCGATGGAGCCGGTGCGGTCGGCGGCGCGGGCCAGCTGCAGGAACGGGTCGTAGGCGGTCTCGGAGACCACCAGCCGGTCCGCGCCCCGTCGTTCGGCCCGCTCGGCGGCGTCGAGGATGCCGGCCGGGTGCGCGGGGGCGAGGGCGTCGAGGAGGAGGGCGGGGGCCTGCGGGCGGTCCATGCGGTCGGGGCTCCTGGAGGGGCGGGCGGGCATCGTCGGGGCCGGGGTGCCGGGCGACGGTGGGTCAGGGGCGGGGCCAGGGGCGGCCGTCGAGGCGCTCGATGCCGGTGTTGAAGCGCCGCAGGAAGTCGGCGAAGGTCCGGACGTCCTCGGCGGGCCAGTCGGCCATCACCAGGTCGAGGGCGTGGGCGTGCGCGGCGCGGTCCTCGTCGAGGCGGCGTTCGCCCTCCTCGGTGGTGCGGAACTTGCGGGCCATCCCGCCGTCCGGGTCCGGGATCCGTTCGACCAGTCCGGCCCGGGTCATCGCGGCGGTCTGCCGGTTGAGGGTGGAGGCGTCCAGTCCGAAGGCGTCGCTGAGTTCGCCGATCGACATCGGGCCCTGCATCCGGATCCGGCTGAGCAGGATGTAGGCGCTGCGGTCGAGCCGGCTGCCCTCCGGCCGGGCGCCGGCCGGGCTCAGGTAGTGGTGCCGGCTGAGCACCATGTACTCGAACGCCACCTCGTCCGTGGGCCCGCTCATGATGCCGTCCTTCCCGTCCCTGGTTCCGGGGCGCTGACCTGCGGTGTTTGCGCACAGTATCGCAGGCGGTCGCCCATGGTGGGTGATGTGCACGATACATATCATGTGTACTGTGCATATGAACGCACCTCCTGCCCCGGAATCGAGGAGCCCCCGCTCATGGCCGCCCCACAGACCACCGCCCCCGACCGGACCAGGGGGGTCGTCGCCACGCTCGCCCTCACCGGTACGGTGGCCGCGATCATGCAGACCCTGGTCACCCCGCTGATCGGCGAGCTGCCGAAGATCCTCGACACCTCCCCCTCCAACGCCTCCTGGGTGATCACCGCCACCCTGCTCTCCGCCGCCGTGTTCGTGCCGATCAGCGGCCGCCTCGGCGACCTGTTCGGCAAGCGGCGGATGCTGCTGGCCTGCTGCGCCCCGCTGCTGCTCGGCTCGGTGATCTGCGCGCTGACCTCCTCGGTGCTGCCGATGATCGCCGGGCGCGGCCTCCAGGGCATGGGCATGGGCGTGGTGCCGCTCGGCATCAGCCTGCTTCGCGACGTCCTGCCGCCCGAGCGGCTCGGTTCCGCGATCGCCCTGGTGAGCGCCTCGATGGGCATCGGCGGCGGCCTCGGCCTGCCGATCTCGGCGGCCGTCGCCCAGTACGCCAGCTGGCGGGCGCTGTTCTGGGGCGCGGCCGTCCTCACGGTGGCGGTCGCGGTGATGATCCGCCTCCTGGTCCCCGCGCCCACCACTCGCCCGGCCGGCGGACACTTCGACGCGGTCGGGGCGCTCGGCCTCGGCGCCGGCCTGGTCTGCCTGCTGCTGCCGGTCTCCAAGGGCGGTGACTGGGGCTGGACCGACGGGACGACGCTAGGCCTGTTCGCGGCCGCGGTGGTGCTGCTGCTCGCCTGGGGCGCCTGGGAGCTGCGCCTCGCCGAGCCGCTGGTCGACCTGCGGGTGACCGCCCGGCCGAGGGTGCTGCTGACCAACGCGGCGTCCGTCCTGGTGGGCTTCGGGATGTACGCGCAGGCGCTGATCGTCCCGCAGTTGCTCCAGCTGCCGGCGGCCACCGGGTACGGCCTGGGCCAGTCGATGCTCGCGATGGGGCTGTGGATGGCGCCGTCCGGTCTGATGATGATGGTCGTCTCTCCGCTCGGCGGCCGGCTCTCGGCGGCGCGGGGTCCCAAGTTCACCCTGGTCGCCGGCGCGCTGGCGATCTCGGCCGGGTACGGGCTGTCGATGCTGCTGATCGGGTCCACCTGGGGCGTGCTGGTGGTGACGCTGATCTGCAACGCCGGTGTGGGCCTCGCGTACGGCGCGATGCCGGCGCTGATCATGAGCGCCGTGCCGCTCTCCGAGACGGCCTCGGCGAACAGCTTCAACAGCCTGATGCGCTCGCTCGGCACCTCGGTCTCCGCGGCCGTGGTGGGTGTCGTGCTCGCCCAGCTGACCACCACCGTGGGCGGGCATGTGCTGCCCTCCGAGACCGGCTTCCGGGTGGGCCTGCTGATCGGCTGCGGGGTGGCGCTGGCCGCCGCGGCGGTGGCCGCCACCGTCCCGGCGCCGCCGGCCCCGGCGGTCCAGGAGTCCGCCGCCGTCCAGGAGCCCGCCGGGGCCGCCGGGCCCGCCCCGGTCCAGGACGGCACCCCGGCCTGATGTCCGATCGGGCCTGACCCCGGGTCACGCTCCCTGCCCGCTCCGCCGCTCGCCGCCCCGCCGCATCGTCCGCGGCGGGGCGGCGGAACCGGGTGACGGGGGGTGGTGCTCTGCGTAGACTCGGTCGCCTTCTGCCCGGACGAGTCCTGGAGCCGTTGCCATGACCCCGCCCCCGCCCCCTCCCGCGCCCGCTCCCGCTCCCAGCATCAGCGCCGGCAGTACCTCGGTGCCGCTGCTGGAACACACCATCGGCGTCGCGCTCGACCGCGCGGTGGCCGCGTTCCCGGACCGGGAGGCGCTGGTGGACCTGCCGAGCGGGCGCCGCTGGACCTACCGGGAGCTGGCGGCGGAGGTGGACCGGCTCGCGCTCGGACTGCTGGGCCTCGGTGTCGGAGTCGGCGACCGGGTGGGCATCTGGGCGCCGAACTGCCCCGAGTGGGTGTTCACCCAGTACGCCACCGCCCGGATCGGCGCGATCCTGGTGACCGTCAACCCGGGCTACCGCTCGCACGAGGTCGAGTACGTGCTGCGGCAGGCGGGGATCCGCACGGTGGTCGCCGCGGCGGGCTTCAAGACCTCCGACTACGCGGCCATGCTCGCCGAGGCGGGCCCGCGCTGTCCCGGCCTGCGGGACGTGCTGCTGATCGGCTCGCCGCAGTGGCGGGAGCTGGCGGCGGCGGGGGAGCGCGGCGACCGGGAGCGGCTGACGGCCGTCGGCGCCGGACTCGGTGCCCACGATCCGATCAACATCCAGTACACCTCGGGGACCACCGGCTTCCCCAAGGGCGCCACCCTCTCGCACCACAACATCCTCAACAACGGCTATTTCGTCGGGGAGTTGTGCGGCTACACGGAGGCGGACCGGATCTGCGTGCCCGTCCCGTTCTACCACTGCTTCGGCATGGTGATGGGGAACCTGGCGGCGCTCTCGCACGGCGCCTGCGTGGTGGTCCCGGCCCTGGCCTTCGACGCGGCGGCCACCCTGCGCGCGGTGGCGGCCGAGCGCTGCACCTCGCTCTACGGCGTGCCGACCATGTTCATCGCCGAGCTGAACGACCCGGGCTTCGCCGAGCACGACCTGTCGAGTCTGCGCACCGGGATCATGGCCGGCTCGCCGTGCCCGATCGAGGTGATGAAGCAGGTCGTCGACCGGATGGGCATGCGGGACGTCTCCATCTGCTACGGCATGACCGAGACCTCCCCGGTCTCCACCCAGACCCGGGCCGAGGACCCGCTGGAGCGCCGGGTGTCCACCGTCGGCCGGGTCGGCCCGCACCTGGAGGTCGCGGTGGTCGATCCGGAGACCGGCCTGACCGTGCCGCGCGGCACCCCCGGCGAACTCCGCACCCGGGGCTACTCGGTGATGCTCGGCTACTGGGACCGGCCGGAACGCACTGCGGAGGCGGTCGACGCCGAGGGCTGGATGCACACCGGCGACCTCGCGGTGATGGACGAGGAGGGGTACCTCAACATCACCGGCCGGCTCAAGGACATGGTGATCAGGGGCGGCGAGAACATCTACCCGCGCGAGGTCGAGGAGTTCCTGCACACCCACCCCGACATCCTGGACGTCCAGGTCGTCGGCGTCCCCGACGTCAAGTACGGGGAGGAGCTGATGGCCTGGATCCGGCCGAGGCCCGGCGCGCCGGAGCTGACGGCGGAGACGCTGCGCGAGTACTGCGCGGGCCGGATCGCGCACTACAAGGTGCCGCGCTACGTGCACCTGGTGGAGGAGTTCCCGATGACGGTCACCGGGAAGGTCCGCAAGGTGGAGATGCGGGAGCGGGCCGTCGAACTGCTGGGCCTGGCCGACGCGGCGGAGGTCGAGCACGCCTGAGCGCGGGGGTGCTCCCGTGGCCCGTTCGGGGCCCCGGGAGCACCCGGGCCCCGAACGAGGACGACCGGTCGCACCCGCCGGTGCGCAGCACCCGTCAGAGCGCGGCGACCTCGGCCCGCAGGGCGGGGAGGGTGGCGTAGAAGACGCCGCCGGGGCAGTCGGTGGCCAGCCAGTCGCGGTGGCCGCTGATCAGGTCGACCGGCTTGGTCACCCCGTTGACCGGGTTGACGAAGGTGACGTGCGCCTGCGGGTCCAGCCCGTGGGTGCGGGCGGCCAGCGAGAGCACCAGGGCGAGCGACTTCCGGGCCTTGGCGGTGGGCTGCTGGTCGACCAGGGTGCCGAGCAGGGCGACGCCGAGGTTGCCCGAGTTGAAGCCGGCGGTGTGGAAGGCGGTCACCGCGTTGCCGTTGGCGTCGAACCCGGGGATGCCGTCGTCGCCGGACCAGCGGCCCTCGTAGATCCGGCCGGCCTCGTCGATGAGGAAGTGGTAGCCGATGTCGCCCCAGTCGTTGGTGATCGCGTGGTACTCGTAGATCGCGCGCACGGTGGCGGCCGGGTCCGGGTCCGCGTTCGGGGTGTCGGTGTGGTGCACCGTCAGGGTCTGCAGCGGGTAGTACTTGGCGGGGGAGTTCTCCACGCCGTTCTTGAACCGCTTGGACTCGTCGGCGCCCCAGGCGGCGCGGCTCAGGTACTCGACGCCGCAGAAGGTGACCGGCGTGGTCGGGGAGAGCGTGGTGGTGCGGGCCGGGCCCGTGGTGGTGTCCAGCGCGGTGGAGCGCAGGTTGGTGGCGCCGTCGGGCAGGCGCAGGTCGTAGCCGACCGCGCCGTCGGCGGGGACCAGCGCGGCCGAGACCGGGGCGGCCTTCGCGGCGGTGCCCGCGACGTCGGGGCCGCCCGCGCAACCGGTGGCGATCGGCTGCCAGGCCCCCGGGCCGGTCTCCTCGTGGTGGAGGCGGATGGCGCCGCCGCGGCGGGGGCCGTCCCAGCTGACGCCGACGTACTGGATCGGGAACTCGGTCCGCACACCGGCGGCGGCGCGACCGGCGGCGGAGCGGGCCCGGGTGGCCGGGACGGTCACGGTCCGGGCTGCCTGGTTGCCCGGCGCGGCCGGAGCCGGGGTGGCCGGCGCGGCCGGGGTGCTCGGCGCGGCGGCGTGCGCGGCCGGGGCGGTGGCGATCGCGGCGGCGGTGGCGCCGATCGCGGTCACCAGCGTGCGACGGCTCACGGCGGAGCTGGGGTTCGGCATCGGGATCCTGTTCTCGGGGTGGCACGGACGTGCAGGTCGACCGGCCATGAGCCGGTCAATGAGTCGATCATGAATCTACCCAAATGATCGTTTCTGGTGGCAACCCCTAAAATTCGGCTGCCCGAACGGGCAACCCGCCCGACCGTCCGTCGGATCGCCCGCCCCACCGCCCGGCCGGACCCGCCGCGGGCCGCCGCCGCTACCCGAGGATCCGCAGCGCCGCCGCCGCCCGGGCCCCCACCGGTGCCCCGGCGCACGCGAGTTCACCGAGATAGAGGCAGACATCGGCCCGCGCCGCCCCGGCCCCCGGCACCGCGAGGAACGCCCGCGCCAGCTCCTCCGGTTCGGCGTCCCCGGCGACCAGACCGTGCAGCAGCTTGCGCACCGCCGGCTCGAACGGGTCCCGAGGATTCTCGTACGGGGACTCCAGGAAGGCCTCCCAGGCGTCCGCCGAACCCGCCGGCCCCTCCGTCAGCAGCCGCAGCACCGCCACCTCCACCAGCACCGTCGACGAGGCCGCGACCTCGGGCGCCACCTCCGCCAGCAGCGCCCGGGCCTCCTCGAACCGTCCGTCGTGCCGGTACGCCGCCGCCAGCGCGCACCGCACCGCCGGATCCGCCGGATCACGGGCCAGCACCGCCGACAGGTCGGCGACCGCCGCCGCCGGACGCCCGGCCTGCCGGTGCGCCTGACCGCGCTCGGCCAGCGCCCAGGTGTAGTCCGGATTGTGGGTGACCGCCGCCGTCAGATCGGCGATCGCCTCCTCCACCAGACCGGCCTGCCGCCGGGCCTGTCCCCGGGAACCCAGCGCCCAGGGGTCGTCCGGTTCGAGTACCAGCGCGGCACTCAGATCGGTGATCGCCTCCTCCAGGTCCCCCGCCAGCCGGTGGGCCTCGCCGCGCAGTGCCAACGCCCAGGCGTACTCCGGGTCGATCACCAGAACGGCCGTCAGGTCCGCGATGGCGTCGTCCAGCCGGCCAGCCTGCCGGTACGCCTGCCCGCGCGCCCGCAGCGCCCACACGTCCGAGGGGTCCAGCGCCAGCGCCGAGGACAGGTCGGCCACCGCCTGCGCCAGCCGCCCCGCCTGCCGGTGCGCCTCGCCCCGCTCGGCCAGCGCCCACGCGTACTCCGGGTCCAGCGCCAGCGCCGCCGTGAAGTCCGCGATCGCCTCCTCCAGCCGCCCCGCCTGCCGGTGCGCCTCGCCCCGCTCGCCGACCGCCCACGCGTACTCCGGGTTGAGCGCCAGCGCGGCGGTGAAGTCCGCGACCGCCTCGTCCAGCCGGCCCGCCTGCCGGTGCGCCTGGGCACGTGAGCCCAGCGCCCAGGCGTTCTCCGGGGTGAGCGCGATCGCCGCCGTGAAGTCCGCCACCGCCTCCTCGGGCCGGCCCGCCTGCCGGTGCGCCTCGCCCCGCTCGGCCAGCGCCCACGCGTTCTCCGGACCGAGCGCCAGCGCGGCGGTCAGATCGGCGATCGCGTCGTCCAGCCGTCCGGCCTGCCGCAGGGCCTGGCCCCGTGAACTCAGCGACCAGGCGTCACCGGGATCCAGCGCCAGCGCGGCGGTGAAGTCCGCGACCGCCTCGGCCAGCCGCCCGGCCGTCCGGAACGCCTCGCCGCGCTGGGTGAACGCCCAGGCGTACTCCGGGTCGAGCAGGATGGCGGCGGTCAGATCGGCGACCGCCTCGTCCAACCGCCCGGCCAGCCGGTGCGCCTGGCCGCGCGAGCCCAGCGCCCAGGCGTCGTCCGGGTCGAGCGCCAGCGCCGCCGTGAAGTCGGCCATCGCCTCCTCGGCCAGCCCGGCCAACTGCCGGGCCTCGCCGCGCCGGGACAGCGCCCAGGCGTACTCCGGGTCGAGGGCCAGCGCCGCCGTGAAGTCCGCCAGCGCCCGCTCGTGGTGGCCGTGCCAGTTGAGCACCCGCCCCCGGTATGCGAGGGCCTGCGGCAGGTCGGCGGCGATCGCGACGGCCTGGTCGAGGTCGGCGAGGGCGTCGTCGTCCCGGTCCTCGACGAAGTACTGGTAGCCGCGATGGGTGAGCGCCCAGGCCCGCACCCGGACCGGCAGACCGGGACCGGCGAGCACGTCCAGGACCGCCAGCACCGGCTGCTCACCGGCCGCCGCCGCGTGGATCCGGCGGGCCCAGCGGGTCAGTTCGGCGTCGTCGCTGTCCTGCGCGGCCTGGTTGAGCATCTCCGCCCACGGCGCCAGCGCGTCCGGGGCGTCCCCGGCGGTGCGCGCCGTGTGCTCCAGGGCGCGCGGCAGCCGGGCCAGCGGATCGGCGCAGAGCAGGTGGTAGGTCTCGCTCAGCAACTGCCGCCGCCACCTGGGGTCGGCGCCGCGCCGGGCCGCCGGCAGGTACAACTCGACCGCCGCCCGCGCCGCGGCGTGGTGCTCGGCGAGGCGGGTGTGCGCGGCCGTCCACTCCCGCGGGGTGTGGATCCGGCGCCGGCGCACCATGCTGGTGCGGACCACGGCGTGGTACTGCAGGAAGTCGCCGCGCCCGGTCACGAAGGGCTGCACCGACAGCCAGTCCCAGACCGCCGGTTCGGCCTCCGGCACGGCGCAGGCGAACAGGTCGCGGTTCAGCTGCAGCGGGAGCGCCGCGGCCAGCACGGTGTCCCGGCGCTCCGGTTCGGGGATCCACTGCAGGAAGCGCACCACCGCCTGGTCGACCATGTCGGCGCCGACGTCGGCGACCTCCTCCACCGCGCCGGGATCGGCCGCCGCCAGCAGCGCGACCAGCAGCGGCAGCCGCATCGACATCCGCAGCACCGCGTCGACCACCAGCGGATCGGTGACCCCGCGCGCCGTCAGCAGGTCGCGGGCCTCCTGCTCGGTGAACACCTCCAGCGGCACGTCCACCAGGACCGCCCGCCACGGCGCCCACTCGCGCTCGGCCAGCTCGTCCCGGCCGGCCAGCACGAACACCACCTCCAGCGGCAGCGGGCCGAACGCGTCGTCGAGGATCTCCCGCAGCCAGCCGTCGAGATAGCGGCCCGTCAGCTCCCAGGTGTCGAGGAAAAGGACGATCCAGGGGCGGCGGTCACGGTCCCGGCCGCGGTCCCGGTCGCGGTCGCAGAGCCGGGACAGCTCCGCGACGAAGGCCCGGCCGAGCGCCGCCTCCTCCACGTCGCCGCCGCGCCGACGCTGGCGCACCCCCGCGATCAGGCGCTCGGCGCCCTGGGCCACCGCATCCGGGTTCGCCACCGCCGCGACCACACCCGCACCCGGTAGCACCGAGACCGCCCCGAGCGCCGCCTGGGCCACCAGCCGGGTCGGCAGCGACGCACCCTCCCCACCGGGCGGCTGCTCCGGCTCGCGGTCCGCCGCGGCCTGGAGCGAACGCCGGTACTGCTCCAGGGCCTTGTCGAACTCCCGCAGCGGACCGGCCTGTTCGGCGAGCTGCCGGGCCAGTGCGCCGAGCGCCGTCTCGACGCTGTGCACATCGGTCTCGTCGACCAGGGCGGTCAGCGCACCGGCCCGCCGGGCCGCCTCGCGCCACTGGGCGAGCAGGGTGGACTTGCCGACCCCGCCGACCCCGCGCACATGGAACAGGAAGTCCGCCGGATCCGGCCCGGAGTCCGGGTCCGGATCGCGGGCGAGATTGTCCACGAACAGCGCCAGCTGCGCTCTGCGGCCGATGAATTGCGCACCGGTGCGCTGCCGCACCGCCTCCGCACGCGACAGACGCCTCCGTGCCTGTGCCATGCCACCCCCTGCCGTGCTGCCCGGCGGGTCGCGCCGACCACGAGTCCGGTGCCGCCGGTGCCGCTGTCGTGAGGACGACCGTAGTGAATCGGCCCCCGTGCTGTCCTGCTTTCGGCCATCTGTCGTGTGCAGGGCGGGTGTTGACAGCAGGGCCGGCGGATGCTCCGGAGTGGTGCGGGGTGGGAGGGGGAGGGGTCAGACGATGGTGATCCTGAACGTGCGGCTGTTGTTGCCCGGCGTCGGGTCGTCCGGGAGCTCGGCCTCGACGGTGCCGTCCAGCACCTCGGGGTCCATGCCGGAGGCGACCGAGATCCGCACCTCGGCGGTGACCGAGGCACCCGGCGCCAGGCCGGCCGGGACGGTGCAGGCGACGGTGTGGCCGAAGGGCAGCGTGGAACAGGTCGCGCCGGAGGACGTCCCGCTGCCCACCACCCCCGGCGGCAGGTGCACGTACAGCGTGAACGGTACGGCGGTCGCGGTTCCGCCGGCGTTGGTCACCGCCGGGCGCAGCAGGGTGGAGCCGCCGTCGGCCACCGGGGCGGGGTCGGCGGCCGAGACCACGAGGTCCGCGCCGGTCGCGCACGTATCGGCGGCCGCCGCCGGACCGGCGGCCAGGACCACCGCCGCGCACGCCGCCCGCAGGGCCCTGGAAAGCAGCAGTCGGGACATCACGCTCACCCATTTCGTTCGGTGTCCGCCGGACCACGGCTCGGGACCGGCGGCAGGCCCGGTCGGGCCGTGCCAGGGTCAGCATCGGTGCCCCGCCGTGCCGCCGGAGCGGGACACGGCGGGGCACGGCGGGGCACCGCCCGTACGGGTGACCCCGCGGGCCGTCCGGTGCGGGACCGTCAGACGGTGGCCTGACCGGCGCCGGGCCGCTGGTTCTTCGCGTCGACGATCGCCCGGGTCACGATCGTCGTGCGCTCCACCACGGTGCCGGGCTTGACGCCGTTGAACTCCCGGACCTGCACGCCGCGGCTGCCGAGGTACTGGTGGCTCTCCCGGTCGAAGATCCACTCCGACCGCTCGCCGGTCTGCGGGTCGAGCCGCGCCAGCGCGATCCCGTCCCGGCCGGAGACGTCCTGCGCGTGCTCGACCACCACGACGCCCGGAATCCTGCCCACGGCCTCGTAGAGCGCGGCGGCGAGGCCGGCGGGCACCAGCTGCTCGCGGATGACGGAGCCGATCTCGTTGAACGCCTGCTGGTCGTGGTCCCGGTCGCCGCTCACCGTCGCGTAGACGGACTTCAACAGGGCGTCGGGGTCGGTCGGCTGGGTCGCGAGCCACTTGTAGGTCGATTGCTTGCGCGGCGCTTCGTTGTCCAGCGTGATACCGCCCTTGTCCTGGTAACCCGGCTCGTCCAGCCAGCCCTTGGTGCCGTCGGGCGACTTCCACACCTCGCGGTCGTGCAGCGGCTGCACCCAGGTGGTGGACTCCCCGGTGTCCACGTTGTTGCGGGTGGACATGAAGGAGACCCGGCTCTTGATGTAGATGAACTGGCCCGGCCCCGGCTGGGGCGTGCTGCGCGCCGTCGCGGCGGCGGCGATCTCGCGGACCGTCGAGGCGAGTTGCACCGTGCTGCCCTCCTCGATCTGCACGACGGGCGCCTTGACCAGCTCAGGGGCGGCCACGGTGTCGGTGCCGGGCGAACCGCCGACGGACACCACCACGGCCAGGGCGGCGGCCGCGGCGACGGGGGCGGCGAACAGCACGGCGCGGCGCAGCGGCCGCCGTGCCGGGGTGGCCGCGGGGGCGTGGTCGGACTGGTGGATCTCGCTCATCAAGTACTCCTCGAGCAGGTCCTGGCGGTCGGCCGCCAGGCGGGGATCGGCCGGCGGCGGCAACAGACGGGCCAGTTCCGCGTGGTCGAGCGGTTCGTTGTGCCGCCACGGGTTGCGGATCATCGGTGCGTCTCCTTGTGCGGCCGGGCCGCAATGCTGCGGCCGCCCTGTACTTGTCCGGGGATCGGGAGCGGTTCCGTGGTCTTCTGCGAGGCGTTCTTCGTGGCGTACTCCGCGCCGTTCCTCGTGCCGTTCTTCGCGGCGAGCTTCCGCGCGGCGCGCAGTTCGTCGTCCGCGAGCCTGCGCAGCCGGGTGCGGGCCCGCGAGAGGCGCGAGCGCACGGTGCCGACGGGAATGCCGAGGGTGGCCGCCGCCTCCGCGTAGCCGAGCCCGGACCAGACACAGAGCGCGAAGACCTCGCGCTCCGACCGCCGCAGCCGTCCCAGGGCCTTCCGGGCGGCCGCGAGCTGCTCGGAGTCGGCCATCCGGCCGACGAGTTCGTCGGCGAAGTCGGGCACCGGATCGGCCACGGGCATCCGGGCCATCGCCAGGTTGTGGCGGCGCGCGGCACGCGTCGTGTTGCGCAGCACATTGACGGCGATGCCCATGAGCCACGGCCGTGGACTGTCGCCCTCGTCGCGCAGCTTCCCGCGCAGGCGCCAGGCCTCCAGGAAGGTCAGCGACACCACGTCCTCGGCGAGCGCCCAGTTCCCGGTCACACGCACGGCATGGCGGTACACCAGGGAGGAGTGCTCCCGGAAGAGCTCGCGAAATGCTTCGGGTTCCCCGGCTCGGAGCCGGGAGTGCGGATGGTTCACGTCAAGCCTTGTCCGGGCGGACCGGCCGGTTCCTGTGACGCGCGTCACCA
Source organism: Kitasatospora sp. MBT66 (assembly GCF_000710405.2). NCBI lineage: Bacteria > Bacillati > Actinomycetota > Actinomycetes > Kitasatosporales > Streptomycetaceae > Kitasatospora > Kitasatospora sp. MBT66. The sequence goes on along the minus strand of NZ_JAIY01000003.1, from coordinate 1,003,299 downwards.
GCGGCGCCCCCAGGGATGTCCCCCACGCTGCCGATCATGCAGCACGGCCGACCACCCACCACCCCCGGGCCTGCCGGCCGGGGCTACGGCGTGGTGGCGGCCGGTCCGGTGGGGGGCTTCAGGCAGGGGGTGGTGATGCCCAGGACCATCCGGTTGTCGCCGGCGGTGCTGGAGACGTCGACGATGTACCGGCTCCCGGGATGGCGTGCGGTGACGGTGGAGTTCGGCTCGGTGGCGGGCGTCTCCTGATAGGCGGAGATCTTGAGCCCTTCGGTGGTGAGGAGGTCCCTGACCTTGCGGGCCACGTCGTTGTGCTGGGCGTCGGGGACGTGGCTGTGGACCGCGTAGAACAGGGTGTAGCGGTCGTCGGGTGCGGATTCGGAGCGGCTCCGCCCCCGCCGGGGGCCGGCGGGGGCGGGCCTGAGTTGCCGTCGACGGACCCACTCCGGAGGTTGACGAGCCACTTGTCGCCCCCGTCTGCGTAGGGGCACGTGAGTCGGTGTCCGGTTGCTGCTGCCCCGTAGCCCAACAGCGGCCATGGGCCCGGCTCCTGCCGTGGTGCGCGGTCGGGTCAGGTTGTGGCGAGGTGCTGCTTCGGGTCGGTGGCGGGCTCGGTGCTGGTGCCGTGCTGCTCGTCCTCGGGGCGGCCCTGCTTGGGCAGCAGGAAGGTGATCGCGAGGAAGACGGCCAGCAGGCCTGCCTGGACGATCAGTGCGCGGTGGAATCCGCCGGTGAAGTCGCCGGTCTCGGCCCGGGCGAAGAAGACCGAACCGAAGACCGCGACGCCGATGGAGCCGCCGACGGCCTGGACGGCGGAGAGGACGCCGGAGGCGGAGCCGATCTCCTCGTCGTCGACCGCGGCCAGGACGAAGCTGAACAGGGCGGCGATCACCATGCCGGCGCCGATGCCCGCCACCGCCACGCCGGGGACGATGGCCCGGATCGAGAACGAGGCGGCGTCGAGGCCGTCGAGCTCGAACCACAGCACGGCCGCGCCGGCCAGCTGGACCAGCGGTCCGATCTGCAGTACCTTGCGGCCGATCCGGTCCGCGAGGAACGCGCCGCTGACCGCGCCGCCGATCGCGGTTCCCACGGCGAGGGGCAGGTTGCCGAGGCCCGCCTCGCCGGCGGTGAAGTGGTGGCCGATCTGGAGGAACAGGGTCAGTACGAGCTGGGTGCCGATGAGTCCGCCGAAGAACAGGGCGATGCCGCCGAGGCCGACGGTGAAGGCCGGCTTGCGCAGCAGGCCGGGGGTGACCAGCGGTTCGCGGCCCGCGGCGGCGGTGCGGCGCTGCTGGAGGGCGAAGAGGGCGAAGCCGATCGCCGAGGCGGCCATGGACAGCCAGGTCCAGAGCGGCCAGCCGTTCTCCTGCCCCTGGTTCAGCGGCAGCACCAGCAGGGCGCAGGAGATCGCGACCAGGGCGGCGCCGGTCAGGTCGACCCGTACCGTGCGGTCGCCCGCCTTCCTGGGGACGAACCTCGCGGCGACGACCAGGGCCGCGATTCCGACCGGCAGGTTGATCAGGAAGACCGACCGCCAGCCGAGGCCGAAGAAGTCGCCCTCGATGAGGAAGCCGCCCAGGACCGGGCCGATGATGCCGCCCAGGCCGAGGACGGGACCGAAGATCGCGAACACCTTGGTGAGCTCGGGGCCGGAGAAGTTCTCCCGCAGCAGGCCCAGGCCCTGGGGCAGCAGCATCGCTCCGGCGGTGCCCTGCAGCAGGCGGAAGGCGATCAGCGACCCGATGTTCGGCGCGGCCGCGCACAGCAGCGAGCTCGTGGTGAAGGCCGCGAGTCCGATCAGGAACATCCGGCGGCGGCCGTAGCGGTCGCCGAGCCGGCCGCCGAGGACCAGGCCGGCGCCCAGGGTGAGGGCGTAGCCGCCGATCACCCATTGCAGTCCGACGGAACCGGCGCCGAGGGACTTCTCCAGGTCCGGTCCGGCGACGTTGACGATCGAGGCGTCCAGGAGATCCATGATCTCCGCGACGATCATCACCGCCAGGATCAGCCACCGCCACCGGTAGGGCCCGGTCGCCTCGTCCTGGGCGGGGGACGGGTCATGCACGTCAGATACCTCCATGGTGAAGTAATTCCACCATGAAGGTAAAGTGGTGGCGGTAGGTTGTCAAAGCGGGCCGCCCACCTGGACGCCCGGCAGGAGCGAGGACACTCCGCAGGAGAGAAGAGGTGGCTGGCCCGGTGGAGGAAGCGATCGGCGACGGTGTCGCGGCGCAGCGCGAGCGACTGATGGAAGGGCTGCGGATCTACGGCGGCCACTACGCCGAGCTCAGCCGACGCTTCGCGGCCTGGCTGGGCCTGCACTCCACCGACGCGACCGCGGTGCTGGAGATCGCCGCCGCCGAGGAGCGCGGGACCCCGCTGTCCCCGGCCCGGCTGAGCGAGCGCATCCCGCTGTCCACGGGTGCCACGACCGCGCTGCTGAACCGCCTCGAAGCGGCCGGGCACATCACCCGCACCCGCGAGCACTCCGACCGGCGCGTCGTCACCCTGCGCGGCGGCCCGCACATCCAGGAGCGGGCGGACGAGTTCTTCGGCCCGCTGGCCGGCCGCCTCGACGCCGCGATGTCGCCCTACCCGCCGCAACTCCTGGAACAGTTCGAGCAGTTCATGGCCGAGCTGAACGCCGCCATGGACGCCCACCTCGCCGCCGGCGACGCACCCGCCGCACAGCGGCCGGGGGACAAGCCCTAGGGAGCGGGGCGTGACATCGCTGATCGCCGCCGTCGCCGCACGCCAAGAGGCCGCCGACTCCCGCTGATGGAGGGCTGTTGGAGGGCTGATCGGTGCCGCGAACGCGGGGCCCGGGGGCGTGCGGCGACGTACGGCCGGACGGACCTGTCGAGGTCACCCCGGGGGCGTAAGTTCTCACCCGTTCGGCCTGTACGGGTTGCGGGAGCATCCGGTTTTCCACGTTCGTGTGCAAACGTGTGTCGCGTCCGGCCGTCCTCGGAGGCGGTCGGCCAAGGCTATTGACCATCCATCAAGGAGAACCTGAGATGTCGGTTCGTGGAAAGCTCCGCCAGTTCGCCGTGATCGCCACCGTCGCCGCCGCGGCTGCCGTGATCGCGCCGACCGCTGCGGTGGCTCACGGTGGCGGCTCGCAGCCGTCCGCCTCGTCGGGTCTGCAGGCCGGCAACGGTGCGGTCGGCCTCGTCGGCCCGCGCGGCAGCTGGGTGCAGTACTTCGACCGTTCCAACGGCTGATCCCACGCTCCTCGAACGCCCCGGGGCCGCGGCCCCGGGGCGTTCGCGCGCGTCCGGCGGGGCGGTCCACCGGGCCTCGCGCTGCTTCCACCGGAGGACGCTGCGGAGTGTTGCGCCGGATCGTGCCCGGAGCGTCCGCCCATAGTGCGGTCATGACCTTCTCCCGCACCAGGGCGCTCGCCGCCGCCGTCCTCACGGTCGCGACCCTGACCTCCGTCGCGCTCCCGGCCGGACCGCCGGCCGCCGCCCGCGCCCTCGCCAAGAACCCCTCGCCCGCGCACTCCTGCGTCCGCTCGGACCCCGACGCCGACCCCCGGGCCCGCGAGGTGCTCGACATCGCCCGGCAGGTCCAGCAGGAGCTCGACCTGAAGTCGGTGATCCTGCGGGTCACCGTCGACGGCCACGAACTCGTCACCGGCGCCCTCGGCGAGTCGATGACGGGCGTTCCGGCCGAACCCGCCATGCACTTCCGGGCCGGTTCGGTCGCCTTCCCGTTCCTCGGCATCGTCCTGCTTCAGCTCGCCGAGGAGGGCGTGATCGGCCTGGACGACCCGGTCGCCCCCTGGCTGCCCGACCTGCCGCAGGCGGACCGGATCACCCTGCGGATGCTCGGCGACACCACCTCCGGGCTCGCCGACTACGTCACCGACCAGGGCTTCCTGGACGCGCTCGCCGCCGACCCGTTCCGGCACTGGACGCCGGAGGAACTGGTCGCGATCTCCACCGGGAAGAACTTCTGGTACGACCCCGGGACCAACTGGAGCTACTCGCACGCGAACTTCGTCCTGCTCGGCGAGGCGCTGGAGCGGATCACCGGCACCCGGCTGGACCACCTGCTGGAGCAGCGGATCTTCGGGCCGCTAGGCCTGCGCCAGACCGTCAACAGCTTCACTCCCGACATCCCCACCCCGGTGCAGCACGCCTTCACCGCCTCGCGCGGCACGTACGAGGAGTCGACGTTCTGGAACCCGTCCTGGACCACCGCCCCGGGCGCGGTGCTGATCAGCGACATCTGTGACCTGACCCGCTCGGTGGAGGCCGTCGGCACCGGCGCGCTGCTCTCCCCGGAGTCCTTCCGGACCCAGCTGAACCCCGGCACCGTCGGCCTGCCCGGTCCGGTGCACGGCTGCCCGCAGGACGTCTGCCTGCCGCAGACCGAGGCCCAGCACTTCGGCCTCGGGGTCATCGTCGACCGGGGCTGGATCCTGTCCAACCCCTCCTTCTTCGGCTACGCGGCGATCGAGGCCTACCTGCCGGACGAGCACCTGGCGATCGCCGTCAGCACGACGCGGAACTGCGCGGCCCCGGACCGCAACACCGCGCAGGAGGTGGCCGGCCGGATCGCCGCCCTGCTCGCCCCGGACCACCCGCTCAACGTCGGCTGATCCGTCGTCGACGGTCCGTGAGCTCCGCCGGGCGGGTGGTCCGGTGGAGCTCCGGGCGTGCTGCCGCGCGCTACCGGGGCACTACCGGGGCGCGGCCAGAGGCGCGGGTACCGGCGCGGGCTCGGGGTCGGTGGCCAGGCGGGCGTGCAGGTGCTCGTCGTGGTACGTCCCGTCGCCGAAGCGGTACGAGGCCCGCAGGGTGCCCTCGGGGAGGTAGCCGCAGTTCAGGGCCAGCCGGCAGGACGCCTCGTTGTCGACCGCGTGGGCGACCTCGATCCGGCGGGCCTCGGCCGTCCGGAAGCCCCAGCTGGTGACGGCCCTGGTGGCCCGGCCGATCAAGCCCCGGCCGCGCCCGGAAGGCGGTGCCCAGTAGCCGATCATCGCCAGGCCGTCCGCGCGGTCGGTCCAGCGCAGGTTGACGCAGCCCAGCAGGGCGCCGTCGGCGGCGTCCAGCACGGCGAACGGCGCGGCCGTGCCCTTGTCCCAGCTGTCCTCGCGGGCCGCCAGCCAGGTCAGGGCGGCGGCGGGGTCGCGGGTCGGGAGCGGGTTCCAGAGGGCGATCAGCGGATCGGCCGCGGCGGCGACCAGGCTGTCCAGCAGTGCGCCCGGCTCGGCGTCGGCCCGCCCCCAGGGTCGGAGCACCGCGTCGCCCAGGTCGAGCGTGGTGCGGCGGAAGGTGCGCGGCTCGACGCTGTCCGCGTCGGCGGGGGTGGGTGCGGGGGCGGGGGCGGAAGTACTCATGGGGGTCTTCCTACCGGGTCGTCAGGCGTGCCGCCAGCGGTTTTCCCTCGGGGTCGGGCCGGGAGCAGGCCCGGCGGGTCAGTGGAAGTCGAAGGCGGGCGCGGTGCCGGTGGCGCGGGCGGCGAGGTGGACCGGCCAGGCGAGGGCGAGGTCCTGCCAGGGGAGGCCGATCGGCGCGAACACGGTGGTCCGGTCGTCCGGCCGGGCCGGGACGGTGCCGCGCAGGACGTCGGCGAACTCGTCGGCGAGGTCCGGGTCCGGGCCGGAGCCGTGCAGGACCCCGGAGGCGGTGGCGAGCGCGCGGTCGTCCACCACGAGCCGGCTCGCGCGCAGCAGGGCGGGGGAGAGCTCGGTCTTTCCGCGCTCGTCGAAGCCGAGGGCGGTCAGGTGCAGACCCGGCCTCAGCACGTCGGCGTCCAGCAGCGGTTCGCGCGACCAGGTGGCGGTGATGACGATGTCCGCCGCCTCGACGGCCGCCCGCGC
>NZ_JAIY01000003.1:996573-996886 GCF_000710405.2 Kitasatospora sp. MBT66 | reverse complement strand
AGGCCGGGAACAGGGTGCCGGGGCGCGGCCCGCCCCGTCGGTTGAGCCGACGCAGGAAGCCGAGCACCCCGGGGGTTCCGGCGGCCCAGGAGGCGGACTCCGTCGATGGGTCGGCGCCGGGCAGCAGCGGGCGGCCGTACGGGCCGCCGGCGCGGGCCAGGATCAGGCCCGCGACCTCCTCGGCGGAGCGCCAGTGGCGTGCGTCGCCGGTGGCCACGGCCAGGTCGACCAGCAGTTCGCCGATGCCGGCGAGGCCGCAGCACTGGCCGACGGGGCCCGTGCGCGGGGCCGGTACGAGGGCGGCGGCCGCGGC
>NZ_JAIY01000003.1:995914-996429 GCF_000710405.2 Kitasatospora sp. MBT66 | reverse complement strand
GAGCCGCGGTCGCGAGCCGGGGGACGTCCTCGGCCAGGCCGTCGACCAGGCGCCTGGCGGCCTCCGCCGCCGCACCGTCGGCGCCGGGCAGGGCGAGGAGGAAGTGCGCGAGGCCGGCCCGGCCGTGGGCGAAGCCCTCGACGAGCGCGGCGGTGCCGGGATTCGGGGCCTCCCGGGGATCGGTGGGGCGGCCGTCGGTGAGCCGGCGGGCGCAGGCGGCCGCGACGGCCGTGTGCCGTTCGGCCTCCTCGGGGCGGCCGTCGGCGCGGGCCAGCCGGGCCAGCAGCAGCCGGGCGGTGCCGAGGCCGGCGGCGCCGGACACCTGGTCGGCGGGGAGGTCGGCCGGGAGGTCGGTGGGGAGGTCCGGGGCGAGCGGTGCGGCCCCGGTGCCGACGGGTTCGGGGCCCACGGGTTCGGTGCCGAGCAGGTGGGCCGCCTGGGCGAGGAAGAGGTCGACCCCGGCGCGGCCGTCGTACAGGCCCGGGCCGAGCCGGCCGAGGGCGGGGTGGGCGGCG
>NZ_JAIY01000003.1:951391-995591 GCF_000710405.2 Kitasatospora sp. MBT66 | reverse complement strand
GGCGGGGTGGGCGGCGGTCCACCGGGCGAGTGCGGCGGCCGCTTCGCGGACCTCCGGCCGGTCCGGGTGCTGGAGCAGTTCGAGGCCGAGGCCGGCGGCGCCGTCGTAGCGGGAGAGCAGGGTGCGCGGGCGGGACGGGCGGCCCGTGCCGGGGGAGGTGGAGGGTCGGCCGTCGACTAGGTCGTGGGCCATCCGGACGCTGCGGTCGAGGGTGTGCCGGACGGCCCGGTCGAGCAGGTCCGCCGTCACCACCGGCGGCCGGTGGGTGGTCCGGGGCGATTGCGCCGGTGTCGCGGGCCGGGGCCCGGGCGCGGCCGGTCGGGCGTCGGGCTCGGCCGGCACCCGCCGCAGGTCGGCGGCCGCCGCCGACCGCTCCTCGGCGTCCAGGCTCAGCAACCCGGCGACCAGGGCGACCGCCGCGTCCGCGGACCTGCCGGGCAGGCCGGGCCGGGTGGGGGGAGTGGCCCGCGTGGGCAGTGCGCCGGCGAGGCAGGCGAGGGTGCGCTCGCGGTTGACGGCCGGGTCCGGGTCGATCACCACGGGGTCCAGGCCGGTGGCGGCCCAGTGCAGGGTGGCGCCCAACCCGTAGTAATCGGCGGTGGGTCGGGGTCCGGCGGGGTCCGGCCCGGCGGTGGCGGGCAGGCCGTAGCCGAGGGTGGTGCCCTCCGGCCGCTCGCCGGTCAGCGAACTGACACCGAAGTCGACGAGCGAGCAGCCGCCCGCGGCGTTCAGCACCACGTTGGCGGGCTTGAGGTCGTGGACGACCACGCCGCGCGCGTGCACGGCGTCCAGGATCGCGAGCAGGTCCCGGGCCAGGGCCCACCAGTCGCGGCCCGGCGCCGTGGCGGCTCCGTGCGCGGTGGCAGGCGCGGTGGCGGGCGCCCGGTCGCCGAGGACGTCGTACGGGCCGGCTTCGAGCACGGCGCGGCGGAGGTCGCGCGGTCCGCGGGCGGTGCTCACCAGGTACTCGTCCTCGCCGTGCCGGAAGTAGTCGACGAGGTCGGGCACTCCGGGTACGCCGGCCAGCGCGGCCAGTACCCGCCGTTCGTGCCGGAGCCGGCCGCGGGCGTCGGTGCCGGTCCGGTCCTCGGCGACGAAGGCGCGGGCCTGCTTGACCACCACCTCCCGCCCGCCGGCGACCTCCACCGCGCGGTAGACGTGTCCGTTCGGGGAGCGGGTGATCCCGGCTGTGATCCGGTAGCGGCCGTCGCCGATCCGGGTGGTCGGAGACGGAGACGGAGACGGAGACGGAGACGGGGACTGCGACGGTGACGATGACGGCGACGGGGGCCGGGCCGGGTCGGTGGTCGGGCCGGACGCCGTGAACGGGTCCGCCGCCCAGGGCGGTTGGCGGTAGGAGGACTCCGCCAGCCCCGGGAAGGTCCGGCCGTCGGGGCCGGTCATGACGAGGTCGGGGTCCTCGCCGGAGACCCGGAACGGGCCGTAGCGGTAGTAGACCGGGGCGTCCAACCGCAGCCGTCGGTCGCTGACCACGCGCGGACCGGTGCGGCCCGCCAGCACCACGGCCAGTTCCGCGGCCAGCGGCGCGGCCTCCTCGGGCGCCGGGTAGACCGTGACGGCCTTGCCGACGCCGGCGGGGCCGCGGAGCCCGGAGTTGAGCTGGTGCAGGACGGCGGTGGAGGCGGCGAACTTGGCGTCGCAGGTGCGGCCGAGCAGGACGGGGAGGACGAGGTCGACCAGGTCGGGCAGGTGGTCGGGCCGGGACGAGAGGAGGAGCTTCCAGCCGTGGCCGAGTTCGGGCATCCGCGGGTCCTGGAGGTAGAGCCAGCCGTCGCCGCTGTGCAGTCGCCGCAGGGCGCCGGGCGGTGCCGCGAGGTGGGCGGCCAGTCGGGACCGTACGTCCCCCGCCGGTCCGTCGTCGGGCTCCCCGCCCGCAGCCGCTGCCGCCATGCTCCGCCGCTCCCTTCCCGGGGTCCGCCCCACCCGCGCCCTCGTGTGCGCGGGGCCGGTGCGACCGCCGGGCCGGGCTGCCCGGCGGTCGCCGCTGCTACTCCGACCGCCCGGCGGGGATCAGGAGTCGAAACCACACTCGAAACGGGTGGGGACATAGGTGACCCACGGGTCGGCGAGGCACGCCACCGGGGTGAGGTCGGCGGCGAACTCGTCCTCGAAGGTGATGGTGTCCTCGTCGATGTCCAGCAGGCCTGCGTCGCGGATGTCCAGGACCTGAGCGCTCATGAGTGCTTCCTCCCATGCGGGTTGGCGGATTCCTGTTCGACGGCACGGTCATGCTAGCGATTCACCCGTGTTCACCACAGGGGCGCGGCATCATCACATGCGCGACACCTGGACGTGCCGGTCCCGGGGCGGAAGATTCGGCCCGGTGTGGTGTGTGACATTGCGCCGGAGGGATGATCCGCATGGCTCCCGGTGCTACGGTCGGATCATGTCCAAGGCCGAAATCGACCAGCTGACCGCCGAGTTCTTCGGAGCGTTCGACAACCGGGACGGCCGCGGTGCCGATGTGGCCCGGCTGCGCCGCCTGATGCTCCCGCAGGGGGTGATCGTCACCACCACCCCGGCCTTCACGGTCTACTCCGTCGAGGAGTTCATCGAGCCGCGCGAACGGCTGCTGGCACCGGAGGGGCGGCTGGTCGGCTTCTCGGAGTGGGAGACCTCCGAGCGGACCGAGATCGAGGGTGACGTCGCGTCGCGCTTCGGCGAGTACCGCAAGTACGGCCTCTTCGACGGCAAGCCCTACGAGGGCGGCGGGACGAAGACGATCCAGTTCGTGCGGACCCCGGATGGCTGGCGGATCACGGCCTTCTCCTGGCACGACCGCACCTGAGCCGATCCGACCCGACCTCACCTGCCCGGGGTCGGCGGTCGGCCGACGGCATGGCAGCATCCCGGGTGTGGTGATCTACGACGAACGACTCTCCGTCCCGCTGCGCTGGTGGCTGGCCGCGCTGGTGGCCGCCGCCGCGCTCGCGGCGGCGCTGCTCCCGCTCTCCCCGCTGTTCGCCGTCGCCGCCGGCACCGTGCTGCTGATGGCGCTCGCGCCGGCGTTCGGCTGGTACGGCGGCGCGCGGATCCGGGTGTGCGACGGTGTTCTGGTGGCCGGTCGGATCGTGCTGCGGGGCGAGCACGCGGGCGCGGTCGAGGTCCTCGACCAGGCCGCCGCCTTCGCCTGGCGCACCCGGCTGGCGAGCCCCCGGGCCCGGCTCCTGATCCGCACCTACCTCCCCTGCGCGGTCCGGGTGGAGGTCGCCGAGCCCTCCCTGCTCTGCCCCTACGTCTACCTCTCCACCCGCCGCCCGGCCGCCCTGGCCGCCGCGCTCGCCGAGGCGCGCGACCACTGCACCGCCCCGGCCGCCCAGGGGTGCTGACGGCCACTCCGGCCGGCTCGGGCGTCCGCCCCGGCGCCCGCGCCCGCCCGCCCCGGCGTCCGCCCCGGCGCCCGCGCCGGAACGGCAGCACCTTCGGCGCCGGACGCGCTGGGGGCGCGCTCTTTGGCGCCCTGGGGGGTGTGTGCTGCGGGGGCGCAGCGGTGGGAATGGCCCTGTCCGTCAGTGACGGATGGGACTGGTGGTTCTGGTGCGAGTACAGGTGCTGGTGGGGTTCGGTGCGTTCGGGGTGTTCTGGGGTGCCTGGGGTGCACTGATCCCGGAGGTCCAGCGGCAGGCCGGGGTCGGCAACGCTGAACTGGGCGTCGCCGTGCTGATGATCGGACTCGGCGCCCTCGGTTCGATGCGTCCGGCAGGCGCGGCCGTGGACCGCTTCGGCCGTTCGGCCGTCGCGGTGATCCTCCTGCTGATGGCGGCCGCCGCCGTACTGCCCGGGCTCGCGCACGGGGCGAGGGCGCTGATGGCGGCGCTCGCCGTGCTGGGCGCGGCGTCCGGGGCCGTCGACGTCGGGATCAACACGCTGGCGAGCGAGGAGGAGAGCCGCTCGGGCCGGCTGATGAACGCCGCCCACGCCTGCTTCTCCGCCTGCGTGGTGCTCGGTGCCCTCGGCGCCGGTCTCGCCCTGGAGCGCGACCTCGCGGTGGACCGGGTGCTGCTGGTGACCACCGTGCTGCTGGCCGGCGCGGCCGTGGTGGTCGGGTTCCCCGGCCCGGCGGGTCCGCCGTCGGGCGCGTCCCGCCGGACCCACCGGCGGTCCGGCGTCACGGACCGGCCGCTGCTGGTCCTCGGGGCGCTGTGCGGCCTCGCGTACCTGGTCGAGAACGCCTGGCAGAGCTGGAGTGCGGTGATGCTGCGCTCGGTCTTCCACACCGGTTCCGGCGCGGCCGCCGCCGGTCCGGTGGTGTTCGCCGCCGCCGCCGCGGTTGGCCGCCTGGCCGGGCACGGTCTCACCGCCCGCCTGCCGCAGCGGCAGCTGCTCGCCCTGGGGGCGGCGGTGGCGGCCGTCGGCACCCTGGGCGCCGCGCTGGCGCCGGGCGTGCGGTCGATGCTGGCGGCGCTCGTCGTGGCCGGTCTGGGCATCTCGGTGTGCACGCCCACGATCCTCTCGCTGGCAGGGGAGCAGGCCCGCCCCGAGGCCCGCTCGTCCGCGGTGGCGGTGGTCGCCTCGATCGGCTACGGCGGCTGCCTGTTCGGGCCTGCCGCGGTCGGCCTCACCGCCTCCTCGGTCGGCCTCCGGGCCGCCCTGTGCGGCGTCGCGGGGTTGGCGGCGGTGCTGGCGCTGGCCTCCCTGCTGACCTGGTACGCGCCCAGGCAGGCCGAGCAGGCTCAGCAAGCCCGGAAGGCAGCTCGAACGCTCGACGCGGAGGGCTGAGCGGGTGCGGGGCGGGGGAGTGCGCCGGTGCGGGGCGGGCACTGCGCCGGCGCTCACCCCGTCCGTTTGTTCGGTTGGAGCTGGGGTGCCCGCATCTGTGGTGTGATGGACGGATGATCGACGAAGGTTTCGCCGCGGAGTGCCTGGGCCCGGTGGGGGAAGCGGTCCGGCGGGCGGCGGCTGCCGAGATCATGCCGCGTTTCCGCTCGCTGACCGCCGACCAGGTGGCCGAGAAGAAGGGCCCGCACGACCTGGTCACGGTCGCCGACCGGGGCGCGGAGGCCCACCTGACGGCCGCGCTCACCGAGCTGCTCCCCGGTTCGGTCGTGGTGGGGGAGGAGGCGGTCGACGCGGACCCGGGCCTCTACGCGGAGCTGGGCGGTGACCGGCCGGTCTGGATCGTGGACCCGATCGACGGGACCCGTACCTTCGTCCGCGGCGACGAGGGCTTCTGCACCCTGGTCGCGCTCGCGCACCGGGGCGAGCTGCTGGCCTCCTGGACCTACTCGCCGGTCCGCGACGAGATGGCGACGGCCCTGCGGGGCGGCGGCGCCCACCTGGACGGCGTCCCGCTGTGGGCCGGCCCGCCCGCGGCCGGGGCCCCGCTGGAGATCGCGGCCTCCCACCCCCGCTTCACCACGCCCGTCCACAAGCGCGCGCTGCTGGGTCTGCGCGCCGAGGGCGTGCGCACCCGGCCGTGCGCGGGCTCGGCGGGGCTGGAGTACCTGGCGATCGCCCGGGGCGCCGTCGACGCCACGGTGTTCGCCTGGGAGAACGCCTGGGACCACGCGGCCGGGCTGCTCCTGGTCGCCGAGGCGGGCGGCGCCCACGCCACCCTCACCGGCGCGCCGTTCCGCCTCGCCGGCGGCAACGCCCTTCCCTTCACCACGGCCCGCGACGCGGCGACCCTGACCCGGATCCGGGGCCTCCTGCTGGGCGAGGCCCCGGCCGAGTAGCCCGGCCGGCGACCGCGTCCGCCAGGGACCGCGTCCGCCAGTGACCGCCTCGGCCCGGCCCCGGGGTCAGTCGGCGACCTGGTCCCGGACGGCGTCCGGGAGCCGGCGGCCGGTGACCGAGCGCCAGGCGCGCTCGACGGCACGGGGGCCGAGGTCGACCGCCAGCCGACGCAGGCCGACCACGCTCGGCCAGGTCGCCGGGTGCGGGAACTCCTCGAAGGCGGTGATGCTGCGGACCAGCCACTCCATCGCCTCCCGGGGCCGCCCCTGCTCCGCCGCGAACAGCCCGAACTGCCCGAAGGTGCGCGCCAGTCCGGGCGTGTCGCCGATCCGGTGCGAGACGTCCAGCGCCTTGCGGTACCGGGCCTCGGCCTCCGCCGCCCGGCCGCCCGCCTGGGCGGTCAGCCCGAGCTGGTGGTACCCGGCCGAGACCCCGGCCCGGTCGCCCAGCTCCTCCCGGAGCGCCAGTGCCCGGGCGTGGCGGCGCTCCGCCTCGGCGAGATCCCCGCGCCGGGCCGCCACCAGGCCGAGCTGGTGCTCGCCGGCCGCCGTGCCGGCCAGGTCGCCGAGGTCCTGCCGGATCTCCACCGCCTTGCGGTGCCGGGCCTCGGCCTCCGCGAACCGCTCCCGCGCCGTGGCCAGCACACCGAGCCGGTGGTGGGCGTCGGCGGCGCCGGCCCGGCTGCCCGACTCCTCGGCGAGGTCCAGTGCCCGCTCGCACCAGTCCTCCGCCTCGTCGAGCCGGCCCAGCTCGGCCGCTACGGCGGCGAGCCGGTGGTGGAGCTCCGCCGTGACGGACAGGTCGGCCGCCGTACCGACGGCCGTCGCGCGAACGACCGCCAGCGCCTGCGCGAAGCACCCGTGGGCGTCCTCGAAGCGGCCCTGCTCCTCGGCCAGGACGCCGAGCCGGTGGTGGCAGGCGGCCGCCCGGCCGGTCTCGCCCAGGCGCTCGAAGACCTCCAGGGCCTGCCGGGTCCGCCGCTCGGCCTCGTCCGGCCGGCCGAGCCGGTGCGCGATCACCCCCAGCTGGTGCTGGCCGATCGCGAGGCCGTCCACGTCCCCGAGCCGCTCCAGCAGAGCCTGCGAGCGCAGGTACCACTCCTCGGCCTCGCCGAAGTCGCCCCGGTCGACGGCGATCCCGCCGAGCCGCTGGTGGCAGTCGGCCAGCTCGTCGAGCTGCTCGGCACCGGGCGGGTGCAGTTCGGCGGCGCGATGGATCTCCCGGAGGGCGCGCTCGGCCCCGTCCACCGTGCCCTGCCGCAGCAGCCGCCGGGCGTCGGCGCCGACCACGTACAGCCACAGGGACCCGGCCGGGCTGTCGAGGACGGGCGGGGTGCCGTCGGGCTCCTCCACGGCGAGCCGCACCCGGTCGACCCAGTGCCGGGCCTCCAGGTCCGTGCCCCGGGCGTTCCAGTGGTCGTGCAGCGGACGGACGAGCGCCAGCGCCTGCAGCCACAGGCCCCGGTCGAGGGCCCGGGCGAGCATCGCGCCGACCGTCGGCCGCTGGAGGTCGAGCGCGGTCAGGGCGAACTCGGCGCTGCCGTTGTGCAGTTCGCGGGTGAGCAGCAGACAGAAGTTGACCTGGGCGCCGAGCAGGGCCTGCAGCCCGGCCTCGTGCTGTTCGGCGAAGCCGGGCCCGGACGCGCGCCACCCGGCGTCCAGCTGGGCGGCGACCGTCGGGTGGACCCGGTGGGAGGTGCGGCCGCAGGGTGTCAGCAGACCGAGCTCCGCCGCCCGCAGCAGCAGCCGCTGCCAGTCCTCGGTGCCGAGGCCCCGGAAGCGTTCGGGCGCGAGCGGATGGCGGGACAGCAGGGCCAGCACGGTGGCGTCGGCGACCCCGTGCACGAGCGAGACGGCCGTCAGTGCCCGCCGGTCGGCCGCGCCGAGGCGGGCCAGCGCGTAGGCGGTGCTCACCGCGAGCGCCGCCGGAACGGCCTCGGCAGCGGGGAGCCGGTCCGCGTCGGCGGGGGCGTCCGGCAGCGCGGCCGCGCCGCGCACCAGGGTGTCCAGCGTCTGCCACGGCTCGTGGGCGTCGAGCGAGGACAGCGCGAGCCGCATGGCCAGCGGGTGCCCGCCCAGCCACTCCAGCAGTTCGCCGAACACCCGCAGCCCGCGTCGGCGGACGGTGTCGGGGGAGCAGGGGGTGTCGGTGGAGGGGCCGAGCAACTGCTCGGCGTACTCGACGGTCTCGCCCGGGTCGAGGCCCGGCACCTCGATCCGCAGTGCCGCCGTGCCGAGCCAGTCCTCAGGGGTGCGGCCGGTGAGCAGGACGGTGCTGCTCCCCTGCCGGGCGACCAGGTCGAGCAGGGCCCGGAGTCCGGCGCGCTCCTCGTCCGCCGCCCCGGGATCCGCGGCCAGGGAGTCGACGCCGTCCCAGATCAGCAGCAGGCGGCGGGTGGCCAGCGCCTGTTCGACGGCCGCCCGGCGCTCGGCGGGCGGGAGCGGGTCGAACTCCTCGGGGGCGAACAGCCGGCGGCCGATCCGCTCGACCACCCCGGCCGCGGCGGGCCCGGCCGTGCCCGGTTCGAAGGGGTGCAGCACCACCGCGTCCGGCCCGTCCACCGCGCCGGTCTCCCGGCACCAGCGGCCGAACGCCTTGGCCAGCTCGGTCTTGCCGATGCCGGCGGCACCGTGGAGGAGGACCACCCGGTGCGACCGCGTCGCGGCGTCGAGGCCGAGCAGCAGACCGTCCCGCCCGACGAACCCGCCGTCGGGCGCGAGCTCGTCATGGTGGTCCGAGGGCTTCGCTGTTGCCGTGGCCCCGGTCGCCTCGTGCGCGGCCGCCACCTGTACCGCTGGGGCGGCGTCCGGTCCGGGCAGTGCCGCCCCGGGCCGGCTGTACAGGACCGGGACCGTCCAGTCGGCCAGCGGCAGTGGGCCCCTGGGGGAGGTGCGTCGGTCCTGCGTGGCGAGTCGGCGGCGCCCTGCGGCCACGGCCAGGGTCACCGGCTCGCCGGTGCGGAGCCGCTCGTAGCAGGTGGCCAGGAACCCGGCGGCGGCCGGCGCGTCGAGGTGGTACGGCAGCGCGAGCACGGCGTGCGCGCCCTCCCGGAGCAGCCGGGACGCGGCCACGGCCTCCGGCAGTCCGGGCTCGGGGGCGGAGCGGCCGGTGGTCAGGACCACCAGCGGGACGGGGACCGTGGCCGGCACGTCGGTCGGACCGGGCCCGTCGAAGTGGACGACATGGAACGGCCGGCCCTCCTCCCGGGCCCGGTGCAGCACCTCGGCCAGATGTTCCGTCGTCGGCGGGCGCAGGACGGTGGGTTCGACCGTGCCGTGTTCCGCGCGCAGTCGCCGCAGCAGTGTCGGGGCGAGGATCCGGTGGCCGGGGCGGGCCGGGTTGTCGGGGGCGGTGACGACCAGCAGCACCCGCAGCCGGGACGCGCCGGTCCCGGGGAGCCCGAGGCCGTGGCTGCCCCCGTCCTCCGTGTCCGGTGTCCGGCGGCTCAGTACGACATCGTCCAGTACCAGCGGCACCGGCCGGTCCGGGTCCGTCATCAACTCCCAGGGGAGGGCGAGCAACTGCGGGGAGCCCGAGCGCAGCACGATCTCCAGCCCGCCGCCGCCGCGGCCGCGGGCCCGGAGGTAGGCGTCCCGGCCCGGTCCGGTGCCGAACAGTGCGGAGAACACCCGCGCGCCCCAGTCGGGGAGTTGCCGGGCGATCTGCGGACCCCGCTCGCCGTAGGCGCCGAGCGGGGTCCGCAGGTACTCCTCCAGGTACCAGCGCAGGCTCTCCATCGGCGCGTCGGCCAGGGGCCGGCGCAGCCATCCGGCGTCGACGGCGGGCGGCGGGGACTCGTCCCCGGACGGCTGTTCCGTCACCAGCATCCGGCCGTCGGCGTGGAGGTCCACCACCAGACGTTCGACCACAATCGCCCCCAGCGAGAGCGGAAACGGCCGGGCGGTCGTTCCGCTGCGGAGCACAGGGTAGCGGCGCCGTCGCCGTACCCGCGCGTCCGGTCGCAAAGAGCGGGTAACGATCCGTCGGAGAGGGCGTTCCGGCTCGGTCCGACCTGCGGATTCCGGGCGGCACCGGCGGCACCGGCCGCAGGGGAGTGGGCGGCGGGCCGGGGGCCGGCGGGCCCGCCGGTCAGCGGGCCTTGGGCTTGCCGGCGTACGGGCGGACTTCCAGGCGCCACGGGTCGGACGGCTCGCTGGTCCTCACCTTGAGTACGCCGGCTCTCGGGAACAGCAGTGTCCGCATCGCCTCGCCCGACTCCCAGGCGCCCAGGGGCGGGCTGCTGGGCACTCCGGGCGGGATCGGGCACCCGCATCTCCCGAAGGACTCGGGGATCCGTCCGCAGGCGCAGATGAACTCGGCGGACCAGGAGAACGATTTGACGTGGATGACGCAACTGACCGGGAGGTTCTGGCGGACGGCCAGGACGGTGGAGCCGTAGCCCTCCACGGTGCCGGTCAACTCGTCGATCTCGTCGGAGCCGTAGAGCCGGACGGACCACTCGCCGATGCCGCGGGAGTCGACCAGGAGGTGGGTGAAGTCGTGCGTCAGTACGGTGCGCACGCCCTTCCGTTTGTCGGAGGAGCTGAGGTAGATGAGGGAGGAGTGCGACTCGACGCGGTCGAGCGTCCTGGTCATGGGGCTGATGCTGAGGTAGCCCTTCGTCGAGACCTCGATCTGCGCCACGGCGATGGCGCCCTCCGGCCACTCGATGGGGAACTCGTACTCGGCCTCTCCGTCCCCGCACCGTCCGGAGAAGTGGAACCGTTCACCGGCCCGCCGCCGGGGGACCGGACCCCGCTTGTCGCTGGGCCCGGAGGCGGGGCGCAGCCGGGGGAGGCCGTCCTCGGCGGGCGGGAGGACGGGCGCGGGTGCGGAGTCGGTGGTGGACCGGGGGCGCGGCGGTGTCGGGGCGGGGCCGGCCGCTTCGACGCGCGGGGTGGGTTTCGCGGTGGTGTGTTTTGCGGCGTTGGGTTTCGCGACGACGACGACGACGGCTTCCGCGACAGCGGGTTTCGCGACGGCGACGGCGGGTGCCGTTGCGGGTACGGGGGCGGCCGCCGGTGTCGCGGCGACGGTGGTGACGGGGGCGGCGTCGGATCGGGCAGCGCTCAGGGCGGCGGCTTCTGCCCTGGCTGCCGAACCTGCGGCCTTCCAGGCGGCCGACAAAGTCAGGCGCCACAGGGTTGCTGCCGTCACCAGGCAGCCCAGCGCGAAGCCCACCAGTAGTAGTCCCACAGCCACTCGTCGCCCCCCAGGCTCCGGAGTCCCGCCCTCGCGACCGAGGGTACGCGCGTGGGCGGGGCTCAACCACGGGTCGGGCGGGGGGAATCGCGGCGGCGGCGGCCCGCCGGTCTGCCTCCGGCGGCGGGTCGGGCCGCCCCGGTGCGGCGGCCCCGGTGCCACGACCGGGCAGTCGCGATGCCCCATGAGGCAGACCGAACGTTCCGTTGGGGCGTTCGGCCTCCCGGTGGACCCTCGACGGGAGCGCGCCGTTCACCTGGCAGCCACCGGCCGGACGTGGCGCTGACCAGCACTGTCGCGCTCGCGTCAACATCGCCGGGGCTCGCCGGCGGGGCGTCAAACCGCCCGACCGGGCGTTCGTCGGAGTGACCTGCGTCACACTTGACCGTGATTTGCGGCCGGTATTCACTCGTTGCAGCGGGGGGCAAACGGAACCCGAAATTCCTAGGAGTTCGCTCCGGGCGCCGCTCGCCGGAATGTTGTTCGTCATCGTTTTCTGAGACATGGAGGTGCTGTCATGAAGCTCGTTCACTTCGTGAAGAAGGTCATGCCGGAGAAGAGCCTGAAGGCCTACGCCTGGTACGGCTGGATCTAATTCCGGCGGTCCGTTGCCGGAAGCGTGCCCGGCGGGTCCCGAGCGGACCCGCCGGGCACGGCCCGCTCGCCGCGAGCGGGCCGTGCGCCGAGGGCGGGCCCCTGTCACCCAGCCGTTCACCCTTGGAGCCACGGATGGCCATTTCCAGCACCGGGCGGAGCGCCCGCGTCACCGTCTTCGCGCCGCGGATCGACGAACTCCTCAACAAGTACCGAGGTCAGGACCTCTTCCGTCTGGAGGCGGACACCGTCGGCGTGTCCGGGGCCGACCTCATGGACGGGCTGCTGAGCAGCAGGCCGGCCAATGCCGAGGAGCGGCCGACCTTCAAGCCCGTGCGGGGGCGGCTCGTCACCAAGCCCGACGCGGCGGCACTCATGCAGGCCGTGTCGGCCGACGTCCGGACGGCGCTGAAGAAGCCGCTGGGCGACCGGACCGATCTCGCCGGGAAATGGCCGCACACCCCGCACATCTATTTGCGGGACCTGGTTTTCGGGGAGGAGAGCTTCCGCTTCCGGATCCTGGTCGACCGCCGCCTGGAACTCACACCCAAATTGACCTGGATGGCCGTCACGGCCGGTACCGCGATGCTCGGAAAGCCGGGTACCGAAATTCCGCTGTCGAATCTGGCGGCCCGGGTGCTGGACGCCGAGACCTACGAAGACCGTCGCTACGCGATGTACCTCTACCGGCGGGTGGCCGGTCCGATCTGCTTCACCGTGGCCGCGCTCGTGACCAATGCGGTCTGGCTGGGCGCGCCGTTCGACGACGACGTGCCGAACCGGGACATCCTGCTGGAGGCGCTGCGGCTGCTGCCGCCCTCCTGGAACATCCTGCGCGTCGCCTCCCCGGAGTTCGGCGCCGTGGACGGGCGGATCGGACCCAAGGACGACCTGCTGCTGCTTCCGCTGCTGAGCCACCGCGACCCACGGCTGTGGGACGACCCGGAGACCTTCCGGCCGGAGCGCTGGAAGGGCCTCGACCCCGACAACCAGCCCGGCTACCTGCCGTTCGGGCACGCCAGTGAACGCTGCTGGGGGCGCCACATGGTGCTGCCGCTGGCCGAGCGGATCCTCGACATCGTCCGCCGGGACGGCCTGGTGCCCAGCCCGGACCAGCAGGTCGGCAAGGTCGAGCTGGACGGTCTGCTGGAGGTCGCCGGGGTGCGCATGGTCCGCCGCTGACCCGACCGCCGGCGGGTCGGCGGCACAGGCGGGTGCTCGCCGGGGGGCGAGTGAAAAGGGTGGCGGCCGGGGCGGCTGACGGGACGACGGCGGCCGGGCGACGGACGGGGCACCGCAGCGTACGCCCGCCGCCGCCCGGCCGCGCTCGAACGCGAGTGCGGTGGGCCGGTCCGTCCGTCGGCCGCTCGTCCATCGGTACGGTCGCGCCCCGAGGGCGGCCTCGGCCGCGGCCCCGGCCCCTACGCTGCGTCGTCATGCGCCTGACATCGTGGAAGCGCGCCGTGCGCGCAGTGCTGCCCCTTCTCCTCGCCGGTCCGCTGCTCGCGGCCGTACCGGCCCATGCCGCCCCGGTCCAAGCCGCCCCGGCCCATCGCGCCGCTGCCCGGACGGCCGCCCTGCCGATCCCGGTGACCTCGGTGAGCGACCGGGCCACGACGCCGCCCGGCGGCTCGTTCACCGTGACCGTGACCCTCACCAACCCCCACGACACCCCGATCCGGTTCGCCTTCCAGACCGTCCAGCAGAGCTACGACACCTTCACCGACGTGTCGTACCAGGGGCTCAAGTACGCGGCCACCGCGTGCAACGGCTCGCCGGTGACATCTCCCTGCGGAAACCCGCAGTCCGGTGCCTGGGGTGCCCTCTACGCGCTGCCCCTGGCCCCGGGCGCCAGTACCAGCTTCACCCTCACGTACGCCGTTGCGCCCGACTCGGCCTGCGGCGACGGGCTCAATGTCGACTTCTACTCCTACGTGTACTACGAGTACCAGGACGGCGCGGCGTTCAACGACGGCCTCGTCGGCGTGCGGGGCACCGACGTGCGCTGCCCCTGAGTCGCGTCGGGCACCCGTCAGCCGGGCACCGGCGCGTGCCGGGTGAGCCCGGCCCGGACGGCGACGTCCAGTGCCGGTTCGAAGCGCAGCACCTCGCGGTCGTCGTCCCCGACACCGGCGGCCGCGAGCAGTTCCGCCACCGCGCCGGCGTCGACGGTGCGCTCCTCGGCGCGGCGCAGGAAGCGCGTCACGGCGGCGGCGAAGGCCGGCCCGTCCTCACGCAGCACCCACGCCAGCTCCGCCGCCTCGGTGAGGAACAACTGCTCGGACCCCAGCCACGGCGCGGCGGCGGCCAGACCGTCCTCGGCCAGGGCGTCCGGGTAGGGGATCCGGTGCCAGGCGCCGTCCTGCCACCAGTAGAGGAAGCCGAACAGGTTCCCCTGGGCGTCCTCGCGCAACTGCTCCCAGGGCAGCCACTCCGGACCGCCGGCCAGGAAGTCGATCTGCCGGCCGTCGACGTGGGTGTGGCTGCCGTCGGAGTCCTGGCCGCAGAACACCGCGTGGCCGTCGTCGACCAGCGTGAGGCGCCACCAGAAGGAGCCGCCGCCGTTCTCGCTCCACACGCCCTGCTCGTCCAGCCAGTGCTCGCGGTTCCCCTGCGCGGCGTCCAGCAGGGCGAGCAGCACGGCGCGCGCCCACACCTGCCCGGCGTCGTCGAGGTCCTCGGGCCGGCTCGGCCTGTGCATGATCGTCGTCCCCCTCCGTCGGATGGCGGACAGCCTGCCACAGACCTCGGACACCCCGGACGAAACCCCCGGGCCAGCCCGGCGGGACCCGTGCGGCGCCCCGGGCGACACCCCGATCGGACCCCGCCTGCGGAGGGCGGACCCGCGACGAGGACAATGGCGCGGTGAACGACGCGATCGACCCGCCCCGCGCGCACGGCCCGCAGCAGCCGTCGGACCCGGGCGTGGACTACCAGGAGCTGGTCCGGGACGCCATGGCGGCGGCCGTGCGCTCGCCGCTGCGCGGCCGGGTCGCCGACTACATCCCGGCACTGGCCGAGGCCGACCCGACGGCCTTCGGGATGGCGATCGCGACCGTGGACGGCCGGGTGTTCGGCGCGGGGGACTGGCTGCAGCCGTTCTCCGTCCAGTCGGTGTCCAAGCTCTTCACCCTCGCGCTCGCGCTGGCCGAGGGCGGCGACGGCCTGTGGAGCGGCGTGGGCCGCGAGCCCTCCGGCAACCCGTTCAACTCGCTGGTCCAACTGGAGACCGAGCACGGCATCCCGCGCAACCCCTTCATCAACGCGGGCGCCCTCGTGGTCACCGACCGCCTGCTGGAGCTCACCGGCGACGCGGTCGGCTCCGTCCTGGACTTCCTGCGCGCGGAGTCCGGGGACCCGGCCGTCGCGGTGAACCGCGCGGTCGCCGCCTCCGAGGCCGAGCACGGCCACCGCAACGCCGCGATGGCGCACTTCATGGCCGGCTACGGCAATCTGCGCAATCCGGTCGAGGAGGTGCTCGCGCACTACTACGCGCACTGCGCGATCGAGACGAACTGCCGCGACCTGGCCCTGTCCGGCCTCTTCCTCGCCCGCCACGGCGTGCGCGCCGACGGGTCGCGGCTGCTGTCGCGCAGCGAGGCCAAGCGGATCAACGCCGTGCTGCTCACCTGCGGCACCTACGACGCGGCCGGCGAGTTCGCCTACCGGGTCGGCCTGCCCGGCAAGAGCGGGGTCGGCGGCGGCGTCCTGGCGGTGCTGCCCGGCCGGGGCACGGTCTGCACCTGGAGCCCCGGGCTGGACGCGGCCGGGAACTCGGTGCTCGGCGTGGCCGCCCTGGACGCGCTGACCACGGCGACCGGCTGGTCCATCTTCTGATGAGCACATCACCCGCCCGGCCCGTGCCGTCCGCCGCGCCCGTGCCGTCGGCCTTACCCGCTCCGGCGTCCGTCCCCGCACCCCGGCGCCCGCCCGGTCCGTCCGGACGGACCGCCGTCGCAGCGCGCGGTGACGGTCCGGCAGCTGACGGTCACGTATTTGTTATGTCCCCTTCACCGGTCCGACGGCCGGCCCCGTCATGCTCTGCACCGGCGGAAGCCACCGCCGAAGGCGCGCCGGCCCTCAGGCGCACTGACAAGGGGACACCCATCGTGACCGTCCGCCGCACCCTCATCGGCACCCTCGCCGTCGGTCTGCTCGCCGCGGCCGCCGCGCTCGTGCCGATCGGCTCCGCCGCCGAGGCCGCCGAGCGCACCCCCGGCGAGCTGCCGTTCGGCTCCGCCACCACCGTCGGCCTGCACAACACCTACGACCCGGCCGCCTTCGGCTACCTCGCCCAGGGCCTCGACACCGGCACCGGCATGATCGAGCTGGACGCCTGGCCGAACGCCATCACCAAGGAGTGGAAGGTCAGCCACTCCAACCCGCTCGGCAACGGCAACAACTGCGTCAGCGCCACCACGGCCTCCCAGCTCTACTCCGGCAGCGGCAACAAGAACCTGGACACCTGCCTCGACGACGTCCGGCTCTGGCTCGCCGCCCACCCCGCCGCGGGGCCGCTGGTGATCAAGCTGGAGCTCAAGCCGGGCTTCTCCGGCAACCTCGGCATGGGACCGGCCCAGCTGGACGCGGTGATCGCCGCCCACCTCGGCTCCGCCGCGCTGCGCCCGGCCGACCTGCTCGCCAAGCCCGGCGGCGGCAGCTACCCGAGCCTCGACGAGGCGGCCCGCGCCGGCAACTGGCCGACCCGGTCGGCGCTCGCGGGGCGGGTGCTGGTGTACGTGATCCCCGGCACGGTCGAGCTGGACAACCCCTTCGACACCCTGCACACCGACGTCGAGTACGGCCGCTACCTGCGCGACCTGGCGGCGGCGGGCCGGATCGGCGAGGCCCGGATGTTCCCGACCGCGCTCGGCGCGGCGGCCGGCGACCCGCGCACCCGGTACAGCGAGACCTCGATCCGGCCGTGGTTCGTGGTCTTCGACGGTGACGCCGCCGCCTATGTGAACGGCATCGACACCTCCTGGTACGACACCAACCACTACCTGCTGACGATGACCGACGCCCACAACGTCGCCCCGGCGATCAGCGGCACCGACCCCACCGCCGACCAGGCCCGCGCCCGCACCGAGCAGCTGGCCCGCGCCCACGCGAGCATCGTCTCCAGCGACTGGCGCAAGCTCCCCGCCGTGCAGTCGCTGGTCCTACCGCGCGGCTGATCCGCGCTCACCGGGGCGGCGTCGCCCGCGTCCTGGCGCCCGCCGCCCCGGGGTCCGTGCGTTCACGCCGGTCAGGGGCCCGGAGCCGCTGAAATCCGGTTGCCGCCCGGGTGTCCGCCGCCTATCGTCCGGCGCATGCTGCCTTTGGTCGAGACGGACGAACAGTGGGACGCGGTCGTCCCGGACGAGGCGGTCATGCGCCCGGGGGTCGAGGACCTCTGCGCCCGGTTGGGGCTGCGCGGACTGCCCGCCCCGGAGCGCTTCCCCGAGGGCTCCCAGCCGGTCTACGCCCTCGGCGCGGAGCTGGTCCTCAAGCTCTACCCCAAGGCCGCCGCCGAGGACTGTCGCACCGAGGCCAGGGTGCTCGCCCATGTCGGCGGCCGACTGCCGGTGCCGACACCGGAGCTGCACGACGCCGGCGAGTACGAGAACGGCTGGCAGTACGTGCTGATGTCCCGGCTGCGCGGCGCCGAACTCGCCCCGGCCTGGGCGGACCTGTCGCCCGACGGACGGAAGCGGATCGCCGTCCAGGCGGGGGAGACGCTGGCGGCCCTGCACGCGCTCGACCCGGGGCCGCTCGCCGATGTGCTCGGCCCCGGCGACTGGGGCGCCTTCACCGACCGGCAGCGCGCCGGGGCCGTCGGACGCCAGCGCGAGCGCGGCCTGCCGGACGCCTGGCTGGAGCGCATCCCCGGTTTCCTGGACGCCGCGGAGCTGTCGCGCGAGCCCGAACGCGTGCTGCTGCACACCGAGTTCATGCGCCAGCACCTGTTGTTCGACCCGGCCGGCGGGCGGCTGTCCGGACTGTTCGACTTCGAGCCCGCGATGATCGGCGACCGGGCGTACGACTTCGTCGGCGTCGGCGTCTTCGTCACCCGGGCCGAACCGGGGCTGATGGCGCGGTTCGCGGCCGGGTACGGCCGGGCCGTCGACCCGCGCGCGGCCATGGCCTGGACGCTGCTGCACGTGTACAGCAACCTGCCCCGGTACCTGCGGGAGGTGCCGCCGCCCCCGGGAGTGGACACCCTGGAGTCGCTCGCCGAGCACTGGTTCGGGCTCGGCTGACGGACTCGGCCGACGGGAGCGGCGGCGGTCGGAGCTCAGGCCCGGACGGCCTGCGTTCCGGGCTTCGGCTCCTCGCTCCAGTCCTCGGCCAGCAGCCCGAGCAGGACCTCGTCCAGGAACTCCCCGGTCACCCAGGCCGACCGGCGCAGTGTGCCCTCGACCACGAAGCCCGCGCGGGTCGCGGCCGCGACCATCGGCAGGTTGTCGGCCAGCGTCTCGACCTGGAGCCGGTGCAGGCCGCGCACCGTGAAGCCGTAGTGGCAGAGCAACTGCACCGCATCGCCCGCCAGTCCGCGCCCGCGGAAGCCGGGCCGCAGCGCGAGGCCCAGGTGGGCGACCCGGTTGTGGGTGTCGATGCCCCACAGCAGGGCCTCGCCGGCCAGCTCGCCGGAGGACAGCTCCACCACGGAGAAGCAGGCCGCGTCGTCCCCGGCCGGTGCCACGGCGTACGGGGACTCCGCGGCGCCGGGGGAGATCGGCCGCCAGGGCCGGGAGTCGGCCCGGGAGCGGGTGGGCACGTCGTCGTAGAGCTCGCTCTGGAGTACCGCGACGTCGCTGTCGTGGCGGGCGCGGAGCCCGATGCGGGAGGTTTGTAGCATGTCACATTGCTATCGGTCCTGGCCGCGCGCGGCAAACGGTTTTCGCCCGGTGGCGGCCCGGCCGGGGAATGCCTCCGCCGCGGAGGGCTGTTGCCACGGATGTGACCGCCTCGCCCGCCCTGCGCCTCTCCGTACTGGACCGTTCCCGGACCCGCCGGGGGGAGGAGCCCGCGCAGGCGCTGCGGGACACCGTCGCCTTCGCGGTGGAGGCCGAGCGGCTCGGCTACCACCGGTTCTGGGTCTCCGAGCACCACGGTGTGCCGGGCGTGGCCGGTTCGGCGCCGACGGTGCTGGCGGCGGCGGTGGCCGCGGCGACCTCGCGGATCAGGGTCGGCACCGGCGGGGTGATGCTCCCCAACCACCAACCCCTGGTCGTGGCCGAGCAGTTCGGCGTGCTGGCGGCGCTCTTCCCAGGCCGGATCGACATGGGCCTCGGCCGGTCGGTGGGCTTCACCGACGGCGTCCGCCGCGCGCTGGGCCGGGAGAAGGACGCCGCCGACGGGTTCCCGGAGCAACTCGCCGAACTCCTCTCCTGGTTCGACCCCGACGCGCGCGGCCCCGGCGGAGTGCACGCCCGCCCCGCCGAGGGCCTGGACGTCCCCGCGTACGTGCTGGCCACCGGCGCGGGCGCGGAGGTCGCCGCCGACGCCGGGCTGCCGCTGGTGATCGCGGCCGTGCGGGGCGAGGAGGCGATGCGGGCCGCGATCGACCGCTACCGGCAGCGCTTCCGGCCCTCCGCCCGTGCGGAGCGGCCCTACGTCGTGGTGTCCGGGACGGTCGCGGTGGCCGCGACCGAGGACCGGGCCCGGGCGCTGCTCGTCCCGGAGGCCTGGGCGAGCGCCTACAGCCGGACCCACGGCGAGTTCCCGCCGCTCGAACCCGCCGAGGAGATCCTGGCCCGGTCGATGGGCGCGCGTGAGCGCACCGCCTTCGAACAGGCCCTCACCGGCCACATCGCCGGCACTCCCGCCCGGGCCGTCGCCGACCTCGCCGCACTGCTGGAGCGGACCGGTGCGGACGAGTTCCTGGTCACCACCAACACCTACGACCGGGCGGAGCTGCTCACCTCCTACCGCCTGCTGGCCGAGGCGGCCGGGCTGGCGGGGGCGGCCAGGTAGGCGGGGGCGGCCGGGTAGGCGGTGCCGGACGCGTCGGCGAGATCGGCGAACGGGCTGTTCAGGTCCGCGAGTTCGTTCGCGTCGAGGACGAGCCCGGCCGCCCCCGCGCTGTCGCGGATGCTGGCGGGGCGGCGGGCGCCGGGGATCGGGACGACGGTGGGGGAGAGGGCGAGCAGCCACGCCAGGCCGACCTGTTGCGGCGAGACCCCGCGTGCCTCGGCGACGCGGTGGAAGGCGGTGCGCGCCGGGACGCCGTCCGCCGGACCGTCCAGCACGCTCCGGGCGAGGCCGCCCAGCGGGCTCCACGGCAGGAACGCCAGGCCCAGCCGTTCGGCGAGCCGCAGCTGCGGCAGGGAGCCGCGGTCGGCCGGGGAGAACCGGTTCTGCACCGAGACCAGCGCCGGGCCGAGGATCTCCCGTGCCGTCAGGATCTGCTGCTCGTCGACGTTGGAGATGCCCGCCGCGCGGATCTTCCCCGCGTCCAGCAGTTCGCGCAGGGCTCCCACCGACTCCGCCCACGGCACCCGGGGGTCGGGCTTGTGCAGCTGGTAGAGGTCGATCGCGGTCACGCCGAGGCGGCGCAGCGACTCCTCGGCGGCCCGCCGGAGGTGCTCGGGCCGACCGTCGACCGTCCACGAGCCGTCCCCCGGGCGGCCGCGCCCGCCCTTGGTGGCGACCAGGACGTTCGCCCGCTCGACGGGGGAGCGGGCGGCCAGCGCGCGGGCGATCAGCCGCTCGTTGTGGCCGGCCTCACCGGCGTGCCAGTGGTAGGAGTCCGCGGTGTCGAGCAGGGTGACGCCCGCGTCGATCGCGGCGTGCAGGGTGGTGAGGGCGGCCTCGGGGTCGGGGCGCCCCTCCACCGAGAGCGGCATCGCGCCGAGCCCGATCGCGCCGACGCTCCGCCCGCCGAGGGTGCGCTGTCGCACGGTCACACGTCCTTTCCGGTGGTGGTTTCGAGGGCTCGGGCGGCTTCGGTTCCGGTGGCAGCGATGGCCTCGGCCACGGCGGCCGGCAGCCAGGAGCCGAGCGGCGAGAAGGAGAGGCCGAGTGCTCCGGCCCGCCGGGTGTCCATCGGGTACCAGCGGTCGAAGGAGAACGGCGCGTGGTCCGCGCCCTCGGCCGGCCGGAAGCGGGCGGTCGTCCCCAGCTGCCCGGCGATCAGCTCGGACAGCCCGACCGCGTCGAGCGTTTCCGCCGAGGCCGCGTTGACCGCGCCGACCGAGGACGAGGCGGCGACCGCGACCAGGGCGGCGGCGATCTCCTCGTGCCGGACGAACGAGGACGGCTGCGGGTGCTCGTGCACCGCGACCGGCCGCCCCGCCGCGACCGCCCCGGTGAAGTGCGCGAGCCGGCCGGTGAAGTCCAGCCCCCCGCCGCCCAGGACGTGGGCGCTGCGCACGCTCGCCCAGCCGAACGGCGGCCGCCCGGCGGCGAGCACGGCCTCGGCCTGGCGCTTGCCCTCGGCGTAGGCGGTGGCCTCGCCGAAGTGCCGGACCAGCGCCTCCTGGTCGTGCCACGGCAGGTCGAGGTCCACCGGCCACAGCGCCGGGTCGACGGCCTCCTCGGGGACCGGAACCCCGGGCGCGGTGCGGACCAGCGGCGAGGTCGCGGGGTTGTAGACCTCGATGGTCGAGGTCATCACGTACCGCGGGGTCCGGTCGGCGAAGACCCGGCGGGCCACCACCGCCTGGGCGGGCGTGTACAGCACCTGGTCGATCACGGCGTCGAAGGTGCGGTTGCCGAGGGCGGCGGTCAGCGCGTCCTCGTCGTCGCGGTCGGCCAGGACGTGGTCGACGCCGGGCGGCGGCGGGGCGGAGCCCCGGTTGATCAGGGTGACCTCGGTACCGGCGTCGCGCAGCAGGGCGACCAGGTGGCGGCCGAAGTACCTGGTCCCGCCGATCACGGCGACCCGGCGCGGAGCGCGGTCCCCGGTGGTGACGGCGACAGTGGCGGGGGCGGTGCTCCCGGAGGCTTCCCGTGCTGCGGGGTGGCTCGTGGCGGAGTGGCTCATGGCCATTACTCTGCCGCCGTGCGGTCATCAGCAGAACTGCCGATCTGCTGAACGCGTCATCAGCTGAACTGGTGACTGGTCCGAGTCGGCCCGCCCCACGGCGGTCAGAGCCAGCCGCGCCGCGCCGCCTGCACCCCGGCCTGGAAACGGGTGGTGGCGCCCAGTCTGGCGAGCAGGGTGGAGACGCGCCGCACGACGGTGCGCCGCCCCAGGCCCAGCCGCCGCGCGATCGCGTCGTCCGTGGCCCCGCTGGCCATCAGGACCAGGATGCGGCGGTCCCGGTCGTCGATCTGGAGCCCGGGGCCGGAGGTCGAGGCGGGGACGGCGAGCCGCCAGAGCGTCTCGAAGACCGCGGCTAGGGCGCCGAGCAGGCTGGACGGGCGGACGAGCAGCGAGACGACCCCGGGGCGGTCGTCGGCGGGCAGGGTGATGATGGCGAGGTCGTCGTCGCCGAGGGCGAGCTTGAGCGGCGGCTCGTCGAGCGTCCGGGCCTGTTCCCCGGCCTCGATCATCCGCGCCATGTTGGGGCCGGCCACCGGATCGTCGAAGGCGCACCCGCCGTAGATCGAGCGGTAGACCACGCCGGCGGCCATCCGCCGACGTTGCAGCACCTCCTGGTCGAGGTAGTGCGCGGAGTCCCCGGAGTACGGCGGGACGTCGATGACCCGCACCTCGCGGCGGGCGGCGAGCTGCAGCCGCCGTCCGGCCGCGAGGACCTCGGCGTGGTCCTCGACCAACTCCAGTGCGGCGTAGCCGCCGCCACCGCGGCGGGCGAGCCGGTAGAGCCGGTCGAGTTCGGCCCCGGCCCGGCGCGCGTCGGCCCGCCGGGCCGCGTCGCGCTGGAGCGCGGCCTCGACCACCTGGCCCGGGGGCAGCGCCTCCCAGGTGAGCTGCCGGTGGTCGCAGGCCACCACGATGCCCTCGTCGGCGAGTTCGCGCAGCAGGGCGAGCAGGACCTCCTCGCCGATCCCGGCCTCCGCCGCGAGGTCGGGGAGGCGCGCCTGCGGCCGGCCGATC
This sequence comes from Kitasatospora sp. MBT66, assembly GCF_000710405.2. Lineage (NCBI taxonomy): Bacteria > Bacillati > Actinomycetota > Actinomycetes > Kitasatosporales > Streptomycetaceae > Kitasatospora > Kitasatospora sp. MBT66. The sequence goes on along the minus strand of NZ_JAIY01000003.1, from coordinate 973,111 downwards.
AGCCGGTGGTAGATCCGGCCGCGCTCGGAGTCGGGATCGAGTACGTCGTGGAGCACGTGACCTCCAATTTCGCCATGTCCATGGCGATATGACAAGTCGTCGAAGCCTACCCGTGCCGGTGGCGCACATGCGCCGGTGGCCCAAGCGGGCCGCCGGGCGCTCTGGCGCGCGGCCGGGTCGGATCGCGAGAGTTGCTCGGTGTCCGCACAGTTCGCCGGGCGTCCCCTCCGGACGGCCGGCGCACGGCCGCGCCCTCGCGCACTCGTCCCCTCACGCCCTCACGCCCAAGGACGACCCATGACAGCTGCTCCGCCCGCCGCCCGGTCCGCACCCGTGAGGACGGCGGTCGCCGCCCTGGTCGGCGCCCTCCTCCTGCTCCTCGTGCCCGGCGTGTCGTCCGCACGGGCCGCGGCGCCCGCCCCGCCGCCGATGAAGGACGGCTTCGGACTGACCCGGGTCGGCACCGTGACCGGCAGCGCCACGAACTTCGTCCTCACCGTGACCACCCCGCAGGTCGCCGGCGAGCACACGATCCGGATCCTGCTGCCGGACGACTACGCGGACCGCCCCGACAAGCGGTACCCCGTCCTGTACTTCCTGCACGGCGCCTCGGACAACCCCGCCAACCCGGGCCTCGCCTACCCCGCCCTGACCGCGGCCACCTCGATGATCACCGTCATCCCCGACGGCGGCCTGCGCGGCTGGTACACCGACTGGCTGGACAGCGGCACGGCGGCCGGCGCACAGAACTGGCAGACCTTCCACCTCACCCAGGTGGTGCCCTTCGTCGACGCGAACCTCCGCACCCTCACCGACCGGAAGCACCGCGCGGTCGGCGGCCTGTCGATGGGCGGCTTCGGCGCGCTGCACTACGCCCAGGCCCGCCCGGACCTCTTCGGCCAGGTCCTCACCATGTCCGGCGCCAACGACCTCTCGGCCGACGAGATGGTCATCCGCGGCGCCGTCGTCGGGACCCTGACCAACGCCGGAACCGTGCTGTGCGCCCCGAGCGGCGGCCAGCCCTGCGGCTTCGACTTCGGACCCACGGTGTCCAGCGACGCGGTCTTCGGCACGCCGTACCCGGTCTTCGGCGCCGACTGGCGCTGGAACGCCGCCGACCCGACCGGCCACGCCGGACTGCTGGCCGACACCGGCATCGCCGTCTACACCGGCAACGGCAACGGCAACCCCGCCGGCATGGAGTTCTGGGCCGAGGGCACCGCCACGCGCTTCACCGACCGCCTGACCGCCCTCGGCATCCCGCACCGCTACGTGAACTACGGCAACGGCTCGGGCTGGGGCGCCGCCTGCGACGGCGGCCACAGCTACGGCTGCTGGGCCCAGGACCTCGTGGACTACGTGCCGCGCCTCGAAGCCGCCTTCGCCGCCTGACCTCCGTAGCAACGAGCGCTCCGGGCGCCTCGCCCGTCCGCACCGCACCAGCCTTCCCCTCCCGACGAAAGGACCGACCCGTGCTGTCTACCTCCGCCCCGCCCGCGGCCCCGAGCCGCCGAACCGCCCCCTGGCTGCGCCTGCTCGCGGCCGTCCTGGTGACCTGCTGCGCCGCGCTCGGCCTCACCACCGCGCCGTTCACGGCGACGCGGGCCGACGCGGCCGTCACCGGAGCTGCGGCGGCCTGTGCCACCCCGCAGCAGTGCCTGACCATCACCTCGCTGAGCAACGGCCGCCGGCTCGACGTCCAGAACGGCTCGACCGGCGACGGCGCGTACATCGTCACCAACTCGGCGCCCGGCTACCACCAGTCCTGGCGGCTGAACGTCGACGCCTCGGACTCCTCGTTCACGATCGTCAACAACACCACCGGCAAGTGCATCGACCTCGCGTGGCTCACCCCCGCCCTGCGCCAGCAGACCTGTGCCGGCCAGGCCAGCCAGAAGTGGTTCTTCCAGCCGGTCCCGGGTGCCGAGGACTCGTTCATGATCCGGCACCAGGGCGACAACACCTGTCTGGACCTGCTGCTCGGCGGCAACTACGACGACGCCTGGACCGACCAGTACGCCTGCAACGGGACGGTGAACCAGCGCTGGTCCACCGGCTTCCCCGCGGCGGCCCGCAACCTCGCCGTCGACCACGCCGCCAAGCAGTGCCAGAAGGACATCTCCACCTGCTCCTGGGCGCTGAAGAGCGAGGCCCCGGCGGCCCCGCTGCCGAAGGTCTGCGTCTCCTCGGTCTGGTTCAACAACACCTCCGGCACCGTCCAGCAGGCCTTCTCGGTCACCAATATGAGCGGATGGTCCAACAGCATCGGCGCCGACATGGGGACGCAGATCTCCGGCGGCGTGCCCGGCGGGGCGCTCACCACTGTGGTCAGCACCGCGCTGCACTACAACAACGTCTGGCAGGGGTCGACCACCGTCAACAACAGCGTCGCGGTGTCCGTCCCGCCGCAGCAGTACGGCTGGGTGACGCTCGCCGAGCTGGCCCGCAAGGTGACCGGCACCTGGACCTTCGACGCCCGCGGCCTGCCCTGGACGGCCGAGGACACCCTCACCGTGCCGCTCACCTACGACCCGCAGGCCGGCGCGACGCTGTACATCGCCAACACCAGCCCGACCTTCACCAACTGCTCCTGACCTCCCGGTAACGGGGGAACGGGGGAACGGGGGCAACGGGGGACGGGGGAACGGACGGACCGGGCGGAGTCACCGCCCGGTCCGTTCGTCGTTCGCTGTCCGCCGTTCGCTGTCCGCCGTCCGGCTCAGGCCAGCAGGTCGGACTGGAGCGTCACCACCTGCCGGAAGGCCGCGGTGGGCACGCCCTTGGGGTTGGTCATCGTGATCACGCCCGTGACGTTCCCCGCCGAGAGGAAGGCGATCCGGGTGGCGGGCGGGGCGCCGGGCACCTCGCGGGTGGCGAGGTCGACGCCGAACACCGTGTCCCAGCCCTGGGTGTCACCGGTCTGCACGCCGCCCGAGGAGTCCTTGGGCTCGCCCGTCCTCCGCAGCTTGTCGAACATCGGCCATGCCTCGGCCTGGGAGCCGAAGGACAGCAGCCGGATCTGCGTCCGGGTGCCGTCGGCGGCCGTCCATTCGCGGACGGCGGCATCGCGGCAGGCGTTCTGCAGCAGCAGGGCCCGCAGCGAGCCGGGGTCCTTCCAGTCGGCGGTGATCGCCTCGCAGGAGACCCGTCCCGCCGGGGTCGGGCCGACCGGGGCAACGGGGGACGCCGAGGAGGTGCCGGCCGGCGAGGCCGACGTGGAGCCCGGGGCGGACGGGGACGCCGAGCCGCTGGCGGACGGGGCCGGGGCGCCCGGAGCCGGGGCCGACGGGGCGGCAGCAGGTACGAGTGAGCCGCCCGCCTCGACGGGAACCGGAAGCAGCAGGGTACGGAGGTCGGCCGCGTGCCGGCCCTTGCTCTCCCTCGGTACCGACTGACCGGAGGGCAGCTGCGGGAGCACCAGGGCCGGGAAGGTGTACCGGCCGTCCTTCGGGGTGGCCAGGCCGGGCAGGTCGGTGCGCTCCGGTGCCGTCACGGCCAGCGCGGTACCCGTGCCGGCCAGCGCGCAGACCACGACGGCCGCACCCCACCGCACGGCGGCACGGCGACGCCGGGCGCGGCGGGCCGTCCGCTCGCCGTCCGCCGGCGTGCCGGTGGAGGGCACCCCGACCGCAGGGTCGTCGATCTCCTCGGGCAGGACGGGACCTTCCGCCAGGGCGGCGGTTTCCTGCGGCGTGGTGCTGTCGGTCATACGGACGCTCCCGGGATGGCGAGACGGTCGAGCTGCTGGGCCAGGAGGGCGACGATCCGGTCCTTGGGCAGCGGGGCCACGCCCTCGACCGCCATGACGACCAGGAGGTCGCCCTCGGCGGCCGAGCACTCCAGGCGGTCGATCGGCGCGGACGGCGGGGCCGGCAGCAGGTAGCAGTGCGCCTCGGCGTGGCCGGGCACGGTGGGGCCGGTGCGGAAGATGCCGGTCTCACCGGTGAAGATCGCCGTGTACTCGTTCAGCTTCTGCACCTCCTGCTGGTTGAACTGGTGCAGCTTCATGCTGATCGCCAGCTCGCCCGACTGGGTCGTGTAGGTACGCACTCCGGCGGCCTTCACGTGCAGGTCGTTCCAGTACTTGCGGAGCTTGTCCTGCTGCTCCTTGGGCATCGGCAGGACCGCGTCGTCCAGCTCGGCGGCGAGCAGCTGCTCCCCCGTCAGCTCGACGTCGTTGCCGAAGCCGCCGTCGTCCGCGCCGAGCGCGTAGCCCGTCGGGACGGGCAGCAGCAGGTCGCGCAGCGAGCCGAAGTGGTTGCCGTTGGACTTCGCGCCGAACGGGGTGGCCGTGGCACTGGGCGCGGGCGCGGAGACCGGTGTCGCGGCGGCGGTCGCGGGCGCGGGGTCGTCGTAGCGGACCTCGATGATGCCGATCCCGATCACCACGCCGACCAGGGCCGCGGCCACGGTCGCTCCACCCGCGCGGAGCAGCCGGCGCGGGGGCCGGGGCGGGGGCGGTACGTCGGACGCAGGGGCGGTCCGGACGTCCGGGACTGCCGGGACCTCGGGCGTCGGCACGGCGGGGGCGCCGGGGACGATGACGTCGCTGTCGCTCATACCAGCCGCTCCCACTGCCGCTTGGCGAGGTCCTTGAGGACCTCGGGGGACACCGGTCGGGTGCCGAACACCTTGACCTCCATCACGACGGTGCCGCGCTGTGCGACGGCGTCGGCTCCGTAGAAGGGCTCGGTGGTCTCGGCCCAGTACGACGCCTTGGAGTCCACCTCGTAGCCGCCGTTGGCCTCGGGCGCGAACGGTTCGAGGGGCCGGCCGAGCGTACGGGCGGCGGCCTCGGCGGCCCGGTCGGCCGTGTACTGGATCAGGGAGACCCGGACCTTGAGGTCGCCCTGCTTCCAGTCGATCTCCACGGCGCGCCGGAAGCCGCGGGTGTTCAGCTGCTTGAACACGGCGGCGGTCCTGCCCTCGTGCTCGGCCAGCTCGCCGGCTGTGACCCAGCTCGGGGTGTCCGGGTAGTCGTCCCAGGCGGTGCTGCCGCTCGGCGCGGTGAGCAGCAGCTTGCGCAGGTCGCCGTCGATGGCGAGCGGCGAGGGCGCGGTGGCGGCCGCCACGGCCGGGTCCAGCGCCCCGGCGGGGTAGGACGGCAGCGCGACCTGGACCGGCGGCAGCGGCGTGGGCGGCCGGTTCGCCTGGATCGCGTAGCCGACGCCGCCACCGGCCACGGTCCCGAGCACCAGCCCGGAGACCAGCAGCAGGACCGGGCGGGGGCGGCGCGGGCCGCGCGCGGGCGGCTCGGCGGGGCTGTCCTCGGGCGGCATGGCCGCGAGCGGCGCGGCCTCCGGCGGGGCGGACGGCAGGTCCGGCGCCCCGGCGGGCGGAGTGGGCGGTGGCGCGTCGACGGGCGACGGCGCCACGGGGTCGGTGGTCATGCGAGTGCTCCAGGAAGGGGGAAGGGGAGGGCCGGGGGGCTCAGCGACCGGAGGTCAGCCAGTCGCGCTGGCGCTTCATCAGCTCGCTGAGCAGTGCCTTGTCCGGGGTGCCCTTCACTTCGACGTCGATGATGTACTGCACGTCGCCCTGGCTGGAGATGCCGCTCATCGAGCCGGTGTAGGCCTGCTGCTTGGGCTTGTCGACGTATCCGTGGGCGGCCGGGTCGCCGGTGATCTCGATCGGGTCGAGACCGTCCAGGGTGTAGTTGCGGGCGACCTCGGCGGCCCGGGCGGGGGTCGAGAAGCGCAGCAGGGTCACGGTGACCTCGGCCTTGCCGTCCGCCGTGCGGTAGGTGCGGGTGGCGGAGTCCTTGTAGCCGAAGGACTTGAGCGCCTTGATGGCCTCGGCGCCGCCCATCTGGTCGCCCATGTCCTTGTCCGTCAGCAGCATGCCGTCGGCCGGGCCGTACGACTCGCCGCCCTCGGGGATCGGGAGCAGGAAGTACTGGAGGTCGCCGTCGTGCCGCCCGTTGCTGACCGTGCCCTTGAGGGTGCTCGTCGGCGTGGGCACGGGCGCGGGTGCCGGCGCGGCCGGGGGAGCGGTGGTCGGCGTGGCGGAGGCGGCGGTGGGCGCGGTGCTCGCGGTCCCGGCGGCCGAGGTGGTGGCCGTTGCGGGGGCGGTCGCGGCGGCGACGGCCGGCCGGTGGTCCGGCTTGCCGACGGCCACCGTCACGGTCGCGCTGACCGCCGTCACGGCGAGCAGGCCGACGGTCGCCAGCGCGACGCCGACGGCCCGCGGCAGCTTCCGGCCCGGGGCGTCAGGGGTGCCGGGTGCGTCCGGGGTTCCGGCGGGCGGCGCCGCCGGAACGGGTGCGCCAGGTGCGTGGGCCGGCCCTTCGGGCGGCGTGCCGGGGACGGGGACGGCGGATCGGTCCGGTGCGGACGCCTGCGCCGGATCGGCGGCAGGCGGCACGTGATCGTGCGCGGACAAGGGGTTCCCCCAGGAAAGGAGCAGAAGGTTTCGCGCGCGGCCGCTCACGGGCACCTCGGCGGCCGTCATTGGCCGCGCAACACGCGTCTGGCTGGAATTATGAGAGCGGCTCCGCCCCGGTGCCAACAAGATCAATCACCACACTCCCGCCCAATCGGTCAGCAAAGCGACACACCGTAATCGAACCGAAATCGACCGTCACCGCCACTGCGCGGCTTCGGTCCGCGGGCCGGAGTCCGGGTGCCGGGAGTGCTCGACGGAAGGGACGGCCAGGATGTGGCCCCGCGTCAACGGCATGCGCTCGATGGAGCTCGGCACCCCGGGCGGCATCCGCGCCGAGCTGAACTCCCTTGTCCTGGCGGGCCGGAAGACCGCCACCACCGGCCTGCTCGCGCTGTACGCCGAGGAGTCGGAGGAACTGGAGCTGCCCGGTGAACGGCTGGCACTGGTGGACGACGGCGGGGGCTTCGTCGCCGAGATCGAGATCACCGGCGTGGAGGTGACCACCTTCGGCGCGGTGACCTGGGAGCACGCCCGGGCCGAGGGGGAGGGCGACGCCTCGCTCGCGGAGTGGCGCGAAGGGCACCGCGGCTACTGGCGCCGCCTGGGCACCCCGGTCGAGGACGGCACGGCCGTGGTCTGCCTGGCCTTCCGCCTCGTCGGTACCGCCTGACCCGGGGGGCGACGACGGAAAAATACCCCCACCCGTATCCTGGAGGCGGAGGGAGAACCTTCCCCCACCCGATCCGAGGAGTCCCGAGATGTGTCGTCGAACTACGTGCCGCACCTGCGGCAAGGCCGGTTACGCGGGATGCGGCATGCACGTCGACCAGGTCCTGGCCGGAGTCCCCAAGGCAGACCGCTGCGCCTGCGCCCCGGGCACGGGCGGTGGTGGCGGCGTCGGCGGCCTGCTGGCGAGGATTCTGGGCCGCCGCTGAGCGCGGCACGGCCGGGCGGCCGGGCGATCGGGGTCGCCCTGCCACCCGGCCTCGGGAGAAGTGGATCGGCGACGGCGGAACCGGCCGGGGGCGGGAGGCGTCACTGCGGCCGATGAGGAACGGACGGTGGGGGCGGAGCATGAAGCGGTTCGCGAAGACTGTGGTCGGGCAGTTCACCATCTCGGCGATCGCCTGTGCGGTGGTCTTCGGCCTGATTTTCGCGCTCGAATGCTGGTTCGTGTCCGAGGCGCTGGACGGATCGCCTCTGCAGAAGTAGCGGCTCGCGGGGCACCGATCGGGCCGTTGGTGGCCGCACTCCCGAACGGGGGACCTGCCGCCAACGAGGTCCCGAGGTGCGCGGAGACCTTCGCCGTGGTGACCTGCCGCTCGCCGTGATGACCTGCCGGCGAGGATCCGCCGCCGCTTGGTGTTCGTTACCCGCCGCCCTTCGGTGGCGGCCCGGCCGTCCGGGCCGCCGCCGAAGGGCACCGCTCAGTCGTGCGAGAAGGAGATCCGCGGCAGGACGCGGTCGAGCCAGGCCGGGGTGTGCCAGGCTGCGGTGCCGGCGAGCCGCAGCAGGACCGGCAGCAGCACCAGCCGGACCAGGGCGGCGTCCAGCAGTACGGCGACCCCGAGGACGATGCCCATCTCCTTCGGCGGCAGCGGACCGGAGAGCGCGAAGGTGAAGAACACCGCGACCATGACGCCCGCCGCCGCGAAGATCACCCGGCCGGAGTGCGCGAGGGCGCCGACCATCGCCTCGCGCGGGTCGCCGGTGCGTTCGTAGTGCTCCTTGGCGGAGGCGAGCAGGAAGACGGTGTAGTCCATCGCGATGGCGAAGATCATCGCGAAGAAGAACACCGGCGCCCACCCGTCGAGGAACCCCTGCGGGGCGAAGCCGAGCAGGCCCGCGCCGTGGCCGTCCTGGAAGACCAGCCGGGCCACGCCGAAGGCCGCACCGGTGGACAGCAGGCCGGCGGCCGTGCCGAGGGCCGAGATCAGCGGGGCCCGCAGGGCGACCAGCAGGAGCAGGAAGCCCAGGGCCATCACCACGCCGATCACCAGCGGGGTCTTCGCGGTGAGCAGGTGCTGGAGGTCCAGGTTCTCCACCGCGGCGCCCCCGACCAGGGCGTCCGAGGGGAGCTCGGCCCGCAGGGTGTCGACGGTGCGCGCGAGGTCGGGGCTCGACGGGTCCACGGTCGGGACGGCCTGGAGCATCGACCAGCCGGAGCCGTCGGCGGCGGGCTGCGCCGGCAGCACCCCGGCGATCCCGGGCATGGCCGCGACCCGGGCGGCGGCCCGCGCGAGGTCCGGTGCACCCGTGTCCGTGTCCGCCTCGGCCGGGAGGAGGATCTGCAGGGTGCCGGGCGCACCCGGGCCGAAGGCCTGCTGGACCGCCGCGTACCCGGCGCGGGCGCTGCTGTCCTCCGGGACGACGGTGATCGAGGGCATCGCGGTGCGCAGTCCGAGCACGGGCGCGGCGAGGGCGACCAGGACGACGAGTGCCCCGGCGCCGTAGCGCAGCGGGTGCCGCCACAGCCGCTCGCCCCAGGCGGCGAAGCGCGCCGACCGGTGCGGGCCCGCGTTCAGCCGCGGCAGCGCGAGGGCGTCGACACGGTGGCCGAGCCGGCCGAGGACGGCGGGCAGCAGGGTGAGGGTGGCGGCGAGCACGAACAGGACGGCGAGCATGATGCCGCCGGCCATCGACCTGAACGCCGGCGACGGCACCAGCATCACGGCCGACAGGCTGACCAGCACCGTCGCGCCGGACAGCAGGACGGCCTTGCCCGCGGTGTCCATGGTCTCGGCGACCGCGTCGGCCCGTCCGCGCGCACGGGCGGCGCGGAAGCGGACCACCAGGAACAGGGCGTAGTCGATGCCCAGGGCCAGGGCGAACATCATCGCGAAGTTCATCGCCCAGACCGAGACCGGGAACAGGTGGCCGATCAGTACCAGCGACCCGGCGGAGGCGGCCAGCCCGGCGAGGGTGAGCAGCAGCGGCAGTCCGGCGGCGACCAGTGATCCGAAGGCCAGTACCAGGATGGCCAGGGTGACGGGCCAGGACATGATCTCGGACTTCATCATGGCGTCGTGGTTGGCCTTGTTGAAGTCGCTCCAGAGCACCGAGGCTCCGGTGGCGTGGACGTCGATGCCGTCCCCGGACAGTGCGTTCAGCGGGCCCTTGAGGTCGTCGGCGGCGCGGACCATGTCGTCGGGGGAGGCCTTCGCCCCGGCGAGCAGTACGGCGGTCCGGCCGTCCGGGCCGATGGTGGCGCCCGGCTGGGGCGGGAGCACGGTGGACACCCGGGGGTCGGCGGAGGCGAGCGCGGACGCCCGCGCGAGGACCTGCTGGACGGCCGGATCGTCGATCGGCCGGTCGGCGGTGACGACGATCTGCAGCGCGGTGGAGGCGTTGCCGCCGAAGTGCTGTTCGGCGACCTGCCGGGCCTTCACCGATTCGGAGCCGTCTGCCTGCCAGCCGGCGCCGGAGAGCGCGGTGGTGACCTGCGGGGCGAAGGCACCGAGGGCGAGGACGGCCAGCAGCCAGCCGGCCAGGACCGTCCTGGCGTGCCGGGCCGACCAGAGGCCGAGCCGGCCGAGCGGTCCCGGGGAGGCGGGCGGTCCGGCGGGTGCTGCGGCGGGCGGCCGGTCGAGGGTGGTGTCCGGGTGGTTCACGTGTTGCTCCGAATTCTTGGGCGGCCGGTCCTCGGCGGCCGAGGGGCGAAAAATACGGGTGGGGGTATCCGGAAGGGCGAAGAAAAGGGCCCACTCCGGGTGGGCCCGCCCGCTCGTCCGCCGGTCAGGCGGTGAGCGAGTCCAGGGCCGCGTGCAGCCGGGCGGCCGCCTCGTCGGCTACGGCCGCGAGCTCGGGCTTGCCGGTGACCCGGACGAGCAACTGGGGGTCCATGGCCTCGACCAGGGTGCCCCCGTCGACGGTGCGGACCACGACGTTGCACGGGAGCAGCAGTCCGATGTGGCGGTCGGCCGTCAGGGCGCGGTGGGCGAGGGGCGGGTTGCAGGCGCCGAGGATCAGGTAGTCCTCGATCTCCTCGTCGAGCTTGGCCCGGAGGGTGGCCCGGACGTCGATCTCGGTGAGCACGCCGAAGCCCTGTTCGGCGAGGGCGGTCCGGACCCGCTCGACGGCCTCGCTGAAGGGCAGGTCGAGGGTGACGGCGATCCCGTGGTCCATGTGGTGCTCCGTTCCTGGTGCGGCGGCGCGGTTCTGTCCGTGCCGCCCGTGCGTGGTGCTCGTGCTTCTCCTCCACTGTACCCCCGGGGGTATTTTTCCGGGCCTGCGTGGGCGGTCGGTCGACGTAGGGCCGGGTGTTCGCAGGGCAGTTCGGCGCGGTCCGGGTATTGTCAGGAAACTTTACTTACCACTAGGCTCCCCGTCGGCGGCTTGGCGCGGCGCCCGCACCGCGGGGCGTGACGTGCTCAGCGAGAGCTCTGACCCGGCCGCTGCGGTGGTGCGGGCCGCCGCCCGGCCGGCGTGCCCGCGTGCGGGCCGGGCCGGAGTCCAGCTCTCGCCCTCGTTCTAGGTCAGGGAGTCCAGGGATGCGTCCCGAAGTCTCAGTGAGGCCTGTACACATCGGAGTGTTCGCCGCCGTGCTCGTGCTGGTGGGCGGACTGTTGCTCGGCTGGTCCGGGCGGGCGGGAGCAGCGGGAGATCCGCTGCTCTCGCGGGGCAAGGCCGCCACGGCCTCGTCCACGGAGGGCTCGTCGTACGCGGCGGGCAAGGCGTTCGACGGGAACACCGGTACGCGGTGGGCGAGCGCCGAGGGGAAGGACCCGCAGTGGCTGCGGGTCGACCTCGGGGCGGGCGCCGCCGTCTCGCGGATCAAGCTGGTCTGGGAGGCCGCCTACGCCAAGGCGTACCGCCTGGAGGTGTCCGCGGACGGGACGACCTGGACCCAGGTCGCCGAGGAGAAGGCGGGCAACGGCGGGACGGACGACTGGACCGGCCTGGGCGGGAAGGGCCGCTACGTCCGGATGTACGGGACGGCGCGCGGCACCTCCTACGGCTACTCGCTGATCGAGATGGAGGTCTACGGGACGGCCGACACGACGCCCACGCCCACGCCCACCGGACCGTCCCCGACCGGGCCCACGCCGGGCGGGGCCTTCACCGTGGTCGCGGCGGGCGACATCGCCGCGCAGTGCACCGCCTCGGACAGCGCCTGCGCGCACCCGAAGACCGCGGCGCTGGCCCAGCGGATCGACCCGAAGTTCTATCTGACGATGGGCGACAACCAGTACGACGACGCCCGCTTGGCGGACTTCAAGAACTACTACGACAAGACCTGGGGTGCGTTCAAGGCGAAGACCCACCCCGTCCCCGGCAACCACGAGACCTACGACCCGGCAGGCTCCCTCGCCGGCTACAAGTCCTACTTCGGCAGCATCGCCTATCCGCAGGGCAAGAGCTGGTACAGCTTCGACGAGGGCAACTGGCACTTCGTCGCCCTCGACTCCAACGCCTTCGACCAGAGCGCCCAGATCGACTGGCTGAAGGCCGACCTCGCGGCGAACGGCAAGAAGTGCGTCGCCGCCTACTGGCACCACCCGCTGTACTCCTCGGGCGGGCACGGCAACGACCCGGTCTCCCGGCCGGTGTGGCGGATCCTCTACGACGCCAAGGCCGACCTGGTGCTCAACGGCCACGACCACCACTACGAGCGGTTCGCCCCGCAGGACCCGGACGGCAAGGCCACCGCGGACGGGATCGTCGAGATCGTCGGCGGCATGGGCGGCGCCGAGCCCTACCCGATCGAGCAGGTCCAGCCGAACAGCCAGAAGCGGATCAGCGGCGAGTACGGCGTGCTGAAGCTCGACTTCACCGACTCCGGGTACGGCTGGAGCTACGTCGGCACGGACGGCAAGGCCAAGGACACCAGCCCGACCTACAACTGCCACTGATGATGTACCTGGCCACCACCGGCCGCCGTTCGGACGCGCCGCCCCGCCCCGTCGGGGTGGGGCGGCGCGTCCCCGGCACGGTCGTCGCGCTCGGGGCGGTCAGCCTGGTCACCGACATCTCCTCGGAGATGGTCACCGCCGTGCTGCCGCTCTACCTGGTGCTGGGCCTCGGCCTGTCACCCCTCCAGTTCGGCTTCTTCGACGGACTGTTCAACGGTGCCACGGCGCTGGTCCGGCTCCTCGGCGGGCGGCTCGCCGACCGGGGCGGCGGCCGCCACCGGACCGTCGCCGGGGCGGGCTACCTGCTCTCGGCCCTCTCCCGGCTCGGCCTGCTGCTGGCGGGCGGTGCGGCCGGCGGGATCGCCGCCGCGATGGCCGCCGACCGGCTCGGCAAGGGGGTGCGCACCGCGCCCCGGGACGCGATGATCACGCTCAGCGCGCCGCCGGAGGCCCTCGGCCGGGCGTTCGGTGTGCACCGGGCGATGGACACCACCGGGGCGCTGCTCGGCCCGCTGGTCGCGTTCCTGGTCCTGTGGGCGACGGCGGACGCCTACGACGCGGTGTTCGTGGTCAGCTTCGCCACCGGCCTGCTCGGCGTGGTGGTGCTGGGGCTGTTCGTGCCCGCCGACCCGGGGGCGCCGACCACCCTCGTACGGCCGACGCGCGTCCCCAAGCCGGCCCCGGTCCCGAAGCCGGCCCCGTCCCCCAAGCCGGCCCCGGTCCCGAAGCCTGCCCCGTCCCCCAAGCCGGTCAGGACCGCGCCCCGGGTGCTCGCCGACCCCGCCTTCCGGCGGGTGGTCGTGGCCGCGGCCCTGCTCGGTGCCGCCACCATCGGCGACTCCTTCCTCTACCTGCTGCTCCAGCGCGGCCTCGACCTCCCGGCCGCGCTGTTCCCCCTGCTGCCGCTCGGCTCGGCGGCCTGCTACCTGCTGCTCGCCGTCCCGGCCGGGCGGCTCGCGGACCGGAGCGGACGGCGGATCCCGTTCCTGCTCGGCCACGGCGCCCTGCTCGCCGCCTACCTCACCCTGCTCGCCCCGGCCGGACCGGCGGTCGCGGTGCTGGTGCTCGTCCTGCTCGGCGTCTTCTACGCCGCCACCGACGGCGTGCTGATGGCCCTGGCCGCGCCCGCGCTCCCCGTCCGGGGCCGGGCGAGCGGGCTCGCCGTCCTCCAGACCGGCCAGGCCCTGGCCCGCCTGGTCGGCGCCGCCGGCTTCGGCGCGGCCTGGACCTGGTGGGGGCCGCGCCCGGCCCTGGCCGCGGCCGCCCTCGCCCTGGCCGTCGCCCTCACCGCCGCCTGGCGGATCCTCCCGGGAAGGAAGGCCCGATGAAGTCCCGTTCGACCGCGCTGGTCCTCGCCGTGCTCGTCCTCCTGGGCGGCGCCCTCGGCTATGTGCTGCACGCCAGGGAACGCGGCGGCGGGCCGCAACTCGTCGCGGCGGAAGCCTCGTTCACCCTGGAGGAGCCCGGCCTCTACTACCGCGACACCGCCACCGGCCGGGTCGCCCGCAGCCCGGGCGGTGTGGCGGACGGCCCGTCCTGTGCCCGGTTCTACGCCGCGGGGGACCGGGCCCTGTGCCTGCGCGCCCTGCCCGGAACCCCGGCCCGCACCGAGGCGGTGGTCTACGACCGCCGGTTCACCGAGCTCCGGAAGGTGACCGTCCCCGGCATCCCCAACCGGGCCCGGGTGTCGCCCTCCGGCCAGGTGCTGTCCTGGACCACCTTCGCCGTCGGCGACTCCTACGCCGCCGGCCGGTTCTCGACCCGGACCTCGGTCCTGGACCTGCGCACCGGCTATCTGATCAAGTCCGTGGAGGAGATCCCGCTGACGATCGGGGACACCCGCTACCACGCCGCCGACATCAACTACTGGGGCGTCAACTTCGCGGCCGACGACAACCGCTTCTACGCCACCGTGTCGACGGGCGGCCGCACCCACCTGGTCGAGGGCGACCTCAAGGCCTGGTCGGCCCGCACCCTGCGGGAGAACGTCGAGTGCCCCTCGCTCTCGCCGGACGGGACCCGGATCGCCTTCAAGAAGAAGGTCTCCGCCGACCCTGTCGCCCCCTGGCGCCTCTACGTCCTCGACCTGGCCGACCTCCGCGAGCACCCGCTCGCCGAGACCCGGAGCGTCGACGACCAGGCCGCCTGGCTCGACGACGGCACCCTCGCCTACGCTCTCCCGGCCCACGGGAGCAAGGCCACCGACGTCTGGTCCACCCCGGCCGACGGCAGCGGGACGCCGAGCCTCGTCCTCCCCGGCGCGTCCTCCCCGGTCACCGTGCCGCCGGCGTCGCGCTGACGCCGCAATACGTACGTCCCCGCGCCCGTCCCCGCGTCCGTCCCCGCCGCCCGGCGGGTGCGGGCGCGGCGGCGTCTTGGCAACGGGCCACCCGCCGTGCCAGTGTGCGAAGGCGGTCGGTCGGCCGGGTCCGCGGGTCCGGCAGGTCCGGCGGGCGGTGCGGCCGGCCCCGGACTCACCGGGGCGGGGCACCGGCCGTGCGGCGGGGTTTACGCACGGCGTCCGGGTTCGTGATCCCGTGTTAACGCCGTCTTCCTACGGTGCCGGTGGTGGGCCTCCTCACCGTCGGACGGCACGGACCGGCAGGACCGAGGCCGGAGATCGCTACCTGAGAGGGAGCCGTGGTGACGGTACCGGACCCGAATCCCGTCCAGCGTGTGCGCACCGTCTGCTCGTACTGCGGTGTCGGCTGCGGCATGCTGCTCGAGGTGGCCGTCGACGGGGAGACCGGGCGGCGCACCGTGCTGAAGGCGTCCGGGGACCGCGACCACCCCGTCAACGCCGGCCGGCTGTGCACCAAGGGCGCCACCACCGCGGACATGCTCGCCGCGCCCGGGCGGCTGACCACCGCGCTGGTCCGGGCCGAACGCGGAGCCGAACCCGTGGCCGAGGACGTGGACGCCGCCATCACCGCCACCGCGCGCCGGCTGCGGGCGGTGCTCGACGAGCACGGGCCGGACGCGCTGGCCTTCTACGTCTCGGGCCAGCTGACGCTGGAGGCCCAGTACCTGGTGAACAAGCTCGCCAAGGGCTTCGTCCGCACCAGCCGGATCGAGTCCAACTCCCGGCTGTGCATGGCGAGCGCGGGCAGCGGCTACAAGCTGTCGCTGGGCGCGGACGGGCCGCCCGGCTCCTACCGGGACCTCGACCACGCGGACGTGTTCCTGGTGATCGGCTCCAACATGGCCGACTGCCACCCGATCCTGTTCCTGCGGATGATGGACCGGGTCAAGAAGGCGGGCGCCAAGCTGATCGTCGTCGACCCCCGGCGCACCGCCACCGCCGACAAGGCCGACCTCTTCCTCCAGATCCGGCCCGGTACGGACCTGGCGCTGCTCAACGGACTGCTGCACCTGCTGGTCGAGAACGGCGACACCGACCCGGCCTTCATCGAGGAGTTCACCGAGGGTTGGGAGCAGATGCCCGGCTTCCTGGCGGACTACCCGCCCGCCGAGGTCGCCCGCACCACCGGCCTCGCCGAGGAGGACATCCGCGCCGCCGCCCGGATGATCGGCGCGGCTGCGGAGTGGACGAGCTGCTGGACCATGGGGCTCAACCAGTCCACCCACGGCACCTGGAACACCAACGCCCTGGTCAACCTGCACCTGGCCACCGGCGCGATCTGCCGCCCCGGCAGCGGCCCGTTCTCCCTCACCGGCCAGCCCAACGCGATGGGCGGCCGGGAGATGGGCTACATGGGGCCGGGCCTGCCCGGGCAGCGGTCGGTGCTGGACCCGGCGGAACGGGCCTTCACGGAGGAGCTGTGGGGCCTGCCGCCCGGCACGCTGCGCACCGAGGCCGGCCGGGGCACCGTCGAGATGTTCGAGCGGATGGCCGAGGGGGAGATCAAGGCCTGCTGGATCATCTGCACCAATCCGGTCGCCTCGGTCGGCAACCGGAAGACCGTCATCGCCGGACTGGAGGCCGCCGAACTCGTCATCACCCAGGACGTGTTCGCCGACACCGAGACCAACGCCTATGCCGACGTGGTGCTGCCCGCCGCCCTGTGGGCCGAGACGGAAGGCGTGCTGGTCAACTCGGAGCGCGGCCTCACCCTGGCCCGGCCGGCCGCCGACCCGGTCGGCGGGGCGCTGCCGGACTGGCGCATCGTCGCCCGGGTGGCCTGCGAGATGGGCTTCGCCGAGGCCTTCGACTACGCGAGCGCGGAGGAGGTCTTCGAGGAGCTCAAGCGGGCCTGGAACCCGAAGACCGGCTGGGACCTGCGCGGTGTGAGCTACGCCCGGCTGCGGGAGACCCCGGTGCAGTGGCCGGCCGCCGACCCCGACGGGCCGGAGCGCAACCCGGTCCGCTACCTCAACGACGGGGTCAGCCAGACGCTGCTGGAGCGGCAGGACGGGAGCCGGCCGAGGCTGGCCTTCCCGACCCCGTCCGGGCGGGCGGTGTTCTTCGCCCGGCCGCACCTGCCGCCCGCCGAACTGCCGGACCAGGACTACCCGTTCTGCCTCAACACCGGGCGGCTGCAGCACCAGTGGCACACCCTCACCAAGACCGGCCGGGTCGCCAGGCTCAACCGGCTCGACCCGGGTCCGTTCGTCGAGATCCACCCGGAGGACGCGGAGGCGCTGGGCGTGGTCGACGGCGACCGGCTGGAGGTGGCGTCGAGACGCGGCCGGGCCGTGCTGCCGGCGGTGGTCACCGACCGGGTGCGGCCGGGGGACTGCTTCGCGCCGTTCCACTGGAACGACCTGTTCGGCGAGTACCTCAGCATCAACGCGGTCACCAGTGACGCGGTCGACCCGGTGTCGTTCCAGCCGGAGTTGAAGGTCTGCGCGGTCGCGCTGCGGCCGGTCGCGGCCCCGGTCCCGCCGGAGGCGGCAGCGCCGCCGGCAGTCGAGCCCGTCGCGGTCGCGGAGTCCGTGCCGTCGACCGAGCCGGTGACCTCGGAGCAGCCGTCCCAGCCGGTCGTGGGACCGCAACTCACGGCGCTGGCCGGGCTGCTGGGCCTCGACCCGGTCGAGGCGCCGCGGCTGACGGCCGCCGAACGCGCCTATCTGGCGGGCTTCCTGGCCGGTGTCCCGGCCGCGCCGCCGGGCACCGCCGGGGTGCCGGTACTGCCGCCGCAGGCACCGGTCGACCCCGAGCGGGCGCGGTGGGTCAACGGCATGCTGGCCGGGGCGTACTCCCGCCTCCCGGCCGGACCGGTGGCGGCGTTCGGACCGGCGGCGTTCGGACCGGCGGCGCTCGGGCCGGGGGAGGCGTCGGAGGCGGCCGAGGCCACGGCCGGCCCGTCGGCCGTCCCGGAACCGGGGCGGACCGTGACCGTCCTGTGGGCCTCGCAGACGGGCACCGCCGAGGGGATCGCCGCCGCGGTCGCCGAGCGCCTGGTCGCCGAGGGCTGGCAGCCGCTGCTGCTCGCCATGGACCGGGCCGGGCCCGCCGTCCTGGCGGCCGGGGCGCCGGTGCTCCTGATCACCAGCACCTTCGGCGACGGCGAGGCCCCCGACAACGGCGCCGGCTTCTGGGAGGGGGTGCTCGCCGGGGCGCCGCCGGGCGCCGAGGGGCTGCGCTACGCCGTGCTCGCGCTCGGCGATTCGAGCTACAGCGACTTCTGCGGCCACGGGCGCCGCCTCGACCAGCGGCTGGGGGAGCTCGGCGCGACCAGGATCGCCCCGCGCGCGGACTGCGAGCCCGACTACCAGGACGCGGCCGGCCGGTGGTTGGAGCAGGTGGTGGCCGCCCTGGCCGCCCCGGCTGCCCCGACCGACGGCGGCACCCCGAGCGCCGCCCCGCCCCCCACCGCCCCGACCCCCACCGCCGCGCCGTCGCCGGTGGCCGCCCCCGCGCCCCGGTCCGGGTACTCCAAGGAGTCGCCCTTCGGCGCCCGGGTGACCGGCAACCGGCTGCTCAGCCTGCCCGGCTCCGCCAAGGAGGTCCGGCAGTTCGCCTTCGCCACCGGGGACGGCCTCGGCGGCACCGACCGCCACGGCGACCTCGGCTACCGGGCCGGCGACGTCCTGGGCGTCCGGGCCCGGAACTGCCCCGAGCTGGTGGCCGAGTGGCTGGCCGTCACCGGCCTCGACCCGGACGCAGCCGTCATCGTCCCCGGCGCCGGAGAGCTCCCGTTCGCCGAAGCGCTCGGCGGCCACCTGGAGATCGCCCGGATCACCCCGGACCTGCTCCGCTTCGTCGGGGAGCGGTCCGGCGACCGCGTCCTCAAGCGGCTGCTGCGGCCGGACAACACCGGGGAGCTGGCCAAGTGGACCTGGGGCCGGCAGGCCGTCGACGTGGTCGGCACGCTCGCCGTACGGGCCGGGGCCGCCGACTGGGCGGCGGTGCTGAAGCCGCTCCAGCCCCGGCTGTACTCGGTGTCCTCCAGCCCGCTGGTCCACCCGGACGAGATCCGGGTGACCGTCTCGGTGGTCCGTCACCCCAACGGCGCCGGCCGGATCCGCAAGGGCGTCTGCTCCACCTACCTCGCCGACCGCGCGGCCGACGGCCCGGTACCGGTCTTCGTCCGGCCCACCGCGCACTTCCGGCCCCCGGCGGACCCCGCCACCCCGATGATCATGATCGGCCCCGGCACCGGCGTCGCCCCTTTCATCGGCTTCCTGGAGGAGCGCCGGGCCCGCGGCCACACCGGCCCCAACTGGCTGTTCTTCGGCGAGCAGCGGCAGTCGACGGACTTCTACTACCGCGAGGAGCTGGCCGACTTCCGGGCCTCGGGCCACCTGGACCGCCTCGACCTCGCCTTCTCCCGGGACCAGCGCAACAAGGTCTACGTCCAGGACCGGATGCGCGAGCACGGCCTCGGACTCTGGGACTGGCTGCAGAACGGCGCCCACCTCTACGTCTGCGGCGACGCGGCCCGGATGGCCAGGGACGTGGACGGCGCACTGCGCGAGATCGCCCGCACCCACGGCGGTCTCACCGAGGAGGAGGCCGCCGTGCACCTCAAGCAACTGGCCGCCGACAAGCGCTATGTGCGGGACGTCTACTGAGAGCGCTGTGCGCGCGATGTTCACTGAGCCCCGTGCGTCGTCCCCGTGCGTCTTCCCCGTGCGTCGTCCCCCCGTGACCGTCCCGACGTAAACGGTCTTGCAAAAAGATGCAAGCCGTTTGCGTTCCTGCTCTAGACTCCCCGTCATGACGCGAAGACTTGCCGAGGTGGCCAAGAAGGTCGGTGTGAGCGAGGCGACGGTCAGCCGCGTGCTCAACGACAAGCCCGGCGTCTCGGAGGCGACCCGGGCGGCGGTGCTGACCGCGCTGGACGTGCTCGGCTACGAGCGGCCCACCCAGCTGCGCGGGGAGCGGGCCAGGCTGGTGGGTCTCGTGCTGCCCGAGCTCCAGAACCCGATCTTCCCGGCCTTCGCCGAGGCCGTCGGCGGTGCCCTGTCCGGCCACGGGTTCACCCCGGTGCTCTGCACCCAGACCGCGGGCGGGGTGTCGGAGGCGGACTACGTCGACCTGCTGCTGGCCCAGCAGGTCTCCGGCGTGGTCTTCTTCGGCGGCCTCTACGCGCAGGGCGACGCCCCGCACGACCACTACGCCCGGCTGGCCGAGCGCAGCCTGCCCACCGTGCTGCTGAACGCGGCCATCGACGACCTCGACTTCCCCAGGGTCTCCTGCGACGACGCGGTCGCGGTCGAGCAGGCCCTCGGGCACCTGCGGCAGCTGGGGCACCGGCGGGTGGGCCTGGTGCTCGGCCCGGCCGACCACGTGCCGTCCCGGCGGAAGCTGGCCGCGGCCAGGGCCGCCGCGGAGAAGTTCGGCCTGGAGCTGCCGGACGACTGCGTCGAGCGGGCGCTGTTCTCGCTGGAGGGCGGGCAGGCCGCGACCACCCGGCTGCTGCGCCGGGGCGTCACCGGGGTGGTGTGCGCGAGCGACCCGCTCGCCCTCGGGGCGATCCGGGCGGTGCGGCGCGCGGGGCTCTCGGTGCCGGCGGACGTCTCGGTGATCGGTTACGACGACTCCTCCTTCATGACCTGCACCGATCCGCCGCTGACCACCGTGCGGCAGCCGATCGACGCGATGGGCAGGGCCGTGGTGGAGCTGCTGGTCGGGGAGATCGGCGGGGTCCGGGTCACCCACGACGAGCTGCTCTTCGAGCCGGAACTGGTGGTGCGGGGGTCGACCGCGCCGGCGCGCGGGCGCGACTGACGCGGGCCCGGCCGGGAGCCGGGCACGGGAGCGGGACAGCGGCGGGCACCTTCGGGTGCCCGCCGCATTTTCGTGTACCCACCGTGACGCGGTCCGTTGACATGGCCGTATCCCCGCTGTAACTGTTGGGTGCTCAGCCGCAAAACTGCGACAGAATCTTGTCGTTTTTCTGATCGCGCCCGTCGAGCTCTTCGATGTGGCCAGCTCCGTACGTCCCGGGCCGCCGCCGAAGCCGCCGTCGGCCCGCCCCGCCGGCCGGCCCACGCCCGGTCGGTCCACCGGTACCGGTATCGATCAGAGACAGAGGGACTCATGCACCTGACCCGTATCCTCCGACGACTGACGGCTGCGTCGGTCGCGGTGGGGATGCTCCTGCTCGGGGGGCCGGTCGCACCGGTCGCCCACGCGGCGGGCGGACCCGACCTCGCGGCCGGCCGCCCGGTCACCGCCAGCAGTGCCAACGGCCAGTACGTCGCCGGCAACGTCAACGACGGTGACCGGTCCACCTATTGGGAGAGCGCCAACAGTGCGCTGCCGCAGTGGATCCAGGTCGACCTGGGCAGCGCGGCCGCCGTCGACCAGGTGGTGCTCGAACTGCCCGCGGCCTGGGAGAGCCGCACCGAGACGCTGACCGTGCTCGGCTCCACCGACGGCAGCGGTTTCGCCACCGTGGCCGGCTCCGCCGCGCAGACCTTCGATCAGGCCGGCGGCAACACCGTCCGGATCGGCTTCGCCGCCACCACCACCCGCTACCTGCGGGTGCAGGTGACCGCCAACTCGGTCTGGCCGGCCGCCCAGATCTCCGAGTTCGAGGTCTACGGCGCGGCCACCTCCTCGACCGACCTGCTCCGGGGGCGCCCGCTGACCGCCAGCAGCGCCAACGCGCCCTACCCGGCGGCCAACGCGGGCGACGGGAACGCGGCCAGCTACTGGGAGAGCGCCAACAACGCCTTCCCGCAGTGGATCCAGGGCGACCTGGGGTCGGCCGTCCCGGTGAGCCGACTGGTGCTGCGGCTGCCCGCCGGATGGGAGCGCCGCACCCAGACGCTGAAGGTCCAGGGCTCCACCGACGGCAACGCCTTCACCGACCTGCTGCCCTCGGCGGCCTACACCTTCGACCCGCAGGGCGGGAACACCGCCACCGTCGACCTGCCGACCGTGACCACCCGCTTCCTGCGGCTGCTGGTCACCGCCAACTCGGCCTGGCCCGCAGCGCAGTTGGCCTCCTTCGAGGTCTACGGCCCGACGGCCGGCGACACCCGGGCGCCGAGCGCGCCGAGCGGGCTGGCGTACACCCAGCCGGGGCCGGGGCAGATCCGGCTGAGCTGGCAGGCGTCGACCGACGAC
>NZ_JAIY01000003.1:950893-951174 GCF_000710405.2 Kitasatospora sp. MBT66 | reverse complement strand
CGGGGTGACCGGGTACGACCTGTACGCGGACGGGCAGTTGCTCACCAGCGTGGCCGGTTCGGTGCTGACGTACACCGACAGCCGCCCGGACAGCGCCACCGTCTCCTACTACGTCCGGGCCAAGGACGCGGCCGGCAACCAGTCGCCGAACAGCAACACCGTCACCCGTACCGGCCAGGGCGGCGACACCCGGGCGCCGAGCGCGCCGACCGGGCTGGCGTACACCCAGCCGGGGCCGGGGCAGATCCGGCTGAGCTGGCAGGCGTCGACCGACGACGTCG
>NZ_JAIY01000003.1:924827-950784 GCF_000710405.2 Kitasatospora sp. MBT66 | reverse complement strand
CGGGGTGACCGGCTACGACCTCTACGCGAACGGGCAGTTGCTCACCAGCGTCGGCGGTTCGGTGCTGACGTACACCGACAGCCGCCCGGACAGCGCCACCGTCTCCTACTACGTCCGGGCCAAGGACGCGGCCGGCAACCGCTCCGCGAGCAGCAACACCGTGACCCGCGCCGGCAGCACCGGCGGCACCAACCTGGCGGCGGGCCGCTCCATCACCGCCTCCTCCACCGTCCACACCTTCGTCGCCACCAACGCCAACGACAACGACGTCACCACCTACTGGGAGGGCGCGGGCGGCAGTTACCCGAGCGTGCTCACGGTGGCGCTGGGCGCGAACGCCGACACCGAGTCGGTGGTGCTGAAGCTCGACCCGGCCGCGGCCTGGTCGACCCGGACCCAGACCGTCGAGGTGCTGGGCCGGGAGCAGAGCGCGACGGCGTTCACCTCCCTGGTGGCGCCGAAGTCCTACACCTTCGACCAGCCGAGCGGGAACACCGTCACCGTCCCGGTGAGCGCCCGGGTGGCCGACGTCCAGCTGCGGATCACCGCCAACTCCGGTGCCCCGGCCGGGCAGATCGCCGAGTTCCAGGTGATCGGGCGGCCCGCCCCCAACCCGGACCTGGTGGTCACCGGCGTCACCGCGGCCCCGGCCGAACCGGTGGAGAGCGACCCGGTCGCGCTGTCCGCGACGGTGCGCAACGCCGGCCCGGCCCCCGCCGGACCGAGCGCCGTCACCTTCTACCTGGGCACCACCAAGGTCGGCACCGCGCAGGTCGGTCCGCTGGCCGCCGGCGCCTCGGCCACGGTCTCGGCGCAGGCCGGTCCCCAGGCCGCGGGGAGCTACCCGCTCACCGCGAAGGCCGACGAGGCGAACGCCGTGATCGAGCAGGACGAGTCCAACAACAGCTGGACGAGCCCCGCCCCGCTCACCGTCCGCCCCGTCCCGGGCTCCGACCTGGTGGCCGCCCCGGTCGCCTGGTCGCCCGCCAACCCGGCCGCCGGGAACCCGGTGGACTTCACCGTGGCGCTCCGCAACCAGGGCAGCACCGCCTCGGCGGGCGGAGCCCACGGCCTCACCCTGACCGTCACCGACGCCGCCACCGGCGCCGTGGTGAAGACCCTGACCGGCTCCTACACCGGGGTGATCGCCCCGGGCACCACCACCGCCCCGGTACGGCTGGGCAGTTGGACGGCGGGCAACGGCCGCTACGCCGTGCGGACGGTGATCGCGCCGGACGCCAACGAGCCGGCCGTCAAGCAGGGCAACAACACCAGCGTCCAGCAGCTCTACGTCGGCCGGGGCGCCAACCTGCCGTTCGACACCTACGAGGCCGAGGACGGCGTACTGGCCGGCGGCGCGGCCGTGGTCGGGCCCAACCGCACCATCGGCGACCTCGCCGGCGAGGCCTCCGGGCGCCGCGCCGTGACGCTGGACCGCACCGGCGCCTCGGTGGAGTTCACCACCAAGGCGCCCACCAACACCCTGGTCACCCGCTTCTCGATCCCCGACTCGCCCGCCGGCGGCGGCACGGACGCGACCCTGGACGTGTACGTGGACGGCACCTTCCTCAAGGCCGTCGACCTCACCTCCCGGTACGCGTGGCTGTACGGCAGCGAGGCCTCGCCCGGCAACTCGCCCGCGGCGGGCAGCCCCCGGCACATCTACGACGAGGCGAACCTGCTGCTCGGTACCACCGTCCCGGCCGGGGCGAGGATCCGGCTGCAGAAGGACGCCGCGAACACCAGCAGCTACGCGATCGACTTCGTCAGCCTGGAGCAGGCGGTGCAGCAGCCGAACCCGGACCCGGCGAAGTACGCGGTGCCGGCCGGCTTCGGCCACCAGGACGTCCAGGACGCGCTGGACCGGGTGCGGATGGACACCACCGGGACCCTGGTCGGCGTCTACCTGCCCGCCGGGGACTACCGCACGGCGAGCAAGTTCCAGGTGTACGGCAAGCCGGTGAAGGTGATCGGCGCCGGGCCCTGGTTCACCCGCTTCCGGGCCCCGGCCGACCAGGCCAACACGGACGTCGGCTTCCGCGCCGAGGCGAGCGCCAACGGCTCGACCTTCGCCGGCTTCGCCTACTTCGGCAACTACACCTCGCGGATCGACGGACCGGGCAAGGTCTTCGACTTCTCCAACGTCTCCGGGATCACCATCGACAACATCTGGACCGAGCACATGGTCTGCATGTACTGGGGCGCCAACACGGACTCGATGCGGATCACCAACTCCAGGATCCGCGACACCTTCGCCGACGGCGTCAACATGACCAACGGCTCGACCGACAACCTGGTCTCCAACAACGAGGCCAGGGCCACCGGTGACGACTCCTTCGCGCTGTTCTCGGCGATCGACGCCGGCGGCGCGGACGAGAAGAACAACGTCTACGAGAACCTCACCAGCATCCTCACCTGGCGCGCGGCCGGCATCGCCGTGTACGGCGGCTACGCCAACACCTTCCGCAACATCCACATCGCCGACACCCTCTGCTACGCCGGGGTGACCATCTCCTCGCTGGACTTCGGGTACCCGATGAACGGCTTCGGCACCGATCCGACCAACCTCCAGAACATCTCCATCGTCCGGGCCGGCGGCCACTTCTGGGGCGGGCAGACCTTCCCCGGGATCTGGGTCTTCTCGGCCTCCAAGAAGCTGCAGGGGATCCGGGTGAGCGATGTGGACATCGTCGACCCCACCTACAGCGGCATCATGTTCCAGACCAACTACAGCGGCGGGCAGCCGCAGAACCCGGTCACCGACACGGTGTTCACCAACATCGCGATCAGCGGGGCCCGGCGCAGCGGTGACGCCTTCGACGCCAAGTCGGGCTTCGGGGTCTGGGCCAACGAACTGCCCGAGCCCGGACAGGGCCCGGCGGTGGGCGAGGTGACGTTCAACCACCTCACGCTGAGCGGCAACGCGGTCGACATCCGCAACACGACCTCCACCTTCCGGATCAACGTCAACCCGTAGGGCCCCCGCCTCACGGCCCGAGCAGGGCGGGTGCCCCGGCGCGCCCGCCCTGCTCGGGCTGCCCGCAGCCGGTCGAGGGCGAGCCGCGCCCTTCGCAAGCGGTCTGTCAAAAGTTTGCGAGTTCGCGTCGCGATATTGCGGACCCCGCTTGCGGACTGCTTAAGTGAAGCCACCGCCCGGCGATGCCCCTTCCGCCGCGGCACCCCCCCACCCGGAACTGCCGGGCCCGGCGCTTCCCGCCCCGCCCCGCCGCTCGAAAGGGTCCACCACCCATGACCAGACACCCGCGCGTCCGCAGATCCCTCGCCGTGCTCGCCGCCGCCGGCCTCGCCCTCACTGCCGCGGCCTGCGGCAGCGGCTCCGACGGCTCCGACGGCGCCGCCGCCCCCGGCACCCCCGCCGCCGAGGCCGCCGCGCCCCTGGACCCGGCCGCCAAGGTGACCATCTCGATCGACTGCCAGCCGCCGGCCAACAAGCCCGCCGAGCGCAAGCAGTGGGCCGAGGACATCGTGGCCTTCCGGCAGCTCCACCCCAACGTCACCATCGACTCGAAGGACGGCTTCCCCTGCGAGGAGCCCGCCGCCTTCACCGCCCAGCTCAAGGGCCGGACCCAGACCGACATCTTCTACAGCTACCTCACCGACCTCGACCAGGCCCTGGACGCCGACGCCGTCCAGGACATCTCCGCCTACGTGAACGAGACGTCCGTCCCCGCGCTCAAGGACATCGACCCCTCCGTGCTCGCCACCCTCAAGGCGGACGGCAAGCTCTACGGCCTGCCCTTCTCCAACTACCGGATGGGTCTGATCTACAACCGCAAGCTCTTCCAGCAGGCCGGACTCGACCCCGACAAGCCGCCGACGACCTGGGACGGCATCCGCGAGGCCGCCCGGCGGATCGCCGCCCTCGGCGACGGCGTCAACGGCTACGGCGACTACAGCGCCACCAACCAGGGCGGCTGGCACTACACCGCCGAGCTGTACGGCCTCGGCGGCACCATGACCACCCCGGACGGCAAGAAGGCCGGCTTCCGCACCCCCGAGGGCCGCCAGGTCCTGCAGAACCTGCACGACCTGCGCTGGGCCGACAACGCCATGGGCGCCACCCAGGGCCTCAAGTGGCCGGACCTGATGACCCAGATGTCCACCGACAAGCTCGGCATGTACGTCGGCGCGCCGGACGACATCACGTACATGGTGCAGACCCTCAAGGGGAACTACGCCGACTACGGCATGGGCCCGATGCCCGGCGGGAAGGCCGCGCTGCTCGGCGGCAACGACTACCTGTTCAAGAAGGGGCTGACCCCCGACCAGATCAAGGCCGGCATCGCCTGGATCGACTTCAAGTTCCTGACCGTCGGCAAGGGCCAGTTCGACTACGCCCGCACCAGGAACGACGGCCTGCCGGTCGGCCTCCCCCAGCCCTCCTTCTTCACCGGCGCCAGCCTGGCCGCCGACAACGCGGCCAAGTCCGCCGCGGCGACCGTCCCGGTGGCCAACTACGCGCCTTACCTGGCCGCCCAGGTGCCCGGAAGGACCGAGCCCGCCAACGCCCAGCAGATCTACAAGATCCTCGACACCGCCGTCTCCGCCGTCCTCACCGACCGGGACGCCGACCTCGACAAGCTGCTGGCGACCGCCGAGAGCCAGGTCAACCAGGTGCTGGCCAACCTCTGACCTCCGTCCGCCCGGCAAGCGCCCCGAAGCCCGCCGTCAGGAGCCCACCCCTTGGCAGCCACCGCCCCCCGCCCCCGCCCCGGCCGCCTGCGGCAGCGCGTCCGGCACCACCTCACCGCCCACGGGTTCCTGCTCGGCGCCGTGCTCTGCTTCGCGTACTTCTCCTGGTACCCGATGGTCCGCGAAGTGGTGATGAGCTTCCAGCGGACCAGGCGCGGCCGCACCACCTGGGTCGGCCTGGACAACCTCGACCGCGTCGTCCACGACCCCGCGTTCTGGCAGGCCTGGCGCAACACCCTGCTGTTCACCGTGCTCGCCCTGCTGCTCGGCTTCGCGCTGCCGTTCCTGGTCGCCCTGCTGCTCAACGAACTGCGCGGCGCCCGGACCTACCTGCGGGTCCTGGTCTACCTGCCGGTGATGATGCCGCCGGTCGCCTCCGTGCTGCTCTTCAAGTACTTCTACGACCCCGGGCACGGCCTGTTCAACCGGATCCTCGAACTCCTCCACCTGCCGACCTCGGCCTGGCTGAACTCCGCCGACACCGCCATGGTCTCGGTGGTGCTCGCCGCCACCTGGATGAACATGGGCAGCGCCACCCTGATCTACCTGGCCGCCCTGCAGAACATCCCCGGCGAGCTCTACGAGGCCGCCGAACTCGACGGCGCCGGCCTGCTCCGCCGGATCCGGCACGTCACCATCCCGCAGACCCGGCTGATCCTCTCCCTGCTCCTGCTGCTCCAGATCGTCGCCACCATGCAGGTCTTCGTCGAGCCCTACCTGCTCACCGGCGGCAACGGTCCCGAGGGCTCCACCACCACCGTCGTCCACCTCATCTACCAGTACGCCTTCAACTTCAACAACTACGGCAGCGCCTCGGCCCTCGGCCTGGTCATGCTGATCGTCCTCGCCGGCTTCTCCGCCCTCTACGCCCGGCTCGCCCGCCACACCGACCAGGACTGAGGCCGCCCATGCGCACCCTGATCTCCGACGTCCAGCTCAACCGGCCGCGCGGCCGGCTCGTCCACCGGATCGTCCTGGTCGTCGTCGTGACCGGCTTCACCCTGGTCTTCCTCGGCCCGCTCTACTGGCTGGTCACCGGCGGCCTCAAATCCGCCCGCGAGGTGGTCCAGAGCCCGCCCACCCTCGTCCCGCACGAACTCCACCCCGGCACCTACGCGGAGGCCTGGCGCCAACTGCGGCTCGGGCGCCTGCTGTCCAACACCCTGGTCTACGCCTTCGGGGCGCTCGCCCTCCAACTGGTCTTCGACGTCGCCGCCGCGTACGCGCTCTCCAAGCTCCGCCCGGTCCTGGGCAAGCTGCTCCTCGGCATGATGCTGGCCACCCTGATGGTCCCGGCCGCGGTGCTGGTCGTGCCGCAGTACCTGACCGTGCTCGACCTGCCGCTGCTCCACCTCGACCTGGTCGGCACCCCGTGGGCGATCTGGCTGCCGACGGTCGCCAACGCCTTCTCCGTCTTCCTGCTGAAGCGGTTCTTCGACTCGATACCGGACGAACTGCTCGCGGCCGCCGCGATCGACGGCGCCGGCCCGCTGCGGACCCTGTGGTCGGTCGTCCTGCCGATGTCCCGGCCGATCCTCGGCGTGGTCTCGATCTTCGCCGTGGTCAACGTCTGGAAGGACTTCCTCTGGCCGCTGCTGGTCCTGCCCGACCCGCGCGACCAGCCGCTCAACACCGGCATCAACTCCCTCTCCCTGGGGGTACCGCAGAACGTCCTGATCGCCGCCCTGGCGATCGCCTCGGCCCCCACGATCGTGTTCTTCCTGATCTTCCAGCGCAACATCATGGCCGGCCTCACCACCGGCAGCCTCAAGGGCTGACACACCCCGACCCGAAGGAGGGCCCCGTGGCCCAGCAGCCCGAGTCCCCGCCCTGGTGGCGCGACGCCGCCGTCTACCAGGTCTACCCGCGCAGCTTCGCCGACGGCGACGGCGACGGCGTCGGGGACCTCGCCGGGATCCGAGCCCGGCTGCCCCACCTCGTCGAACTCGGCGTGGACGCCGTCTGGTTCAACCCCTGGTACCCGTCCCCGCAGAAGGACGGCGGGTACGACATCAGCGACTACCGCGCCGTCGACCCCGCCCTCGGCACCCTCGACGAGGCCGAGAAGCTCATCGCCGAAGCGGCCGGCCTCGGCCTGCACACCATCGTCGACATCGTCCCCAACCACGTCTCCGACCGGCACCCGTGGTTCCGCGCCGCCCTCGCCGCCCCGCCCGGCAGCCCCGAACGCGAGCGCTTCCACTTCCGCGACGGACGCGGCGAGCACGGCGAACTCCCGCCCAACAACTGGCGTTCGGAGTTCGGCGGCCGCCCCTGGACCAGGACCGCCGACGGGCAGTGGTACCTGCACCTGTTCGCCGCCGAGCAGCCCGACCTCAACTGGGACCACCCCGAGGTGCGCGCCGAGCACGAGGCCGTCCTGCGGTTCTGGTTCGACCGCGGCGCTGCCGGGGTGAGGATCGACTCCGCCGGGCTGCTGGTCAAGGACCCGAGCCTGCCCGACCTCACCCCCGACGGCCCGCACCCCTACGTCGACCGCGACGACCTGCACCAGGTGTACCGCTCCTGGCGCGCCGTCGCCGACTCCTACCACCCGCCCCGGGCCCTGATCGGCGAGGTCTGGGTCCCCGACGCCGAGCGGTTCGCCCGCTACCTGCGCCCCGACGAACTGCACACCGCCTTCAACTTCGACTTCCTGGCCCGCCCCTGGGACGCGGCGCAGCTGCGCGAGTCGATCGACAGCACGCTCGCCGCCCACGCGCCGGTCGGGGCGCCCGCCACCTGGGTGCTCGCCAACCACGACGTCACCCGGACCGTCACCCGCTACGGGCGCGCCGACACCCGCTTCGACTTCGGGGCCAAGGCCTTCGGCATCCCGACCGACCCCGCCCTCGGCCGCCGCCGGGCGCGCGCCGCCGCACTGCTCACCCTCGCCCTGCCCGGCTCGGTCTACCTCTACCAGGGCGAGGAGCTGGGCCTGCCGGAGGTCGAGGACCTGCCCCTCGACCGGCTCCGCGATCCGATGCACCACCGCTCGGGCGGCACCGACCCGGGCCGCGACGGCTGCCGGGTCCCGCTGCCCTGGTCCGGCACGGCGCCGCCGTACGGCTTCAGCGGCCCGGGCGCCGGTGCCGGGGAACCCTGGCTCCCGCAGCCCGCCGACTGGGCGGCGCTCACCGTCGAGGCCCAGACCGGGGACCCGGACTCGATGCTGGAGCTCTACCGCACCGCCCTGCGGCTGCGCCGCACCGCGATCACCGGCGGGCTCCGCTGGCGTCCGGCCCCCGAAGGCGTCCTCGCCTTCGACCGCGGGCCCGGTTTCACCTGCCTGGTCAATCTCTCGGCGCGGCCGGTCGCGATCGACATCGCCGGTGAGCACCTGCTCGCCAGCGACGACCTGACGGGGCGCCTGCTGCCGCCGGACACCGCGCTCTGGCTGCTCCGGAGCGCTCCCCGGGACTGAGTCCCGCCGCGCGGCCCGGGGCCGGACCCGCGGGGCGCAGCCGGATGAGTGATCATCCGATCACCCGTCGGAGTGGGTGTTTGATGATCAGCTCATGCTGTGACTTTCTGTGACTGCCGCCGCCAGCCCACAGGAGTCGTGTCGTGAGGCATCTCGCCGCTTTCGGTCCGTCCGTCGAGCGCAGGCTCGCGCAACTGCTCGCCCTGCTGCTCGTGCTGCCCTCGCTCGTGCTCTCCGGGGCGGGACCCGCCCTCGCCCAGAGCTGGACGGTGGAGGGGCAGAACGTCCCCTCCGCCTTCGACTGCGACCACCTGTACTACAGCAACTTCCGCTCGGGCATGGAGTTCACGAACGACGCCTCCGGTGCCGCGACCGTCCGCAACACCGTGATCAGCAAGCGGGTCGGCAGCGGCCTGCCGGACTACTGGTCCACGAACATGGCGATGGGCACCGACCCGGACACCGGCCGGGTCGCCGCCTTCTACTCCAGCTACACCACCTCGAACCTCAAGCTCTACAAGCACGTCAGCGGCACCGACACGGTCACCGACCAGATCGCCGGCGGCGCCACCCGCAACCTGCCGGGCGGCGTCAACTGGGGCGGCCTGGGTGCCGACCCGCGCACCGGCATGCTCTACGGCGGGCAGAACGGCGGCGCCCCGGTGCTGTTCGGGATGGACCTGGCGACCGGCGCGACCCGCACCTGGTCGCGCGGCAGCACCCTGACCTCCGTCCCGGCGAACGACCCGGTGTTCGCCGGCGGCACCCTGGTGCCGGACATCTTCGTCGACGTCGACGGCGGCGTGTACTACGGCATCGTGTACTCCGGCTCCACCTACATCTACCGCCTCGACCCCGCCACCGGCACCACCGCCCAGGCCGTGCGGATCACCGGCGCCGGCGCCGGGAACGGCTTCAACAACTACGGCATGGCCTTCTTCGACGGCGCCGTCTACCTCGGCTACTACGGCGGCGCGCTCTACCGGGCCGACCCCCGTACCGGCGTCTCGGTCCAGGTGGCCGGCGGCAACGCCCAGGACAACCAGACCGGGCGGATCAGCTCCGAGTCCGGCGGCTCCTGGCCGATCACCGACCTGGCCAGCTGCGCCGTCGCCCCCAACCTGACCTCCCGGCTGGTGGTCGCCAAGACCGCCGACACCGCGACCGCCAAGCCCGGCGGCACCGTCCGCTACACCGTCACCGCCCGGAACGACGGCGCCGTGCCCGTCACCGGCGCGGTGGTCACCGACGACCTCGGCGGCGTGGTGGACGACGCGGCCTACAACAACGACGCCACCGCCACCGTCGGCGGCACCCCGACCGCGAACCGCCCGGCCTACGACCCGGCGGACCGGACCCTGCGCTGGAGCGGGGACATCCCGGCCGGGGCCACGGTGACGATCACCTACACCGTCCGGGTCGCCGACCCGCCCGGCGGGGACGGCGTCCTGCGGAACGCGGTCACGGTCCCCGACAGCAACTGCGGCGCCCTCTCCACCGACCCCGCCTGCACCACCGAGGTCCCGGTCGCCCGGCTGGCGATCCGCAAGTCCGTGTCCCCCGAGGCCCCGCAGCCGGGCGCCACCGTCACCTACACCGTCACCCTCACCAACGACGGCGCGGCCGACTGGACCGGCGCCACCCTGACCGACGACCTCACCGACGTGGTCGACGACGCCGTCTACAACAACGACGCCACCGCCCGCACCGCCGACGGCGCCACGGCCGGCACCGTCACCTGGACCCCCGGCGACCGCACCCTGCGGTGGACCGGGACGGTCGCCCGGGGCGGCGTCGTCACCGTCACCTACACGGTGCGGATCGGCTCCCCGCCCCCCGGGAACAAGCGCCTCACCAACCGGGCCGTCGGCCCCGACGGCTCCAACTGCGCCGCGGGCAGCACCGATCCGGACTGCACCACGGACGAGACCGTCAGCGGCCTCGTCCTCGCCAAGAGCGTCTCCACCACCTCGGCCCGACCCGGCGACACCGTCACCTACACCATCACGGCCGAGAACACCGGCGGCGTGGCCCGCACCGGAGTCACCGTCACCGACGACCTCTCCGGCCTCGTCGACGACGCCGACTACCGCGGCGACGCGGCGGCCGGCAGCGGCGGCGCCCCCACGCCCACCCAGCCCGCCTACGACGCCGGAACGGCCCGGCTGACCTGGACCGGGGACATCGCGGTCGGCCAGAAGGTCGTGATCACCTACTCGGTGACCGTGCGGACCCCGCCCACCGGCGACAAGGTGCTGCGCAACGCCGTCACCGGCCCGGTCGACTCCAGCTGCCCGCCCGGCACCACCGACCCCTCCTGCGGCACCGAGACCCCGCTCGCCACCCTCGTGATCGCCAAGACCGCCTCCAGCGGCACCGTCTCCGCCGGCGAGCGGCTGACCTGGACCGTGACCGTCACCAACACCGGCCGCGCCGCCTACCCCGGCGCCTCCTTCACCGACGACCTCACGGGCGTCCTGGACGACGCCACCTGGGACGCCGAGGTGACCGCCACCTCCGGCACCACCGCCTTCGACCCGGGCACCCGCCGCTTCGACTGGCGGGGCGACGTCCCGGCGGGAGCCACCGTCACGGTCACCTACCGGGTCACCGTCGGCAGCCCGCCCGCGGGGGACAAGCGGCTGCGCAACGCCGTCACCGGCCCCGACGGCACCAACTGCCCGGCGGGCGGCACCGATCCGGCCTGCACCACGGAGACCGACGTCCGCTCGCTCAAGGTCGCCAAGAGCGGCACGCCGGACAACCCGAGGACCGGCGACACCGTCACCTACACCCTCACCGTCACCAACGACGGCACCGCGCCCTACCCCGGAGCCCGGCTCACCGACGACCTCACCGACGTGCTCGACGACGCCACCTGGAACGACACCGCGAGCGCCACCACCGGCAGCACCGCCTTCGACCCCGCCGCCCGCGTCCTCACCTGGACCGGCGACCTGGCCGTCGGCGCCACCGCGACCATCACCTACACCGTCACCGTCACCAACACCGGGGACACCTACCTGCGCAACACCGCCACCGCCACCGACTCCAACTGCCCGCCCGGCTCCACCGATCCGAGCTGCCGCTCGGTCATCCCCCGACCCACCCTGAACGTCCGCAAGACCTCTGCCCCCGCCTCCGCCCGGCCCGGCGACATCGTCACCTACACCCTCACCGTCACCAACCTCAGCGCCGACGCCGACTACCGCGCCGCCACCGTCACCGACGACCTGGCCGGAGTACTGGACGACGCCGTCTGGGACGGTGCCGTGACGGCCTCCACCGGGACCGCCGCCTTCGACCCGGCCGCCCGACGGCTCACCTGGACCGGGGACGTGCCCCGCTCGGCCACCGTGACCGTCACCTACACCGTGACCGTCGCCAAGCCCCCGACCGGCGACAAGCTCCTGCGCAACGCCGTCACCGGCCCGGCCGACTCCAGCTGCCCGCCCGGCACCGCCGACCCCTCCTGCGGCACCGAGACCCCGCTCGCCACCCTCGCCATCGCCAAGACCTCCGTCCCCGCCGAGGCCCGGCCCGGCGAGCGGATCACCTGGACCGTCACGGTCACCAACACCGGCCGCGCCACGTACCCCGGGGCCTCCTTCACCGACGACCTGAGCGGCGTCCTCGACGACGCCGTCTGGGACGACGCGGTGACGGCCTCCACCGGGACCGCCGCCTTCGACCCCGCCACCCGGCGCCTCACCTGGACCGGCGATCTGCCCCGGGAAGCCTCCGCCACCGTCACCTACAGCGTGACCGTCGCCTCCCCGCTCACCGGGGACCACCGGCTGCGCAACGCCGTCACCGGCCCCGACGGCTCCAACTGCCAGGCGGGCAGCACCGATCCGGCCTGCACCACGGAGACCCTGGTCGCCCGCCTCGTCCTCACCAAGACCGCCGACCCCGCCACCGCCCGCCCCGGCGCCAAGGTGACCTGGACCGTCACCGCCGCCAACCCCGGCACCGCCCCCTACCCGGGTGCCTCCTTCACCGACGACCTGACCGGCGTCCTCGACGACGCCACCTGGAACGACGACGCCACGGCCACCCTCGGCACCGTCGAACGCCGCGCGGACCGGCTGCACTGGAGCGGCGACCTCCCCGCCGGCGCCCACGCCACCATCACCTACAGCGTGACCGTCGGCAGCCCGCCCGCCGGGGACAAGGTGCTGCGCAACGCCGTCACCGGCCCCGCCGACTCCACCTGCGAAGGCCGCTGCGGGACCGAGACCCCCGTCGCCGAACTCACCCTCCGCAAGAGCGCCGACCCGGCCGACCCGGTGCCCGGGGGCCGCGTCACCTACACCCTGCGCCTCACCAACCCCGGCGCCGCCACCTACACCGGGGCCACCGTCCGCGACGACCTGAGCGGCGTCCTCGACGACGCCACCTGGAACGACGACGCCCGGGCGACGGCCGGCACCCTGGACTACGCCCGGCCGGTCCTCGGCTGGACCGGCGACGTCGCCCCCGGCACCCCCGTCGTCATCACCTACAGCGTGACCGTCGGCAGCCCGCCCGCCGGGGACAAGGTGCTGCGCAACGCCGCCACCGGTCCCGCCGACTCCACCTGCGACGGCGACTGCGGCACCGTCACCCCGCTGCCCTCGCTGCGCATCGACAAGAGCGGCACCCCCAAGGACGTCAAGGCCGGCGACACCGTCACCTGGACCGTCACCGTCACCAACACCGGCGAGGCCCCGTACCCCGGCGCCTCCTTCACCGACGACCTCACCGACGTGCTGGACGACGCCACCTGGAACGACGACGTCCGCGCCGACACCGGGACCGTCCGCTACGCCGCGCCCCTGCTCAGCTGGACCGGCACCCTCGCCAAGGGGGAGCGGGCCACCGTCGTCTACCGCCTCACCGCCACCCTCGCCGGGGACCAGCGGCTCACCAACACCGTCACCGCCCCCGGCTCCAACTGCGAGGCCGGGTCCACCGATCCGTCCTGCCGGGAGATCCTCCCCGCGCCGCTGCTGAAGGTCCGCAAGTCCGCCACCCCGGCCGTCGCCACCCCCGGCGGCACCGTCCACTACACCGTCACCGTCACCAACACCGGCGGCTCCACCTACCGGAACGCCTCCGTCACCGACGACCTCGGCGGCGTGCTCGGCAACGCGAACTGGAACAGTGACGCCCGGGCGGACACCGGGACCGTCCGCTACGCCGCCCCCCTGCTCAGCTGGACCGGCACCCTCGACGCCGGGGCCACCGCCACCGTCACCTACTCCGTCACCGTCACCCGCGAGCCCACCGGGGAAAAGACCCTCCGCAACACCGTCACCAGCCCCGACCGTACCAACTGCCCCCTGCCGATGGGGAACCGGCGCCGCGCGGCAGTCGACCCCGATTGCGCCACCACCACCCCCGTCCGCTCCATCGCCCTCCTCAAGACCGCCACCCCCGCCACCGCCGCGCCCGGCGAAGCGGTCCGCTACCGCATCACCGTCACCAACACCGGCGCCGCCGCGTACGAGAACGCCTCCTTCACCGACGACCTGAGCGGGGTGCTGGACGCCGCCGCGTGGAACAGCGACGCCCGGGCCGACGGCGGCGCGCTCGACTGGACCGCGCCCAGGCTGACCTGGCGCGGGCCCCTGGCCGTCGGGCGGACCGTCACTGTCACCTACTCCGTCACCGTCCGGGCGGACCTCACGGGGGCGCGCACGCTGCGCAACGCCGTCAGCTCCGGGACGCCGGGGGCGAACTGCGAGGAGCCGTCCGGGCCGGGCTGCGGGACCGAGACGCCGGTCCGGCCGCCGGTGGTGCCCCCGGTCGTGCCTCCGGTGGTTCCGCCCGTCGTGCCTCCCGTCGTGCCGCCGGTGGTGGTGCCGGTGCTCCCGCCGACGGGGAGCCGGGCGATCGACCTGCTGCCGGCCGTCGCCGCGCTGCTCACCCTCGGGGTCGCCCTGACCGTGCTGCGCCGCCGGGCGGCCTGACGGGACTTCGGGGGCCGGGGGCGCGACAGCCCCGGCCCCCGCCGATCGGCCGGCGCAGCCGTCCTCGGGGCGGACCGCCGATGTCCCCCTGAGGAGGAGGCGCGGTCGTGCGGTGGCTGCGATCCTGGTGCCGGCGGCCCGAGGGCCGGGCCGGGAGGGGGCACCATGACCAGTGTTCGGGTTCGGACGGACCGTCGGCGCGGGCGGCTCGGGGCACGGCTCGCCGCCGTCGCCCTGGCGGGTGCCACCGTCCTCGCGCTCGCTCCGACGGCGGCCGTGGCGGCCGGTGGCGACGGCGGTTCGGCGGAGCGTCGGCCGCGGGTCGACGGGCAGCAGGAGCTGCGGGACCTCGTGGAGCGGGGCGGAACGACCGCCGCGCTCGCCGAGATCCGCGGTGTCGGCCGCTCCCCGTGGCGGGGCGCCGCCGGGGTGGCCGACCTGGCCACCGGGCGTCCGGCCGAGGCGGACGGCCGGTTCCGGATCGGCAGCGTGACCAAGGCCTTCGTGTCGACGGTGCTGCTCCAACTGGTCGGGGAGGGGCGGCTGCGGCTGGACGACCCGGTCGAGCGCCACCTGCCGGGGGTGGTCCCCAACGGTGCCGCGATCACCGTCCGGCAGCTGCTGAACCACACCAGCGGCCTGTTCAACTACACCGAGGACACGCGCTTCCTGATCACGAGCGAGGCCGATCTGGAGGACTACGCGCACGGGACGTGGCGCTACCGGGACTACCGGCCGGAGCAGCTCGCCGCCGTCTCCGCGGAGCACCCGCCGTACTTCGCGCCCGGGCAGGGCTGGCACTACTCCAACACCAACTACGTGCTCGCCGGGATGATCGTCCGCAAGGTCACCGGCCGGGCCTGGCAGCAGGAGGTGGAGCGCCGGATCGTCCGGCCGCTGCGCCTGGAGGACACCGTCTTCCCCGGCTCCGGGACCGGCTTCGGCGGTCCGCACGCCCACGCGTACCTCGACCTGCCGGCCGGACCGGCCGACATCACCCGGCTGAACCCCTCCGTGGTGGACGCGGCCGGCAACGGCATCTCCACCACCACCGACCTCGACCGTTTCCACGCCGCGCTGTTCGGCGGGAAGCTGCTGCGGCCCGCCGAGATGTCCGCGCTGACGGACACGGTCCCGGGCACGGTCCCGGGGATGGCGTACGGACTCGGTGTGCTCCGGCTCGACCTCGGGCCGGGCTGCGAGGCGGCCTGGGGCCACGACGGCAGCCTCGCCGGCTGGGGCACCCTGCTGCTCGGCAGCCGGGACGGCAAGCGGCAGTTCGCGCTGTCGTACAACCCCTTCGTCGGTCGGGACGGCTCGGGGGCCGAGGAACCGGTCGGCTCGCTCGTCGCCAAGACGCTGTGCGCCCCGGGAACGGGCCCGGGCGCGGGCGCGGGCACGGGATCCCCGGAGGCGGCGGCTCCGGTGCCGGTGCCGGAGTTGGAGTCGGAGCCGGTTCCGCGGACGATTCCGCGCACCGGCCCCGACCTGCCGCTCCCCGACCTCGTCACGCGGTCATGAAGTCCCCCACCCGCAGGGCCCGGCGCACGATCCGGACATCGCCGATGTACCCGTGGAACACCTTGTCCAGCACCCCCGCGTACGCGTAGCCGCCCACCATCCAGGGGCGCCCGAGGGTGGCCAGCCCCACGGCCGGGGTCGCCGGGTTGCGGGCCACCTCGCAGCCGTCCACGTACATCCGGCTGAGCTTCCCGTCGTTGACGACCGCGACGTGCCACCAGCGGTCCAGCGGCAGCTGGTGGCCCCAACAGGTCGACGCCCCGGTCTGGTTGACGGGGTAGACGCACCACTGGAGCGCGGGCGCCTCGGAGAGGCTGAGCGTCACGACGGGCTCGTCGGCGTCCGTGCCGGGTCCGCTCCGGCCCGCCTCGGCCGCCGTTCCCCAGCGGCTGAGCAGGGCGGACCAGCGGCTCTGCCCGGAGTCCCAGTCGGCGGGCAGCTTGCAGAACGCCTCGACGGTGAAGCCGCGTTCGAAGGTCTCCCGGTTCAGCGGGGCGTTGGGCGCGGTCTGCAGACAGGTGCCGCGCACCGGCGAGCGGGTGCCCCTGAACAGCAGGCTGCCGTGGCCCGGCTGGTCGGGGTGGTGCTCCGAGGACCAGCTGAGTCCGCCGTCCGGGGTGCCGGGGGCGCTCTGCGGGTACAGGTCGTTGCCCTGCCCCGTCAGGTCCTTGACGACCTGCCGGGCCGTGACCGCGGTACCGTCGCCGCCGCCCTCGAAGCGCCAGTACGCGGCGGTGTCCCGGACCAGCAGCTCGGAGGCCCGGCGGGCGGGGCGCGCCGGGACGGGCGCGAAGCCCGCGAAGCGGCGGTCGAAGTCGATCGAGAGCGAGAAGCGGTCCACGTCCGAGGTCAGCTCGACCTGCTGCGCGGCCAGGGTGTTGCGCTCCTCGGCCGCGATCTCCTGGATCCACGGCGAGTAGGTCGACACGTCGACGGTGTTGCGGTCCAGGTCGAAGCGGTACGCCCGGATCATCGCGGCGCCGCCGTAGTAGCGGTCCTGGTAGTTGGTGATGTGGACGTGCACGTCGTGGCCGGCCTTGTTGGTCAGCACCATGCGGCCGGGCGGCCAGTAGTGGCCGTTGACGGTGAGGAAGATCTGGTCGTTGCCGCTGATCAGCCGCTCCCAGAGCTGCCGGCCGTAGTCGGACAGCTCGGCCCGGCCGCCCTCGTCGGCGTACGCCAGCTCGTGGGTGGTCAGGATCACCGGCACCTTCGGGTTGGCGGCGATCACCGCGTTGGCCCAGGCGAAGCCCGCGTCGGAGAGCCGCCAGTCCAGCGAGAGCAGCATCCACGGGCGGCCGCCGGCGGTGACGATGTGGCAGGTGTTGTAGCCGTCCGGGCTGGAGCTGTGGTGGCCGGAGGTGCGGGCGGCCCGGGCCGGGCCGAAGGTCTCCAGGTACGGGGTGCTGCCGCGCCGGTCGTCGGTGGAGGAGCGGACGTCGTGGTTGCCGGCGAGCACGCCGTAGGCCGCGCCGGCGTCGTCCAGCAGGCCGAACACCTCGCTGACGGCGGCGAATTCGGTGGCCAGCCCGTTCTCGGTGACATCGCCGAGGTGGGCCAGGAAGACGATGTTGTCGTCCGTGCCGTCCTCCCGGTTGACCCCGCCGTCGAGCACGTGGCGGAGCGCGGCCTCGACCGGCGCCGGGTGGATCCGGTCCTGGTCGAACAGGTACTGGGTGTCCGGCATGACGACGAGGGTGAACCGGCGGGCGTCCGGGTCGGGCTGCCAACGCTGCTTCCCGGCGGGCTTCCTGGCCTTTCCGGCGGTTGTGCCGGACGCATCGGAGCCGGCCGCCGGTCCGGGGCCGGCCGCGTGGGCGGGCACCGCGCCGAGCAGGCCGAGGCCCGCCGTGCCGACCCCGGCACCCAACAGGCCCGCCCCGCGCAGGAACCGGCGGCGCCCGGCCGCGGCGGGCCCGTCCCCGTCGAGTTCGGCGGTGCGCGGGCACTCGCAGGGCAGCTCGGACTCGTGGTTGTCGTGCATGTTCGCTCCCGGAGGTGGTCCGGCCCCCGACGGTAGGTACCCGATCTGGTCGGAGATCATCTACCGGGCCACGCCCCGCTGAACAGCGGCCGAACCCGCCGGGGCGCTGCTCCGGGCGTGGACGGCGGTGCTGCTCGGGGCGGCTTCCGGGAGTCGCCGGACCGGCCGTCAGTCCCGCTGCGGGCCTGGTTGCGCCAGCAGGGCGCGGGCGGTGGCGAGTTCGGTGTGGGTGGCGCGCGCGGCGGCGGTGAGGTGCTCGAAGCTGCCGGGACCGATCGGGATCCGGACGGGCAGCGGGCCGGGGGTGTCGGCGAGGCGGAGCACCTCGCGCGCGAAGTCCTCGGGGCGGCCGATGTCGGGCAGGGCCGCCATGCCGCGCAGCTGCTCGCGCATCGGCTCGGTGGTCGCGCGGTAGGCGGCGGAACGGCCGGCGGCGTCGGTGACCGAGCCGCCGTAGTGGGTGGCGTAGCCGCTCGCGGCCAGCGCCGCGACCCGGATGCCGAACGGGGCCGTCTCGGCGGCGAGGGCCTGGGTCATGCCCTCCAGTGCGTGCTTGCCCGTGACGTAGGCGGCCAGGCCGGGGAAGGCCGTCCGGCCGGCGAGCGAGGAGACGTTCAGGACCAGCCCGCCGCCCTGGGCGCGCATCACCGGCAGCACGAGCCGGGCGAGCCGCCAGGGGCCGACGACCAGGGTCTCCAGCTGGTCGCGGAGCTCGTCGTCGCCGACTTCCTCCACGGTGCCGAACACACCGTTCCCGGCATTGTTCACCAGCACGTCCACCCCGCCGAAACGTTTCACCGCCGCGGCGACGGCCCGCTCGCACTGCTCGGGGTCGCGGACGTCCAGGGGCAGGGCGAGGACCCGGCCGGGGTGCTCACGGACCAGCCCGTCCAGCGTCTCCGCCC
The DNA here is from genome assembly GCF_000710405.2 of Kitasatospora sp. MBT66. NCBI lineage: Bacteria > Bacillati > Actinomycetota > Actinomycetes > Kitasatosporales > Streptomycetaceae > Kitasatospora > Kitasatospora sp. MBT66. The sequence continues at coordinate 932,283 of NZ_JAIY01000003.1, read as the reverse complement.
GGCGCGCGGTCGCCACCACGCGGTCCCCGGCCCCGGCCGCCGCCGCGGCCAGTGCTCGGCCCAGCCCGGTCGAACACCCCGTCACCAGCCAACGTCTTGTCATGCTCCGTGCCCCCGTTTCCTCGCGCTCGGCTCCCGAGACCGGACACCGTCCCACCCGGGCGCCCCTTTGCCCAGCCCTCCGGCACTCCGCTCCGGGGGCGCGCGGGAGCGTGCCGGTCTCGCGACCGTGGGAGCGCACGCCCCCGCCGAGGCTGCGAAGGGGCGCTCAGCCCGGGCAGGTGTAGTCGAACGAAGCTGTCGCGCTCAGGCCGCGGGGCGAGAGGATCTCGACGGTCGCCGTCGCGTGCAGGGTGCCGTGACCGACGAAGGACCAGCCGAGGACGAGGTCGGTGCGGTACTCGCCGGAGCGCACCGGTTGCCGCAGTTCGCCGGAGACGGAGCCGTCGTCGCGCCGCCAGCGGTAGCGGACGGTGCCCGGGTGGCCGTCGGTGGTGACGGTCGCGGTGAACACGGCGCTGCCGTCGCAGGGCGGGCCGTCCGTCCGGGTGGCGGTGAGGGTGAGACCGGTCGGGGTGAGGGGAGGTTCGGCGCGGCAGCGGGCGGGCAGCACGGCGAGCAGGGCGAGTACGACGGCTGCCGGGACGAGCCACGGGAGGGTCGGTCGGCGCGTCGGTCGCGGCGGCGTGCCGTGCCACGCGGCCGCGACCGCCGGGGGAACGCCGGGGCCGAAGCGGCGTACCTCGTACCGGGGCGGGGCCGGCGGCGGGGCGGTGGGTGGCGGGGGTGCCGTGGGTGGCGGAGGCAGGAGCGGCGGCGGGGGTGCTGGTGGGGGTGCCGGTGAGGGTGCTGATGGGGTGACGGCGACCGGACTGCCCCAGGCGGTCGGGTCGAGGACGGTGGCGCAGCCGGGTTCGTCGTCGACGGGTGCGGTGGAGGCGGCCGGCGCGATGCGCAGCGTGCGGTCGGGGTCGGGGTCGGGGTGGCGGTGCGGCGGGAACGGGGTCATCGGAGCCTCCGGGAGGGGTGTCGGCTCAGCCGGGCTGGCGGCAGTCGATGGCGGGCAGCTCGCGGTAGGCGGTCGGCGTGCTCTCCGGCCTCGGGTCGCTGCCCACCCGGACGCCCCACTGGAGCGACCCGTCGTTGCCGAAGTCGTGGGAGCGGGTGAGGGTGACGGATCCGGTGCCGAGCCGCACCGTCTCGGTGGCGACGGTCACGGGCGGGTCGATCGCGCCGGAGTGGTGCTGCCAGGACACGACCAGCGTGGCGCCGGGCGGCCCCGACGCCACCACGGTGATCCGCGCCTGGAGGCCGAAGCGGCTGCTGTCCAGACAGCCCAGGGAGTCGACGGTCAGCGATTCCACCCGGACGGGCGCCGGTGGCGGGGACGTCGTGGTGGACGGCTGCGGTGCACGGGTGTTGGAGGACGAGGTGGTGCCGGTGGCCGGGGACGCGGAGGTGGCCGGTCGGTCGGTGAGCCGTGGCGCGGGGGAGGACGAGGTGGCGTCCGGGGTGGGGGCGGGGGTGGACGTGCCGGTCGACGGTGAGCCGGTGGCCGGTGGGTGCGGACGCGACGGCGAGGGAGCAGCGGAGGGGGTGCGGGACGCGGAGGGCGCGAAGGAGGGCGGTCCGAGCGGGGAGAAGGTGGGCGGCTGGGACGGTGGCTGGAACGGCGACAGGGACGGGGACGGGGACGGTGGTGCGGACCGGTCGGCCGAGGGTGGGGCGGAGGGGGATGCGGAGTGCGGGGTGCGGGTGGTGCCGGAGGAGGCCGTGGGTGTCGGCGCCGCCGTCGGGACCGGCCCGCCGTCCGCCGGGTCCAGAGTGGTGGTGATCCGCAGCATCGGGCTGCCCGTCACCGTCCGGTCCTCGGACCGGGTCGTCCCGGCGAGCGCCAGTCCGGCCAGCACGGCCAGGGTGAGGGTGCCCGCGACCGCCCCGGTGCGCCGCAGGCGGCGCGAGCGCGCGGGGCGCGACCGGCCCGCGAGCGTGACCCGCCCGCGCGGCGGACCCGAACTGCCGCTCCCTGCCGCACCACCACCACCCTCCCGGGGAAGGGAACGGTCCGGCAGCGGGCCCTCGGCGGCGACGAGTTGCATCGGGGGCGCGGCTGCCCCGCCGGGGGCGGCGGCCGCGCTCCGGGGCAGCAGCGCGGCCAACAGCCCGACCAGGACGGCGAGATCGGCGTGGCCCTGCTCCTCCCAGAGCTCCCCGTACGCGGTGGCGGCCGCCGTCTCCAGCAACTGGAGGAACTCGGCCGCACCGCGCGGCCGTTCCTCCGGCCGCTTCGCCATCCCGGCCCGGACCAGCGGCCGCACGGCCTCCGGGACCAGCCCGTCCGGCACCGGCGACTCCAGGTGCTGGACGGCGAGTTCGATCGTCGTCGTGCCGTCGAACGGCCGGGCGCCGGTCAGGCACTCGAAGAAGGTGACGGTGGCCGCGTAGACGTCGGCGGTGGGCGAGGCGGGAGCGCCCGTCCACTGCTCGGGTGCCAGGTACGCGGGCGTGCCGGAGATGTCCCGGGCGTCACCGCCGGGGACGGCGATGCCGAAGTCCACGAGCTTGGAGGTGCCGTCGACCGCGACCAGGACGTTGGCCGGCTTGTAGTCGCGGTGGACCAGGCCGACGGCGTGCGCGGCTGCCAGCCCCAGCAGCGAGCCCTTGAGGACCACCAGCGCCGCCTCCGGGGTGGTGGCGCCCTCCGCCCGCAGCAGGGCGCGCAACGAGAGGCCGTCGACGAGTTCCATCACGATGGCCGCGTTCGGCCCGGCCTCCACGTACTCGTAGAGCCGGGTCACGTACGGCGAGTCGACCCGGGCCAGGACGCTCGCCTCCCGGCGCAGGGCGGCGCCGTCCGCCGGGTCGTGCAGGTACTTGATCGCGACGGGTGTGCCGGTGGGGCGGTGGTGCGCCAGCCACACCCGGCCGCTGGCGCCCGCGCCCAACTCCCGCTCGTGGTCGTACTCCGGCAGCCACCACCCGTCGGCGGGCGCCGCGGCCGGGTCGTCGTACGGTGAGTGTCTTCGGTCCTGCGGGTCCTGCGGGTCCTGTTGTCCCTGTTCCCGGTCGCGCACGGTGGGCCCCCTCCGCGAGTCGTCTCGCAGCCGTCGACGCGGCCACGGATCGACGGGTTCCCCCCTTCGGGCACGGTCCGAACGTGCTCCGGTGGCCGGTCGTGCACGCCCCTGGGCGTTCCCGCTGGCAGGGGGCCCGACCTGGGCGGACGGCGGCCGGGGACGCACGGGCGCACTCGGGCGGCGTACGCCCGGCCGGCCCGCGCCCCGGTGCGCCTCCGCGCCTCCCCGCCTCCCCGCGCCTCCGCCTCCTGCTGACGGCGCGCTCACCGGGGTGGGGCGTCGGACGGCGGGGGCGAGGGGCCGCGGGAGCGCGGGACAGCGCCCAGGTGGTGCACGTCAGATCGCGGCGGCGCGCAACAGGCCAGGGGTGAGGGCGAGTCGGTGTTCGGCGACGGTGAGGGCGAGGTCCTGGAGGGCGGGGTGGTTCAGGTCGTCGCCGTTGCTTTCGCCGTTGCTGCCGCTGTCGATGTCGTCGTTGGCGTAGGCGCCGAGGCCGTCGACGGTGACCAGGATGTGCAGGGTCGCGCCGAGCGGGTCGTCGGTGCGGAACTCGCCGCGGCGCACGCCCTCCTCGACCAGCCCGGTCAGTGCCGTGCGGGTGAGCGACTCCTGCTCCCGGACGGTGGCGCGCAGGCCCGGTTTGAACCGGCTGAGGTGGCGGGCGTTGAGCCAGAGGCGGCTGAGGTCGAGGCAGTCGGCGCCGGTGAGGCGGACCAGGAAGCCGGCGAGCCGGGCGGTGGGGGAGCGGTCCGCCTCGTGGCTGCCGGGCGGCAGCAGGGTGTCGCGCTCCTGGGCGGCGGCGTGGGCGAAGGCCTCGCTGACCAGGTCGTCGGCGGCCGGGAAGTAGTGGCCGATGAGTCCGGGGCGCACGCCGAGCTCGTCGGCGACGCGCCGCAGGGTGATGCGCTCCAGGCCTTCGTCCAGGGCGATGCGGGCAGCGGTGTGCAGGATCTCCGCGCGGCGTTCGCCCGGGGGCTTGCGGGTGCGGGCGGCCTGAGGTCTTGACGTCATGGGGGACACGCTATTGGATGTGTGCCCAACACGTAGTTGGCCATCTGACCAATAAGGCTGGAACGGCCGGCGGACGGACCCCTGCCCGACCCGAGAGGCCTTGAATGAGACCGACCGACTCCACCTCCGCCCCGAGACCCGCCGACGACTCCCGGTCCGCCGGCCCCGAACTGGGCGCCGGTCCCGGATCGGGCTCCGACGGACCCGCCCCCACCCCCACCCCCGCCCCGCGCGTCGGCGGCCCCGAGGCCAGGGGCATCGACCTCATCCCCGACGAGGAGCGCGGCGGGCGCCCCCGCGACCTGTTCGCCGTCTGGGCCGCGCCCAACGTCAGCTACCTCAGCTTCGTCGTCGGCGCCGCGCTCGTCCTGATGGGCCTCACCCTCCCGCAGGCGCTCGGGGTCGTCCTGGCCGGCAACCTGGTCTGGATCTGCACGGGCGTGGTCGCGGCCGCCGGCCCCGCCGCGGGCACCAGCGGGTCGGTCGTCTCCCGCGCCCTCTACGGGGTGCGGGGCAACCGGGCCGTGGTGGTCGTCACCGGCTGGCTGATCGCGGCCGCCTACCTCGCCCTGAACTGGTCGGCCGCCTCGGTGGCGGGCATCGGCCTCGCCGCCCGGCTCGGTCTGCCCGCCTCCCCGGTCGTCGACGCGGCGGTGATCTGCGTCATCGCCGCCGGCACGCTGCTGATCGCCATCTTCGGGTACGGCCTCATCGTGCGCCTCTACACCGGGCTCAGTGTCGCGCTGACCGTCGTCTTCGCCGTGGTCACCGGGTACGTGCTCGCCGCCGCCGACCTCTCGTACGCTCCGGCCGAGCCGCTGCGGGGCGCCGCGCTGGTTGCCGCGCTCGGCGCCGGGTTCACGCTGGTCGCCTCGGCGCCGCTGTCCTACACCAACAGTCCCGACCTCGCCCGCTACCTGCCCCGGGACAGCAGCCCGGTCGCAGTCGCCGGCTGGACGGCGCTCGGGGCGTACCTGCCCAGCGTGGTGTTCACCGCGGTCGGCGCGCTCGCCGCCACCGGACTCGACATGACCGACCCGGAGGCCGCGCTGGAGGGTGTGCTGCCCGGCTGGTTCGTGCCGGTCTTCGTCGTCGCGGTGGTCGTCAACACCATGACCAACAACGGCATGACGGCGTACAGCGCGGGCCTGTCCGTCCAGTCGGTCGGCGTCCGGACGGCCCGGATCCCGGCGGTGCTGGTCATCGGGGTCCTGGGCACGGCCATGACGCTCTACGCGATCCTCGTCTTCGACTTCCTCACGAGCGTCAGCACCGTGCTCCAGCTCGTCGTGGTGGTCACCGGCCCGGTGATGGCGGTGGCGATGACCGACCTCGTCCTGCGCCGCAACCGCTACAGCGGGCCCGAACTGCTCGCCCAGCGACGCGGCGGCCCGTTCTGGTACCACGGCGGCGTCCACTGGGCCGGTGTCCTGGCCCTGGCCACCGGCGGGCTCACCGCCGTGCTGTGGGTGCGCACCACCTTCTGGACCGGACCGGTCGCGGCGGCCACGGGCGGCGTCGACCTCTCCGTCCCGGCGGGGATGACCGTCGCGGCCGCCGTCTATTGGGCAGCCACCCGCGCGCTGGGGACGATCCCGCGCTCCTGACCGGCCCGCACGCCCCGTCCCCCGGGCGCCCCCGCAGTCCCGCACACCCGTAGTCCCGCTCCGCCCTGACCCGAGAGAACCCACCGTGCACGCCGACACCATCCTCCTGGCCCGCACTGTCGAGCTCCTGACCGACGCCGACGCCGACGCCGACACCGAGGCTGACACCGCCACCGGCCCCCGCTCCCACGACCGCTCCCACGACCGGACCCCGCAGGGCGTCGCCGTCACCGCCGGCCGGATCACCGCCGTCGGCCCCGCCGAGCTCCTCGCCCCGCTCCGCGGCCCCGCCACCACGGTCCACGAGTTCCCGGATGCCGCGATCCTGCCCGGCCTCGTCGACGCCCACGCCCACCCCGTCTGGGGTGCGATCTCCACCGGCAGCGGCGTCGACCTGTCCGGCGCCGCCACCCTCGCCGAGGTCCTCGCCCGCCTCGCCGACGCCGCCGCCGGTCGTCCCGCCGAGGAGTGGATCACCGGCTTCGACCTCGACGTCAACGTGTTCGACGGCGAACCGCACGGGGCCTTCCTCGCCGAGCACCTCCCCGGACGCCCCGTATCCCTGCTGACCCGCGACGCCCACGCGCTCGTGGTCAGCCCCCGCGCCGTCGAACTCTCCGGCCTCACCGGCCGCGAGTCGTTCACCGACGCCTCCTCCGTCGTGGTCGACCGGGACGGCCGCCCGACCGGCTACGTGCTCGAACTCCAGGCCATGGACCTGGTCTTCGCCCACCACCCCGAAGTCCCGCTCGACACCGCCGCCGCCCACGTCCGCGCGCAGCTCGAACGCTTCGCCCGCGGCGGCCTCACCGGACTGCACGCCCTCGACTTCGGGGAGCCCTCCGAGGAGGTGTTCCGGTACCTGGAGGAGCAGGGCGAGCTGCCGTTGCGGGTGCGCTGCTCCCCGCTGGTGCCCGCCGACTCCACCCCCGACGTGTGGCAGCGGATCGCCGGGCTCCAGGGCCTGGGCGGCCGCCGCTGGCACGTCGACGGGGTGAAGTTCATGCTCGACGGCACGGCCGACAACGGCACCGCCTGGTTCGAGCACCCCGACGTCCACGGCGAGAACCGCGAGCCGCTCTGGCGCGACACCGACGCCTACCGCGCCGCCGTCCGCTTCTTCACCGAACGCGGCATCCCCACCGCCACCCACGCCATCGGCGACCGCGCCGTGCGCTTCGCCCTCGACGTCTTCGAGGAGACCGGCCGGGCCCCGCGCGCGCCGCACCGGATCGAGCACCTCGAATCCGTCCCGGACGACCTGCTGCCCCGGTTCGCCCGCCTCGACGTGGTGGCCGGTCTGCAACCGGTCCACGCGACCCGGCAGACCCGTGCGGACGGCACCGACAACTGGTCCCGACGGATCGGGCCCGAGCGGGCCGCCCGGGGCTGGCGCACCCGCGACCTGCTCGACCACGGCGCCGTCGTCGCGCTGGGATCGGACTGGCCGATCGGGCCCGGCGACCCGCGCGTCGGCCTGGCCGACTGCCAGCTGCGCCGCCCCGTCGAGGAACCGGACGCCGCACCCGTGCAGCCCGGCCAGGCGGTCACGGCGCGCGAGGCCTACCGGGCGATGACCGCCGCAGCCGCCTACGCCGCCGGGGCGGACGGCGAACTCGGCCGGATCGCCCCGGGTTTCACCGCTGACCTCACCGTCCTCGCCGCCAACCCGCTGGACCTCGACCCCGAGGCCCAGGCGGTGAACCCGGTGCTCGCCACCGTCGTCGGAGGCTCGGTCCAGCTCCACCCCCGCATCGCCCC
>NZ_JAIY01000003.1:906535-924571 GCF_000710405.2 Kitasatospora sp. MBT66 | reverse complement strand
CCCTCGACGCCGTCGGGGAGTTCCGCCCGGGCGCCCGCGCCGAGATCGAGGGCATCGCCCACGGCGCCGGGCTCGACCCCTGGCGCCTCGCCGCCCTCAACGCCCGGACCGAGATCCTCGCCCGCAGCGCCACCGTCCCGCCGGGGGAGTGCACCACCCTGGTGCGCCGGACCACCGAGCCCCCCGCCGACACCGGCGGCACCGGTGGTCCCGCCGAGCCGGTGCGCACCTTCGGCGTGCAGACCTGGGACTGGCACGTCGAACTGAGCGCCCACTGGCACACCCTGGAGTCACGGGGCGGACGGCACACCGTCGTCGGCCTCACCGAGGACGGCATCCTCGGCAAGGTCGGGATCAACAGCGCGGGTCTCGCCCTGCACTTCAACATCCTCGGGCACGCCCGCGACGGCGTCGGCGGCGTGCCGGTGCACGTCCTCGCGGCGGTGGTCCTCGCGGAGGCCGGTAGTGTCGCCGAGGCCGTCGACCTGGTCCGCTCCGCTCCGCTCGCCTCCTCCGGCTCGTTCGCGCTCTTCGACGGGACGGAGGCCACCCTGCTCGACCTCAGTCCGGCCGGTGTGTTCGCGGTCGCCCCGGACGAGCGCGGCCTGCTGGTGCGCACCAACCACTTCCTGACACCGGTACCGGCGGCGGAGGAGAAGTCCTGGCTCTACCAGCCGGACTCGGGCGAGCGCCACGACTTCGTCCGCGCCCGGCTCGCGGGCCTCCGTCCGCTCCCGGACACCTCGGCGGCGCTCGCGCGCTGCCTGGTCACCGGTCCCGGCGAACCACCCGTCACCTGCCTGCCCGACCCGGCCGAAGCGCTCGGCCGCCGCTGGGCGAGTCTCGCCACCGTCACCCTGGACCCGTCGACCCGCACCGCGGCCGTCCTCGACGGCACCCCCGCCGACCTCGGCACCCGCCCCTGGCGCACCCTCACGGCCGTCTGACGCGGCACGGAACGCGGCCCGGCGCAAGGAACGGACACGCCGAAACGGCCCGGCCACGGGAGATCCCCGCGGCCGGGCCGTCGACGTCACACCTCCCGGCCGTCAGAGCCGGGGCCGGGGGCCGGTCAGCCCTGGCGCTCGAACAGCGGCACCCGGACCGGCTCCGGCCGGTCCTTGTCCAGGCCGGACAGCGAGGCGTCGTGCGGCGACAGCATCAGCGCGATCCCGCCGAGCGAGAGCAGGACGAGGACGGCCACCGCGAGCGGGGTGATGAACTGGGAGGCGGGCAGGCCGCCGACCGGGGTCCGGCCGTCCAGCACCACCGACACGGCGGCCATGCCGGTGTAGTGCATCGCGACCACCGCGACACCGGCGATCAGCGCCGAGGCGAGCGAGGCCAGCATGCCGGTGATGTTGAGGGTCATCCACAGCGCGGTGGCGGACGCGGCGATCGCGATCGCGATCGAGCCGGCCACGGTGAGGGTGTCGTAGGACACCTGCCCCTGGACGTGCATCGCGGCCATGCCGAGGTAGTGCATCGCCGCCACGCCCAGGCCCATGACGGTGCCGCCGACCAGCAGGGTGCTCGGGCGCCGCGGCCGGTAGCCGACATAGAGGATGCCGAGGCCGCAGACCACGATCGCCAGCAGCAGGCTGCACAGCGTCAGGGGCACGTTGTAGAGGATGGTCGAGCCGCTGACGGTGAAGCCGAGCATCGCCAGGAAGTGCATGGTCCAGATGCCGCAGCCGATCTCGGCGGCGCCGAGCAGCAGCCAGCCGAGCCGCCTGCGCGGCGGCAGGTCGAGGGCCCGGACGGTGCAGCGCAGGCCGAGCGCGGCTCCGGTGCAGGCGACCAGGTAGGACAGGACCGGGTTGAGCCAGCCGTAGTGGAAGCCGTCGATGACGGCGTGGTGGGGGTGCATGAGATTACCTGAGCTGACGTTTCGTTGATGGACGCGCACGGGAACGGCCCGCGCGGGGCCACGGTCCGGTGCGGGGTTCCCGCGCGCGGTGGTGCGGGCGGGACGGGTCGGCGACCCGGTGCTGCCCGTCCGGCGTCGAGGGTCACGGACGGCGCCACGGGTGTCGGCAGACGGGAGGAGGGTGCGCGGAAGAGGCCTCATGGGCGGCCGCACGCAACGGGAGGCCTTCTGCCGGGCCTCACGTGCGGGTACATACTATCTGCCCGCCGGGGTCAAGATCTCTTGGGGGTCGACCTCGCGGATCTTTGGTGAAGACCCGTCGGCCCGCTCCTCCCCGCCGTGCCGCGCGGCGGCCTCGGCGGCCTCGCCGGGTCGGCCTGGGTATCCTCGTCCTCCGGTCGTACGGACCACCGGTCCGTTTAGTCGGCGCGGATCCGGCGCGCCCGTGCACGGATCCCGGGCCCGCACAGGAGGGGAGCGGACGCATGTCGGAGCACAGGTCCCGCAAGGACGCCGTCCGCAACCGGGAGGCCGTTCTCGCGGCCGCCGACGCCCTGTTCGCCCGGCGGGAGAACGCCGAGGACGTCACGATGGCCGAGGTCGCGGCGGCGGCCGGCGTCGGCAAGGGCACGCTGTTCCGGGCCTTCGGCGACCGGGCCGGGCTGCTCCGGGCGCTGTACGAGGCCCGGCTCGAACCGCTCGGCGCCGCCGTCGCGGCCGGGCCGCCGCCGCTCGGGCCCGACGCCTCGCCGGCCGAGCGCGTCCCCGCCCTGCTCGACGCCCTGCTCCGCTTCAAGCTCGACAACCGCGCGCTGGCCCTGGCCCTGGAGGACGGCGACGCCGGCCCGTACCGGACGGAGCACTACGCGCGCTGGCACGCCCTGCTCCGTACGCTGCTGGAGCGGATCCCGGTCGCGGCCGACAGCGGCTTCACCGCCCACGTCCTGCTCGCCGCGGTCCGGGCCGACCTGGTCGAGCACCTGGCCGGGCCGGGCGGCCTGGGCCGGGAGGAGCTGAGGACCCGGCTGGCGGAGCTGGTCGGTACGGTCCTGACGCCCGCTCCGCCGGGCTCGGCAACGGGAGCGGGGCCGGGGCCGGGACCCGCCGAGGGCTGAGCGGTCGGCCGGCCGACCGGCCGTACCCGGATGCGGTGTCATCGGGGTACTGTCCTCTCCGCGCCCGCCCGCCGCACGCCGCCGGGGAGCAGGGCGGCGGCACCAGCGCGGACCCGGGGGGAACCACCATGCTCGACGTCAGACGGCTCACCATGCTCCAGGCCGTGGCCGAGCACGGCAGCTTCAACCGCGCCGCCACCGCGCTGCTGCTGACGCCCTCCGCCGTCTCCCAGCAGATCGCGGCCCTCGAACGCGGCCTCGGCACCGTCGTGGTGGAACGCTCGACGCGCGGGGTGCGGCTGACCGAGGCGGGGCGGCTGCTGGTCGACGCCGCCGTCGCGGTGGGCGCCGAACTGCGGCACGCCGAGGAGCGGATCGCCCGCCTGGGCGCGGACCGGCCCCGGCTGACGCTCGCCACCTTCACCAGCGGCGGCCGCCACCTGCTGCCCCCGGTGCTGGCCCGGTTCGCGGCGGCGCACCCGGAGGTCGAACTGCGGATCGTGGAGCGCGAACCGGAGGACAGCCTCCCGATGGTCCGCGACGGCAGCGCCGACCTCGCCCTCGCCTACCACTTCGACGGGCCGCTGCCCGTCGTCCCCGGCGACCGATCCGGCCTGGAGTGGACGCCGCTGATGACGGACCCGCTGTCGGTCGTCCTGCCCGAGCACCATCCGCTGGCCGGCCGGGACGTCCTCGACCTCTCCGAACTCGCCGAGGACCCCTGGGTGCTGGGCTGCGCCAAGACCGAGGCCTTCCTGCGCCGCCACGCCCTGATGGCCGGTTTCGAACTGCGGGTGGCGGGCTCCACCACCGACTACTTCTTCGCCCGCTCGCTGGTCGCCGCCGGCGTCGGTGTCTCCCTCGTCCCGCAGGTCGCCCTCGACCCGCCGCAGCCCGGCACCCGGGTCGTCCCCGTCACCCCGCCCCGCCCCGCCCGGCACTTCGGCCTCGCCCTGCCCTGCCGTCGCCGGCCGCGCCCGTACGCCGACGCGCTCGCCGCCCTGCTGCAGGAGCGCGCCACGGGCGCCGCCGTCGGCCCGGCCTGATATCCCGCCCCGGAGCTCCGACCCGACAGTCCGACCCGACAGTCCGACCCGAATCCCCGACCCGATTTTCCGGTTTGCTGCCCGGGTCCGACGCCCGGCGCGATTCCCCGGCCGCGGGCGCCCCCGGTCCGGCGGAATTGTCAGTGCCTCCCCATAGGGTTGGAACAACGCCGAGGGGAGCGCCGGAAAAGGCGTTGGGAAAAGGGGAGAAGAATGTCCACGAACAGGATCGACCACAAGGTCAACCACGTTTCGCTGGTGGTCGACAAGTCCGGCTCGATGCGCCAGCACGAGCAGCAGCTGGTCCGGGTCGTGGACGAGTTCGTGAAGGGCCTCCAGGAGGAGTCCGACCGGCTCGGGCACGAGACCCGGATCAGCCTCTACGCCTTCGACCACGAAGTGCGGAACCTCGTCTGGGACATGGACGTCAAGCACCTGCCCTCCCTGAAGGGCCTCTACCGGGTCGACAACGGCGCGACGGCGCTGATCGAGGCGGCCGTGAAGTCCGTCGACGATCTGAAGAACATCTGGGAGGGGTACGGGGAGCACTCCTTCCTCCAGGTCGTCGTCACCGACGGGGAGGAGAACGCCTCCGGCTGCTCCGAGAGCGGCAAGATGCACATCCGTATACCGGGCGCCAAGGGCAAGGCCGTGCTGCGCGGTTGGATGGAGCGGATCCACGGGGCCATGGCCGGGCTGCCCGACCACTGGACTTCGGCGATCCTGGTCCCGAATTCCCTGGCCAAGCGCACCGCCCAGGAGTACGGGTTCCCCGCGGGCAATATCGCGATCTGGGACGCCGATTCCAGCAAGGGTGTCGAGGAGGCGATCGGTACCGTCAAGTCCGCCGCCACGAGCTTCCTCCGCGGCCGGGAGAAGGGCGTGCGGGGCACCAAGAACCTCTTCACCATGGGCCAGGACCTAAGCGCCGCGGTGGTCACCGCCGAGCTCGACGCCCTGGACGCGGGTGCGTACGCCCTGGTCCCGGTCGACCGGCCGCTGCCCATCCGCGAGTTCGTCACCGGCGCCGGGCACACCTACCGGACGGGCTGTGCCTTCTACGAGCTGTCCAAGCGGGAGCGGATCCAGGGCGGCAAGCAGCTCGCCGTCGCGGAGAAGGACCCGGCCACCGGGCGGATGACCGGCAAGGTGTTCTCGGGTCCGGCGGCCCGCCGGCTGCTCGGCCTGCCGGCCTCGGAGGCCACGGTCAAGCCCGGTGACAACCCCGCCTACACCGTGTTCGTCCAGTCGACGTCCGTCAACCGGAAGTTGGTGCCGGGTACGGAGTTGCTCGTCATGCTGCAGCCGTAGTCGGACCGGACCCGGCCCGGAGCGGCGGCCCCCGCGTCCCGGGCCACCCCGGGGCAGGTGTCCGCGATGGGGTTTTCGGCCATCGCTGCGGGTGTTTTTGGTCGCGGGCGGGGCCCGGTCGGGGTGTGGGCCGGTCCGGGTTGCTCGGACAGGTGATCGATGGTTACCTCGGTCCTCGTGACCTCGCTGGTACCAGGTGTCTCATATGGAACTGACGTTCCATCGGTTCATGACAGTTCGTCAGAAGACTTCCGGGGGGAGGGATTCGACCAAAGAGATGGGGTTCCGTCCGTAATTGTCGGCGGATCGGGTCCGGGGTTGGTCGTCCCGGTGGTGGTGGACGAGAAGGACCTCTGCTTCTTCGATCATCCGCTCGACCATGTGCCCGGAATGGTGCTGGTGGCGGGAGTCCTGGACGTCCTCGGGGCCAGGGCACCGGAGTGGGTCGACGCGGATGGTGGCCGGTTACGGCTCTCGATGAGCTTCGACCGGATGTGCGAGCTGGATTCCCCGGTCTGTCTGAGCGGCGGTCCGATCGCGGCCGACGACGGACCGGCCTGGGAGTTGGTGGCGCTGCAGGACGGCGAGGCCGTCAGCCGGGCCTCGATCCGCTTCGGCGGGACGTGGGCCCCGGCCGGCCGGGAGGGTGCGGTTCCCGCCGATCCGGCGCTGGTGCACCGGCACCGGCCGGAGAACGTCCTGCTGGGCGAGGCGGTGCGGGTGGAGCGGGCCGCGGTACTGGTGCCGCCACCGGGCCACCGGCTGGCGGGCGCCGGGGTGCACACCCTGGGCGCGCTGGTCGAGTCCGCCCGGCAGATGGCGACGATGCTCGGCCACACGGCCCACGGGCGGGACTCGGACGCGCAGATGCTCTGGCTGTCGCTGGAGGCGGATCTGCCGACCGGCCTGCCGATCGAGGTGCCGCTGGAGTTGTGGTGGGAGTTCGCACCGGCGCGCGGGGCGCGCGCGGTGTACGGGTTCGCGGTGGTGGATGCGGAGAGCGGCGAGGGGTACGGCCGGTTGGAGATCGGCGTCCACACCCTCAGCCGCGCGGGTTACTTGAAGCGGAGGTCGGCGAAGTGAGCGGGGCGGAACAGGTGACGGGCACGGGCTCGTCGTGGGCGGTGCGGGCACCGCAGTTGTTGTTCGTGGTCGCGGTGATCGCGGTGGCCACCGGGCTGGTGGTCCACCTGCGGCACGCGGGCGAAGGGGTGGACCTGGTGGCGGCCGTGCTGGCCGCCTGTTACCTGGCGTGGCTGGCGGTCGAGATCCCGGTGACCTTCCGGACCTCCGGCTCGGCGCCGCGCGAGTCGGCGTCGCTGCTGTTCTACGCGACGGCCCGGATCGCGACGGTGTCCGCGGCCGTGCTGGGACCGCTGCCCTGGGACGAGTGGTCGCCGCTGCTGCTGCTCCCGGCGGCGGTGTTCGTCGGCGGGGTCGTGCTGCGGCAGGTGGCGATCCGCACGCTGGGGCGGTTCTACTCGCACCATGTGACCCGGCAGACGGACCACCAGGTCGTCACCTGGGGCGTCTACCGGTTCATCCGGCACCCCGCCTACGCGGGCATGCTGTCGGCGCACGTCGGCTTCGTGGTGTTCTTCCTGAACCCGCTGAGCGTGGTGCTGCTGGTGGTGCTCGCCGGTGCGATCACCTTCCGCATCCGCACCGAGGAGCGGATGCTGCTGAACATCCCCGGCTACCGCGACTACGCGGCCGGGCACTCCCGCCTCGTGCCGGGTCTCTGGTGAGCGCCGCCGCCCGCCCGCCGCGGGTCGGGGTGCCGACGACGCCGGACGAACTGCTCACCACCACGCGTTCGGTTCGGCTGCGGCTGGACCTGTCGCGCCCGGTGGACCTCGACCAGGTCCGCGAGTGCGTGGAGATCGCGCTCCAGGCGCCCAACGGCGGCAACACCCAGCGCTGGCACTGGCTGGTGGTGACCGAGGCCGGGCTGCGCAAGCGGATCGCCGAGGTCTACCGGCGGTCCTTCGAGGCCCGCTACCCGCCGCCCGCCGCCGCCGGGGAAGCGGCGGCGGTCGGCGTCCCGACGGGCGGGGCCCCGGCCGCCGGGGCGTCCGCCGGCGGGGTGTCGGACCGGATGCTGGCCGGCGGCCGGCACCTGGCGGAGCACCTGCACGAGGTGCCGGTGCTGGTGATCCCGTGCCTGGAACTCGGCAGCCGCCCGCTCACGGCGGCCAACCAGGCGGGGGTGTGGGGCTCGCTCCTCCCCGCCGCCTGGAGCTACATGCTCGCCGCGCGCGCCCGCGGCCTGGGAACGGCGTGGACGACGGTGCACCTGGACGCCGAACAGGAGGTCGCCGACCTCCTCGGGCTGCCGGGCGACGTGCGCCAGGGGGCCCTGATCCCCACCGCGCACGTGTTGGGGGACGGATTCGGACCGGCGCCGCGCCGGCCGGTGGACAGCGTGCTGCACCTGGACGGCTGGGGCGGCACGGGACGGAGTGGTGGGGGCGCATGACCGAACTCGTGGTGACCGCGGCGACGGACGGCGGCGAGATGCTGGCCGACGCCGCCCGGGTCGGGAACAAGTTCGCCCGGCAGGAGGTGCTGCGCCGGGCCGGGTTCCGGGTGCCGGAGTTCTTCTGCCTGCCCGCCGCCGCCTTCGACCAGGCCCTGGACGCGCTGCGCCCGTCGCTGCCGGCCGAGCCGGCGGACGGCGCCGACCGGGCCGAGGTGGAGAGCTGGTGCGCGGCGGCCCGGGAGGCCCTGGTCGGCGCGCGGCTGCCGGTGACGCTGGCCGAGCGGATCCGCAAGGAGTTCGCGGCCGTGGCCGGACCGGAGGGCCTGGTCGCGGTGCGTGCGTGCGTGGTCCCGGCCGCCGCCGGTGCGGATGACGCCTCCGGTGCAGCCGATGCCCCGGAGGCGTCCGAGGCGATCGGCGAGGACAGCGCGGTCGACCCGTTCGCCGGCATGAGCGACAGCTTCCTCTACGTCGACGAGGACGGCCTCGAGGACGCCGTCCTCGGCTGCTGGGCCTCCGCGTTCAACCCGCAGGCCGTGCGCTACCGGACCCTGCGCGGCCTGGACCCGCTGCGGGCCCGGGTGGCGGTCGGCATCCAGCGGATGGTGCTCGGCACCCGCTCGTTCGTCGCGTTCACCCGCGACCCGCGCGACGGCGCGGTCCTCCGGGTCGTCGCGGCCGCCTACGGCATCGGCGAGGGCGTCGTCCAGGAGAAGGCGGACATCGACCACTTCTTCCACGACCCGGCCACCGACGAGGTGACCGCGCGGACCGTGCGCAAGCAGTGGTCGATGGGCCTGCCCGAGGGCGCCGCCGCCGGTTCGCCGGCGCTCCTGCCGGTGGCCGCCGAACTCGCCGAGGTCCCGGTGCTGGACGACGGCCAGGTGCGCGAGGTGGCGGAGCTGGCCGCGAAGGTGGAGGAACTCTTCGGCGTCCCCCAGGACATCGAGGGCGCCCTCACCGAGGACGGCGCGGTCCACCTGCTCCAGGCCCGCCCGCTGGTCACCGCGCCGCCCACGGCCGGCACCGCCCCGGCGGCCGGTGCCGCCACCGCCACTGCAACCGCCGCTGCAACCGCCACCGCCGCGACGGAGGACCCGGGGACCGCCCAGGTCTACTGGGGCAACCACAACATCACCGAGAGCTTCCCCGGCGTCTCCGGCGCGCTGACCTTCTCCCAGTCCCGCGAGTTCTACCGCCGCTCCTTCGCCGACCTCTACCGGCGGATGGGCGTCCCCGAGTCCTGGGTGCGGGACAACGCCCACCGCCTCGCCCGGATGGTCGGCTACCTGGAGGGCCAGGTCTACTACCGGCTGGACGACTGGCACGCCCTGCACGGGCAGATGCCGATGTTCGAACTCGTGCGCCGCGGCTGGGAACAGGCGATGGGCATCACCGGCCCCGCCCGCGGCGAGCGCCGCTGGGCCGCCCCGGCCGTCGCCCTGGCCCTGCCCCGGCTGGCCTGGCGCAGCGCCCTCCACCCGTGGCAGGTGAAGAGCTTCCTGCGCTGGTGGGACCGGCAGATGGCCGAGGCCGAGACGATCGGCGACTCGCCGGAGGAACTGATCGCCTTCTACCGGCGGCTCTGGGAGCGCGCCGGCGAGCGCTGGGGCGTCACCCTGGTCAACGCCTTCATCGCGCTCGTCGTGCTCGGCGCGGGCAGTGTCCTGCTGCGCCGCTGGACCGGCGAGGGCCCGCAGGTCCTGGTCGGCCTGATGGGCGGCGGGCGGGAGAACCGCTCGCTGGAGGCGGTGCGCGCGGCCATGGGCCTGGCCGAACTCGTCGGCGCCGTCCCCGAACTGCGGGCCGCTGTGCTCGACGACGCGAGCGACCCCGAGCAGCTGTGGCAGCAGATCGTCGAGGGCCAGCACGGTGCGGCCGTCGGCGACGCGGCGCGCGGCTACGTCGCCCGCTACGGCGACCGCGCGCTGCACGACCTGAAGCTGGAGGAGCCCACGCCCCGCCAGCGCCCGTGGACGGTGCTCGCGCTGATCCGCCCGCTGGTGCGCCAGGGCGCGACGGTGGCGGCCAGCCGCGCCGACGAGCAGGCCGCCGCCCGCAAGGCCCGCGAACGACTGCGCGAGGTGCTCCCGAACCCGGCCCGGCGGGCCGTCCTGCTCGGCGTCACCTCCCTCGCCCGCGACCTGGCCCGGATCCGCGAGGACACCCGGTTCTGCCGCACCCAGCTGTTCGGGCTGTCGCGCGACGTGATGTGGCGGCTGGGCGCGGAACTCGCCCGCACCGGCGTCCTGGACGACGCGCTCGACGTCGCCGACCTGACCGTGGAGGAGGTCATCGGCGCCTTCGACGGCACCGGCACCGTGACCGACCTGCGCGCCCTGGTCGCGCTGCGCCGCACCCAGCGCGAGCGCTGGGCGAAGAACCCGCAGCGCCCCGCCCTGCTGGGCACGCCCGCCGGACTGCCGCTCGCCCGGGCCCTGCCGAGGGCGAGCGCGGTGGGCAAGGCCGCCGCCGCCGACGACGGCCTGCTGCGGGGCATCGGCTCCAGCGGCGGCGTGGTGCGCGGCCGGGCCAAGGTCGTGCTGGACCCGTCCACCGACCCGGACCTCGCCGCCGGGCGGATCCTGGTCGCCCGGGAGACCGACCCGGGCTGGCTGTTCCTGATGATGTCCGCCACCGGCATGGTCGTCGAACGCGGAACCCTGCTGTCCCACACGGCGATCACCGGCCGCCTGCTCGGCGTCCCCACCGTGGTCGCCGTCCCGGGCGCCACCACGGCGATACCCGACGGCGCCTGGATCGAGATCGACGGCGCGGCCGGGACGGTGCGGCTGCTGCCGCCGTCCGAACAGCCCGAGGACCCCGAGGAGTCGGGGGAGCCGGGGGAGTCGGACGCAACCGCCCTGACCACCCGGACCGCCCCGACCGACGCAACCTCCCCTACCGACGGAACCGCCAGCACCGAGAAGGGCGACAGGACATGACCGACGACCCGGCCCGCTTCCCCTTCCCGCCCGCCGGCGACGTGCGCCCGCCGGACGCCTACCACGACGTCCTGCACGCCCGCGCCCCGCACCCGGTGCAGCTGTCCAGCGGCCAGCCCGCCCTGCTGGTCACCCGGCACGAGGACGTCACGGCCGTGCTCGGCGACGACCGCTTCAGCCGGGCCGGCTACACCGAGCTCGCCCGCCCGCTGTTCGCCCGCAAGACCGAGTCCGTCCTGCTGGCCACCGCCGACGCGCCCGACCACACCCGGCGCCGGCGCGCGATCCTCCCGGCGTTCACCGCCCGCCAGGTCCGCCTGCTGCGGCCGCGCCTGGAGGCACTCGCCGAGGAGCTGCTCGACGACCTGACCGCCGGTGCCACCGCCGGCGAGGCCGATCTGGTGGGCGGCTTCACCGTGCCCTTCCCGATGCGGGTCATCTGCGAGGTGCTCGGCGTCCCGCTCGACGACAGCGCGATGCTGCGCGCGGAGGTGGACATCCTGATGTCCACCTCCGGTCACACCCGGGAGGAGGTCGCCGCCGCCCAGGCCCGGATGGACGACTACTTCACCGCCCTGGTCGACGGCAAGCGGCGCGCCGCCGAGGCCGGCACCCCGGCCGACGACCTGCTCACCAGGCTGGCGCTGCGCCCGGACGACGACCCCGAGCAGCGGCTGTCCGAGCGGGAGGTGGTCTCGCTCGGCTCGGGCATGCTGATGGCCGGCTACGAGACCACCGGCAACTCCTTCGGGATGTGCGTGCTGCTCCTGCTGCGCCACCCCGACCTGGTGAAGCGCCTGCGCGCGGAGCCCGAGCGGATCCCGGCGGCGGTCGAGGAGATGCTGCGCTTCAGCTCCCTCAACAACACCGGCGGGGCGCCGCACCTGGTGACCGAGGACACGGTACTGGGCGGCTGCCCGGTGGCGGCCGGGCGGATCGTGGTGCCGCTCACCGACACCGCCAACCGCGACCCGGCCGTCTTCACCGACCCGGACGCCTTCGACCCCGACCGTTCGGACGTCGGCTCCCACCTCGCCTTCGGCTACGGCCGTCATCTGTGCCTGGGCGCCGAACTCGCCCGGGCCGAGCTGCAGATCGGCGTCCACGCGCTGCTGCGCCGTTTCGATGTCCTGGAACTCGCCGCCACTGAGGACGAGTTGGACTGGCGGCGGACGATGTTCATCAACGGCGTCTGGCAGTTGCCGGTCCGCTGGACGGCGGCCGGTGCCGCGGAGGGGCGGCCGGTGTGAGCCCCCCGGCCGCCCGGCGCGCCACGACGGGGCCGGAGGCGGCCACCGTGCCGGAGGCACCGGCCCCGACCACCGACCCGGGCCCGCTCGCCGTCCGCCTCGGCGCCTTCCTGCGCGGCAGCTTCCCGCTGCCCCTGTCGCTGGTGTTCGCCGGGGTGTGGGCGGTGGGCGCCACCGGGCTGTTCGCCGCCGCCGACGCGCGGGTCGTGGACTGGCGGCCGGGCTGGGGCACGGTCGGGGCCGCGCTGACCGTGCTGGTCGACCTGCTCCTGATGCGGGCCGCCGACGACCTGCGCGACCTGCCGTACGACCGGCGCCACAACCCGTCCCGTCCGCTGGCGCGCGGCGCCGTACTGCCGCGCGACCTGTACCTGCTGTTCGGCGCCGGGGCCGCGTTCCTGCTCCTCCTGAACGCCGGCAACCGGGCCGCCCTGCTGCTGATCGCGGCCCAACTCGGCTACACCGTACTGCTGGTGGGCGCCGAGCTGCGGTTCGGGTGGCCGCGCGGCGATGCCGTCGTCACCGGCGTCCTGCTGAGTTCCCCGGTGCAGGTGCTGCTCAACCTCTACCTGTACGCGGTGTTCCTGCACGACACCGGGCTGGACGGCGACACCGTCGCGCGGGCCGGGAAGCACGTGCTGCCGCTGCTGGCGGTGATCATGCTGGCCGCCACCCACCACGAACTGGTCCGCAAGGTCGTCCGCGAGCCGGGCGCGCACGAGCGCACCTACGTCCGGGTCTTCGGCCTGCGCACGACCGTCGCGCTCGCACTCGGCTCCGCGGTCGCGTCCGCCGCGGTGTCGCTGGCGGTGCTGCGGCCGTGGACGGGCGGACCGGCCGGGTGGGGCTGGCTGGCGCTGCTGCCGGTCGCCGTCGCCGCCCTCGCCGCCCGCCGCTTCGACCGGACCGGGGCGGCCCGCTGGCCCGTCGGGGCCGTGGTCGGCTACCTGCCGGCCGTGTTCGTCTGCCATCTGCTGATCGGCCTGGGGGGCACTTCGTAAGGACCGAGCACCTGTACAACGCGCCCCGTCCCGGCCGTCGCCGGGACGGGGCGCGGCACTCCGCTCGACCGGGCGGGCCCTCTCCGTCGGGTCGAATGCGGCACCCCCCTCACAGCGCGGCGGTGACGGCGGCCTCGGCGTGGATGCGGGTGGTCGGGAACACCGGGACCGCGCTGTCGCCATGCCCCACCAGGAGCTCGATCTCGGTGCAGCCGAGGATCACGCCCTGCGCGCCCTCCGCGACCAGCTCGGCGATCACCCGGCGGTACTCGGCCCGGGACTCCTCGCGGACCACCCCGAGGCACAGCTCCTCGTAGATCACCCGGTGCACCAGGGCCCGGCCCGCCGGGTCGGGGACCAGGACGTCCAGACCGTGGGCGGCCAGCCGGTCCCGGTAGAAGTCCTGTTCCATCGTGAACGCCGTGCCCAGCAGGCCGACCCGGGTCACCCCGGCGGCCAGGACGGCCGCCGCCGTCGCGTCGGCGAGGTGCAGCAGCGGGACGGACACCGCGCCGGCCACCTGGTCGGCGACCTTGTGCATCGTGTTGGTGCAGATCAGCAGCAGCTCCGCGCCCGCCGCCTCGACCGCGCGGGCGGCGTCGGCGAGCAGCCGGCCCGCCGCCTCCCACTCCCCGGCGGCCTGGAGCCGCTCGATCTCGGCGAAGTCCACCGAGTAGAGCACGCACTTGGCGGAGTGCAGGCCACCGAGCCGGTCCCGGGTGAGTTCGTTGAGGAGGCGGTAGTAGGTCGCGGTGGATTCCCAGCTCATGCCGCCCAGCAGGCCGATGGTCTTCATCGCGCCACTCTGCCACGGCCGCGGAGGAGGCGGCGAACCGGACCGCGGGCGGACGATCGGCGTCCACGACCGGAAAGGAAGCATTGTCACCTTATTCACCCGTGAGGGTGATTTACGTCGTTTCATGTATCCGACGGTGATTATGATCCATTTCCTGTGACCGAGCGTCAGAACTTCTTGAACACCGACAATCCGGGCAACGGCACGGCTGACCGGACCACCCAGGTGGTCGTCCTCGGCGCGGGCCCGGCCGGCCTGGTCCTCGCCAACCTGCTGCAGCGGGCCGGCATCGACTGCGTCGTCCTGGAACGCGCCGACCGGGCCCGCTTGCACAGCCGGGCCCGGGCCGGCTTCCTCGCCGAGAACACCGTCCGGATCCTGGACCGGCACGGTCTCGCCGAGGGCCTGCGCCGCCACGGCCGACCCCACGCCACCTGCGAGTTCCGCACCGACGACGGCAGCTTCCGCCTCGACTACGCCCGGCTCGGCCGGGGCGAGCGCCACACCGTCTACCCGCAGCAGTACCTCGTCGCCGACCTGCTCGCCGCCTTCCTGGACGCCGGCGGGCAGATCCGGTTCGGCACCGAGGCGCTGCGGGTGCTCGACGCGGACGGCGACCGCCCGACCGTCGAGGCGCGAGGGCCCGACGGGGAGCCCCTCCGCTGGCGGGCCCGGTACGTCGCCGGCTGCGACGGCCGGCACGGCGCCGCCCGCCGCTCGCTGCCGCCCGGCACGGTCGTCCACCGCCACGACCACGGCCTGTCCTGGCTGGGCCTGCTGGTCGAGGCGCCGCCCAGCCTGGACGCGGTCGGCTACGCGGTGCACGAGCGGGGCTTCGCCGGCCACATGGCCCGCACCTCCGACATCACCCGCTACTACCTCCAGTGCGAGCGCGGCACCGCGCCCGAGGACTGGGACGAGGACCGCGTCTGGCACGAACTGGACCTGCGGATGCGCGCCGCGGAACACGGCCCGCTGCACCGGGGGAGCGTGGTCGCGCGCACCGTCGTCGACCTGGAGAGCGACGTCGTCGAACCGCTGCGCCACGGCGCCCTGCTGCTCGCGGGCGACGCCGCGAGCATGCCCACCCCCTCGGCGGCCAAGGGCGCCAACCTCGCGGTGCTGGAGGCGGAGCTGCTCGCCGCCGCCCTCGTCGACGAACTCGCCCACGGCGACGGCCGGGCCCTGGCCGACTACTCCCGGCGCTGCCTGGAACACATCTGGCGCGCGATGGAGTTCTCGCACTGGATGGTCCGGCTGCTGCACGCGGCCCCCACCCCGCAGGGCGTCCCGTCGGGCTTCGACGCGGGACTCCGCCGCGCCCGGCTGGAGGCGCTGCGCACCTCGCGCGCCCAGCAGGACTGGTTCGCCGAGAACTACGTCGGCCTCTGAGCCGCGCCCCTCACCGCACTTTCCCGAGCCCCCGAGGGCTCACCGTTCCCCGTCGGCCCACTGAGCAGCACCGGCCGCGAGCGCACCGCACCGAGGACACCCCTGCCATGACCACTCCCGCCATGACCGCCACGGTTACCGCCATCGGCGCCGACGAGAACACCGCCGGCACCCCCGACGACGGCGCCCGCCTGCGCGCCGCCGCCGACTTCGTCCGCCACCACGACACCGCCACCCTCCTGCCGCTCCTCCTCCCCGGCCTCGCCGGACCGCAACTCCACGCCCTCACCCGCCACCTGTCGTTCGCGCACGCCGCCGTGCTGGTGTTCCCGCCCGACCCGGCGACCCTGCGCGCCGAGCTCGCCGCCTGCGGCCTGGCCGCCGACACCCCACCGCTCCCCAGCTCCGTCGTCCGCGACCGGCTCGCCGCCCGCCACCGCCGCGACGCCGCCGGACTGGACGTGTCGATCCTGCGCCCCGGGGTGCGTGCGGCGGACGGCACCCGGCGCGCGGTCGAGGTGTTCGCGCTGACCGTCCCGCCGGGCTCGGACCTGCGGCCCCTCGCCGAGCACGAGCGGGCCCACCAGCACGAGGCACACCTCGCCTTCGAGGTCCTGCGCCCGGAACCGCTGCTCCTGCGCGGACTGTGCGCCCTGCTCGCCGACCGGGGCGCCGCCCCCGACGGCGGCGGCTACAACCCGCACGAGAACGGCACCGTCCTCTACTTCACCGCGCCCGCCGCCTCCCTGGCCGGGTACCGGCGGGTGGAGCTGTACGCGCCCGGCGACCACCGCGACGTCCTGGCCCGCCACCTGGCCGACGGCCCGGCCGCCCGCCCGGCCGAGCAGTCCGGCACCCGCCCGTCCACCGACCAGCCTGCGGAAACGCTCCTGCGCCTGCTGACGGGGGCCTGGGCCACCCAGGCCCTGGCGGCCTGCGCCCGGCTGCGCCTGCCCGACGCCGTCCCGCCGGGGGAGCCGATCGACCGGGCCGCCCTGGCCCGCCGCACCGGCACCGACCCCCGCGCGCTGGCCACCCTGCTGCGCTACCTCGCGATGCTCGGCGTGGTGACGGCCGAGGGGGAGCGCGTCCGCCTCACCGAGGTCGGCGCCCTGCTCCGTGAGGACGCCCCGGCCTCGATGCGGCCGCTCGCCCTGATGTACGGCGGGCCGTTCTACCGCTCCTTCGGTGCCCTCGACCACACCGTGCGCACCGGCGAGACCGCCTTCGACCACCTGTTCGGCGAGAACCACTTCGACCACTTCGCCCGCGACCCCGAGCTCGCCGACCTGTTCGACCGCTCGATGGCCGCCAGCACCCGGATGTTCGACCCCGTCCCCGCCCACCCGGCCCTCGCCGCCGCGGCCGCGCGGCCGGACGGCGGCACCGTCGTCGACGTCGCGGGCGGCAACGGCGAACTCCTCGCCCGGGTCCTCACCGCCCACCCGGGGCTGCGCGGCGTCCTCCTGGAGCGCCCGCACGCCGTGGACGCCGCCCGCCGCACCATGGCGGAGGCGGGCTGCGCCGACCGCTGCAGCTACCGGGTCGGCGACTTCGCCGACGTCCCCGCCGGGGGCGACGTCTACCTGCTGTCCCGGGTGCTGCACGACTGGGACGACGACCGCTGCCGCGCCATCCTGCGGCACTGCGAGCGCGCGATGCCCGCGCACGCGGACCTGCTGATCGTCGAACGCCTGCTGCCCGCCGACGGATCCGCCTCGCTGGCGACCGCCTGGGACGTCCACATGATGTGCAACGTCGGCGGCCGCGAGCGCCGCGCCGACCACTACGCGGACCTCCTCGCCGCCGCCGGCCTCGACCTCCTCGCCCACACCCCGCTCCCGCTCGACGCCGCCCTCCTCCACGCCCGCCGGCCCGAGCGTCGGTAGCGGGCAGCGACGGTGCGGCTGCCGGAGGGGTCTCTCCGCGGGAGGTTCGCCCGCGAAAGACGCTAGTCTGTCGGCCGCACCGTCCATCTGATCATGCATTACACGGGGGTTCCTTCGTCATGCCCGTTTCCAGGAGACTGCTCGCCACGGCTCTGGTCGCGACCGCCGCGTTCGGTCTGGCCGCCTGCGGTCCGGACAACTCGCCCGACCAGAGCGCCAAGGGCACCACCGCGCCGCCCGCCGCCGCCGCGCCCGCCACGTCGCCGGCCACCGCGCCCGCCACCAAGGGCGCCGCGCCGGCCACCGCGCCCGCCGGGTCCGCCTCCGACGAGCCGGAGGGCTTCTGCACCCACGCGCCGCTGCCCGCCGGCCAGAAGTGGATCTACCCGGTGAAGGGGACCAGCACCACCACCCTCGCCTACCGGGACACCAAGGACGCCTGCGGCGTCAACGACGTGTCCTTCGAACCGGTCGGCGCCGACCGGACGGCGGCCTTCGCCCCCACCGCCAAGGGCCACCTCAGCTCGGTGATGGCGGCCCCGAAGGACGTCGACCTGGCCGGTGTGGTCAAGCACATCAACGAGTGCCTCGCCTCCCCGCACAGTGAGAAGGGCTCGTACCCCTGCTCGGCGGGCGACTACAAGGTGGCCGTCGACGCCTCCGGCAAGGTCACCGAGCTCTGGGAACGCGCCCACTCCTGACGGGTGGACATCCGGGAACGACGAATGGAGACCTCTTGACCGGGCCGACCGCACGCGTAGCACCGGCGATCCTGGCGCTGCTCGCCCTCACGGCGGGCTGCGCCTCGTCTCCGTCACCGTCCCCGACTCCGGCCCCGGCCGTGAGCACGTCGTCCCCGGCCGCGAGCACGCAGGCCGGGGACGACAACGCCGCCCCGCCTGCCGGGGCGGCGTGGCGCCCGAGTGCCGCCCTGTCCGG
>NZ_JAIY01000003.1:892444-906422 GCF_000710405.2 Kitasatospora sp. MBT66 | reverse complement strand
CGGCCACCGCCCTGGACCCGAAGGCAGAGGCGGCCGCGCAGCAGCACCCCGAATGCGCGCCGGTGCTCCGCGCGATGTTCGAGCGACCGGCCGTGTCCGTCCGCCGCTGGTACGTCACCGGGAACAACGTGCTCGCCAACCGGACCCAGATCGACGTGGCCGGGCTCGCCGACGGGCTGTCCCGGGAACGCTTCGAGGCGCTGCGGGCGGCGGTGACCGGGGGCGGCTGCACCGGCGTCCGGCTCGACAACGGCAACGGCGGCGTGCAGCTGACGGTCGAGCCGGTCCCGTGGCCGGGGCTCGACGTCCCGGCCGTCGGCTTCGAGGTGCGGACCCCCACCGGGGCCGTCACCTCGCCCGGCGGCCTCACCAGGGTCTACCTCTGGGCGGCCGTGGGTGACAACCGGGTGCTGTTCCTGACCGCCGACGACACCGCCCACGCCCCGGCGTTGCGCCCGGAGCTGGTGACGCCCCAGCTCCAACGCCTCGTCGCCGCGGCGGGCTGACCCCGGCGGCCGGGGCCGTCCTGCCCCGGCCGCCGGGCGAGCGATTCGTTCAAGACGCGGCACTGACGCGACGTCAAGACTGCTGCCCATGAACGAACGCAGTTTCACCCCCGCCGCCGGACGCTTCGCGCCGGTCCGCCTCTACGATCCGGTGGTCGCCCTCACCCGGGAGCGGCTGTGGCGCAGCCTGGTCGCCATGCACGTCGCGCCGCGACCGGAGGACGTGGTCGTCGATGTCGGCTGCGGCACCGGCTCGTTGGCGGTGCTGCTGAACCGGGTCGAACCGCGCGCCACCGTCATCGGTGTCGATCCCGACCCGGAGGCCCTGGCGGTGGCCCGTCGCAAGGCCGCCGCCGCTGCCGTCGCGGGCGGTACCCCGGGCGGCACCACGGAGTGGCGGGTCGGTATGGGCGACGAGGTGGCCGCGATCGTGGGTGCCGGGACGGCCGACACCGTCGTCTCCAGCCTGGTCCTGCACCAGTGCCCCGTGCCGATGAAGCGCGCCGTACTGGCCGCGATGCACGAGACGCTGCGCCCCGGCGGCAAGTTGGTGATCGCCGACTACGGCAAGCAGCGCACGGCCGCGATGCGGCTGGCGTTCCGGTTCGTGCAACTGGCCGACGGGAAGGCGGACACCCAGCCCAACGCCGACGGCGTCCTGCCCCGGCTGATCGCGGAGGCGGGCTTCGAGAACGTGCGGGAGAGCGAGACCGTCGCGACGCTGACGGGCTCGCTCTCGCTCTACGTGGCCAGGCGGTCCTGACCACCGACCGGGCGCGGGGCCGGGCGCAGGGCCGGGCGCAGGGCCGGGCGTAGGGCGGGGAGTACCGCGGCGGGCGTCAGCCCCGTCATCTCCCGCATCCGGCGCCCGAAGTGCGCCTGGTCCGCGAAGCCGCCGAGGAGGGCGGCCTCGGCCGGGGTGCTGCCCGCGCGCAGCGCGTCGGCCGCGCGGGCCAGCCGCCGCCAGATCCGCCAGCGGGCCAGCGGCAGGCCCAACTGCTCCTGCGCCAGGGACCGCAGGCGCTGCGGGGAGAGCCCGACCTGTGCGGCCAGACCGGTCAGCGGAAGGGCGTCGTCCTCGCCGGCGGCCTCCATCGCCGCGCGCAGCCGGGGATCGACCCGGGCCGAGGGCAGTGCCCCGGCGGGGCGGACCTGTTCCTCCCGCAGGCCGCGCCACTGCGGCGCCACCGTGATGCCCGGGCCGCCGGGGCTCCGCAGCCGGTCGGCGAACGCGCAGTGCGGATCGACGAAGTAGGTCACCAACTCCCGGACCGGCGCCATCCGGTGGCGCACCATCGGTGCCACCACCAGTGCGGCACCGCGGTGCCGCACCCCGTCCCCGTCGGTGGCCGTCACCGTGGGCACGGGGTCGGCCGCCCCGGACGCGAACGCGACCTGGAAGGCCGCGTGCCGGTGGGCGTGGCTGTCGGCGAGCGGTCCCCGGTACAGCGCGTACCCCGCCCCGACGACCAATCGGGGCCCCGTCCCCTCGTCGTTCTCCACCCGGCCGATCCTGCCAGAGCCCGTTCGGGCGCGACACCGCCCCACGGTCGGCAGGCCGGCGGTCGGGCGTCAGCGGTGGCGCCCCTGGCGGGGGGCCGGGACGCGGGGCAGGACCTCCCACAGCGGGCGGCCGCCCCCGGCCCAGCGGGCGAGCGAGGGTCGGTCGACGAGCAGGATGCCCTGCTCGGCGCCCCACTTGAGCGCCTCGCGGGAGAAGCGGCCGTTGGTGACGACGACCGCGACGTGGGCGCCGTGGCTGCGCCGGTAGGTGCCGGCGAGCGCGTACAGGACGTCGACGCCCACCGGTCTGCCGCTGACGGGGTCCCGTTTGTGCTTGCACTGCACCGCCCAGCGGCGGCCCGCCGGGTCCTCGGCGAGGACGTCCACGCCCCGGTCGTTCGCCCCGCCGACCTTGCGCGCGCGGCAGCCGTCCCGCTCCAGCAGGTCGCGCACCGCGTACTCGAAGGCGTCCGGTGCCAGCCGGTCGAGCCCGCCCGGACCGGTCAGCGCCAGTCGCAACCGCGCGGCGTGCAAGCGCTGTTGGCGTGCCGCACGAAGGCGCCGGTGCGCCGCCGCTGCCACCGCGGCGGCGGCCGTGACGGCGGCGAGGACGAGCAGCCACCAGTGCGCCGCCAGCCAGCGCAGCACCGTGGCCGCCACCGCCGCGCCCACCAGCCAGGTCACCGCGTCGCCCGGCGGGCGGCGACCACGCCTGCGGCGGCGTACGGGAGTTCGGCGTCCGGTCAACCGTCCTCCGTTCCGGTCAGTGGGTGGCCCGGGTGACCACACCGACGAGTTGGAGGATCGCCTGCCCCCAGCCCGTGCCGGCGATCAGGACGCCGAGCACGATGCTGCTGAACACGGTGAACGCCTCGTCGCCCCGGCTGCGGGCCTCGGTCCGGCGCCGGAGGCGGATCAGGATGATGATCGCGACGAACGCCGCCGCGCTGATCGAGTACTGCACGTGCCCACCCGGACTTTCGTCAACGGTGTGTGACGCTCCGACTACTCGGAGCGCATTGCCGCTGGTGAGCATGGCAGGCGCGCGGGCGCTCCGGGAGTGCCGCGGGGAAATCGGCCGGATCCGAACCGTCGGACTGGCGCAGTTCCTACGCCCCGGGGCGTCCGGGCGGTCCTTCCGTCGATCCCGCGTTCGGCCGGCGAAGGGCCGATCGTGGCGAGGGGGCCGCTCCCCGGCCCGCCCGGACCGCGCCCGCGCCGGCCGCCACCACCAGGACCACCGCCAGGCACTGGGCCGCCGACAGCTCCTGCCCCAGTACCAGGAACCCGGCCAGCGCCCCGACCGCCGGGGCCAGCCCGGTCAGGACGGCGAAGGCCGGCGCGGACAGCCGCCGCAGCGCCAGCAGCTCCAGCGAGTACGGCAGGCCCGAGGACAGCAGCGCCACCGCCAGCCCGAGCCCCAGCACCCCGGGTTCCAGCAGGGTGGCGCCGGCCGAGCCGATCCCCAGCGGCAGGCTCATCAGCGCGGCCACCGTCATCGCCACCGCGAGCCCGTCCAACCGGGGGAAGCGCCGCCCGGCCCGGGCGCCGAGCAGGATGTAGGCGGCGCACATCGCGCCCGCGCCGAGCGCGAACCCGGCACCGGCCGGGTCGAGCCGGTCGAAGCCGTCCCGCCCGAGCAGCAGCACGCCCGCGAACGCCAGCCCCGCCCACAGCAGGCCGGCCGCCCGCCGGGCGGCGACGACCGACATCAGCAGCGGCCCGAGCACCTCCAGGGCCACCGCCGGGCCGAGCGGGATCCGGTCGATCGCCTGGTAGAAGAGGATGTTCATCCCGCCGAGCGCGACCCCGTAGACGCCCGCGACGGCCCAGTCCGCCCGGCCGTACCCGCGCAGCCGGGGGCGGCAGACGGCGAGCAGCAGCACGGCCGTGATCGTCACCCGCAGCGCGACCGTGCCCAGGGCGCCGGCCCGGGGGAACAGCAGGGCGGCGACGGCGGAGCCGAACTGCACCGAGAGGGTGCCGCCCAGCACCATGCCGACACCGGCGGCACTGCCCGCCCGGGCGGGCACGCTCACCGTCCGGGGCCTGCCCCGTGCCTGCTGTCCGCCGCTCCGGAGGCTCGCTGCGAACCTCGGCGGTGCAACCGCCGTCGCGATCCCTGACATCGTGTCCGTCCTTCTCGTCATGCCGTCCACGCTAGGAATCCGCCCCCGGCGCGTGAAATGCCGATCCGACGGCGGTTATGCTCCCCGGGCATGACCATCGAGCTGCGCCACCTGCGAGCCTTCCTCGCCATCGCCGAGGAAGGGACGATCACCCGCGCCGCGCTCCGCCTGCACATCGGCCAGCCCGCCCTGTCCCGCACCCTGCGCCAACTGGAGAACCACCTGGGCACCCGCCTGGTCGACCGCTCCACCCACCACCTGGAGCTCACCGCCGCCGGCCTGGCCTTCCGGGACCGGGCCGCCGCCGCCCTCTCCGCCGTCGACGTCGCCCTCGACCCCCGCGCGCTGACCGTCCTCCCGCTGCGCCTCGGCCACCCCTGGCCGGCCCTCGGCGAGTACACCGTGCCGCTGCTGCGCCGCTGGGACCGGGAGCACCCGGACCAGCCGCTCGAACTGCGCCGGATCGACGACCGCACCGCCGGCCTCGCCCGGGGCCGGGCGGATGTCGCCCTGCTGCGGGGCGAGGTCACCGAACCCGGGCTGGTCACCGAACTGCTGCTGGAGGAGGAGCGGGTGGCGGCCGTCCCCGCGGACAGCGAACTCGCCGGGCGGGCCACCCTCACCCTCGCGGACCTCGCGGCCCGGCCGGTCGCGCTGAACACGGTCGCCGGTACCACCACCCTCGACCTCTGGCCGGCCGGGGCCCGGCCACCGGCGACGATCGAGGTCGACAACACCGACGAGTGGCTCACCGCCATCGCCGGGGGCCGCGCCGTCGGCGTCTCGACCGCGGCGACGCCCCGGCTGCACAGCCACCCGATGATCGCCTACCGGCCGCTCACCGACGCCCCGCCGGTGCCGCTGTTCCTCGCCCGGCGCGCCGACACCCCGCCGCACCCGGCGGTGCCGGCCCTGGTCCGCCTGATCCGCGAGCTGCTGTCCGACACCTGACCGGGGCCGGGGGCCGGGCCGTCCGCCCCGGTCCTCGACCGCGACCCCGTTCATACACGCCGCCGGACGGGTGGATTGCGGGACGGCCGGGCGCGCGGCGGGAGCGGGCGCCGGACGGGGCGTCGAATACTCGCGCCGTGAGGCGGACGGCGGCGCCGCCGAATGCGGGCCGCGCCGCCCGGACGAGGGAGGATCCCGATGCATCGTCACGGCGCACCCCGGCGGACCGCCGCCGGGCCCGGCCGGACCACGCCCCGCCCGGTGCCGCGCGGCACCGCGCCCCTGCTGGCGGCCGGTCTGCTGCTGGGCGTCCCGCTGCTCGGCGGATGCACCTCGACGTCCGGCGGCGACCCCGAACCCGCCCCCACGAGCCCGGCCTCCCCGTCCTCCGGCGGCGCTTCGACGACCTCGGCGTCCGCCCCGGCCACCGCGCCGCCGCGGCAGCCCCCGGCCGAGCTGACCGAGGACCAGGTGAACGCCGCCGTGGCCCGGATCGACGGCTACGCGCAGAACGCCCTGGCGAAGACCGGGGTGCCGGGGCTGGCCCTCGCCGTCGTGTACAAGGACAAGGTGATCCACGCCAAGGGCCTGGGCGTCCGCCGGCTCGGCAAGCCGGAGGCGGTGGACCCGGACACGGTGTTCCAGCTCGCCTCGGTGTCCAAGCCGATCTCCTCGACCGTGGTCGCCGGGGTGGTCGGCCAGAAGACGGTGAAGTGGGACGACCCGGTGACCGCCCACGATCCCGGCTTCGCCCTGGCCGACCCCTGGGTGAGCAGCCATGTGACGATCGCCGACCTGTTCGCCCACCGCAGCGGTCTGCCGGACCACGCCGGCGACCTGCTGGAGGACCTCGGCTACCAGCGCGACTACATCCTGCAGCACCTCCGGGAGCACCGGTTGGCGCCGTTCCGCGCGAGCTACGCCTACACCAACTACGGCCTGACCGAGGCCGCCGTGGCCGTCGCCAAGGCCAAGGGCGTGGCCTGGGAGGACCTCGCGGCGGACGTGCTCTACAAGCCGCTGGGGATGAACTCCACCAGCTCCCTGCGCTCCGCCTACGACAGCGCGGCGAACAAGGCGACGCCGCACGTGCGCGACGCCGCCGGCTGGCAGGTCAGCACCACCGAGAACCCCGACCCGCAGGCCCCGGCCGGCGGGGTGAGCTCCACCGTGCAGGACCTCGGCCGGTGGATGCGGCTGCAGCTCGCCGACGGCACCTTCGAGGGCAAGCAGATCGTCGACCCGGCGGGACTGAACGAGACCCGGCTGCCGCAGACCGTCTCCAGCCCGACCACCGCGCCCGCCGGCCGGAGCGGCTTCTACGGCCTGGGCTGGAACGTGAGTTACGACGCCGAGGGCCGGCTACGGCTGAACCACTCCGGTGCCTTCTCGCTGGGCGCGGCGACCGTGGTGACCCTGCTGCCCTCCGAGCAGCTGGGGATCGTGGTCCTGACCAACGGCCAGCCCACCGGCGTCCCCGAGGCGGTGGCCGAGGAGTTCTTCGACCTCGCCCAGTACGGCCACGAGACGGTGGACTGGCTGGGCTTCCTGGGCAAGGTGGTGCCCGCCGCCGCGGCGAGCCCGGTGTCGCCGACCGACTACGCCTCCCCGCCGGCCGGAGCGGCCCCGGCGAAGCCGGACAGCGCCTACCTCGGCACCTACGGCAACGACTACTTCGGTCCGCTGACGGTGGGCCCCGGGGACGGCGGCGGGCTGGTGATGAGCCTGGGGCCGGACAACCTGCGCTTCCCGCTCCAGCACTACGACGGCGACGTGTTCAGCTTCCGGACCCGGGGCGAGAACGCGGCCGGCCTGTCCGGGGTGACCTTCGCGGTGGGGGCGGACGGGAAGGCCGCCACCGTGGTGGTCGAGCAGTTCGACCACGACGGCCTCGGCACCTTCACCCGGAGCTGAGGCGGCACCGCTCCACGGCCGGGCGCGCGACCACCGTCGCGCGCCCGGCCGTCGGCGCGGCTAGAACGCCGAGGTGTAGGCGGTGAAGAAGCGGGACGCGATCGGCGAGCCCGAGCTGTTGAAGCACAGCGCGAACAGGTTCACCGTGCCGGCGCTGCGGTTCCAGGGCGTGGCCAGCCCGCAGTAGTCCGGGCCGGGGCCGAAGGCCGTGACCTGGGCGGTGTCCGAGGGCACCGCGACGTTCGGCAGGTTGACGGTGTACGGCACCGAGCCGGTCAGGGTGTTGACGGCCCCGGAGGAGTTGTAGTTGGTGCCCGGGGGGAGACCGCCGTTGAACCACAGGTAGCCGAAGTTGCTGGGCGGGAAGGCCGGGCCGTGCACGGCCCGCTTCTCCGCGTAGCTCAGCGTCCAGCGGGTGTTGTACGGCGCGCTGGACGCGTTGAAGCACGCGACCACGACGGTCTGGCCGGTGGCGGAGGGCGACCAGTCGGCGACCTTGCAGCGGGCGCCCGCGGTCGCGTCCACGGCGGTGACCTGGAGGTTGCCGACCGGGGTGGACTGGCCCAGGCCGGGCAGCCAGACCTTCCAGATGCCGGTGCCGCCGGGGCCCACCGTGTTGGTGCCGCCGGCCGAGTTGTACTGGGTGATCACCGATCCGGTGGGGTTGGCGAACACATAGCCGTAGCTGCCGCCGGGCGGGGACGGCACGCCGCTGCTGGTGGTGTAGAGGACGGTGAACCGGTTGTCCTCGGGCGCGCCGCCCGGGCGGTAGCAGCCCACGGTGACGTCCTGACCGGTGCCGGCGGTGCCCCAGCTCCGGACCTGGCACCAGCTGCCGGTGCGGCTCACGGCCGTCACGTGCGCGATGCCGCCGGGCCCGGCGATCAGCGGGAAGTGCACCACGTAGGAACCGGTGCCGAGCTGGTCGACCTTCACCGGGTTGGCGGCCGGAGTGGGCCAACTGCCCCACTGGCGGCTGGGGTCGGGGACGTACCCCAGCGGCGGGTTCGGGTTGTCGAGGTAGGCGAAGCCCCAGCGGTCGGGCACCGCGGCGTTGGCCGGGCCGGCCGCCGGGAGGCTGACGCCCACCAGGGCCGCCAGCACGGCGAGGACGAGGAGCAGGGCGCGGACGGCGCGGGCGCCGCCGACGGGTCTGACCGGTGGTGCGAAGGTACCGGCGTGCATGGGCATACCCCTTGGACGGTGAGGAATCACGGGTGGCCTGCGCGGTGCTGCCCGCACTGCTGCTCCGCCCGGGCCCGTGGCGGGGGCCGGCGCGGCGGCCGACGGGACGACGGCCCCTCAGGGAGGACCGGTGCGGTCCGGCGTCGGCCGGCAGTGACGGGGTCGGGGGTCAGGCCCGACGGCGCTCACATCGTAGGGGCGCGCCGGGCGGTGGCACAGGCCTCCGGCACGGGCCGCCCGGTCCGCCGTCGGCCGTTCGCGCGGCGGCCGTCCACCGCCCCGTCCGCCCCCGGCGGCCCTCCCAGCCCCGTCCGTCCCCGCACCGGTACCGGCCGCCCCACCGCGCCCGTCCCGCCCCGTCCGCGGCCTGGCCGGAACCGGCCGCTCCGCTGCCGCTTCCCGGCGGCTTCCCCGCCGCTGCGGCCCGCCGGGTGGGCGCCCCGGCGCACGGCGCACGGAGCACCGGCCTCAGAGCGCGAGCTTGAACCCGTCGTGGCTGCGGGTGAAGCCCAGCCCGGCGTAGAAGCGGTGCGCGGCCTCGCGCTGCTTGTTGCTGGTCAGCTGGACCAGCCCGCAGCCGCGCGAACGGGCCCGGTCGATCGCGAGCGCCATCAGGACGCGGCCGAGCCCCTCCCCGCGCCGGTCGGCGCGGATCCGCACCGCTTCGAGCAGCGCCCGTTCGGCGCCGCCCTTGCCGAGGCCCGGGATGTAGGTGGCCTGGAGGCAGCCGATCACGGCGCCGTCCGCGTCCGCCAGGACGAGCATCTCGTTGCGCGGGTCGGTGTCGATCGCGTGGAAGGCGCGCTCGTACGCCTCCGTCACCACGACCGTCGCCGGGTCAACCACCCGGTCCTCGTCCGCCAGCAGGGCCAGCACGGCGGGCAGGTCGGCGCGGGTGGCGGGGCGCAGGGTGGGAGTGGGGGCGGCAGTAGACATGGCCCCGACCCTAACCGGCGCCTGCCCTTCCGTTTTCCCGGACCCCGGACCCCGGACCCGGCCTCCGCCCCTCGGCCGGAAGCTGCCTGCCGTACCTGTCGTCGCGGAGGCCCGGCGTCCGTATGATCTGGGCTGCCCGCCGACCGGGGTGCGCGCCGGGCGGATGCCGAGGGTGCCCGCCCGCAGCGGTCCGTACCGGCCCGCCGTCGTCGGCCGCCGTCCGCAGCCGCCGGCAGCCGTCCCGCCGGCCTCGAACGGTCCAAGGGAGGCGCAGCACAGTGCGGTTCGCAGGTGTGGGTCTGACGCGTGAGGGTTACCGGATCGCCGTGGCGGGCGCCGACGACGGGCCGTCCGGGGCGGACGAGGTGTACGAACACTGCGGCCTGGAACGGCCGGTGGCGCGGCTGGCCGAACTGGCGGCGGAGTCGGCGGACGGCTTCGCGGTCGTCCTCGACAGCGCCAACGGCATCATGGACGCCCCCCTCGCCGCCCTCGGCATACCCGTACTCCGGGCCGACCCACCGGTGCTGACGGACGGTCGGACCACGGCCCGCTCCCTGGCCGCGCTCGGCCGCTCCCGCCCCGAGGCGCTGACGGTGCTGCCGCCGGACGGCTGGACCATGGCCGGCCGCGAGGACGGGATCGCCGCCGAGGAGGCGGCCAGCGGACCGGTAGAGCACGAACTCGCCCAACAGGGGCTGCTGTTGGCAGGAGGCGGGGGAATCGCCCCGCTGGTGGCACTGACCTTCGACGACGGCCCGCACCCGGAGTACACCCCGCAGGTGCTGGACGTGCTCGCCCGGTACGACGCCCCCGCCGCGTTCTTCTGCATCGGCCTGCACGCCCTGGCCCACCCCGGTGTGGTCCGCCGGATCGCCGCCGAGGGCCACACCCTGGGCAACCACAGCTGGTCCCACGCCTACCTGCCGGACCTCGGCCCGATCGGACTCCGCGAGCAGCTCGGCTTCACCGCCGACGCCCTGGCCAGCGCCTGCGGGGGCACCCGCCCGTCGCGCTGGCTGCGCCCCCCGTACGGCGGCCGCAGCCCGGAACTCCTCACGGCGGTGGCCGGGTCGGGCCTCACCACCGCGCTCTGGGACGTCGACGCGAAGGACTGGTCGCGGCCCGGGGCCGGAGTCCTCGCGGAGCGGGTGCTGGACGGGGTCGGTCCGGGCTCGGTGGTGCTGATGCACGACGGCGGCGGCGACCGTTCGCAGACCGTCGCCGCCCTGCCGGAGGTGATCACCGGCCTGCGCCGCCGCGGCTACCGGATCGTCGGCCTGGACGAGCTGCTCGCCGCCCGCGCGGTCCGGCCCGTCCGACCCGCCGCGTCGTGCTGAGCTCCTGACCCCTGACCCCTGACCTCCTGACCTCCTGACCTCCTGTTTTTCCGATCGAAATGATCTATCATCACTCGATCGTTCGAACGTTCCGGCCGAGGACCACCGTCCCCGGACCCGGGCGCTCGTACCTTGATCACGGGGGATGGGACCATGCACGTCACACTGGCCGAAGAGATCATGCTGCTGTCGCTGGACGACGACAGCGGCCAGGCCAAGGACCGCTGGGCGGTCGGCTGGATCGTCGCCGCCGGCCTGCTGCTGGAGCTGGCGCTCGCTGAGCGCATCAGGGTCGACGACGGCCGGGTCGAGGTGGCCGACAGCTCGCCGACCGGCGACGCGCTGCTCGACGCCCGGCTGGAGTCGCTCGCTGCCTGGGCCGGGAGCACCAAGTCCGCCACGGTGGCCGCCTGGCTGCGGAAGGACCAGGCCAGGAGCGTCGAAGCCACCCTGCAGAGCCTGCGCGGGCGCGGCATCGTCACCGAGGAACGGCACCGGGTGCTTGGACTCTTCCCCGTCCGCCGCTTCCCCGAGGCCGACGGCACGGCCGAGCGAGAGCTGCGCGAGCGGCTGAACCGCGTCGTGCTGGACGGTGCCGAGCCGGACCTGCGGACCGCCGGCCTGATCGGCCTCCTGCACGGCGCCCGCCTGTACCGGCTGGCCTTCCCCGGGGAGCAGGGCAAGCGCGTCGAGCCGAGGATGGCCGCCCTCGCCGAGGGCCAGTGGGCGGCGGACGCCGTCCAGGAGACGATCCGCGCGACCCAGGTCGCGATCCTGGCCGCCACCACCGCGGCCACCGTCGCAGCCTCCGCCGCGACCGGCGCCTGACCCCACGCCCCCTGTTCGCGCCCGGGCGCCCCCCGGGCCCCGGGCGCGGCGCGCGCGGACACTGTCGCCGGGCCGCGCCCGTCCCTACGCTGCTGTACGTGTCCTCGTCCGCGCGGGATACCGCGCCCCCCGCCTACGTCCACGCGAGCCTGCCCGGGGCGGTGCCGCTGCTCGGGCACCTGCCCGCACTGGTGCGGGATCCGGCCGCCCTGCTGGCCGGGCTGCACCGGCACGGCGACCTGGTGGACCTGCGGCTGGGGCCGAACCGGCTGGTGGTGCCCTGCCACCCGGAACTGCTGCGGCAGGTCTACGCCGACGACCGCACCTTCGACAAGGGCGGCCCGATCTACGGGCGCTTCCGGGAGATCCTCGGCAACGGGGTCGCGACCTGCGCCCACGCCGACCACCGGCGCCAACGCCGGATGCTGCAACCGGAGTTCCGGCCCGACCGGATCGCCGAGTACGCGGAGGTGATGACCCGGGAGGCGGCACTGCTCGCCGACTCCTGGCGGCCCGGCGAGGTGGTGGACGTCTTCCCGTCCTGCTACCGCTTCACCCTGCGGGTGGTGACCCGCACCCTGCTCGGCACCGAGGTGCCGGACGCCCTGGCCGGCCGGCTCCAGCGGGCGTTCGAGACCGCGTTCGCCGGAGCGCTGCGGCGGGTGGTCCGGCTGCCCGCCGGTCCCCGCTACCGCGCGGCCGTCCGCACCCTGCGGAGCACCGTCGCCGAGCTGGTGCGCGACCACCGGGCGCACGGCGGCGACCGCACCGGCCTGCTGGCGGGCCTGGTCGCCGCCCGCGACGAGGACGGCACGGCGCTGTCCGACGCCGAACTGCACGACCAGGTCGTCGCGATGCTGCTGGCCGGCACCGAGACCACCGCCTCCCAGCTCTCCTGGACCCTGCGCCTGCTGACGGCCCACCCGGACGTGCTCGCCGCCCTGTACCGCGAACTCGACGAGGTCCTGCCGGACGGCTGGCCCGCCCGGTGGGACGACCTGCCCCGACTGCCGTACACCGACCGGGTGCTGACCGAGGCCCTGCGGCTGTACCCGCCGGGCTGGGTGCTGCTGCGCACCTGCACCCGGGACACCGAGCTCGGCGGCCGCACCCTGCCGCGCGGCACCCAGGTGGTGCTGAGCCCCTACGTCGCCCACCACCATTCCGGGATCTTCGCCGACCCGGCCCGCTTCGACCCGGACCGCTGGCTGCCCGAGCGGGCCGCCGCGCTGCCGCGCTGGGCGTTCGCCGGCTTCGCCAACGGCCCGCGCCAGTGCCTGGGCGCGGACTTCGCCCGCACCGAGGCCGGCGTCGCGCTGGCCACCCTGCTGGCACGCCGCCGCCCCGTCGCGCTGTCCGGCGGCCGCCGCTCCGACGACCGCCCGATGCGCCTGACCACCGTCCTGCGGCCGCACCGGCTGCGCCTGCGCGTCCTCGACCGCCGTCCGCCCGGTTCGCCGAGCCGTCCCGGTGGCGGGCCGCTCCCGGTGGCGGACTGACGCGGTGGAGCCCCGCTCCGGGTGCGGGTACCCGCCGGCTCCCGGCCCGGCCTGCGGCGCGGGTCTGGACAGGGACCGGGGAGTCGGCCATGGTTCTCCCTCATGACACTCCCGCTCCCCGCGCAGGGGCCCGGCGCCGGGCGCGGCGCGCTGTTCGACGCGGTCACCGAGGTCGGTGACGCGGCGGTCGCCCTGCTCGCCGGCTGCCGCGGCGCCACCCCGATACCCGGCGCGGAGTGGACGGTCGCCGAGGCGGCCGCGCACCTGGCGATGGCCAACGAGCTGATGGCGGAACTCGCGGCCGGCGCGGACCGGCCGTACGGGGACGGCACCCCCGGCTCGCTGGCGGCGGCCAACGCGGCCTCGCTGGCCGAGCGGCCGGAACGGGACCCGGCCGTGCTCGGCGCGGAGATCGCCCGACAGGCCCGGCGGTTCACCGCGGCGGCCGGGCCGCGCGGCGGCGCGGAGCCGGTCCTGACTCCACTGGGCGGCATGGACCTGGACACGCTCGGCGCCTATCTGCTGACCCACATGCTGGGCCACCTCTACGACATCGCCGTGGCGCTGGGGCGGCCGCACCCGATCGACCGGCGGCGGGTGGGGCTGACGATGCCCTTCCTGCGGACGGCCATGCCGCTGGTGGTGGACGCCCGCGCGGCGGCCGGTCACAGCGCCTGCTACCGCCTGCGGGTGCGGGGCCTGGACGGCTTCGCGGTGACCTTCACGGACGGTGCGGCCGTGGTGAGCGAGGAGCCGCCGCGCCGTCCGGACTGCACCGTCCTCACCGAGCCGGTCGCGTTCCTGCTCATCGCCCTGGGCCGCTTCACCGCCACCGACGCCCTCCGCCGGGGCAAGGTGCTCGCCTGGGGCCGCCGGCCGTGGCTGGCTTCTTCCTTCCCGGGGCTGTTCGCCGCTCCCTGAGGGGCCGGCCTGCGGCGTCCGGAGTCCGAATTCGACGGTGCTCGAAGGGTTTTGCCCGGCCGGGGTCGGCGCCCGGAGACTTGCTCCGCCGACCCCGTCCGCCCCGGCGCCCGTCCGGGGCACGGGTCGTCGCCGTGACATCGGATCCGTTCCGGAGGAGTCCCCATGAACCGTTCTTCCTCGTTCCGTCTGCGTGCCGCCGCCGTGGCGGTCGCGGCCTCGGCCTGTCTGCTCGGCGGTGCGGCCGTCGCCGGGGCCGCACCGGC
>NZ_JAIY01000003.1:839798-892223 GCF_000710405.2 Kitasatospora sp. MBT66 | reverse complement strand
AGCCGCTCCGGGGGTCACCGACGGCCCGACGTCCACCGACCGGCCGGGCACCCGGCTGCTCGGTGGACGTCGGGCCGTCGGACCGGTCAGCCGCAACAGGGCTTGCACTCCTTCACCTGCACGTCGTCGACGACCGGCCCGTACGACCCGCCGACGGTGCTGGTGAAGCCCAGGGTGGTCGACGCGCCCTGGGCGACGAAGGTGAACTGACGGCCCACGTAGCCCATGGCGGCGAAGGTCCGGCCGGTGACGTCGAAGGAGAAGTCCTGGAAGTTCTGGCCGTCGATCAGCGCCCGGCCGGTCTTCAGGGCCGGGGCGCCCGCCGGGTTGCCGGCCAGGGAGTAGGTGACCGAGTAGGTGGCGCCCGGGACGGTGGTGAAGCTCTGGGTGACGGTGCCGGCGCTGGTTCCGTTGAGGTCCACCGACTGGTCGCCCTCGGCGGCCTGCCAGAAGCCGGCGCCGATCAGGTCGACGCTGCCGCTCGCGACGCGCCACGGGCCGATGGTCTGACCGGCGGTCAGCGGGGTGAAGGAGTTGACGGGGGCTTTGGGCGTCTCGAAGCTGCCGTCGTCGAACCGGCTGAGCGCCCGGTTGCCGCCGGCGGCCTGGGCCGGGACGGCCAGGGCGGTGGCGCCGGCGACGAGCAGGGCGACGGCGGCGATGCGGGTGCGCGAGAACGACATGGGTGCCCTCCCGGGGCTGACTGGTGCGTTGGGATCAGCCGATGATCGGCTGTGCACAGAGCGTCCGCCGTCGCGGTGATCCCTGCCAAGGCCGGGCGGATGGCGCCCGGTGTCGCGCCCGGCCCGGGACCGCGCTCCCGCACGCCGGTTTCGCCCGGTCCGGGCCGGTGGCGCCTGGCCGGACGGGCCTCGGCGGACGGCCGCGGCACCTCGGACCGGCCTCGGACGGGCCCGACCCGGGCGCCTCCCGGGGAGCGGAACGATTCGTGCACGCCCCTCCGGTGTCGCGCACTCCCGGGCCCCGCCCGTCGCCTGCCGCCGATACCGCTACCGCCGGGCGTCCAGGACCAGGTGGGTGCCCAGACCGAACACCAGCCCCCAGAAAGCCGATCCGATCCCGAACAGGCTCATCCCCGAGGCGCTCGCCAGGAACGTCACCATCGCTGCGTCCCGCCCGCGCTCCTCGGCGACCGCCGCCGCGAGGCTGCCCTGGAGCGAGGCCAGCAGCGCGACCCCGGCGATCACCGCGATCAGTTCCTTCGGCAGTCCGGTGAACAGGCTCACCAGCACCCCGCCGAAGCTGCCCACCAGCACGTACAGCGCACCCGAGGACATCCCCGCCACATACCGGCGGCGCGGGTCCGGATGCGCCTCCGGGCCCGAGCAGATCGCCGCCGTGATCGCGGCCAGATTGACCCCCGGCGAACCGAACGGCGCCATCAGCACCGATATCGCGCCGGTCGAACCGATCAGCAGCCGGTCGTCCGCCCGGTAGCCGAAGGCCCGCATCACCCCGAGACCCGGCGCGTTCTGCGAGGCCAGGGCCACGATCGTCAGCGGCAGCGCCAGACCGACCAGGGCGGACCAGGAGAACGCCGGCGCCGTCAGCACCGGCACCGTCGGCCCGCCCGAACCCAGGTGAAGCGGCAGCCCGACCGTCAGCGCCGCCAGCACCCCGCCGGCCAGCAGCGCCACCGGCACGGCGTACCGGGGCGCGAACCGCTTGGCCACCAGGAACGCCGCGAAGGCGCCGACCACCAGCGTCGGCGCGCTGTGCACGGCACCGAAGATCCCGGCGCCGAAGGAGAACAGGATGCCCGCCAGCATGGCGTTCACGATCCCCACCGGCACTGCGGCGATCAGCCGCCCGAACCACCCGGTCACTCCGAACAGCGTCACCGTCACCGCGCTCACCAGGAACGCCCCGATCGCCTCCCGGTACGGGTAGTCGCCCAGGCTGGTCACCAGCAGCGCGGCCCCGGGCGTCGACCAGGCGGTGACCACCGGCGTCCGCGTCCACCAGCTCAGCGCGAACCCGCTCACGCCGCTGCCGATCGCCACCGCCCAGATCCAGGAGGCCGTCTGCGCCGTGTCCAGCCGCCCGGCGGCCGCCGCCGCGAGCACCACCACCAGGGGCCCGGAGAACGACACCGCGACACACACCAGGCCCGCCAGCAGCGCCGGCCCCGACACATCGCGCCGCAGTGCCCGACGCTCCCCGTCCCCGGCCGCCACTGTCTCCGGCCGGGCCGTCAGTTCGTTTGTCATCCCGGCAGTATCCCGAACCGGTCCGGGCACGGATCGGCCGTCCCTCCTCTCCCTTGCACCTCCCCTGTCACTCCGGTCCCGTCCCGGATCGACAGTTTCCTTGGCCCGAAGGGTGGTTGGTACCGTTCTCCTCGCCCGGCCGAACCGTACGGCGGCTGCCGGGCGGGGGCGGGACACGGCACGTGCGGGCGGGTGGGAGCGAAATGGCGATCGATCGACCGGTTCCGCAGCTGGTCTTCGTGCACGGCATCGGAGGTCCCCGCGACCCGGAGGCGACACTCGCCGAGTGGAAGCAGGCGCTGGCCGAGGGCGCGCAGGGGGCGGGCCTCGCCCCGGAGGCCGAGGCGCTGATCGAAGGCCGCTCCGCCGACTGCTCCTTCGCCTACTACGGCGACCTGTTCGCGTCCGAGGGAGCCCAGGGCGCCGACTCCCCGGAGGCCGCCGACGAGGAACAGGCCGCGATCATGCTGGCGCTGATGACCGAGTTCCTGGACGAACTCCTCGAACTCCCGGAGCACCGGCAGAACGTCCGGCTCCGC
This sequence comes from Kitasatospora sp. MBT66, assembly GCF_000710405.2. Lineage (NCBI taxonomy): Bacteria > Bacillati > Actinomycetota > Actinomycetes > Kitasatosporales > Streptomycetaceae > Kitasatospora > Kitasatospora sp. MBT66. Next base: position 889,453 of record NZ_JAIY01000003.1, on the reverse strand, counting down.
CGCCTGCGTCGGCAGCTCGGGCCGCTCGACGACGCTCAGGGTGTCGGGCACGTGGGCCGGCTGCTCGCGACCGGCCTCGCCTCGGTCGGCGCGATCCCCGGCCTGCACCTGGGCGCGCGGGCACTCAGCCGCGGTGCCTTCCTGCGGATCCTCTCCCAGCCGGGCCGCTACCTGCGCCGCGGCTACCCGGACGCCGCCGGCCTGACCCTGGACCGGCGGATCCGCGACCGGATCCTGGCCCGTCTCGACCCGTCCCGCCCGGCGATCGTGGTCGCCCACTCGCTCGGGACCGTGGTCGCGCTGGAGGCACTGTCCGAATACCCGGGCCCCGTCCCGCTGTTCGTCACCCTCGGCTCGCCGATCACCACCCATGCGGTCGTGTGGCCGCTCCTGCGCCCCCGGCCCCCCGCGACCCCGGCGACCGTCGCCGCGTGGGCCGACTTCCGGGACAGCGACGACCTCGTGGTGCCGAAGCGCCGGCTCGCCAAGGCGGTCGTTCCCAACGCGCGGGGCGTCGGACCGGTCTCCGACCGGATGGAGTCGGCCCTGCTCTGGCCCCACGACGCCACCGTCTACCTGCGCCGACGGGAGGTGGCCGCGACCGTGCTGAGGACGCTGGCCGAGCCGGCGCCCCGCGCATGAGCGAGGCGCTACCGGCGCCGGTCCGACACCTCCTGTTGGTCGCCACCCAGTCGAACGGCGCGGACAACGGGCTGCCGACCCTCGAAACGGCGGCCGAGGAGCTCTACGCGGCGCTCACCGATCCGGCGGTCGGAGGATGCGTCCCCAGCCCGGGGGCCGACGCGCTCCGGCTGCGCTCGGGAACGGTGCGGCGCCGGGAGATCGACGACGCGGTCCGCGCGGCGACCCGCGCGGCCGGCGAGGCCGGGGCGACCCTGGTGCTCGCCTTCCTCGGCCACGGCCAGACGGCGCAGGGCTCGCCGAAGCTCTGGTACATGGCCGCCGACAGCGAGGAGGGCCGGGCCCTCGACTGCGTGGACATCGGGGCGGCGGTCACCACGGCCGCCAACCATCCCGGTGTGGCCGGCGTCGTGGTGGTCGTCGACACCTGCCATGCGGCGGCCGGAATGCCGGACGTGAAGGAGCTGGCCGCGGGCTTCGGGGTCGGGGGCCTGCGGGTCTCGGTGCTCGCGGCCTGTTCGGCCCTGGAGAAGGCGTACGCCCTGGGCCTCAGCCACCGACTCGCCGCCGTGCTCGGACGCGGACTGCCGACGGGGGAGGAGTTCCTGTCCTTCGACGCCGTCCGGGAGGCGGTCGCCGGAGCGGTGGCGGAGAAGCAGACCGTCGCCGGGTTCACCTACAACGGCGACGGCCACACGCTCTGGCTCGCCCGGAACCGGCAGTGGCCGCCGCGCCAGCAGGCCGCGAGCCCGAGCGGGTTCGGCGCCGCCGACCTCGCCGCGGCGCTGGCCGAATGGCCCGACGCACCGCCGGGACCGCCGCCGCGCGACCTTCGGGCCCTGTCCGCGCTCGCGGACCGCGCCGCCGCCGCAGGAGCGTGGCGGGTGCAGGAGACCGCCGAGGCCGTCATCGCGTCCATGCAGTCCGTCGCCCTGCTCGTCGACGTGGCGGGACCGGCTCTGACCAGCCCGGTGCTGCGCCGGCTGGCGGCCGGGTTCAACCGCCGGTGGGCCGGAGTGATCCCCGAACCGGTCCGGCCGCCGAGCGCCCTGACCGGCCGGGCCCTGTTGCAGTACCTGCTCGAGCACGCGGCGCTCCGGGCCTCCGGCGCGGCCGGCGGCGCCTCGGTGTACGCGGCGGTCGCCTGGTACCTGGTCGCCGGTGCCCACGCCTGCGGCGCCGACCCGCAGGACCCCCGAATCCGGGACTGGGCCCGGCGGACCGGGGCCGAGATCGCCCTCAACGACGCGCTGGCCCAGCACGGCGACGGGCCGGCCGGGGACCGGGGCCGCCGACTGGTCATCAGCCTGGACGCCGCGCAGGTCGACTGGCCCGACTCCCTCTCGGTCTGCCTGCGCGAGGGACCGGACTGCGTCCACCACCGCCACTTCGACTGCCGGCCCGACCGGGACGGTGTCGAGCGGGCGCTGCCGGACATCCTCGACTGGGCGGACGCACTGCTGCCCGGACGCTCGCCCGTCGCCTTCGTCGACCTGGTGGCGCACGCCCCCGTCCTGGTCGACTGGCATCCGGAGGAGGTGCTCGTCGGCCGCCGCCTCCTCGGCGTCACCCGCACGGTGACCCTGCGCTGGGCCGGACGGCTCGTGGAACGCGGCCATCTGCGGGGCATCAACCGGGAGGCCCGGAGCCAGCTGGAGCAGCTGGAGCAGAAGCCGCTCGACGACGGCGTCCCGGTCGACTGGGTGGACCCCGGACGGACCGGACCGGAGCAACTCTTCGCTGACCTCACCCGGGGCCGCTACCAACGCGCAGTCGGCCTCACCGAGCCGGTACCGGTGCCCCGGCTGCTGGAACTCGTCACCGCGTTCCTGCCCTACACCCCCATCGTGCTGTGGCCGCACCGGGACACCGAGCCGACCGGGGAGGGATGGGGCTGCCTGGACCACCTGTGGGACGGCCTGCCCGACGGGTTCGGCGCGGCCTACCGCTACAAGATGCAGGCCGGCGGCGACCCGGCCCCGGTGACCGACGCCCACCTGCTCCGACTGGCCGCGCTGCGCACCGCCTGGCACGACCTCGACTGGCTCGACTTCTGCGGCCGGTACGACCGGCACCCGGCGCCGCCCATGGCACCGGTACCTCCCACCACCCCGACTTCTCCGATCGCACCACCGACCGACGCCCCGGCCCCGAGGAGCACCTGATGTCCTGGCAGAGCTACTACCGCGGCGACGGCGAGCCACGCGACGTGACCTTCGCGCCGCCGCCGCCCTGGCGCCGGTTCGACGGCGAGGAACCGCACCGGGCCTTCCAGCCGCCGGAAGGACTGACCGACGCGGTCAACGCCGCGCTGTACCTGCACCGGCCGCTGCTGATCACCGGGAACACCGGCACCGGCAAGTCGTCGGTGATCGCCCAGGTCGCCGCCGAACTCAAGCTGGGCCCCGTACTCAAGTGGCACATCACCTCGCGCAGCACCCTCCCCGAGGCCCTCTGCCGCTACGACGCCCTCGGCCACATCCACGCCGTCCGCGTCCAGGAGACCTCGGCGGACGGCCTTCCCGACATCGCGCCGTTCCTGCAACTCGGCCCGCTGGGCACCGCGCTGCTCCCGAGCGGGAACAGGCCGCGGGCACTGCTCGTCGACGAGATCGACAAGAGCGACATCGACCTGCCGACCGACCTCCTCGACGTCCTGGAGAGCGGGGCGTTCGAGATCCCCGAGCTCGTCCGCCACGCGCGGCGCGAGGTCGAGGTCCGCGAGTGGGACTCCCGGGAGACCGCCACCGTCGTGGACGGCCGGGTCCGGTGCACCACCTTCCCGTTCATCGTGCTGACCAGCAACGGCGAACGCGACTTCCCGGCGCCCTTCCTGCGGCGCTGCGTCCGCTTCGACATGCCGAAGCCGACGGCCGACACCCTGCGCCGCGCCGTGGCCGCCCACCTGAGCCTGGCCGGCCCGGACCTCGTACCCGCGGAGGGGCTCATCACCGAGTTCGCCGACCGGGTGGCCCGGGGCGACAACCTGGCGATCGACCAACTGCTCAACGCCGTCCGCCTGGTGACGGACCCCGACGCGCCGGACCGGGCACAGCTCGACCGGCTGCTCGGACTCCTGCTCCGGGACCTCTCCGGTGCCTGACCGCACGGCCGACCTTCTGACGGCGCTCAGCCGGTTCCTGCCACCGGACACCGACCCCGCCGCCCTCGCGGACGCGCTGTGGCTCGCCGCCGGCCGGGTACCGTCCGGAGCGGTCCCGGAATCACCGCTCGCCACCACCCCGCCACCGGCCCCGGCCCCGTCACGGCCGACCGACCCCGACGCTCCCGCAGCGGAGGACCTCCCCGAAGCGGACCCGCCGGAGGCCGGGCCGCCCGTCTACGACGGCCTCGCGGCCGGATCCGCACCGACCGGCGTTCGGGTCCGGGTGGCCGCCGCCCGCGCCCTGCCGCACGCGCTGGAACTCGGACGCGCCCTGCGCCCGTTCAAACGCCGCTATCCGCACGGCCCCCGGCAGGTCCTCGACTTCGGCGCGACCATGGCCGCCTACGCCCGCGACGGCGACCTCGCGCCGGTCTTCCGCCCCGCCCCCGAACCGTGGTTCGAGGCTGTCGTCCTGACCGACTCCTCACCGACGATGGCGATCTGGCAGGACAGCGCGGACGAGTTCACCACCCTCCTGGCCGGCCTCGGAGCCTTCCGCCGGATCACCTCGCTCCGGCTCGACCCCGGCCCCGAAGCGGCCGTCGAGGACCTCCACGGCCGACCGGTGGCCCACGGACGCCTGGCGGGCACCCGCCGGCTCGTCGTGGTCCTCTCCGACTGCGCGGCCCCCGCTTGGCACGACGGGGAGGTCTGGCGCCTACTGCGACACTGGGGCACCACCGGGCCGGTCGCCCTGCTCAACCCGCTGCCCGGGCGGCTCTGGAACCGCACCGCCCTCGACCTGCCGGCCGTCCGCGCCCGGCACCGCGTCCGACCGGGCCGCAACACCGAGCTCGACCACGCCGTCCCCCTGATGCTCACAGCCCTGTTCGGCGCCGACGCGGGCTGGGTGCCCCTGCCCACCTTGTCCTTCACCCCGCACTCGCTGGGCCGCTGGGCGAACGGCATGATGCGCGGCGCCCCCGCGGGCTTCGACGCGGTGCTCGTCCCCGCGAGCGGCACCCTCACCTCGCCCTTCCTCCCCGAGGGCGAACCGGAGCCCGAGGACACCCATCGACGCATCGCCGCCTTCCTGCACACCGCGTCCCCGGAGGCCCGGCGGATGGCCGCCCTGTGCAGTCCGTTCGGCCGGTTGAGCCTCCCTCTGCTGCGGCTCGTCCGGCAGGAGGTGGTGCCGGAGGCCGGCACGGAGGACCTCGCCGAGGTCCTGACCTCCGGACTGTTCGACCTCCGCAGCGACGACGGGTCCGTGGTCCTGACGATCCGCCCCGAGGCCCGCGAAGCCCTGGCCCCCAGACTCACCCGCCACGACGCCTGGACCGTCCAGTCCGCCCTGACCCGCCACATCGCCTCCCGGCACCCGGGGGCGGCGCGGGCACTGGAGGGGATTGCGGTCGCGGACGCGGAGCAATTGCCGCCGGACCTGCGGCCGTTCGCGGTGGCCTCGGCGGAGATCGGGGCGCTGTTGGAGGCGGGGCGGAGGCCGCGTCTTGGTACGGCCGTGGCTCCCGTCGAGCCCGAGGTACCGGCCACCCCGAGGTTCCCCGACCCGGCCCGGAGCGCGGCGGTGCTCATCGGGCTCCTCGCGCGTCCACGAGACCGAGCGGGACTGGACGCACTCCACGAGGTGCTGACCTCGCCGACCAGCTGGGGTCTCGGCCCCGACCGGTGCCGGGTGCTGTTCGACCCTGCGGATCCCGCGGCGATCCTGACGGCGATCGAACAGTCCTCCGCCCTGGCAGAGGACTCACTGCTCGTGTACCTGCAAGGACCGGTCGCCGTTCTGCCGTTCGGCGACCTCGCGAGGATTCTGCGGGCACGGGGCAACGCCCCGACGGTGCTGCTCCTGGACGGCGCGGGCGCGCCGCAACTGGCCCGGGCACTGGACTTGGAGACGCTGGGCGCGGGGTACGGGCTGTCCGTTCTGGTGAGCCGGTCGCTCCTCCCCGAACGTGACGGCAGTCTCGCGGTACGACTCGCGCGCCTGGCGGCGCAGGGCCTGATCGGCGGCCCCGACGTGCTGGAGCTGGACACGGTCGACCGGGTACTGGCCCAGGAGCACACCCGCAGCTCGGCGTCCGACCCGGGCCTGTGGTTCCTCGGCCCGGCAGCGCCGTTGGCGCTGCTGCGCAACCGCTTGGCGGAGGATTTCCTCGACCCGGCGGTTCGACATGCCTACGAGGCGGTCGCGGCGGAGTTGAAGGCTTGCAACGCGGGGATCCCGCGGAAGGACCGGGAACTGATGCGGGCCTTGGTGTCCTTCGCCCACGGCCGGGACCTGACGGCGGCCGGCGCGTGGAATCCCGCTCAGCTGAGCCGGTCTCTCGCGAACTCGCTCAAGGACTTCCTGGAACCGGCGTTCACCCTGGTCAGGGAGACCGGGGGAGACGAGGGCCGGTGGGACTTCTCCTGTCGACGGGCGGACGGAGGGATTCGTGCGCTGATCGATGTCCGGACGGTCACCGGTGACGGACCAGCGGTCGAGAGCCTTGCCGTTCCGGACCGGACCTCTGCCAGGCTCCGGATCGTGTTCCTGCTCGACCGCACCGGAGGGGCCCGGCTCGACCACCTGCTGAACCTGACCCCGGATGTCGGTGTGGTCCCCGCCCCGGGATCGGGCACGGCCTGTGCGGTGCTGTTCCGGATCCCGGTGGTGCTCACGGACGAGTCGGCCGGCCGAAGACGCGCCACGGCGTACACCGCCGCCGGGCGGGCGGATCCGTTGTGGGTCTGGTCGGACCGGTTTGCCCGGCTGGCGGACCTGCCGCGGTCCCGGAGCTGGGCCGAGGACGTGCGGACGCCTCTCGTCACTCGGTCGTTCCCCGGCGGACAGGTCAATCTCTGGGACAGGTCGATTCCGGTGGCTGCGTTGTTCACCGACCACCTCCCCGAGCTCCGCACCAACGTCGAGGCACTGCGCCGCACGGAGACAGCGTCCCGGGCGGACCGGACGCAACTGTGTGTCGCTGTTTTCGAGGCCGACGCGGGTAGCTGGGTTGCGGACGACCTGAGGCCGTTGCAACGAGCCGTCACGCTGCTGGGTACGAAGGAGGGCCGTGCCGTCCTGGACCAGGACCCGGACTCCCCGATCGCCATCGTGGTGTCCGACGAGTTGTACCGGGAGCTGACCGACAGCGCCGCGGCCGGGACGGTGCGGGCCTTCATGCCCTTCCTCGTGCGTGATGAGGAGCGTCGGAGCGAGCAGGCGTGGCTGGGCCTGCCCGGGCGTACGGCCCCTGAGATCATCGGGCTGCTGCGGGCAGTAGGCACGCGTAGTATTCCCCGGAACAGTGCCTCCGGCTACTCCGTTGCCGAACTCCGTACACGGCTCCGCCAACTCGGCGTCCGGCAGGGCGAACTGCTCCTGGTCGAGGTCGACGACCAGGAACTGGGACCGGAGGTCCACCCGGAGCGGCTTCTCACCGCGCTACTGGACGTGCTCGGTGAGCAAGGCACCCTGGTGATGTCGGCCGCGACCCCCGAGAACTCCCTCCGTTCACCGTTCACCCGACGCGCCCTCGAAGGACTGACACCGGAGGCCGCCGCGGCCTACCGCGACGCTATGCCGCCCTTCGACCCCGACCGTACGCCGGTCTCCGCGCGGGCGGGGCGTCTGGCCGAACTCCTGCGCCAGTTACCGGGAAGCGTCCGCAGCCGCCATCCCCAGCAGTCCTTCGTCGCCCTGGGCCGGGACGCCGATCATCTGATGGCTGAGCATGCCCTGATTGAAAGCCACATCGGATACGCGTTCGGTCCGGAGTCGCCGCTCGGGAGACTGATGGAGTCCGATGCGCGCATGCTCCTCCTGGGTGTACCACCGGAGCAGTGCGTCGTCCGACATCACCTCACGGCTTATGAGGAGCTGCTTTCCGTCACTGAGAGTTGTGTGGTGGCAGAGCCCGACGGCACCACCGGCCGTCGCTGGCTCGAGTACGAGACCTTGGATCTCCTGAGAGCGGCAGAAGAGGCGCCGCCACCCTTGATGGGTTTGCACAATGCGTGGTTCCCGGTCCTACGAGGTTCTCTGGGCCGGGCATCCGTCCTGCTCGTTCCGATCGTGGGGTTCATCGGCACGATGCGCCGTAGGGACGAATGATTCCTGACCGACGAGATCTGCCCGCCCGATCCGGCCCGCCCACCTGCGGCTCCCGGCCGGATCGGGCGGACCCGATAATGGCTTCATGATCGACAAGCGGTTGCGCGTGGTACTGGCCGAGGACTCCGTCGTCCTCCGGGACGGCATGGTCGAGCTGCTCGGCGCGCGGGGGTGCGAGGTGGTGGCGACGGCCGGGACGGCGCCCGAGCTGCTCGCCGCGGTGGCGGAGCACCGGCCGGACGTCGCCGTGGTGGACATCCGGATGCCGCCCACCCACACCGACGAGGGGATCCGGGCCGCCGTCGAGATCCGTTCGACCGACCCGGGGGTGGGCATCCTGGTGTTCTCCCAGCACGTCGAGACGACCTGGGCGGCCCGGTTGCTGGCGGGCGGCGCCGCGGGGATCGGCTACCTGTTGAAGGAACGCGTGGCCCGGACCTCGGAGTTCATGGACGCGCTGCACCGGGTCGCCGACGGTGGCACGGCACTCGACCCGGAGGTGGTCACCCGGTTGATGCGCGGCGCGCGGCGGCGCCCGGTGGACAGCCTGACGCCGCGCGAGCGCGAGGTGCTGGAGCTGATGGCGCAGGGCCACTCCAACCGTTCGATCGCCGCGCTGCTGGTGGTGTCCGAGCGGGCGGTGGAGAAGCACGTGGCCGCCGTCTTCACCAAGTTCGACCTGCCCGCCACGGACGTCGACAACCGGCGGGTGAAGGCGGTGCTCGCGTACCTGGCCGACCAGGAGGGGTGACGGCGGCTCACAGGGTCGTCGGGAGCTCGGCCGTGACCGTGGTGGGCCCGCCGGGCGGGCTGTCCACCCGCAGCACCCCGTCCACCGCCGCCAGCCGCTCGGTCAGACCGGCCAGGCCGCTGCCGCCGCCGGGCGCAGCTCCGCCGCCGGGGGCCGCCCCGCCCCGGCCGTCGTCGCGCACCAGCACCCGGACCCGGCCGTCGGCGGCGCGCACCGCGAGTTCCGCCGAGCGGGCCCCGCTGTGCTTGGCGATGTTGGTGAGCAGCTCGGCGACGCAGTAGTAGACCGCCTGTTCGATCGCCGGCTCCGGTCGTTGGCGCAGGTCCAGCCGGAGGTCGACCGGTACCGGGCAGGTCGCGGTGAGACCGGGCAGGGCCTCGCCGAGGCCGCCCTCCGGCGTCACCGGGTGGATGCCCCGGGTGAGCAGGCGGAGCTCGGCGATGGTGTCGTCCGTCTGCCCGCGGGCGCGGGTGACGAGGGCGCGCAGCCGGGCGGTGTCCGCGGGGGCGGACGGGTTCGGCGTGGGCGCTCTCTCGGGGCCGAGCGCGTCCTCGGCGAGCGCGAGCGTGATCGCCAGCGCGACCAGCCGCGCCTGTGTGCCGTCGTGCAGATCGCGCTCCAGGCCGCGGAGCCGGTCGGTGTTGGCCGCGATCAGCCCGGTGCGGGCGTTCTCCAGCTGTCGTACGCGCTGCTGCGTGCGGACCGGTCCGAGCAGGACCCGGGCCAGCCGCCGGTTCACCCCGCTGAGCGCCCGGACCGCACCAGGCGCCGAGGCCAGCAGCACCAGGCCCAGGGGCACGGCGACGAACTCGGGCCAGCCGGCCGTCCGGGGGCCGGGTTCCAGCAGCCGGATCCAGAGCGGGAAGCCGACCAGCCACCCGCCGCCGAGCGGAAGCAGCACGGCGGCCGCGAATCCGAGCACGCCCAACGGCAGGCGCAGCACCAGGTGGAGCAGCACCCGCCAGGCGACCGGATCGGTGAGCACCGCCCGGCCCCGGGCCAGTACCCCCGCCGGGCGGGGCAGCGGGGCCGGCGCCTCGATCCGTTCGCCGAGCAGCCGGTCCACCAGCCACCGCTGCGGTGCGCCGAGCCGGCGCACACCCAGCAGCGCGAGGGCGACGAACGGCAGGCCGACCACCGTCAGCGAGAGCAGGACTCCCGCGTACAGGACCGCGATGGCGCACAGCCCGCCGAGCAGCGCGACCGGCAGCCCGAGGACCGCGAAGGCCCAGTCCCCGACCCGGACGGCGAGGTGGCGCCGCCACCCGGGTGCGGCGCCCCGGCGCGCGCCCCTGCCTGTGTCGTCGGCCGTGTCGTCGGCCGGGCCCTCGGCACGCTCAGTCACGGCCGCCGCCCACCAGCTGCGCCGCCGGTCCGCCGACCGCCCAGCGGCCGGTCACCAGGATCCCCGGCAGGACCAGCGCCGCCGCGCCCGCCACGATCCACCCGCAGGTCGCCACCGGCACCGGCGGCACCGCCGAACCCGTCACCGCGGCGCTGAACGCCGAGGTCGCGGCGCCCGCGACCGCCGCGCCGAGGACGACGCCCACCGCCGTGGTCAGCACCGCCTCCGCCGAGAGCATCCGCAGCAGCTGCGGCCGGGTGGCGCCCACCAGCCGCAGCAGGGCGAACTCCCGGCGCCGGTCGGCCGTCACGGCGACCAGGGTGTTGACGACGGAGACCGCGGCGAAGCAGACCAGCATCCCCAGCTCGGCCTGCCGCAGCCAGATGTCGGTGGCGGAGGTCACGGAGGAGGCGGTGCCCCCCGCTGCCGCTGCGGCCCGCCCGGCGGTGAATGTCATGATCGACATGGTGCCCGACAGCCCCACCAGCAGGGCGACCGGCACCACCGCGGACGACAGCCGCCGCGCGTAACCGCGCAGGTTGGCGTCGGCCAGCCAGCCCGCGCCGGGCGCCAGCACCCGGAGCGGCCCGCCCAGGACGGCCGCCAGGACCCGTGCCGCGAACGGTCCGGCCAGGGCGACCGCGACCAGCAGCACCAGCGAGGCGAGCAGCGCGGCCTGCCCCGCCTTGTCCACCTGGTCGGCCGGCCGCGTCGCCGACAGCCGCAGCAGCAGGACACCGCCCGCCAGCGCGCCGGCCCCGGCGAGCAGCCGCAGCACACCGGTCCGCGCGTGCTCGGTCGAGCTCGCGGTCAGCGCCGCCGCGGGCGCGATGCGGGAGATCCGCCGGGCCGCCGCGGCGGAGGCCGCCAGTCCGACGAGCAGCACGACACCGAGGGCGACCAGCATCGGCACCGGCGTCCCCGGCACCTGCACGTCCGGCGACGCCATGCCGCGCCGCTGGAGTGCGGCGAGGAACCAGCGGGCCGCCACCGCGCCGAGTGCCCAGCCCGGCACGGTCACCAGCAGGGTGGTGACGAGGACCTCGCCGCGCACCAGCCGCCGGGTCTGCCGGGGCGTCGCCGCGACCGTGCGCAGCAGCGCCAGCTCACGGTGCTGCTGACGGAGTGCGAAACCCAGCGCGTTGACCACGACGAAAAACGCGACCAGGACGGCGATCTCGCCGAACGCCCCCGCGATGATCATCAGCCCCGGCCCGGCGGCCGCCTTCCGGACGGCCGCCGGGGTGGCGAGGTCGGCGGCGAACAGGGAGCCGAACAGGGTGACTGCGGCGATCGCGAGCAGCAGGGCGACCGCGGTTCCGGCGAAGGCGGCTGGCCGCCGACGCAGCTGTCCGAGAACGAGGGAGATCATCACGCTCACCCGCCCAGCCCGCTCAGGCGCTCGCCGACCTCGGCGGCGGTGGGGCGCTCCAACTCGTCGACCAACTGGCCGTCGGCCAGCATCAGCACCCGGTCCGCGTACCCGGCGGCCACCGGGTCGTGGGTCACCATGACGCAGGTCCGGCCGTCCCGGTCCACCCCGGACCGCAGCAGGCCCAGCACCTCGTGCCCGGTGGACCGGTCCAGGGCGCCGGTCGGCTCGTCGGCGAACAGCACCTCGGGGCCGGAGACCAGGGCACGGGCGATCGCCACCCGCTGCTGCTGACCGCCGGACAGCTGTCCCGGCCGGTGCCGCTCGCGCCCGGCCAGGCCGACCCGGGCCAGTGCGTCCAGCACCTGCCGCCGGTCGGGCCGCTGCCCGGCCAGCCGGCCGGGCAGCTCCACGTTCTGGGCGACCGTCATGGCCGGCATCAGGTTGAAGGCCTGGAACACGAACCCGACCCGGCTGCGCCGCAGCTCCGCCAACCGTCGCTCGGGCAGCCCCGACACCTCGGTGTCGCCCCACCGGACGGTGCCCCGGGTGGGCCGGTCCATCCCGGCGAGGCAGTGCAGCAGGGTGGTCTTCCCGGAGCCGGACGGCCCCATCACCGCGGTGAACGTGCCCGGCGCGAAGGCCACGGACACCCCGCGCAGTGCCTGCACCGCGGCGGTGCCGCGTCCGTACTCGCGGTACAGCTCGTCCGCCCTCGCGGCGGCCGCGGTACCGGTGGTCTGTGTCGTTCCGTTCATACCGCCATCCTGGGCGGCCGCCGCGCGCCGATCGATGGTGCGGCCCCCCGAACCGGGGGTTCGGTTTTCCGAACCCCCGGCCCGGCGGTCAGCGCACGCCGACGGGCCGGGGGAGGGCGTGACCGGCGCCGTGCTGGCCGACGGCGAAGGGGAGCGGCGCGCCGCTGCGGGCACTGAACTCCAGCCGCTCCAGCAGCTCGGACGGGGAGACGGGGACGACCGGGCAGGTCGCGTGCGCGTGGCAGTGGCCCACGACGGAACCGGGCAGCAGCCGCCCGAGGCGGCCGTGCCGGCCGGTGCCGATCACCAGTCGGTCGTCCGGTCCGGTGACGGCGGAGACCAGCGCGGGCCCGGCGCCGCCCCGGACCGTCAGCGGGTGGACGACCAGGTCGGCCGGGTAGCCGCCGAAGGCCTGCTCGAAGGCGGTGTCGATGCGGCGGCGGGCGGCGTGCTCCAGCTCGGACAGCGGGCGCGGTCCCCGCCGGTCGCCGTCCGAGGCCGACCAGGCGGCGACCGGGACGAGCACGGCCTCCCGCCGGGCGGCCTCGGCCACGGCGCGGTAGAGCGCCGCGAGGCTGCCCAGGGACCCGCTGAGTCCGACGATCACTCTGGTGGTGCCGCTGGTGGTGCCGGTCATGGCTGCTCGCCTCCGCCTCGGTCGCGTGACCCCCGGTGTTCCCCGCCTCCGGGGAACCCTTGTCCATGGAACGCTCCCACCGCGGTGCCCGGGCGGCCGCGACGGCACCATGACGGCGGGAGGCGCGTTCTTGACGGACCCATGACGCGGTCGCGGGCCGCCCGGTGGGGCGCACAACGGCTCCGAGCGGCAACCGGCGGCACGCATTCCTACAAGACCCCAGCCACCGCGCCCGGACACGATGGAGCTCCGAAGGACCACGCAAGGAGGTCGCACGATGGAACGCCTGCACGTGGGAACCATGAAGAAGCGTCTGTTGGCCGTACCCTTCGCCGTCGCGGCCGCCCTGGCGGTGTGCGTCGCCCCCGCTGCGACCGCGGCTACCGCCGCGACCGCGGCTACCGACCCGGGCGCCGCTCGCGCGGGCTTCTCGGCCCAGGCCCGCAGCCTCGGACTGGACAGCTCCCAGGCCAAGAACCTGCAGAACCGGGTCGACGGCTACCTCGCCAAGACCCCCGGGGCGAGCCAGGTGGCCGCCAACAGGATCACCCTGAGCGGCGGCGGCGAGCTGCTGCTCACCCTGCCGGGGGAGGAACGCGCCCGCGACCTGGCTGCCGCGGGCAACCCGGGGCTGTCCGCAGGCTGCCCGTACACCTACGTGTGCGCGTACAGCGGTGAGGACTTCACCGGCGACGAGCTGCGCCTGTTCACCTGCAACTACCCGGTCAACATCACTTGGGCCGGGACCGGGTCGTGGATCAACAACCAGCGGTCCACGCTGTACGCCAGGTTCTACGACCGCAACCACAACGTCGGCTGGACCTCGCCCGGCGGCTACAGCGAGGACCGGCACGCCCCCTGGGGCTGGGTCTACTGGCTCAGCCCCTGCTAGCCAGCGCCCCTCGGAGCCGCGAAGCCGAGCTGCCGGTCGTCCGCACGGACGACCGGCAGCTTGCCGAACGGGACCTTGCCGTCAGGGCCGGTCGGATGTCGGTGGGGGAGGCTAGGGTCCGCGGCATGGAACAGGACCTCCTGAAGCGCTTTCCGCCCCTGCCCGACCGGATCGGCCACGTCGGGGGCGTGGAGTCGCTGACCTTGGACGGGCGGCGGTACTACTTCGGCTTCGACTACAGCAGCGATCTGGTCGTCTCCCCGCTGATCGACGATCCGAAGGCGATGGCCGCCTTCGCGAGCGAGTACATGCGGCAGCGCACCGGCAGGCACGACGCGGCCTACTGGGCGGACCTGGTGGCGCTGGCGGTCGACGGCACGGCGCTGACCGGCGACGACGCGGACCGGGTCGTCGCCTCCGCGGACCTGCGCGGCGGCCTGCCGGAGTCCGGCGGCCATCTGCTCTACCTCCTGGGCGCGGCCACCGGCTGGGAGGACTGGTTCGAGGAGGCGCCGGAGGTGCGGCGGGCGTACGAGCGGCTCGGGTTCGACGAGGACGATCCGGAGTCCGTCGACCACTGCCTCGACGCTGTCCGGGAGCACGGGAGGCAGGCGCGGCCCGACGAGTGGACGGTCGTGCACTTCCATCTGACCGCAGCGGTACGCCATCTGCCGGGCAACTGGGGCCTGCTGTTCGCACCACTCGCGGAGGGTCTGCCGAACCACCGCTGAGCGCCCGGTAATTCCCGGGACTCCGCGGAGTCGATCGCCTAACATGCCGAGCCATGGCGATGTTTGTGCACCTCACAGCGGCGGCGAACGCGCCGCGCATCCGGCGGGCCGGGATCCGTGCGGCCAGTCACGGCCAGGGCGGCGCACGCGGGGTGTACTGCTTCCCGGTGCTGCCGTCGTACACGCTCACCCACCAGTGGATGCGCGAGCTGGGCCGCTTCGACCGGCGGGGCGGGCGGGTGGCCGTGCATGTCCGGTTGGACGACGCCCAGCCGGTGCTGGTCGGGTCCTACGGGGACCGCAGCCTGAGCGCCCAGGCCGAGGTCCCCGCGGCGGAGGCGGTGCGGCGGATCGCGGCGCTGGACGACCCGCGCGGGTGGGAGGTGTTCGTGCCCAGGGCGGTCGGGCGGGCGGAGGTGCACCGGGTCCGCGCCGCGCCGCAGGTGGTGGGCTGGCGGTACTGCCCCGACGCGCACGGCACCCGGCCCTGCACCTGCTTCGGCTGCCGGGTGCGCGGCGGCTACGGGGCGCGGCGGCTGCGCGAGCGGTTCCCGCACCCGCTGGACGGCCCGCCGCCGCCGACCGGCGTGCTGCTCGCCCGGATCGCGGCGGCCGGGGACCCGGGCGACCCGGCCGAGCTGGAGGCGGTCCTGGACCGGTTCATGCTGCTCCGGCGCCGCCGGGGCCCGATCGCCGAACTCGCCCACCTCGCCGCCCATCCCGAGCACCGCGTCCGGGAGTCCCTGGCGTGGGCGATCCGCAACTGGCGCACACCCGGGGTCGCCGAACTGCTGGCCGTCCTCGCCGAGGACCCGCACCCGGACGTGCGCGAGGCGGCGGCGGACGCACGGCGGCCGGTCCAGCAGGCGCCCGCCGTCGCGGAGCCGTCCCCGGCCCGGTGACCTCCGCGCTCGCGGGCGACCGGGGCCGGTGGTCGGAATCCCCGAACGAGTGTGCGCGGGGCCGCCCGCGCACACTACGGTGAACCGGACGGCACTCGGGGTGGGGGAGCGGATGCGGCAGGGTGCGCTGATCAACGACCGGTACCGGATCGACGGCCCGATCGGCGCCGGTGGGATGGGGGAGGTCTGGCGTGCCCAGGACACCCGGCTGCGACGGGACGTCGCCGTCAAGGTCCTGCTGCCCCAGCACGAGGGCGCGGAGGACCACGGAGCGCAGGCCCGCTTCGAGCGGGAGGCCCGGATCACCGCGCAGCTGGAGCACCCGAACATCATCGGCGTGTACGACTACGGCATTCACCGGGAGGCCGGTCGGGCGACGCCCTACCTGGTGATGAGCCTCCTCACCGGTCGGTCCGTCGCCGAAGCCCTGAGAACGGGTCAGCGGTGGTACCCCGTACAGGCCGTGGAGTGGGCCGCGCAGATCTGCAGCGCGCTGTCCGCCGCCCACGCGGTGGACGTCGTGCACCGGGACATCAAGCCCGCGAACCTCTTCCTGTCCCGGCAGGCGGACGGCACGGAAGCCGTCGTCGTCCTCGATTTCGGCATCGCCGCCTACCTGATGGCCGGCCACACCCGGCTCACCCCGACCGGCGGCGGCCTCGGAACCCCGGCGTACATGGCTCCGGAGCAGATCAAGGGGCTGCCGGCCGACGGCCGCGCCGACCTCTACTCGCTCGGCTGTGTGCTGTACGAACTCCTCACCGGCACGACGCCCTTCGGCTCCCGCGACAGCGTGTACGCCGCGATGAACGCCCATCTCAACGAGCAACCCGTGCCACCGCGGCACCACCGGCCCGACCTGCCCGCCGGGCTCGACCGCATCGTCCTGCAACTCCTGGCCAAGGACCCGGGGGACCGCCCCGCCTCGGCCCTGGCCGTGGCCGGGGCGCTGCGGGCTGCGGTCGCCCCGTCGGCCCCGGTCGCCACCGCACTGGCCACCCTGTTCGACCTCCCTCCGTCACCGGTCCCGTCACCGGCCCCGCCCCCGTACCCGCCCGCGGCCGTCCGGCCGCCCACCGCGGCCGAACTGACGACCGCCCACGAGCTGGCCAACTCCCTCAGCCGGGAGGGACGCCACAACGAGGCGACCGCCCTGCTGGCGCAGGTGGCCGACGGCCGGGCCCGGTTGCTGGGCGCGGCCCACCCGGACACGCTCACGGCACGCAACAACCAGGCGTACAACCTCGGTGAGGCCGGGCAGTACCGGGAGGCGGCCCGGCTCCTGGAACAGGTGGCGGCCGACCGGCACCGTGCCCTGGGGCCCGACCACCCGCACACCCTCACCAGTCGGCACAACCACGCCTACTACCTGGGTGAGGCCGGCTACCGCGAGGAGGCGGCCCGGCTCCTGGAACAGGTGGCGGCCGACCGCCGGCGCGTCCTCGGACCGGACCATCCGCACACGCTCACCGCCCGGCACAACCACGCCTGCAACCTGGGCGAGTCCGGGCAGCACGGCGAGGCCGCACGGCTGCTGGAACTCGTGGCGGCCGACCGCCACCGGGTGCTGGGCCAGTTCCATCCGCAGACCGTCAAGTCCCGCAAGAGCCGCGCGATCCACGCCGCGCGATCCACGCCGCCCGGACCTGATGCCCGGACCTGATGCCCGGCGCGGGTGCCCGAGCGTTCGGCCCTGTGGGCCGTCAGGGAGCCAGCGCGCGGAGCAGCAGCAGGCCCTCGGCGGACGGGCTGCCCGGCCGGGCCTGGTAGACCACGAGCTGCTGGCCCGGGGCGCTGTTGACCGTCAGCGTCTCGTAGTGCAGGTCGAGGTCGCCGATCCGCGGGTGGTGGAGCAGCTTGCTGCCGCCGGTCTTGCCGTGCACCTCGTGGCGGGCCCACAGGCGGCCGAACTCGGGACTTCGCAGGGAGAGTTCGCCGACCACCTCGATGAGGCGGCGGTCCTCGGGGTCACGGCCGGCGGCGGCGCGCAGGGCGGCGACGGCGTCGTGGGCGGCACGGTCCCAGTCGCGGTGGAAGGTGCGGGCGGCCGGGTCGAGGAAGGTCATCCGGACCAGGTTGTCCACCGGGTCGAAGGCCGTGTAGAGGGTGGCCGCGAGCCCGTTGAGGGCGAGGACGTCGAAGGCCGGCCCGACGACGACGGCGGGGGTGTCCAGACTGTCCAGGAGCTGCTGCAGCGCGGGTGACGGCCGCTCGGGGGCCCGGCGGCGCGGCCGGGGAGCGAGGCGCGGGGCGGCGAGCCGGAGCAGGTGCGCGGCCGCGTGCTCGTCGAGGCGGAGGGCGCGGGCCACCGCGTTCAACAGCTGGGGGGAGGGGCTGCGTTCGCGGCCCTGTTCCAGCCGGGTGTAGTAGTCGGTGCTCACGCCCGCCAGCACGGCGACCTCCTCGCGGCGCAGTCCGGGTACCCGCCGGTGGCCGACCCGGGGGATGCCCACCAGGTCCGGGGCGAGGTGTTCCCGGCGGGCCCGCAGGTATTCGCCGAGGAGGTTGTCGTGCCGCCCGGCCCGCCCGGCCCGCCCGGCCTGCCCGGCCCGTCCTGAACCGTGCGGGCCGTCGTCCCGCCGTCCGTCGGGGTGTTCGGGCGGGCGCGGGGGTTCGTCGGTGTGCATGCGGTCGAGGCTACGGGCCGCCCGGGGCGGTGCGAAGCCCCGAGCGGGGGTGGGCCGCACCCAGGAACAGCGCGGCCTGGAGGCGGCCGGGCCCCGGTGGCAGCGTGGAGACCCCGGACGCGGGCTGTGCCCGGCCCCCGCCGAACGCGCCTCCCGGACACCCTCGCCCGCCGCCTCTCCTCACGAACGGACCACCGTTGCACGCCTTCCACCGACCCACCGACACCGCCCGGCCCGAGCTGCTCGACCTGCTGCGCCGCACCGACGGCGACCCCGGCCGGCGCATCCTGTTCACCGGCGCCACCGTCGTCACCATGGACCCCACCCTCGGCACCCTGGCCACCGGTGACCTGCTGGTGGCCGGCAGCACCGTCGCCGCCGTCGGCACCGATCTGCGGGCCCGCGGCGACGCGGCGGGCGCGGTGGTCGTCGACGCCTCCGGCACGATCCTGGTACCCGGGTTCGTCGACACCCACCGCCACGCCTGGCAGGGCCAGTTGCGCCGGTTCATCCCCGACGTCGACGACCTGGCGGGCTACGTGGGCGCCACGCTGGCCCGGTACGCGCCCGTGTACCGCCCCGAGGACATGTACACGGGGACCAGGCTGGCCGCCCTCGGCGCCGTGGACGCGGGCATCACCACAATGCTCGACTTCTCGCACAACTCCCGGACGGCCGCCCACTCCGACGCGGCCGTGCAGGCGCTGGTGGACAGCGGGATCCGCGGGATCCACGCGGCGATGGGGCCGCACTTCGGCGACTGGGACCGGCAGTGGCCGGCCGACCTCGGCCGGCTGGTCGACCGTTTCGGCGGCGGCAGCGGGCTGGTCACGTTCCGTCTGGCGGCCCTCGCGACGGCGGAGATCGCCGGCCCCGCACTGGCGTTCGGGCCCGGGCTGGCCCGCGTCGCCGCCGAACTGGGCGTCGGCGTCAGCGTGGACGCGGTGTTCGGCCGGGCGTCCTCCGCGGCCGTGCTCGACTGGGAGCGCGAGGGACTGCTCGGCGACGGGCTGACCCTGATCCACGCCACCGGGCTGACCGGCGAGGCGTGGCGGGCGATCGGGGCGAGCGGTACCCGGGTGTCGCTCGCCCCGACCTCCGAGGCCCAGATCGGCCTGGAGGACGCCGTCCCGGCGGTGGACGAGGCGCTCGCGGCGGGCGTCCGGCCGGGCCTGGGCATCGACGTCGAAGTGGCGCTGGCGAACGACATGTTCACCCAGATGCGGGCGCTGCACGCGATCCAGCGGATGCGCGCCGTCCATGCCGTGCACGCTGCACGTGGCGTACACGCTGCCCGTGCCGGACGCGCCGCCGATGCCGTGCGCGGCGCGGACGGGCCGCCGGACCGGATCACCACCGCCGACGTGCTGGACTTCGCGACCCGCCAGGGCGCCGCCACCGTCGGTCTCGGCGCCACGATCGGCACGCTCACCCCGGGCAAGCAGGCCGACGTCCTGATGATCACCGCCGACGAGATCAACAACCTCCCGCTGAACGACCCCATCGGCACCGTCGTCCTCGGCGCGGACGCCCGCAACATCGACACCGTGCTGATCGCCGGCCGCGTCCGCAAGTGGGCCGGGCGCCTGCTGGACGTCGACCTCACTGCCCTCCGGGCGGAGGTCGCGGCCTCCCGCGACCACGTCCACCGCGCGGCGGCGGCCGCGACCGGCGACCGCGGATAGTCCGGGAACCACGGCCGCGGAGGCGCGCTCCTCGACCGCCCGCGCCCCCACCCGCGGGACACGTCCTCAGTCCGGCGGCTCGGCGGGGCTGTGCCGCCCGGGGTCCGGTCGGCCGTGGCCGGGCTCAGGGGCGGGTTCCGGGTCCGGCTCAGGCGGGACGGGCCGGCCGGGCGGGGCCGGCGGGTCGGGCGTCACGGGCGGCTTTCCCGGCTCCGGCGGTGTCGGCGGCACCGGCGGAGCCGGTGGGGCAGGCGGTACGGGCGGCGGCGGCGTCGGAGTGAGGTCGGGGTTCGGGGGGACGGGGACGGTGTCCATGGGTGCGGTCTCCTGTCTGTCGGGGGGCGTGTGCGGGTTCCTGCCCGGTCAGTCCGGAGCGCCGAGGGCGGCGTGCGAGGCGCTGAGTGTCGTGGGGTCAAGATCTTCCATGCTCCCCGGGTATCCCCGATCCGGAAAGGCAAACCGGTTGATCCCGGGGCAATATCCCCGAACCCGGAACTGCCGCCCCAGTCGCCCGCCCGTCGGCCCGCCCGTCAGGCGGGCCGACGGTGCCGCGGCGGTGTCGGCCCGGTCCCCTCGACGGGGCGGTCCGGCGCGCCGGTCGCCGGGGCGCTGTCCGGGTGGTGGGCGTCACCGGGCCGCTGCAGCGCCCGGCCGACGACGCTCCCGCCGTAGACGGTGAACCCGACCCCGATCAGCCACGCCTGCACGACCAGGACCGTGCCGACGGTGCCGTAGGAGACGGCGTTGGACACCAGCAGCGGCGCGAAGACCAGCCGGGAGAACAGCCGCAGCCCGGCCAGGGCCGCCATGGTGGCGACCGCCCCGGGCAGCAGACTGCGCCACGGCGCCCGGGGACCGAGCAGCAGGCGCGGCAGCCACCAGAACAGCAGGACGCCGCCGATCACGGTGGTGGCGATACGCAGGGCGGGCTGGGCGTCGGTGCCGTGCCCCGGCACGCCGCTCCAGGCCGCGAGCACAAGGTAGGTGGTCACGGCGGCCAGGGCTACGGCCTGCCGCCACACGCCGTGCCACGGTCCCGCCGGAAGGTCCCAGATCCGCTCGTAGGCGGACTGCATCGCGCCGGTGAGGGAGACGCCGAACACGGCGAGCGCGGCGAGGCCGAGACCGGTGGTGGTGCTGAGGACCTGTCCGCGCGAGCCGAACAGCACGCCGACGGACCGGCTGCCGCGGGCCGTGAGCCCGAGACCGTCGGTGATCCACTGGGCGATGCCGTCGCCCCGGGCGGGGGAGGCCGCCGCGATCACCATGAGCAGCGGGACCAGGGTGACGAAGAACAGGGCGGCGAAGGCCAGCGAGCGCTGCATCAGCTCGATCTCGCGGCCCTGCCGCCACACGCGCCGACACACCGCCCCCAGCCGGTGTCCGGCCGTAGGGACGGCGGTGCTCGTCACGGTGCCACCTCCGTTCGGGGTCGCCGTTGCGTCTGCCCGCCTGCGGGAAGGGCATACCTGCGGGAAGGGCATGCCTGCGTCGGCGGGCCGGGGTCGGCAGGCAGGATGAGCTCGCGGCGGGCGTCGACGTACGGACCCGCAGGCCCGGAGCCACAGGATCAGAACCGCAGCATCAGAACCGCAGTATCAGAACCGCAGGGTCGGACCCGCGGGATCAGAACCGTACGGCGACGGGCCGGGTGTCGATCTCGGCCCAGACGGTCTTGCCCCGCTCGTGCGGCACCGCGCCCCACCGGTCGGAGGCCTGCTGCACGATGTACAGGCCGTGCCCGCCGGGCAGGCCGGGGAGGTGCGGCCGGCGCGGCGCGGGCAGGACCGGGGAGGTGTCGCTGACCTCGATCCGCAGCCGCGCGGGGGAGAGGTCGAGCACGAGTTCCAGCGGGCCGTCGGTGTGGAGCACGGCGTTCGCGGTGAGCTCGGCAACCAGCAGGACGACGTCACCGGCCTCGGGCCACGCCCAGTCGGTGAGCGCGGCGAGGGTGAACTCCCTGGCCCGCGCGACGGGCTTGTGCTGCCCGGCCAGGGGCATCCGGCGGCGCTGGTGCCCGCCGGCCGGCAGTACCGACCTGACGGACTCCACGGACCGGACCTCGGTGCGCGTCTCGTCCAGGGTTTCCCGGCGAGTGTTCATGAACGGGTACCCCTTCGGTTCGGCGCTCTTCGCCGCTCTGCTTCCCGCCCGGCTCCGGTTCATGCACGGTGCCCCGGGCGTGTCACGCCGCTCGTCCGTCACCCGCGTTCACCGGGGTGCGGCGAGCGCGTCCGCGACCGACGGGTGCAGACGGAACACCGTGTCGGCCCCGGTCAGCTCCAGCAGTCGCAGCACGGTCGGGGAGGCGGCCGCGAGCCGCAGCTCGGCGCCGGCCGCGGTGGCGCTCAAGCGGGTCTTGAGCAGCAGGTTGAGGCCGGAGGAGTCGCAGAAGCCGACCTGTTCGAGGTCGACCACGAGGACCTGCGGGCGGGTCCGGAGCGCTTCGTCGAGGGCCTGCTCGGCCGGGGGGAGGGTCTCGATGTCGAGGTCGCCCACGAGCACGCACACGGCGGCACGGTCGTCGGCCGGTTGCGGCCGGGCGGTGGCGGTGGTCACGGCTGCGGCCTCCCGCGGCGCGGCTGCTGGGTCGTTCTGGATCGGCATGGTCGTCCCCTCCACAGATGTCCTCACGACCTTACGCGTACGGTGCGGTCCGGCCGAACGGAGGCCGCCGGACACGGTGGTGTCCGGCGGCCGGGTGCTGCGGCCCGCTCAGCCGCCGTCGAGGCCGCGGCGCAGCTGCTGGAGCGTGCGGCTGAGCAGACGTGACACGTGCATCTGGGACAGGCCGAGCTGTGCGCCTATCTGGGACTGGGTCATGTCCTGGGTGAACCGCATGGACAGGATGAGGCGGTCCCGTTCGGGCAGCGCGGCCACCAGCGGCTCCAGGGACACCAGGTCGTCGACCAGCTCGAGCCGCCGGTCCTGCTCGCCGAGGCGGTCCGCGAGCGGGCTCGTGCCCTCGTCGTCGCGGCCGCCGACCAGGTCGATGGAGTCGGTGCTGTGCGCGTTGGCCGCGGTGAGGCCCTCGACGACCTCCTCCGGCGACAGCGACAGGTGCTCGGCGAGTTCGGCGACGGTCGGGGCCCGGTCGAGGCGCTGGGAGAGCGCCTCCTGGGCCCTGGCGAGGGTGATGCGCAGTTCCTGCAGCCGCCGCGGCACGTGGACGGCCCAGGTGGTGTCGCGGAAGTGCCTGCGTATCTCGCCGAGGATGGTGGGGACGGCGAAGGTGGTGAACTCCACGCCGTGGTCGACGTCGAAGCGGTCGATCGCCTTGATCAGGCCGACCGAGCCGACCTGCAGCAGGTCGTCGGTGCTCTCGCGGTGCGAGCCGAAGCGGCGGATCGCGAACCGGACCAGCGACAGGTTCACTTCGACCAGGGTGGAGCGCACGTAGGAGTACTCCCGGGTGCCCTCCTCCAGGGTGGCGAGTCGTGCCAGGAGCACCCGGGTGAGCTCCCGGGCGTCGGCCGGTGCGACCTCCCGGGGGTCCTCGATGCCGTCCAGCTCCGGGAGGTGGGGCCGGGTCGGGACGGGTGCGGCGGCAGGCGACTGGTCGGTCCGGTGCGCGGGCTTGGCGAGGAGGATGTCCTCACTGGTCGTGGCCATGCCGGTCCTTTCCCTCGGTGGTGCGGTCCGTCCCCCGCTACCCGGTCCCTCGGCTTCCATGCCTGCCTCTCGTGTGAAGACTTCGTGAAGGACCGACCGCGGGGGTGCGGGCCGGTCCCGGGCGTCCGTTCCTCGGGTGCTCACTCCGCCGGCTCCTCCGACGTCCCGGCCGCCCGGTCGACCGAGATGCCGACCAGGCAGGTGTCGTCGTCGGTGTCCGCGCTGCTGTAGCGCAGCAGGTGGTCCAGATGGCTCTCCAGGGAGTCGGGTGTGCCGTCCTTGGCGAGGGAGGTCTGCTCGCTGAGCGACAGCAGGCTGTCCAGGGAGGCCTGGACGGACTCGTCGCGGCGTTCGATGAGGCCGTCGGTGAACATCACCAGCGTGTCGCCGGCCCGCAGCTCGAGGTGCGACTCCTCGTAGTCGGCGTGGTCGAGCGCGCCCAGCAGGATCCCGCCCGGCTGAGGCAGGGCGCTGGCCCGGCCCTCGCGGAGCAGGACCGGCGGCAGATGGCCGGCCCGGGCCCAGCGCAGCCGCCGGGTCCCGGGGTGGTAGAGAGCGCAGACGGCGGTGGCCGTGACGCTGTCGGTGAGGTGGTGCGTGACGCTGTTGAGCCAGGTCAGCAGCTGGGCCGGACCGGCGCCGGTGGCGGCCAGGCCGCGAAGGGCGTTGCGCAGGGCGACCATGCCGGTCGCGGCCTCGATGCCGTGCCCGGCGACGTCGCCGACGCACAGCAGGATCTCGCCGGAGGGCAGGGCGAGCGTGTCGTACCAGTCGCCGCCGACCAGGTGGTCCTTCTCCGCAGGGCGGTAGCGCACGGCGACCTGGAGGTCGTGCAGGGTGAGCGGGCCGCGGGCGGGCGGCATGATGGCGTGCTGCAGCTGGAGGGCGAGCCGGCTGCGTTCGGCGGCCTGCTGCTCGCTGTGCGCCAGCTGGTCGCGGGTGGCGGCGAGGGCGACCTCGGTCCAGTGCTGGGCGGAGATGTCCTGGTAGGCGCCGCGGACGGTGGTGAGGGCCGAGTTCTCGTCGTGCACCGGTTCGGCGACGACGCGGATGTGGCGGGCGACGCCGTCGGAGCGCTGCAGCCGGAAGGCGGTGGAGGCCGGGCGCCGGTGGTGCAGCAGGGTGCGCAGGAACCGGCCGATCGCCGGGCGGTCGTCGGGGTGGGCGTGCTCGGGCAGCTGCTCCAGGGCGATCGGCTGGGCGGTGGGGGGCAGGCCGTGCAGGTCGAACAGGGTCTCGTTCCAGGCGATCTGGCCGGTCTGGACGTTCTCCTCGAAGCCGCCGATCCGGCCCAGGCGCTGCGCGTGCTGGAGCAGCCGGGCCACCCGCGGCGTGCCGTCGTCGAGCCGCCAGATCACCACGATGTGCCGGCCGTGCCGGCTGATGCTGACCTGGGCCCGGGCGAGCAGCGGGATGCCGTCGACGGTGGCGGCCAACCGCATGTCCGTGGTGCGGAACGGCTCGCCGGTGGCGAACACGTGCTCCACCTTCTCGGCCAGGCCCCCGGCCTCGGCGGCCAGCGGGTAGGCCTCCAGCAGGCGCGCGCCGGCGACCGCGCTGTTCGGCCGGCCGGCGAAGTCGACGAACGCCGGGTTGACGTGCCGGACGGCGAACTCCAGCGGCAGTTCGGCGCGGCCGGGCGCGAGCCGGAGGATCAGGCAGGGGTCGAGGACACCGTCGGTGAGCCGCTGCAGGTCGTCGAACTCGCGGTCGGCCCGCTCCGGGCCGGTGGGTTCGGTCCAGGGCTCCAGGGTGGTGGCGCACAGCTCCGCCAGCGCCTCGAACTGGCGCTGGAGGGGCTGGGACTGCGGGGGCAGGTCGTGGGGCCAGCAGATCTCCAGCACGCCGATCAGCCGTCCGCCGGTCCCGGCCGGCACCGCGATGCGTCCGCCGGTGTACTCGTGCTGACCGATGGTCGGCAGCGCCGCCTGCACCAGGGTGGAGTGGGCGACCGTCTCCCGTTCGTCGAGCGCCCGGCGGGCCGGGGTGGACACCCCGGGCG
Organism: Kitasatospora sp. MBT66; assembly: GCF_000710405.2. Classification (NCBI taxonomy): domain Bacteria; kingdom Bacillati; phylum Actinomycetota; class Actinomycetes; order Kitasatosporales; family Streptomycetaceae; genus Kitasatospora; species Kitasatospora sp. MBT66. The sequence continues at coordinate 864,274 of NZ_JAIY01000003.1, read as the reverse complement.
GGACGTACCGCCAGCGGCGGGCCTCCGCCTCGCTGAAGCCGGCGCTGCCCTCGAGGGTCAGCGACTGGTCGGGGTGGGCGGCCCAGATCGCGACGGCGACGGCGCCCAGCGGGCGCAGCGCGGTCGCGAGCATCGAGCCGGCCACCGACTCGCTGTCGCCGGCGGCCAGGCTGTGCGCCTCGGCGACGCGCAGCCGTACCGCGGCCTCCTCCTGAGGGTCCACGGAGGAGGTGATGAACTCGCGGGCGATGGCGGAGATCCGGTCGGCGGCGACCTGGTTGACCAGTTCGGCGGCGAACTCCAGCACGGGCAGGCCGGCCTGCCCGGCGAGCGCGGTCAGCTGGGCGGCCGCCTCCGTCGGTCCGCAGCGCAGCCGTTCGACCAGGACGCCGGCGGCCATCTCGACCAGCGACCGGCCGGCGGCGTCGGCCTGGGCCCGGGCGAGTTCCGCGCGGAGGTTCTCCACCGTGGCGGCGAGGCGGGTGACCGCCGCGGGGGCCGGGCGGGTATTGGCGGGCCGGTCGTCCGCGGGCTCGCGCTGCGGTCCGACCGTGGCTGTTCCGGTGAGGGGGAATGTCCCCGCAGTACGGTCCGCAGTACGGTCCGCGGGTTGGTCGTCGGGTTGATGCAGGGGCTGGTCCTGGGGCTGGTGCACGGCGGTCTCCTGACGATCGGGTGCGGGTCAGCTCTGTCCGGGGTTCAGTGCCCGGGCGGTGAGCTGGTCCCTGATCCGGCCGATCAGGTCGGCGGCGTCGACCGGTTTGGTGATGTAGTCGCTGGCTCCGGCGGCGAGGCTCTTCTCCCGGTCGCCGAGCATGGCCTTGGCGGTGACGGCGATGATCGGCAGCCGCTCGTGCTCGGGCATCGCGCGGATCGCGGCGGTGGCGGTGTAGCCGTCCATCTCGGGCATCATGACGTCCATCAGGATGACGTCGATCGAGGCGTGGGTGGCCAGGGCGTCCAGTGCGGCGCGCCCGTTCTCGGCCTGCAGCACGTTCATCCCGTGCAGTTCGAGGATCCCGGTGATCGCGTAGAGGTTGCGGTCGTCGTCGTCCACGACCAGCGCGGTGCGGCCGGCGAGGCTCGGGTCGGCGTCGGGGTCCCACGCCGGTGCGGTACGGGCCGTGCGCGGGCGGATGTCCTCGGGCCGTTCGGCGCTCATGTGCAGGGCGACGCGTTCGCGCAGCTCGTCGAGGCTGGAGAGGATCTCCAGGGGCCGGGCCGCGCCGCGGGTGAGCAGGTCGTCGTCGGTGGCGACGACGCGGCTGCGGTGGGCGAGCACGGGGACGGACTGCAGGGCCGGGTCGCCGTCCATGTCCTTCAGCAGGGCGAGCGCGGCGCCGTCGGCCAGGTCGAGGTCGAGGACCAGGCAGTGGCACGGCCCGTCGGCCAGGGTGGCGGCGGCCTCGTGGACGCCGACGGCGGTGATGATCTCCACCTCGCGCCCGTCGGTGCGGGGCAGGTCGGCGAGGGCGTTCTCGGCGACGAGGCCGAGCAGCCCGTTGGCGCGGGCCTCGACGACGAGCAGGCGGCGGGCGGGCAGCGGCGCCGCGGGCCGGTCGGCGAGCGGCGGACCGCCGACGGGCTCGACGGCCGCGGCCGAGGCCGCGGCGGGCTCGGACAGGTCGGGCCGGGTGATGGGCAGGTAGAGGGTGAAGGTGCTGCCCTGGCCGAGGGTGCTCTCGACGGTGATCGCACCGCCCAGCAGGTAGGCGATCTCACGGCTGATCGACAGGCCGAGACCGGTGCCGCCGTACTTGCGGCTGGTGGTGCCGTCGGCCTGCTGGAAGGCGCCGAACACCGTCTCCAGGTGCTGCGGGGCGATGCCGATGCCGGTGTCGGTGACCCGGAAGGCGACCACCGGACCGTCCCGGCGCACGCCGTCGGGCAGCTCCGCCTCGTCGGCGGCCTCGACGCGCAGGTCCACGCCGCCCTGCGTGGTGAACTTGACGGCGTTGGAGAGCAGGTTGCGCAGCACCTGGCGCAGCCGGTAGTCGTCGGTGCGCAGCTCGCCGGGGACGCCGTCGCCGGTGCGCACGGCGAAGGCCAGGCTCTTCTGGCCGGTCATCGGGCGGAACGTCACCTCGACGTACTCGACCAGGGTGGCCAGCGGCACCGTCTCGATGTTGAGGTCCATCTTGCCGGCCTCGACCTTGGACAGGTCGAGGATGTCGTTGATGAGCTGGAGCAGGTCGGAGCCGGCGGAGTGGATGATGCCCGCGTACTCGACCTGCTTGGCGGTGAGGTTCCGGGTGGGGTTCTGGGCGAGCAGCTGGGCGAGGATGAGCAGGCTGTTGAGCGGGGTGCGCAGTTCGTGGCTCATGTTGGCCAGGAACTCCGACTTGTACTTGGAGGCGACGGACAGCTGGTGGGCGCGGTCCTCCAGTTCCTGGCGGGCCTGCTCGATCTCCAGGTTCTTCGCCTCGATGTCGCTCTTCTGCGCCTCCAGCAGCTCCGCCTTCTCCTCCAGCTCGGCGTTGGAGACCTGCAGTTCCTCCTGGCGGGCCTGCAACTCCTCGGAGCGGGCCTGGAGTTCGGCGGTGAGGCGCTGGGACTCGCCGAGCAGCTCGTCGGTGCGGGCGTTGGCGACGATGGTGTTGACGTTGACGCCGATGGTCTCCATCAGCTGGCCGAGGAAGTCGCGGTGCACCGGTGTGAACGGCTGGACGGCCGCGAGTTCGATCACACCGAGGACCTGGTCCTCGACGATGATCGGCAGCACCATCAGGGCCAGCGCGTCGGTGCGGCCCAGTCCGGAGGTGGCGGACAGGTAGCCGGGGGGCAGCTGGTCGACCGCGATGGTGCGGCGGCTGCGGGCGGACTGGCCGACGAAGGACTCGCCGAGCCGGAACAGGCCGGGCCGGGAGGAGTCGCTGGGGAAGGCGTAGGAGGCGACCAGGCGCAGCACCGTCCCGTCGTCGGTCTCCTCCGCGAGGTAGAAGGCGCCGCACTGCGCGGAGACCAGCGGGGTCAGCTCGTCCATGATGGACTCGGCGACGACGCCCAGGTCCCGCCGGCCCTGCATCAGCGCGGAGAAGCGGGCGAGGTTGGTCTTCAGCCAGTCCTGGTCCTCGTTGGCGCGGGTGGTCTCGCGCAGGGACTCCACCATGAAGTTGATGTTGTCCTTGAGGTCGGCGACCTCGCCGGAGGCGTCCACGGTGATCGAGCGGGTGAGGTCGCCGGCGGTGACGGCGTTGGTGACCTCGGCGATGGCTCGCACCTGGCGGGTGAGGTTGCCGGCGAGTTCGTTGACGTTCTCGGTGAGGCGCTTCCAGGTGCCGGAGACGCCCTCGACCTCGGCCTGGCCGCCGAGCCGTCCCTCGCTGCCCACTTCGCGGGCCACCCGGGTCACCTCGGCGGCGAACGAGCTGAGCTGGTCGACCATGGTGTTGATGGTCGTCTTGAGCTCCAGGATCTCGCCGCGCGCGTCGACGTCGATCTTGCGGGTGAGGTCGCCGTTGGCCACCGCGGTGGTGACCTGGGCGATGTTGCGGACCTGGCTGGTGAGGTTGTGCGCCATGAAGTTGACGTTGTCGGTGAGGTCCTTCCACGTCCCGGCGACGTTCGGGACCCGGGCCTGCCCGCCGAGCGCCCCCTCGGTGCCGACCTCGCGGGCGACCCGGGTGACCTCGTCGGCGAACACCGACAGGGTGTCGACCATGGTGTTGATCGCGTCGGCCAGGGCCGCGACCTCGCCCTTGGCCTCCACGGTGATCTTCCGGGAGAGGTCGCCCCGGGCCACCGCGGTCGCCACGTCCGACATCGAGCGGACCTGGCCGGTAAGGTTGGACGCCATCACATTGACGTTGTCGGTGAGGTCCTTCCACGTCCCGGACACGCCCCGGACGGTGGCCTGGCCGCCGAGGTTGCCCTCGGAGCCGACCTCCCGCGCCACCCGGGTCACCTCGCCCGCGAACGCCGACAGCTGGTCGACCATCGTGTTGACGGTGTTCTTGAGTTCGAGGAGTTCGCCGCGCGCGTCGACCTCGATCTTCTGGGTGAGGTCGCCCCGCGCCACCGCCGTGGTCACCTGGGCGATGTTGCGCAGCTGCCGGGTGAGGTCGCCGGCCATCGCGTTGACCGCGCCCGTGAGGTCGAGCCAGGTCCCGGCCGCGCCGGGGACGTGCGCCTGGCCGCCGAGCCGGCCCTCGGAACCGACCTCCCGCGCCACCCGGGTCACCTCCGAGGTCACCCGGGCGAGCTGCTCGACCATGCCGTTGAAGACGGTGGCGATCTCCCCCGGCACGCCCGGCAGGTCGGACCCGAGCCGGGTGCGGAAGTCGCCGTCCCGGACCGCCGTCAGGCCGACGAGCAGCTCCCGCAGGACCTGGTCCGGCCGGTCGGGACCGTCCGCTCGGCCTGCACGGCCTGCACGGCCCGCACGGCCCGCTGCGGTGCCGGGCGCTCGGTGTTCGTCCATCCGTCCACCGTCCGGATCGACCGCGCGGCCGGACCGCTCCACGGCGGCTCCGACCGGTGGGAGCGGCGGCGCCGCCCCGCCTCCCACTGTGCCACCGTCCCGCCGCCGGTGACAGACGGGACGGCCGGGGCGGGAGCGACACCAGGACCCCAGGCCCGTTTTGCCCTCGTTCCGCCGGGTAGGCGCCACCCGCCAAGGACGTGGCCGACGGAAGGAGCGCCGCCATGCCCCGAGGATCGAGCCCCAAGCGGGAGCGCCAGTACGAGCACATCAAGGAGAGCGTGCTGGAGCGCGGCGAGAGCGAGGGCCGCGCCGAGGAGATCGCCGCCCGTACGGTCAACAAGGAACGCGCCCGGCACGGCGAGTCCAGGACCTCCAGCCGCAGCTCCGTCCAGGACATCTCCTCCGGCCGGCGGGGCGGGCAGCGCTCGCACCGGGGCGCCGGCGGTCCCACCTACGACCAGCTGTACAACGAGGCCCGGCAGCGCAATATCGAGGGCCGGTCGAAGATGAACAAGAACGAGCTGGCCCGCGCGCTCGGCCGCTGATGCCGCCGGGGCCTTTCGGGTGAGGACGGGTGAGGACACGTGTCCGACCCGCCCACCCGCATCGACGAGGCCCCGCCACGACCCGGAAGGGAGGCACGGCCGCCATGACCGTCCCACCACCCGTCCATCCGGACACCGAACCGTTCCCGCACCCCGACCCCGCACCGCGGCCGACGCCGGACCCGGCGCCGCCGCCCGTACCGCCCTTCCCGCCGCCGGACCCCGACCCCGGCCCGCCCGCCGTACCCGAGCCGGGTCCGGCGACGGAGCCCCGGCCGCTCGGCGGCTGAGGCGGGCGGGGCCTGGACCACGGTGCCCGAACCGCCGGGAGCGGTTCGGGCACCGTGTGGTCGGGAGGTGGCGGTCCTCTGGTTCAGAGGCCGTGCTCCAGGGGGGACGGCACCTCCAGCCAGACCGACTTGCCGCCGTCCTCGGGCCGCGATCCCCAGGCGCGGGCGAGCCGTTCGACCACGCGCAGGCCGTGGCCGCCCGGCTGCCCCGGGTCGGCGAACGGGCGCAGCTCCGGCGGGACCGGGCTGGCGTCGCTGACCTCGACCCGCAGTCGCATGGTGTCCCAGCGCAACCGCAGCTCGCGCGGCCCGCCGGGGGCGTGCAGACAGGCGTTGGTGACCAGCTCCGAGACCATCAGCAGGACGTCCTCGAAAACGGCCACCTGCTCCTCGTCGGGCCAGCCGTCGCCGTCGACCGCCAGCCAGTGCCAGTCGAGCAGTGCCTGACGGCTGAAGTCCCGGCACTGCTGCACGGCACCCTCGCTGCTGCTCAGCGGCAGCCGCCGGGTCTGGTCCCGATCCGGCACGGCAGCGGCTCCGCGGCCGTTCATCACGGCCGCTCGCGTGCCGCGGGTCCGGGATCGTCCGGGTCGCCGGGGCCGCCGGAGTCGGCGCTGTCAGGGCTGTCAGGGCTGCCGGGGCTGTCGGGGCTGCCAGGGCTGCCGGGGTCGTGGGAACCGGTGGGCTCCGCCGGGTCGCTTCCCGCCGCCAGCGCGACGGCGACGTCGGGATGGATCCGCAGGACGGTGTCCGCCCCGGTGACCGCGAGCAGCCGGACCACGACGGGGCGCGGCCCGGCGAGCTCCAGCCGGACGCCGGCCGGCTCGGCCTCCTGCCGGGCCCGCAGCAGGATGTTCAGCCCGGTCGAGTCGCAGAAGCTCAGCTCGGCGAGATCCACCAGGATCCGGGCCAGGCCCTCTTCCGGAAGTCCGGCGAGCGCCGTGCGCAGCCCGTCGGCCGAGTCGCGGTCGAGCTCTCCCGCGAGGGACACGATCCGCACCGGACCGGTGCGCCGCACCTCGATCCGCAGCTCCCCCGTGCGGTACGCGCGCGGCGGGTGCGGTTCCGGCCCGCCGACAGGTCCGGCGCCCGGCCCCACACCCTGCTCCCCCGCGTCCCCTGCGGCCCCGGCGGACAGATTCATGGCTGGCTCCCGGTCCGGTCCGAACGGCCTCGTGCCGTCCGGACCATGATGCCGCGCGGCGGATCGCACCGCACGGACAGCGGGCACCGGCCGGTGCGTTGCTCGACAGCCGGGGCCCGGCGCTGTTCCGGTCCTCAGGTCCACGCCCCGCGTTTGCCCTGGCCAGACACGGCTACACGCGGGGTGAGCCCGGGGACGACCAGCGACCGACCGCGACACCCGGGGCGGAGGTGAGCCGGATGCCACCGGAGACAGCCGGGCCGGAAGGCACCGCCGCGGCCCACACAGGGCGGCAGGAGTCCGCCGACGAGCGCGCCGACCGGCGGTGGAGCGACCTGCTCCAGGAGGTGCGGGTCGCGCAGACCGGCTCGCAGATCCTGTTCGGCTTCCTGCTGAGCGTCGTCTTCATGCCGCGCTTCGCCCAGCTGGGCGGCTTCGACCGCGATCTCTACGTGATCACCGTCGTCCTCGGCGCGCTGGCCACGGGCGCGCTCACCGCACCGGTCTCGTACCACCGGCTCTTCGCCGGCCACCGGCGCAAGCCGCAGCTGGTCGACGCGGGGGCCCGGCTGGTCGCGGTCGGTCTGGTGCTGCTGGCACTCACCGTGGGCACCTCCCTGCTCCTGCTGCTGCGGGTCGCCACCGGAAGCGCGGCGGCGGCCTGGATCGCGGGGGCGGTGATGGCCTGGTTCGCGGCCTGCTGGCTGCTCCTGCCGATGCTCCAGCTGCGCCGGCGGCACGACGGACGGAGCGACCGGCGGTCCGCCGACTGAGCCGTAGCTCCCGGCTTCCGCGTGCCGGAACCCGGAACCCGGGAGTCGAGAGCCGGGAGTCGAGAGCCGGGAGCCGGGAGTTGCGGGGCTGACGCATGGAACGGCCGGGCGGGGGCAGACGCGCCTCGGGCGGGCACCGGCTCGTCCATCGAAGGGAGGCAGGACCCATGGCCACCGACGACAAGATCCGCAATATGGCCGAGAAGGCCCGTGGCAAGGCCAAGGAGGTCGCCGGAAAGGCGACGGGCGACCGGACGATGGAAGCCGAGGGGCGTGGCACCCAGGCGAAGAGCGACCTCAAGCAGGCCGCCGAGAAGGTCAAGGACGCGGGCAAGGACGTCGGCAAGCACTGACCCCGCCACCGACACCCCCGCGGTCGACGGGACGGAGCGGCCCACGCCGGACGGGCCGCCGCACCGATGACCCGTCCCAGCGCGTCGTGCGGCCCCGCTGCCAGGTCTGGCAGCGGGGCCGCACGACCGTCCGCGGTCAGCCGGTCGGGTCCTCCGGCGTCGGCCAGGTGATCACCGAGAAGGCTCCGCCCTGCGAGTCGGCCAGGACGGCCAGCCGGTTGGTGCCCATGTCGAACGCCGGAGTGAGGACGGTGCCGCCGGCGCGGACGACGGCCGTCTGGATCGCGTCGACGTCCTCCACGTTGAAGTACGGCTGCCAGTGCGGCGGGACGCCGGGCGGGAAGGTGGAGAGGTCCATCATCCCGCCGACCGCGCGGCCGTCGACCTTGAACTCGATGTACCCCTCGGCGCCGGGCGCCTCGGAGCGGCCGGTGGTGACCGGCAGCACGGCGGTGTAGAAGGCGGCTGCGGCCGTGCGGTCACGGGTGGCGAGCTCGTTCCAGATGAGCGCGCCGTGCTCGTTCACGATGCCCGCGCCGTCGAAGGTCCCGGGCTGCCAGAGGCCGACGACGGCGCCGGTCGGGTCCGCGATCACGGCCATCCGGCCGAGGTCCATGACGTCCATCGGTCCCGCCACCACCGAGCCGCCCGCGTCGGTGACGGTCTTGACGGCGGCGTCGAGGGAGTCCGTGGACAGGTAGGTCGTCCACACCGTCGGCGGCATCGGGTCGGGGACGGTGCCGTCCGGGTTCATCGCCTTCATGATCCCGGCGACCGGCTTGCCCTTGAGGGTGCAGACCGCGTAGCCGCCCTGCTCGGCGGGCCCGACCTCGCCCTGCCAGCCGAACACCTCGCTGTAGAAGTCGAGGGCCGCCTGCTGGTCGGGCACCATCAGGTCGATCCAGCACGGGGTGCCGGGCTTGTAGGGGCCGTTCATGTCGGGCACGGATGCCTCCGGGAGCGCGTTCGGGGGACGGACGGGCGGTTCCGTACCCGGCTTCGGGCACCCGGAATCGGGCCGCACGAGTGACGCCCGCACCGGGCCCCCGGCGCCGGGATGCAGGGCTCAGCCGGCCGGGTCGTCGTCGGGGGCGTCCGGGTCGCCGTACTCGGCCCGCCACTCGCGCGCCCGGGCGTTGTGCCAGTCCACGCCCTGCTGCGCCTGGTGCTCGGAGAGGCCGCTGAGCGCGGCGACCTCGCTCAGCGGCACCGGGTCGTCGCGCTCAGCCAGGACGCGGCAGACCTTGGCCGCCCACTGCTCCTCCGGGACGAACGGGCGGTCGCGGTAGACCCCGACCAGCACCGCGAGGTGCTCGGCCGAGCAGGCGGTGACGACCCGCTCGCCGTCGAGCCGCGGGTCCGAGTCGTGAACGACGGAGGAGTCCGGGACCAGCGCGCCGAGCAGTTCCTCGACGAGGACGACCCGGCCGCAGTGGTCGCAGAGGTCGTACGCCGACGCGTCGTGCGCGTCGGCGCCACCGTCCTCCGGGGGTTCGTAGCGCTCCACGCCCGACGCCTACCCGATGAACCGCCCGACAACCACGGCGGTTCGCCCGACGGAGGCGGCCGGCCCGGGTGACGTCGAGGCCGGGAGAGGGTCCGCGCGGACCGGGCACGACGGCGCCCCCGGTCCACCGACGGGTACCGGGGGCGGCGTCGCGGGTACCGCGACCGGGCTCAGCCCGGGGTGATGCGGCCTCGCCAGCCTCCCTCCGCCCGTCCCTGCTCCTCGATGAAGTCCTTGAACCGCCGCAAGTCGCCCTTGACCCTCCGGTCGACCATGCCCATGGCGGAACCGGCCTTCTCGACCAGGCCCTCGGGCTGAAAGTCCATGGCCAGGCTCACCCTGGTGTGCGTGTCGTCGATGCTCCGGAAGGTGACCACGCCCTTCTGCCGGACATCGCCGTCGACGGTCCGCCAGGCGATCCGCTCGTCCGGCAGCTGGTCGACGATCTCGGTGTCGAACTCGCGGCTGACGCCGCCGACGCTGGTCCGCCAGTGGTTGTGGCGGTCGTCCACCTGGGTCACCGCGTCGACGCCCTCCATGAAGCGGGGGAACTCCTCGAAGAGGGTCCACTGGTTGTAGGCCGCGTGCAGCGGCACGTCGACGTCGACCGACTCCTTCACCATGCTCATGCGGTGCCTCCCTGCTGGTTGCGGTGCTGGTGCTGGTACTACGGCGGGTCGGGGGCGTGAGCTCCCGGTCCCGACCGCGCGTCTGCCCCGGCGGCCGGTCGATAACCCCCGGGACCCGAAGCCCCCCGCCCCGGGGAGTCCTCGTCAGCCGCCGGAGCACCGAGCCCACCGAGGCCCACGGAGGCCCACCGAGGCCCACGGGAGCCCTGGGAAGCCCTGGGAAACCCGCCGGATCCTCAAACCTCGGAGCGCCGGAACCGTCCCAGTGGGTCCCATCCGGTGGCCGACCGGCGCGGCCCGGGATTCCATGGGGAGGGCCCGGACCCCTGCTCAGGGAGGCAGTCGTGTACGAGATGTGGGCCGAGACCGATGCGGCGGAGGAGCCGTCGGGTCTGATGTGGCACGTGGTGTCGAAGGACGACGCGTCGACGGCGCTCTGCGGGCAGTTGCTGGAGGTGTCCCGCCGGGTCGTGCCGAACGGTATCGAGACACCCGTCGGGATGCCGGACCGCTACTGCGATCCGTGCCTGGTGTCGGTGCGCGAGACCATGGCGGCCGCCGACAACTGAGCGCGGGCCGGTGGGCGGAACCACCCGTTCGACAACCCGTCCCCCTCCGGCTCCGCGGGCTGCCGGCGGTGCGCTCCGCCTGGGCCGCACCCGGAGGCCTGTGGTGTGGGAGCCGCCCGGTGGGGCAGGCGCCCGGCATGTTGGTGATCAGAGCGCCTGGGGTCTACGCACCCCAGGGAGACACGGAACTACTCGTCGCCTGCGTGCGCCGTGAGCGTCTGGACGGCGCCAGCCGGGTGCTCGACCTCGGCACCGGGACCGGGGCGGTGGCCCTCGCCGCCGCCCGGTCCGGTGCCCGGGTGACGGCGGTGGACCTCTCCGCCCGCGCCGTCCTCACCGCCTGGCTGAACACCCGGCTGCACCGGAGGCGCGTCGAACTGCGTCACGGCGACCTCACCGGCCCGGTGGCCGGGCGGCGGTTCGACCTGGTCGCGTCCAACCCGCCGTACGTGCCCGCCGAGGGACCGGCCGGAACCCCTGGGCGGGGCCCGGCGCTGGCCTGGGACGCCGGGCGGGACGGGCGGCTCGTCCTCGACCGGCTCTGCCGCGAGGCGCCGCGGTTGCTGACCGACGGCGGCGTGCTGCTGGTCGTGCAGTCCTCGCTGGCGGATGTCCCGGCGACCCTGGCCGCGCTGCGCGGCGCGGGCCTGCGCGCCGCCGTGGTCGCCCGCCGTCGGCAGGCCTTCGGGCCGGTGATGACGGCCCGGGCCGGGCTCTTCGAACGGCTGGGGCTGATCGGGGCGGGCGTGCGGGAGGAGGAACTGGTGGTGGTCCGCGGTGTCCGGACGCGCTGACGGTGACGCTGCCGGTCACGGCGCCGAGGGGTCGGCGCGGCCTCCTGTGCCGCGGTCGGTAGGACCGTCGGTGGGACCGTCGGCGCGGCCTCCGGTACGGGTGACGGTGCTGGCGGAGGGCCCGATCCTGGTGGAGGGTCCGGTGGAGGTGGTCGGCCCGGACGGCACGGTCCGGCTCTGCGAGCGCCCGGTGGTGGCGCTGTGCGCCTGCCGACGCAGTCGGCACCAGCCGTTCTGCGACACCAGCCACCGCCGTCACGGCGCCCGTCGCGACCGCGACCGTTCCGGCGGGCCTACCGGCTCCGGCGGGTCGGCCGGGTACGTCGGGCCGACCGGGTACGTCTGACCGACCGGCTCCGGCCGGTCAGACGGCTCCGCCGGGTCCGTCGGGCAGGGCTGAGCGCAGCGAACTGCGGCCCGCCCGCCAGTGGTCCAGCAGGTGCGCGGCGAACCGCCCGTCGACCGCCGCGGCCGCCGCCATCCCGAAGGCGATGTCCCGGGCCAGCTCCGGTTCGGTCGCCGTCAGCTCGTCGATCACACCGCGCCGCACGAGTTGCTCGTGCACGGCGTCGGCCTCGATGTGTTCGCGGTAGAAGAGCGTGCCGTCCGGCCCCGCCCCCAGTCGTGCGAGGGCCGTGGCGAGCCTGGCCGCACCCGGCGGGGAGGTGATCTCGATCGCCGCGAACTGGCCGACGGCCGCACCGCGAAGCGACCGGTGCAGGCCGAACAGCGTCATCAGGTTGACCACCGCCAGCGCCGACGCGGGCACCGCGTCCAGGTAGTGCCCGTACGACGGGTCCAGACCGAGGTCGGCCATCATCCGCGCGAACAGCAGCGCGTGCGCCCGTTCGGGCCGTCCGGCGCCGTACTCGTCGTAGGTGATGGTCATCAGCATCGCCTGGGCCGGACCGTGGATCCTCGGCAGCAGCCACAGCTGCGGGTCCGCCTCCTTGAGGTGGTAGACGGAGCGGTGCACCAGGTACTCCCTCGCCTGCCAACGCTCGCCCTCGGTCAGGAGGTGGCTGGACGGGCCGCCGTCGCCCGTCGCGGTCAGCAGGTCTTCCACCAGCTCCGCGAGTGGTGGCACCGGCCCGGCCTCGGCCCGGACCGCGGCGAGGAACGGGCGTTCCAGGGACTGCCGGAACCCGAGCAGCCCGGTGTCCCACTCCCAGCCGGGGTCGACCCCGGGCAGACCGCGGTCGTGCAGTTCGTAGCAGAGGTGGAGCGCGAGTTGGTGGTCCTCGCCCCAGGGGTCACCGCCCCCGGCCGGCGCCGGACGGGCGCTCCCTGGACGGCCGGCCCCGTCGGGAGGGCCGGCGGTGACCAGCTCCACCACCGCCGCGGAGAGCGGGCCCCGGGCGAGCCGCGCCAGCTGCCTCATCGTCCGTTCCTCCCTGCCGCGGATCGGCGCGCCGCCCGCGTCCGCCTTCGCACCGCGAGCCCCCGGGCCCGCGCCCCGGCCACGATCCGTCCTTGCTGCCTCATCCCGGCCACCTCGTCCCGTCGGCCTCCTGCTCCGTATGCGCGGTCCGGCCCCGCACCCACCGACCCGCACCCTCCGCACCGTCCGCCCGCACGGTCTGCGGGTGGGGCTGGTGGCGCGGGTGGCGCGGCGGTCACGGCGGCGGGCCGTCGCGGAGGGCGAACGCGTCGGTGGCACCGGTCAGTTCGAGAACGCGCCGGACGACCGGCCGGGGACGGGCGAGTTCGATCCGGCTGCCCTGCTCCCGCGCCCTGACAGCGGCGTCGAGCAGTTCGGAAAGGCCGGTGGAGTCGCAGAACGCGAGGTCGCCGCAGTCGATCAGGACGACCGTGCCGGGCGCGGCGAGGGCGTGGTCGAGGGCCTCGCGCAGCCCGGCCACGGAGTCCAGGTCGAGTTCCCCGTGCAGGACCAGGACGGTGCCGCGGGCCCACGGTCGGGCGCGGGTGGTGAGTCCCACGGCCCGGTCCGGCGCGGTCACGCTGCCGACAGGGGGTGGTCGGGGCGGGTGGCGGGTCATGACGGGTGCTCCTGTTCGTCCGCGGTACCTGTCGGGAGGTCGGGGGGCGGCAGTCGCGAGTCGGTGGGCCGGACGTCGGACTCCGACCCTTCGGTGGTAGGACGGCGGGCGGCGGACGCCGCACCGGGCACAGCCGACGGCCTCCGGATTCCGCGGCGATCCGCGTCCGTCGTGCTTCCCGCCCCTCACAGCGCGGCTAACCGGGGTGAGGGGCGGGAAACATTGGGAGAGGTGCGGGTTGTCGGGGACGGGACGAGTACTTCCCCGGGTCAGCCGGAACAGCGGTCCCGGCGGGGGTCGGGGTCGGGCGGGTCGTCGTTCCAACCGGTCGCGTCGCGGTCGTCCAGCTCTTCCCGGAGGTGTGCCAGGGTGACCGAGAGCAGCCGGGACACGTGCATCTGCGAGACGCCGATCCGGTCGGCGATCTCCGACTGCGTCCGGTCCTCCCAGAACCGCAGTTCGAGCACCTTCTGCTCGCGCCTCGGCAGCCGCCCGAGCAGGGGACGGACGGCGGTACGGAACTCGGCCAGCTCGATGCCCGGGTCGCAGGATCCGAGCCGGTCCAGCAGGGCACTGCCGGACTCGTCGGCGTCCTCCTCGCGCAGCGCGTCGAGGGAGTCCGACCGGTGGACCCGGACGGCGATCAGCCCCTCGGCGACCTCCTCCGTGCTGAGGTCGAGCGCCTCCGCGATCTCCTCGGGGCGCGGCAGCCGGCCGAGCTCCTGCTCCAGCCGGTCCGAGCCGCGCGCGACCGCGAGGTAGCACTCCTGCATCCGTCGCGGCACCCGCACCGGCCAGGAGGTGTCCCGGAAGAACCGCTTGATCTCACCGGCGATGGTGGGGATGGCGTAGGTGACGAACTCGACGCCACGGCCCGGGTCGTAGCCGTCGACCGCCTTGATCAGGCCGACGGTGCCGACCTGGAGGATGTCGTCCATGTCCTCGGGGCGGTGACGGAAGCGCCCGGCGATGAAGCGCACCAGTGGCATGTTGAGTTCGATGATGGTGCCACGCACATAGCTGTAGGCGTGCGATTCGCGGGCCAGCCCCGCGAGGCGGTCGAAGAGCGCGTCGCTCAGCTCACGCGCCTCGGTCTTGCCCATGGCCCGCAGCTGCGCCTCGGAGGGGCGCGGGGGAAGGTCCGCCGGCAGGTCGGTCGCCGCCACGGGCGGCGGCACGTCGGGGGGCGTGGGCGGTGTGGGGAGCGGAGCGGCTCTGTGGCCGGTTCTCAGGGTCGAGGTGAGCACGGTGGTTCTCCTGGGCAGCGGGACGGCCTCGGACCGCGAGAGGGGTGGGCGGGTTCGTCCGCGTGCTGCGGTCCCTCTTCCCGAAGACCTCTGCCCGGCTACTTCGGGCGACGGTCCAGGTGGCGCCCTGTCCGGGCGCGGGAACGGTCCGCGGTGCGGTTCGGCCGCTCCATTGGTCGTCCTACCCGGAACAGGGCTGTTCATTCCGTTTTCGACCGGTCCGCTGCCCCGGCGCGGGTGAATGCACGCCCGGCGTCACCCACTGCCGAACGTCGCCTGCTGTCGGGAGTCGACCGCTGTCCGGCCTCAACCGCCGTCCACCCGGTCCGGCCGCCCCGGCCGCCCCGCGCGACGGGGGCGACGGGGGCGACGGGGGCGTCGGCGGACGAGGCGGACCAGGAGCAGCAGTACCGACGGCAGCCAGATCGCCGCGAAGGGTGCCAGCGCCGCCGCCGTGTGCACGCTGGCGCCGACCATCAGCAGCCCGAGCGACAGCGACGCCATGACCACCAGCACCGTCGCCGGCACCCGCGCGACGGAGTCCAGCACCCGGATCGGCAGCACGCACCGCATGGTCCGCAGCCGCCGGTCCAGGCCGCGGTCCGCCCGCAGGTCTCCCTCGATCTCCGCCAGGATGCAGCGTTCCCGGCTCGACAGGCCCGGTCCGTCCATCACCACCACCTCCGCACCACCGTGCTCCGGCCCCTCCGACACCGGGCGGGTGCCCAGGTCGCCGCACCGTCAATCCGGCCGACGGCGCACCGGCGCCACGGCACACCGGCGGGAGGCGGGGGCGGGAGACAGGGCGCGAGGCGGGAGCCGGGATGCGAGGCGGGAGCCGGGATGCGAGGCGGGAGCCGGGATGCGAGGCGGCACAGCGGCCCCGGGTCAGAACCCCCCGTCGATCAGCAGCCGCGCGGCCACCTCCGCGCCGTCGGTGCGGATCCCGGCGGCCACGGCTGCGGCCCGCTCCCGGGTCCGCGGTGCCAGGACGGTCCGCAGCGCGGCGGCGAGGGACTCCGCGGTCGGAACGGTCGTGTCGTGCACCGCGCCGATGCCGAGCTCGGCGACCCGGGCGGCCCAGTACGGCTGGTCGACGATCTGCGGGACCACCAGCTGCGGCGCACCGGCCAGGGCGGCCGCCGTCGTGGTGCCCGCGCCGCCGTGGTGCACGACGGCGGAGACCCGGGCGAACAGCGCCTGGTGGTTCACCTCGCCGACCACGAAACAGTCGTCCGGGACGGCCGCCGCGGACCCGCTGCCCGCGCTGCCCGCTCCGGTCGCTCCGCCTTCGCCGCCTGACAGTTCCGCCCAGCCGCTGCCGACGACCACCCGGCGGCCGACCGCCCGGGCCTGCTCGACGGCCAGTCGGGCGACGTCCTCCGAACCACGCATCGGCATACTGCCGAAGCCCACGTACACCGGGGGCCCGCCCGCGTCCAGGAAGGCGGTCAGCGCGGCGGGCAGCGGGCGCGGGTCCGGCAGCAGCCAGGCTCCGGTCTGCACCACGTCGAGTTCGGCGGGCAGCCGCCACGGGCCGAGGACCGGGTCGGTGGCCAGCCACGGCCGCCCGGTGAGGACGTGGTCGCGGACGTTCGCCACCGTCGGCAGGCCGACCGACACCCGGTGCGCGTCGACGGCCCCGCCGAACAGCGCGTTCATGCTCTCGACGTCCAGCTCCCACAGCTTCGCGTTGTCGGCCCCCTCGGGCGGCGCGGGGCGGCCCGGGTACCGGAACGGAGGGTGGTGCGGCGACGGCAGGACGGTCGGCTGCAGGCCCGCGTAGACGTACCCGGCACCCGCCTTCTCCGCCGCCGCCATGGCACCGGCCGCGCTCGGGAAGAGCCCGGTCGCGACGACCGCGCCGCCCGCCGCCGCCTGCCCGAGGACCGCCTCGTAGGAGGCCGCCGTCAGCCGCGCCACCCGGGTGGGGAAGTCCGTCGGCGCCGACGACGCCGCACCGGTCACCAGGGGCCGCACCGCGTCGCCGACCGGCACCAGCGGTACGCCGAGCGCGGCCGACCTGGCCGCGAACTCCTCGTCCGGCGGCGCGCAGAGCCGTACGTCCGCGCCCAGCTCGCGCAACCGCACCGCGAGTCCCAGCAACGGCTCGACGTCCCCCCGCGACCCGTACGTCGACAGCACTACGCGCATCCCGCGCCCCCTCCACATCTGGCGTTCCGGTGCCTTTCCGGCTCCGGCGTCGGCTTCGACGGGTGATTCTCCGACGTCACCGGGGTCTTGCCGCAAGCCCCCCGGTCCGCTGTAGCTTGGCAGTGGTGATGATCATCGATCGGCTGCCACGCGCTGTGCCACGCTCGTGAGGCTCCGGCCGGGAGCGGAGGGTGTGTTGGGGCGGTATCGGATCCTGTTGCTGGACGCGGCGCCCGGGGACCTGCTCGGCGTGGAGCTGGAGCGCCTGCTCGGCCACGGCCTGGCGGTCACCCTGAACCTGCGGCGGGTCGCCGACCGGGCGGGCGCGCGGGCCACCTGGGGCGGGCGCGTGGGGTTCACCGACTTCGACCCCTTCGACGAGGCGGCCCTGATCGCCGAGACCCTCCGCGACGGCGGGCACCAGGCCGTCAAGTCCCGGGCCGGGGTGCCGTTGCGCGCCGCGTTCCTGGCCGCCACGGCCGGTGGCGCCGACGCTTCCGGGGCGGCCGGTGCTTGCGGAGCGGCCGGCGTTTCCGGGGCGGCCGCCGTTTCCGGGGCGGCCGGCACCGCGACCGGGGCGCTGCGGGTGATCGGCCGGGCCGGGGCGGGCACCGATCACGTCGACCTCGCCGCAGCCACCCGCCTCGGGGTCGCCGTCACCCACACGCCCGGGTCCAACGCCGACGCGGTCGCCGAGTTCGCCCTGGCCCAGCTGCTCGCCCTGACCCGGGACCTCGCGGGCCACAACACGGCCTCGCACCGGGGTGATTGGCGCAGTCCGGCGGCACCGGCCCGGGCGCTGTCCGAACTGACCCTCGGCATCCTCGGCCCGGGCCGGATCGGCCGAGCACTGGCCGGACGGGCCCGCGCCCTCGGCATGGCCGTCCAGGGCCTCGGCCGCACCCCGGCCGAGGGGGACGGCGTCCGGCGGGCGGACTCCCTGGCCGAACTGCTGGCGACCAGCGACGTGGTGTCCGTCCACCTGCCGCTCACCGCGCGGACCCGGGGGCTGGTCGGCCGCCGTGAGCTGGCGCTGCTGCGGCCGGGGGCGATCCTGCTGAACACCGCCCGGGGCGGGATCGTCGACGAGCGGGCCCTGGCCGACGCCCTGCGCGATCCCGGGCACCCGCTCGCGGCGGCGGCCGTCGACACCTTCGAGCACGAGCACGCCGCGTTCGACTCACCGCTGTTCGGACTCCCGAACGCCCTGCTGACGCCGCACGTCGCGGGAATGACCCGCAGCGCGATGGCCGAGGCCGCCGTCCGCTGCGCCGACCACATCGCCGCGCTGCTGTACGGGCGTCCGGACGGCGTTCCGGTGGCGAACGGCTGACGGCTGGCGGCTGGCGGCTGACGGCTGACGGCTGGCGGCTGGCGGCTGGCGGACCGTCGGTCCCGACCCTGCCGTTCGGCAGGGTGGGAGCGCCCGGGTGGGCTCGGTAATTGTGCCGATCGGCACATGTGCGGGTGGGGGTGCCGCGACCAGGATTGGGGGCATCGAGAGGGCGGCCGACCGGGCCGCCGGGGAGGGAGACCCACCGTGTTCCGCATTCGTACCAGCATTCGTACCCGTAACCGTGCCGCCGTCCGGACCGCCCGGGCGACCGCTGCCGCCGGGCTGGCCCTCGCGGCGCTCACGGGCGTCGCACCGGCCTCCGCCGACGCCCTGTCCGTCCCCGGGTCGGACAGCTCCGTACCCGACGGCCGGGACGGCCGGGCCGAGCGACCGGCCAGCGTCAGCGGCAAGGCCCGGGTCTCGTACGCCTTCTCCCCGGACGACGAGATCTGGTTCACCGTCGACGCCCGGGCGAAGCCGTACTCCCGCCCGCTCCCGGGCACCAAGGCGCCCGACGGACTGCCCACCGACGCCGTCGGCACGGTCCGCTACTCGCACCGCGTGGCCGCCACCGGCGTGGTCTACAGCGCCGAGGCCGCGGTGGACTGCCTGAGCACCGGCGGCCCGGTCGCCACCCTGACCGCCGTCGTCACCACCTCGGACACCGGGAACGCCAACGAGAGGATCGGTCTGAGCATCTACCGGGGCAGCGGCCGCGACGGCGCCCGCCTCGGCTTCTCCTGGGGCGTGGCCAATCTCGACATGGGTCCCGACCAGAAGCCCTACCAGCCGGTGGTCGGCACCTGCATGGCCCCGGCCCCGTTCGCCCCGGTGATACGGGGCGGCTTCACCGTCCACCACGTGGAACTGGAGGCCCCGAAGGCGCCCGGCCGGTAGGGCACGGTCCGCCCGGTCGCCGGGGCGTGGCCCGCCCGACGGACACCGTGCGGACGCCGGCCGATCTCCAGGCCGAGCGTCCGCACGGAGAACCCACCGGGCGGGTCCGGGGTCAGGGCGCGGTGATGCCCGGCTGGGCACCGGCACCGAAGGACCAGCCCTCGACCTCGCCCGGGGCCGGGTTGTAGGAGCCGGCGCCGAGGTTGCTGTAGGACCACGGGCCGCCGTGCGCGGCGTGCCAGTACGACCAGTAGGCGGTGCCGGTCGGGTTGGTGCAGGTCGTCGGCAGGGTGTTGATCTTGCAGACGAAGCCCGGGAAGCGCGGGTGGAAGGCGTAGGAGAAACCGGCGCCGGTCAGGGCGGCGAGGCCGCTGGCCGGGTCCCCAGGGGCGCAGCCGGTCTCGATGCCGCCACCGAGGGCGGTGAAGTCGACGACGACGGTGACCCCGGAGCTGCCGGAGCAGGCGGCGGCCCGGGCCGGCGGGGCGGTCGCGGTGGAGACGCCGAGCAGGCCGGCGGTGAGGGCCGCGGCGGCGGCGAAGGCGCCGAGGGTACGGCGGGCGGGACGGGCGGAGGTGGTCATGGGGGTGCTCCTCGGGTGCGGCGGACGGCGGTGCGGGGTCACGGGCGGGCGACCGTCAGGGGCGCGCGGCCGGGGCCGGGCAGGCCAGGGTGGGGGCGGACGGGCGGGCGCCGTGGGCGCTGAGGCCGGCGAGGCCCTGACCGGAGAGGCCGAGGACGGCCTGAGCGGTGGCCCGGGCGGCGTTGGCGGGGTTGAAGCCGCTCGCGTCGTAGGCGACGGCGCCGCGCACGGCGGGATCGGCCGAGCAGCCCTGCTGGAGCTTCACCAGGCTGCTCCAGCCCTTGAGGCCGCTGACGAACCGGCCGCCGGGGAGCAGGGCGGCGGTGGCCAGGCCGGTGCTGTTGGCGTTGGAGGCGGTGGCACCGGCCGCGGCGAAACCGCCGTCGGTGTTCTGGTGGGCCGTCAGCCAGTCCAGGCCGGCCTTGGCCTTGGCGCTGCGGCCGGTGGCGGCGAGGGCCTGGGCCGCGAGTGCGGTGGCGTCGGTGTCGGCGGTGCAGGTGGCCTGCCCGAAGGCGACCGGGAAGCCGCCGTCGGCGCACTGGGAGGCGGCCAGGAAGTCGACGGCGGAGGCCGGGGCCCCGCCGGGGGTGCGCTGGAGGGCGATCAGGGCGAGGGACTGGCCGAAGGCGTTGCTGTAGTCGCCCCACTGGGAGCGGTCGGAGAATCGGCCGCTCGGCGTCAGGAGGGAGCGCAGCCGGGCGGGCAGGTCGACGCCGCCGAAGGCCGACGGGGCGGTGCCGCGCACCTCGGCGGCCAGCAGGAGCTTGGCGGTGGCACCGGCGTAGGCCTCGGTGGTGCCGTCGCCGAGGTAGCCGCTCAGGATCTCGGGCCGGGCGAGCCAGGCGGTGGCGCGGGCGGCGGCCTCGTCGGCGCTGCCGGCGGCGGCGAAGGCGAGCACGGCGTCGATGGTGAGGCCCTGGTCGGGGTAGGCGGTGCCGTCGAAGACCGACTCGAAGTGGTCGCCGTTGACGAGCTGGCGGGCCAGCCAGCCGGCCGCGGCGGCGTCCGGGCGGTAGGTGGCGGCGTCACCGGAGGCCGAGGAGACCGAGGAGGCCGGGGCGGTGGGGGCCGGGGCCGGGGTGGCGGCCTGGGCGGCGGTGACGGCCGGGAGGGTGGCGGTCAGGGCCAGCGCGGATATCGCGAGCAGACGGAGCGGGCGGCGGCGGAGCGCGGAGGCGGACATGCGAGGCCTTTCCGGGCCTGGGCGCACGGGCGGCCACCGGCGACCGTGCGGGGCGAGCTGCCCGACGGCTCCGGGAGCCCCTGGCCGCAGACCACGACGGGAGGAGGGGACACACACCTCCGCCGACGGGTACTCGGGCTCGCCGCCGACTGCCGTCGGCGGCCTACCGTTGCGGGTCAGCGCCGGAATTCGACCGGACTTCCCCCGACGGCGGAGTCAGAACATGACGGCTCATGATGTCGGCTCGGCTGAGAGAGGGTCAAGGCCGGTTCGGGGTCGGACCGCCGGGGGTGCGGGGCGCACCGGTCCGGTCGTGCACGGCGCGCGGCACGCGGCACGCGGCGGCCCGGTGAGGACAGGGACCCGCCCGACCGCCGCAGGGATGCGGCGGCCGGGCGGGAGACCGGGGCGGACGGGGTCCGGGCTTCGGGGTCGAGAGCCCTGGTGCGGACCCCGGGGCAGCCGCCTCCGGTCAGCAGGTGCCGGCCGCGCGCTCGCGCACGACCAGATCGGTGCGCCCCGCCGTGGCGTCCAGCCAGACCACCCGGGTCCCCCGGTCGGCCACCGGGGAGTACTGGCCGCCCCGGTTGCAGGACATCCGCTCGGGGGTGCCGCCGGTGAGCGGGAGCTGCCAGAGCTTGGGCAGGTCGGTGTTCCTGGTCTCCCCCCGCGCGGCCTCGGCGAAGGTGACCGCCCGGTCGGAGGCGGTGAGGCCGGTGATCCGGCGCGGCTCGGTGCCGGTGCCGGGCCGGGGACCGGCGGGCAGGAGGTCGGTCGCTCCGGAGCCGTCCAGCGCGCCGGAGCGGATCGTGCTGCCCTTCGTCCGGTCGAAGGGCGTCTCCACCCACAGCAGTCGGCCGCCGGCCAGTCGGAGGCTGCCGACCGCGGTCTCGCCGGCGGCGTGCGCGTCGTCCACCACGTACTGGGCGACGACCTTGCCGGCGGCGAGCGAGTAGACGGTCGGCGCACTCACGGTCCGCTCACCGACCTCCCAGCTCTCGGTCCAGGCGAGCAGGCCGTCGTGGAAGGCCAGCCCGGCGGCCCGGTGGCCCTCCGGCAGCGCGATCGGCACCACCGGAGCCCCGGCGTGGGAGAGCACCGGCCCACTGCGGCCGGTCGCGTGGTCCGTCAGCAGGAAGGCGACATCACCGCCGGAGACCCGGACGTCGGCGACGAACCGGTTCGCGCCGGGGTGGACGCTGCGCACCGGCCCACCGTTGAGCGGCCGGGCCAGCACCTCCATGCCCCAGTTGCCGTCGGCCCCCGGTCCCATCGCCACCCAGGCAGCGATCGTGCCGTCGGTGGCGGGCCAGCCGTGCGAGCGGCCGTCCTCCGGGCTGAGCCGGACGGGCTCGGCGGAGCCGGTGACGGCGCCCGTGTGGACGGCCATGCTGCCCTTGGCGCCCTTGTCCGCGGTGGCCGCCACCCAGCGGCCGGCGGCGACATCCGGTGCCACGCTCTCGGTGGAGAGTTCGCGCAGCAGCGGGCGGCTGTCCACGCCGATCCGGCGCTGCCAGCCTTCCTTGATCCCGTGGGCGTCGAAGGCCGCGGCCACGGTGCGGAGTTGGGCACGGTCGAGGCCGAGCGCGCGGCCCGCGGCGAGCACCGCGTTGCGGGCGTCGACGAAGTCGTCCAGCGGGGTGAGGTACTCGGCGAGCGCGCGGTAGACCAGGCGGTCGGCGAGCAGCGGGTCGAGGCTGCGCCGGATGTCCCACAACGCGCCGGAGACGATGGTGGAGTTGATGTGGATGCCGCCGCTGTCGACCCCGGCGGGCGCCCCGACGTAGTCCGCGACGGTGGTGCGGCGGTCGTCCAGCCGGCGGCCGGCGCAGGCCTCGGGGGTGCCGGTGCGGCAGAGGTCCTCGCCGAGCAGCGCCGCCCTGGGGTCGGTCATCGGGATGCCTCGGCCGGTCACCTCGATGGCGTTGCCGAAGTAGTCGGCGACGGCCTCGTTGAGGGCACCGGACTGGCCGAGGTCGACGAAGTCCGCGGTGTACTTGACGACGCCGTGCGTCATCTCGTGGCCGGCCACGTCGCGTGCGACGGCGAACGGGCGGAACTTGGCGCTGCCGCCCCCGTAGACCATCTTCGTGCCGTCCCAGTAGGCGTTGTCCATGGGCGCGCCGTTGCTGGTGACGTTGACGACGGAGACGATCGGTCCGGCCTTGCCGTCGATCCCTTCGCGGCCCAGGCGGTCGCGGTAGAAGTCGTAGACGGCGGCGGCGTTGAGGTGGGCGTCGGTGGCGCCGCTGGTGCCGGTGGCGGCCGGGAAGTCGGTGGTCGCCGAGGCGGCCGGGAGGACGTCGGCGGGCAGTCGGCGGAAGTCCTGCTCGTCCCGGCCGGCCGCGTCGTAGGTGGTGACGGTGGCGGGGTGGGTGAGGTCGACGAGCTGGTAGGTGCCGTCCGGGAGTCGGCCGATGTTCACCCGGGCGGGGCGGCCGAGGGCGTCGGGCGCGGTGCCGGTGGCGGGTTCGAGGGCCGGGGCGGCGGCTGCCGCGTCGGTGGATGCCACGGCGGCCGGGGCGTCGAGCGGGTACGGGGCGCGCACCTGGTAGGAGAGCGCGACCTCCCCTACCGAGGCGTCCACGAACACCTCCTGCGCCTTCGTCGCCCAGGCCACCGGGTCGCTCCCGCGCACCGTGAAGTGTCGGGCGAGCCGGCCGGAGCCGCCGGGCAGCACCACCAGGCCGTGGTCCTCGGCCGTCGCGCCGGCCCGGGCCGCCCCGTCCTGGACCGCGCCGATCGCGAGCTGTCGCAGTGCCTCGTCCGGCACGGTCTGCGCGGTCGGTGCGGTGAGCCCGGTGAAGTACTTGCCGCCGGCCGACTCGACCCGCTGCCCGGCGCCCTCGCCGACCAGGTGGACCAGGTACCTGGCCCCGAATACGGGTATGCCGCCGTGCCGCTGCTCGAACCGGACGGTGCGCCGGCCGTCGGCGGCACGCTCGACACCGGCCTCGGCGAGCTGCGCGGGGTCGACCCGGTAGCGGTCCTGATGGGCGGCCAGGTGGGCGCGGGCCGCCTCGGCCGGGTTGTCGCCGGGGGCCGCCTCGGCGAGGCCGGTGACCAGCTGCGGAGCGGCGGTGTCCGACCCGGCGACCAGCCCGGGCACCGGGTCGGCCTCGGCGGACGGCCCACCGGCCGGTCCGGCGAACGCGGGCGGCACAGCCACGCCGAGGCCGAGCACGGCGGCGATCGCGACGCCGAGCAGCTTGGGTCCGGGTGTACGGGAACGGTGATGCACTGCGGTCCTCCCAGGGGAAGCGGCGGGCCTGACGGCATGCCAGGCCATGCACGGACGGCGGACGCCCGCCCCCACGGCTCGTCCGTTCTCCGGAGCCGGCGGTCCGTCCTGTGGATCAACATAGGCCATCTCTCTGCATATGTCGATCGACTGCATATACAGACCGACCGAAGCCCCGCACTCCCGACCGGAAACCCCCACCCACCACCCCGCCCCACCAGGGCAATTGACCCGCCACCCGAAACCCCGAACCCCTGGCGTCTACATCAAAGTAGACGAATTAGGGCGGCCTTAGTAAGGTTCACCTAATCTTCCCGGCCGCCGTCCGCACCTCGGCCGCAAGGCCACCGACCATGCCCCCGACCCTGACCGCTGGAGCCCGCATGTCCGCCCGTCGTTCCACCGCAGCCACTCTGCTCACCCTCGCCGTGGCGAGCGCCGCGCTGGCCGGCTGCTCGCAGAAGAAGGACGACAAGACCGCGGCCGACGCCGTCAAGGTCAACGCCACCGACACCGCCTGCGAGGTCTCCAGGACGACGTTCCCGGCCGGCCACGTCAGCATCGACATCGCCAACAAGGGATCCAAGGTCACCGAGGTCTACGTCTACGCCGCCGGCGACAAGATCGTCACCGAGCGCGAGAACATCGGCCCCGGCACCAAGGCCACCATCACCGCCGAGATCAAGGCCGGCTCCTACGAGGTCGCCTGCAAGCCCGGCATGGTCGGCGACGGCATCCGCCAGAAGATCACCGTCACCGGCGACGGCTCCGCCGCCCCCACCGACCCCCGCCTGGCCGCCGCCGTCGA